>CAVYXQ010000004.1:0-157162 GCA_963772555.1 uncultured Alphaproteobacteria bacterium | reverse complement strand
CTTCAAGCGCGCGAGCCGGCCGAAGCGGGAGCAGGGAGCGGGGAGCGGGGACGAATCCCCGTCTTCCCCTCATGCGCCTCGGATGCGATAGTGTGCCCCCAAGCCCATGCCGATTTGCCGCCTCGATCCACTGCTCGTCGACCGCATCGCCGCGGGCGAGGTCATCGAGCGGCCGGCTGCGGCGGTCAAGGAACTTGTCGAGAACGCGCTCGACGCCGGCGCAGCGCAGGTCGAGATCGCCATCGAGGCGGGCGGGCGCCGCCTCATCCGGGTCGCCGACGACGGCCGCGGCATGGACGAAGCCGACCTCGTCCTCTCGGTCGAGCGGCACGCGACCTCGAAGCTTCCCGACGGCGATCTTAGCGCCATCCTGACGTTCGGCTTTCGCGGCGAGGCGCTGCCCTCGATCGCCTCGGTGTCGCGGCTCGAAATCCGCACCCGGCCGCCGGGCGCGCCGGCGGGCCTGAGGCTCGTCGTCGAGGATGGCGTGAAGAGCCCGATTCAGCTCTGCGGCCAGCCCTTGGGCACGCGGGTCGAGGCGCGCGACCTCTTCGCCGCCACGCCGGCCCGGCTCAAGTTCCTGAAATCCGACCGCAGCGAGGCCCAGGCGGTCGCCGAGATCGTGCGGCGCCTGGGCCTGAGCCGCCCCGACGTCCGCTTCGCTTTCGCCACCGACATCGGCGCGGGCTTCGACTGGCCGGCCGCCGGCGCGGGCGAAGCAGGCCGGCGCGAGCGGCTCAGGCAGGCGCTCGGCGAGGACTTCGCCGCAAATTCTCTGGCCCTCGCGGCGGCTCGGGAGGGCGTCGGCCTCTCCGGCCGGATCGGGCTGCCGACCTACAGCCGGCCGAATGCGCTCATGCAATATCTCTTCGTCAACGGCCGGGCGGTGCGCGACCGGACGCTGTCGGGCGCGCTTCGCGCGGCCTACCTCGATTTCCTGCCGGCCGACCGGCACGCGGTGGCGGCGCTCTTCCTCGAGGCCGACCCTGACAGCGTCGACGTCAACGTCCACCCGGCGAAAGCCGAGGTGCGCTTCCGCGACCCGGGCCTCGTGCGCGGGCTGGTCGTCGGCGCGGTGAAGCAGCGGCTCGCCGAAGCCTTGCACCGCGCCACGACCACCGGCGGGTCGGCGACGATCGTCGCACTCCGCCCACCCTTGCCCTTCCGCTCAGCCGCCCCCGCCGGCGGCTGGGACTGGTGCGCCTCGCCCGCCGCCCCGGACCTCGCCGCCAACCTCGCCCGAGCCTTCGCCGAGCCCACCCAGGCCCGCTTCGCCGCCTTCGCCCCCACCGCTCCAGCACCCGCCGCCGACCCCGCCGAGCCCGACCTCGCGGCCCCGCTGGGGGCGGCGCGGGCGCAGCTGCACGGCAATTACATCATCGCCCAGACGGCGGACGGCATCGTCATCGTCGACCAGCACGCCGCGCATGAGCGGATCGTCTACGAGCAGCTCAAGCGCGAGCGCGACGGCCGGGGCGTCGAGCGGCAGGCGCTGCTCGTGCCCCTCGTCGTCGATCTCGACCCGGACATGGGCGCGCTGATCGAGGCGCATGGCGGCGAGCTCGCCGCGCTCGGCCTTCTCGTCGAAGGCTTCGGCCCCGGCGCGGTCCTCGTCCGCGAGGCGCCGACGGCGATCGCGCACGGCGATCTCGCCGGCCTCGTCCGCGATCTCGCCGCCGATCTTGCGGCTGACGACGGGGCGCTGAGCCTCGAGCGCCGGCTCGATCGTTGGCTGGGGACGTTCGCCTGCCGCCATTCGGTCCGCTCCGGCCGGGCGCTGAAAGCCGAGGAGATGAACGCGCTCCTGCGCGCCATGGAGGCGACGCCCGGGTCCGGCCAGTGCAACCACGGCCGCCCGACCTACGTCGAGCTCAAGCTCGCCGACATCGAGCGGCTGTTTGGAAGGCGGTAGGAGCCGATCCCGAGCGACCCGGCCATCGTCGAAGCAGGGATAATCCCCGGATCAGGTTCCGAGGCCGGCAATGACGGCGCGCGCGCCGCCCGGCATTTTGCCATCGCCGTGTTTTACGATTGCGGCCGGCTTGACCGCAACACTGAAACGCTGGGAAGCCCGGCGCCTACGGTCCGAAGGCGTCGGCGCCTATTCCTCGTCGCGCGAATTCGCGACATTCGCTTCGCGCAGATCAAGCTCCCTTTCGAGCCGGCGGCGCGCCTCGTCAGTCAGCTTGGCGCCGCAATAAAGATCGTTGATCACCTCACGTTCGGCGGCGATCAGCGCGAGGTCAATCTCGTCGCGAAGCTCGGCGAATTTGCCTTTAGGCTCCGCATCGCCGCCGAGAGTCTCGTTGGGCAGCAGGCGGAAGAGATGAGCCGCACGGAAGGTGTCGACAAATGGCTTCGCAAGCGCTTTTTCCTTCGCGATCCGGTCGAAGAGTTCGATGGCGGTTTGCGCCGCCACCCGTCGCGCCTCCTTCTCCGCGATGTCATCGGCGAGGCGTTCGCGGCGGCTCGCGTTGGCGAGACCGAGCCAACGCATCACGGAGGGCATGACCGCCCCCTGGCCGACCAGGGTCGCCAGAATGACACAGAAGGTCAGAAAGAGAATGAGGTCGCGGTGGGGAAAAGGCTCGCCTGTCGACGTCGTGAGGGGGATTGCGAGCGCCGCCACGAGCGAAACCGCGCCGCGAACGCCGGTGAAAGACAGCGCGAAGGCCCACTGCCAGGGCGGCGAAGGATCGGCGCGCCGGAGCGCGGGAATGAGCCAGCGAGGCAGGTAGGTCGCAGGAAATGTCCAGACGAAGCGCGCGACGATCAGGACCGCCGTGATCAGAAGGGCCGAGGCGGCAAGCTCGGCAATCGAATGGCTGCCGATGTTCGCCACAACCGCGCGGGCCTGAAGGCCGGTGATCAGGAACAGCATCCCCTCGATCAGGTAGATCAGGAAATCCCAGAAGAAAATGCCTTGCAGCCGGGTCGCCGCGCTGATCAGACGGAATCCGTTCCAGCTTATGTAGAGACCGACCGTGACCGTCGCGAGGACGCCGGAGCCGCCGAGATGCTGAGGCGGCCAGAAGGCGATGTAAGGCGTCAGTACCGAAAGGGTGATTTCGATGCGCGGGTCTCTGACCCAGCGCCGCAAGCGAAGCATCAGCCAACCGACGCCGATGCCCCAGATGATTTCTCCGGTGACGATCCCGCCAAAGGCGAGAGCAGCGCGGCTCAGGGAAAACGCCCCGGTGGCCACCGCCGCGACCGCGAACCGGTAAAGAATGAGCGCGGTGGCGTCGTTGGCCAATCCCTCGCCCTCGAGAACGAGCAGGATACGCCTGGGAAGCTTCAGCCGTCGCGCGATCGAAAGCGGCGCGACCGCGTCGGGAGGCGCGACGATCGCGCCGAGAAGAAAGCCCACCGGCCAGGGCAAGGACAAGACAAACCGTGCGGCGATTGCGACGGCGACCGTCGTGAACACGACGCATCCGAACGCGAGCAAGGCAATCGGGCGCAGGTTAAAACGAAATTCGCGCCAGCTCATCGAGACCGCCGACGCATAGACGATGGGCGGGAGCAAGACCAGGAGCACGAATTCGGGCGCGAGCTCGATACTCGGCAGCCCCGGAATCAGCGCGAGCAAGACGCCAATCGACACCAAGAGTATCGATGGCGGGATCCTGAGCCGAACCGCTGCAACCGCCGTCGCGGCGTTCACGGCCAGGAGAAGGACCAGGATCTGAATTGTCGCAACCATTGACGCCCCTCGGCAATAGCGGCTCGAACTCGGAGTCTCCTCGATGACCGCTATTGGCGAATTCGGTCATTCTTCGGTCGTCCTGGAACGACGGCTATCCCCCAAAGCCGTCGGGGCACAAGCACGCCGGTCGCACTTGCCCAACCGGAACTCGCGCCGAACGCCGCGGCGCGGTCAGATTGACAGCTGCAGGAGAAAGTTCGCCGGCGCCAGCTCAGCGGCGGCAAGCGAGAGGACTGCGAAGATATCGATGCAGGAGAGAAACGCGGCTTGGTTCACCGACGTCTGATCCTAGCTTGGTCTACCGACTGATTGGCTGGACCGGATGGCGCTGGCCAATTCAAGCTCGTCGTATTCGCTCGGGTCGGCGCTAAACGCCATTTCGTGGCACAAAGGCGCCGGTGGTGCGTTACCGGGGTCAATCCGGAGTGCGCTCATGAACCTCGACTTTCCCGACCGAGGCGGAACCGTCCGGGCGGGCGCGCCGTCCCTCTCCGCCGACATCGTTCTGCCTGCCGGATCGCGCGGCCGCGCCGCCCTGCAAAGGGCCGCCAGAGACGTCGCCGATCAAGCATTCGCGCGAGCCTCTGTTTTCGACCAAGACGGCGCCTACCCGCTCGCCGACGTCGACGCGCTGGCGGAAGGCGGCCTGCTGAGGGCGACCTTGCCTACGGAACTGGGAGGGGATGCCATCGGCCCTCTCGTGCTGAGCGAACTCCTGCGACAGATCGGCGCCGGCAGCCTGCCTCTGGGGCGTCTTTTTGAGGGGCACATCAACGCCATAGGACTCGCACTTCTCTATGGCGATCGCGATCAAGTCCGCCTCATCGCGCGGGAGGCCCACGCCGGCAAGCTGCTCGGCGTGTGGAACACCGACGACAAGGAGGGTCTGCGCCTCCTCGTTGATCGCGGAAGGCGCCGGCTGCAAGGACGAAAGATACTGGCGTCCGGCGCAGGCTTCATCGAGCGGCCGCTGGTCACCGCGACGGACGAAACGGAGCGCCGGCTCATGGTCATTCCGTATCTCGGGCCAGGGCGCTCGGATCTCTCCAATTGGACCGCGCATGGCATGCGGGCATCAGCCACGGGAGTGGTCGATTTCTCGGGCGTCGTCGTCGAGCCGACCGAAATTCTCGGCGGCGACGGCGACTACGAACGTCAGCCCGCCTTTTCAGGCGGCGCCTGGCGTTTCGCAGCGGTGCATCTGGGCGGCATGGAGAGGCTCTTCGATCTGCTTCGCGAGCACTTGCGCCGGACCAACCGCGGCGCAGACCCCCATCAGGCGGCGCGCCTTGGTCAAGCGGCGGTCGCAACCGAAACGGCGAGGCTTTGGGTGGAACGCGCTGCTGCGATCGCGGAAGAGACGCCCAGGGCGAGATCGGCCGAACAGATCGTCGCTTATGTGAATCTGGCCCGCCTCGCGGTCGAGCGGGCGGCTCTCGATCTGATGGAGCTGGTCCATCGCTCCGTGGGCTTGCAGGGATTCATGCGGCCTCATCCCATCGAACGCATTTCACGAGACCTCGCGACCTACTTACGCCAGCCGGGGCCCGACCGGGCTTTGACCAGCGCGGCGGACTGGGCGCTACGCCAGGAGGCGCCGTCGATCGACCTTTGGAGGAACGGGTGACTGCCGGCGAATTGCTTGAGGCAGCGCAATTCTTCCCGGTCTTGTCGTTGAAACAGCGCCTCGACGAAGGCGGCGTCATCGTCGTGGCTCCGCACCCGGACGACGAGAGCCTCGGATGCGGCGGATTGATCGCGGAAGCCTGTGCCGAGGGCAGGCCGACGCGGGTCGTGGTCGTGAGCGACGGAACCGGGTCGCATCCTGGCAGCAGGATCTATCCCAAAGCGCGACTGAGGGATTTGCGGGAAAGCGAGGCGCGGCAAGCTGTCAACGAATTGGGCCTCGATCCCGTCCAGGACATAGCGTTCCTGCGCCTGCCGGACCGTTTCGTGCCCAGCCGCGGACCCATTGCCGAGAGGGCGATCGAGCGGATCGTCGCATCCGCCGAGGAGGTCGGCGCGGCTGCGCTGTTCGTGAGCTGGCGCCATGATCCGCATTGCGACCATCAGGCGTCTTATTGTCTCGCGCGCGCCGCCCAGCGTCGGCTGACCGCGGTGAAGCTCTTCGAATACGCGGTCTGGGGCGCCGCTCTCCCCGCCGCGACCCCCGTCGAACCTGCCGGCGGATTTCGCCTCGAGATTGGCCGGCATCTGACCCGGAAGCGACGCGCGATCGACGCTCATCGCTCGCAAACCACCGATCTCATTGAGGACGATCCCAATGGTTTTCGGCTCACCGGAACCGATCTCGCGCGCTTCTCGTTGGTGCATGAATTCTTTTTTGAGAGCGCCTGACATGGAAAGATCCGTTCACACCCTGGAGCCCGCCTACTTCGACAGGATTTACGCCGCCAATCCCGATCCTTGGCTCTTTGCCTCGAGCGCCTATGAGCTGTCGAAATATGCGTTGACGCTTCAAGCCCTTCCCCGGGAACGCTATCCGCGAGCATTGGAAGTCGGGTGTTCGATCGGCGTCCTCACCCACGAACTCGCCACGCGCTGCGATTCGGTCCTCGCCGTCGATGCGGCGGCGGCGCCCTTGAAGACGGCGAGGCGGAGATGCGCCAGACTGAAGGCCGTGCGTTTCGAGCGGATGTTCGTTCCCGAGCAATGGCCGGCGGGGACGTTCGATCTCATCCTTTTGTCCGAGGTCGTTTATTATCTGGACAAGGAAGACGTGAGGCGCCTGGCGTCCCACGTCGCCGACGCGACGCCTCCCGGGGCCGATATTGTTCTCGTTCACTGGGTTGGCGACACCGACTACCCGCTATCCGGCGACGAGGCCGCCAATCTTTTCATCGCCGCCATGAACGGATCTTGCACCGTCGAGCGGTCGGAGCGGCATCGCCGGTTCCGACTGGACCTCTTGAGACGGCGATAATCCGGCCTGCCGAAGCCGCCGTAGCGCCTGCCGCGCCAGGGCTATCTGAGCGGGGAGTTCGGCCGGCGAGAGCAGGCGCCGCAAAAGGCGGGGGCTGTCGCGCTCGATCTCACGCCATGCGACTCCGAAAGTCAAAGCCTCGCCAGCCCGCATCGCGCAGCCGTCTGAAATCTGCAAGGCCCGCGTCCAGGCGCCGCCGCCGGCAAGATCGCCAATTTCCCACAAGTGACGCAGCCGGCGTCGCCACTTGACCCGACGTAGGGCGACGCGAAACGGCTCCAAAGCCTCGTCGCAAAGCGCCTCGGGATCGTCGCTCCGCAATCTGAGCGTATCGGCCACGCCTCCAGGGGCCCGCCCGTCGCAGCGTCCCGAGGTCGTCACCAGCACATCCGGAGCGTGCCGGATTCTGGCGTCGATCCGCATGAGCGCCGCGACGAGTGCTTTATCCTCGCCCAGCGAAACCCGGGGGAGGCCTCCGATCTCCTCGTAGGCCTTGCGCCGGATGGCGATGCTGGCGCCGGAAATCGTGGCGTGACGGGGCCACGGATCGTAAGAGAGCGGGTCGACGCGCTCGTCAAGTTCGATGAGCAGCGCCTCGTATTCGCTCTCCAATCGCCCGCGGCGGTGAAGCGCCTCCGGCAGCAGGTCGCCATCTTCGTCGAGGCGGATTTGACCCAGGACCAGGTCGGCTCCGGCGTGGATCGCCTCGAAATTGCTGGCGATCCATGACGGCGAAACGCGGCTGTCCGCGTCCGTGGTCATGATCACGCCGTCGGTCGCCCCATCCTCGGCGAGCCAGTCAAGAGCCGCGTCCATAGCCGCGCGCCGCGCGTTGCCGGCGTGAGCCGCGCCGGGCAGCAGCGAGACCTCGACCACCCGCAAGGCAAGCGACAATTCATCGCCCAGAGCGCGCGCGAGCCTTCCGCTGCCATCGGTACAATTGTTGGCGAAGACGACGATTCCGAAGCGGTCGGGCTTCGTCGGGCGCCCGAGCCTGTCCCTTTGATCCGCGAGGGCGGCGAGGCATGCGCGCAACCGTTCCGCTTCGTTCTTCACCGGAATCGCGACGACGCAACTGAGAGGGCGTTCGGTGGAAGCCCTGTCCGCTGACGGGAAGGCAGGATCGAACGCCCCCGTGAATGGATTGTAGCCCCGCGAGATTTCACGGTCCATTTGACATCGCCCGATCCACGCAACGTTGGTGGATTAAAACAGCGGATTGCGGAACGAAACCAAGCGCGGGTTTGTTCCGTCAGCGCGATGTGATTGTCGTCTCCCCTCCCAGGCCGCCAGGGGCCAGCGCCACCGGTCGGGTTTGCCCTAATGGGACGGCGCCGATCGGGGCGGCGCGCGCAGATCGACGCGCTGCAGGAGAAAGGCGGCCGGCACCAGCACCGCGGCGGCAAGCGAAAGGACTGCGAAGAGGTCGATGTAGGACAGAAAGGCGGCCTGGTTCATCAGCGTCTGCCCGAGCCAGGCGATCGCCTGATGCTGCGCGTGGACCGCGCTCGCGCCGTGCCGGGCGAAATACGCAGCGGCCTGCTTGATCGTCTCGTTATAGGCCAGGGAGGTGGGGGTCAGGTCTGCCGCCAGGCGGGCCTGATGGAACTGCTCGCGGCGCACGAGCAGGGTCTGGGAGGCGGAGACGCCAATGCTGCCGCCGAGATTGCGTGCGACATTGATCAGCGCGGAGGCCTGGCCGGACTTGCCGGGCGGCAGGCCGACATACGAATAGCTGGTGATGGTCAGGAACAGGAACGGCAAACCCGCCATCTGAAACGCCCGCGCCCAGGCGAACCAGGCGAAATCGGCGTCGGGCCCAAGGCGGGTGAAGTGGTACATCGCCAACGAGATCGCCGCCATTCCCCCGGCCATCATGTAGCGGGGCTGGACGAAGCGGCTCACTTGCCCGGCCGCAATCATCATGAAGAGCGAGACGAACCCACCGGGCATTAGCGAGAGGCCGGCCAATGTGGCGGTGTAGCCGAAGTTCTCCTGCAGCACCTGGGGCATGAATTGCGTGGTGCTGAACAGAATCGCCCCGACCGCCAGCATGACGCAGAACGACGTGCCGAACTGCCGGCGGCCGATCAGCCGGATGTCGACGATCGGGTCCGGCCGCGACAATTCCCACGGGACGAAGGCGAGGAAAGACAGACCGGAAATCAGGGCGGCGAGGACGATGAAGTTCGAATTGAACCAGTCGTTCTCCTGCCCCTTGTCGAGCACGACTTCGAGAAAGCCGAGCGAAAGGGCGACCAGCACGAATCCAATCCAGTCTACCCTCAGGCCGTGGCGCCACAGCGCCTCGCGCTCCCTGATCAGGAGCGGCGGCTCGTCGACGATGGCGGCGACGAGAGCGAGCGACAGCGCCCCGACCGGGACATTGATGAAAAAGATCCAATGCCATGAGGCGTTGTCGGTGATCCAGCCGCCGATCGTCGGTCCCAGCGCCGGAGCCACGATCACGGCGACCCCATAAGCCGCGAACGCCTGCGAGCGTCTCGACGGCGGAAACGAATCGGCGAGCATCGCCTGCTCGCTCGGCGCCATGCCGCCGCCGCCGATCCCCTGAAGCGCCCGGGCCGCGACGAGCAGCGTGAGGTTCGGCGCAAGCCCGCACAGCAGCGAGGCGACAGAGAAGAGCCCCACCGACATCATATAGAAGCGCTTGCGGCCGATGACCTCCGACAGCCAGCCGCTGATCGGAAGGATGATCGCGTTGGCGACCAGGTAGCTGGTGAGGACCCAGGTGCTTTCCTCGACGCTGGTTCCGAGCGACCCGGCAATATGCAGCAGCGCGACGTTGGCGATCGAAGTGTCGAGCACCGTCATGAACGTCGCCATCGACAGGATGAAGGTCACGAGCCAGGGGTTGTGCTTTCCAGCCGCTGAGCGGCTTGCGTCCCAGCCCGTGTCCGCCGTCCGTTCGCTCATCGCACCTTGACCGAGGGCGTGACCGACATGCCCGGGCCAAGCTCCAGGTCCGGCTGCTTGTTGAAGACCAGCTTGACCGGGACGCGTTGGACTACTTTTACATAGTTTCCCGTCGCGTTCTCCGCCGGCAGAGCGCTGAAGGCGGTTCCGCTGCCGGCCTGGATGCTGTTGACCGTGCCGGGAAAACAGCGGCCGTAGGCGTCGATGCAAAGTCGCGCCGATTGCCCCGGATGCATGTCGGCAAGCTGGGTCTCGCGGAAGTTCGCGGTCACCCAGACGTCGTGCGGCACGATCAGCATCAGCGTCTGGCCCGGGGTCGCGTAGCTTCCTTTGGCGGCCGTGAGCTGCGTCACGCGCCCCTTGAACGGAGCCTTCAGGACGGTTCGAGACAGGTTCACGTTGGCCTGAGCGAGTTCGGCTTGCGCCTGGACAAGCTGCGCCTCGTCGTTGCGCTTCTGGGCGACCAGCACGGCGAGCTGCTTCTTGGCCTGAGCGAGCGCGGCCTGGGCGCCGTCGAAGGCCGCCTGCTTCTGGATGAGGTCGGAGTGGGTCTGCTGGGCTTGCTGCAGCGTCCCTGCCCCTTTGGTGAGCAGCGTCTGCGCCCGCGCATACTCGTCCTTCGAATAGGCCAGCGCCGCCTGAGCCTGAGTGACGTCCAGGGTCCGCTGATCGATCGTGGCCTGTTGCGCCGCGACCTGCGCCTCCGTCGAGCCGATCGCCGCTTGCGCTTGCGCGACTTTGGCCTCGGCCTCGGCCTGCGCCGCACGGTAATCGCGATCGTCCAGCCTCGCCAAAGGCTGACCCGGCTCGACAACCTCGTTGTCGGTGACCGGAACACCGACGATGGCGGCGGAGACCTGCGGGCTGATCGCGCTCGGGCGGGCGTCGATGAAGGCGTCGTCAGTGTCCTCGTAGTTACGGGCGTTGAGCCACCACGCGACCCCGGCGGCAACTATGGCCGCGGCGCAAAGCGCGAGCGCGGCCGTCAGGAGCTTGTGCCTGGCGATCCAGGATTTTCGCGGCGGGCCCTCGTCGCCATGCTGATCCCTGTCAGCTCCGGGCCCAGGTTCGTTCTGCCGATCGCCCGGTTGCGGCTGAGGCGCCGTGGGCCTCGTTTCCCCGCGCGCGGGAGTGCGCTGATCATGGGCTGCCGCCACACCGACCTCCAACGCAGCGACCAACAGCCCTATCGCGCTCTTGTTCCGCGAACTCCGTTGGCTTTTTGGAAAGCGGTCAAGTCCGGCGGCGATCCGGATGTTTTTGTCAGGGCGCGCAACCGTCAGCAAGCCCGGCCGTGGAGGTCAGACAGCGATGCCCGACGCTATTTCTGCAGGGTGACCGACTGATCGACGGTATCGATTGACTTTTCCTGGAGAGTTGGGTCGGCGATCCGGGTCGGCGCGGTGGCGGCCTCGGAAGCCACATTGAGCGCGCCACGCGTGAATGCGCCGAGCGTTTCCACCATCCCGGGCTTGGCATCGGTCAAGGTCTGGCCCTCGGCCAGGCGGTCGCCGATCGCGCTGACGACCTCCCCGCTGGCGAACTTGCTATGGTTGAACGCATCGATTGAGGCGACGCTTGTCAGGTCGACGACGTTCACGTCGGCCTTTTCGAGGATCGAGGCATAGGGCTCCTTGGACGGATCGAGCGCGCCCAGACGGGTCGAATCCCGGGCGAGGAAGCTTGACAGCCCAAGCGCCCGGTCGTCGCGGGAAACGAAGAGGGTGAAACGGGTAACCCTTGGCTTCGCGTCAATCTCGGCGATCTGGCGTCGAAATACATCCACATCGATGTCCGGCGAGGCGAGCATCACGTCGCGGATTTTTGGCGGCAGCCCGCGGTTGCGGATGGCCATCTGTCTCAGCGCTTCGACGGCGAGATAATTGCCCATCGAGTGCGCCAGGATCGATATCGAGCCGACGTTCGGATCGGCGTTGAGCGCCTGCAGCACCGCCTCAAGCGCGTCGCGCGAGTACACCGCGCTGTCACGATCATAGACGTAGTCGACGGCGGCGCCGCCCGAAGGCCAGGTAAAGAGCACCGGCGCGACGTCGACGCGCGCGTCGTGGACGATCTGGGCGAAACGGTAGACCGCTTCCTCGAAGCGGGTGTTGTAGCCGTGGATGAAGATCAGGACTTTTCGACCCGGGGTGTGGGCGACGCGGCTGTTAAAGTCGGCTTTCGCCGTGGCGAGATCCAGCCGGTCGGCACGGAGCGTGACGAAGTCGTGAAGTGGGTCTCCCGGCGGAGAGCGCGGCCATTCGACGTCGCCGGGCTTGCGCGCCGAGTCCGGCGGCAGGGACACGACGATATCGGCGAAATCGAGCCCCCTGCCGCGCGCGCCGCCGAACATGACGCCGGCTGGCTCCACGACCGGCGCCCGTGTCGTGGCGACGAGCATATCCACCCTGCTCGTTCCCGGCGCAGCCGCGCCGACGATGAGAGTGCCAAAAGGCCGGCTCGAACACCCGGCCGCCAGGACAGCCAGCCCGAAAATGGCCGCGATCGCGGCGCCGCGTCGCCACCCTGCGACGCTCCCCCGGTCCGGGCTACGGGGCCCGGGGGTGCCGACCTCGAGACGCATTCGGGGTCCCTACGTCCGAGGCGAAGCGAGGGCGCCGATCGCGTATTCGACAGGCGGCGGCAGCATGCCCTGCTTGGCTGGCTCTGGCTGCTTATGGTTCTGGGACACGTACCACCAGATGGCGGCGAGCACGATGACGATCACCACAATGATCGCCCACATGGGAAAGCCCGCGGAGGGGCGAGCAGGGGGAGGGGCGGGTGGGGGAGTAGGGGTGGGAGTGACCCGGGCCCGGTTGGCCGCGGCGCTGGTCGCGGCCGCGGCGGCGCTCGCCGCCGGCGAGACGGTCGGACCCGCCGCTTGTGCCCCGGCGGCTCCAAGGCCGCCGAGACCCGCGAGCAGCCCCGTCGCGCTGAGCGCCCGCGACAGTTCAGGGGGGAGGGCGGCGGAGATCGCGCTCTTCTGGCTGTTGAACAGCCCGGCGACCGACGAAGCGTCGGACCAATTGGAAGGGTCCTGTTGGCCGATCGCGCCCAAAACGGCGTGAGCGACAGCCCCCACCACCGACTGCGCCGCGGGTTGAGGAGCCCCGGCGTATTGGCTGAGCGCGCCGACAAGGGTCGACAGAGCGGAGCCGCCGAGGAGGCCGCCCAGCAGGTTGGCGCCCTGGCCCAATGTCGCCGTGTCGCCGCCGCCGATCGCGCTCGAAAGCTTGCTAAGGGTGTCAGGGTCGGAGTTCGAGACGGCGTCCCCCACTTTCTGCGCCCCGCCAGGCGCCGCCGCCATCGACGCCAGAGCCGCGAGGACGGTCGGGATCGCCGCCGCCGCCAGCTTTTGCGCGACCGCCTCGTTGATGCCGAGCGCACGCGCCAGGCTCCCGATCAATTGCGGCGTGAGAACCTGCGAAACGAGACTTACAAGATTGACAGCCATCGAAATCCCCCTCGACCGGAAGATCGGGACCGGCGCCCGCCTCAAAATCAATCCCGCCGTCAGCGCAATGGCCGGCGCGTCAAATGGCTTCTACCCGCTCGACGCCCCGAATCCTAGCCAGGGCGCGCTGGAATTTGCCCTGGCTCCGTCCGACGCGCGGCCAGCACGAGGCTTGAGAAGGTCAGCACCTCCTCCCCGCGCTGGTTGATCCCCCGGAAACTGTTGCCGACGAGCCCCCATTCCGGCTTCGACGTTTCGCGCTTCGATGCCGTCTCCATGGAAAAGGAGACGACATCGTCCTCGATCACTCGATGCGGCCAGCGCATCTGCTTGAATCCGGGCGAGACGCCCAATTCCGGAAGCGCTTCGCCCCGCGCCGTCATCGTCGCGCGGAGCGCGGCGCGCGTCTCGACGAGGCGCCGCATGCCGGCGGCCGCGACATGCAGGCCCGAGGCGGCGAGGGGCTCGCCTGCGGCGAAGGCCGCAAGGATGCGCGGATCGAACCGCTGCGCATAGGCGAGAATTGACGCTCGCGTGAATTGCGTCGAACCGAGATTCGTCACGCTCCCAATCCGCATGTCCTCGTAGAACATCCCGCCACCCTCGCGCTTAGCGGCCGCGCGGCCGAAACCCGGCGACGCTGCGCTCCGTCATGACGATCGCGCCGTCTTGCCGGACGACTTCAAAAAGGAACTCAACCTCGCCGACCTCCGCCTGAAGCTCGCTTGGGCGCGCCTTGAGCGTATGCCGCCGCACCCGCAGTCGGTCGCCGGGGCGAACGGGAAGCTTCCATTTGATCTCCTCGATACCGAGGGCCCCGACGGTGTCGGCACGCGACAAAAACGCATCGCAGTTCATGCGCAGGAGCAACGCGCTGGTGTGCCAGCCGGAGGCGATGAGACCGCCCGCAACCGTCCGTCCAGCGGCATCGTCGAGATGAAAGGGTTGCGGATCGAATTCGCGCGCGAATTCGATGATGTCCTCAGCTGAAACCTCGACACCCCCGTATTCGACGACTTCGTCGGCAGGGAAATCCTCGAAGGCGAGCCTGTCGGTCATGAAACTCAATTCGCGAAGCGGAAATGCAGCACGTCGCCATCCGCAACGACATAATCCTTGCCTTCCAGGCGAAATTTGCCCGCTTCGCGCGCGCCCGCTTCGCCCCGGTTGGCGACATAGTCGTCATAGGCGATCGTCTCGGCGCGAATGAAGCCCTTTTCAAAATCCGTGTGGATCGCGCCAGCGGCTTGCGGCGCCTTGGTCCCCTTCTCGATTGTCCAGGCGCGCGCCTCCTTCGGCCCGACGGTGAAGAACGTGACCAGGCGCAGGAGTTCGTAGCCGGCGCGAATGACCCGATTGAGCCCGGGTTCCTCAAGGCCGACCGCGGCGAGATAATCCTGCTGTTCCGCCTGCGGCAGGATCGCAATTTCGCTCTCGATCTTCGCCGAAACGACCACCGCGACTGCGCCCTCGCTGGCCGCTTGCGCCTTCACCAGATCGGAAAAGGCGTTGCCCTTATCGGCCGAAGCCTCCTCGACGTTGCACGCGTAGAGGACCGGCTTCGACGACAGGAGGCCAAGCGACTGAAAGAGGGCGTGCTCGTCGCCGCCGACCTCTGCGCTCCGCGCCGGCCGGCCTTCCCGCAGCTCGGCGAGGCTGCGCTGAGCCAGGGCGAGCAGGTCCCTGGCCTCCCGGTCGCCTCCCTTGGCCCTCTTTTCCATTTGCGTTACCCGGCGTTCCAGGCTCTCGAGATCGGCGAGCATGAGTTCCGTTTCGACGGTCGCAACGTCGGACAAAGGGTCGATGCGGTCCTCGACATGCGTCACTTCGCTGTCCACGAAGCAGCGCACGACATGCGCGATCGCGTCGCATTCCCTGATGTTGGCGAGAAATTGATTGCCGAGGCCCTCGCCTTTCGAGGCGCCCCGGACGAGGCCGGCAATGTCGACAAACGTGAGCCTGGTGGGGATGATTTCCTTCGAGCTGGCGATCTCGGCCAGCGTGACGAGCCGCGGATCGGGCACCGCGACGTCCCCGACGTTCGGATCGATGGTGCAGAAGGGATAGTTTGCCGCCTGCGCTGCCGCGGTTTGGGTCAGCGCATTGAAGAGCGTCGATTTGCCGACGTTGGGCAAGCCGACGATGCCGCATTTGAAGCCCATGAGGAGAGGCCCGTTCGCAACCATAAAGGTGAAGGCGCGCTAATGCGCGGGCGGCCGGCAAAAGGCAAGAGCAGGGCGAGCGCGATTGTCGCAGGTCGTCGAGGAGAGCCCGCTCGGTGAAGCGAGGCGGCAACGATTGAAGCGGGAGCATCTCGGTTTCGGTGCGTTTCCGCCTGACTGCCGCCGCCTTCACGCGCCTAACATCCAGTTGGCTTTGGGGCCAAAGTCGGATTTTGCCACGAAAATCGAGTTCGCCATGGATAGCCAGTCAAGCAATGCAGCCCGCCATGCAGCGTCGGTCCGCCTCTCACCGGGCAAAGAACCGGAGCACTATGAGCCGTTCGTCATCGCTGCTGCCAAGTCGCTTCAGGACCTGCGGCCGCTCATCCTCAAATACGGCGATTGCTTCGGCGTATTCAACAAGAGCGGCGATGCGGCGCCCGGGCCGGGCAGCACGGAAGGGCTCTATTATCGCGACACCCGCCATCTCTCGCTCTTTTCGATCACGATCGAGGGCGCCCGTCCGATGCTGCTCAGCTCGACGCTGCGCGACGACAACGCAACCCTCACCTGCGACCTGACCAATCCGGACCTGTTCGACGGCCCCGACCGCCTGCGGATCGAGCACGATCTCATTCATTTGCGGCGCACGCGGTTCTTGTGGCAGGCTGCCTGCTTCGAACGGGTTCATGTTCGCAATTTCGATGATCGCCGCCTCCGCATTCAGATCGGCATATCGTTTGCGGCCGACTTCGCCGATTTGTTCGAGGTTCGGGGCTCGCGTCGGGAGCGTCGGGGCCAGATACACCCCCCGGAAATCGCAAAAGACCGAGCGACGCTGAGCTACATGGGGCTCGACAAGCGGCTCCGGCGCACATCGTTGCGGTTCGAACCTGCGCCGGCGAAGCTCGGCGGCGAGCGGGCGACCTATGTTCTCGAACTCGAACCGCGTGAGTCCTGTTCGATCTTCGTCGAAATCGACTGCCGTGAGGAGGACTCGGCGCTTCCGCCGCATCGCGCCTATTTCACTGCGCTCCGCGACGCCCGGCGTGAGCTGCGGACCTCCTCCTCGCGCGCCGCCTCGGTGGCGACATCGAACGAGATCTTCAACGAAGCCGTTCGTCGCAGCGTCGCCGATCTTTATATGCTTATAACGGAGATGCCGGAGGGGCATTACCCCTATGCCGGCATTCCCTGGTTCAGCGCCGTCTTCGGGCGGGACGCCATCATCACCGCGCTGGAAACGCTGTGGCTCGATCCGACGATCGCGCGCGGGGTCCTCGGACACCTTGCCGCCACTCAGGCGACGCAATTCGACGACGCCGCCGACGCGGAGCCGGGCAAAATCCTACACGAAGCGCGCCACGGAGAAATGGCGAACCTGGGCGAGGTGCCTTTCCGGCGGTACTACGGCAGCGTCGATTCGACGCCGCTTTTTGTCATGTTGGCCGGGGCCTATCTGGAACGGACCGACGATCTCGGGACCATTCGCCGCCTCTGGCCCCACGTCGAGGCGGCGCTCGAATGGATCGATCGCTATGGCGATCGGGACGGCGACGGCTTCGTCGAATACGAAAGGCGCTCCGGTCATGGGCTGGCCAACCAGGGTTGGAAGGACAGTCACGACGCCATCTTTCATGCCGACGGTCGCCTGGCCCAGGGCAGCATCGCGCTGGCCGAGGTGCAAGGCTACGTCTATGCGGCGTGGCGAGCCGCGGAACTGATGGCGCGCCGGCTCGTCAATCCGGCGCGGGCAGTCGAGTTCGAAGAGAAAGCCGATGCGATCCGGGGCCGCTTCGACGAGCGTTTTTTTGATGACGAGCTCGGCTCCTACGTCCTCGCGCTCGACGGCGACAAAAAGCCGTGTCGTGTCCGCGCATCGAACGCCGGGCATGCCCTCTTTGCCGGAATAGCCTATCCCGAGCGCGCCGCCGCCGTTGTGCGAACGCTGATGGGTAGTTCGTGCTTCTGCGGCTGGGGGATTCGCACCGTCGCCTCGAGCGAGGCCCGCTACAACCCCATGAGCTACCACAACGGCTCGGTCTGGCCGCACGACAACGCCCTGATCGCGGCCGGTTTCGCGCGGTACGGATTCCGCCGCGAGGCGGCGAAGGTGTTCGAAGGCTTGTTCAGCGCGTCGACCTATGTCGATCTCCGGCGCCTGCCGGAGCTGTTTTGCGGCTTTCCCCGCCAACAGACCCGAGGACCGACGTTCTATCCCGTCGCCTGCATGCCTCAAGCCTGGGCCGCGGCCGCTCCGCTTTATCTCGTGCAGACATGCGTCGGGCTGTCGTTCGATCCACGCGCGCAGCGGATCACGTTCCGCGAGCCAGTGCTGCCGCAATTTCTCGACGAGATCGTGCTGCGGGGCCTCGCGGTCGAAAGCGGCTCGGCGGATGTGGCGTTACGGCGCTCCAATCGTCATGTTGTGGTCGACGTCCTGGAGCGCACCGGCCCTGTCGCGGTGCTCACGGTCAATTGATCCGTCAATCTTTCGGCGCGGCCTGCGCCCGATCCAGGACCTGGAGCGCGATGGGCGGGAGGATCGCCGGCGCGCCTGCGCCGGGCAATCTGGGCGTTTTGGTCCCGTTTGCGCCCAGATCGAGGAGGGCCCGCCCGGGCCGCCTCGTGCTCCGCACGCCGGGCAAATTGCGATAGATGTTCAGATAGTCCTGCGCGACGCGCTCGATTCTGAACCGGCGCTCGAAACAATTCCGCGCCCTCGCGCGGTCGAACTCACCGATACGCTCCACCGCATCGACCGCTCCCGCAACGTCGTCGACCAGGAAGCCTGAAACGCCCTCGTCGATGATCTCGGGCGCAGACCCTTTCGGGAAGGCGATCACCGGCGTCCCGCAGGCCATCGCTTCGATCATTACGATGCCGAAGGGTTCCGGCCAGTCGATCGGAAACAGCAGGGCCGACGCTTCGCCGAGGAATTTCGCTTTTTCGCGCTCGTTGATCTCGCCAACGAACTCGACGTTCGGATGGGCCTCGACCATTGGACGGATGACGGCCTCCCAGTAGTCCTGGTCGACGCGATCGATCTTTGCCGCCACCTTGAGCTTGGCGCCCGAGCGGGCGGCGATCTCGATCGCCCGGTCGGGACCTTTTTCCGGCGAGATGCGGCCGAGAAACGCCAGATAGCCACCGCTCGGCGCGGGATTGAAGGGCAGGAGGTCCTCAGGCAGCCCGTGGTAGACCATCCCGGCCCAGTTGACGGGCGGCATCGGTTTCCGCTGGCTTTTCGAGATCGAGACAAGAGGCGCCCGGGAAAAGGCCGCGTAGACGCACGTGTACTCGGGCAGGTCCAGACGGCCATGCAGCGTCGTCACAGTACGATCGATGAAGTCGCGGATCAGCGGATAATGTAGGACGTCGACGTGAAAATGAAGAACATCGAATTGGTCGGCGACCGCGCGCACCTTATCGAGCATGACGACATGGTGGGGGATCGGATCCTTGATGCGCGGATCCAGGCGAAGCGCGGTCTCGCAGAAGGGCTCGAGCCTGGCCGACGTGCAGGAGTCGCCGCTGGCGAACAAAGTCACGTCGTGGCCTTGCCGGACCAGTTCCTCCGTCAGGTAGGAGACGATCCGTTCCGTGCCCCCATAGAGCCGCGGCGGGCAGCTCTCGAAGAGCGGAGCGATCTGGGCAATCTTCATCGACGCGTTCTCCTGCGGCGCAGCCTGCCGATGGCTGGGCCGTCCTTTGAACACCGAAAGCCGCCGATGGGTTCCTCCGCAGCGAGTGTGAATACAAAATGGGTATCTTGCGCGCCGTCAACAACAGCGGAAGGTCGAATTCGGCGCGACTGTGATAAGTCCACCGCGGGCGCCAGCGATTGGACGCTTTCAATTCCGCGTGCGCCTCTGCTCGACCCCAAGTCCGATCACAATATTGAAACTGCGCTTACAGGCAAGCGGAGCAACGTAGAACTCCATTGCACGCTCGGTTGTGCGGCGACCGGCTGAAAAGCGCGGGCGGGGCGCTCTGCACTTGGAAAGGGGAAAACGCTGACGCCGGGCTGAACTTCGAACGTCCGGACGTGCTCAGAGAGGAGAACATCCTCATCTTCGATGTCGGCGAGTTTCTCGACGACGGCGTTCCGCCCGACGGGCGAGCGGGCGTTGATCAGGCTTGTCAAAACAAATTGGCGGAACGGGTCGCTGTTGCGCTATAGCATATTGCGTAAAGGGAGCTCGCCTTCTGGCCTGAAGTGGGGATTCGGAATGCGCACACGATGGATCCGGTTGGCAGCCGTTGCAGCGATGCTTGCGGGAAGCGCAGTTGCGGGCGCGGGGACGGCGAACGCCGAAAGCGTCATGAGCGCCTGCGCCGCCCAATGGAAGCAGGCTCAAGCGGCGGGAACGACCGGCGGCGCGACCTGGCCCCAGTTCCTGGCGCAGTGCAAGACGCGGCAGACCGGAGGCGCGCAACCCTCGTCCGCCTCGATGGCGCCAGCGCCTGCCCCTGCGCAATCCGGTTCGCCCTTCCCCTGGTGGCAGCCGGCCGCTCCTGCCCCGGCCGCTGCGCCTGCTCCGACGGGCGCCGGTCAGTTCCGGACCGAGGCGGAGGCGAGCTATCGCTGCCCGACCGACAAGGTCGTCTGGGTCAACACCAGGAGTCACATCTACCACTATCAGGGCACGCACAATTACGGCCACACAAAGGACGGGGCCTACATGTGCGAGGCGGACGCCAAGTCGGCCGGCGATCGCGCGGCGCGGACGATCTTCCACAAGCGCCACACTGGTTAGCCCTCCCCCCTCGCCCCGTTAGAGGTCGTGGAGCGCCGCCTTGAGCGGCTGGGCCAGCCTCAGCACGAGATCGGCGACGGCGGAGAGGTCGTCGAGCGCCGCGTGCGGCAGCGCCCCCGGCGGGCATTCGTCGTCGCTGACCAGCGCAACAATATGCGGATCCCCGGGATAGAGCGGAGGCTTGCCGTTGGCTGCGCGGGACACCTCGATCTTGGCGATCGGGTCGCGCTTGAACCCCTCGATCAGAACGAGATCGACCGGCGCCAGCATCCGCAGGAGCTCGGCGAGCGGCGGCTCCGGCGCGCCGCGGAACTCTCGCATAAGGGCAAGCCGATTGGCGGAGGCGACCAGCACTTCGTGCGCGCCGGCCGCGCGATGCTCATAGGAGTCCTTACCGGGGCGGTCGACGTCGAAGCCGTGATGGGCGTGCTTGATGGTTGAGACGCTGACGCCGCGGCGGTTCAGTTCCGGGATCAGACGCCTGATCAGCGTCGTCTTGCCCGCTCCGCTCCAACCGGCGATCCCGATCACGCGCATCGGCCAGCTCCTTTCCCTGCCCTCGTCCCGCCTGTATCGTTCCGGATCGCCTTTATCCAGCGGCGCCACAGATCCCTCAGCGAAAGCCGATGACCATCGCCACCGATCCGACGATGCTTGATCTCAAGGGACTTCACTGTCCTTTGCCGGCCTTGCGAACGTTGAAGGCGCTGAGAAGGATGGCGCCCGGGACGACGCTCGTGGTCGAATGCACCGACCCGATGTCTGCGATCGACATTCCCCATTGCGTGGCCGGGAACGGCGACACGCTCGAGGGCCAGGCCGACGACGGCGGCGTGCTGCGCTTCCGCATCCGCCGGAGAGCCGCCTGAGTTCGGACCCTTCTCTTCATACGCCGGCGCGCGACGCTTGATTCAGCATCGCCTCCGCGCGGGCGAGGTCCTCGGGAGCGTTTACATTGAAGAACGGATCGAAGGGCTCGCCATCCCATTCGACGACGGCGACGGGAAAGCGCGCGGCGAAGGCTTCGACCTTGCGGAGCCCCTCGTCGGTCAGCGCGCTGCGCAGCGCCGGCGCAAGCCCGAGCGGCCACAGCGCCGCGACATGATGCGCGCGCCCACCCGACGACGCCGAGACGATGACTGCGCCAGACGTTTGCCGCGCCGCATGGAGACGGGCGACAAAATCCCGAGGGGCGAACGGCGTGTCGGCGGCGAGCGTCGCGACATGCGTCATGGGAGGCGCGCGTGCGACGCAAAACTCGAGGCCGGCGAGCACTCCGGCCAAGGGTCCCGCGAAGCCCGGCGGATCGTCGGCGATCACGGGAAGATGGAAGCGGGCAAAGCGCGACGGATCGCCGTTGGCGCTGAGCGCCAGCACGGCGCATTGCGGTCGAAGCCGCTCGATCGCATAGGCCAGCATCGGCTTGCCGGATAACGTGACGAGCCCCTTGTCGGCCCCGCCCATCCGCCGCGCCTGACCGCCGTTGAGGATAAGCCCGAGCGTCGCCCCGCCGTTCATGCCCTCTGCGCCCCGCGCGTGAGACTCGGCGCCGCGGTCAACGGTTCTGCGGATCATAACTGCGTCCGCGTTGACCGCATCCTTCGCCGAGGCATAGGCTTCTTTCACGCCGAGCGATACCGGCGATCCGGAGGAGCCGATGCCCAAGGTCAAGGTCAACGACATTACAATGAATTACGAGCGACAGGGAACCGGGGAGCCGCTGATCCTCATCCCGTACCTGGCGGCGGACAATGCGTGCTATGCGTTCCAGGTCGCCGACTACGCCAAGCATTTTACCTGCATATCGCTCGATCCGAGGGGCGCTGGCGAGACTGACAAGCCGGCCGGGACCTATTCGACGGAAGGCTTCGCCGACGACGTCGCCGGCTTCATGCAGGCGATCGGCGTCGAGCGGGCGCATGTCAGCGGCGTCTCGCTCGGCGGGGCGATCGGGCTTTGGCTCGCCAGCAAGTATCCCGAGCGGGTCAAGTCGCTGTCCCTGCACAGCTGCTGGCCGAAGACCGACCCTTTCCTGAAGGTCGTGGTCGGAGACTGGCAGACGATCGCCAAAGGCCTGAACAGCGTCCCGGAGATGGTCGTCCAGGGGATCATTCCCTTCTGCCTGACGCCGGAGCTTTACGCCGCCAAGCCGGAATATGTCGATCAGCTCGCCGCTTTCGTGCGCAGCCGGCCCGAGCAGCCGCTCGACGCCTTCCTACGCCAGTCGAACGCAGTGATCGCCCATGACGCGCTTGGCCAGCTGGGCAAGATCGCCGCGCCGACCCAGGTCACCTTCGGCCGACACGATATCGTGACTTCCACCCGCTTCGCCGAGCCGCTCAGGACCGGCATCAAGGGCAGCGAAGTCCTCGTCTTCGAAAACTGCGCGCATGCCGCAATCTACGAAGCCGTGAGCGACTTCAATGAGAAGACATTGAGATTCCTCAACGCCCACGTCGGATGAATCGGAACGCCAGGAGTGTCCGGGTCCGACGATTTCGCGGACATGGCGCGCCGGACGAGGCGACGAAAAACGCGGTCGCCCGCCGATCGGGCTCGGTCGACCTTGCACGGCATCCATAGCCGAAGGTTTTGACGGCCGGAATGCCGGCGCATCACCTCGCTCCGTCGGGCGCTCCTTTCGGGCCAATAGGATTGCGCCACCGTCGTGATTTCGGGCAAATCCAGGTTTAGTCCTCAAGGAGCTGTCCATGACCGCCCACCCCTTCGCCGCGCTCAGCGCGGAGATTGTCGCCCAGTCTCCGCTGCGGGAGGTGGTCACGGCGGCCTGCCGGCGGCCCGAGCCCGAGTGCGTCCCGCCGCTGCTCGACCTCGCGACCGTGCCGCCGGACGAGGCCGGACGCATCCGGGCGCTGGCGCGTGCGCTGGTCCTGCGGCTGCGCGGCAAGACGCGGTCGAGCGGCGTCGAGGGCCTGATCCACGAATATTCGCTCTCGAGCCAGGAGGGCGTGGCGCTGATGTGCCTTGCCGAGGCGCTGTTGCGCATTCCCGACGCCGCCACGCGCGACGCGCTGATCCGTGACAAGATCTCGCCCGGCGACTGGCGCGCCCATGTCGGCCACAGCCCCTCGCTCTTCGTCAACGCCGCGACCTGGGGTCTCGTCCTGACCGGGCGCCTCGTCGCGACCACGAGCGAGCAATCGCTCACCGCCGCGCTGACGCGGGCGATCGCGCGCAGCGGTGAGCCGATCATCCGGGCCGGCGTCGACGTCGCCATGCGGCTCATGGGCGAGCAGTTCGTCACCGGCCGCACAATCGAGGAGGCGATCAACGCAAGCCGCGAGCGCGAGGCTCGCGGCTTCACCTTCTCCTACGACATGCTGGGCGAGGCCGCGATGACGGCCGACGATGCGGCCCTCTACCTCGCGGAATACGAGCGCGCCATCCACGCCATCGGAAGGGCCTCGCACAAGCGCGGCGTCTACGAAGGGCCCGGCATCTCGATCAAGCTCTCGGCCCTGCATCCACGTTTCTCCCGGATCAAGCGCGAGCGGGTCATGAGCGAACTCCTGCCGCGCATCAGGGGCCTGGCGGCGCTCGCCAAATCCTACGATATCGGCCTGAACATCGACGCCGAGGAGGCCGACCGGATCGACCTGTCGCTCGATATGCTCGAATCGCTCTCTCTCGATCCCGATCTCGCAGGCTGGAACGGCCTCGGCTTCGTCATCCAGGCCTACGGCAAGCGCTGCGCGTTCATCGTCGACTGGCTCGTCGACCTCGCGCGGCGGTCGAACCGCCGGCTGATGGTTCGCCTCGTCAAGGGCGCCTATTGGGACTCGGAGATCAAGCGCGCCCAAGTGGACGGGCTCGAGGATTTTCCCGTCTTCACCCGCAAGGTCCACACCGACGTCAGCTATCTCGCCTCGGCGCGCAAGCTGCTGGCGGCCCCCGACGCGATCTTCCCGCAATTCGCCACCCACAACGCCCAGACGCTGGCTTCGGTCATGACCATGGCGGGGCCGGGCTTCTATCGCGGCCAGTACGAGTTCCAGTGCCTGCACGGCATGGGCGAGCCGCTCTACGAGGAAGTCGTCGGCCGCCACAAGCTCGATCGCCCGTGCCGCGTCTATGCGCCAGTCGGCTCGCATGAGACGCTGCTCGCCTATCTGGTGCGCCGCCTGCTCGAGAACGGCGCCAACACCTCGTTCGTCAACCGCATCGCCGACGCCAGCGTTCCCGTCGACGAGTTGATCGCCGATCCGGTCGCCCTCGCGCTGAAGGTCCAGCCGCCTGGCGCGCCGCATGAGAAGATCGCCCTGCCGCGCGACCTTTACGGATCCGAGCGCGTCAATTCGCGTGGCGTCGATTTCTCCAACGAGCAGCGGCTGGCCGAACTTGCGCATCGGCTGGAGGCGAGCGCGCGGACGCGCCGGCGCGCGTTTCCGCCGCTTGCCGCGCCGAACGAAAAGGGCGAGCCGGTGCGCAATCCGGCTGATCACGCCGATATCGTCGGCCATACGCGCCACGCCCGTCCTGACGACATCGCGGCCGCGATCGCCGGCGCGGCGGGGGCCGCGCCGGTCTGGGCTGCGGTCCCGCCGAACGGACGCGCGGCGATCCTGCGCCGCGCAGCCGACGCGCTCGAGGCGGGGAACGACGACCTGGTCGGCCTCATCGTGCGCGAGGCCGGCAAGTCTTATGCCAATGCGGTCGCCGAACTGCGCGAGGCGGCCGACTTCCTGCGCTACTACGCCGCCGAGGCGACGCGGACGCTGAGCCAGGGTTCGCCGGCCGCGCTCGGCGTCGTGGCCTGCATCAGCCCCTGGAACTTCCCGCTGGCGATCTTCACCGGGCAGGTCGCGGCGGCGCTCGCCGCCGGCAACGCGGTCATCGCCAAGCCGGCGGAGGAGACGCCCCTGATCGCCGCCGAAGCGGTCCGCATCCTGCATGAGGCCGGGGTGCCGCGCGAGGCGCTGGCGCTTCTTCCCGGCGCCGGCGAGGTCGGCGCAGCGATCGTCGCGGATCCCCGCGTGCAAGGCGTCGTCTTCACCGGCTCGACGCCGGTCGCACGACTGATCGAGCGACAGCTCGCCGGCCGCCTGACCCGATCGGGCGCGCCGGTCCCGCTCATCGCCGAAACAGGCGGCTTGAACGCCATGGTCGTCGATTCGTCGGCGCTGGCCGAGCAGGTCGTCGGCGACGTGATCGCCTCCGCCTTCGACTCCGCCGGCCAGCGCTGTTCCGCCTTACGCATCCTCTGCCTGCAGGAGGACATCGCCGACCGCGTCTTGACCATGCTGAAGGGCGCGATGGCCGAACTTGAGGTCGGGGACACCCGCAAGCTTTCGGCTGACGTCGGGCCGGTCATCACGGCCGAGGCGCGCGACGCGATCAAGAGCCATATCGAGACGATGTGGGGGCGCGGCTTCGCCGTCATCCAGGCAGACCCGGGCGAGAGCGCCGCGCGTGGGACCTTTGTCGCGCCGGCGCTCATCGAAGTCGCCGAGGTCGCCAACGTCGAGCGCGAGGTGTTCGGCCCGGTCCTGCACGTGCTGCGCTTCAAGCGCGAGAGGCTCGACGCGCTGATCGATTCGATCAACGCGGCCGGCTACGGCCTCACTTTCGGCCTGCACACGCGGATCGACGAGACCATCGGCCGGGTCGTCGAGCGGATCGAGGCGGGCAACATCTACGTCAACCGCAACATGATCGGAGCGACCGTCGGCGTGCAGCCTTTCGGCGGCTCGCGGCTCTCCGGCACCGGTCCGAAGGCCGGTGGGCCGCTCTATCTGACGCGTCTCGTCGCCGAGCCGCCGCCGGGCGCGCTCGCCGGCCTCGATGGCGTCGGCGCCGCGCTCGGGGCGCTGCGGGCCTATATCGACTGGCTGCGCACCGCCGGCCACGCGGCCGAAGCGGAGCGCTGCATCGGCCTCGCCTCGCGCTCCCCGCTTGGCGCGCGCGTCGAACTCAAGGGACCGATCGGCGAGCGCAACGTCTATCTCATGCGTCCGCGCGGCCGGATTGCCGCGCTGGCGACCAACGAGAGCGCGGCGCTCATCCAGATCGGCGCCATCCTGGCGACCGGCAACGACGCGCTTGTGAGCCCCGGCGAAGCGGTGGCGCTCAAACGACTGCCCCCCGAACTCGCGCACCGGGTGACGATGGTCCTCTACCCGCTCGAGGCGCCGGCGCTCGCAGGCGTCCTGTTCGCGGGCGAAGCGGACAAGCTCGCCGAGGCGATGCGCCGGCTAGCCGACCGCCCCGGCCCGATCGTCCGTCTCCAGGCGCTGACCCCCAAGAGGCTCGCCGCCGGCGAGGACTACAACCTCGCGGACCTGCTCGAGGAATGCGCAATCGCAACCAACATCGCCGCGGCGGGCGGAAACGCCAGCCTGATGGCGATCGGGTAGGGCCGCTCTGCGGGCTTTTTTGAACCCCCTACGCCAAAGGACGATGACGGACTTGTCGCGAGCGCAAGCCGATCAAAGCTTGCCGTGCGTCTCCCGGTCGTCATCCAGGACCGAGCGCAAATACTGACCGTAGGCGCTTTTGCCGAAACGACGGATGATCGACTCGAGCTGGGGCTCGTCAATGAACCCGAGATCGAAGGCGATCTCTTCCGGGCAGCAGATCTTGAAGCCCTGGCGCACCTCGAGCGTGCGCACGAAGTTGGCTGCGTCGGTCAGCGATTCCGGCGTGCCGGTGTCCAGCCAGGCGAAGCCTCGCCCTAGGCGCTCGACGTTCAGGAGACCCGCCTTGAGATAGGCGCGATTGACGTCGGTGATCTCGTATTCGCCGCGTTGCGAGGGCTTCAGCGCCCGGGCGATCTCGACGACGGTCGCATCGTAGAAATAGAGCCCGGTGACGGCCCAGTGCGACCGCGGCCGCGCCGGCTTTTCCTCGATCGAGATCGCTCGGCCGGCGTGATCGAATTCGACGACGCCATAACGCTCGGGATCGGGCACATGGTAGGCGAAGACCGTCGCGCCGCGCTCCTGCCTGGCCGCGCGCTGAAGCTGGTCGCCGAGGCCCGCGCCGTAGAAGATATTGTCGCCGAGGACGAGCATCGCCTGATCGCCGCCGATAAAATCCGCGCCGATCACGAATGCCTGCGCGAGCCCGTTCGGCGTCGCCTGCTCGGCATATTCGAACCGCATGCCCCAGTCCGCGCCGTCGCCGAGCAGGCGGCGGAAAAGCGGCAGGTCTAACGGCGTCGAAATGATGAGAACCTGGCGGATGCCCGCGAGCATGACGGCCGACAGCGGATAGTAGATCATCGGCTTGTCGTAGACCGGGACGAGCTGCTTGGAGACCGCGAGCGTGATCGGGTGCAATCGGGTGCCGGCGCCGCCCGCGAGAATGATGCCCTTCATCGGCGCGCGTCCAATGTCGTCGCCAGGGCGGGCGGATCGGCAGGCCGCGGCGGAGCGCCTCCGGGCAACACGCCGAGACGCTCGCCGGCGTAGACCTTTTCGCGCAGCGGCCGCCACCACCATTCGTTGTCGAGATACCAGCGGACCGTGTTCTCCAGCCCGCTGTCGAAGGTCTCGATCGCCCGCCAGCCGAGTTCGCGCTCGAGTTTGGCGGCGTCGATGGCGTAGCGCAGATCGTGGCCCGGCCGGTCGGCGACGAAGACAATTAGCGAGTCGTGCGGTTTTGCCGTCGGCCGCAGCCGGTCGAGGATGGCGCAAATGCGCCGCACGACGTCGATGTTGCGCCGTTCGTTCCTGCCGCCGACGTTGTATTTCTCGCCAGTGCGGCCATGGGCGACGATGAGGTCGAGCGCGCGGGCATGGTCCTCGACGTAAAGCCAGTCGCGGGTGTTGGCGCCCGCGCCGTACACGGGCAGCGGCCTCATGTGGATGGCGTTGAGAATGACGAGCGGGATCAGTTTCTCCGGAAAATGATAGGGCCCATAATTGTTCGAGCAGTTCGAGATGAGCGCCGGCAAGCCGTAGGTCCGAACCCAGGCTGAAACGAGGTGGTCGGAGGCGGCCTTCGATGCGGAATAAGGCGAGCTCGGATCGTAGGGGGTCGTCTCGGCAAAGAGGCCGTCGTCGCCGAGCGAGCCATAGACTTCGTCGGTCGACACATGCAGGAAGCGGAAGGCGTCGCGCTTCGCCGGCGCCAGCCCGAGCCAGTAGGCCCGCGCCGCCTCAAGCATGGTGAAGGTCCCGACGATGTTGGTCTGAATGAAGGCGCCGCTGCCGGTGATCGACCGGTCGACGTGGCTTTCGGCGGCCAAGTGGATGACGTGATCGGGCGCGAAGCCTGCGAACGCCTCGTCGACCGCCCGCCGGTCGCAGACGTCGATCCTGGCGAAGCGGTAGTTGGGCGCATTGTCGATCGTGGCGAGGGACTCGAGATTGCCGGCGTAGGTCAGGGCGTCGAGGTTCATGACCTCGACGCCGGCCCCGACCAGATGACGGCAGACCGCGGAGCCGATGAATCCCGCTCCCCCGGTGACCAGCACTTTGCGCGTCATGACGTCTCCCAGTTTCATGCGATAAGGCGGCCGCAGCAGGTCGACAGCGAGGCGCGCCATTCCGGCAGGGCGAGGCCGTAGACCCGGCCGAGCTTTCCATTGTCGAGTCGGGAGTTGGCCGGCCGCCGGGCCGGCGTCGGATAGTCGGCGGCCGCAATCCGCTTGACCCGGGTCGGCCGCCGGCCGCGCGCGTGCGCTTCCGCGAAGACCGCCTCGGCGAAGTCCGCCCAGGTCGCTTCACCGGAACCGGTCATATGGAAGGTGCCGCGCAAGGCGGGGGAGGAATTGCTGCGGATCCGCCTGGCGACGGCGATGAGCGCGGCGGCGATGTCGAGCGCCGAGGTCGGATTGCCGCGCTGGTCGGCGACGACCGGGACCTCGTCGCGCGTTTCGTTGAGCCGTAGCATGGTGCGGACGAAATTGCCGCCGAAGGGGCTGTAGACCCACGCGGTGCGCAGGATGGCGCTGTCGGGGCAGCGTTCGGCGACGCGCTGCTCGCCGATGAGTTTCGAGCGCCCGTAGGCGCCGGTCGGACCTGTCGGATCGTCCTCGCGATAGGGGCGGTCGAGCGCGCCGTCGAAGACGTAGTCGGTCGAGAGATGCAGAAGCGGCGCGCCGACCTTCGCGGCGGCCTCGGCCACAAAGCCTGCGCCCTCGCCGTTGACCCTCGTCGCCAGCTCCTCGTCCGCTTCGGCCTTGTCGACCGCGGTATAGGCGGCGGCGTTGACCACGACGTCCGGCCGGGCGGCGGCGATGGCGCTGATCGCCGCGCGTCGGTCTTCGAGTTCGAAGGCCGGCCGGGCGAGCGCGATGATCTCGACGTCCGGGTCCGCCCGTTCGATGAGGGAAGTCGCGACCTGACCTTTCGATCCGGTGACGGCGATGCGAATCACGGGAAGAGATCCTGCGCGTGCCTGAGCCGCGGCCAGCGCCGGTCCTTGTCCGAGAGGATCGGCCCGCCCTCGGGCAGCGGCCAGTCAATGGCGATGTCGGGATCGTCCCAAGAGAGGCCGCGGTCGTGGGCGGGCGCATAATTGGCCGTCGTCTTGTAAAGCACCTCGACATCCGGTTCGAGCGTGAGGAAGCCGTGGGCGAAGCCGATCGGGATCAGCAGCTGGCGCCAGTTTTCGGCGGAGAGCTCGACCGCGACGTGGCGGCCGAAGGTCGGCGACGACCGGCGGATGTCGACGGCGACGTCGAGGATGCGCCCGCGCCCGACGCGGATGAGCTTGTCCTGGGCGAAGGGCGCGGTCTGGAAGTGCAGCCCGCGCAATGTGCCGGCGGCGGCGGAAAAGGAGTGGTTGTCCTGGACGAATTCGAGGTCGAGGCCGAGGGCCGCAAAGGCTGACTTGTTGTAGACTTCCGAGAAAAAGCCGCGGGCGTCGCCATGCTTCTTCGGCGTGACGATCTTGACCGCTGGAATCGCCGTGTCCTCGACCTGCATCGCCTGCCCCGTCTCGCATGGCGTCGCGCCCCTAGCGCCTCACGCTTCCTTGCCAGAAGCCGCCGCTCGCCGCCACCCCCTCCGCCCAACGACCGCGCCGAAAGACAATGCGGCGGTTTGAGCGCGGCCGGCGCCGTTTCGAGCGCGGGCCAAGACTTTCAGAGGGTTAGGCGCTTCATTGCGCAACATTGAACGCATTTATACAACAATTTCCAGTATATTTTGCTTAACTGAACCGGCGCTCAAGAAAGTCTCTAAAGTCCACTACGAATTGCTGCAAAACGGCTCGGGAAAACATGACGTCCTCCATCGCGGCGGCCGGCGCCCGGGCCATCGACCTCCGGCTTTCTCCGCGGGGGCCATGATTTGCCCGAGAGCCAAGGGGAAAGGAGCTTCGCCCGCCGCTTCTCAAAGTGATTCGTCGCGGCGCGGCCCTGGCGCCGAGCATTCCCCTCGTCGCCCCGGGGGGAACCAAAGACAAGAATGCACGTTTACGGCGGGGAGGGGCGGCTTCTTGTCGTTCTGTCCCGGAACCACAGGAGGTCTCTATGCCGACAACCATTCTTGCCCTGTCAGCGGCTGTGTTAATCTTCGCCTCAACTCAAGTCGCCTTCGCCACTGAAAGCGGCGCGGTGACCGGCGGCATTGGCGGCGCCGTCGCCGGGGCGGCTGTCGGCGGTCCGGTCGGCGCCGTGGTCGGCGGACTCGGCGGCGCCGCGATCGGCAATTCCGTGAGCAATCACCGTCATTATTACCATCACGGCTACGCGTATTACCACCCCTACCACCATCATTACTACTACAACAATCGGTGAGGTAGCTCCCGTCTTCGGCGCGCGCCCGCTGACGGCGCGCGCGACGCCGATGCGCTGCGCCTCAGGGAACCAGCAATTCGGTGCGGTATTTCGGCGCGAGCGCTTTGATCTTCTTGATCCGCGCTTCCAGTTGCGCCTTGTCGAGCCTGGGCGGCGGCGACGTGCGGGTCTGCAACGGATCGCCGACCTCGAGAAAGAATTGCTCCAGTCCGGCCGGCGCTGCAAGGCAAAGCATATGCACCGCGCCGCCGGAAACATTCTTGAACACGTGCGGCGCATTGGCGGGGATGTGCACTGTCGATCCCGCGCGCACGACCATGGTTTGACCGCGGAAGGTGAACTCGAGCTCGCCCTCGAGCAGAGTGAACATCTCCTCGAATTCGTGGCGATGCGGCGGCGGCCCCCCGCCGTCGGGCACGATCATGTCGATCAGGCAGTACCGGCCGGCGGTCTCGGCGCCCGACACGAGGATGCTGTACGTGTCGCCGACGACCGCGACATGCCGGACCCCGGCGCCGTTTGGGTCGGCGACGGTCAGCGCGCGGCGGGGATCGTCGGCCGGAATGGCGGGACCGGCGGGGTTGGCAGGGTCGGTCATGGTGATGCTCCTCGGGGGTTATGATATTGACCCGCGGCATCATGGCGCCCTCAAGGCCCGGAGCGTCAGAGCCCGGCGCAGCAATTCGTCCTCTCGGCGGCGACGCTGCGGTCGGTCGTTTTTCTACGACAAGCCGCGCTTCTGCTCCCCGGTGGCGCCGGCGTCCAGCGCCTGCTGCATCACGGTCGAATCGAATGGCTTTTCGGCGCCTTCGATTCGATTTTTAGCGATTAGGTGGGGATCGGACTAAGCAGTCGTTCAGATTGCTGCGCACTGTCAGCCCGTCCCGCCCCTCTATATATCGGAACGTTAACCAGCAACGCCTATCGAATTACAGGGATAGCGACGCATGACCTTGTGGCGCAGGCGCGCTTTTTGGGTCCCGAACATGAACACCGTTGCCACCCTGTTCAAGAACCTGAGGCCCCGCGAGCGGCGCGGCAGCCGGGCGCGTTGCGTCTTGCTGACGCAGGGATCGAACAAAGTCGTCGCCCACAGGTTGTCGGCTTTGGCTGCGCCGTTCGCAACCGTCGACCCTGTCCGTCACTCCTGGATGCCTCGCGGGTTCGCCGAGCCGCGTGAGGCCAGACTTGACGATCTACCGTCATTTCTTTCGGAGAGAGACCGCGAGGTAATCACGAATTGGTTCCTCCGCTTCCCGAGAGGAGCCAACACGCCCAATTGGGACATTGCGTCGACGGCCACCGTCGACGGCAGGGAGGGCCTCTTGCTGGTCGAGGCCAAGGCCCACACTCGGGAGCTCAGCGATAGCGGCAAGGCGCCCCGCCCGCCCGATGTCGACGGAAGGACCGCCGAGAGAAGCGAGAAAAACAGGGAGAAGATCGAGGCGGCATGCGGGGAAGCGAGCCGTGCGCTCAATTGCGTTCTGCCGGGGTGGAACTTGTCGATCGAACATCACTACCAACTGAGCAACCGGTTTGCCTGGGCTTGGAAATTGGCCTCGCTCGGCATTCCCGTGGCCCTCGTTTACTTCGGCTTCCTGGAAGCCGAAGAAATGCGGGACCAGGGCACGCCCTTCGCCGACGGCCAGCACTGGCGAAGTTGCCTGAAGGCTCACGCCAAAGGCGTCGTCCCGGACAAAGTCTGGGACGAGCCAATCTCCATTGAGGGGACGCCGCTGCACGCGATCCTCTACGCGAAAGAAATCCCGCTCCCGCCTCCACTGGGCTTGTCCGCATATGCCGCCGCCATGGTTTGAGAGTGCCCGGAATTATGCCGAATTACGGATTGTGGTGAGTGTTTGCTCGTGGGCAAGGGTATTATGGGGCCGCTGGCCAAGGTGGGAGATCGATCAGAAATAAGTATTGAAGCAACTGTCGCCGGAATCCGGCCTCTCGCCTCAACGCAAACTCAAAATATAGGCGATCAGGTCACCCCTATCCGTGTCGCTCAACATCAGGTTCGGCATGGTGGGGTGGGATGTCCTCAGGAATACGTCCAAGGACCTGGCCGTGGTCGACGGCATCGCCGCGACGGCCGAAAACGCGGGCGCCTTGTGCGACGTGTTCTGGGCCCCGTGACACCCTATGCATGTCGCCTCGGCCAACTTTTTCCCTACAGCCGGGTTGCCGACCTCTTGTCCGAAAGCAAAGGCGACGCTTGCCAGAAGGAGCGGCGCGCTGCACGCTAACGAACGAACAGGCATCATTGGCGCTCCCTTCGGCGCGAACGTATTTCCAGTCGTTCGGGCATTGGCCACAAAAGTCGGGCCGGGGCAAATACGCCAGCTCCGGCCCGAACTTTCAGAGGGAACCGCGTCCGCCTTCAGTGAGGGCTTTTGGTCCGGGTGACCACTCTAACGTGGCTATACTCGCGCGGCAGCCTGCGCGTGTTGAGGTAGATCAACCGCCGAGTATAATGCCTGTGACTGCGGAGGTATTACGGAGACCGATGGCGGTGACCGTGACGCGCAAGGGGCAGGTGACAATTCCGAAGCCGGTTCGCGACCGCCTCGGCATCAATCCGGGCAGCAAGGTCGATTTTGAGGTCGCGGAGGACGGCCGCGCTTTCTTGCGACGGGTCGGCAAGCCCGCGGTCGAGCCAAGCCGCTTCGAGGGGATGCGAGGCACGGCGACGAGCAGGCTCACGGCGGACGAGATCATGGCGTTGACCCGCGGCGATCAGCCGATGACGCTCGTCGATACCAACGTTCTCCTCGATATTCACCGCTCGATCGAGCTCGCGCCGCGGATCTTCTTCTGCAGCAGCAGCACACCATACATCAGGGCTTCCGCCGTCGGCGGACAGCCCGGAACATAGATGTCGACGGGAACGATGCGGTCGCAGCCGCGCACCACCGAGTAAGAATAGTGATAGTAGCCGCCGCCGTTGGCGCACGATCCCATCGAGAGGACGTAGCGGGGCTCGGGCATCTGGTCGTAGACCTTGCGCAGCGCCGGCGCCATCTTGTTCGTCAGCGTTCCCGCGACGATCATCAGGTCGGACTGGCGCGGCGAGCCGCGCAAAGCCATGCCGAGCCGCCGCGGCGTGCAGAATTGCATCATTTCGACGGCGCAGCAGGCGAGCCCGAAACTCATCAGGTGCAGCGAGCCGGTCCGCGCCCAGCCAATCATCGAAGCCGTGCTGGTCAGCAGGAATCCCCTGTCGGCCAGCTCATCGGAAATCCCCGCGAAGCCGAACACGTCGCGTTGGAGCTCTGGTTCGATTGCAGCTGACGATTGGCGCATGACCTCACCCCCGAGCATCACCCCTTCGGGAAACGAATTGTGGACGGCAGGGCACGGGACTCTTCCCGGGCAGGCGAAGCAATGACGCCGCCGTCGCGGGCGCCCTCGACGATGCGGCCGTGATGGGCGGCGATGGCGGGGTCGATGAGATCGCTACGAAGGCCCCGGAGACGCGCGAGCGTGCGCTCTTGGTCCGCGCCGGCGAGCCGGCTGTAGCCGACGACGTCCGCGACCAGGATCGCCGCGAGCTTGCGCGTCTCGCTCATTCCTCCGGCATCCCGGCTTTGCGCAGGCCGTCGTACATCCGTTCGTGGGCCTCGACGAAGCGCGGATCACCGTGCTGGGACTCGGTGTGCGCCTTCCATGCCGCAATCGTCTTGAGCGGCCCGGTGGAAGGCAGCGCGAGGTAGCGCTGGAGCGCCTCGTGCGCTTCCGCATCATGACCGGTCAAGGCGAGCGCCGCCACGAGGTACGTATGCGCCCACGGGACATAGTTCGGATTGATCGCAATCGCCTGGCGAGCCGCTTCAATCGCCTGGTCATAGCGCTTCAGCCCGAAATTGCTCGACGCCTTGCTGCCGTACCAATAGGGGAGCGTCGGATCGTGCGGACTCGCCAGAATCGCCTTCTCGAAATACTCTACACTTTTGCCGAATTCCCCGAGACGTTCGTAGTCAAAGCCAAGCTCGCCGGCGGAAAACACGTTGGACGGGTCCAGGGCGAGCGCGCGCTTGTGTTCGGCGACGGCTTCCTCGGTGCGCCCCTGGGCCCGAAGGATGCTGCCCTTTAAATCGTGAGGCCAAGTCCAATCTGGATCGAGGGCGAGCGCCTTCGAACTCCAATGCGTCGGCCCGCTCAAGGTCGCCTTTGGGGTCGCCGGAAACGCCAATCGCCACCGGCGTGAGGAACTTGACCCCCAACGCCATCAGGGCGCGGACATTGTTGGGATCGATGGCGAGCGCCTGTTCGCAGAGCGCGAATGCCGCATCCGCCTCCTTGCCGATCGTTCCTGCCTTCCATTCGCCTTCGGAGCATTGCAGAGCCAAGTCCTCGGCGTCGCGATTGGCCGCGGGCTTCCGTTTGACGCCTGCGACGTAGGCCTGTTGAAGCTGAAGGTCGAGTGTGTTCGCTAAATGCGCGACGATCGCGTCCTGCGTCTGCAACAGATCGGCGCGGGTCGTGTCGAATTGTTCTGCCCAGAGGTGAGCGCCGCTGCCGGCGTCGATGAGCTGGGCGTTGACCCTCATCCGATCGCCGCTCGGCTGCACCGAGCCTTCGAGAACATAGCGCACGCTGAGATCCTTGCCGATCGCCTTGGCGTCGATCGGCTTGCCCTTGAAGGTCATCGCCGTATTGCGCGCGATGACGAAGGTGTCGCGCATGCGCGCGAGAGCCGTGGTCAGTTCGTCGGTCAGGGCGTCGACGAGGTAGTCCTGTCCCGGATCGCCCGAGAGGTTGGCGAAGGGCAGCACGACCATCGAAAGACGCGCGGCCTCGGCGGGCGCCTTCGTGGCGACGCTTGCGGGGCGGTTCACATTGAGGAACCACCACGCGCCGCCTGCATTACGATGAGCAGCGCCGCCAGCGCAGCGGCGAGTGGGGCGAGCCTGAAACTCCTCTTCTGCGGCGTGGGCGCAGCAGGCGGCACGGGCGTCAAGACCTTTGCGCGGGCGATGTCGGCGACCCCAAGCGCGTAGGCCCGCACGGGCCGCGCGATGTTCTTGAGCGCCCTCTCGCCGAGGTCGCCGAACTCAGCCTCGATCCTGCCCCGCACGTGATCGTAAGCGGAGCCGGAGATGCATATGCCGCCCGGCTCGCAGATGGCTTCGAGCCGCGCTGCGATATTGACGCCGTCGCCCAGAATATCCTCGCCGTCGATCAGGACGTCGCCGAGGTTGACGCCGATGCGGTAGAGGATGCGTCGGGCTTCGGGACCGTTCGCGTTGCGTTCGACCATCTGCTGTTGCATGCGAATCGCACACTCGACCGCCGCGACAACGGAAGGAAACTCCAGCAACACGCCGTCGCCCATCGTCTTGACCAGCCGGCCGCCGAATCCGCGAACGATCGGCGTCGCCGCCTCGCGATGTTCCCGCACCGCGCGCGCCGTCCCCGCTTCGTCGTCGCCCATAAGCCTCGAGTAGCCGACGACGTCGGCGGCGAGGATCGCAGCGAGGCGGCGGGTCTCGCTCACTCCTCCGGCATCCCTGCTTTGCGCAGGCCGTCGTACACCCGCTCGTTCGCCTCGATGCGGGCCGGACCGCCGCCCTGTGCGGAGTAGTACGCCCTTAATGCCGCGATCGTCTTGAGCGGCCCGGTGGAGGGCAGCGCGAGGTAGCGCTTGAGCGCCTCGCGCGCTTCGGCATCATGACCGGTCAAGGCGAGCGCCGCTACAAGGGTCGTATGAATATAATGGACGTAATTTGGATTGACCGCGATCGCCCGGCGAGCCCATTCAATCGCCTGGTCATAATTCTTCAGCCCGAAATTGTCCCACGCCTTGCCGCCATACAAATGGACGAGCAACGGATCGTACGGGCTCTCCCGAATCGCCTTGTCGATATATTCAAGGCTTTTGTCGAATTCCCCGTGCATTCCGTAGTCGAAGCCCAGGCTGGTGGCGGCGCTCACGTTGGACGGGTCGAGGGCGAGGGCGCGCTCGTGCTCGGCGACGGCTTCCTCGTTGTGCCCCTGGTCTCGAAGGATGTCGCCCTTCAATTGGTGAATCGCAGTCCAATCCGGATCGAGGGCGAGCGCCTTGGACGCCAATTCGTCGGCCCGCTCGAGGTCGCCTTTAGGGTCGCTGGAAACGCCAGCCTGCGCCCGCGCGAGGAACTTAAACCCCGATAACATCAGGGCGCGGACGTTGTTGGGGTCGATGGCGAGCGCCTGTTCGCAGAGCGCGAACGTCGTATCCGCCTCCTTGCCGATCGATCCGGCCTTCCATTGGCCCCCTGCGCATTGAAGAGCCAGGTCCTCGGCGTCGCGATTGGCCGCGGGCGTCCGTTTGAGACGGGCGGCCTCGGCCTGGGTGAGCTGAAAGGCCATTGCGTTCGCCAGATGCGTAACGATCGCGTCCTGCGTCTGCAACAGATCGGCGCGGGGCGTGTCGAATTGTTCGGCCCACAGATGAGCGCCGCTCTCGGCGTCGATGAGCTGGGCGTTGACCCTCATCCGATCGCCGCTCGGCTGCACGGAGCCTTCGAGAACATAGCGGACGCTGAGATCCTTGCCGATCGCCTTGGCGTCGATCGGCTTGCCCTTGAAGGTCATCGCCGTATTGCGCGCGATCACGAAGGTGTCGCGAATGCGCGCCAGACTGGTGGTCAGTTCGTCGGTCAGGGCGTCTACGAGGTAGTCCTGCCCGGGATCGCCCGACAGATTGGCGAAGGGCAGCACGACGATCGAAAGCCGCGCGGCCTCGGCGGGCGCCTTCGCAGCGATGCTTGCGGTCCGGTTCGCAGCGAAGAACCACCACGCGCCGCCCGCGATCGCAACCATGAGCGCCACGAGCGCGGCGGCGAGCGGCGCGAGCGCCGGACGCGTCTTCTGCGGCGCGGGCGCTGCTGGCGTCACGGGTTCCGCCGGTTTCGCCTGCGCGGGCGCGCCGACCTGCAGCGAATAGACGTGGATCGGCTGGGCGATGTTCTTGAGCTCGGTCGGGCCGAGATCCGTCACCGCCAAGTCGAGCCGCCCTTTCACCTGCCAATAGGCCTGCTCGGAGAGACAGATCGCGCCGGGCTTGGCGATGCTCTCGAGCCGGGCGGCGATATTGACCCCATCGCCCATCAGATCGCCGTCGCTCTCCTCGACGACGTCGCCGACATGGATGCCGACGCGGAATTGAATCCGCCTCTCCTCCGGTACGCCTGCGTTTCGCTCGATGAGGCCGTTTTGCACCTCGATCGCGCAGCGCACCGCGTCGACGACACTGCGGAACTCGATGATGCTGCCGTCGCCGGTGCGCTTGACTATGCGGCCGTGGTGTAAGGCGATAGTCGGGTCCATGAGATCGCTGCGCAGGGCGCGCAGACGCGCAAGGGTCCGATCTTCGTCCGAGCCAGCAAGCCGGGAGTAGCCGACGATGTCGGATACCAGGATCGCCGCGAGCTTGCGGGTCTCGCTCATTCCTCCGGCATCCCCGCTTTGCGCAGGCCGTCGTACGTCCGCTCGTTAAACTCGACGCGGGCTGGATCGCCGCCCTGTGCGGAGTAGTACGCCTTCCATGCCGCGATCGTCTTGAGCGGCCCGGTGGAGGGCAGCGCGAGGTAGCGCTTGAGCGCCTCGCGCGCTTCGGCATCGTGACCCGTCAAGGCGAGCGCCGCCACGAGGGTCGCATGAATATACTGAGCGTAATTCGGATTGATCGCGATCGCCTGGTGAGCCAGTTCAATCGCCTGGTCATAATTCTTCAGCCCGAAATTGGCCGCCGCCTTGCCGCCATAGAAATGAGCGAGCCCCGGATCGTACGGGCTCACCAAAATCGCCTTGTCGAAATATTCAAGGCCTTTATCGAAATGCCCGAAAAATACGTGGTCCCAGCCCAGGCTGGCGGCGGCGTCGGCGTTGGACGGGTCCAGGGCGAGCGCGCGCTCGTGCTCGGCGACCGCTTCCGGGTAGCGCGCCTGGAACCGAAGGATGGAGCCCTTCAAGCCGTGGGGCGCGGTCCAATCCGGATCGAGGGCGAGCGCCTTGGACGCCAATTCGTCGGCCCGCTCGAGGTCGCCTTTCTGGTCGCCGGAACCGCCAAGCGCCGCCCGCATCAAGAACTTGACCCCCAATGCCGTCAGGGCGCGGACATTGTTGGGATCGAGGGCGAGCGCCTGTTCGCAAAGCGAGTATGCCGCATCCGCCTCCTTGCCGATCCCCCCGGCCCTCCAAAAGCCCGCTCTGCATTGAAGAGCCAAGTCCTCGGCGTCGCGATTGGCCGCGGGCGTCCGTTTGAGACGGGCGGCCTCGGCCTGGACGAGCTGAAAGTCCATTGCCCCCGCCAGATGAGTGACGATCGCGTCCTGCATCTGCAACAGATCGGCGCGGGGCGTGTCGAATCGCTCGGCCCAGAGATGCGCGCCGCTGCCGGCGTCGATGAGCTGGGCATTGACCCTCATCCGATCGCCGCTCGGCTGCACCGAGCCTTCGAGAACATAGCGCACGCTGAGATCCTTGCCGATCGCCTTGGCGTCGATCGGCTTGCCCTTGAAGGTCATGGCCGTGTTGCGCGCGATGACGAAGCTGTCGCTGATGCGCGCAAGACTGGTGGTCAGTTCGTCGGTCAGGGCGTCGACGAGGTAGTCCTGCCCCGGATCGCCCGACAGATTGGCGAAGGGCAGCACGACAATAGAAAATCTCGCGGCCTCGGCGGGCGCCTTCGTGGCGACGCTTGCGGGCCGGTTCGCATTGAGGAACCACCACGCGCCGCCCGCTACCACCACCAGCAGCGCCGCGAGCGCGGCGGCGAGCCGGAAACGCCTCGTCTGCGGCGGCGCTGCGGGCGTCACGGGTTCCACCGCTTTCGCCGGCTTCGGCTTTGCAGGGACCCCCACCTGCAGCGAATAAGCGCGAATCTGCCTGTCGATGTTCTTGAGTTGGGTCGGACCGAGATCGGTGACCTCCATGTCGAGCCTGCCGCTCACCTGCCGATAGGCGTCCTCCGAAAGACAAATTGCGCCAGGCTTCGCAATGCCCTCTAGCCGCGCGGCGATATTGACGCAGTCGCCCATGAGATCCCCGTCGCTCTCTTCGACGACGTCGCCGACGTGAATCCCGACGCGGAACTCAATCCGCCGGTCCTCCGGCACGCCGGCGTTGCGCTCGATGAGGCCGTTTTGAATCTCGATCGCGCAGCGGATCGCGTCCACGACGCTGCGAAACTCGACAATGCTGCCGTCGCCGGTGCGTTTGACGATACGGCCGTGATGAGCGGCGATGGCCGGGTCGATGAGGTCGCTGCGCAGACCCCGGAGACGCGCAAGCGTGCGATCCTCGTCGGCGCCGGCGAGCCGGCTATAACCGACGACATCCGCAACCAGGATCGCCGCGAGCTTTCGCGTCTCGCTCATTCCCGCCCTCCGGGCGAGGGCAATCCACCACAATTTCCGGCTCATGGTCCGGAACTTTAGCCAGGAGGAATACCTAAACAGCCGAATGAAATTCCGTCAGGCCGCCGCTCGCTTCGTCGTGCGCTTTGCCGGTTTGGGCGGTGGAATGAGGACATCGGCCGGTACGCGGAAGCGCGCGCGCAACCGCTGCACCATCGCCATGCTCAGCTCCCTCTTACCCGCCAGGACCTCGCTCACTCGGCTCGGGGCCCCAAGGATTGGAACCATGTCCGCCCGCGTGAGTCCGTGCTGATCCATCAGGTGTCGGATCAGTTCAGAGGTGCTCGGCGGTCGGCGCGGCCACTTGGTTTCCTCGTGGGCAGCGATCAGACGCGCTTGCGCTTGCAGCCGGGCGATATCGGCGTGGTTCTCCGAGTCCCGCAGCCGGTCAACGAGGGCGCGAGCGCGGGCGAGTTCCGCACTACAATCGATCACGATCAGCGTTGCATCCATCACACGGTCTCCGCATCGATCCTGTCGTACTCTGCATGACTGCCGAAGAATCGAATAGCCAGCACCCCCTCCCGATAGTGGTGCGCCAGCTCGCGCGGATCGGGATGTCGAGCCAAGCTTCATATTGCGATCGTGCGAGCCCGATGCTGCCGCCTCGCCAGGCCGTGCGCGTTTCAGGCCCCAACCTCGAACCGGTATTGCCGGCCGTGCTTCTCGCCGAAGCGCCGAATGCGTTCGTCATAGGTGAGGAGCGGGCACGCCAGTTCGATCGCCGTGGCGATCAGCAGCCGGTCGGCCGGGTCGCGATGCTCGAGATGGTGGAGCCGGTAGGTGCGGCAGGCGGCGCGATGTCCGAGCGGCGCCGCTTCGACGCCGGGACGCCCGAGAAAGCGCTCGATCCAAACCTCGACGGGACAGTCGAGATCGATCCGACCGGCGTCGACCAGGAGCGCAATCTCCCAGGCGGTGACGGCGCTCATCAAAATCAGGCCGCCGTTCCGCCAGCAATCGTCGATGAGGACGCGCGTCGATTCTCGCAGACGATCGTCGCCGCTGTCGAGCCACAGAACGATGTGGGTGTCGAGCAAGAGGCGCCCGGTCAACGATCGACCTCCCGGCCGGTCTCCGCATCCGGCTCGACGTCGAGAGCCGGCGCGACAAGGTCGAAGCCGTCACGAACCCTGACCGAGCCGGTATGGGCGCCGAAGAGAGAGCCGGCCCGCGCGTTCTCGTCGAGCAGACGCCGCAAGGCCAGCGCGACCGCTTCGGTCTTGTTGCCACGGGTCAGCTTGCGGGCGGCCTCTTCGATCAGCGCTACGACCTCCGGCCGGTTAATGGTGACCACGCTCGGCAAAGCATCCTCCAGTCATTACGTCTATACTGGTATAATGAGAGGGAGGCCGGAGTGCAAGCGTGGACGTTCCAGGGCAGTCGCGCCGAGGCGATCTCTTTGGACGAGACCGGCGCGAAATGCGATCCGCCTGTCGCTGGCGCGCCGGGTTGCGCTGCTGCTCTGCATCTCAATGGCGCAGGGCACGCATCGACCCCGCTGCGGAACTCGACGATCGAGCCGTCGCCGGCGCACTTGTCGATGCGGCCGTGATGGGCGGCGATGGCGGGGTCGATGAGGTCGCTGCGCAGACCCCGCAGACGCGCGAGCGTGCGATCTTCGTCGGCGCCCGCTAACCGGCTGTACCCGACGACATCCGCGACCAGGATCGCCGCGAGCTTGCGCGTCTCGCTCATGGCGTCCTCCGGGTGAGGGGCAATCTACCACAATATCCGGCCCAAAGGCCGTCAAAAAAGGAGCGGTAATCGACCTAACGTTGGCCGCGCCGGAGACCAAGCCAACGCCCGCGAGGGAGGCGCAGCATAGCACTGCAGGGCCGCCGGGAGGCTCACGCGCGGCACTTGTAACTGGCTCACTCTTTCAGAAAGGTCTCCATCTCTCTCCACGCACTCTTCGTCGCGGCCTCATCGTAGCCGTGCGTGCCCATGGCGTCCTTCACAGGCTGTGGAACAGTGAACTGATCGAATGAATGGAGCGCCCCTGGATAGACGACGTCCCGCATGGACTTGTTATCGAGCGCAGCTTTGACCGCCGGCATGCACTTCCCGAAAGGCGCCATGTCATCGGCGCCGCCCCTGAGCACGAGAACCGGGACCGGCTGTTTCCAAGGTCGTACGGCGCCGCAGTAGGGGAAGTAGGCGACGACCGATTTGATTTTCACGTCCGGCTGTTCTTCAGCCAGGGCAAGGGCATTGAGAGCCGCGCCTCCGCCGTAGGACCACCCCAAAAGGTGGATGCGAGCCGGATCGACGAAGCTATTCTTCTTGAGATCGGCCACGGCAATCAGGATGTCTTTGCTGTAGTCCTCCTGGGTGATGAGCAAGCCCTTGTCCGAGAAACAGGCAGGAATGTCGTGGCCCTTGGTGAAATCAACGTTCACCACGACAAATCCGTCTTCGACGAGCCGCTTTCGGTATTGGTCGAAGACCGGAGGGGAGTATTGGTCGTGAAAGCCGCCGCAGCCAGGCGCTAGCACGACGGCGGGAAACGGCCCGTCTCCGGCAGGTTTCGCCAGATCGTAGAAATCGGCCACCATCGCTGCTCGCGCCGGCATCGCCACCGTCGCCGCCGCAAGGAATAGCGCCGCGCCCGCGGCGACAGCAGACAATATCTGAATACGCGTATCCATGATCGCCTCCATGAATTGGGTTGCCTCAACATATTTTCTGCCGGCGGGCCGCAGGCGCGCAGCGCGTCGACACGCTGCGGAACTCGATGATCGAGCTGTCGCCGGCGCGCTTGGCGATGCGGTCGTGATGGGCGGCGATGACTGGGTCGATGAGGTCGCTCCGCAGACACCGAAGACGCGCGAGCGTGCGATCTTCGTCGGCGCCCGCTAACCGTCTGTACGACATCCGCAACCAGGATCGCCGCGAGCTTGCGCGTCTCGCTCATTGCGCCCCTCCCGCTGTTGGCAGATTAGCACAAATGGCAGCCCGGGTCTGCCCAAATGCAGGGAGCTTCTGTGCCGGCCACCTCGCTTGACCTGCAGCGCACCCGGATGGTTTCGTCCTACCCAGGGGGAGATCCTGCGCGTGCGCCGGCGCCCCGTCCATATCCGCGTTGCCCCTCGCCCCGGCCCTCTCCCGCGAGCGGGAGAGGAGGATCAGCGGTCGGCGGTGTCGAGGGTGATCGATTGGCCGTAGACGCGGGAGACGCAGGTGCAGAGCTTGGCGTTGGCCGCTTTCTCCGCTTCGCTGAAGAAGACGTCGCGGTGGTCGACCTCGCCCTCGACCGCAAGGATCGTGAGCGCGCAGAGGCCGCATTCGCCGCGCCGGCAGTCGAAGATCATCTCGACGCCCGCGGCCTCGAGCGCCTCGAGCAGGGTCTCGTGCGCGCTGACCGCGATCGTCTTGCCGAGACGCGGGATATTGGCGGTGAAGGCGACCGTCGGCCGCCGGCCGCTGCTGCCGAAGGTTTCGAAGCGCAGCTTGTCGACCGCGCGGCCGCTCGCCGCCCAGGCCTTCTTGGCGTCCTCGAGCATGCCGATCGGCCCGCAGACATAGAATTCGCCCTTTTGGTCGAGGTTGGCGATTTCGGCGGCGATGTCCACGCGGGCGCCGTCCTCGCTGACGAAAAGCCGCAGGCGATCGCCGATTTCCTGCTCAAGCTCGGCGGCAAGCGCTGCGTCACCCCGTCCCCGGCAGGCATAGAGCATGCGGAACCGCGCGCTGCCGCGGGCGAGCGCCAGCGCATGGGCGAACATCGGCGTGATGCCGATGCCGCCGGCCAGCAGAAGGTATTCCGGCCGCCCGAGGCCGAGCTCGAAATGATTGGCCGGCGCCGACACCGCAAGGCGCGCCCCCGGCTTCAGCGTCCACATGTAGGCGGAGCCGCCGCGCGAGTCCTTCAGCCGCTTGACGGCGATGCGATAGATCCCGTCGGCGCAGGGGCCGACGATCGAATAGGAGCGGGTGTCCGGACGGTCGCCGACGAGGACGCCGACGTTGATATGGGCGCCCGGCGTCGGGGGGGCGAAGCCGCTGGACGGGGCGATCTCGATCAGGCGGATGTCGGGCGTGAGATTGCGGGTTGCCCGCACCGCGCCTTCGCCCCATTCGATCCGCTCGGGCATTGGCGTCGTCGGCCTATTCGGCGGCCTGCGCCGGGTCGGACGCGCCGCGTTCGCCGGCCAGCATGCGGTCGATCATGCGCCGCGCCCACAAGGCCCCGGCGTCGATGTTGAGATTGTAGAAGGGCTGGCGCGGATTGCGTTCGATGGCGCGCTGCTGCGCCTCCAGGACGACGTGGTCCTGGTCATAGACGCCCCGGCCCTCGTTGACGTGGGCGCGCTGCAAATTCCGGGTCAGCTCATCGTCGTCGGTGCGGAAGGTGCGAACAAAATTCCAGAAATAGTGGCAGCTCGTCTCGGTTTCGGGCGCGATGGCGGCGAGAAAGGCGCCGTTGACGCCCTGCGAGCGGTCGCCCTGCGGCGCCCCGGTCCCCGCCGGCGCGACGCCGACGTCGCCCACCACCACCGCGGGCGCCTGGAAGGTGACGATCTGCCAGCGATCGACCCGGCCTGGCTTGCCGAGCTGCTTCGCCCAGAACGGCGGCGGCTCGATGCCGATCATCCAGCGCGTCATCGTCGCCGTCCTCTCGCCGTGGGTGACGTCGAACGGCGTGTCGAGGATGGCGTCGTGGCCGATGCTGTCGGAATGGACGTAGGTCTCGTGGGTCAGGTCCATCAGATTGTCGACGACGAGCCGCCAGTCGCATTTGAGGCTCATGAACGCGCCGCCCTCGCCCTTCCATTCGAGCCCGTCGTTCCAGTGGAAATCGGGCATGAGCGCTTGATCGGCGAGCGCCGGATCGCCCGGCCACACCCAGACGAGACGGTGCCTTTCGACGACAGGATAGGCGCGCACGCAAGCCGAGGGGTTGATCGTCTTCTGCGCCGGCATATGGGTGCAGCGGCCGGCCGAATTGAACACGAGGCCGTGGTAGCCGCAGACGATCTCGTCGCCGGCGAGCCTGCCGAGCGAGAGCGGCAGCAGCCGGTGCCAGCAGGCGTCCTCCAGCGCGGCGACGGCGCTGTCCGCGCGCCGGTAGAGGACGATGTCCTTGTCGCAGACCGTGCGAGCGCTGAGCTTGCGCTCGACCTCATGCCCCCAGGCCGCGGGATACCAGGCGTTGAGGGGAAACGGCTTGCTGTTGGCCATCGCTGGGCTCCGAAGGCGTTCTTGACCTGGATGCTGCTGCCGGTGTCGTCCGGACCAAACAACTTATCCTTGCCACTCTAGCACAGGGAGGCGGGTAGGCAGTCGGCGACTGCAGGGTAGGCGGCCACGCTGGCGCTCCCCTCTCCGAACCGGAGAGGGGAATCTACTCCGCCGCGACTCGGCGGCCCATTATGGAGGGACACGCAGACCAAGGCACAGCCTAAGGCAGAGGCGGCCGGCTCGGGCGCAACCGCGCTCGTCGCAGGTCGAGCTTTACTGACTTGCCTGCACCTTCTTCACGTAGGTCTCGACCGCGTCGAGAACCTTTTTATCCGGATTGGCTTTGCAGTAGACGATGACCTCGTGGATGCCTTCCTTCGTCCGTTTGACGTTGATGGAGTGTCTTTTCAGGTGGCCGTTGAACCATCCGCTGTACCAGGCCCCGAGGAAATTGGCGTCTTCCTGGTAGGTGTTGGCGAGCTGCGCGCAAGTCAATGCTTTCACATTGAGATAGCCCTTTTCATCGGCATAGGTCTTCAATTCGACTTGGGCCTGCGACGCCAAGGTCGAGGCGATCAGAGCAGCCGACGCGACCAGCGCCATCCGCAATTCGACGCGTCCAAGCGCAGCAAAGATTTTGTTGCAAGTGGCGTTTGAAGAGAACATACCATTCCTTTCCATATTTTCGAGTATCCGGTTGTATCTAGGGGCCAGACCGGTTATTTCTCGTCGTCAACCTTGATGCCAAGTTCCTTGCGCATCTGCTTGATGTTGATATCCATCGCGGTGATGACCTTCTTGTCCGGATGGGCTTTGCAATAGACGATGACGCGATGCTCCAGTTCCTTGGCGCGATCGATCTTCATCTTGCTGTAGTTCGCCAGGCCGTTGTACCAGCCGCTGTACCAGACGGTCATGAAGTCGGCGTCCTCCTGGAAAGTGCCGGCCAGTTGAGCGCAGGTGAGCTTCTGAATGTCGATATTGCCGTTGGCGTCGGCATAGGTGGTCAGGTCGACCTGGGCGTGCGCAGCGCTGGCGCAGAGCATCGCTGCGCAGACCGGAATTACGAGCTTCATTCTTAAATCTCCAAACCTTTGATTGAATCGCACCCGGGGGGTGTTTGAGAAGCGACCGGCGTCGCCGGAGTGCGCGAGCATGAAGTCACCTATAGGGTGTGACCGCCGAGCGTTCCTCCGTTTGCAGGCCCCGCCGGCCGCCGCTTGCGAATTGCTTGTGTCCCGTCGCCCAGAGGACGCCGGTTCAAGCGGAATTGTTCTTCAGGATCCCGTTCCTGGCAAATTCGAACTCTCGGCGCAAGTTCGAACGGCCCGCCATCGCCGCCATGCGGGGGCGCTTCCACAGGCTTCTTTGTCCGTTGCGCATAAAGCGCATCGGCGGGTGGGCTGCATGCGCCTCAAGGCCTTCGCGCATCGATCATCACCGACGCTGCGCCTTGCACCGAGGATTCGGGTCAGTCCGCCCAAGGCCCCCGCCGGGTCCGATTTTTACGGCGCCAAGCGTCTGATTCTTATGAATTTCTCCATCAGAATTCCCTTTTCCAGAAACAAATCCTTGCGCTTTGACGCCGCTCGCGGCATAGTGGGGCAAGGTCGAAACGCGCGCCCGCAAGGCCGCCGGCCATTTTCTCCTGAAAAGAGCGTCGCCGCCAGGCCTTCCCGGGTCGGCGCTTTGCTGCGCTCGCTATCGACCCCCGCCCAAACTCCGTTGCAGAAAAGGACCGCCCATGACCGACGCTTCTCCGAGAGCGCCGCGAGGCGCGCGGCCGCGCGCCGAGCGCGTGCTGGCGGCGCTGATCGGCGGCGAAGGCCTCGAGGCGATCGCAGCGAACGAGAAGCTGACCGGCAAGCGGGTCGAGGCCATCCTGCGCGAGGCGCTCGGCCGACGCTGGGTCCCGCCGCCGGCGGATTTCGCCAAGCTGCAGATCGCCCGGCTGCAAGACCTCGGCCGCCAGCTCTTCGAGCGCGCGCGGGAGGGCGATCTCGAGGCGCTCGACCGGGCGCTGAAGATCCTCGACCGCCTCGACCGCTACCATGGCTTCAGCCGCGCCAGCCCGGCGCTCGAGCCCTACGGCGACGACGAGCGCGCGCGGCTGCTCGCCAAGCTGAACGCCGCGGCGGCGCGGCTGAAGGCGGCGGCTTCGAGCGAAGACGAGCGCCGGACGGCATGAGTGGCGAAGCGGCCAAAGCCGGCGCGCTCGCGCCAGGCGCGCGGATCGGGCGCATCGGCGACCTTTTGAAGCTCGATCCCGCCGACCGCGCCGCGATCCTCGCGGCGATGGAGCCGCGGGACTGCCACCAGCTTTTCCATGACTGGATGCTCTGGGCCCGTCCCGACCAGGCGCCGCCGCCGGGCGACTGGATCGTCTGGCTGATCCTCGCCGGACGCGGCGCCGGCAAGACGCGCGCCGGGGCCGAGGCGGTGAGGCTGTGGACGAAAGACCATCCGATCGTCAACCTGATCGGCCCGACGGCGGACGACGCGCGCGACGTGATGGTGCTCGGCGAATCCGGCATTCTCAACGTCTGTCGCCGGAGCGAGCGGCCGCGCTATTTCGCCGCGTCGGCCCGGCTCGAATGGCCGAACGGCGCCGTCTCGTCGGTGTTCTCGGCCGAGGAGCCGGACCGGCTGCGGGGCAAGCAGCATATGAAGCTCTGGCTCGACGAGCTCGCCGCCTGGCGCCGGCCCGAGGCCTTCGATCAGGCGATGCTGGGCTTGCGCCTCGGCGACAAGCCGCAGATGGTCGTGACCACGACGCCGCGCCCGACCCGTTTCCTGAAAGAGCTCGCGGCGGCGCGCGACACGATCGTCACCCGGGCCTCGACCTTCGACAACCGGGAGCATCTGGCGCAGGCTTTCCTCGATCGCATCGCCAAACGCTACGAGGGCCGGGCGATCGGCCGGCAGGAGCTGTTCGCCGAAATCGTCGAGGAGGCGCCGGGGGCGCTGTGGACGCGGGCGCTGATCGAGCGCCAGCGGGTGGCGGCGGAAGCGGCGCCGCGGGACCTCGCCGAAGTCGTCGTCGGCGTCGATCCGCCGGCGCGCTCCGGGGCGAAGGCCGACGAATGCGGGCTCATCGTCGCCGGCAAGGCGGCGGACGGGCGCCTCTACGTGCTGGCGGACCTCAGCAGCCAGGGCGATTCGCCCGCCGCCTGGGCCGCGCGCGTCGGGTCCGCTTATCGGGGCTTTCGCGCCAACCGGGTGGTCGCCGAGATCAACAACGGCGGCGACATGGTGGCGGAAGTGCTGCGCCAGGCCGAGCCGCAGCTGCCGGTCCGCTCGGTCTCGGCGACGCGCGGCAAGTTCCTGCGCGCCGAGCCGATCGCCGCGGCCTACGAGCGCGGCCTCGTCTTCCACGCCGGCGTCTTTCCGAAGCTCGAGGACCAGCTCTGTGCGCTGACGCCGGATTTCGACCGCCGCGCCGGCTTTTCGCCCGACCGCGCCGACGCTCTCGTCTGGGCGCTCGCCGATCTCATCGGGCCGGACCGGGGCGGCGCGACGACGGGGATGATCGACTTCTGGGCCGGGCGGTAGGCGCCGGGAGGCGCGCGGCGATAAGGCGCTATCGCGCCGGACCCCTCACCCCCAGCCCCTCTCCCGCAAGGGGAGAGGGGGGCGGCGCGGGCCTCGCATCAATCACCTTCAAGACCCCAAGGAATGTTGCATGTCGGACGCCATCGAACGGCCGCTGACGCCGAATGTCTTCGCGCGCCTCGCGATCGCGACGCGCTACGCCATCAGCGGCGTTTCGCCCGCCACCTGGTTCGGGCCGCAGCAGCCGCTTGCGCCGCAGGCGCCCGCCGAGGTCAAGGGGCGGCAGTTCGACTATCCGTTCGGCGCCAACCTCAATTATATCCCGCGCGCCGAAGGCGGCATTTCCTTCGCCGAACTCCGCGCCCTCGCCGACGCGCTGCCGCTTTTGCGCGCCGTCATCGAGACGCGCAAGGACCAGATCGCGGCGCAGAACTTCACCGTGCGACCGCGGGCCCGCGCCGAGCTGGCGGACGCCTCGGCCCGCATCGACGCGGCGCTCGCGTCTCTGAGCCGGCCCGACCGGCGCCATTCGTTCGCCGACTGGCTGCGCATGCTGATCGAGGACCTCTTGGTCATCGACGCGGCGACGATCTATCCGCGCTTCACGCGCGCCGGAAACCTCCATTCGCTCGACATCGTCGACGGCTCCACGATCAAGCCGCTGATCGGCGAGGACGGGCGCGCGCCCGAGCCGCCGAACCCGGCCTATCAGCAGATCCTGCACGGCGTGCCGGCGGCCGACTTCTCCGCCGACGAGCTCCTCTATCTGCCCCGCAACGTCCGCGCTCATAAGCTCTACGGCATGAGCCCGGTCGAGCAGATCGCCCTCACCATCAACATCGCGCTGAGGCGCGAGGCGGCGACGCTCGACTATTACCAAGCCGGCTCCGTGCCCGACGCCTTCGCAACGCTGCCGAAGGAGTGGACGCCCGATCAGATCCGCGATTTCCAGGACGGTTTCGACGCGCGGATGAGCGGCAATTTGCACAGACGGCGGATGCTCAAGTTCATGCCCGGCGACTTCAAGCTGATCGAGTACCGCCAGCCGCCGCTGAAGGACGCCTATGACGAATGGCTCGCCCGCGTCATCTGCTACGCCTTCTCGGTCCCCGCCACGCCCTTCGTCAGCCAGGTCAATCGCGCGACGAGCGAGACGATGCGGCTGCAGGCGACGCAGGAGGGCCTCATGCCGCTGAAGACCTGGGTCAAGACCATCCTCGACCGGGTGATCCAGGAATGCGTGGGCGAGCCGGAGCTCGAGTTCGTCTGGGTCGGCGACGATGCGATCGACCCGCTGCAGCAGGCGCAGACGCTCAATATCCTGGTCTCGGCCGGCATCAAGACGCGCGAGGAGGCGCGCGCCGAGCTGGGGCTGGGTGGGAACAACGCGGCTGCTGTCCTTGGAAAGTTCAATCCGTATCACGATGAGCAGGGGCGGTTCGCAACGGCGGGCGACGCGGCCAGGCCGGTGGGCAGCGCGGCGCGCGAACAGAGGCCGAGGGACGTGCAGGTCGCGAGCAATGACGCGGTGATGTCGGATGCGGGTGGGTCAGGGTCGGCGATCGATGAAGCGCAAATCATTGAGCCGCCACCTATCCAGCCTCCACCTGTCGAACCACCCGAAGCCCCGCGCCCGCCGGAAGCGGCAGCAGCGTCGACGGGAACGCGCGCCGAATTGATCGCGCCGGACGGCAAACTGCCCGGGACACAGGCGAAAGCGGACGGCGTGCGCACGATGCCCGCGTCTGAGGACCCGAATGCAACCGCCCTTGCCTATACCCACAACGCCTACAATGGTCAGACGCCCTCACTGCTCACTCCCCTGGACGGCGGCGGATTTATCGCGAAAATGCCGGATGGCTCGTTCATCATATTCCGCCCAGCAGGACAGGCGAGCGCGAAAACAGAACCAACCACGGCATCGGTTGACATCAACGATCCGACGGTCAAACAACTCAACGGCGGCGCTGTGCTGAAATTGAAATTTCCCAAGAAATGAGGGCGGTCATGCGCATCCCGGAAGACATAGCACTTTGGCTGCAAAAAACTCTCCTCGAATATGATGGGTGGCAATGGGGATTGGTGGATTTTGCGTTCGGCAAGATCGCCTCTATCCCGGCTGACACTGAGGCTCGGTGGCAATTTGGGGTTGACATGGTTTACCGGACGCTGACCTGCGACCTGGTCGGAATTGACGTGTTCATGGAGTGTCACGATCGTACGTCGCTCCTGAACGCCATTCGCACCGTGAGTCCGTTTATCGATTCCGGCGGTTTCCTGTGGAACGGAACGCAAGTCTCCGGAACTCAGCGTTTACGCGAGCTTGTCGCCGCCCATTTTCCGTCGAGCGGCGAGCTGAACCACACGCTGAACCCCGATTTCATTGAGGCGCTGGAGCAGATCTTCGCCGAGAACGGCGTGCCGTGGTCGGATAATCCTCTGCTTCCGATCATGCCCGCCGCCGGCGCTCAAGCGCCAGCCGGTAGCTCGCGGTGACCGATCCGGCCGGCTGCGCCCGCCATCGTCAAAGCGATGCGGGCAGGAAGGCGCGCGATGAAAATCGTTTCGCCCGGACCATAAAACACCCTGGACGTCGGCCAATTTCGGTGATGTTCACTCGTGAGAATGTCTCGGGGACTTCCATTGCGCAGACTGGTCGCTCTCGCCTTCTTCGCCGTCGCCCTGGCAGGCGGCGTATCCGCTTATGCCTACCTCGTCCAGCCCGCGCACGCGCAGTGCAACGGTTGCTGAGTTCGGCTTGTCCCGCACCCCGAAATTGTAAGGCGTTTCCAACTTCATTGCTATCGACGGCGCGACGATAAGCCGCCGCTACGCGCTACGCCATCAGCGGCGTTTCGCCGGCGACCTGGTTCGGGCCGCAGCAGCCGCTGGCGCCGCAGGCGCCCCCCGAGGTCAAGGGGCGGCAGTTCGACTATCCGTTCGGCTTGAACCTCAACTATATCCCGCGCGCCGAAGGCGGCATTTCCTTTGCCGAACTCCGTGCCCTCGCCGACGCGCTGCCGCTTTTGCGCGCCGTCATCGAGACGCGCAAGGACCAGATCGCGGCGCGGAACTTTACCGTGGGACCGCGGGCCCGCGCCGAGCTGCCGGACGCCTCCGCCCGCATCGACGCGGCGCTCGCGTCTCTGAGCCGGCCCGACCGGCGCCATTCGTTCGCCGACTGGCTGCGCATGCTGATCGAGGACCTCTTGGTCATCGACGCGGCGACGATCTATCCGCGCTTCACCCGCGCCGGAAAGCTCCATTCGCTCGACATCGTCGACGGGGCGACGATCAAGCCGCTGATCGGCGAGGACGGGCGCGCGCCGGAGGCGCCCAACGAGCGAGACGATGCGGCTGCAGGCGACGCAGGAGGGGCTCCTGCCGCTGAAGACCTGGGCCAAGACCGTCGTCGACCGGGTGATCCAGGAATGCGTGGGCGAGCCGGACCTCGAATTCGTCTGGGTCGGCGACGACGCCATCGACCCGCTGCAAGAGTCGCAAGCGGCTCGATCAGCCGAAACCCCCAAGTTTGCCGGGTTGAGAACAAAAAGAGAACATTTCCTTGACCGCTTACGCCGGTCATGGCATAGTCAGCTACATTGGAGAGAGTGGGGGCGGCGAAAGCGCCAGGCCCCCTCCTCCTCTGCCTCTTCCCGACATTCCGAAATTCCGCCCGCGCCGTCACCGGGCGCGCCGGCGCGCGCCCTTTCGACGGAGCCGCAATGTCCTCTCTCGATCTCTTCCTGCCGCTGACGAAGGTCGATCTCGACCAGCGGCTCGTCGCCGGCGTCGCCACGGCGGAAGCGCCCGACCGCTCGGGCGAGATTTTCGACTATGCCTCGAGCAAGCCCTATTTCGAGACATGGTCGGCCGAGGCGGCGGCGGCGAGCGGCGGCAAGTCGCTCGGCGCGGTGCGCGCCATGCACGGCCGCATCGCCGCCGGCAAGCTCACCGGCATCGCCTTCGACGACGAGGCCAGGCGCATCGTCGTCTCCGCCAAGATCATCGACGACGACGAGTGGGAGAAGGTTCTCGAGGGCGTCTACACCGGCTTCAGCCAGGGCGGACGCTATGTGAAACGCTGGGCCGATCCGGACACCGGCCTCGTCCGCTACACCGCCGAGCCGCATGAAATCTCGCTCGTCGACCTGCCCTGCCTGCCCGGCGCCACCTTCGAGGTGGTGAAGGACGGCGTCGTCGAGAAACGAGCCTTCGCCGTGCGCGCCGAAGCGCCGGCGGAGCCCTCCGCTGCCGCCGCGGCGGCGCCCGAACCGCCAGAGCCCGCGGCCGAAGCCAAGACTGAAGAGCGCGCCCGGCCGTCGTCCGCGCCGCCGAGCGCCGCGCCGGGAGCGCCTGAGGCGCTCGCCAAAGCGGCGGCCGCGCTCGCCGAAGCGGCGCTGAAGCTCGAACGCGTCGCCGACGAGAACGCCCGCCTGCGCCAGGCGCTCGACGACGCTTCGCCCGTCCTTGCGGATCTGACGCGGCGCATCCAGCGGCTCGAGGCCCAGCCGCTGCCGGCCAAGGCCGCGCTTCGAGGCGTCGCCAAAAGCGCCGACGGGGACGCGGAAGCCTTCGGGACCGACGAGGCGATCCGTCGCCTGGCGGCGCTGCCCGCCGAGGCGCGGGCGCTGGCGCTGACCAAGCTCAGCCTGATCAACCCGCTCCGAACTCTGAACCGCCTCTCGCGCTCCCCCGGTCGAGGCGTCGGCTGGGGCGCGCACGAATCCCAGCAAACTAGAATCGCCGGCTAGAATCGCCGGACGCCGCGGCGTCCGGCGGGCGCGGCGGCCGCGGCGTCCCGGGCCTTCGCCTTGCTCACGGCGGCGACGGTTCAACCGCTCGACGCTTCGGCCGCCGCGCAACCCCCATCGCCCCCGGCCCCTCAAGCCGCTACCCAACAGGAAACCTCATGAACATTGCCCACACCACGCACGAAACCCTCGGCTTGATGAAGGAATCGCTCGCCAAGACCATCACGGTTTCGACCGGGCTCAACGCCTACGACCTGCAAGCTCCAGCCAAGAACCTCTATCCGATCATCACGCCGCTGCGGAATTCCCTGCCGCGCGTCGGCCGCGCCAATCCCGGCGACGCGGCGCGCTGGCGCACCATCGCCTCGATCGCCGGCTCGGGCTATGACGCGATGGGCTGGGTGCCGGAAGGCCAGCGGACCGCGAGCATGTCCTATACGGCGCAAGCCCAGGTCGCGCCCTATCTGACGCTCGGCGAGGAAGATACGGTGACCTTCGAAGCGGAAGCGGCGTCCGAGGGCTTCGAAGACATCAACGCCACGGCGACGCTGCGGCTCCTGCAGAAGACGATGCGCAAGGAGGAAACGGCGCTGCTCGGCGGCAACGCCTCGCTCGCCCTCGGCACGCCCGCCGCGCCGAGCCTTAGCGCCGGCGGGACCGGCGGGACGCTGCCCGCCGCAACCTATTCGACGATCGTCGTCGCGCTCAGCTTCGAAGGCTATCGCAACTCAAGCGTCGCGGGCGGCGTCGCGACGTCGAAGACGATCACCGGCAACGACGGCAACACCTATACGCTGAACGGCGGCTCGTCGATGCGCAGCGCCAACGCCACCCAGGCGATCACGCTTGGCCAGACGCTGAGCGCGACCGCGCCCCTCGTCACCGGGGCGGTCGCCTACGCCTGGTACGTCGGCGCGGCCGGGTCGGAGACGCTGCAGACGATCACCACAATCAACAGCGCGACGTTCAGCGCGCCGCTCGCTTCCGGCCAGCAGGCCGCGACGGCCATTGCGGCGGACAATTCGCGGAACGCCACGCTCGCCTTCGACGGTCTTTTGACCATCGGCTTCAATCCGGCCAACGGCTCCTATGTGCAGACGTTCGCCTCCGGCGCGGCGGGGATGGGCACGTTTCTCACCGCCTCCGGTCGCGGTTCCGTGGTCGAGATCGACAACATGCTGGTGTCGATGTGGAACGCCTACCGGGTGTCGCCGACGGTGCTCTATGTCAACGCCCAGGAACAGCGCAACATCACCAACAAGTGCCTGACCAACGCTTCGGGCCCGCTGCTCCGTTACAATGTCGCCGCCGACGGCGACCATGGCGGCCCGTACGGCGTCACGGCCTCGGGCGTCGTGCGCTGGTATTATAATCCCTTCAGCGTCGACGGCGGCTTCGACATCCCCGTCAAGGTGCACCCCGACCTGCCGCCAGGCACCATCCTGGCGCTCTGCGAGCGCCTGCCGGTCTGGTATCAGTCGAACCAGACGCCGAACGTCGCAGAGGTGATGACGCGGCGCGACTATTACCGCGTCGATTGGCCGCTGCGCACCCGCCGGCGCGAGTTCGGCGTCTATACGGAAGAGACGCTCGCCGTCTACGCGCCGTTCGGCGTCGGCATCCTCGCCAACATCGGCAACGGCTGAGCCCGCACGCCTTTCGGGCCGCCGGGTGCAGATAAATCCGCGCTCCGCGGCCCTTCTCCCGCTCGCGGGAGAAGGTGTCGTCGCAAAGCGACGACGGATGAGGGCAAGTCGCGCGGAGCGCAATGGCTTCGTCGGGGTGCGCCTGTCCTGCCTCGCGGATCAAGCGCTGCAGGTGAACATGTCGGCCATCGCGCTCCGCGCGATCCCCCTCATCCGGCGCTGCGCGCCACCTCTCCCGCAAGCGGGAGAAGGGCCCAGCTCTATCGTGTTTGTCGCGAGCGCTGCATGTCGCCTTACGATCTGACCAACCTCGCGGCGCTGAAGGCGTGGCTCGGGCTGCCTGCCGGCGCGGGGCCCAATGATTCCACGCTCGGCGCACTGATCACCGCGGCGAGCCGGACGATCCAAGCGGCGCTGAGCCGGCCGGGCCTCCTGCCGCAATCCTATCTCGAGACGATCGATCTCGACAGCCGCCGCGTCTATCTCGGGCAATGGCCGGTGCTTCAGGTCAGTTCGGTGGTCTGGCGCGGCATCGTCATTCCGCCCGATCAGAGCGCCGATCCCGCCGGCTCGGTCGGTTACGCGCTGCAGCCGGGCGACGCCGCGCCCCCGGGACGGCCGCAGGCGATCGACCTCTTCGGCGAGGTCTGCCGCCCCGGGCGGCAGAGCCTCGTCGTCTCGTATCGCGCCGGCTACGCGGTGCAAGGCGAAGCGCAAACCGTTCCGGCCTCTGCGCCGCTGCAGCTCTCGGCCCCTGCGCCTTACGGGCCATGGGCGTCCGATCTCGGCGTCGTCTATGCGGCGACCGGCGCGCCCTTGAGCTCTGTCGCGAGCGCGCCGGGCTTAGGGCAATATTCGGTCTCCGGCGGGACCTATTCGTTCTCCGCCGCGGACGCCGGCCAGGCGGTCATGCTCTCCTACGGCTACGTGCCGCAAGACGTCGCGCAGGCCGCGCTCGAGCTCGCGGCGGAACGGTTCCGCGCCGCCGATCGGATCGGGCTCAGATCGAAATCGGTCGGCGGGCAGGAGACGATCGCTTACGATATAAGCGCCGTCCCGGCGCCGATCCTGATGATGCTGCAGCCGTACAAGCGGGTCGCAATCTGATGTTCGCGGCCGAACTCGACGGCCTCGAAGCGGCGGCGGCGCGACTCGACGCCTATCCCGCAGCGCTTTCGGAAGCGCTCGCGGTCAAGGCGTCGGAACTCGCCGCGGCGCTTGCCGACCGCGTCACAACCGACAAGCTCGCCGGCGGCGTCCTGGCGATGCGCTCGGGCGCCTTGCAGGCCTCGATCGTCGCCGACGTCGCAGCCGATGCGGACGGCGTGCTCGCCTCGGTCGGGTCGAACGGCGACGTCAAATATGCGGCGATCCAGGAATGTGGCGGGAAGACCGCCGCGCACGAGATCCTGCCCGGAAAGACGCAAGCGCTCGCCTTCCTCGCCGGCGGCGCGCTGCATTTCGCCCGCAAGGTCGAGCATCCTGGCTCGCTGATCCCCGAGCGGTCCTATCTGCGCGCCTCGCTCGACGAGATGAGCGGCGAGATCGTCTCGGCGCTCGCCGACACGGCGGCCGAAGTTCTGGAGGGAGGATGAGCCGCGAAGCCGCCTTTTCCGCGTTGTTCGCCGTGGTCTCCGCGGCCTATCCGTGGGGTCTGGCGTCGCGGCGGATGAAACTATGGGGCGAAGTGCCGTCGTCGCTGCGCCCGGCGTTCTTCCAGCTCGAATCGGGGCCGGAGACCTATCAGTGGCCGTCGCCCGCCGCGCCGAAGCGGACCTTCGAAGCCAAACTCTTTCTCTATTTCGCCTCCCAGGATCTGACGACGCCAGGATCGATTGCGATCAACAACGCGCTCGACGCCATCGACGCCGCGCTGACGCCCGTCGGCCAGGACGCGGCCCTCGGCCGCCAGACGCTCGGCGGCGCGGTGCACGACTGCAAGATTGCGGGCGTGCCGGTACGCGATCCGGGCGACCTCGATGGCGACGGACTGGCGGTGGTCAGCGTGCGGCTCGTTGGGCCGTGACGCGCTTTCTGCTCGACGAACCGCAAACCCGGCGCGTGGCGCGCTGACCCTCATCGATTAGCAACCGGAGATCCCCCATGTTCGTATTCGGCTCGGGCGTGCTGATCGGCACGCCCGCTGGCGGTTCGCCGATCAATTTCGGCCTGGCGCAGGAAGTGACCCTCAACGTCGCCGTGACCGCCAAGGCGCTCTACGGCCAGTACAACTTCCCGGTCGCCATCGGCTCCGGCACGAAGAAGATGACCGGCAAGGCGAAGATGGCGCGGGTCTCCGGCCAGGCGCTGGGCTCACTCTTTTTCGGCGTGACGCCGAGCGCCGGCGTGACGCAGACGCAGTTCGGCGAGACGACAACCGTTCCAGCGTCCTCGCCCTACACCTATTCGACGACCAATCACGCGACCTTCGTCGCCGACCAGGGCGTCGTCTACGCGAGTTCGTCGCTGCCTTTGAAGGCGGTCGCCTCGAACCCGGCGCAGGGTCAGTATTCCCTGACCGGCGGCGTCTACACCTTCGCCGCCGCCGACGCCGGCGCCGCCGTGTTGATCTCCTACACGTATACGCTGGCGGCGAGCGGCGAGAGCATTGCCGTCAGTTCGCAGCTCATCGGGCCGTCGGCCGCCTTTTCGGCGAACCTCTTCGCCGCCGATCCGGTGACGGGCAAGCAGTTCTCGGTCATGCTCTACAATTGCATCGCCGAGAAACTGTCGTTCGGCACCAAGATCGAGGATTTCCTCATCCCCGAGCTCGACTTCCAGTGCTTCGCCAACGCCGCGGGCCAGGTCTGCCAGTTCAACTTCGGCGACGCGGCATGAGCGAGGAAACCTTCGACGTTGCGCTCGGCGGCCGGCGCTGGGCGCTCCCGCATCTGCCATTCCGCGCGATCAAGGCGATCCAGCCGGCGCTGTTCGACACCTATCTCGCCGCGGGCGGACCTTCGATGTCGATCGAGAGCGTCGCCCGGCTCGGCGAGGCCGAACTCGACCGCCTGGCGGAGGCGACCTGGCGCGCGATCGCGCAAGTCGAGCCCGCGCTCTCCTACGCCGAGTTTCTCGAGCTGCCGTTCGCGGTCGGCGACCTGATCCAGGCCTTCCCGGCGGTCGCCAAGGCGGCCGGGCTTCGGCCAGCGACGAGCGCGACGCTGGAGGCGTCGCAGCCCCCGGGAAAGTCGATTTCGACGCCCTGATCGCGGCGGTCGTCGCCAACACCGGCTGGAGCTGGGATCAGGCGCTCGATCAGCTGACGCTGCCGCGCTGGCTCGCGCTGCAGGCCGAGTGGCGGCGCAATCCGCCGACCCATCGGCTCGTCGCCGCGGCGCTCAAATATCGACCGCCGACCGAGGCCGCGCCGGCGAGTCCTCCGACCATCGCGGAATTGAAGGCGGCGTTTCCGGGCGGCGCGCTTTGATGAGGGACTTTGCGATGACCGACGCCAACGTCTCCGTCAGTTTCAGCGCCTCCGTCGCCGACTTTGTCGCCGGAGTGGGCGAAGCCAAGGAGGCCTTGCGCAGCTTCGCGTCGCCCTTCGGCGAAATCAACGGGCAGCTTTCCTCGCTCGCCACCTCCTCTGCCGACGCCTTCAGGCCGGAGCGCCTGCAGCCCTATCGCGATGCGCTGACGGCGATGCGGTCGCTCGAGCAATCCGTCGCCGATGATCGGGCGCGGGCCGCCGCGGCCGAGCGCTCAGGCGACGAAACGACCAGCGCCGACGCGATCAAGGCCGCCGAACTCGCCACCGGCGAAGAACTGCGCCTCCTCGCCGACGGGATGAAGCAGAAGCTCGCGCTCTACGCCCAAGAGGCGCGCTTCCACGAGATCGCCGAGAGCGAGAAGCTCACCTTGTCGCGACGGGCGCTCGATCAGGAATATGCGCTCGAACTGTCGGCCTTGCAGAGGCAAGAGGCGCTCGGCGGGCAATCGCTTGCGGCAAGGCAACGCCTCGACGACACGATCATCGAGGCGACACGTCGCCGCAACGATGAGATCGCCTCGCTGTCCCGCGCGTCGGTGGAGGCGCAGGAGCGTGACTATCAATCCCTGGCCAGCACGATCGAGCGGGCCTTCAACTCGCAATTGCGCGGTCTCATCTCCGGCACGGAAAACTGGCATGCCGCCTTCAAGTCGGCGCTCAGCGACCTGGCGATCAGTTTCATCGAATGGACCGAGGCGAGCGTCGCCCGCACCCTCATCGCCGAAGCGATGAAGACGGCGGCGACGACGGCCGGCGTCGCGTCCCGGACAGCCGCTGAGGATGCTGGCGCGGGCGCCTCGATCAGCGCACAGAGCGCGGCGATCATCCGCTCGATCCTGTCCTCCGCGGCGGAAACTTTCGCCGGCGTGTTCGGCTTCCTTGCGCCGCTGATGGGACCGTTGGCGGCCGGACCGGCTGCGGCGGCGCAGGCGACAGTCGCCGGCATGGCGGGGTCGGTCGCTTCGGCCGATATCGGGATGTGGCAGGTTCCCAGCGACATGCTCTCGGTCGTGCACCACGGCGAGCTCATCATGCCGCCAGCGGAGGCGGGCGCCTTCCGCGATCTCCTGAGCGGAGCGGCGAATGGGCGAAGCGGCGTCGGAGCAGGTTCGGTTTCCATCCATCCGACCACCAATTTCCACGTTGCGGCGATCGACGGGGCCAGCGTGTCGCAGTGGATGCGCCAGAACGCCTCGGGCATGATGAAGGCGATGGACGAGGCGGTCCGTCACGGCGCAGCGCTCGGGCTGCGGCGGTTTCGGTAACACGCGCATGGTCCACGCGCTCGGCGTCCATCTGCTGCCGGCGAGCGGCGAGTTCGTCTATGACACGATCCCCTTTCTCGGGGCGCAGCGCGAGGCGGCCGGGCTCGGGCCCTATCTGCCGACGAACACGTTTTACGCGCCGGGCGGAACGAAGACCGACTATTCCTATGCGCTCGACCAGCTGCAAGCCGAGCATCCGGAATGCGCGACCGTGTCGCTCGTCTGCGCCTGGTTCTTCAATTCCGAAGACGCTTCGACGTGTCAAATCTACCCGTCGACGATTTATCTCGTCGGCGGGATCGAGCAAGGGATTCTGCCGGCCGGAACGCCCGATCATTGGCGCGTTTCGAGCCTGACCGAACAGGACTACCCCGGCATCATTCCGCTGCCGCAGTTCCCTGGCTCGAATTATCAATACGTCTATGGCGGCACGCCGAGCGACCCGAGCGTCGTCCGCTGCCTGCGGGACCTCAAATCGCGCGGCTTCCGCGTCATTTTCTACCCGTTCCTGCTGGGGACAAGCGACGGCTTCCCCTGGCGCGGGCGCATCGGCTATCCGGCCGACGTGTCGAGCGCCGCGACGGCGGCCGTGAGCGCCTTTCTCGGCTCGGCCGCGCCCGCCGATTTTACGCCGGACCCAACGAACCTGACGGTCTCCTATTCGGGCTATCTGTTCGACTGGACCTATCGGCGGATGATCCTGCACTACGCCATGCTTTGCACGGTCGCCGGCGGGGTCGACCTCTTCGTCATCGGCTCCGAGCTCCGCGGCCTTGAGACGATTCGCGGGCCGGGGTGGACGAAGGCCGGGACGACGGACGGCTCCGGTTATGCGGTCTGGGATTATCCGTTCGTCGCGGGCCTGAAGACGCTCGCTGCCGACGTGCGCACGATCCTCGACGGCCAGGGCTACACGAAAAACACGACAACGCTCAAAAACCTCATCGTCTATTCGGCCGACTGGTCGAGTTGGATGGGCTGGCAGCATTCCGGCGAGAACGGCCAATGGCCGCACCTGGACGCGCTCTGGGCGGATTCGAACATCGACCTCGTCGCCTTCGACAACTATCTGCCGCTGAGCGACATGACGACCGGCAACGGCGGTCTCGACGCCCTGAACTGGAGCGAGCCAAAATATTCCGGGTCCTGGCCACCTCCGAGCGGAAGGCTGAACGGGCTCGGCCTCTCAGGGCCGCCCACGATCTATTCGACTGCCTACCTCAAAGGGCAGATTGAGGGCGGGCAATATTTCAACTGGTTCTACAACGACGGCACGAATGACGGCCGCGGCTTCGATCCGAACGGGTCCGGCCTCATGGTGTCCGTGTCTGAGGGCGATCGGCTGGGGCAGGCGCGCAACGCCTACAGCGCCAACCAGGAAATCCTTGCCAACAAGCAACTGCGGTGGTGGTGGAACAATCCGCATTATGCGGTTTACGACACCGGCGCCGGCTGGGCTCCGCAAGGGCCGCAAACCGAGTGGCAGGCACAGTCGAAGTCGATCGCGATGCTCGAATATGGCTTCTCCTCGGTCGACAAGGCGACCAATCAGCCGAACGTCTTTTTCGACCCGAAGTCGGTCGAGAGCTTTACGCCGTTCTGGTCGATCTGGGACTCGGCCGCTGGCGGTATCTACCTGCCGCGGCGCGACGACACGATCGCCGCGCAAGCGCTCGAGGCGGTTTACGAATATTGGAATGTCGATGGCAACAACGCCACGTCGGGCGCTGGCCTCGTCATGCTGCAGTCAGCGTTCTCCTGCGTCTGGAACTGGGACGCGCGGCCGTTTCCCACCTTCCCGATCGAGAATGCGACTTGGGGAGATACCGGCAACTGGCAGGCCGGCGATTGGGCGAACGGGCTGCGCGCCGTGCTCGTGCCGCCGGCGCCGAGCCCGCCGCCGTCGCCCGGGACCTATCAGAACTTCCCGACGCTCTCGGTTCTCGGCTGGTCGGCGCACGTCAAGCCGAAGTTCTCGACGCTTATCGCCGATCACGTCTCGGGCCGGTCCTCGCGGGTGGCTGAACGCGCGAGCGCTTATTACGACATCGAACTGACTTACGAAGTCCTGCGCTCCGACGCGGCTTATCTCGAGCTCCAGGCCATCGCCAGTTTCTTCGCCATCATGAGCGGCGCCGCGACGCCGTTCTGGGTCGCCCCTCCCGGGCTCTCGGCGATCCTCGGCCAGGCGCTCGGAACGGGCGACGGGACGACGACGGTCTTTCCGCTCATCCGCTCCATGGGCGCCTACAGCGAAGCGGTCCAGGGCTCGTCGGGCGTGAGCGCGGTTTATCTCAACGGAGCGCCGCAAGGAAGCGGGTGGACCGTATCGAGCGGCTACGCGCCGGCAATCACCTTCGCTGCGGCTCCTGGGGCGGGCGTGGCGGTTACAGCGGACTTCGGAGTGCTTTGGCTCTGCCGCTTCGCCGAGGACGTTCAGGACTTCGAGGAATTCATGGCGATGCTGTGGACGCTCAAGACGCTGCGGCTGTCGACCGTTAGGCCGTGATGTCTATTTTTTCGACCTCCTAGGGAGAAAAAACAGACATGACCACTCCGCCATCCTTCCCGACGCTCGCCGGCCAGGGCTGGAGCGTCCACAAGAAACCGATGTTCGCGACCATCGTCGCCTCGCATGTCTCGGGGCGCGAGGTTCGCGACGCGCTCTATGAGAACCCGATCTGGGAATTCGAGCTCACCTTTGACGGGCTCGATTCCTCGGCGAGCAGCTATCCGGGGCTCGGCGCCAACTCGCTGCAAAGCCTCATGGGCCTGTTTCTCTCCTGTCAGGGCCAGTTTGGGACCTTCCTTTACACCGATCCGACCGACAACGCCGTCACGGCCGGCGGCATCGCGACCGGCGACGGGGTGACGACGACCTTCACTTTCGCCCGCTTCCTCGGGACATTTTTCGAGCCGGTCGGTTGGGTGACGACCGTTTCACACGTCTATCTCAACGGGGTCAATCAGGCGTCGGGCTGGTCGCTGACGACGCCGAACAGCCTCGTCTTCGGCTCGCCGCCAGGCTCGGGCGTGGCGATCACGGCGACCTTCGCCTATGCGTTCCAGTGCCGCTTCGATGCCGACGACCTCGACTTCGAGGAGTTCATGCAAAACCTGTGGTCGGCGAAAAGCGTCAAGTTCCGTTCGGTGCGAGCGTTCTGATGAAGGCCACGACAACCGCCGTCACGAACCTCATCAACGCCGCGCGCTCGTCGCCGGACGCGCAGCTTGCGATCGCCGAGTGTTTTCAGTTCACGTCGACCGTCGGGACCGTTTACGCCTGGACGAACGTCGATTACCCGGTCGCCTACAATGGCCTGACCTTTCTGGCGACCGGCCCGCTGGTCAATGGGCTCAAATACAAGGGCAGCGTCGGCCTTGAGGTCGACAAGCAGCAACTGACGATCGCCGCCCGGCCCGCGGACACGATCAACGGCGCGCCGTTCCTGACTGCGCTGCGCGACGGCGCTTTCGACGGCGCGGCGATCATCCGCTATCGGGTTTTCCTGACCGCGCCCGGCGGAACGGTCGTCGGCGGCGTGATCATGTTTCAGGGCCGCATTTCGACGGTCGACCACGTCGGCCGGATGCAGGCGACGGTGACCGTGGCGAGCGATCTCGTGGTCCTCGACTATCAGATGCCGCGGAACCTCTATTCGCCGACGTGCGTCCACACGCTCTACGATTTGGGCTGCGGCGTCATTCGCGGAACTTACGCCGTGAGCGGCACGGCGGGCGCCGGCTCGACCGCGACATCAATCGTTTTCACCGGCGCTACCGGCCTCGAAACGCAAGGCTCGCTGGTGTTCTCCTCGGGGGCGAACGCCAACGTCCGCACGACGATCCGCGCTGCGGGGGCCGGCGTCGGCTACACGCTCATGTATCCGCTGCCGTTCGCCCCAAGTGTCGGCGACGCCTTCACCGCTTATGCCGGCTGCGATCACACACAGGGCGCCTGCCAGAACAGGTTCGCCAATCTGGCGAATTTCCGCGGCTTCCCGTACGTGCCGCCGCCGCAGACGGCTTATTGAGATCATGCCGCGAACAGCGCGTTCGATTGCTGAGGGCTCCGGCTCGAGGCCCGACCGTTCGTGCGCCGCGATAGCGGCTAGCGGCGCCACAGAATTGGTCCAGCGCGCCGCGGTCGTCGCGGCCGCGCGCGCCTGGATCGGCACGCCCTACCATCACATGGCAGACATCAAGGGCGTCGGCGTCGACTGCGCCATGCTGCTTGTCCGCGTCTATTGCGACCTCGGCCTGGTCGAGCGCTTCGACCCGCGCCCCTACACGCAAGACTGGATGATGCACCGCAACGAGGAGCGTTATCTTGGCTTCCTCCTCGATCGCGCGCGCATGGTCGAGGTGCCGAGCGCCGGCGACGTGATCCTGTTCAAGATCGGTCGATGCTTCGCGCATGGAGGAATTGTCGTGAAGGGAGAGCCCCGAGGGCGTTCGCAAGGACGCCCATCTTCCGACGGGCTATCGATCGTCCACGCCTTTCTGCCGGCCGGCGTCGTGCTCGAGGACGAGATCGCACGCTCGGCCGAGCTCACGGAGCGCCTGAAGACGGCGAAATTCGCCAGCTATTGGGGCCGCGGGTGAGCTGGTTTCGCCGCGGGAATGGACAGAAGCCCGACTACACCGCGCTCGAGATCCAGACGTCGGCGTCGACGATGCCGATTCCGATCGTCTATGGCCGGACCAAGATCGCCGCAAATGTCCTTTGGTATGGCGGTTTCCGCGCTGCGCCGGGCAACGGCGGCAAGGGCTCGGGCGGCAAGGGAGGGTTGTTCGGCGGCGGCGGCGCGTCGAGCGACAGCTATACCTATTATGCCGACCTGATCCTCGGGCTCTGCGAAGGGCCGATCGCCGGAATTGGCCTCGTCTACAAGAACCAATCGATTTATGTCTTGCTGGAACTCGGGCTCGGCAATTTCAACGGCACGACGCCGCAACCCGTCTGGCCCTATCTCGCCGCGACCTATCCGGCCAACGCGCTCGCCTACCAGGGAACCGCCTACGTCTGGGGCGCGGGCTACAACCTGGGCGACGCCGCGGCGATCGGCAACCACAACTTCGAGGTCATCGGCATTCTTGCCGGAACCGGCGCGAACGGCGAGGATGCCGACCCGGCGCAGGTCATCTACGACTTCCTGACCAATGCGCAGTACGGCTGCGGCTTCAACGCGGCGAGCATCGGCTCCACCAGCCTCTTCGGCGCCGGCGGCGACGCCAGCCTGCAGAGCTATTGCCGGGCGCTTGGCGTCGCGTTCTCGCCGGCGATCGACAGCCAGGAGCCGGCATCGTCGATCCTGACTCGCTGGCTGCAGATCCTCAACTGCGCCGCGGTCTGGAGCGGCGGCGAACTCAAGTTCATCCCCTACGGCGACAGCGCCATCGCTAGCGGCGCCTCGACCACCTATCAGAACCAGTTCGCGATCCCGACGCCGATTCCGCTCTCGACCGGCGGCGTGCCCGCCTTCGTCAAACTCGCGCAGCCGGCGCAATTCGTCAGCGACGGCGGCGTGGTCTACACTGAAAACGGCCTCGGGCTCGTCTTCATCGGCGCCAATGTTCCGAGCGTCGCCGGAACCTACGGCATGATCACGCCGGGAACCTACATCTTCGCCACCGCGGACGAAGGCAAGCCGGTCAACGTCACCTTCACGGCGCAGAGCCTGGGCGGGTACGCGCCGAACCTGACGGCCGCCTATGCGCTGACCGATCTCGATTTCGTCGACGAGAAGGGTAACAAGGATCCGCTCCAGGTCGAGCGCGCCGACGTCTTCTCCCTGCCGACCATCCAGCGGCTCGAAGTGCTGTCGCGGACCAATCAATATTCGGCGCTGCCGGTCGAGGCGCGCGACCAAAGCCAGATCGAAGTCTTCGGCCCGCGCGTCGGCTCGACGATCACGGCGCATGAAATCTGCGACGAGTTCGTCATCGGCCCGCTCGTCGCGCAAACGATCCTGCAACGCGAGCTCTATGTCCGGACCAAGTTCACCTTCAAGCTTTCCTGGGAATATTGCCTCCTCGACCCGATGGACATCGTCACACTGACGGATTCGAACCTCGGGCTGTCTAACTATCCGGTCCGCATCATTGAGATCGAGGAAGACGACAACGGGCTCCTGGCGGTCACTGCGGAAGAATTGGTGACAGGCGTCTCGACGCCTGAGTTCTACCCGAGCGCCAGCCCGGGCAATTTCGCGCCGAATTGGGCGGTCCCGGCGGTCCCCGTCAACCCGCCGCTGATCTTTGAGCCGCCGATCGGGGCGACGGGCGGCATTCAACAGGTCTGGGCCGGCGCCTCGGGCGCCAATTACGGCTCATCGACCCAATGGGGCGGCGCCAACGTCTACGTCTCGGTCGACGATGTCACCTATTCGCAGGTCGCCGTCATTACGTCGCCGCTTCGGCAAGGCGTGTTGACCGCGGCGCTGCCGGCCGCAGCGGGATGGGATGGGACCGACACGCTCGCCGTCGACATGAGCGAGAGCGGCGGCGCGCTGGCTGGAACGTCGATGGCGGCGGCGCAGGCGGGGGCAACGATCTCGCTCGTCGACTCTGAGCTCCTCGCCTTCGAGACGGCGACGCTGACGGGGACGAACGCCTACGCTCTAACCGGGCTGGCGCGGGGTCTGAGCGGCACTGCGCCGGCCTCTCATTCGACCGGAGCGCCGTTCGCCAGGATCGACGGCGCGGTGATCCAATACGATCTGCCGCCGAACCTCGTCGGCCAGACGATCTATTTCAAGTTTCAAAGCTTCAACGTCTTCGGCGGCGGCCTCGAGGACCTGTCGACTTGCGCCGTATACACCTTCGTCGCGACCGGGACCGGCTCGCACTATCCGATCGCGGCCCAGCTTCAAACCGGCTTTGCGCTCGATCTCGGGCAAATCGTCGCGGGCCCGACGCTGGCCGACGATTGGGGGTCGATCGCCTCGCCGGTGACGGACTCGACCGATCTCGGCTCGTTTCCGGCGGTCGCGCATCCTATCACGGCGCAGATCATCGCCGGGCCATCGCCGATCAATCTCGGCGCGGTCGCGACCTATCCGACGCTCAGCGACAATTTCGGGTCCGTCCTCGACGCGGTCGTTGATTCCTTCAACCTTGGAACGGTCCCTTGAGCGAGCAGCTTCAACTCCGGCGCGGCACGGCGGCGCAACTCGCGACGTTTACGCCCCAGCAGGGCGAGCCGGTCGTCGACACCACGAACAGCCGCATCGTGCTCGGCGACGGCGCGACCGCCGGCGGCTGGCCGGCCGCAAAGCTCGCGGAGGTCTGTTCGGCCGCGAACCCGCTGAACACCGGGGCTCAGGCGACGAACGGGGCGAATATTCAATTCGGCGTCCTCGAAACCCTCGTTTCGGGCATGAGCGGCGCCAGCGTCACGGCAGGCGTCCAGATCCCGGCGAATTGCATCGTCTTCGCCGTCGGCGCGCGCGTCGTGACGACGATTACCGGCGCGACGTCCTATGAGGTCGGCGTCTCCGGCAATTTGTCTCAATTCGGCTCGGGCCTCTCGCTGATCGCTGGCTCGACCAATTACGGTCTGATCGGGCCGACGGCGTTCTACTCGGCGACGAGCCTCGTCCTGACGGCGGCCGGGTCGAACTTCACCGCCGGCTCGGTCCGCCTGTCCATTCATTACATGCTCTGCGGACCGTCGACATCATGAGCGAGCAGCTTCAACTCCGCAGCGGGTCGGCTTCGAACGTCGCCGCCTTTACCGGCGCGGCGGCCGAATGCGTCGTCGACACAACGAACAACCGTCTTGTGCTGCAGGATGGCTCGACCGTCGGCGGATTCCCGGCGGCCAAGCTGTCGGAGGTTCTGACCCCGGCTTCGGTAACACGCCACGCGACGGGCGCGACGATCGCGGCTGGCGGCCTGCATGTCCTGACGGCCGCGGGCCTGAGCATGACCCTGCCGTCGGCGGCGACGTGGACCGGACAGCCGATCGTCATCAAGGATGGGTCGGGCTCCGCAACGCCAGGACACACGATCTCGGGGAACGTGGACGGCTCATCGAGCGGAACAACGATCACGAACCCCGGCCAGTCTCTTACACTCGCCGCTGACGTGACAGGCGCAACCTGGTGGCAAATCTGATGCTCGACCTCAAGCGACCCTGGCTGGCGAAGGCGCTGGCGCTCTCAATGGCGCTCTGGACCGGCGATCCGGTCCTCGCAGCCTTCAATGCGCCGGCAAATCTGCCCACCACCTATGACCTCGTGCAGAACTTCAAAGCGGCTTGCAACGGCTCGGCGGACGACACGACCAAGATTCAGGCCTGGTTGAACGAGGCCGGGCCGAACGTCACCCTGACCGCGCCAGCGGGGCAATGCAATTTCTCCTCAGCGCTCACGGTTGGAGCGGTCAGCAGTTACACACTGACCGGCGCGGGTCCATACGCGACCGTCTTCAAGTACACCGGCGCGGCGACGACATCGACGCTTTTGACGATCAACGCGCCGAACACGGCGGCCGTGAAGGGCATCGCGATCCGAGATTTTCGCATCACGTCCGGCACTGTCATGACGGGCGGTTTCGCCTTTCAGGCCAACGGCCTGTTCAATTCCGTCATAACCGATGTCGTATTGGAGGGCTCGTCTTACAACAACGGCAATCTGTGCGGCGGCTACTGGTTCAACGGCGCGGCGAGCGTCGATCTCTACCGTCCCGACGCGCAGTCGGCGCAGAACTGCAAGCCGGGGCTGCTCGTCAACGCCAATCTCGGCGGCACGGCCGAACTCCGCATCTATGGCGGCAACATCGGCGGCTCGGTCTCCTCCGGCGTGGTCTCCGGCTTCGCCCAAGGGCTCTACATGGGCGGCGGCTTCGGCGGCCTGCGCTGCTACGGCACGAACGTTCACAACAACCTCGTCGGGCTGCAGGTTGATACGGCGATCGTCGCGACGGCCAACCGCGATGTCGAGATGCACTGCGATGTCGACAGCAACCAGACCTATGGGGTCTGGCTCAACGATACGCTGGCGAGCGGGGCGACGGCCGACCTTGACGATTGGGTCGCTTCGACCCAGCAGGGCGACGGCGTCTATATCGAGAGCTGGCCGAACGGCGACATCGAGGTCCGGGGCAGCAAGGTCTTTAACAATTGCGGCGCGGGCATCTTCGACGTCGACACGACCGCCTATCTTCTGATCTCGACGGCGACGGCGATTAACAGCAACGGCGCGGCGCTCAGCGCCCCGTGCTCGACCTGGCAGGCTGGCTCCGGCACGGGACACACCAACGGCGTCAGGACGACGCCAGGGACGACGTTCAGTCGCATTTTCTCAACCAACACGCCGTTTGGAAACATCGGGTCAGGGTACGGCGGCGGCACGATCAACGCGAAGAATGTGATCCAAGGCGGTTCCTCGGCGGTCGCCTTCGGCAGCGTCGGCAGCGCACCACCCAATACCGGCACCTGCGCGATTACGACACAAGTCGGCGGGAACACGTCGGGCTCCTTTGTAGCGAGCGGCGCGTGCTCCGGGGGCACGGTGAAACTGTCATTTGGAATCACGGCCGGGGCCGGCTGGTCGTGCTCGGCGCATGATCTTACGACGCCGACCGATTCGATGAACGAAACGTCTTATGACACGACGCACGCCACGTTCACCGGAACGATGGCGAACAGCGACCTCATCACGTTCAGCTGCACGATGTTCTGAGCGGCGGGAGCCGGCGCAACCAACCAACCAAGGCGATCTTTCCCATGCGGCATCTCCTGCTCGCGGGCGCGCTGGCGCTCGCCTTCTGCGCGGCCGCTGCGGCGCAGCAATACAAGGACAAGGGCGGCACGATCGTACAGGGCGTCTTCCCGCTGCCCTTCGGCTACACCCCGCTGCCACCGGGGCAGTATGGCCTCGCGCCGACGAGCCCGACCGCGCTCACGATCCCAGCGGGCGCCCGCTACGCTGTCATCTGTGCGGAAGGCGCGACGGTGCGCTACACGACCGACGGGGCGACGACGCCGACGGGCCTCGTCGGCATTCCGCTGGACTCCGGCGTCTGCGCGGCGCTGTCGGGGGCAACCGTGCTCGCCAATTTTCGCGCCTTCTCCTCGGCTGGCACGCTCGACGTCGAGTTCTTCCAGTGAGGCGACTTGGTCTCCTCGCCGCGGCGCTGGCGCTCGGCGTGAGCATCGCGCCAGCGAGCGAGTTCGAAAACCCAATGGTTCCCAGCGGCCGTGGGTTCCCGATCACGCCAGGCGCCGGAGGACCGATGAAACCGGGCGCGGGCCACGCCAGCGGCGGCGGGGGCGGCGGGACGAATCTCCTCGACTTCAGCGTCGCGGCCAACAGCCAATATTTCGGAGTGATCGGACCATGAGAACCCTTCGCGCGCTTGCCGCAGCGCTGCTCGTCGGCGCGTCGCTCCCGGCTGGCGCGGCGACCCTGCAAATCAAGGACGGCAACGGCACGCTGCAGACGTTCGACTTCTTCCAGGACGGTTCGGGCAACTATTTCGGCACGCTCGGGATCTGGGGCCTCCTGGGCGACTACCAGGCCGACGTCAACAGCTCGCATCAACTCTTGGTCACGGGGCCGGTGACCAACGCGGGAACCTTCGCCGTCCAGGCGGCGCAGAGCGGAACGTGGACGGTAACCGGGGCGGGTGGCACCTTTCCTGTCACCGGCACCTTCTGGCAGGCGACGCAACCCGTCTCGGGAACGGTGACGGCGAACGCCGGTACGAATTTGAACACTTCGGCGCTGGCGACCGACGCGCATCTGACCGCGCTTGGGACTTCAGCCTTGGGCACGGACGCGCATCTGACGGCGTTCACGTTCGCCAATCATACGGACTTGAGCGCGATCAACACGACGCTCGGCTCGCCGATGCAGGCGAGCGGCGGGACAGTTACGGTGACACAGCCGACGGCGGCGAACCTGAATATGACTTGCGCCAATTGCTCGGGCTCAGGCGTCAGCGCGACTGACAACAGCACCGGGTTCACCGCAGGCACATCGCCTCTCACGCCGACCGGGGGCCAATATTCCAGCTCGCTCCGAACGGCGATCACCAGTGGCAAGCAGGCAATGGCGTCGCTGACGCAATACGGCTCGCTGTGGTTCGACTGGTACAATTCATCCGGCAACGAGATGGGCACCGCGAGCTATCCGGTACAGGTGTCGCTCGCCAACACCGCCACCAATTCCACCGGCGTCGTCGTCACCGGCGCTTCGGCGGCGGCCCTGGCCACAGACGCGCATCTCACGGCCCTCGGGACGTCGGCGCTGGCGACCGACGCCCATCTCACCGCGCTCGGCACCGGGGCGCTCGGCACGGACGCCCATCTGACGGCGTTCACCTTCGCCAATCACACCGACCTGACTGCGATCAATTCGACGCTCGCCACTCTGAACTCGACGGCTGGCGCGCCGCTGGCGACGCAGGCGATCTCGAACATCGTCGGCGGCGTCGGGCTGAACGCGACGCCGTCGCTCGCAAACGGCAACGGCGTGGTGCCGACTGTGGGCGGCTCCGCGGTCTCGACGTCGAATCCGCTGCCGGCCGTGCAGGCGGTCAATGTCACGCCGACCGACTGTTCGGTGACGCTGACGACCGGCGGGACGGCGCAGAACGCCTTTGCCGCGCAGACGGCCTTGCATGGCTTCACCATCGCCAACATCGACGCCGGCGCGGGGTCGGGCGAGCCGGTGTGGTTCTCCCTCACCGGAACGGCCAGCGCCGGCGCAGCAGGCTCCTATCCGCTGTCCGCCCCGACGGCGACCACCCTCGCCGGGCTCGCCTCGTTCACGGCGCCGCCCGGCTTCGGCACGGGCCACGCGCTCAGCGTCGTCGCCGCGACGACCGGCCACAAGATTTCCTGCACCTGGTGGTGAGCAAACCCATGAACGCTTCGAAAATCATCGGCGCCCTGCCGCTCGCGCTTCTCCTCGCGGCGCCGGCCGCGCTCGCGCAGTTCAACGGCGGCGGCGGTGGCGGCGGTGGAGCTGCGCCCGGCGGCTCCAGCGGCGACATCCAGACCAACAACGGCTCGGGCGGTTTCGGCCACATCACGCCGGGCAGCGGCGTGTCGCTCGGCACAGCCGCTAATAGCAACGGCGGAATGGCGCTGCAAAGCGGCGCGATCACGGCCGGGGACGTTCTCATCGGTGCGTCCGGCGGCGTTTCCGACAGCATGCTAGGAACGGGGCAAGTCACCAACACAGCCGGGAGCCAGCCGACGGGTGGAAGCTTCAACTTCCACGTCGGGTATATTTCGAACAACTGGTATTTAGCAACGGTTTCCCCGGGTGCGTTAAGCTCAAGTACAGCCCAGTCAAACTCCGTGCTTTATTGCACGCCGTTCGTTGTCCCGGCTGGCGGGGTCGAAATCAAGTCGCTGGGATATTATGTCGGCACGCTTGACGCTAGCGCAGTGGTTGTTAGTGCTATTTATGCGTCAAGCGCAAGCAGTGGCCGCCCCGGAAATCTGGTTGACTATGCCCCAGCGTCCGGCACCTATATGGTGCCGAGCGGCACCGGAATTGTGTACGCCGCGGTCGCCAATACCACAGACATTCTCAAGGCTGGGGCTTATTGGTCCTGTACAGCAACTAATAGCAGTTCAACTGTGAAGCTGTATTCAGTTGGATTAAGTTCGACTAGCGTTGGGTTGCAAATGGGAGCAACAACGGGAAATATCGTGCATATATATGCCGGTTCCAATGCCGAGTCTGCGGTTTATTGTTCGCTTGGAACTGGCAGTTGTGCGCCTGCATTTACCGGAACTCTGACAACGGCGTCAATGGCATGGCCCAATTCGCTGTCGGGGGCGTCATGGTCAGACCTCACGGCGTCTGCGACAGCCCCCGCCGCCGCATTTCAGGTGTACTGATGAAGCGCGCTCTCTTCGCCCTCTGCGCGCTTCCCTTTGCGTTCGCAGGGCCGGCTCTTGCGATCCTGAAGGGGTCGTCCTCCGTCGCGACGACCTATCTCGCTCCCGGCTCCCTGCCGCCGGACGGCCCAAGCGTTTGGGCTCCCGACGCCGTCCCGTCAGCGCAGGGTCTGGCCCCGACGGCGGCGACGATTGCGACCGGCTCAACGACCGTCGTCTCGATGACCAACAGCCTCGCGCCGGGCCAGATGGTCCAGCTCCATGGCAATCTCCCGAGCGCCACGGTGACGGGGATCAGCGCCTCGGGATCGTTCACCGCGCTGGCGACGTCGCTGACCGTGTCGTCCTGCACGGGCGTCAACAAGTTCGACACGATCATCGACACGTCCTACAGCCCGCAGGCAGCGCTCGGGCTGGTTTCGTCGTGCTCGGGCGGGACGCCCACGCTCGCTCTTTTCACCAGCGGCGGCGGAACGGCTGTCCCCTCCATAGGCTCGTCCGACACGCTCGTCTTTCAGCGGCAGTTCGCCCAACTGACGGGCGACGGAACCTGGCTCGCCGGGGCATCCTCGATCCACGTTCTGGCCTGTCCGCCGGTCGTCGGCGGCCCGGTCTACGACGTGAACGGCGGCCCGGGGCTCATGGCCCAGGACGTGATGATCGGCGTCTCAGGCGCCTGCACCGGCTCGAGCGCGCCCTATTCGCTGGCGATTGTCTCGGCGGGCGGGGCGCTGAACGCCTCGTTTGGCAGTTCCGACCCCTTGACCATCGGAACCGGCATGGGCGTCGGCCAGGTCTATTGGGTCCGCTCCGCGGGCCTGAGCGGCAGCCAGTTCGAACCCTCGCTCCAGCCGCCCTCGGTGACGATCAACAATAATGGCAGCGGCTATTCGGCCTCGACCGTCGTCGGCAACAATTATCTGGCGCTGCAATACAGCGGCTCCGGCTGCACTTCGCCGCCGATCGTTCAGGTGACGCTCTCGACCGGGACCATCGGTACAGCGCAAATCCTGCAGTCGGGCATCTGCCCCGGCGGCTACCCGACCAGTTCGACCGCCTGGACGCCGATCGGCAACCTTGTCGGCGGTTCCGGCGTCACCTTGACGATGACGGACGGCCCGGCGGTCGCGACCAGCGGTTCGTCGAGCCGCGTCACCGTTCAAGAGGCGGGTTACAGCGACAACTCGATTGCCGGCTGGGTCGACGTCCCCTTCACCACCAAGAGCAGCTCGGGGAACCCGGAAGTCTGCATCATTCCCGGTGGCGTCTCGCCCTTCGTCAAGGCGGTGTTCGAGGCGGACGGCGGCGCCGCCAATGGCGGGGTGAACTACACCGCGACGAAGCTGACCTATGGAGCCGACGGGGTCGAGGCCAACGTGCCGCTCGCCTGCGCGCCGCTGGCGACCGCCGGGGGCAGCGCGTTCGGCGACGGCAAGCACGAGATCCGCGTCACGGCCTACAATCACGCGGGCCCCCCGCGGGTGCTGCAAAGCTCGGCCAACGTGACGCTGACGAACGGGGGAACCTACGTCTCGCATCTTGCCCAGGCCTTCGCCCGCAAGGCGGTGCAATTCGGCGCGAACGCGACGACGGCGCTCGGCGGCCCGAGCCAGGCCTGCGTCCAGGGCACGACCAACCTCTGCTATGTCTGCACCTATCTGACGACGCCGAATTCGTATCAGATCGCCCTCACGTCGGGGAACGCCGGGACAAACCCTTGTGCAAGCCCGGTCACATTTGCCGCGACCGTGAATACCCAAGTTTATGCGGTTGGCGACAACGGCGGCAACGAACTCACCGCCAGCGCGCCCGGCTATACCGAATATCTCCCGAGTGTCGGGGAAAGCCTCTACATCAACACGAATTTTAACGGCACGCTGCCTGTCCCGGTTCCGGTCTATGTCGCCACCGGCGGGGTAACGACCGGCGGCTACGGCGTCTGCCAAAGCAGCGGAGCCCCGTGCGGGACGCTTCAATATGCTATGGCTACGGCGGCGACGCACGCGACCGGCGTCACGGTCACGCCGACCCAAGACGTTGGCGGCTGCACGGTCTTTTCCACGACGTCAGCGAAGTTTGACAACCATGCGCCGGCCAACTCGTCGAACGCCGCGATCGGCGAGTCGATGGTTTTCGAAAAGACCGCCGGCATAACGATCACGGGCGGCAGTTCCGACGGCGTCTCGACGCTGACCTTGGATTACAGTCTGACCTATGCAGCGCAAGAGCCTGTGGTCGGCTCCTACGTCACCATTTCGGGGGCGACGCCGAGCGCCTGGAACGGCTCCTGGCAAGTTGCGTCGGCGACGACGAGCAACTTGTACTTGAACAGCGCCACGCCGTCCGCGTCGTGGAGCAGCGGCGGCACGATCACGCCGACGGCGTGGAGCGGCAACTATTTCTCGTTCATGCGCCGCTACTGGATCGAGCCGAGCACCAATTATTCTAAGACCGGCCCGTATACCTTTTCGGTCGACCTGACGCCGGTCTCGCTCGCCAACGGCGGGACATGCGTATCGGGCTTCACCGGCTTCGGCAGCCTGGTAGCCGGCAGCGACATCAGCGACCTTGTCATCAACATCACGGCTGCGGGGTCTTACGCCGCAGCGACGGCTCAGAACCCGCAGCCGACCACCGAGGGCTGGGTGACTGAGCAAGCGTCCGGTGTTTCCCCGACGAGCGTTTCCATCACCGCCGCCGCATCGAGCGGCGGACCGGACAAACTTCACGTCGCAACCGACGTGACCCTGAATTACGACGCCTCCAGCTACGGCGTCTCCTACGGGCAGATGCTCTGGTACGACGGAGGAACCGGCGGGACCGTCATCAACGGCACCGACGCCTACAACTATCAAAACAACCTGGCGTCGTATGGCAGCAACGGGCGAGTCGCTCTGTGTACGAACGCCAGCTTTGTCAATTTCAATGAGGGCGGGTCGCCCGGCCTGCTCCAGATCGGTTGCGGCAACGACTACACGATGGCGACGACCTGGGGCCTCGCCGGCGTTCAGCTTGTGGCGGATTCTTCGGCGACCCATCAAGGCATTTCGGACTGGTATGTCGAAGTGCTCGGCTGCAACAACACCGGCCCCCCGGTCTCGTCGGGTTCGTGTTCTTCCCCGGCGACTTACTTCCTCGTTGCGACCAATTACAATGGCGGCAACCTCGACCTCGGCAGCGGCTTCCCGCAGCCTCCGGTCATTCCGGGCGCGCCCGTCAATCAGTGGAACATGCACGCGCAGACGACCGGGTACTGCCTGTCAAACATTCAAAGTCCAATTGGCAGCCCCCCCCCGGGCGACACCACTAACGCGATCACGACCTATTCGCAGACGACCTCGACGACGGCGACCGTGACCCTGGCCGCCTCGCACACCGGGTGTAATGACGGCGACGTTTATATCCTCGCCACGGGCCAGCACTCGGGAATTTTCAGCTACATCTCCGGCGGGCTTATGGACATCATTGACGTGAGCAATTCCGCCAACGTCGATGCTTTTGGGGAAATGGCCTACACCCAGAAGGGCACGGACGGCGACTGGCTTTTCATGAATAACAACGCCGCCATCCCGTGCGGGCCGCAAGTCTTCGACAACGGAACGCAGACGCCGCAAGCCTGTCCCGGCAGCTATAACCTGTTTCTTCTCCAGGCCCGCACGGACAATTTCGTCGGCTTGGGCAACGTCATGGCGGGCGGGATGTATGACGGTCTGCCGTCCAACACGACGACGCCGAGCCCGAAGACCGACATCTATATCATCGGCGGCTACGCGGGCGGCGCGAGCGCCCCGAACGATCCGGTCGGCAACCCGACGGCCACGTTCTTTGGCCAGATCAACGTCACCGCGGCCCCGCTCGCGGTCATGAACGGGGGAAGCGGCGGATGGTAGTCCAGCCGGTTCCCTTGGGCGTGATCCTCGCGGTCGGCGCGGCGCTCGTCGCGGTCGCGCGACAGGCGTGGCGGACTTACCGAGGGGCGCTCGGCAACGCGCGGATGCGCAGAATGTTTCATTGGAGATAATCAAATGGCCGTACACTTGGCAGTAGGAGACATCGAGTATGCAATGGTCGCCGCAGTCGGCGATCCGGACATAAAGCAATACGTTGGTTATCGAACCGGGATGAGCGACACGAGTCCGGGCGTCTATGTTGGCGGCTCAAATAATGGCTGGGCGTTGCTGGGCGCGCGGGGCGGCGTGCAGATATACGTCCGCGAGACGCCGCGATGATTGTTGATAGTTTGCTTTGGCTTGGCGTCGGACTGTTCGTCCTTATCGCTGTGGGCTGCATCGTCTGGGGCGGCATCGTTCGCCCCCTCTGGGCCATCCTGCGCGCCGCCAGCAACAACGAGGACTGACAATGGAAACCTTCATTATCCAGGGCGAGATCCTCGCGGCGTTCCGCGATGGAGACCGCAACTTTGTCGTCGTCAAAGACCAGAACGGAATTCTCGTGATCCTCCCCGTAGCGGATGCGGCGACGGTGAAGACATGAGCGACCGCGAGCGGGCCGAAGCGGTACTCGCAGGCGTCGATTCTGCGGGCGGCGGCTATCGTGAGACCCTCGCAGCAGTCGAAGCCGCTTTCCTCGCCGTGCGCGCCGATGAGCGCGCCCGCATCGCACGGCAAGCGGCCGCCGTGCGCGAGGAAATCCTGCGGCGGGGAACGCGGACATGACCTTGATGGGTCAGCACGGCTGACCGCCTCAATCGTGTGGAAATAAAGTACGAGGCCCTCTTTGACCGAGGGGCTTTTGCATTTTGAGGGGGCATGAATGCTGGCGATCCCGCAATGGCCGACGCCGAATTCGGCTGAGGGCGCGCGTTTCTTTGCCGCCGCGCTCGCCATCGTCAAGGCATGGAAAGCACATGGCGTCTCCAATCCCTTCGCCTTCGGGATGCTCGCCCAGGCGGAGGCGGAAACCTCGCTCGATCCGAACGCCAGGGGCGACTGGCTCGACGTCAACGGCAAGCCGCTGCCCTGGTCGGCCCATCCGGTGGGAACGCCGACATCGTTCGGCCTGCATCAATGGAAGCGCGACCGCCTCGACGACATTCGTAAGGGGACGGGCATCGACATCTACGCCGACGTGATGGCCGGCAAGGGCGATTGCGTTCGCCAGGTCGCAGCTGCGTCGTGGGAGCTGAGCGGGCCAATGAGCCATGCTTTCGCGCCGATCGCCTCGCAGAAGACGGCCTTCGGGGCGGCGATGCAGGCCTGCGCCCTGTTCGAGCGGGCGGGCGCGCTCGAGGCGGCAGAGCGGCGGGGACAACTCGCGGAGCGCTGGACCGCTCATTGGGCGTCGCTCAACGCCTAAGCCAAAGGAAAAGGAGCACGCCGCGCATGTCGTTGCCGCCGCTGAAATGGGTTGCGTCGCCGAATTTCAACTCCCGTCACGGGACTCGAGTCGACCAGCTCATCGTTCACGACATGGAAGGCTCCTACCAGGGGTCGATCGCCTATTTCCAGACCTCCGCTTCGCAGGTCTCGGCGCATTTCTGCGTCCGCGGCGACGGGGGCGAGGCAACGCAAATGGTGCATCTCTCCGACCGCGCCTGGCACGCCTGCGCCGCCAACTCGCGCTCGATCGGCATTGAGATGGAGGGCTACGCCAAGAACGGCTACAAGCCCGACCTCCTCGAGGCTACGGCCGAGATCGTCGCCTACCTCTGCCACTATCTGCAGATCCCCGTGCGCCACGCGCGCGGCGGCGTCGGGCCCGGGATCGAAAGCCATTTCGGCCTCGGTCGCGCCGGCGGCGGCCATTCCGACCCGTCGACCGATCCGGCCTGGATAGAGCGCTTCGTCGCGATGGTCCAGGCCGCCTACGACAAGGCCGACTTCCCGCCGGAATGGGAACCCGAGGCCTCGGGCGGCAGTCCGTGCCCGCTCGACCACGCGCGCGCCCCAGCGGCTTCGGCCGGGCCGGCGCTGGACCTTTCGACCACGGCGGGCGTCCAGCAGGCTCTCAACGACCTTGGCGCACATTTGAAAGTGGATGGGATCAAGGGGCCGTCGACATATGCCGCGATCGAAGCTTTCCAGCGGCGCCACGGCCTCTCAGACGACGGCCCCCTTGGCCAGAAGACCAGAATCGCGCTCTTGACGGCGCTGGGCGGCTGACGGCGCAGAGCGGCGGCTGAGCCCCTGATCGCCGTCATCGCCCTCATCGCGGGCGTGTTCGTCGGGGCCAGGGCCGTGTTCGTCCTCGACGCTGACGTAGGACTCGCTCTTCCGATTGCCCGCGCGCGGGCGGCTTCCCGCGCCTTTCCCGAGGACATCTCCGACATGACCGACACCGCAATCGCGGCGGCGCCCTTTATCGCGCTTGCCCAGCCCTATGCCGTCGCCATCGCCGGCGTCCTCGTCCCGGCCCTCATCGGCTGGGGCGTCAACGAGTTTTCGAAGTGGACTGGCGTCAAGATCGACGCCGCGCTCGAGGCCAAGGTGCAGGCGGCGGCGGGGACCGAGGCTGGTCAGCTCATCGCCGCCGCGAGCGACAATCTCGCCACGGCGAAAATCCATGTAGGCTCGCCCGTCGTCGCCAGCGCGGCGAGCAACATCGCCGAAAAGATGCCGAACATCCTAAAGGCGCTCGGCCTCGACGAAGGCCACGTCAAGGCGATGGTCGCGGGCGAGGTCGGCAAGCTGCAGGCGCAAATGACCTCGGTCAACCCGGTCGGCAATTCCGGCCCGCTCCCCGGTCCAACCACGAAAGCCGAACGACCGGCTTCGGCCCTCGGCTGATCGCCGTCGCCTTCATCGCCTGCCCGCCAGCCGCGTCCGGACGCAAGCCAGATCACGACTGTGACGCGCGCATCGGTCCGGCCATCACCCACGTGAGCCAGCCGTTCGTCGAGCGCTTCGAGGAAACGGAGCAATGACGCGAAACTCCACTTGCGCAACGCACACGGTCAGACTGCCGTTGGCGCTCTTCGCAATTATGGCCTTGGCGCAGCGCTTCGGGGCGGAGGCGGCCGTCCTTATCATCCTCTTACTGGCCTTCTTCCCTCTTTCGATCGCCAGATAAAACGCGCGCGGCGGCTCCCGCGCAAATCCCCCCGTCAAAGGAAATCCCGCATGCGCTCCCTTGAGAAGCCCTCTTTCCGCATGGTCGCTGTCGTCGCATCGCTTGGCGTCGGCGCCACGCTCGCCGCCTGCAACACCCCGCTCGGGTCGATGACCCCGGCGCAGATTGCGTCCGTAGCCTGCACCGGCGCCGCCGCCGGCGTCGCGATCATCCAGGCCGACGGAACGGTCGTGCAGCAGACCGCTGCCCAAGCCGCTTCGGAGGCTCAGGCGAGCAAGCTGGTCACGGTCAACTGCGCCGCGATCGAGGCCGCCATTCCGGCGCTCACGACCGCCGCCAGCGCCAGCGCAACGGCGCTCGTAGCGGAGGAGCACAAACAGGCCGCGAAAATAGGCATCAGCGACGCACTGCTGGCCAAGATCGTCGCGCGCTACAGGTGAGCTGGCTCTCAGCCATCGGCGCGACAGTCGGCCGCATCCGCATCGCATCGCTGTCGGAGTCGGCCCCGGCTCCGATTGCGACCGTTGCCGTCGGCACGATCACTGTCGGCCAGGCTAGATTGGCGCTTGCTGGCGCCCCATCGCTCATCTCCGCGCTCCAGCATATCGTTGGCAGCACGGCGACGCTGACGGACGGCGAGACTGTCGCGAACGACATTCTCGGCGTCGCCGCGGCGATCGATCCAGCATTGATCCCGGTCGTCGCCGTCGTCGCAGCGCTCGAACCGTTCGTCAACGATCTTGTCGCCGCAGGTTTCTTCAAGGGGATTACGATCACCGGCGACCCCGACCCGATCCATGATGCGCAGGTCACGCACGAACTCGATCCGGGCGATCCTGCCGGGCGGCTTTGAGGACAAAGAAATATGGAATCTCCCGGTCCAGAACCCGGCTCCATCGCCGATTGGTGGCTCGTCATCGTCTCGGCGATCACGGCGGTTGGCGGAGGGATCACTACGGCGCTCACGATGCTATGGCATCGCGGACGGAAAGCCGGCGAGGACGACGCCCAAACCAAATTACACGGCGATAGCCTCGAGGATCTCGCTCAGCGTGTCGCCGCGCTTGAGACGATAGGCAGTCAAGTGGCGCTGGTGAAAGAAAACGCGCGGCGCATAGCTGCGCTTGAAGAGGGTCAGACGATCATTCGAAACTTCCCGACGCGAGACGAATTCAATGGTTTTCGCGCAGAGGTCGCCAGCGGCTTTGATCGGCTCACGACCCGGCAAGACAGGATGCTCGAGGTGATGAAGCATCAGTGATATAAGTTGGATACGCGGTTTCAATGACAGCTCCGAACGTGCGGGCCCCGCGGTTGTCGACGCGCTCTGTCCGCCCGATCGTTCGCCTATTCACGCCAACCAATGCCAACACCGCAATTGCGGCGGCTCAGCCTTTGCACGGGTCACTGCGGGCGGCGACCGGAACGGCGGTCGTCAGGACAGACGGCGGCCCCGATTCACAAACTGTGGCGACACATGTCCATCGATCGTTTCCAGCGTCGATGCGATCCAATTGGCAGCCCGCGCTCATGCCAAAGCGGGCAACTAGCATCGGCATCGAAAGCGGGGATCGAATAGCAACAAATTTTCAATTGTTGTGACTGCGGGAGCGATATTTCGTCGTCAGCGACGACAGAGCGTTCCGCGTTATCTGACAGAATCCTGTCCGCTTTGACGACCAATTTTGCAAGTGGTATCGCGCGCCATGCGCGTCGTTTTCATGGGTACGCCGGAGTTCGCCGTTCCGACATTGCGGGAACTTGTCCGTGCCGGGCATACAATACCAGCGGCATACACCCGGGCTCCGAGACCGGCCGGCCGCCGCGGTCTCGGACTGAAAAAGACGCCCATTCATTACGCTGCGGATTTGCTGTCGATTCCGGTCTACACGCCGCTGACCTTAAGAAACCAAGAGACGCAGGATATCTTCCGCAGTCATGCCGCGGACGTCGTCGTGGTGGTCGCCTACGGGCTCTTGCTGCCGATTCCTGTTCTCGAGGCGCCCAGGGCGGGATGCCTGAACCTTCATGCGTCGCTGCTGCCGCGCTGGCGCGGCGCCGCCCCGATCCAGCGGGCGATCATGGCGGGCGATGCGGAGACGGGCGTCGACCTCATGCGGATGGAAGCGGGTCTCGATACCGGACCTATCGCGTTGCGAGAAGCCATTCCCATTCGGCCTGAGGACACCGCTGGAGATCTGGCGAATCGTCTGGCCGAAATCGCCGCAGAGCTCGCGGTGCGAGGACTGTCTGCCCTTGAAGGAGGAACCCTGGAGTTTCGCAAGCAGCCGGATGCAGGAGTCTGCTACGCTGAGAAGATTAGCAACGCCGAGGCGGAAATCGACTGGAATCGCGGCGCTGATCAGGTTCGCAACCAAATCCACGGACTTTCCCCGAACCCCGGCGCCTATTCGCTTGTCTCCCTAGGGCGGCAGCTCGAGCGCATCAAAATCCTGCGGGTCCGGGCTGTGGCCGCGAACGGAGCGCCGGGAGCCATTCTCGACAGCGAAATGACCATCGCGTGCGGCAGCGGCGCCGTTCTCGTGCTCGAAGGCCAGCGAGCGGGCCGGGCCGTGATGCGGGGGGAAGACATAATACGGGGCGAAAGGGGGTTGGCGGGAGGAGCGTTCAGGCCCGCCGGAAGCCCCTCACCTGCGCGGTCAGTGCAATCTTAAGCTCGTCTTTGCTGCTCTCGGCAGCGCGCAAGATGTGTCCCGCTCGGAAGAAATCCAACAGGCCGTATTGCTCGACCTTCGGACGAATCAGGAGGTCCGGAGGTCGCCGCTTGATCTTTTGCGCGGTTATGGCGCCTTGCATTATTTGCGCGGCGCCGAACATCGAGTCCAGCGGCGAAGGCACTCGTCGTGACCTTGAGCGGCCGCCGTAGGTTACATCAACCGCGATCACGATATCGGCACGGCCAAACAACAGGTCGTAGGGAAGCGGATTTACGGCCCCGCCGTCGATGAGAACGCGCCCGCCGTTCTCGACGGGACGAAAGAGTCCTGGGATTGCCATAGAACCCGCGACTGCCGGCCCCAGAGGCCCATCAGTGAACGCAATCTCGTCTCGCTCGGAGTAATCCGTCGCGACCACGACTGTGGGAATCTCGAGCCCGTCGAACGACGCCGGCATGTCGGCCGGCCAGAACAGGTCGAGAAAGAGTTCAGCGTCCAGAAGCACCGGGTTGCCGCGACCACGAAGGACAATGTCCGCAAATCGACCGACTTGCGCGCGCAAGAGCTTCGCCATCACGTCTGACCGGTTGCGCAGTACGCGCAGCACATGTGCGCGAATGTCGCGCGCCTCCAGCCCAGCCGCGTAGCCCGCGCCGATGACAGCGCCCATCGAGACGCCGGCGATCGCGGCGGGCCTGATCCCCATTTCGTCGAGCGCCTCGAGCGCAAGTATATGCGCGATGCCGCGAGCGCCCCCTCCGCCAAGCGCAATCGCGACCGTCGGGGCTCGCCCACTCACGACGTGATCAAGCGTCCTCACCGGCTGCTTCCCTGCTCGCGACCGATGGCGCGCCATCCGATGTCGCGACGGCAGAAGCCATCCGCCCAGTCGATGCTATCCACCGCCGCGTAGGCGCGTTCCTGAGCTTGCCGGACGCTGCTGCCCAGCGCGGTTATCGCCAGGACGCGTCCTCCATTGGAGACGATGTTCTCACCCTCTCTGCGGGTGCCGGCTTGGAAGACCCTGACGCCGGGCAGGCGTTGGGCCTCTTCGATGCCTAGGATCTTAGCGCCGCCCAGCGTCTCGCCCGGGTAGCCGCGAGCGGCCATCACGACTGTTAAGGCGGCGTCCGCGCGGAACGCCGGCGGCGTTCCCCGGAGATTTCCTTTAGCGCAAGCTTCGAGGAACGGCAGCAGATCGTCATCCAGCCGCGGGAGGATGGCCTCAGTTTCCGGATCCCCGAACCGCACATTGTATTCGATCAATTTCGGGCCGCCCTTGCCAATCATCAGTCCGAGAAAAAGAGCCCCGCGAAACGGTGCGCCTCGCTCGGCCATTCCGTGGACTGTAGGCATGACAATCTCCCGCATCACCCTTTGGCTCAGCTCTGGAGTCATAATTGGCGGCGGCGAATATGCGCCCATCCCCCCCGTATTGGGTCCAGTGTCTCCTTCGCCTACCCGTTTGTGGTCTTGCGCGCTCCCAAACGGAACGGCGGTCGTCCCGTCGCACAGGGCGAAATAGGAAATTTCCTCACCTTCGAGGACCTCCTCCAGGACCAGTCCCGCATCCCCTGTCCCGAGCGGGGAGAGCAAGAAATCGACCGCCGCCTCGGCTTCCTCGACCGTCTTTGCGACGACGACGCCTTTTCCGCCTGCGAGCCCATCCGCCTTGACCACGATTGGCGCTCCGTGCTGTCGAATGTGCAATTTGGCGTAACCGGGATCCCGGAACCGCCAATACTCCCCGGTCGGAATCCGGAATTCACGACAAAAGTCTTTAGCAAAGCCCTTCGACCCTTCCAGTTGAGCCGCCGCGCGGCTTGGCCCGAAACAAGCGATCCCTTTTTTTGCAAGGTCGTCGGTTATCCCGGCGACCAACAGCGCCTCAGGACCGACCACCACGAGGCCGATCGATTCTTCGTGGCAAAGGTCGCTGATCCGTCGATGGTCGGTCAAATCCAAGGGGACGGTCTGACCAACATCGGCGCATCCAGGATTCCCTGGGGCTACAAACAAGCGGCCGATATGCTCCGATTTCGAGCACGTGCACGCCAGAGCGTGCTCCCGGCCGCCAGAACCAAGGATCAGGATATTCACTTTCCGGTCCAAATTGCGCCTGCGATTCTATCATACGCCGAGGGCGGTTCTAAACGAGGCTGACCCTATATGTCTTGATACGTCTTGCCATCGGAAGCTGCGTTAGGCATGAGCAGAGGGCTGACGACAACCGGCGGGCAGGATCGGGTGGGCGGTACGCATGACGACCTTCGCCATCAATCCCCTTCGCAGCAAATGGGTCGCTCTGCCGAGCCATCGCGCCTGGCTTCTGAAGCAAGCGGAAGAACTCTTCTGTTTTTTTGAGAACCGCATCGTCAATCCGCTTGGTGGATTCTTCGACCTAGACGAGGAGGGAAAACCGACTGCTCCCGGATACGGCCGGGGCGGCGCCCCAGCCCGCTACCTTTTTGCCACAACTAGAATTGTGCATGCCTTCTCGATTGCGCATCTGATGGGGCGACCGGGCGCGGACGCGATCGTCGACCACGGTATGAATTTCTTGTGGAATGGCCACCGTGACCCCGAGCAGGGAGGTTATTATTGGGCCATCGGCTACGATGGACCGACCGACAGGAGCAAGCAAGCCTACGGCCACGCTTTCGTTCTTCTCGCCGCCTCGAGCGCCGCTGTCGCCGGTCATCCTGACGCCCGGCGACTGCTCGCTGACATATCAACTGTGATTCGGGACCGATTCTGGGAGGAGCGATTCGGCGCCGTCGCTGAAGAGTTCACGCGCGACTGGCGCCCCCTTAGCGCCTATCGCGGACAGAACTCCAACATGCATTTGGCCGAATCTTTGATGGCGGCGTTTGAAGCGACCGAAGAGGCCGAATATCTCCGCATGGCTGAAAGGATAGCCGAGCTGATCATCCGTCGCCACGCGGCTGAAAACGACTGGCGTCTCCCTGAGCACTTCACGTCCGATTGGCGGGTGGACAGGGATTATGCAGGAAGCCCCGTGTTCCGCCCGTACGGAACCACGCCCGGGCATTCTCTGGAGTGGTCTCGCCTGCTGCTTCAGTTGTGGGAACTCGGAGGGCGCAAGCTCGAGTGGCTTCGGGTGAGCGCCAGAGCGCTCTTTGCCCAGGCAGTGGCGGACGGATGGGACAGAGAGGCGGGCGGGTTCTTCTATACGCTCGATTGGAATGGCCAACCACGCGTCCGCGATCGCTATTGGTGGCCTTGCTGCGAGGGTGCCGGAGCTGCGGCCTTCCTTAACGCCATTGATTGCGATGTGTCTTATGAGGAATGGTACCGACGCATTTGGAGCTTCATCGCCGCGTGTTTCATCGATCGCGACAACGGGGGGTGGAGGGCGCAAGTCGATGATGCCCTCCGGCCGAGTTCGGACCCATTCTATGGGAAGGTGGACATCTATCACTCGCTACAGGCCTGTCTCATTCCAACATTACCGACAAGCGGGAGCGTGACCAGAGGGCTGTTGGTGGCTTGATCTCCACATTGCGGGCTGTGCATCCCTCCGGAATTCGAAGCGGTTGACCTTAACGGCTTGTTAAGTGCGGTTTTATCTAATGCTTAAAAGGCGGTCGGATATTTGGGGGATGAAACATGGCGCGCTTCGACAAAACCAGAACCGGCGTGGTCATCCTGGCCCTCGCCATTAATGTCGGTTTTGTTAGAGGGGCAGCGGCGGAGGAGGGGACGACCTTCGTGATCGCCGCAGCGTCAGGCTACGGCATCGAAGATTGTCTTGGAGAGGGCGGCGACTGCGGGCGTGTCGTCGCGGACGCATGGTGTGAGGCGCATGGCCGTGGCGCCGCATTGAGCTTCGGCCAAAAGGCCGATTCGGCTAGCCCGGGCGCAATACTCAAGCCCTATTTCATTACCTGCGGAAAATGACCCCTGGGTACTACCGAATAAAGTCCCCGCATTTTTGAACCTCGCCATCACCTGCGCCCCACGGCGCTATAGGGACGGTGGACGTGGAATTCTTCGGCGAGCCTTCGATCAGTTTGTCACTGTAAGTCATATAAACAAGTATATTGCGCCTGGTGTCGCATCCTCTGACGATCTGCATCTTCTTGAAGAACATCGACCGACGCTCGCTAAAAACAACATCACCCTGGGAAAACTTACTCTTGAATATGATCGGACCATATTGTCGACAGGCCAGCGATATGTCTGAGGTTTGTTCCGCCAGTCCGAGAGCGCCTGATACTCCCCCTTTTTCGGGTGTCGTGTAGTGGCAAGCGACGCCTTCGACGACCGGATCGTCAATTCCATAGACCGCCAGCTTGTCGTTAGGGGTCAGGAATTTGAACGTCGTTGATTTTCTGAAAATCAGATCAGGGTCCAGCGAATCCGCGTTGGCGGCAGTCAAGACAACAAAGGGGGCAATGATAGCCGTCACCCACCGTCTGGATGTCGCAAACATTAATCCTTCCTCCTGACAATGACCGACGTGAGAATACGAGGCTTTCCGCCTCGCGCCAACATTGCGCCGACAGCGTGAACCGGGACTTCCCGCTGGCGCCCCCCAAGGACGCCATGCATATTGCCAAATCAGCTCGCCACGGGGCGCAAGACGACGGACTGCGGGGGACGGTTTGACTGGATCAATGTCGAGTGCGGTCGCGCCCAGAGACCCTGGCGCCAGTCGCTTCGAAGCGTGGACGCGCGGATATGCGCCTCTACCCGGGATACCCGACGAGTTCATCGATGCTGACGGACAGAGCCGCTCGCCCTGGCGGCGCATGCTCTCCGCCCTGGCAGCCTTTGAGCCAAACGAGATCCTACAGCGATTCGCGGCGGCGGATCGCAGGATTCGGAAGAGAGGCCTCTCATACCGTGTCGCCGGCGAGAAGGATGAACGGGTTTGGCCGGTAAGCCGAATGCCGCTTCTGATCACTGAGTTTGAGTGGCGCGGGATCGCCAGAGGCGTCGCCCAGCGCGCCGACCTCTTGGAGCGAGTTCTGGCGGATGTCTATGGAGAAGCTCGTCTCGTCACCGAAGACGCTCTCCCCGCGGCCGCGGTCACCGGGTCGATGGACTACGTGGCGCCGATGCGCGGGGTCAACCCGCCCGGCGGACGATGGCTGAGGCTGTATGCTGTGGACATCGGGCGCGGCCCTGACGGTTCTTGGTGGGCCGTCGGTGACCGGGCGCAAGCGCCTTCGGGGTGTGGCTACGCGCTGGAAAATCGACTGGTTCTTTCCCAGGCATTTCCCGATCTCTATTCACAGCTCAACGTCGAACGCCTTGCACCGTTTTTTCGCGGCCTAGGGGCTGGGCTGAAGAGTGCGGGACAGCGCTCGGACCCGCGCATCGGCATACTCAGTCCCGGACCCCTGAGCCTCACCTACTACGAACAGGCGTATCTGGCGCGTTACCTAGGTGTATTGCTCGTCGAGGGCGACGACCTTGTCATGCGCGAAGGCCGGATCTTCGTCCGGACGATCGCCGGGCTCAAGCGGTGCGACGTGATCTGGAGGCATATCGACGCCGATTGGTGTGATCCGCTCGAGTTGAATGCGTCTTCGCGGATTGGCGTACCCGGGCTGCTTGAGGCGATTCGACAGGGGGGCGTGGCTGTTGAAAACATGCCTGGGGCCGGCATGGTCGAGGCGCGAGCGATGCTCGCGTTTTTGCCCGCGCTCGCCCGACGTCTACTGGGCGAAGACCTGCTGATGCCGAATATCGCCACCTGGTGGTGTGGGCAGCGAGAGGAACGCGAGCGGGTTCTGGACGAATTGGACCGGATTTCGATCGCATCGGCGTTCAGCAACGAATTACCCGGATTGACCGGGAGAGCGAGCGTCATCGCAGCGGAACTGACGCAAAGCGAACGGAAATACTTGCGCGACGCAATCGCCACTCGAGGAGTGGATTATGTCGGCCAGGAAGTGGTCCGACTTTCAACGACCCCGTGTTGGGTGGATGGCAAGCTCGAGCCCAGGCCGTTCGTTCTACGCGTCTATTGCGCCGCAACGCCAGACGGCTGGCGCGTCATGCCGGGCGGCTTTTGCCGAATTTCCGATCGGCCGGACGCACGGGCGGTCTCGATGGGCGACGGCGTCGAATTGGCCGATGTCTGGGTGCTAGCGGAAAGTCCCGTCGAAATCTCCAGCCTGCTGCCCTCCCCCGAGGGCGTCCGAATTATTCGCTTGTTGGGAAATTTGCCAAGTCGGGCAGCGGACAATCTCTTCTGGTTCGGCCGTTACCTCGAGCGGGCTGAGGCGACGCTTCGCGTGGTGCGTTGCCTAGCCGCTCGTTCAGTCGATCCGGATGCCCCTCTCCGCACGGGTCGGCAATCGCTGGAGCAGCTGATGGGGGTCCTCGTCGGATGGGGAGCCGTCCATGCAGCTACTTTGGCGAAGGGGCCGACCGAAGCCAGCAATCAGGGGCTGCGAGACGCTGCTTGTTATGGATCTGCGCTGTCTCTTGCCCGCGCGGCGCGACAGGCTGCATCTGTCATCCGTGAGAGGCTGACGCTTCCGACATGGGGATTGATCGGCCGCCTGGAAGTCGTCATCGGCTCGACCCAGGAGCGGCGCCTTTCCGCGGGCGAGATCGTTGACCTTGCGGACGATGCATTGAACGTCATTGCGGCCCTGTCCGGTTTGTTTGATGAAAACTTCAACCGGGGCGCAGGATGGGTGTTCTACGTCATGGGGCGATGCGTTGAGCGAGGCGTGAACACTTGTCGACTCCTGCGTGCCTTCGCAGGAAGCAAGGCCACTGAACACACCTTGGGCGTCATGCTGGACCTGATCGATTCTCAAATCACGTACAGCTCGAGATACCTTATCGGAGTGGCGCAAGCTCCGGTGCGAGACATGGCGCTGCTGGATCCGTTCAATCCGAGGTCAGTCGCGTTCCAGGTCAACAGAATTGAAGAGGAAACCAACACTCTGCCGGTGCTCCGGCGAGACGGTATCCTCGAAGAGCCGAAGCGCCTTGCTACGCTTCTTGGAGCCGAATTGACGGCGGAGCGGGCGGAGACGCTTGATGACGCTCGCGTCCTTGCTATCGAACAACGGCTCTTAGCTTTGGCCAACGCAATCGCGGCGCGGTATTTCCTGCAAGGGGCGGCGCCCGGGCGGGCGGAAAAAGTCACGGGTCTGGCGTGATCTACAATGTCACGCATCTCACGCGTTACACATATGGCGCAACTGTCGAATTCACAAATGGCATCCTTCGTCTCAGGCCTTTAACCGGCGGAGGCCAATTCCTTGAGCGATTCCATCTTGAAACCGATCCTTCCTCTTTGTCGCCAACCGAGCGAGTGGACTCATTTGGGAACACGGTCACCAGCTTCAGGATCGAGAAGCCCCATCGAGAACTGTCGATAACAGCAAGTTCCCGCGTGCACGTCAGCCGAGATGTCGTTTCAGGAGCGTCCGTCCCTTGGGAGAGCGTCGCAGAAGAGGCGCCCACCATCGCTTCGCTGTCCGCGGACTGCCCGGCGGTCGCGCTCTACCCTTCTCGCCGCGTGTTCCTATTCGACGAAGCGACCGCGTATGCGCGCGAAAGCTTTACCGGCGGCCGACCAATCCATGAGGCGGCGACTGAGTTAACTCGGAGAATTCGTGGCGATTTTGCTTATGATGCCGAAGCTACCGAAGTCAGCACGCCTGCCTCCGAATCGTTTCGACGACGCCGCGGCGTCTGTCAGGATTTTGCCCATATCATGATTGCGGCGCTTCGCGGGATAGGCCTCCCGGCGCTTTACGTCAGCGGATACATCCGGACGAACCCGCCGGCCCGGAACGAGCGTTTGGCCGGGGCCGACGCCTCACACGCATGGGTCTCGCTCTGGTGCGGATCCGTATCCGGATGGCGAGACTTTGATCCGACCAACGGTCTTTTGGTTCAGAACGATCACATCGTCGTCGCCCACGGACGCGACTACTCGGACGCATCCCCGGTCGAAAGCGTGGTTTTGTCTTCCGGAGGCCACCAACTCGATGTCGAAGTCGACGTTCTTCCCGCGTGAGCCAGGGCGCATGAGATCCTCCCGCTGGCGGCTTGCGATGGAAAGTGCTTTAACGAGCCGCTTCGAAGGACATGCAGGTCGATGGCGGATCATTCCATCCCTCACTTTCACAATGACCTCGGCGTCCCGGCGATCAAAGTACGGGTGAAAGAATTCATGTGCACGGGGGCAAAACCGCCTTTCGACCATCCGCACATCTTCATCGACATGGGCTCTGACACTGAAGCGATTTGCGACTATTGTTCAACCCGTTACGTGTTCGATGATCGGCTCGGCGGCGTTTGCTCGCCGCCCGAATGCGAGCTTAGCGACACGGCGTAGAGCGCGATCTTGCGCGCCATCATAGCCGGGGCGGGAATCGGCGGGCTCGCCACCGCAATGGCGTTGTCGAGGGCAGGGCTCGATGTCACAATTCACGAGCGGTCCGAAAGGCTCGAGGAGTTCGGGGCCGGGCTGCAGTTGACGCCCAATGCCACCCGGGTCCTGTCGAGACTGGGCGCGCTCGAGTTCGTCAGCGCCCTGGCGACGACGCCCACCTCGATTTGCGTGCTCCGCGGCTCCGATGATCATGTCCTCACGCGTATGCCACTCGATAACGCGGAGCGTCGCTGGGGAGCGCCATATCTCACAATACATCGCGCTGACTTACAGCGGGCGCTCGCGGAGGTCGTGCTTCGTCAGCGAAACGCCGAACTCAAATTGGGCTCGACTGTCCTCAATGCCGCCAGCCATCGCGATCGAGTCGCTGTGGGCCTGGAAAACGGCTCGGCGACGAGCGAGGATTCCGCGGATCTGCTGATCGCCGCAGATGGGTTACGATCGCGCCTGCGCGAACATTCACGGTTGCTGGATGTGGACGATCTACTGTGTACAGGCGGAATCGCCTTTCGCGCAACGGTCGACGTGGGCCTCGTCGATCCTCGTTGGCGGGGCAGGGAGGTTTGCCTGCGCATTGGTCCGAATGCGCATCTGGTGCATTATCTTTTGCGCGCCAAATCCGTTCTCAATATTGTTGCCGTGATCAAATCGGTTTGGCGGGGAGCGACAGATGATCGTCCCTGGGACGGCGCCGCAGACACTAAGACGCTCGATCGGGCTTTCGAGAGTTGGTCGAAGGCCACTCGCGATCTTCTCGCCGCCGCAAGCGTTTGGCGAGCGTGGCCGATATATGTGCGGGCTCCGCTTTCGTCCTTTTCGCTGGGGCGCATCGTGTTCGTCGGCGACGCCGCTCACCCAATGGCTCCCTATCTTGCGCAAGGCGCGGGACAAGCCATCGAGGATGCGGGCGCGCTGGGACGAATCTTTTCCAGGCGCCAGAGCATTGCCGAGGGGCTTTTTGCCTATTCCCGAGAGCGGGTCGCACGCGCAACTCGAGTCCAACGCGAAGCGCAGCGGCAGGGACGGATCTATCACCTGAGCGGTCCAATGGCCTTAGCCCGCGACACGGCAATCAGGCTGCTCGGTCCCCAACGGCTGAGCGACCGTTATGATTGGCTATATGGAGCCTGAGGCGGTAGCTCGGGGGGAGCCGCGCCTCTGATTCTGTCTCAATGCAAAATCTGGCTAAGGAATAGCTTCGTCCTGTCATGCTGCGGATCTCCGAAGAAGGCGCGGGGAGCGTTGATCTCGACGATCTCACCGTTGTCCATGAAAACAACACGGTCGGCGATCTGACGGGCGAACCCCATTTCATGAGTTACGACGATCATGGTCATGCCGTCCTCGGCGAGCTCGGTCATTGTGTCGAGCACCTCCTTGACCATCTCGGGATCGAGCGAGGAGGTCGGTTCATCGAACAGCATGATTCTCGGAACTCATGCACAGCGCGCGCGCGATCGCGACCCGCTGCTGTTGTCCTCCCGACAATTGACCGGGGTATTTGGCAAACTGTTCGGGTATTCTCACGCGTGTGAGCAATTGCATGGCGAGGGCCTCAGCCTCGTGCTTCGCCATCCTGCGAACCCAGATCGGCGCAAGGGTGCAGTTTTCCAACACTGTCAAGTGTGGAAACAGGTTGAAACTCTGGAAGACCATTCCGACATCTCTTCGCACCTCGTCTATTCGTCTGGTGTCACGCGTCAATTCCAGACCATCGACCACGATCGTGCCGCGCTGATGCTCCTCCAGCCGATTAATACATCGAATCAGAGTTGACTTGCCCGACCCGGATGGCCCGCAAACAACGATGCGTTCGCCGCGCATGACAGTAAGGTTGATGTTGCGCAGCGCGTGGAAATTTCCGTACCACTTGTGCACTCCGACGAAGACTATGGCGGCGGAGTCGTTGGCGACGCCCGGAAGCGTCATCCTGTCCTTCCCTTGACGAGCATCCGTTCCACGTACCCCGAATACCGGGTCATGCCGTAGCAGAAGACAAAATAGAACAGTCCAGCAAAAGCGTATCCTGTGGCCATGATCGTTGGCCCGCTCCATAGGGGATCCTTGAAGGCGTTGTTCATCGCCTCCAGGAAATCGGTGACGCCGACGACGGAGATCAAGGTTGTGTCCATAAACAACCCAACGAAATTGTTGACGATGCCGGGGATCACCATCGTCAGCGCCTGAGGCAAGACGACCAAAGCCATCATACGCGGGTAGTTCAGTCCGAGCGCCATCGCTGCCTCGTACTGGCTGCGTCGCAGAGCCTGCAAGCCTCCGCGCACTTCCTCTGCCATGTAGGCCGCAGAAAAGAGCGCGATGCCAATGAGCGGGCGAAGCAAGCGATCGGGCGTCCAACCCTCGGAAAAAAAGAGAGGCAACATGGTGTTCGCCATGAACAGGATGGTAACGAACGGCACCCCGCGGACGAACTCGATGAAAATGACGCACGCCAATCTGACAACCGGCATCTTCGATCGCCGACCGAGCGCCAGCAGGACGCCCAAGGGCAACGAAAAGACGATCCCGACGAGAGCCGTCAGTAAGGATACGAAGATCCCTCCCCAAAGCTGCGTATCGACGACGCGCAAACCGAGCGCGGGCGAACCCCGCAGAAGAAAAAACGACAGAACGGGATAAGCGACGAAGAAGAGCAGAGCGCTCCAGTCCCGGCGCGGAGCCTTCGGCCAGAGCAGCGACACGATCAAACATGCGCCTACAATTTCGACAAGAGTCACGCGCCAGCGTTCCTGGATCGGGTACGAGCCAAATCGCAGGTAGTCGAGCTTCGCGGCGATGAACGCCCAGCAGGCTCCATCCTGGTGCTGCCGGCATAGCGCGCCGTCAGGGGCCGTCCAAACCGCGTGCGTCGTCGCCCAAAGGGTCACCGGCGGCAGCAGCCACAGCGCGAATCCAACAAGAGCCACGGTTGTCAGACCAGAGCCGATCGACGAGAAAAGGTTCGACTTCGCCCAGACCAGCGCGCCGCTGGAAAGGGTTGGCGGCGGATCCTCGGGTTCTGACGCTTCGCGAACAAAGACCAGAGCCTCAACCACTCAGCGCTCCCCAAGCGAATGCGTGGAGTTGTACGCGTTTAGAGCGACGGAAGTGGCGAGCGAGATCGCGAGGTATACCGCCATCGTGATAGACATCACCTGCACTGCGGCTTGCGTCTGATTAAGGACGGTGCCCGCGAAAATCTGAACGAGGTCTGGATATCCGACGAAAACCGCAAGCGACGAATTCTTCACCACGTTTACGTATTGCGAGGTTAGCGGCGGAGTGACAAGTCGCATGGCCTGAGGAATAATAACGAGCCTCGTTGCTTGACCGCGGTGCAGCCCGAGTGCGAGCGCCGCCTCGGTCTGCCCGGTTGGTACAGATCGCACGCCCGCTCGCACAATCTCCGCGATGAAAGCCGAGGTGAAGGTCACGAGGCCGAATACAAGCGCCGCCATCTCAGGAATAATCTGCAGGCCGCCTCTCAAATTGAACCCCGACAGCTTGGCGATTTCGAAGGTGAACGGGACACCGGCCATCAGGACGGCGATCGCCGGTAGTCCGATGACGAGCGATGCGCTAACGGCCAGGACTGGGGCCTGCGCTCCTGCGCGGGCTTGGCGTTCTCGCGCCCAGGCGTGAAATACCGACGCCGCGACTACCGACAAGCCAATGGCTGTTGCAAACCAAACTGCTGCTGGCGTGGCGACCGGCAACGGCAAGAATACGCCTCGGTTGTTGAGATAAATCGCATGACCTAAGCCGATAGATTGTCGCGGCCCCGGCAACGATCTCAAAACGGCATTGTACCAGAAGAGTAGTTGCAGCAGCAGCGGTGTATTGCGGATCAAGTTGGTGTAGGCGAGCGCGCAGCGTGAGAGCAGCCAGTTGGGAGATAGACGGGCGATCCCGATGGCAAAGCCAAACAGAGTCGCGAACGGAATGGAGACGATGGCGACCAGCAGCGTATTGAGCAGACCGACCCAGAAAGCGCGCCCGTAGGTCGAGAGCGGCGAGTAGGGGATCAGGTGCAGATTGATGTCGAAGCCGGCGACCTGGTTCCAGAACCCGAACCCAAGCGGAATGCCACGGGCCTGCATGTTGACATAGGCGTTATACCCGGCCCCGCAAACCAGCGTGGCGACGACAAGAACCAGCAGCGCCTGATAGAGAAGGCCGCGTATCCAAGGATCACCGAGCCATGCGCTGCGTCTTGCAAACCCCATTTGCCCCGGGACCCTGCAACTGGGCGGCGACGGGCATCGTCGTCCGCCGAAGCAGCCTCTTTTTTCCCCTTACCACATGTCAAGCGCGACGCGCGCTTCATCGGACATGCGGCTTTGATCCCATGGAGGGTCGAAAACCATGGTTACTTTGACGCCTGAGACCCCGGCCACGGCACCAACGGCATTTTCGACCCAAGAAGGCATTTCCCCAGCAACCGGGCACGCCGGGGCTGTAAGCGTCATGTCGATTGTAACAAATCTATTGTCATCGATGTCGACGTTGTAGATGAGACCGAGTTCATAGATGTCGGCAGGAATTTCGGGATCGTACACGGTTTTTAGCGCCGACACGATGGAATCCGTGAGAGCGCGAAGCTCTTCCTCCGCCATTTGCGAAGGCGGCATCGCGAGGCTCTCAAACTCGGCGCCGCTTTGGAGATCATTCATTCGCCGTCTCCTAGACGAAAAGCTTCTGAGCGCGCTCCAGCGCGTCAGCAAGCGCATCAACCTCGCCGAATGTGTTGTAGAGTCCGAAAGACGCACGGCAAGTCGAAGAAACGCCAAAGCGATGCAGGAGCGGCATCGCGCAATGCGTTCCAGCTCGAACCGCGACCCCAGATCTGTCGATGAGCGTCGCAACGTCGTGTGCGTGCGCCCCGTGCATTGTGAACGACAGAATTGGGCCTTTGCCCGGCGCTGTTCCGATAATTCGAAGCGAATTGATCGCCGAAAGCCGTTCATGCGCGTAAGCGGATAGGGCCTCCTCATGCGCACGAATGCGTGACCTCCCGATCCCCTCCATGTAGTCGAGCGCCGCCGCGAGACCGATCGCCTGGACGATAGGCGGCGTTCCCGCCTCGAACCGATGCGGGGGATGGTTGTACGTCACGCTCTCCCGGGAAACCTCCTCGATCATTTCGCCACCGCCCTGGTACGGCGGCAGACGCTCCAGCATGTCGCGCTTACCGTAAAGGACTCCAATTCCCGTGGGTCCGTAAACCTTGTGGCCGGTGAATACGTAGAAATCCGCGTCCAGGTCACGAACGTCAACATCCAGGTGAACTGCACCCTGCGCGCCATCCACGAGCACTGGAATCCCGCGCTGGTGCGCAAGCCGAACTATTTCCTTGAGCGGCGGGGTCGTCCCAAGAACATTCGACATCTGGGTGATTGCTACGATCCGGGTTCGGTCGCCAAGCGCTTGCTCGAACGCTTCCATCGAGAATGAGCCGTCGTCGCCGACTTCGACCCATCGCAAAACAGCGCCCTTGCGTTCGCGATAGAAGTGCCATGGCACAATGTTGGAATGGTGCTCCATGACGCTCAATACAATTTCGTCGCCGGCGCCGATGTTCTTCAATCCGTAGCTCGATGCGACCAGATTGATCGCCTCGGTCGCAGATCGTGTAAACACAATCTCCTCGGCCGAGCCGGCGTTCAAGAAGCGCCGCACGCTTTCGCGAGCCGCTTCATAGGCTTCCGTGGCGGCATTCGCGAGGTAATGAAGCCCACGATGTACGTTCGCATATTCGTGTTCGTAGGCATGGGTGAGTCGATCGAGGACGGCTCTCGGTTTCTGCGCCGATGCGGCGTTGTCCAGGTAGACAAGCGGCTCGCCGTAAGGACGTTCCCGCAGGATTGGGAAATCCTGTCGAATCCTCTCTACGTCGTAGGCATTCAGGCTCGTTCGAACGTGGTTCAAGAAACCGCCTCCTTCGAGACGACGGTGCCTTCGCCTCTAGTCCGAGCGGTGCGCTTCACGAGCCAGGCTCGAAACGGTCTTTGCAGTGCTTCCGCGAGCGCATCGTCGTCGATCCGATCGATCGCCTCTCCCCCGAAGGCATCAAGCAGCATGGCCGCCGCCTCGTCTTTGGCGATGCCGCGCGCCATCAGATAGAAGAGCTGCTCCGGATCGAGCGAACCCACAGTAGCGCCGTGTCCGCACACGACGTCGTCAGCAAATATCTCGAGTTCCGGCTTGGCGTTCATCTGCGCCTGCGGCGACAGCAGAACAGCTTGTGATTTCATTCCGCCGTCTGTCTTTTGGGCAGCGTTCTCGACGATGACCTTGCCCTGAAAGATTCCGACCGCCTCATCATCAATGATGGCGCGATAAAACTCCCGGCTCGTCCCGCCCGGGGCGGAATGCGCGACTTGCAGAGTTGTGTCCGCGCGTCGAGTTCCATCGACCAGCGTCAAGCCGCCGAGCGTGATTTTCGCGTCATCGCCGACCAATCTGCAAAAAATCTGACGTCGCGTGAGGGCTCCGCCGGTTACAATGGCGAACGCATTGAGTTCCGCTCGCGCCGCCAGCCGAACAAACTGGCTTTCGATATGCAGTTCGGCATCGTCCTCGACCAGGACGACATGCTTGGCGTGCGCCCCCTCGGCAAGGTTGAGAACCGTCGTAGCGTTGCGTTGGCCGCGTGATCGCGCGCCCAAGAACGTCTCGATGAACGAGGCGCGCGCGCCGACCCCCAGCGAAATTGCGACCCGTGAATAAAGCGACAGGGCGTCCTGACCGATTGCTAAATTGACAATCTCGATCGGCTCTGCGGTCTGCTCGCCATCCGGAACCGATAACGCGAGAGCGTCGCAACTCATCGCCTCGTTTAGCGCCGACATCGGATCGTCGACGTCGACCATCGAGGGCTCTTCCCGGGCAATGGCAATTGCGGATGGCAAATCGCTGAGCTCATTTATGAACTGCCCGTTAATCAGCACCAACCGGCCGCCACCCAAGCTCTCGCGCCCCTCAAGCGTCCGTCGGGCGTATTCGATATCTTCTTGATCCGGAGCAGGGGCGGGAGGGGCCGCGGCGCCCATGGCGGCGCGCAAATCGGTGTAATGCCATGTTTCGACGCGTCGGGTCGGCAGCCCTCGCTCGCTGAACCGTGCGAAAGCGGCGGCGCGACGCGGCGAGGAGGCGAGCGCGCCGTCCCGCTCGAACTGACTGACCAGTTCGGCCTCGGCGGTCGATCTCTGCAAGACGTGCGCGGTCATCGCCTCAGGCTGCCTCTTCGGCAAAGTGGCGGTAGCCGTTGCGCTCGAGTTCGAGGGCAAGTTCGGGGCCGCCGCTCGCCACGATTCTGCCTCGGGTCATCACATGCACGACATCCGGATTGATGTGCTCGAGAAGTCTCTGGTAGTGGGTGATTATAAGAAACGCGCGGGCAGGATCGCGCAGCGCATTGACGCCGTGCGAGACGAGCTTGAGCGCGTCGATGTCGAGTCCCGAGTCCGTCTCGTCGAGCACGGCCAATCGGGGCTCAAGCAACGCCATTTGTAAAACCTCGAATCGCTTCTTCTCGCCACCGGAGAAGCCAACGTTGAGCGGGCGGCGCAACATATCCTGGTCGATCTTCAGCATTTGGGACGCGGCGCGCACGCGTCGCATGAAATCAGGCGTCGTCAGATCGCCTTCGCCGCGCGACCGCCGCTGGGCGTTGAGGGCGGCCTTCAGGAAGGTCATGGTTGCGACGCCGGGAATCTCGATCGGGTACTGGAACGCCAGAAACACGCCCTTGTTGGCGCGCGCGTCGGGCTTGAGTTCCAGCAGATTCTCTCCGTCGAGGCGAACCTCGCCGGAGCTTACCTCGTAGTCAGGCTTGCCGGCGATCACGTAGGAAAGCGTCGACTTCCCGGAGCCGTTCGGCCCCATGATCGCCGCAACTTCACCCGCCTTGACGGTGAGGTTGAGGTCTTCGAGGATCGGCTTGCCGTGGATGGATACGTTCAAGTTCCTGATGTCAAGCATCGTGACCATCCCCGCGCGCAAGCCCCGAAGGCGACATCATCCGACGCTCCCCTCGAGACTGATTGCAATCAGCTTCTGCGCTTCGACCGCAAACTCCATCGGCAATTGCTGGAGCACGTCGCGCACGAAGCCATTGACGATCAGCGCCGTCGCCTCCTCCGGCGAAAGGCCGCGCTGCAGACAATAAAACAGCTGGTCCTCGGAGACTTTCGAGGTCGTCGCCTCATGCTCGATCACCGCCGATGCGTTTTTGGCCTCGATGTAGGGAACCGTATGGGCGCCGCATTGATGACCGATCAACAACGAATCGCAGTTGGTAAAGTTGCGCGCGCCAGTCGCGAGGCGGTGCGCGGACACCTGGCCCCGGTAGGTATTCTGCGAGCGGCCCGCCGCAATGCCTTTCGAGATCACTCGGCTGCGGGTGTTGCGCCCGAGATGAATCATCTTAGTGCCGCTGTCGACCTGCTGCCGGCCGTTCGAGATCGCAATGGAATAGAACTCGCCTTGCGACGCCTCGCCGCGCAGAATGCAGGAGGGATATTTCCAAGTGATCGCTGAGCCGGTCTCAACCTGCGTCCAGGAAATCTTGGACCGCGCGCCACGGCAGTCGCCGCGCTTGGTGACGAAATTGTAGATGCCGCCCCGGCCTTCGGAGTCGCCAGGGTACCAGTTCTGCACAGTCGAGTACTTGATCTCGGCATCTTCGAGAGCCACCAGTTCGACGACCGCAGCGTGAAGCTGGTTTTCATCCCGCTTCGGCGCGGTGCATCCCTCGAGGTAGCTGACATACGCTCCCTTGTCGGCGATGATTAGCGTCCGTTCGAACTGACCGGTATTTCGTTCGTTGATGCGAAAGTAGGTCGAGAGCTCCATCGGGCAGCGCACGCCCGGAGGCACATAGACAAACGACCCGTCAGAAAAGACCGCGGAATTCAGAGTGGCGTAGAAGTTGTCGGTCGCCGGAACGACTGTGCCCAAGTAGCGGCGCACGATATCGGCATGATGGTGGACTGCTTCGGAGAACGAGCAGAAAATGACCCCCGCCTTGGCGAGCTCGGCCTTGAAGGTCGTGGCGACCGATATGGAATTCGAAGACAGCGTCGACCGCAACCCTCGGTCTATCGACGCCGGCAAGGATCTCCTGTTCAACCAGCGGAATTCCGAGCTTGGCGTAAGTCCGCAGAAGCTCAGGGTCGATCTCGTCGAGCGACTTTGGCCCCGGGGTCGTCTTCGGCGCCGCAAAATAATGGATCGCCTGAAAGTCGATCGGGGGATACTCGACGCGAGCCCATTTGGGCTCCTCCATGGTCAACCAGCGGCGGAATGCAGCCAGTCGCCAGTCGAGAAGCCACTCGGGCTCTTCCTTTTTCGCCGAAATAAATCTGATCGTTTCTTCGTTGAGGCCCTTGGGGGCGACTTCCGATTCAATCGGACTGACGAAGCCGTATTTGTACGCCTCAACTCCGATCGAACGCACGCGATCGACCGTCTCCTGGACAGCCGCCATAAATGACATCTCCTCGCCTTGGCGGTTTCAAGGACCGCCGGTGGGGGTCTCGATAGCTCCCGTACGCTTCGAAACGGGACGTCCCGAATATGGGGCTTCTGACGGTGTTTTGCAAATCAAGGCTTCGGCGAAAGCGCCTTCTTGCGCCCATATTGTACATTACAAGTAGGTTTATAACTGGGTCCTTATCTCGGCATCGAAGCCAATGAGACGAGCGAACAGACGCATCCGCGACTGGAGCCGTTCGCTGCTGAGCGGCGCGAGATCGGCCGGCAGGGTCAGCACCACCCGGCTCCGCTCGCAAACCATCGGAGCGCGCGGCAAGATTCCCGGCATGGCGGCGGAGATGTTATAAGCAACCCGCATTGCAGCCCCGAGAATGCGCGCTCGATCGAGTTGACGTGCGCTAACAAGCGAACGCGATTGGGGGGTCACGAAGTCTTCGTTAGACAGATGGCGGTAGGCTGCCGCCAGGGCGAGAAAGGCGCGGGAAGGGTGATCGACCCCGATGAAAGCCGCATTGGCGACCAGATCGTACGCTTGCGTTCCGCGATAATCCGGATGCGCTCGCCACGAGATATCGGAAAGGAGGCAGGCCGCGTGACGTAGACGTCGATCTTCCTCGTCTTCTTCAAGATGAGTGGAGGCCATCAGCCGGCTGGTCCAGCCGAAGAGTTCCTCGCCGTGTTCCGGGGCCCGGGAACGCAGCCGATTGAACTCCCACGCCGAAGCGATCAGCGGGTCGTGTGCTTGCGCTTCGAACGGCAGCTGCGAATAGAGCAACCCCTCCCGAACGCCAAGCGCCGAGATCACGATTTCCTTCGGATTGGCTTGCCGAATGATTTCCTCCAAGACGGCCGCGCCGTAGGCGAGTAGCGGGCGGCGCGCCGAGGAAACGGCTTCGATCGACAGCAGCGCCTCGGCTTCTATTCTTTCGACCAGCCTGGCAAACTCCAGGGCGTCACGCGACGGGATCACATAATTGTGCATGACGTTCATCGGATACTGGCGCTGGCGCATGTGCAGTCGTGCGAGCGCCCGCCAGGTCCCGCCGACCGCATAGAAACTGCGCCCCGAAAGCCCTTGCAGGAGTTTGACGCCCGAAAGCGTTTCGCGGACAATTTTCGCCGCCTTCTTTGGGGAACGTTCCGAGAGATCCATCAGCGACAAGCCGCCGAGCGGCAGCGTCAGGCCATATCCCGCGTCGTCGTTCCTGATATCGGTCAGTTCGAGCGATCCGCCACCGAGATCGCCGACGACGCCATCGGCATTGTGAATCGAGCTGACCACTCCGAGCGCCGACAGCCGGGCCTCCTGATATCCGCTCAGGAGCTCGATCCTGCAGCCGATCGCCCGCTCGGCGAGGCTCAGAAATTTGGGTCCATTCGCCGCGTCGCGAACGGCTGCGGTGGCGATGCTCCGAACGTCGTTGATCCGCATCGTTTCGCACAGCACGCGGAACCTTTCGAGCGCGACCAGCGCCTTGGCGACAGCGTCCTCGGGCAGCAACCCGGTCGTGGCCACGCCCCGTCCCAACCCGCATAGGGCCTTCTCGTTGAACGTTGGGGTCGGCGCGCGAGAATGCGATTCGTAGGCCACCAACCGAACCGAGTTCGAGCCAATATCGACGATCGCGATAGGTTCTCCCGGCAGGCGCCCCTGCGCAACGTTATCCCGCATCGTCGGTCCTGTGAGAGCGGCGCCTCAAATGCCGCGTCGTCTATCAGGCCCGTCTACGCAGCGCCATCGGAAAGGAGACCGACAAGGCCTGGCCGCGCCCCGAAAGGCTCGGGTTTGTCAGGAAGTACTTATGCGCGTTGAACGGCTCTTCTCCGTCCTTCGGCAGGATTCTCTCGCTGGAACCGTCGGGGAGGACCTTGAAGCTCTGTTGGTTATCGAGAAGATTTGCTTCCATGATCTGGTCGAGAACGTGCTCATGAACGGTGGGATTGAGAAGCGGCACGAGCGCTTCGACCCTCCGGTCCAGATTGCGCTGCATGAGATCCGCCGACGAGATGAAGGCGCGCGCCTTCGGGTGGGGCAGACCGTGGCCGGCGCCGAACGCATAGATGCGGGCGTGCTCCAGGAACCGTCCGACAATCGATTTCACTTGAATATTTTCCGACAATCCGGCCACGCCTGGCCGCAAGCAGCAGATGCCACGGATGACCATGTCGATCTGAACCCCCGCCCGGCTCGCCGCATAAAGAGCGTCGATGATCTCCGGATCGACAAGCGCGTTGCATTTCATCCAGATCTGCGCCGGCCTGCCGAGCGCGGCGTGATCGATCTCGTCGGCGATGTTGCGCAACAGGGTCTTCTTCAAAGTGATTGGGGAAATCGACATCTGCTCCAATCCGTCCGGCTCGGCGTAGCCGGTGACGAAATTGAAAATCCGCGCGACATCGCGGCCGATCGCCGCCTCTGCCGTAAAAAGAGAAATGTCCGCGTAGATCTTTGCGGTGACGGGATGATAGTTGCCGGTCCCCAGATGACAGTAGTTGACCAGTGAACCGCCTTCGCGGCGCACCACCATCGAGAGCTTGGCATGGGTCTTGAGCTCGATGAATCCGTAGACGACCTGCGCGCCGGCGCGCTCGAGATCGCGCGCCCAGCGAATGTTCGCCTCTTCGTCGAAGCGAGCTTTCAGTTCGACCAGCGCCGTCACGGATTTTCCGGCCTCCGCGGCTTCGATCAAAGCGCGAACGATCGGGCTATCCGCAGATGTCCGATAAAGAGTCTGCTTGATCGCCACCACGTTAGCGTCGCGAGCCGCCTGGTTCAGGAACTGAACGACCACATCGAACAACTCATAAGGATGGTGGACCACGAGGTCCTTCTGCCAAATCGCCGCGAAGCAATCGCCGGCGTGTTCTTTCACTCGCTCCGGGAAGCGAGGATTAAACGGCGGAAACTTCAATTCCGGTCGATCGATCGAGAGCAATTGCGAGAGCTCGTTCAGCGCCAGCATGCCATCGATCAGCACGATGCCGGAAGCAATGACATCGACGTCTCCGGCCACGAAACTGCGGAGCGACTCAGGCATGCTCGCCTCAATCTCGAGGCGGATGACCGAGCCGCGTCGACGCCGCTTGAGCGCGGTCTCGTAGAGGCGAACAAGGTCTTCCGCCTCCTCTTCGACTTCGATGTCGCTATCCCGAATGACCCGAAAAGCCCCCTCTCCGAGGACTTCGTATCCCGGAAACAGCAAGCCGATGAAAGCTACGATCAGACGATCGAGCGGCACAAATCGCGCGGTCGCTCCAATCGGGCCGTCAGGCAATCGCACAAAACGTTCGACGCTGCCGGGAATGCGGACGAGAGCGCTCATCGTCCGGCCGTTCTGTGGATTCAGCAGCTCGAGCGCGAGGGTGAAACCCAGATTGGGAATGAATGGAAACGGATGCGCCGGATCGACAGCCAATGGCGTCAGGATCGGGAAGACATGCTGCAGGAAATATTCCTGCAGCCAGTCCCGTTCGCGGCGCGTCAGATCGGCAACCTCGAGGATCACAATGCCGCTGGAGGTAAGTTCGGACCGGAGGGCGCGCCAGCGTTCCTGCTGCGACGCGACGAGGGAGGCGACGAATTCGCCGATGCGTTCGAGCTGCTCGCCTGGCGTCCGGCCGTCGTCCGAGATTTCCGTGACGCCGGACAAGACCTGACCCACCAGACCCGCGACGCGAACCATGAAGAATTCATCGAGGTTATTGGCGGAGATCGAAAGAAACCGAACCCTTTCGAGCAGCGGATGATGCCAATTCGCCGCCTCTTCGAGGACCCGTCGGTTGAATTCAAGCCAGGACAACTCGCGATTTATGAAGCGCTCGGGCGAGGACGAGAGCGGCGACGCTGCGATATCCTCGAGCGCTGAAGCGGCCTCGACGGCTCGTATTTCATCCTTTGCGACAGCTGTCGCCAAGCAACTCTCCATCTCTTATCGCGACAATCTTGAACCAATTTCGCCGCCTCGCCAAGCAGAACTAAGCAGAGATTCGCGGCGTGGCCAACGGATCGAGGATGCGCTCGCGGTTGAGATCGATGACGGCGTCATGGATGGCCTGGTCGAGCGCGGCGGCGTCGGTGAAGGTCTGGTGGGCGAGGTGATGGGCCTTAAGATCGCGCCAGACCGGCTCGATGTCATTGAGTTCGGGGGCGTATTTCGGCAGCCACTCGACGGAGAGCCAGTGTGCGCGGGCGGCCAGGGCGGCGAGCGAGCGTTTGCTGGTGTGGATCGGACCATTGTCCTCGACCAGCACGACCGGCTTGGCCTGTCGCCCGGGCTGCGGTCCAAAGAGACGGTCGAGTTGCTCCAGATGGGCGATGAAATCGCTGCTGCGCTTGGTCGGGCTGGTATGGACGATGAGTTGGCGCGTGAGGTGATCGAGCGACCCCAGGATCGCGACCTTCTCGGCCTGCCCCGGCGCCGGCACACGCAAGTCCGCCCCCGACCTCGCCCAGGCGCGGGCGAGATAGGGATGGGTCAGCGCCTCGCTCTCATCGCCGTAGAGCAGAACGATGTCGCCCGCTTCGGCCTGCTGTTTGCGCAGTTGCAGGCGCAGGCCCACCCGTTGCACCTCGCTTTGCATCTGACGTCCCTTCAGCGTGTGCCGCGGCCGCCGCCAGCGGAACTTTTTTTTCGCAAGGCCTTGGACAGTTGCGAACGGCTGATGCGCACGCCCTCGCGCGCTTCGATCTCGGCCCGAAGGCGGTGGATCGTCCAGTTGCGCCGGTCGGCCACAGGTTCTTCCAGCAAGGGGGTGGCGACGCGCAAGGCGGCTTCGCTCTTCAGCGGAGGCGGGCCAGGCGCGATGCTGGCCTTCAGCGCTGCGATGCCGCCGGCGGCGAAGTCGCTGCGCCACAGGCGAACCGTATCCTCCCGCACGCCAAACGCCTCCGCGATCTTGGGGCTGGTCCAACCAGCCAGCGTCAAAAGCACGGCGCGCGCCCGGTCCGCCTCGCCGCGATCCCGTGAACCGGCAAGAGCCAAGAGGCCGGCGCGTTGTTCATCGCTCGCCGTAACCGGAGACTTTCCCGCCATGCCACACACCTTGCGAATCGCCGCAGGCAGCGAATCGCAAAACACTTATCCGTTGGTTAACCAAACAGAATCTGCTTAGGTCGCCGGAGGCGGGCAGGCGCGCAGCGCACGGGCTACCGCGTCCACGGCCTGCGGATAGATACGATGTTCCTCGACGAGGACGCGCGCGGCCAGGGCGGAGACGTCGTCGCCGGGAAGAACGGGGACCCGAGCCTGGGCGACGATCGGCCCCGCGTCGAGTTCGGCCGCGACATGATGCACAGTGCATCCGTGTTCGCTGCGGGCCTCGGCGAGCACGCGTTCGTGCGTATGAAGACCGCGAAACTCAGGCAACAACGACGGATGAATATTCAAGATCCGACCCCGCCATTGTTCAACAAATTTCCGGCTCAAGACGCGCATGAATCCGGCCAGACACACGAGTTCGACGCCGCCGGCGATCAGTTGGCCTTGCAGTTCAGCCTCGAACGCCTCCCGGCCGGCGAAGCCGCGAAAGTCGAGCGACCTTGCGGACACGCCGGCCTGCCGCGCCGCCGCCAGCCCGGCCGCCTCAGGCGTGTCGGACAACACGAGCACAACCTCGGCCGCAAATCTCGGGTTGCGGGACGCTGCGATCAACGCGCTCATGTTCGAGCCGCGGCCAGAAATCAGAATTGCGGTTCGAATCCGCTCCGTCACAGTCGGAGCCGTCCGTACATGACAACGCTCGGACCCGCACGAGCCACGACGCGGCCGATGAGCGCCGGCGCCAGGCCGGCTGCTGCAAGCGCGGCCCGCGCCTCCTCTTCGTGATCCGCGGAGACGAACGCAGTCATGCCGAATCCACAGTTGAACGTGCGGAGCATTTCGTCCTCGGCGATCGCTCCAGAGGTTGCGAGCCACGAGAAGACTGGGGAAGGCGCGAACGCGTCAAGATCAAGCGCAACGGAGAGGTCCGAGCTCAGCACGCGCGGTAGATTGTCAGTATAGCCGCCGCCGGTGATATGGGCGAGCGCGAGGATGCCCTGCGAGCCCGACAGCGCCTTGAGAAGAGGCCGCACGTAGAGTCGGGTCGGGGTGAGCAACGCCGCCGCAAGCGAACGCGAAGGCTCAAACGGGGCGGGACTGTCCCAGGCGAGGCCGGAACGCGACACGATGCGTCGGACCAGCGAAAAGCCGTTGGAATGCAGTCCGGACGACGGCATCCCGAACACGGCGTCGCCGGGCTTCAAGCCCGCTCGGGGCAGCAGGGTTCCGCGCTCGGCGGCGCCGACGGCGAAACCTGCCAGATCGAAATCGCCGGGCGCGTACAAGCCGGGCATTTCGGCTGTTTCGCCGCCGACCAGCGCACAGCCCGACTCCGCGCAACCTTCCGCGATGCCTGCGACGACGGCCACGACGACCTCCTCGTCCAGCTTGGCTGAGGCAAAATAATCCAGGAACAAAAGCGGCTCTGCCCCCTGCACGACGATGTCGTTCACGCACATCGCGACCAGGTCGACGCCGATCGTGTCGTATATGCCGCTCTCGATGGCAATTTTCACCTTGGTTCCAACGCCGTCGTTGGCGGCGACCAGAATCGGATCGGCAAAACCCGCGGCCTTGAGATCAAAAAGGGCGCCGAAACCGCCGAGTTTGGCGTCCGCCCCGGGCCGGCCGGTCGCGCGCGCCAGCGGCTTGATGCGGTCGACAACGCGATTGCCCCGGTCGATATCGACGCCGGCCTCGGAATAGGTCATCGGTCTGCGGCTGTCCGACATCGGCGCTCCACGAAAACGCTCGCGCGGGCGTACAGGATGGGTCGAAGGGCCGCAACCGTGCCTTTTCCAGCGCTCAGCCAACCGTGTTAGACGTTCGTCGACGAACCCCATTTCGAGCGCAAATTGAGCCGTCCGCTCCATCGGCGGAAAAACCTGAGGCTGGGACGCTTAGCGTCGGCATTTCATGAAAATTTCTCGGATCCTCAACAATATCCCAAACATGATCACATTGGCGAGAATGTTGATGACGCCGTTGGCCGTCTCGATGATTGTCTCGCAACGCTTCCTCGCCGCATTCTCGATCTTTCTCCTGGCGGGCGTTTCTGACGCAATCGACGGGTTCATTGCCAGACACTTCGAGTTGCGCACGGAACTCGGCGCATATCTTGATCCCCTAGCGGACAAGGCGCTCCTGATTTCCATCTACGTGTCGCTCTCGATCTATGGCGGCCTTCCGGCGTGGCTCGCCATCACAGTCGTTTCGCGGGACGTAATGATCCTGGTCGCTGTGCTTGTGTCCTGGCTGTTGGACAAGCCCGTCGAAATTCGGCCGGTGTGGGAGTCAAAACTGAACACCGCCGCGCAAATCGGCCTCGCCGGTTTCGCTCTTGGCGTGCGCGCCTATGGCCTGAACCCTCAACCTTTGCAGACCTATCTCGAATGGGCGGTCGCCGTAACGACCGTGGCCTCGGGAGGCGTCTACATAACCAAGTGGCTCGACCACATGACCCGATAGCTGCCCCGCCCGTTGCCACCGCCGGCAAGGAAGGTCAAACTTGGTCCTGTCTCTCGAACAGTCGCATCGCGAACGGTATCGGGGAGGGTGGGGCGCTCCTCGTCCCATGGGGATGCATTTGGCATTCGCTGCAGACGACGACCGTGGCGTGGACCTCGGATGAGGCGCGGCCAGTGAGTTTGGAACGTCAAATCCTGTTTTGGGCCGCGGTGCTTGCGGCGATCCTCTATGCGCTGCATGTGCTCGGTTCGGTCGTCGCTCCATTCGCGGCGGGAATCGCCTTGGGCTACCTTCTCGATCCCGTCGTCAGCAAAATGCAGCGGCTCGGCTTCAACCGGCTCGGCGCATCCCTGCTGATTCTGGTCGTCTTCGCCGCAGTGCTCGCACTCGCCTTGATCCTCATCGCGCCGACTCTCAGCGCCCAGTTCATCGCGTTTTCCGAGCGTCTCCCCGGTTACGCGACCCGGTTGCAATCGCTCGCAGTGGAGGAAGGCGACTACCTCAACCAAAAGTACGGCGGCCGCTGGCTGAGCGCGCTTGGGCTCGGCGAAACGCTCTCGAGCAGTCAGCTTCAAAAGTCAGTCGGCGATCTTGTCGCTGAGGGCGCCCAGTGGCTGATCAATGCCTTGAAGTCCCTCGTTTCGGGCGGAGCGGCCGTCTTCGGATTCCTTTCGCTCCTGGTCATTACTCCCGTTGTCGCCTTCTACATCCTGATCGATTGGCACAGGATGATCGGCGAGATCGACAGCTGGCTGCCGCTTGATTATCGCGACCGCCTGAGGGCCATCTTCAAGGAAATCAACCATGCTCTGGCCGGGTTCATCCGAGGGCAGTCGCTGGTCTGCCTCTTTCTCGGGCTCTGGTACAGCCTTGGGCTCTCTCTGATCGGGCTCGATTTCGGCCTGCTGATCGGCGCCGCCGGTGGCGTGCTCAGTTTCGTCCCGTATGTCGGGTCGCTCACCGCGCTCATCTTTTCGCTTGGCGTCGCCCTTGTCCAAGGCTGGCCGAGCCTCAAGTTGTTCTTCATGGCGCTCGCCGTCGTCGGGGCGGGACAGTTCCTCGAGGGAAACGTGATATCGCCGAAATTGGTCGGCCAATCCGTTGGCCTGCATCCGGTCTGGCTCATGTTCGCGCTGCTGGCCTTCGGCGATCTGTTCGGTTTCGTCGGGCTCATCATCGCCGTTCCAACCGCTGCGGCGATCGGGGTGATCGCTCGCCATCTGATTGCGATTTATCTCAAGAGCTCGCTGTATCGCGGAAATTCGGCAGCGGCGAGACAATGACGGCCCCTCCGCGACAACTCATCCTCGACTGGCCGCAGACGCCAAGCTTCGCGCGGGACGACTTTCTCGTCGCGCCTTCGAACCGCGAGGCGATAGGGGCGATCGACCGGTGGCCGGGCTGGGCTGGGCGGCTGCTATTGCTCGTTGGGCCGGAGGGCGCTGGCAAGAGCCATCTTGCCTCTCTCTGGGCGGCGAGGGCCGACGCCGTTACCTTGAGCGCCGAGGAGCTGGCCCAAGCGCATCCTCAGCTATGGGTCGAGAACTCCGCAATCCTGATCGAGGATGCCGATCGGGCGCATCGGTCCGAGGAGCATCTCTTCCACGTCATCAACGGCGCTCTGCAGAACCAGGCATGGCTGCTGATGACCGCGCGCGCCGCCCCGAGCGAATGGGGGCTGAAGACGCCCGACTTGCTTTCGCGCCTTCGTCTCGCCCCTGTCGTCCGTCTGGAGACCCCCGATGTCGAGCTGACCGAGGCTGTGTTGTTCAAACTCTTTAGCGACCGCCAGCTGCAAGTCGAGCCGCACGTGGTCGCCTATATTGCAATGAGAATTGAGCGGTCGCTTGGGGTTGCGCGCAAGCTCGTGGCCAACCTGGACCGCGAAGCGCTGGCGCAGGGGCGCCGTGTGACGCGCGCCATGGCGAGTGAATTGTTGCGCCAGGTCGCCCCGCCAGGCGAGTCGCCTTAGCCGAGCCACAAACTTATGCTTAAGGGCTTCTGAACGAGCCTGATGGGACTAGGGCGCGCGCGGAGGGGCACGAAAGAGTTTGGAACACGGGAGGAGACGTTGCGGAAGTCCCTCATTCTGGTTCTGACGGCGATTGGCGGCAGCGCAGGCTACGCGGCAGGCATATCGGCGGTCGGCAACGACGCCAGCTCAAACGATCCCTCGACTTGGCGATGGCACGTTAGCGCCATCCTCGATGATCAACAAAAAGCGTTGACCGAATCAGTGGCGTCGATCGGAGATCCTGCCCCTGCCGCCTTTGATCAACACTATCAGCGTTACTCGCCGCTCGGCCTTCCCGAGCCGCCCCGCGGCCCATCGCCCTAGCAGGGCGCTGCAAGCCGACGGCTTTGCATTTGCCTCGTGGCGACCTCCTGACCGGAGCGGCGGGCGGATGAGTCCGGGTTCCCCGCCTGTTTCGTTTCTATTCAGACAGCTGACATGGTTAAGTTTTTGTGGACGCCTGTGCCCACGAATTGCGCAAGGCTGAGTTCTTCATTTGTTTCCTGCATGATGGATTAAGCTCTGGCCAATTGCAGGCAAAAGGTTGCGAACGTGTTCCCGAGGGCGCAAGAGCCGAGGCAGCGAAGCGGCGGTGCTTTCCCGGTCTTTATTAGCTCGACTCGACGGGATATAGGACAGCCAAGTCCCGACGCCGTCTGTCCCAAAAGAGCCAGAGCCTATGAAGAAGCCGTCCGGCCTGCGATTAGACGAGTCCGGGCAAAGTCCCGTCGACCTGGGCGTGATCGAACGTCTGGCCCAGATCGCGGCCAGGTTCGATCTTAGCGAGGTCGAGGTCGATTTCGGAGAACTGCATGTACGGGTCGCGCGCCTAAACGCCTCGGCCGGTCCGCCGCCAGTGGCCGGCGGGCCCCCGCAAGGCGCGCCGGTTGCTGCCGCTGACGCGTCTGCCGACAAGGCCGTCGATGAGCTTGCCGGAGCGGTAAAGTCGCCGATGGTCGGAACTGCCTATTTGCGGCCTAGCCCGGAAGCCAAGCCGTTTGTCGAAGTGGGTTCGCTTGTGAAGGCGGGAGACAAGCTGCTGCTTGTCGAGGCGATGAAGACGTTCAATGAGATCGTCGCGCCGCGCGCGGGGAAGGTCGTCGCCATCCTGGTGTCGGAAGGATCGCCCGTCGAATATGACCAACCCTTGATCGTCATCGAGTGACCGGAATGCAAAACGACGCCGCTTCCCGACTGCGGCCGCGCCGGATCGGCTTCGATGTTCGATAAGATTCTGATCGCCAACCGCGGCGAGATTGCCTTGCGGGTCATGCGGGCGGCAAAGGAGCTCGGCATTGCGACGGTCGCGGTCTATTCGACCGCCGACAAGGATGGGATGCATGTCAAGCTCGCCGACGAAAGCGTGTGCATAGGCCCGCCGCCGGCGCGCGAGAGCTACCTCAACATCCCGGCGATCGTGGCGGCATGTGAAATCACCGGCGCGGACGCCGTTCATCCCGGCTATGGGTTCTTGTCGGAAAACGCCCGTTTTGCCGACATCCTCGGCGAGCATGAGATTGCTTTCATCGGCCCAAGGGCGGAGCACATTCGCATGATGGGGGACAAGATCGAGGCCAAGCGAACGGTGGCGCGTCTTGGCATCCCCTGCGTCCCGGGCTCGACGGGCGCAATCGTCAACGAGGACGAGGCGCAGAAGATCGCGGCGGAGATCGGCTACCCGATACTCGTGAAGGCCGCGGCCGGCGGCGGCGGCCGGGGGATGAAGGTCGCCAAGGGTCCGGGGGACCTCGCTGACGCCATCGGCGCAGCCCGCCTCGAGGCCCGGGCCGCCTTCGGCGAGGACGCGGTCTATCTCGAGAAGTATCTGTCCAAGCCGCGGCACATCGAGGTTCAGGTCATTGGCGACGGACAAGGTCGCGCCATACACCTTGGCGAACGCGACTGCTCCGTGCAAAGGCGCCACCAGAAGGTCTGGGAGGAGGGCCCCTCTCCGGCCCTAAACGCGGAACAGCGCGACGAGATCGGCGGCGTCGTGGCCCGGGCGATGGCCGAGCTCGGCTATCTGGGCGTCGGAACGGTCGAGTTCTTGTACGAGGATGGAAAGTTCTACTTCATCGAGATGAACACCCGACTGCAGGTGGAGCATCCGGTGACGGAGATGATTACCGGCATCGATATCGTCAACGAGCAGATCAAGATCGCCGCCGGATCGCCGCTGTCGATCTCGCAGGACGACGTCCGCTTCTTGGGCGCGGCGATCGAGTGCCGGGTCAACGCCGAGCACGCCGGAACCTTCATGCCGTCGCCGGGGCGGATCACGTATTTCCATCCGCCCGGGGGGCTCGGCGTCCGGGTCGACTCCGCCGCCTACCAAGGCTACGTCATTCCGCCGTTCTACGATTCTCTGGTTGGCAAGCTCATCGTTCACGGCCGCACCCGCACGGAAGCGTTGATGCGTCTTCGACGCGCGCTCGACGAGTTCATTGTCGACGGCATCGAGACGACCTTGCCGCTGTTTCGTGCGCTCGTGCGAAATGCCGACATGCAGAACGGCCAGTACGACGTCCATTGGCTCGAAGAGTACCTGAAGTCTGACCGGCGGGCCGAGCTGGACGTGTAGGCTGAGCGCGGACGCGCGTGTCGAACTCAGCCCAGGCGCTGCAGGGCGGCGCGCGCGTTGCTGTTGCCGGGATTGACAAGCACGGCGCGCTGGTAGGATTCGACCGCCTTGGCTCGGTTGTTCAGCTTTTCATAGCAATAGCCGAGGCCTGCCCAGGCGTCCGAATTGTTCGCGTTCACGTTCAAGGCCGCGTTGAAGTCCTCGATCGCAGCATCGTATTTGCCAGTCGCCATCAGGCTCTGGCCGCGGGCCTGGTAGGGCTCGCCGGCGAACGGATCGCGGTCGATGGCGTTGTTGAAGTCCGCGATCGCCTGAACGTCGTTGCCCTGGCGCTGATAGATGAGACCGCGCGCATGGTAGGCTTGCGCGCCCTCGGGATTGAGCCTGATCGCCTGGTTCAGGTCGGCTAACGCCGCATCGAAGTTGTTTTTTGAGCGGAGAAGGTTTCCTCGGCCAAGATAGGCCGCCGCATCGTTCGGATTGGCGGCGATGGCCGAATTGAAGTCCTGCATCGCCTGATCATCCTTCTTCTCCTGGCGGTACGCCAGCGCCCGGTTGGTATAGGCGCCGGAGAAGTGCGGATCGAGTTCGATCGCGTGGCTGAAGTCTTCGACCGCGCTGGGATAGCGCCCGAGCTTGGCGTAGACGACGCCCCGCGTGTTATAGGCCGCAGGATCGTTCGGGTTGCGCTGGATGATCTCGGTCAGCGAGGCGAGATTTCCGGCGTTCGACGCCTGGGCGGCGGCGTCTGTGTCGATCTCCGCGACATGGGCCGAGGGGCCCATCCCGCCGATGGTCTCGCTGCACGCGGCGAGCGCCAGCGCTATCGCCATCGCCATCGCCGCTCGACCGCACCCGGACATCAGCCTACCCATAGCCTTCACCATGCGCAGATCCCGCTCGCATTCTCGAAACCCGAGCGGATGATCGGTCGCGTGAGCGACCCGATGGCAGAATCAAAACCCCGCCGCGCGGGCGGGGTCAAAACGCTCGCCGCGCTTCGAAATTCGAGCGCAGCCAGCAGCACGCGGACCGGGACTTCAGCCGGCCGAGCGCGGCGCGCCCGGCGCAGGCTTGGCCTTCACCGGCAGCAGTCCTTCGCGCTGCAGCTTCTTGCGCGCCAGCTTCCGTGCGCGGCGAACCGCCTCAGCCTTCTCGCGCGCCCTTTTTTCGGAGGGCTTCTCGTAATGACCACGAAGCTTCATTTCGCGGAATATTCCCTCGCGCTGCATCTTTTTCTTGAGCGCCTTGAGGGCCTGATCGACATTGTTGTCGCGAACGAGTACTTGCACGAGCAATCCTTTGTTTGAGGCTCGAGGCCTCGTAGCCTGAAGTTGTTGAGAGGCGCGCGCTCGCCGCCGCTAAGGAAACGTGCGCAATCATTAAACACGTACCAGAGACGGCCTGACTTGTCCAGCCCGGATTTCCGACGCCGGTCAGCGCGCGGCAAGTCTAAAATCGGCTAAACTTGTTTTTCCATCAACGTGTTGAGCTGGTGCGCCAAGTTCGCGGGCGGGCCCCAGAGCGGATTTTGCCCTTGAGGTTCATTCGGGCTCAACTCCGCCGCGTTCAAGCTGCTGATAACGCCTGATGGCGAGCGGAATCGAGGCGAGATAGGCGACCGTGACGACGACCAGCGCCTGCATCGGGAAGACGAAGACGAGCAGCAACCCCGCGGCGGCCGCGACCAGAAAGAAGGCGAGATACTCACGCGGAACCCGGCCGATCGATTTGCCGGAGAAATGCGGCACTCGGCTCGCCATGAGGAGCGCGATGGCGAGGACGTAAAAACTCACGAGCGCCGCGACGGCCGGCGACGGTGCGCCCAAGCCGAAAGCGAAGCGCAGATAGATCGGCAACAGGCCGACGATCGCCCCAGCCGGGGCGGGCATGCCGACAAAGAAGGTCTTTCGCCAGGCGGGCTGATCGGGATCGTCGAGCATCACGTTGAAGCGCGCCAGACGCAACGCGCACGCCATCGCAAACAAGAGCGAGGCCACCCACCCGAAGCTTTTGACGGTCTGCAGATCGGCGACGAACAGGACGAAGGCGGGGGCGACGCCGAAATCGATGAAATCGGCGAGCGAGTCGAGTTCCGCGCCGAAACGGGACGTGCCCTTGAGCGCGCGCGCGATCCGCCCGTCGAAAGCATCGAGGATGGCCGCGCCGGCAATCGCGCTGACCGCCCATTCGATCGACCCCTCCACCGCGAGGCGGATAGCGGTCATCCCGAGGCAGAGGGCGAGCAGCGTCACGATATTGGGCAAGAGAAGGCGCAGCGGCACCTGCCGGAAGCCTCTCCTGCGCGGCGACGAAGCGGTCGAAGCCGCGGGGTCGTCCCGCGGACCGAGATCGTTCACGCCTTAGCTCCGCTGAAAGGGGAGCGTCCCGGCGGCGGCGGAGTGCCTCCCGATCACCGTTTCGCCGGCGACGGCGCGGGAATCGAGACCGACGACGATCCGCATGCTCGGCGGCAGGTAGACATCGACCCGCGAGCCGAAGCGGATGAGCCCGATGCGCTCGCCCGCACCGAGTTGCGCGCCTTCGTGGGTGAAGCAGACGATCCGCCGCGCGACCAGGCCGGCGATCTGCACCACCCCGAACCGGCCGGACGGCGCGGCGATGACGATACTGTTGCGCTCGTTGTCCTCGCTCGCCTTGTCGAGATCGGCGTTGAGGAAAAGGCCAGGGCGGTAGGCGATCGTTTCGACACGGCCTTCGACCGGGGCGCGATTCACATGACAGTCGAACACCGACATGAAGATCGACACGCGCGGCAGCGGCCCCATGCCCAGCCCGAGTTCCGGCGGCGGCGCGGCGAGGTCGGCAAAGCTGACGATGCCGTCGGCCGGGGCGATGACCAGATCGGGGCTGATGGGCGTCACCCTGGCCGGATCGCGGAAGAAATAGGCGCACCAGAGCGTCGCGATGAGACCGAGCCAGCCGAGCGGAGACCATATCCACCAGAGGATGAGCGTCGCAACGGCGAAGCCGGCGACGAAGAGATAGCCCTCGGGATGGATCGGCGCCAGGTTGCGGCGGATCGAATTGACGACGCTCATAACCTACTCTGATGCACGGGCGGGCGCACTCATGGCGCCAAACGCGCCAGATGTCACGGCGCGGCGACCGAAAGGTCGGGGCGGGGAAAGTCGAGTTCCTCCGACTCGCCGGCCCGCCGCAGCGTCTCCTCGGCTGCGTCGACCTCGCGCTGCCGGCTCCACAGCGCCGCGTAGAGGCCGCCGCGTTGAAGAAGCGAGTCGTGCGTTCCGCGCTCGGCGATCACGCCCTTGTCGAGCACAAAAATCTGATCGGCGTTGACGATCGTGGAAAGGCGATGGGCAATGACGATGGTCGTGCGCCCGCGCGACACGCGCTCCAGCGCCGACTGGATCTCCCTCTCGGTGAAGCTGTCGAGCGCCGACGTCGCCTCGTCGAGTACGAGAATGGGCGGCGCCTTCAGCATCGTGCGGGCGATCGCCACGCGCTGCTTCTCGCCGCCGGAAAGCTTTAGGCCGCGCTCTCCGACCTGGGCATTGTAGCCCTGCGGCAGCGACCGGATGAACGCGTCGATCTGGGCGTTCTCGGCTGCCGCCTCGACCTCGCTGTCGCTCGCGCCGTCGCGGCCGTAGCGGATGTTGTAGACGATCGAGTCGTTGAACAGCACGGTATCTTGCGGAACCATGCCGATGGCGGCGCGCAGCGAACTCTGGGTCACCGCGCGGATGTTCTGGCCATCGATCAGAATCCGCCCGCCGGCGGGCTCGTAGAACCGGAACAGGAGACGCGAGATTGTTGATTTGCCCGCCCCGGAGGGCCCGACGATCGCGATCGTGTGGCCGGCCGGCGCCTCGAACGACACGCCGCGCAGGATCGGCCGTTCCGGATCGTAGGCGAAGTCGACGTTTTCGAACCGAACGTCGCCGGACGTCACCCTCAGCGGCTGCGCGCCGGGCACATCCTCGATCTCCGGAGTTTGGTCGAGAATGCCGAACATCGCCTCGATGTCCACGATCGCCTGCTTGATCTCCCGGTACACCATCCCCATGAAATTGAGCGGCTGATAGAGCTGCAGCATCATCAGATTGATCAGAACGAAATCGCCGATCGTCTTCTGGCCCTTCTTGATCTCGACGACGCACATCAACAAGACGGCGATAAGGCCGAGCGTAAACATGAACGCCTGGCCGGCGTTCAGCACCGCGAGCGATACATAGGTCCGCACGCTCATCCGCTCGTAGCGCTGCATCGCCTTATCGTAGCGTGCGGCCTCACGCTGCTCGGCCCCGAAATACTTGACCGTCTCGAAGTTGAGCAGGCTGTCGATCGCCTTGGTGTTGGCGTCGGTGTCGCTTTCATTCATCGAGCGACGGATGCCGATCCGCCAGTTCGTGGCGACGGTCGTATAGGCGAGGTAGGCGGCGACGGTCGCGCCGACCACCACGACGTAACGCCAGTCGAACGAGAAGAGCAGCGCTCCGACGACCAGCACGAACTCGACGATCGTGGGCACAGCAGTCAGCATCGAGGTGCGAATGATCGTCTCGATGGCGTTGCGGCCGCGCTCGAGCACCCGCGTCAGCCCGCCGGTCTTGCGCTCCAGGTGGAACCTGAGGGACAGACGGTGCAGATGTTCGAAGACGTCGATCGCAAGACGCCGAACCGCATTCATCGCCACCGCCGCGAACAACGCGTCGCGCCCCTGTTGGGTCAACGCCATCAGAATGCGCAGGCTGCCGTAAAGGACGGTCAACGCCACGGCGTCGACAAGGATATGGGGCAGCGGGACTGCGCCGAATTGCTTTCCCGCCAGCGTATCCGTCAGCCACTTGAACGAATAAGGGATGGCGATTGTCACAAGCTTCGAAATCAGCATCAGCGCAACGGCGAACAGGACGCGCAGCTTCAGGTCGAAGCGATCGGAGGGCCAGATATAGGGCCAGAGAAGCCGAACGGTTCCGGCTAGCGTCGCCCTTTCGCCGCCGGGCCTGCGCTCGGCGATGAAAGCCGACGATTTATGGTGCTTCATTGGAACTCTTTGCGCTCGGTTGCTTCGGTTGTCCGCATATAAGCGTTCACGAGGCCTTGTGACATCCTCATGGCCGCCATCTTCGTCGAATAAGCGTCTTTCGGGCCAAGCAGCCGCCCTGCCTAAACGACGCGCATGTCGATTTGCGTCTGTGCCGACTTGCCCGGGAGGCGTTGGAAGGGTTCGCAGTCCGGGAAATTCGCCCCTCTACCGCAGAGGCGAGCCCCGTCGCTGATTCGCATGTCTGCCTCGCACACGCGATGGCGGGTTTGTCAAGAGTAACAGGTCCTTTTTGCTGTGTAGACTGGACCTTGGATTTCTCCCCTAAAACAATTCTTCTCACAAAGAAGTCCTCCCTGAAGAAGAAATCGCGACACTTTTTCTTGTAAGACGTGTTGAGTTGCGCTATATGCAACTCTGTCCAAGTCGCCATCTGGCAAAATGAACATGACGCTCGTCATGTTGGGGCGGGGAAGAGCGGCCCTAGCGGCGAACGCAATCCAGCGGTCCCCTTTGGGCTTAAAATTCGGAGTAACGATAGAAATGAGCGAATCCACCAACCACGTCGAACTCGCTGCGGAGATCGTTTCCGCGTACGTGTCGAACAATTCCGTCCCGTCAAGCGAGCTGCCGATGCTCCTCAGCGATGTCCACGCCGCAATCGTGCGTGTCGCTACCGGAGCGCAGCCCGTTGTCGCCGAGGCGGCAAAGCCTGCCGTCCCGCCGAAGAAGTCGATCACCAGCGACTACATCATCTGTCTCGAAGACGGCCGAAAGTTCAAGTCTTTGAAGCGGCATTTGAGGACGCAGTACAACCTTTCTCCCGAAGAATATCGCGAGAAATGGGGTCTGCCCTCCGATTATCCGATGGTCGCTCCCGCCTATGCCAAGGCGCGTTCGGCTCTGGCTAAGCAGATGGGCCTCGGCCAACAGCGCCGCCGCCGGAAGTAGCGTTCGGCGTATACTAGCGACGACGGCGCCGGGCGCTACAACCCGCTTGACGCCGCCAGAGGCTATTTCGTGCCAAACATCCGATCGCCCGCGTCCCCCAGCCCGGGGACGATGTAGCCGTGCTCGTTCAGCCTTTCATCGATGGCCGCGGTCCAGATCTCGACGTCCGGATGGGCTTTCGTCAGTCGCTCGACGCCTTCCGGCGCAGCGAGCAGGCAAACGAAGCGGATGTCCCTGACGCCGCGGCTCTTCAGCCGATCGATGGCGGCGACCGCTGAATTCGCCGTCGCGAGCATCGGGTCCATCAGGATCACCAGGCGCTCCGCCACGTCGACCGGCGCCTTGAAATAATATTCGACCGCCTCGAGCGTCTGCGGATCGCGATAAAGGCCGATGTGGGCCACGCGGGCGCTCGGCACGAGGTTGAGCATGCCGTCGAGAAACCCGACGCCGGCGCGCAGGATGGGCGCGAAGACCAGCTTTTTCCCTGCGATCGTCGGCTGCATCGTCGTCGCCAGCGGCGTTTCGACTTCGACGAGCTCCAGCGGGAGATCGCGGGTCACCTCGTACGCGAGCAGCATGCCGATCTCGTTGAGGAGCTGTCGGAACCCTTTGGTCGAGACCGTCTTGTCGCGCATCAGCGTCAGCTTGTGCTGGACGAGGGGGTGGGTCACCACGTGGACGTTGGGCACGGCATGCTCCTTTCCGTAGACGCGCCCGCCCGAGCGGGTCGGTTGCGGTCATCGACCGCGGGCTGCAAGGGTTTGAATGGGCCGAAATCTAGGGGAAGAACGGTGGTCTGGGACGCCGTCGTGCGCCCCGTCCCCAGCTTTGTCGAGAGGCTGAAACCGCACCCATGCCGCCGGCGTTACTATTGACGGGCAAGCGACGACGATGTCAGGTGAAACAAATGGCTTCCTCGGCGTCGCGTCCACTTGGCAGGAACTGGTCCCTGCCGAACATTCTGACCTATGCCCGCATGGCGGCCGTTCCCCTGGTCGCCGGCTTTCTCTTCTGGCCGGGCGTGCCTTGGGCGCGGTGGACGGCGCTGGCGATTTTCGTCGCCGCCGGCGTCACCGACTTCTTCGACGGCTATCTTGCCCGCGCCTGGTCGCAGCAGTCCTCCCTCGGACGAATGCTTGATCCCATCGCGGACAAGCTTCTTGTCTCCGCCGTCATCCTGATGCTGGCGGCGAACCAGACGATTTCCGGGGCGACGCTGTGGGCCGCGATCGTCATTCTCTGCCGCGAGATTCTCGTCTCCGGCCTGCGCGAATATCTGGCGGAACTCAGCGTTCCGGTGCCGGTGACGGCGGTGGCGAAGTGGAAGACGGCGGTTCAAATGGTCGCGCTCGCCTTCCTGATCGCCGGGCCGGCCGCCGAGGTCGTTGTCCGTGGCGCGATCGCCACCGGGATCGTTCTCCTCTGGATCGCGGCAATCCTCACCCTTTACACCGGCTGGGACTATATGAAAGCAAGCTACGACCACGTCGGCGACGACTGACGGTCCATGAAAGCAGTGTATTTCGCCTGGGTGCGCGAGCGCATCGGCAAGGCCGAGGAAGAGCTGGAGCCGCCGCCGTCGGTGAGGACCGTCGGCGATCTCATCGCATGGCTGTCGAGCCAGGGGGAGGGCTACGCGCACGCGTTCGAGAGGCCTTCGACCGTCCGCGCCGCCCTCGACCGGGTCCACGCCCGGCACGAGGCGACGATTGCCGGCGTCACGGAGGTGGCGTTCTTTCCCCCGATGACGGGCGGCTAGAGTGGCGACGATCCGGGTGCAGCGGGAGGATTTCGACGCCGGAGCGGAAGCCGCGGCGCTCGCGAGAGGGCGGACGGACGTCGGCGCAGTCGTAAGCTTCGTCGGCTATTGCCGGGACGAGGACGGCCGCCTCGCCGCGCTCGAACTCGAACATTATCCGGGCATGGCGGAAGAGGAAATGGCGCGCGTTGCGCGCGAGGCCGAGGCGCGCTGGCCGCTCGTCGCGGTGACCGCGATCCACCGGTTTGGCCGGATCGCGCCGGGAGAGCAGATCGTACTGGTCGCCGTCGCTTCGGCCCACCGCGGCGAGGCGTTCGCCGCCGCAGAGATGCTGATGGATTTCCTGAAGACGCGCGCTCCGTTCTGGAAACGGACCATCCGCCGCGACGGCATCGCCGAGGGATGGGTCGGGGCCAAAGCCGACGACGATCAGGCGGCGGCGCGCTGGAGCGCCGGCGGCTGAATCGGCCTCAGGTTCGCGCGACGACTGTGTGGTAGATCCACAACACGATGACGGAGCCGACAACCGCGACAATTAGGCTCCAGAATGTTGAGGCCGGTGACGCCGGTCATCCCGAAAATGCCTGAGAAGATAAGGCCGCCGACGATCGCGCCAACCACGCCGAGCGCGATGTCCATGAGCATGCCCGAGCCGGTCTTGTTGACGATCTTGCTGCCGATGAATCCCGCGATCAGCCCGAGGATGATCCAGCTGATGACGCCCATCTTCCCACTCCCTTTGCCGCCGCCCGACTGAAAGGCCGCCAGAGCAGCGCAGCATTGTTGCGGGATGGACGGGCAAAACGCAAGCGGTTAGTCTGCGATCGTCTTTGGTCCAGCGCCGGCGCGTTTAGCCAACGCCGATGCGTTGGCGGCGCTGCATTTGCGGCGCCGGACTTGGCGATGGAGGCAGTGATGGGATTTTTTGACGACGCCATGAAGAACTCGGTTCCTGGCGGCAACCTGGCGACGCCGATCGCGGTGGCGGCCGGCGCGCTGATCCTCGGCAAGTTGTTCGGAGGCGGGGGCTCGGCGCCCGCGCCCTCGCAGCCCGCGCCTTCGCAGCAGGCGCCGACCAACGTTTCGCCTGGCAGCATCCTCGGCGGCCTCAGCGACCTCATCGGCAAACTCACCGCCGGTGGGGCCGCGCCGCAAGTCAATTCCTGGGTCGGTCACGGCCAGAACGAGCCGATCCCCCCGGGGCAGCTCGGCTCGGCGTTGGGGCAAAATACGGTCAACGATCTCTCGCAGCGGACGGGCATGAGCCAGCAGGAATTGCTCAACCAGCTCGCCCTTGTGCTGCCTCAGCTGATCAACAATCTGACGCCGAAGGGCCGCGTCCCGACGGCGGCGGAGCTCGACCAGTAGAGACCAAACCCTCCGGCGAGGGCTGAGAGCGCCGGAAGCCGCGCTCAGCCCTTATTCCGCCGCCTGCCGCCGGGGCGAAGCAGCCTTGTCGAGCGCCTGCGCTAGATCCTCGATCAGGTCCTGGACATCCTCGAGACCGACCGATAGCCGGAGCAGCCCGGGGCCGATGCCGAGCGCCTCGCGCTGCTCGGGCTTCAGGCGTTGATGGGTGGTGGTCGCCGGATGGGTGATGAGGCTCTTGGCGTCGCCGAGATTGTTCGAGATGCCGATGATGGAGAGCGCGTTGGCGGTGCGGAACGCCGGCTCCTTGCCGCCTGAAACCTCGAAGGCGAGCATGGTGCCGCCCGACTTCATCTGGCGGCGGGCGAGCTCGGCCTGCGGGTGATCGGAGCGGCCGGGATAGAGGACGCGAACGACGTCGGACCGGCCGGCGAGGAAGTCGGCGACCCGCTCGGCTGAGCGAACCTGGGCGGCGATGCGGACGGGCAGGGTCTCTAGAGACTTGAGCAGCGTCCAGGCGTTGAAAGGCGACAGGCAAGGGCCGGTCTGCCGCAGGAAGTTGTGGATGTTGTCGGCGATGAATTTCTCGCTCGCGAGAATGACCCCGCCCAGCACTCGGCCTTGCCCATCGATGTGTTTGGTGGCGGAATAAACCACGCAGTCCGCCCCGAGCCGCAGCGGATGCTGGAGGAGCGGCGTCGCGAACACATTGTCGACGACCAGCGTCGCGCCGACGCTGTGCATGATGTCGGCGACGGCGGCGATATCGATAATCTCGAGCGTTGGATTGGTTGGCGACTCGAGAAAGGCGGTCTTCGTGTTGGGTCGAAGCGCGGCGCGCCAGGCGTCGAGATCGGTTCCCTCGACCAGCGTCGAAGCGACGCCGAAGCGGGGCAGCAGTTCTTCGACGACGTAGAGGCACGAACCGAAGAGCGCGGTGGCGGCGACAACGTGATCGCCGGCCTTGAGCTGGCCCATGAGCGAGGCGGTCACGGCAGCCATGCCGCTCGCTGTCGCGCGGGCGGCTTCGGCGCCTTCGATCAGCGCCATGCGCCGTTCGAACATCGACACCGTCGGATTGGCGAAGCGCGAATAGATGAACCCCGGATCGTCGCCCTTGAAGCGCGCCTCGGCGAGTTCCATCGTGTCGTAGAGATACCCCTGGGTGAGAAACAGAGCTTCGGACGTCTCTTCGAAGCTCGAGCGCAGCGATCCGCCGTGGATCAGCTGCGTCGCCGGCCGCAGGCTCTTCTGGTCCCGGGACTTTCGCGGATTCGCCATGCCTCGTCCTCTCCGGCGCCGTGCGCCGCCATGGGCTTTTAGGACGAGGCCGAGCGGTCTTGGAGCCCCGATCTTTTAGCCCGTTTGTTTAACGTGGCGGCAAGCCGACCGGCTCAAATGACCACGGAAGATCTGAAAGCCATAATGCCAGGATGCCCCAGCGTCAACACGATCGTCAGCCGGTGTTTGCGAGCATCCCTTCCACAGCCTTACGGAAATTCTCGAATTCGAACGGCTTGGAGAGCGTCGGGCGCCCGCGCCAGGCCGGATCGAGCCCCTCCTGTCCATAGCCGGTGGCGAAAACGAAGGGGACGCCGCGCTCCCTCAAGACGTCGGCGAGAGGGTAGCCGCTCTGCCGGCCAAGCGAGACGTCGACGATCGCCGCGTCGATCGGCGTATCCGCCAGCTTCAGCGCCGAAGCGAGGTCGGCCGCCGGACCGACGACCTCATGCCCAAGCTCGGAGAGCCATTCCTCGGTGATGGCGCTGATCAGCGGTTCGTCTTCGACAAGAAGAATCTTCGCCATCTCCGCGTCCAGCTGGCGCCAACGACAACTGGACGGTAGCACAGAGACCGTCGAAAACAAGCCAATCCCCTACCATCCTCCTACCACCCGCTCCGGCCGGGAGCCCCTTGCCCGAGATCGAAAGGGCGATGAGCGGAACAAGCGCGGCGTCCTGGCATTGTGCGATGCTGACCTATGATTTAATTGGAGCGCCATGGCTTTGCCCGACCACTACGACGTCATCGTCATCGGCAGCGGCCCCGGGGGAGCGTCGGTCGCGCACCGCCTGGCGCCAACGGGCAAGCGCATCCTGTTGCTCGAACGCGGCGGCTACCTGCCCCGTTCGCGGGCCAACTGGGACGCCAAAACGGTGTTTGTCGATGCGGCCTACCAGGCTCGCGAAACCTGGTACGGCAAGAACGGCGAGGCGTTCCATCCCGGCCTGCACTATTGGGTCGGCGGGAACTCGAAGATGTACGGGTCGGCGCTGTTTCGCCTGCGGGAGCGCGATTTCGGCGAACTCCGGCACAAGGACGGGGTCTCGCCCGCCTGGCCGCTGGGCTACGACGCTTTCGAGCCCTATTACTGCGAGGCGGAGGCGCTGTTCCACGTGCATGGACTGCGCGGCGAGGACCCCAACGAGCCTTGGTCGAGCAAGCCCTATGCCTATCCGCCGGTCAGCCACGAGCCTCGCATCCAGGAGCTCAACGACAGGCTCGCCGGGCTGGGGCTGCACCCGTTCCACCTGCCGCTGGGCATCCTCCTCGACGAGCGCGACAACAAGCCGACGCCGACCAGCCCATGCATAAGATGCGACGCCTTTGACGGTTTTCCCTGCCCCGTCAACGCAAAGGCGGACGCGCAGGTGATCTGCGTCGACCCGACGCTGGCGGCCCACCCCAATTTCACGCTGCTTACGGGCGCCTACGTGTCGAAGCTCGAGACGGGCCCTTCCGGGCGGGCCGTCAGCAAGGTTCACGTGACGCGCGACGGGGAACAGGAGCAATACTCGGCCTACATCGTCGTCGTCGCCTGCGGCGCGCTGAGCTCCGCCTTGCTGCTCCTGCGTTCGGCCTCGGACGCGCATCCTCGCGGCTTGGCGAACGGGTCGGACCAGGTGGGACGCAATTACATCCGCCACAACATGTCCGTCCTGATGGCCCTCCTGAAGGAGCCCAATCACACGGTCTTCCAGAAGACGCTGGCGGTCAGCGACTATTATTTCGGTTCGCCCGATTGGGACTATCCGTTGGGACTGATCCAGATGTGCGCGACCTCGCACGGCGAGCAGATCCGGGGCGAGGCGCTCCCCTCCTGGCTCTCCTTCATCCCGGAGACGCCGTTCGAAACCATGGCCGAGCACTCGATCGATTTTTGGCTGCAAAGCGAGGACCTGCCGCGGCCCGAAAACCGCATCTCCTACGATGGGGACAAGGTCGTGCTCGACATAACCGAGGGCAACGAAGAGGCCGCGCATCGCCTGAAACAGAAACTGGAGGATTTGCTCGAGCCGATCGGGGCGCACAAGCATCTCTTCGATCGGCGCCTCTATCTCGGCAAGAACATCCCGATCGGCGGCACCGCGCATCAGGCGGGGACTTGCCGCTTCGGCGCGGATCCTGCGGCGTCCGTCCTGAACCTCGACTGCCGGGCGCACGAGGTCGACAACCTCTATGTCGCCGACGCAAGTTTCTTTCCCTCCATCGGCGCGGTGAACCCGACGCTGACCATCATCGCCAATGCGCTCCGCGTCGCCGACCACATCGCCAGCCGACTGCGAGGATGAACCGGAGGCTCGTGCCTCAGTTTGAATTTCCGTCGGGACGGCGCAGAAGCTCGCCGGTCCGGGGCGCTGGCCTAATCTTCGCCGGTCTGATCGGCATGGCGTCAGCAGCCCGACGGCGGGTAAGGAAGGCGAGCCTGTGGGGAGCCGAGCAGCGGCAACGAGCGCGCTGAGGAACTCGACTTGAACACCTCGGTCCATCAACCCGCGAGGAGCTTGCCGTGCGGATTCCGAGTATGAACCGGAGGACCGGCTTGAATATGACGATTGGCGTTGTAGGCGTCATTGTTGAGAACAAAATAGGCGGCGGCTCCGTGCCGCGCCCTGCGCATTCGTAATTTCCGCCGCGACGCAGGGAGGCGCGTATCGCCTCTGAGGGAGAGTGGGCATGAATGGCGCACAAGCATTGTTCAAAGCGCTCGTCGACGCGGGCGTCACGACATGCTTCGCAAATCCCGGCACGTCGGAGATGCAGCTCGTCTATGAAATCGGGATGACGGACAAAGTGCGTCCGATCCTCTGCCTGCAGGAGGACGTCGTCACGGGCGCCGCGGACGGCTATGCGCGCATGACGGGCGCGCCGGCCTTCACGTTGCTGCATGTTGGCAGCGGTTTCGGCAATGGCATCGCCATGCTGCACAACGCAGGCCGGGCAAATACGCCCATCGTCAATGTCGTCGGCGCGAACGCGACCTACCATCAGCCCAACTACCCCGAGCACGAACTGATCAATGGCCACATAACCGATCTCGCCCGCGTGGTGTCGCACTGGGCGAAGGAGGCGCGCAGCGCCTCGAACCTTGGCGAGCTCGGCGCGGAGGCGGCGGCGCTCGCGAAAACGGGCAAGATCTGCACCATCGTGGCGCCGACCAACTGTCACTGGGACGAGGCCAACCCGCCGCCGATCGTTTCCGCTTCGCCGGCGCGGCCAAAGACTGCCGCGGAGGCGATCGCGCGCGCCGCGGCGATGCTGACGAATGGCAAGAGAACTGGTCTGGTGCTGGGTAACCTCGCCCTGCACGGAGAGGCGCTGGACATCGCCGCACGGATCGGGGCCAAAACCGGCGCGGCGCTCCTATCGGAAACATTTCCCTCGTATCACCTTTCGCGCGGCGAAGGGCGCCCGCCCGTTGACCCGATCCCCTACGCATTTGAAATCGGCCTCAGGTTTCTGCAACCTTACGAGCAGCTGATTTTCGTCGGCGCGCTATTCCCAGTCGCCACATTCGCTTACAAGAACAAGCCAACTATGAAGAGCCCGCCGGGGTGCGATCTCTTCATCATGTCTTCCGTCGATCAGGATCTGACGGCGGCGCTGAAGGCCCTTGCCGAGGCGACGGACGCGGCCGGCGCGGCGGCGCCCCGCCAGCCCCGGACCGAGGCCGTCGCGCCAAGCGGAGAGCTGACGGCCGAAACCATCGGGCAGTCACTCTGCATGCTGATGCCGGAGAAGGCCATTCTCGTCGATGAAGCGGCGACCAATGGCACGCCGATCTTCGCGGCGACGAAAGGCGCTCGCGCGCACGACTATCTCGGCCCCGACAACGGAGGGGCCATCGGCGGTGGTCTGCCCCTGGCGCTTGGCGCGGCGATCGCCTGCCCCGACCGGAAGGTTGTTCATCTTCAGGCGGACGGCTGCGGCATGTACACCGTCCAGGCGTTGTGGTCGATGGCGCGAGAGAAGACCGACGTCGTCATCGCCGTTCTCAAGAACGACGCTTACGCGATTCTCGGCCTCGAGATGGCGCGGGTTCGCGAACGGGAGCTCAACGGCAGGATGAAATCGATGCTGGATCTCGACAATCCGACGCTCGATTGGGTGAATATCTCGACCGGCCTCGGCGTGCCGGCGACCCGGGCGGGAACGGCCGAGGAGTTTCATCGACAGTTCGAGTCCGCGCTCGACGGCCAGGGACCGCACCTGATCGAGTGTCAGATCGCCGCCAGTAAAGGCTTGGCCGCGCTCGAAGATTACATTCATAAGAACCGCTGAGGTTCTGTTCGGCGGGATGCCGGTCAAAGCGCCGACCGGTTCAACCCTTCGGTTCGACGCGCGGGGGCTCACTGTCAGGACTGAGGCAGGAGGTCCTCGACGTCCGCCGGGGTCTCCAACGGCCGCTCAAACTTCCGATCGCCGAGGTTCACACTCGCGCCGAACGTCCGCGTTGGGGCTGAGGGCGGCGAACTGAAATGAAACGGAGATACCCAACCCCTGAAGGGCGGCCTATCCTGCCCAGCGCGAGCAGGGCAGGCCCGGCACGGGCGCCTCCGTTGCGATGATGCCGCCGTCGAGCGGGTAGTCGGCCGCGTCCTTGTCGGCGATCGCCCAGCGGCCGGAGGTGACGAAGAGCGTGCGCAGGTCCGCCCCGCCGAACGCGACCATGGTCGGGAACTTCAGCGGCACGGCGAGTTCGCGCTCTACCTGGCCGCCGGGATCGAAGCGCATCACCTTTCCCTGGCCGTTGATGGCCGACCAGTAGAAGCCGTCCCGGTCGACCGCCGCGCCGTCCGGGCCAGGCGGGCCCTCGACCTTGGCGAACAATCGGCCGCGTGACATCTCGCCGGCTGTGGGGTCGTAATCCCAGGCGTAAATCTCGCCGGTTTCGGTATGGCTGTGATACATGGTCCGGCCGTCCGGGCTCCACGCCAGGCCGTTCGACAGCGCCGACTCTTTGCCCGACGCGACAAGCCGGTTCTCCTCCAGCCGCCACAGCGGTCCCTTGGCCGCGCCAGGTTCGCCCACTTGCGGCAGGAGCGAGTGGCGCATCGGCCCGACCCAGAACCGGCCGACCCGATCGCACTTGCCGTCATTGAGGAAGAAGCGACGCGGATCGTAGGGGGCAGGCGCCACGAGCGACAACGCCCCGGTAGCAAGGTCGAACCGGTAGGCGCCGGTGCGCAGCGCCACCAGGACTGAGCCCTCGGCCGCGCCACCGCCAAGCGCCAGGGAGCCGATCCAGGCCGGCATGATCCAGCTCTCGTCGAGCCCGGTTTCCGGATCGAGCCGGTGCAGCGCAGGCTGCTGCACATCCACCCAGTAGAGCCGGGCGGCGCGCTCGCACCAGACCGGGCTCTCCCCGGTTATCGACTGGCGCCGCAGCGCGAGCCGCCATGGCGGCATCTCCGGCTCGGACATATCCGATCTCCTCTCGCAATCTCCCAATCGTCGAACGGCCGTCGCGTTCCCAGGCGAAGAATTGCCAAGTAAGCATTTGCGGCGTCGGAAGGGATCTCTTGCGCAACTCCAACCGCAGGATCTGCGTTAAGATGCACATGCGAACAGCGTCACGCATGCCTTCCGGCGAGGCGCGCCACGCATGATCGGAACCGGCTAAATCCGGAGTACGGGGACAGCGGCGTCATGACCACAGCCAACATCCTGATCTTGATCGTGCGATACGGCCTCGTCGTGCTGTTCTTTCCGGCCAGCGCGCTCGACAAGATCTTCAACTTCCAGGGCGCCGTGAAACAGGCTTCGGAGGTGTTCAAGCCGCACTGGCTCGCAGCGGTGACGATCCTGCTCGGCGTATTCGTGGAACTCGTCATGCCGCTCGGGATATTGACCGGTATTGCGGACCGGCTCGCGGCCTTCATCATGGCCGGCTACTGCGCGGCGACCGCGGTCCTGTTCAAGCGGTTCTGGCAGCCCGGCGATTTCTGGCGGCCCGGGGACAGCAAGGCACGCGACCTCTTCTGGGATTTTTTGAAGAACTTTTCGCTCGCCTCGGGCTTTCTCTTGATCACGATCGGCCTCGACGGGCGCGCCTGGCGACAATTCGTGGCGGACCCGTTCTCGTCCTCACACCCCTATGCGGCGTCGACGCTGACGCCCTCACGCCTGGAGGTCTACGATGCGCAATCCCTTCGCCATGATGGCGTCCGCGACCGAGGGCGGAGCGGCGGCCGACGGCAAGAGCGGGCCCAGGCCGAGCATCCCGTACTGGCATCTTTGGACCGATGAGGCTGGCGTCAGCCACCAGGCGCAATGCGCCCTGACGCAGTTTGAATTGAAAGGGGTGGGCGCCGCCGCGCCGCAGTGGAACAACAGGCATGAGAAAGTCCCCTCCACCGTCGTCGTGACGGTCCAGCCGGTCGGCTGGGTCGGCGACTGGCACGAGAACCCGGCGCCGCAATGGATCGTGGTGCTGTCGGGTCGCTGGTGGATCGAGAGCATGGATGGCACGCGGATCGAGCAGGGGCCAGGCGAATTTTCTTTCGGCGAGGACCAGAATTGCAGGCAAAGCGCAGACGGGCGGAAGGGGCACCGCTCGGGCACCATCGGCGATCAGCCCGCCGTATTGATGACGGTGCAGCTCCACGTCGACCCGCGCCGCGAGCCCTGCCACATCAACTGAGAACGGCTGGTGTCCGGCCTGGAGTTGAACGATGAGCGCTGAGACGCTTGCGGCCATCATCGGCTTCAGCCTCGTCACGGCAGATCTTCCTCGCCTCGCGCGATTTTATCGCGAGGTGCTGGGCTTCGCCGCGCACGGGGAGGAGAAGCCGATCGACGAGGCGGAGATGGCGCTGCTCGGTCTTTCGGGCCGCGGCCGGCGCCAGGTGTTGAGCCTTGGCCATGAGATCCTGTCGATCGACGCGTTCGAGCCGGCAGGCCGGCCCTATCCGGCGGATAGCGACGCGGGCTCGCTGTGGTTCCAGCACCTCGCTCTCGTCGTCGATGACATGCACGACGCCTATGCCCGACTTCGTGACATTGTCGCGATCTCGGAAGGAGAGCCGCAGAAGCTGCCGAGCTACGATGCGGACGTGCAGGCTTTCAAGTTCCGCGACCCCGACTTGCATCCGCTGGAATTTCTGCAATTCGCTGCCGGAAAGACGCCGGCCGCGTGGCGAGACCGGCGAAAGCTCGAAGGGCAGATCGGCCTCGGCGTCGATCATTCCGCCGTGAGCGTCGCCGACGCGGATCGGAGCGCCGAGTTTTACCGGCTCCTCGGGTTGGGCGTCGGCGATCGCGCGCTCAACCACGGACCCGCCCAGCAACGCCTCGACGGCCTCAGCGGCGTCGAGGTCATGGTCGTCCCGATGAATCCGCCGGAAGAAGGAACGCCGCATCTCGAGCTGCTCGGCTACCGCAGGCCGAAAGGCAGGGCCGGCCCGCCGCTGCGAGCCAACGACGTAGCGGCGACACGCATCGTCTGGCGCGGGCGAAAGACAATGCTGATCGTCGACCCGGATGGGCACCTGCAGCAGGTTCAGGGGTCGGGAGAAAGCCCATGACCGACGACGCATCGCTGCTGCCGGGACGCCTGTTGCGCCGGGCGGGACCGCCCGAGCGGGTGGCAGCTTTCCAGGGCGTGCAAATCGACGACCCCCGGTTGGCCGAGGCGCTGAGCCCTGAGGCGGCGCTGCTTTGCCTCTATGAGGGAACTGTGCACGGCGAGGGTCCGGTGTGGCGCGCGGCGGACGGCTGTCTCTACTGGTCGGATGTGCCGAATTGCCGGCTGCTGCAATGGCGCGCCGACGACGGGCGGGTGACGGTCGCCATCGACGGCACCTACTTCATGAATGGCAACGCGCTGGATGCCGAGGGTCGGCTCGTGCATTGCGAGCACGGGCGGCGTTGCATCAGCCGCTCCAATGGCGAGGGCGCCGCAGAGCCGATCGTCACGCATTTCGAGGGCAGGCGGCTGAACTCGCCCAACGACGTCGTCGTCGCCGCCGACGGCGCCATCTGGTTCACCGACCCGACGTTCGGGCTGCTCATGCCGAGCCAGGGCAGCCTTGCCGAGCCGGAGCTCGACCATCGAAGCGTCTACCGGTTCGACCCGGCCAGCGGCGAGCTGCGTCGCATGGCTGATTTCGAACAACCCAACGGGCTCGCCTTCGCGCCGGACGGCCGGACGCTGTACGTGTCCGACACTGCCTTGTCGCTCAACGAAATTCCAGGGCCAGAGACCGGCCGCACCCACGAAATCCAGGCCTTCGACGTCGCCGCCGACGGCGTGCTCTCCGGCCGGCGATTCTTCTGTCACACGGACCATGGGGTTCCGGACGGATTCAAGGTCGATGCGCGGGGCTGGGTCTGGACCACGGCCGGCGACGGCATTCACGTCATCGCCGCCGATCGCACGCCGCTCGGCTACATCCCGGCGCCCGCCGTCTGCTCCAATTGCGCCTTCGGCGGCCCGACGATGAGTAGGCTGTTCATCGCCGCGACGAATTACCTGTTCGCGATCGACCTTCTCGCGTGACCGGTGAAAGCGCCCGGATCGGGACGTCGGACCTGCGCGCTCGGCGCCAACAGCGGAGAGAAACACACACGGCCATCGCCGGAATGTCCTGCTTGGTCGAAACCGGTTCGCCAAGTCGTTCGGGTTGCGATAAATCCGGCGCGCAGTCGGGTATTTGCGTGAAGGAGACAAAATGGCGGGAAGCGGAACGAGGCTCGAGACGGCGGAGGCGGACGGGAGCGCCGCTCCGCCGGCCCCGTCAGGCGGGGAGCGCGTCCTGTCCGCGGCCGCTGGGCGAGCCCTCGCGGAAGCTGCGGCCCGGCGAACTCGGCCGGCCTTCGCGCGGTCGCGCGAGCTCAACGGGCGCGACGGACCGAACCCAACGCGCTACGGCGACTGGGAAGTGAGGGGCCTCGCCAGCGACTTCTGACTAAGCCGCCGCGCGGAGTGCGGCGGCGTCAGCGCAGCATCATCACCGGCGCGCCAACCGCGACGCGCTCGAAGAGGTCGATCACGTCTTCGTTCAGCATACGGATGCAGCCATAGGAGGCGGCCGTGCCGACCGAGGCGCGCATCGCCCGGTTCGTGCCGTGGATGGCGATCTCGTCGCGGTCGAGCGTAATCGCCCTTTCCCCCATCGGATTGCTCGGCGAGCCGCCGGGAATGAGATCGGGCAATTCGGGATGGTCGCGTTTGACCGATTCCGGCGGCGACCAGTCGGGCTCGACGAATTTTCCTGCGACCCGCGCAGGACCGAGCCATTCCTTGCCCGGCTTGGCGACCGCCACCGGATAGGCGATCGCGCTCTCTGCATTGACGATCAGATAGAGCCGCCTGGCCGACTGGCTGATGAGGATCTCGCCTGGAGGATATTGGCTCGGGTAGTCGACCAGACGCCCGGCCGCCGCCGGATCGGCGGCGAGCGCGCTGAAGAGTCCCAATCCTGCTGCCACCGCGGCTCTCGCGCCCATGCCAGCGCCCCTCGTTTCCAAGGGCAGATTAGCATCGACCCCGAATGGCGGCGCGCCCGTTCGTGAATCGCGGTAAACAGGTCAGGCAGGATCAAACGGCGACGGAGCTCGGGACCTGAACCGCGACCGGCTGGCGCTGAACTCCGTCCGCGTAGCCCGCGCCGTTCGCCTTGCCGGCGCCGTTCGTCTTGCCCGCGCCATGCGGTTTGGCGCCGTTCGGCTTCGCGACATTCGCCGCCGCGTCGATCCTGGCCATGAAAGCAAGAATCAACGGCACGACGTCGTTGCGAAAACGGGAGCCGTTGAAGACGCCGTAATGGCCGACGCCGAGCTGCAGATGGTGCAGCTTCTTCTCATCCGGAATGTTGATGCACAGCGCCTGCGCCGCCTGCGTCTGGCCAACGCCGGAAATGTCGTCCTTCTCGCCCTCGACGGTCATCAGGCCGCAGTTGCGGATCGCCTTGAGGTCGACCTTTTGCGCGCGGTGCGTCATCTCGCCTTTCGGCAGCGCATGGCGCACGAACACCGTCTCGACGGTCTGCATGTAATAGGCGGCGTCGAGATCCATGACCGCCATATATTCGTCGTAGAAATCGCGGTGCTTCTCCGCCGAGTCGCCGTCGCCGGCGACGAGATGGTTGAACATATCGAGATGGGCGTTGACATGGCGATCGAAGTTCATCGCCATGAAGCCGGAGAGCTGCAAGAACCCCGGATAGACCTCACGGCCAAAGCCCGGATAGGGGAACGGCACGGCCTGCAAGCAGTTGCGCCGGAACCACTCGACGCCGCGTTTTTCCGCCAGCTTGTTGACGGCCGTCGGACTCCGCCTGGTGTCGATCGGCCCGCCCATCAAGGTCATGCTGGCGGGCGCGTCCGGATCGCCGTTCGCCTCCATCAGCGCGACCGCGGCGATCAACGGCACCGCCGGCTGGCAGACGCCGAGCGTATGCACGCCCGGGCCGAGATGGCGCAGGATATCCTGAAGGTAGTCGATGTAATCGTCGAGATTGAACGTGCCGGCCGCCAGGGGGATCATGCGCGAGTCCGACCAGTCCGTGATGTAGACGTCGCAATGCGGCAGGAATGCCTCGACCGTGCCGCGGAGCAGCGTGGCGTAATGGCCCGACATGGGCGCGACGATCAAGAGCTTCGGCTGCGTCCCGGCGCCGGGAAAGTCAGGCCGGGCGAAGCGCAGGAGATTGCAGAAGGGCCGCATCCAGACAACGTCTTCGAGGACCGGATAGACGACGCCGTCGACCTCGATCTCATCGAGGCCGAACGTCGGCTTGCCGTAGCGTCGCGTCATCCGCTCGAACAATTCGGCGCCGGCGGAGATGTTTTTGCCCAGCGCCGTGTTAGAAAGGGGATTCCAGGGATTTCGGAAAATGAAATGCGCCGCGTCCGAGGCGGCGCGCGCCGGCACAAGAGCCGCATGCGCCATTTCGTACAATTGATAGGAATAGTTTCGAAACATTTCCTCAACCCAACCTTGAGGCGCGCTCGCCCAAACAAGCAGCGTATCCTCCGGAATGTTGCCTTTCAATTGAGCTTTACGACTAATACAACCACGATGGATGCATACTTTAGTCGTAGCTTGCTGGGCGCAACGGTCAGCCTTTGCGCCCCTCGCCCTCGATCCGCAGCCGGGCCGGCGGTCCGCGACGACGCCCTTCACCGCGTCGTCGCCATCAACCCTGTCTCAAACCCTGGCTTGGCTCTTCAGCGGCACCCCGGCCTCGGCCAGCATCGCCGCCAGTTCGCCCGACTGGAACATTTCGCGGGTGATGTCGCAGCCGCCGACGAACTCGCCCTTGACATAGAGCTGGGGAATGGTCGGCCAGTTGGCGTACTCCTTGACGCCCTGACGGATTTCCTCGTCCTCGAGCACGTTGACGCCGTGGACGGGAGCGCCGAGATAGTCGAGAATCTGGATCACCTGGCCGGAAAAGCCACATTGCGGGAACTGCGGCGTTCCCTTCATGAACAGGACGACGGGGTGTTCCGAAATCACTTTCTCGATACGTTCGCTTGCTTTCGACATGGCGCTGGTCCTTTCCAGAGCGAGAGTCAAGGTCCCGCCCGTTCACCTGGCTGATATAGGACGCAATTGCGCGCCGGGCCAGCGGGCGGAACCGAAAAACCGGCTTAGCCTCCGGTCGCGCTCATGTGACGCTGCACGGCTGGCGCCGCGGCGCGGGCGATGACGAAATCGTGGCCGCGCGGCTTCCTCGCGATGGCCGCGCGGATCGCCTGGATCAGGGGCCCGTCCGTCTCGGAGCGTCGCAACGGTTCTCGGAGGTCGGCTGCGTCCTCCTGGCCGAGACACATGTAGAGCGTTCCGGCGCAGGTGACGCGAACGCGATTGCAGCTCTCGCAGAAATTGTGCGTCAGCGGCGTGATGAAACCAAGCCGCCCGCCCGTCTCCTTCACCTCGTAATAGCGCGCGGGACCGCCGCTGGCATAGGCCGAGGGCGTCAGCGTCAGCGAGCGCTCGAGGTTGGCGCGCAAGGCGGTCAGCGGCAGAAACTGGTCGGCGCGGTCCCGCTCCATCGCGCCGAGCGGCATCACTTCGATGAAGGTCAGATCGAAGCCCCGGCCGTGCGCCCAGTCGACGAGGCGGCGCGCCTCGCTGTCGTTGAAGTCCTTGAGCGCGACCGCGTTGACTTTGACCTTGAGGCCCGCAGCGACCGCGGCGTCGATTCCATTGAGCACGACGCTCAGATCGCCCCACCGCGTCACGCTGCGGAACTTGTCGGGATCGAGCGTGTCGAGCGAGACATTGATGCGCTTGACGCCGCAATCGACGAGTTCGGAAGCGAAGCGGGCGAGCTGCGACCCGTTGGTCGTCAGCGTCAGTTCATCGAGCGCACCGCTGGCGAGATGCCGCCCGAGGGCGCGAAACAGCGACATCACGTTGCGACGGACGAGCGGCTCCCCGCCGGTGATCCGGATCTTGCGCGCGCCGAGGCCGATGAAGGCGGCGCAGAGGCGTTCCAGCTCCTCGAGCGACAGGACGTCGCGCTTGGGCAGGAAATTCATGTCCTCGGACATGCAGTAGACGCAGCGATAGTCGCAGCGGTCGGTCACCGACACCCGCACATAGGCGATCTGACGGCCGAACGGATCGATGAGCGGGGGCGCCGCCGACGGCGAAAAGGCGTTCATCACCAATAGATAGGCGGTCGCGCCGCGCAAAAAAAGCCCCGACCGCCCATTCGAGCGGCCGGCGGCGGAGCCTTGTCAGCGGGTCACGATCACCCGCGCGCCGACCCTGGCGCGGCTGTAGAGATCGACGACGTCGTCATTGGTCATGCGGATGCAGCCGGACGACACCGCCTGGCCGATCGTGTCGGGCTCGTTCGAGCCGTGAATGCGGTAGAGGGTGCCCGCGATATACATCGCCCGTGCGCCGAGGGGATTGTCGAGGCCGCCCTGCATATGGCGGGGCAAGTCGGGACGGCGACGCAGCATCTGCGCCGGCGGCGTCCAGTCCGGCCATTCACGCTTGTAGGCTATATGGCTGACGCCCGCCCAAGTGAAGCCCGGCCGGCCGACGCCGACGCCATATCTCAGCGCCTGGTGGTCCGGCAGGACGAGATAGAGCCGCCGTTCGCTGGTGCGGATGATGATGGTGCCGGGCGCCTCGCGGCCCTGGAACTGAACGGTTTCGCGCGGGATCGGCGAAGCCACGGGCTGCAATTGCGAATCGAGCAGGTTGGCGAAAACGGGCGCGGGGCCCACAGTCAAAAACAAGCCCGCCACAATGGCGGCGCGGATGAAGGTGCGGCGCATGGGGTCCCTCTCGCTGAACATTCCCCGTAGACGAAAAAGAACGCGACCGGCCGAGGCGGAGTTCCCGCGCGGTCGAGGCCGTTCCTTCCGCAATTATGGCGACCCTGGGGCGAAGGCGCAATCCTTAATGGCGGCAAGAGGTCTGGAATTCGACATTTGAGTTAAATTGCCGCCAATACGATCATGAAGAAACGCGTTCCGCTCGGTCATGTCGCCAAGACCCCCGGAGCAGCCGGTTTGAGCGAGATCCCGCGTCCAACCTCAGCCGATCGATGCGCCGCAGCCGCCGGCCCGCCGCGCCGCTCGCGTCAGATGCGGCGGCCGCCCTCGTCGAAGACATGAATGTCGTCGGCCGGCGATGTGAAGGTCACCGCCCGCCCTGGCGAAGGGGTGTCGCGGCCGCGGATTTCCGCGATCATCATCTTTTCGTCGGCGCGGCGCACATGGGCGTAGGAGGCTTCGCCGAGCCGCTCGACGAGTTCAACCGTGCCGGTCGCGGAAAACTCTCCGGGCGCGCCGATCGCCAGATGCTCCGGACGAACCCCGACAGTGATCGCCGACCCGGGCGCCAGAGATCGCGCCGGCATGGAGAAGGGCGCGATCACGGCGCCTTTGACGAACGCCGCTCCGTCTTCGACCCGCTCGACGATCGCCGGAAAGAAATTCATCGCCGGCGAGCCGATGAAGCCGGCAACGAACAGATTGGCCGGCGTGTAATAGAGATCGAGCGGCTTGCCGACCTGCTCGATACGCCCGAGATTCATCACCACGATGCGGTCGGCGAGCGTCATCGCCTCGATCTGGTCGTGCGTCACGTAGACCATGGTCGAGCCGAGCAGGCGGTGCAGCCGGGCGATCTCGACCCGGGTCGAGACGCGCAGCGCTGCGTCGAGATTCGACAGCGGCTCGTCGAACAGAAACACATCGGGCTCGCGCACGATCGCCCGGCCGATCGCCACGCGCTGGCGCTGGCCGCCGGAAAGATCGCGCGGATAGCGGGCGAGCAGCTCTTCGAGCCGTAGCATCCGGGCGGCCTCGGCGACCCGGCGCTCGCGCTCGGCGGGCGCGACGCCGGTAAATTTGAGGCCGAAGGTCATGTTCTTGCGAACGTCCATGTGCGGGTAGAGCGCGTAGGACTGGAACACCATGGCGATCTTGCGCTCGGCCGGGGCCAGCGCGTTGACCAGGCGGTCGGCGATGAAGATGTCGCCCGAGGTCGGCGCGTCGAGCCCGGCGATCATGCGCAGAAGCGTCGACTTGCCGCAGCCGGACGGGCCGACGAGCACGACGAACTCGCCGTCGCGGATCGACAGCTCAATGTCGCTGAGCACGCGCGATGGGCCGTAGCTCTTGTTGAGTTGCTCGATCTTGAGCCGCGCCATGCCGGTCGCGCCCCTACTTGACCGCGCCGGCGGTGAGGCCGCTGATCAGTTGTCGCGAGAAGACGACGTAGATCGCGACGACCGGCAGGATCGCCATCGACAGAGCCGCCAGCACCGAATTCCAGTCGGTGATGTACTGGCCGAGGAACTGCTGCACGCCGAGCGTGATCGTGTGGGTCGAGTCGGACGACGTCAGGATCAGGGGAAACCAGAGATCGTTCCAGATCGGCACGATGGTGAAGACTGCGACGGTGGCGATGGCGGGCCTGAGCAGCGGGGCGATCACCTCGAAGAAGATGCGGGTCTCGGGCACGCCGTCGCAGCGCGCCGCGTCGCGCAGGTCTCTCGGGATCTGCTGGACGAATTCGCTGAGGATGAACACCGACATCGGCAGCCCCTGGGCGACATAGACGAGGATGAGGGCCGTCAGCGTGTCGTTGAGGCCCGCCTCGCGCATCATCTTGAGGATGGCGACGGAACCTAGACGGATCGGCACCATGATGCCGATCGAGAGAAACAGCGCCAGCGCCGTCGAGCCGCGAAACCTGTATTCGGTCAGCGCCCAGGCCGCCATTGCGCCGAACAAGAGGACGAGAGCCATGCTGACCAGCGTGACAATCAGCGAATTGGCGAAATATGTGCCGATCAGCGAGGCCTTGAACACCTTGGCGTAGCCGACCAGCGAGAAGGTCGCCGGGTTCGGCGGCGCGAGCGGCGCGCCGAAGATGGCGTTGCGGGCCTTGAACGAGTTCATCACCACGAGCAGAATTGGCCCGAGCGCCAGCGCGCTGTAGGCGATGAGGATAATGTGGACGCCGAGCGACTGCGCGCGCTGCTTGAGCATCGTTTCCCCTAGAAGGCGTAGCGCCGCAGGCGACGCTGGACGACGAAGAGATAAAGACAGACGCCGACGAGGATGATGAAGAACATCACCGTCGCGACTGCCGCGCCCATCGTCGGGTTGCCGAGCTGCAACTGGTTGCCGAAAAAAGTCCGATAGAAAAAAGTGCCAAGAATGTCGGAGGCGAAATTCGGCCCGGCCAGCGCGCCCTTCACCGAATAGATGAGGTCGAAGGCGTTGAAATTGCCGACGAAGGTCAGGATCGAGACGAGGCCGATGGTCGGCAGCACCAAAGGGAGCTTGATGTGCCAGAAGATCCTGAAATGCCCCAGCCCGTCGACGCGCCCGGCGTCGATAAGCTCGTCGGGAATGTTGAGCAGCGCCGCGTAGATCAGCATCATGGGGATACCGACGAACTGCCACACCGAGATGAGCGCGAGCGTCACGAGAGCGGTCGAGGGCAGGCCGAGCCACGGAGCGAACCAGCTTCCGAGGCCGACCGCCTTCAGCGCGCCCTCGGCCACGCCCCACAGAGGCGAAAGAATGAGGTTCCAGGAGAAGCCGACGATGACCACCGAGAGCATGGTCGGCAGGAAAATGACAGTCCGGTAGAGACCCTTGAGCTTGAGGCCGGGCAGGCTGAGGAGCCCCGCGAGGGCGACGCCGATGGGGTTCTGCACCAACATGTGCACGATGAAGAAGATCAGATTGTTCTTGGCCGCATTCCAAAAATGGACCGACCAATCCGGATCGAGCAGGAGCGTGCCGAAATTCCCAAATCCGAGGAAATGATACGCGCCGCTGCTGTCCGTCGTGTAGGTCGAGAGCCCCATCGTCGCGATGAGCGGGTAGATCGAGAGGAGCGTATAGACTGCGACGGCGGGTCCGAGAAACAGGGCCAAGAGCCCGAGGAATTGACCCCGCGGCATCGAGGCGACCACTTGCGACAAGGGTTCGGCCATCGTTGTCTCGTGTCGCGAAGCCCCGCCCTCATCCGGCCCTTCGGCCACCTTCTCCCGCAAGCGGGAGAAGGCAATCCCCTCGCCCGCGGAGCAGGAGAGGGAAAGGCGCGAAGCGCCAGGGTGAGGGCCAGCCGACCTGGCTACTTGCCCGGCTTATACCACTTGTCGAGTCCGTCCTGCAGCTGCTTGCCGGCCGCCTCTGGCGTCATCGCGCCGTTGATCACCTGCGCCGAGACGTTCCAGAGTTCGTTCTCGAGGTTCGGCGTGCCGCGCGACAGGATCTGGTAGGAATTGCGGATCGTCGACTTGCAGTCCTTGCGCCAGCCGACCATCTCGGCCGCGAGAGGGTCCTTGATCGTGACCGGCGCCTTGCTGAGCGGGAAGAAGCCCGGCAGCGCATTGGCGTAGATTTCCGCGAACTCGGGAGTCGTCAGCCATTCGAGGAATTTCTTCGCGTCCTCCTTGTTCTTCGTCGCCGAATTGACTCCCATGCCGATGTCGACGTGGTCGGAGATGTAGCATTGGGTCTGGCCGGCGGGCAGCGGCGGCGGGAACGCGCCGATCGGGAACTGCGCGTCCTTGCGGAACGTCGAAATGTCCCATGAGCCGGCGGGATAGATCGCCGCCTTGCCGAGCGAGAACAGATTCTGGCTGTCGGGATATTTCTGCGCCTGGAAGCCGTTGCCCATATAGGGCGCCCAGGAGGCGAGCTCCTTGAAAACCGCGATATACTGCGGATCGGTGAACTTTTCCTTGCCGGCAATCAGCGCAAGACGACCAGTCTCGCCGTTCCAATAGTCGGGGCCGATGTTCTGGAAGCCCATGGTCGCAGCTTCCCACTGGTCCGCAGTGCCCATGTCGATCGGCGTGTAGGTCCCGTCCTTCTTCAGCTTGTCGAGAATCTCGTGGAACTCCGCCATCGTCTTCGGCGGCGTCGCGCCGATCTTCTTGAAGGCGTCCTCGTTGTACATGAAGCCGTGAATGACGGACGCCATTGGCACGCAGAAGGTCGTCTTGCCGTCGTCGGTCGACCATGCAACCTTGGCCACGTCGGAGAAATTGTCCATCCCCTTGAGGTCGTTCAGGCCGTCGAGCTGGTGCTTCTGGAAAAGCGCGAGCGAACGGTCGAACGGACGGCAAGTGATGAGGTCGCCGGCGGTGCCGCCGTCGAGGCGCGCATTGAGCGCGGCGTCGTAGTCGGTCGGCGCGGAGGGCGAGAACTCGACCTTGATGTCGGGGTAATGCTTGTTGAAAGCGGGAATGATCTTCGAGTTCCAGATGTCGGCGTCGTCGTTGCGCCAGCTCTCGATCTTCAATGACCCGGCCTGAGCCGCCGCGAGCCCGACGAACAGCGTGGCCAGGGCGACGCCGCCGCGCATCCAAGCGATACCCATTCTCATCCTATCCTCCTCATTGAGCGGGCTTCCTGCCCGCGCTCTAGCCGAACGCTTCCTTTCCCGAAGATTTTTCGATGGGGCAAAGACGCAGCCCCCGAAGGTCGGGCTTGCGCACTTGCATGGGCCACCGTCATGCCCTTGTCTAGGGGGCTTCTCGCGCCGGGCGGCCCCAAGCCGGCGGGAGAACAACGATCACCGGGAAGGGCGCGGCGCGATGAGCCAAACGCTGATGGCGAGCGAAATCGACGAGAGCGGCGCCGCGGCGCGCCGCCAGCTCGCCGCCAACGCCGGCGCGACGGCCGAGCTGGCGTCGCGGCTGCGCGAGCGGAAGCCCCCCTTCGTCGCCACCATCGCGCGCGGCAGCTCGGATCATGCCGCGCTCTTTCTCAAGCATTGCATCGAGCTCAAGCTGGGGCTGGCCTGCGCCTCGCTGGGGCCCTCGATCGCCTCGCTCTATCGTGCGCGGCTCCGCCTCGATGGCGCGGTCGCGATCACGATCTCCCAGTCGGGCCGCAGTCCGGATATCGTCGCCATGCAGGGCGCGGCGAAAGAAGCGGGTGCGCTGGCGATCGCCCTCGTCAACGACGCGGGCTCGCCGCTGGCCAAGGAGGCCGACGCGCTCCTGACGCTGCACGCTGGCGTAGAGCGCTCGGTCGCAGCGACGAAGTCGGTGATCGCCTCGCTCGTCGCCGGCTCATCGCTGGTCGCCGGGTGGAGCGGCGACGGAGCGCTGGCGGATGCGCTCGACCGGGCGCCCTCGGTGCTCGAGGCGAGCCGCGCACCGGCCCCGGACGAGGCGGTCGAAACGCTCGCCGCGGCCCGCTCGCTCTTCGTCATCGGCCGCGGCCCGACTTTCGCCATCGCCGCCGAGGCGGCGCTGAAGCTCAAGGAGACCTCGGCGATCCACGCCGAGGCTTTTTCCGCCGCCGAGGTGCTGCACGGCCCGGCGGGGGTGATCGGCCCGGGGTTTCCCGTCCTCGCCTTCGCCCCCGCCGACGCCGCGCGCGAAGGCTTCTTCGAGACCGTCGACCGGCTGGCGTCGTTTGGCGCGGCGCCGCTCCTCCTCGACGTCGAGCGGCATCCGCGCTGGCCGACCGTGGTCACGCCCGACTGCGGCCACGCCCTCGTGACCCCGATCGCCGCCCTGCACGGCTTCTACCGGCTGGCCGAGGCGACCGCGCGGCGGCGCGGCCGCGACCCCGACCAGCCGCCGAACCTGATGAAGGTGACGCGGACGGTTTGAGAGGACGCGGCGGCCAACTACAGCCGCACCACCTCGCCTGTCCTTACGCTTTCATCGGCGGCGAAGACGATGCGGAGCGAATTGATCGCGTCGGTCCAGTGGTCGGCAAGGTCGACCTCGCCGCGGATCGCTTTCAAGAAGAGCCGCTGCTCGCGCTCGCACAGCTCCTGGTGGCCGGGCTCGTCCTCGGTCGATTCGATCGTGTCGGGACTCATGAACGCGCCGTTGGCGTCGAGCGCGGCGTGGTGGATGCGAAGCGCGTTGGTGCGCGTGTGGGCGTTATGGTCCGATGACGCGACGCCTTCGCCGGCCGCCTTCTCGGCGACGATCGACACCGAGCCCTTTGGCCCGATCATGTCTTTGACGAAGAAGGCCGTCTCGCTCATCATCGGGCCCCAGCCGGCCTCGTACCAGCCGACCGAGCCGTCGTCGAAGACGATGTCGAGATGGCCGTAATTGACCATGGCCGGCGCGATCTCGTCTGTGAGCCTCGCCCCGACCGCATGCACGGCGACCGGCCTCGCCCGCGTCGCCTGGCACATCACGTCGACATAATGGACGCCGCAATCGACGATCGGCGAAGTCGAGCGCATCAGGCTCTTGTGCACCTCCCAGAACGAGCCGGAGGATTGCTGGTTGAGGTTCATCCGCATGACGAGCGGCTTGCCGAGCGAGCGGCCGATTTCGATGAAGCGGATCCAGGACGGATGCACGCGCAGGATATAGCCGACGAGCAGCGCCTTCTTCGCCTTGCGCGCGGCGGCGACGATCGCCTCCGCCGCCTCGAGCGTGTCGGCGAGCGGCTTCTCGCAGAAGACGTGCGCGCCCGCGGCGAGCGCTTCCAGCGCCATCGGCGCGTGATGCTCGGTATAGGCGCAGACGGCCACCGCATCCGGCGTCAGCTTGTCGAGCGCCTCGCCGAGACGCTCGAAACGCGGAACATGTGCGAATTCCTGGTCGAGGTCATGACGCGCCGCGGCGTTGCGGGTGCATAAACCCACGAGCTCGAAACCCTCGATGCTTTTGCAGGCGCGGGCGTGGCTCGTCCCCATCGTGCCGAGCCCGACAACGAGAACGCGCTGGCGCCTTGGTTCCCTCATCGCCTTCTCCGGCCCCTCAGTCGACAGACTGCGCCATGTTTTGCGAACCGAAGCCCACCCTTATCAGGTCGACGCCGGAAGAGCGACCTTGAACGGACCCTCTCGCATGCAGGAGCGCGGCGCTCTGAAGGAGGTTCCGGTCGCTCTCGAGGGAGCGGAAGTTCTCCCGTCCTGTCATCCCCGCGCAAGCGGAGATCCAGAGTCTCGCCCTATGGCCCCCGGATACGCAGTGGCGCCAATTGCGCCCCTACTTCCACGGCCGCGAATAGAAATCGATCCACTCCTCGGCCGACGACCGGCGGCGCGTGGCCCAGGCGAGCGCCTGGGCGGTCGAGTTCGACCTGGTCGTCGTAGCGCGACGCGGGAAAGGCGGCGAGCTCCGAGAGATAGTCGACGAGCCAGTGTGCGTCGTCCGGCAGGTGGACGAAGCCATTCTCGATCTTCGCCGTCTGGGCGTGCAGTCGCATGACCTTGTCTCCCTCCGGCTTCACGCCCGTCACCTGCGACAGGCCCGCGGCGACCAGATCCTGAATGAGCTGCGTCCCCGACGCCTTGTCCTCGATCAGGATGACCTGCGGGCGGAAGAGCTCGTTCTGTTCGACGACGGCGCGCTTGAGCTCCGGAAACGAGAACTTCTTGCGCAACACGTTCAAAAGATAGAAATCCGGTCCCTTGAGCCCCCAGGTGGTGCAGACGGAATAGTCCGCGAGCTCGCTCGGCTTGTTGGCGGTGTCCCAGCTCTGGACGATCCGGTCGAACTCCGGCGGGCGCTGGTCGCGGGAATAGCGTCTGAGCCAGGCCGTCTTGATCATGCCGCCGCCTGCCGGCGCCGGCCTCTGCTGGTACTGGCCGGCGAAATTGGTTTCGCCGATCGTGGCCCGGATCCGCCCGAGCGTCTCGAGCGACTCGCGCTCTCCATGCAAGGCTTCGCCCGACTTGCGGCGAAACTCCTTCGGGCCGCGGATCGACTCGATGCGATGAATCTCGTCGGTCTCGGCGATCGCCGGGAGCGACAGCACGTCCCAGCCCTTGCGCTTCATGACGTGGCCGGCGAGATCGTCCTCGTGCAGGCGTTGCATGACGATGACGATCGCCCCCTTCGTCTTGTCGTTGAGACGAGTGTAGAGCGTTCCGTCGAACCATTCGTTGGCGGCGGAGCGCCGGCTTTCCGACATGGCGTCGGAGGGTTTCAGCGGATCGTCGATGATGATCACGTCGGCGCCGCGCCCGGTCAGCGCGCCGCCAACCGAGGTCGCGAGGCGAAATCCGCCGGCGGTCGTCGCCAGCTCCTGGAACGGCGGCCTTTCCGAAGCAAGACGCGCTTCGAACAGCGACTGATGCCATTCCGACGTCATCACCCTCCGGCAGTCGCGGGCGAACTTGTCGGAGAGGTCCTGCCCATAGGTGACATTGACGATCGCGAGAGCCGGATCATGGCCGAGGAGCCAGGCGGGCAGCGCGATCGACGCGGCGAGCGATTTCAGGTTACGAGGCGGGACGTTGATGATGAGCCGCGTCGTCCGGCCGTCCCGCACGCCCTCGAGCTTCGACGCCATCGCCTCGACATGCCAGGAGGGCCGGTAGGTCGGGCCCGTGTTCAGGTCCCGGAAGCACCGGACCATGAACGAATAGAAGTCGTTCCGGAGCGCGGCGTCGACCTCTTCGTCGCTGAGCGCGTCCGTCATGGATCGCTCCGGATGCGGCGCAGAAGCTCGGCGATCACGACCGCGTCCCTCGTCGCGCGGCGGGGCGTGTCGGGCTTCCCGGCGCGGTTCTGATCCGCTTCGGCGAGCGCGATGACCTCGCGCGTCGCCCGGGCTTCGCCGGATGCGGCCCGGTTGACGAGCTGCCTGATCGCCGCCTCGAGCTTGGTGATGCGCTTCGTGCGGTCGTTCTCCCGGACGGTGACCTGTTCTCTGAGCGCCGCCGCGATGATCGTGTTCAGGTTGCGCGCGCCCTTCGGCCGCCCCCACGGATTGCCGGATTGGCCGGGCGCGAAAGGCGTTCCGCGCGGCCGCCGGCGGACGACTTCTGTCGTGTCCGTTCGCCCGGCCGCGGCGGAACCGTCGCTGTCTGCGCTTGTCATGTTCCGATTTTCCTTTCGTAGATGGGGTCGGCGGCCGCCGCAGCCGCGCGCGGCTGCAAAGCCCGAGCGTCCGGCGCGCAAGGCCGATTCGAGGCGTCGCCGGGCGGTCGAAGCGTTCGACGACGACGATTGGGCTCAAGGGAATTGGAAGCGGCTGCGGAAGGCGAGGCAGGAGCGCTCCCTCCCCGCCTGCAGGTACGGGATGCGCATCGCGCCTCTATCGCGCGCACCCCTTCCACAGCTTTGCTGGGGAAGGTGGCCCGGAGGGCCGGATGAGGGTCCCCGCCGCAAACCGCCCGCAATCCCGCGCAGCCACAGAGGCGGTTATCTATCGGGCGCCCATTGACCGCCGCCGGCGGCCCAAAACCCTCGTCCGTCGTCCCCGCATCAAAGTCCGGGGGTCGCCCGACACCCGGAGGGAGAAGAGGGTGGCGACGTTCTCGCGCCTCTTACGATGTGTGCATCCTGTAGCCACTTGCGGGCAGGGCGAGGGAGGGGCGGCCCTGCCTTACCCGGCGGCGCCTCGAAGGTTCAAAAGAAAGGTCCGCGACCCCTTGCCCCTCCGAGGACGTCTTGCAGCGCCGATCCCCGCGTCGCCCGCAGCCGGCTCCGCGCAGGTCTCCGAGACTCCTGCATCTTGACGTCGACCGAGGACATTGTCAAGGAAATGTTCTTGTTTTGTTCCCAAGGGGACGGCAGCCGCGCCGAGGGGCTGTCCCGCCCGTCTTCCCGCCGCCGTCACCTGGCGCCATGGGCTTCGCGCGCTCGCGTCCGTCGTTGCAGCACGCCGGCGCGATTGCGCGAACGTCGGAAGCCCTCGCCGGCGTCCCCGCGCCGGCGACGCCGGCAAAGCTCGGGAGCCCGGACCTGACGCCTGACGCCCGTATCGATCGGAGATGGAAGGGCCGCAATCGACCCTTTGCGGACCTTCAGGATCGGCCCTTGTGAACGGGCGGGATGCGCACGAAGCGGCCATTGCGGAGGGCCACGCCGAAAGGGTGCAGTAGGCCCCAAAGCAGGCGTTCCCGTCCGATCACGGGAATTGTGCTGTCGATCCAGATCGCGACGAGCAGACCGACGGGGCAGGGATGAGGATTTGTTATTGCGGCGACGGTTTCAAATCCAGTTCCTTGAGCTTCCTCGCCGCCGTGCCGAACTGGCCTAGCTGGTAGACCGCCGCTCCGGCGGGAGAGAAGGTGAACCGCTCGAACGGTTCCGCCAGCATCTGGTCGAGATCGCTCCGGAGGGCGACGCCGGTGGTGACGTGCGGGTTGAATTGATCGCCGGAGGCCTTCGGAACAAACGTAGAAACGTATCCAATCAGCGCCGGGTCGATGGTCGGATCATCGGGCGTGGTGACGAACGCCGCCGAGTTCTCCGGTTTCCACCGTGAAAGGATCGATGGCGGCAATCAGGTCCGCTTGCAGCTTGACCAATTCCGCGGTTGGCTTGGCGACGATGCCCGCCAGTCCAATGTCCTTGCTCGGGATATAGTAGTATTTGGAAGCCTCAAGCTTCAGCGCGGCGAGATTGAGGCCATCCAGAACTTGGTTCAGCGCGGCGTACACCTTGTCGAGGTCGGCGGTGCGGACGAAGCGCTGGATCATAGTGATGTGCGGCTTGTGCGTCTCGTCGAGAGCGAAGCCCTTGGGGAAGAGCTTTAGCAGCCGGGCGTTGTTGGCTTCGGAGTGCTGGAGCATGGTCGCGTCCGGCTCCAGGAGGACGTCGATGGCGATCACATCGCTCGCCTGGTATCCCATGGCCATGGCTTTGGCTTCCTCCGCGCAATCGCCTGCCGGCGGGACGCCCTTGGCGCGAACGGCCGCTATTTCGTCCCGCGCGGCGTCCATGTCCGCCCGGAACGTCGGATCGGCGTGCAGCCGCGCCACGGTGGCGGCACCGACCGCACGACCCCAGACCACGTCGCTGTACCAGTGGTGGTTGACGACCATGCGGCTTTCGCCATAGGCGCGGCCTCGGGCCAGGAGTTGGTCGTCGCGATCCGGCGCAAGCTCGCTCAGGATCAGCCCGAACCCCCAGCCGATGGCGGTGTGGCCCGACGGATAGGACGGGTCCTTTTCCAGTCGCGCCCGATATTCCGGGACGCCCATCGGCCCCTCATTTTCCTGGAAGGGCCGCTTGCGGTGATAGTAATTCTTCGCGGCGTAAGTCGACAGGGCGAGGTCGCTGAAGGACCGGCGCAGCAATGTCGTCAGGTACGGGGCATTCTCCTCGGTGACCGCGGCGTTCAACGCGCAGGAAAAGTCGTTGACCAAGGTCGAAAGCCTGAGATCGAAGTCCGAGACGGCAAGCGCGAACCGCGGCGTGCCGCGCAACGCGAACGTCGCCCGCGCGACCTCTTCGTCGTGCTGGAAGGCGTCCGAGCCAATGACTGGAGGAGGCGGAATGAGGGCGATGCTGTTCGGGAGCGCCTTCGGGTCCAGATAACCCTGTAGGGCGCCCAGTCCGAGTTCAGGATGGAACTCGGGAACGGCGCCAAGCACGGTCCGGTCTTGGGGGGCGACATCCTTCGGCAGCACGCTCCCGGTGAAGAGCCCGACCGCCAGGAACCCGGCCAGCGCCGCAATTGAAAAAGTTCGGCGACGCCGAGCGGCTCTCATTGCTCTTTCCTCTTTGCAATCGCGCGACGTTAGCCGGCGAACGTCAGTCTTCTGAATTCGGTCCGCTCCTGCGTCCGACCACGACAAGCGGTCGGACGCAGGCGGCGTGCCAGGATCAGTCCGGCTCCCCGCCTCCAGGCGCCTTCAGCGTCGAAAGAACATCGTCCATGTTGAAGCTGGCCGCCTTCTGACGCGGCGGAAAGTCTTTGAACGTCGACAGGAACTGGCCAACGTAATCCTGCGCAGGAACCAGCAGGAACGCGCGATCGAGCAACCAGTCGTAGTAGGTGTTCGACGTGATGCTCGCCCGTTCGTAGGGGTCCGTGCGGAGGTTATAGATCTCCGGCACCCGCAAGCTGGTGAAGGGCTCGGCCCAGACGCGCATCGTTCCCGGCGCTTCCTGCTTCATGAAGACGAGCTTCCAATTGTCGTATCGCAGGCCCGTCAACTGCTGGTCGTCGTTGATGTAGAAGAACGAGACACGTGGACCCTTCGCCTCCTGGCCGGTCAGGTACGGCGCGAGGTTGTAGCCGTCGAGATGGACCTTGTAGGTCGTGTCGCCGACCTTGTCGCCCTGGAGCAACTTGTTGGTCACGTCGGGATCGCCCGCAATGCCAAGGATCGTCGGCAGCATGTCGAGATGCGAGACGATCTCGTTGGACACCTGGTCCGGCTTGATCTTGCCCGGCCAGCGGAACATGGCGGGCACCCGATAGGCGCCTTCCCAGTTCGAGTTCTTCTCGTTGCGGAACGGCGTCATCGCGGCGTCCGGCCACGAATTCATGTGCGGGCCGTTGTCGGTCGAATACATGACGAAGGTGTTGTCGGCGATGCCGAGGTCGTCGAGCGCCTTCAGGACTTCGCCGACGTTCTTGTCGTGGTCGATCATGGTGTCGTGATACGGACTCTGCCAGCGCCCCGACTGGCCGACGCTCTCGGGCTTGGTGTGGGTGCGGAAGTGCATGTGGGTGAAGTTGACCCAGACGAAGAACGGCTTGTCCGCCTTCGCCTCCCGGGTGATGAAGTCGACCGACCGGTTGGCGATGTCGTCGTCGATCGTCACCATCCGCGCCCTGGTCAGCGGGCCGGTGTCCTTGCAGACCTGCTTGCCGACCTTGCCGAAACGCGGATCGTCCGTCGGGTCGTCCTTGTCGGAGGCCTTGCAGTCGAGCACGCCGCGGGGCCCGAATTTGGCGCGGAACGCAGGGTCCTTCGGATAGTCCGCCTGTTCCGGCTCTTCCTCGGCGTTGAGGTGATAGAGGTTACCGTAGAACTCGTCGAACCCGTGGACGGTCGGCAGGAACTCGTTGCGGTCGCCGAGATGGTTCTTGCCGAATTGCCCGGTCGCATAGCCGAGCGGCTTCAGAAGCTCCGCGATCGTCGGGTCTTCCTTCCGCAGACCCAGCGGCGATCCCGGAAGCCCCACCTTGGTCAAGCCGGTGCGCAGGCCAGACTGACCGGTGATGAACGCGGACCGTCCGGCGGTGCAGCTTTGCTCGCCGTAGAAGTCGGTGAAGATCATGCCCTCGTTGGCGATCCGGTCGATGTTCGGCGTCCTGAAGCCCATCAGGCCACGCGAATACGCGCTGACGTCGGATTGGCCGATGTCGTCGCCCCAGATGATGACGATGTTGGGTTTCGTCGTCTGGGACTCGACCGCGCCTGCGAGCCCGGTCTCAAACATGCACGTGAGCGCCACTACCGACGCACACAGTGCGCTGCGAATCGTCTTCATGCGCTCTCCTTTTGTCTTGGCCTCGAATCACTCAAGGTTTGAAGTGCCGATGGCCATATAGCTCAGGCGCCGCTTCCACGCTCGGCGTACTTGGGCGTTTTGTCGGCCCGCTATGCCCGCATATGGCCGAATGAAGGTCCCGTATCGCTGATCGAGGCCGACCTTGATCCGCGGCCCAATCAGGCCCCACGAGGGTCTCGCCGCCATTGCGCTCGGAACGAATCCTCGATAACCGACGACTTCGAATTGCCCATGGACCGCGTGCGAAGAAAACGCTCATTCGGGGCCAACGCGAACAGGCAACAGTGACGCTGAGGCGGCTGCGCGGCCATGGCGAATCGAGGCTGGCGCCATGCGGACGACACTGATGATTTCGCCGATGCGCGACATACTCGCCGCAATGGGGCTCGCGGGCGCATTCGCTGGCGCGGCGGCGCTGTCGATCGGAACGGCGTCGGCGCAAAGCGCAGCGTCCTGCAAGCAGGAATACGCTGCAAAAAAGGCCGCAGGCGAAGTGGGCGGCCAGACGCAGGCGAGTTACGTCAAGGCCTGTGTCGCCGGGAATAAGATTGCCCCCGCGCCACCAGCGCAGGGCGGGCCACCCGGAGGCGGCGCATCAGGACAGAGCGGCTCGGATTCTTCCGCCGATCTGGCCAAGCAATTGGCGAATCCGATCGCGAACTTGATCAGCGTGCCGTTCCAGAACAACCTCGACTACGGCGGCGGACCGAAGCGCGCGGGCTCCCAATACATCCTGAACATCCAGCCGGTGATCCCGTTCAAGGTCGACGACGACTGGAACCTCATCACCCGCACTATCGTGCCTGTCACGGATGTCGTGAACATCATCCCGGGCAACCCCGCCGGCATCGGCGACACGGTCCAGAGCTTCTTCCTGTCGCCGGCAAAGCCGGTCAACAGGATCATCCTGGGAGCCGGGCCTGTCTTCCTCTACCCGACGGCGACGCGTGACGAGATCAGCGCCAACCAGTGGGGCGCCCGCCCCACATTCGTCGGCTTGACGCAGTCCAACGGCTACACCGTCGGCATTCTCGCCAATCATATCTGGGGCATCGGCCCACCAGGCACGAACGGACTCGGCGGCGGCTCGATCCTGAGCGACGACGGTTCGACCATCCCGGTTCCGCCGGGGCGCTCGCCCGTCATCAACGCAACGTACCTGCAACCCTTCGCGTCCTACACATTTCCGAGCCAGACGACCCTGAACCTTTCCTCGGAGTCGACCTACAATTGGACTGCAGAAACCTGGACCGTGCCGCTCGTCGCCGGCGTCACCCAGATTCTCAAAGTCGGCGGCCAGCCAATCAGCGTCGGGCTGTTCGGCAAATACTACGTCGTACGGCCGGAGGGTGCGCCCGCGTGGGGACTTCGCTTCGCGCTTACGTTCCTGTTTCCGAAGTAGGCGAAAGCCTGCGGCCCGAATGGCCAGCCAAGTTGGCTATTTCGCCGTCACGTCGATTGCGGGCATTCCACTGGCGACGGCCGTACGGGCGGTGTCCGCCCTTTTGCGCCATCCGAGCATTGCCCCATCGACCATTCAGCCACGGACGGATGGTTCGAGGACGACCGGCTCGAGTCCGCCGCCTTTCGGCCCGATCGCCGCACTTCCGCTGATAAAAATCCGACGCGCCGTCGAAATCCGCTCATTTGCCGAATTTCCCCGCTGTTCCGTCGGCGGTCGCGAATTTAGGTCAACACTCTGAGATAGCAGGCTTTTTCCTGCGGAAAGCCCCCCGTGGCCGTGCCGTTTCCTGGGATTTGGCTGTTTTCGCCGCTGTTACCAGCAAACTCAGCCCGCCGGCGCGGCCATCAGCCACTCGTGCGCCGGGTCGTTGTGGAAGCGCCAGACGCGCTTCGGGCCGGCCATGACGTTGAGGTAATAGAGGTCGTAGCCGTGCGGCGCGCCGACCGGATGGTAGCCCCTCGGCACCAGCACGACGTCGCCATCGCCGACCGTCAGGGTCTCGTCGAGGGAACGATCGTCGGTGTAGATGCGCTGGAAGGCGAAGCCCTGCGCGGGCTTCAGGCGGTGGTAGTAGGTCTCCTCGAGATAGGATTCGTCCGGCAGCGCGTCGCGGTCGTGCTTGTGCGGCGGATAGCTCGACCAGTGGCCGCCGGGCGTGATCACCTCGACCACGAGCAGGCTCTCGGCCTCGGCGTCCTCGGGCAGCACGTTGCGGATAAAGCGCGCATTCGTGCCCGATCCGCGGGTCAGCGTGCCGACGTCGGCGGGCTTGATCACGCGCGGCTTCAGGCCGCCGCTCGCCGGCGCCGAGCCGATCGCCAGCTCGCAATCGCTCGCCGCCTCGATCGCCGCCGCGCTCCCCGGCGGCAGATAGACCGACCAGGGCAGGCCGTCGAACACGCTGGCGCGCTCGCCGATCACGCCCGAGTTGAAGCCCCCGGCCGTCACCCGCGCCTTGCCCGACAGGACGACGACGCAGACCTCCCGACCGTCGGTCGCCAGCTTCGACGTCTCGCCCTTTTTCAGCGTCCGAGTCTCGAAGCCGACATAGCGCCATCCGGCGGTTTCCGGCGTGATCCGATGGCCGACGCCGTCCCCGGTGCGGCGGGCGTGAACGATCAGATTCGATTGCGGCATGACGGCGGCCTCCTCAACTGAACTCCCTTCTCCCCCTGCGGGAGAAGGTGGCGCGGCGAAGCCGCGACGGATGAGGGGTCGGCGCGCGTACGCGCCAAACCCTCGCCCCCCAACCCCTCTCCCGCAAGCCCACAAGGGGAGAGGGGGTATCCTACACCAATCCCGCCTCCTTGAGCGCGGCGCGGAGATGCGCCACGCCCTTTTTGGCGTAAGGCAGGGCGGGCGCCTTTTTCGGATCCTGCTCGGCTTCGAGCACGACCCAGCCGGAATAGCCCTCGAGCGCCCTGAAGACCGCGGCATAGTCGATCATGCCGTCGCCCGGCACGGTGTAGACGCCGAGGTCGCGGCCGATGCCAAGAATGGAATCGAGGAAGCTCCAGTCTTCGGCGTTCGACTGGCGCATTTTGGCTTCACGCACGTCCTTGCAATGGACGTGGCCGATGCGGTCGCGATAGGCGCGGGCCAGTCCCGCCGGGTCGGCGCCGCCCCAGCGGGCGTGGCCGGTGTCGAGCAGCAGATGGACCGGCGGTCCCGTATGCGCCATGAGCGCGTCGATGTCGCGCTCCGACTGGACGATCGTTCCCATGTGGTGGTGATAGCAGAGCCTGAGGCCCTCGTCGGCGAGGCGCTGGGCGAATTCGGTCATCCTGGCGCCGAAGCGGGGCCAGTCGGCCTTGGCGAGCCGTGGCCGCTCCGACAGAGGCCGCGACCGGTCGCCGTGGATGGCGTTCGAGGTCTCGGCGGCAATGACGATTGTCGCGCCCGCGCCCTTGGTCATGGCGATGTGGCCTTTCGCCGCCTGGAATTCCTCCTTGGCCGAGCGCTTGAGCAACTCGGTCGAATACCAGCCGCCGACGAACGCCAGGCCGAATTCCGCCAGCTTGTCCTTCAGCGCGGCGCCGCCTGTGGGCAGCTTGTGTCCCTTCTCCATCCCGACCACGCCCGCCTCGCGCGCTTCGGCGAGACAGGTTTCGAGCGGCGTGTCGCCGCCGATCTCCTGTAGATCGTCGTTGGTCCAGCCGATCGGATTGGCGCCGATGCGTATGCTCATTTCAGTCTCCGAGGCGCTGGATCTGCAGCGCGTCCTCATAGGCGCGGCGCGCCGCGCCGACCTCCGCCCGGTCCGAGACGGCAGGCACGGCGACCTCCCACCAGAAGCCGCCTGCGTCGGTCGAGCCGGCGGGATCTGTTTCGATGACGATGACCTGGGTCGATTTCGCTGCGCGGGCCTGCTTGAGCGCCGCCTCGAGCTCGGCGATCGAGGCGACCTTGACGGCGTCGGCGCCGAGCGAGCGGGCATGGGCGACGAAATCGACCTCCGGCAAGACTTCGTGCCGCGCGTCGCGCCAAAGATTGTTGAACGGCGCCCCGCCGGTCGCCTGCTGCAGGCGGTTGATGCAGCCAAAGCCGCGATTGTCGTTGACAACGATGATGAGCTTCACGCCGAGCATGACCGAGGTGGCGATCTCCGAATTCATCATCAGATACGAGCCGTCGCCGACCGACACGACGACCTCGCGGTCGGGCAGCGCCATCTTGACGCCGAGCCCGCCGGGAATCTCGTAGCCCATGCAGGAATAGCCGTATTCGACGTGATAGCCGAGCGGCGCGCCGGGCCGCCAGAGCTTGTGCAATTCGCCGGGCAGGCCGCCGGCGGCGCAGACGACGACGTCGCTGGCTTGGCCCGCGCGCATGAGCGCGCCGAGCACTTCCGCATCGGTCGGCAGCACGGCGTTGGTCGGCGCGGTGTAGCGCGCCGCGGTCGCTTCCCATTCGGCCTTTGCCTTTGCCGCCGCCTCGCCCCAGGCCAGCGGGGCCTTCCAGTCGCCGAGCGCCGCGTCGAGCGCAGCGAGCGCGACGCGGGCGTCGCCGATCACCGGAAGCGCACGATGCTTCGCCGCGTCGAACGGCTGCACGTTGACCGAAATGAACCGCCGGTCCGGGTTCCTGAACAGCGCCCAGGAGCCGGTGGTGAAATCGGCGAAGCGGGTGCCGACGCCGACAATGACGTCCGCCTCCGCCGCGAGCGCATTGGCCGCGCCGGTTCCGGTGACGCCGATCGCGCCCATCGCCATGGGATGCTCCACCGGCGTCGCAGATTTGCCCGCCTGCGTCTCGCCGACAGGAATTCCGCGCCTGGCGCAAAAGTCGACGAGCTCGCGCTCCGCCTCGGAATAGAGGACACCGCCGCCGCAGACGACGAGCGGCTTCCTCGCCGTCCGCAGCAGCGCGGCGGCCTGCCGGACCTCGTGCGGGTCGGGCGCGAGGCGCCGGAGCCGGTGCACACGGGCTTCGAAGAACGAGAGGGGATAGTCGTAGGCTTCGGTCTGCGCGTCCTGGCAGAAGGCGAGCGTCGCCGGACCACACTCGGCCGGGTCGGTCAGCACGGCCACCGCCCGGCTGAGAGCCGGAACCAGCTGCTCGGGCCGGGCGATGCGATCGAAATAGCGCGAGACGGGGCGGAAACAGTCGTTGGCGCTGACGGTCCCGTCGCCGAAATCCTCGACCTGCTGCAGAACCGGATCTGGCCTGCGGCTGGCGAAGACGTCGCCGGGGACGAGGAGCACCGGCAGGCGGTTGACATGCGCCACCGCTGCGGCCGTGACCATGTTGGTCGCGCCCGGCCCGATCGAGGTCGTGCAGGCCATCATGCGCCGGCGGCGCGAGGCCTTGGCGAAGGCGATGGCCGCATGCGCCATCGCCTGCTCGTTGTGGGCGCGATAGGTCGGCAGCGTCTCGCGCGCGGCATAGAGCGCTTCGCCGAGCCCGGCGACATTGCCGTGGCCGAAGATGGCGAACACGCCCTCGAAGAGCCGCTGCTCGCGGCCGTCGATCTCCACCTTCTGCGCGCCGAGGAACTGGACCATCGCCTGCGCGGCCGTCAGTCGGATTGTCTTCATCGGGTCGGACCTTCCTCAGGCATGACGCGCGCGGGGCGGGCGCAACGCGCGCAGCAATGACGGCAGATGAGCATCGACATAGGCCGCGAGGGCTCGACGGCGGCGCGCGAGACCGATGCCGGCGACCAGTATTGCCAGTCCGATCGCCGACAGCGCGAAGGAGAAGGCGACTGCGTCCTGGAAGACGTCGGCGGCGAGGTGGCCGAGATAGATTGCAACGCCGATCGTGCCGAACGCCGCATAGACGCGACGGTCGAGGAAAAGGCCAAAAACGATGAAGCCGACGTTGAAGGCGCAGTAGAGCGCCATGGCGAATTCGTTCCCCTGGCCGGACGAAATCGCTCCCCACAGCGCCGTGGCGCCGAACAGGTGCAGCCAGAAGGCGAAGTCGCCGAGGGAGCCCCATCTGAGATCGATCGCCCATGCGGCGAGGATCATCGCCAGACCGACGATCGTTGAGACCCTGCGCCGAAGCTCCCAGTCGCCGACCCAATCGGACGTGTGACGGTAGGCGATCAGCGCCGCCAGATCCATCGACAGGAACCAGAGGGCGACGGCGCCGACGAGCACGATGAAGGGAAACGGGAATCGCCACAGCGCCAGAGCCGCCGCGACGACCGCGCCGATCTCCATGGCGATCCAGCTGCCGTTGATCATCGGGTAGAAGTCGCGATAGCCGCTCGGCTCCCCGGCCGGCCACAGACGCAGCGCCTCCTGCACGCCGTAGATCGCCAGCGGCGCCATCGAAACCGCGACGGCGACGCTGAGGCCGCCCGGCGTGCGGGTCTGCGGCCTGGACCACAGATACGAGCCCAGCGTCAGGAATCCCATCGCATAGACGATCGCGATCGCCGCCAGCGCCCAGCCGCCGAGCCGGTCGAACGCCGCATTGGCGAAGAGGCCCATGGCTGTCATCACCAGGAGGGCGCCGGAATAATAGAGGACGTCAACGAGTTCGAACTTCGCCGGCGCCTCCGGCGCCGATGCCCCTTCCCGGCGCCGCTTGGCGGCGAGCGCTTCGAGCCGAGCCCGCAGATCACGGTCGATCAGTCCGGCTTCGACCGCGGCGTCGAGATCGCCGTCCTCGAGCATCATGAGCCCCCGGGCAGCGTCTGGCGCCAAAGCGAGCTCAACCGCTCGAACGCTCCAGCCATGCGCGCGACGGCCTCTCGATCGCCGATCCGTCCAGCGAACCATTCCACCGCCGGCTCCATGAAAATGGTCCGGCCGACCGCGAATCCCCTGACGATGCCGCACGCTCGCGCGACGGCAAAAGCCTCTGCGAGGTCCTCCTCGGGCGCCTCGAGTCCCAGGAGGACCACCCCCCGGCAGAACGGATCGCCCTCTTTGACCGCCCGCGCGATGTTCGCCCAGGCGGCCTCGCCCGGCTGGCCTTCGAGCTTCCACCAGTCTGGCTTGATCCCGATCGCATAGAGCCGCTCGACGACGCGCGCGGTGCTCTCGTCGCCGATCGGGCCGTTCTTGCTGGCGATGATCTCGATCAGAAGCTCGCGCCCGAGCGTGCGCGCGGCGTCGTAGAGGCGCAGAAGCTCGCGCTCCTGCCGGGCCTTGAGCTCGGCCGGGTCGTCCGGGTGGTAGAAGCAGAGGCACTTGATCGTGTGCGCGACCGGCCATTCCTGCAGCCTGGCCCCGAGCGATCCCCCGGATTCGAAATCGAGCGGCCGGGATCCCGGCTCCTCGACCGGCCGCCCGATCCAGAAGCCGTGATCGACCGCGCGGAACAGCGCCTCGCGGCCGTACTTGCCGTCGAGCAGCATGCCGTAGCCCGGCCGGCCGGCGGCGACCTTGGCCGCCGCCTCGACCGCGAGCAATTTGAACGCGCTGATGCGCTCGCGCGGCGCCCGGCGTCCTCGGCGATCTTTTCCAGCTGCGCGCGGTGGTCGATCGCCAGCGCCATGATCGTCGCCGGCTGCGGCCGCCGCGTCGTCGCCCAGTGCATATGGTTCAGGGTCTCGTCCCGCCGGAGCGCCCGATCGGGCGAGCCGTGCTTGAGGAACTGGCTGAGCTCGGGCCACGTCGGATATTCGGCCGAGCATAGGAGGCGGGAGACGGCGAAGGCGCCGTTTGCGTTG
>CAVYXQ010000003.1:0-481747 GCA_963772555.1 uncultured Alphaproteobacteria bacterium | reverse complement strand
GGACGCCTCGGTGAGCGTCCCTCTGTTTTCCTTACGGCAATTTGCTCCGGGCCGCGTGACGGTCGTGCGACGTCGATTGTCGCGGGCGTAACCAGGCGCTATATGTCTCGCAGGAAAGTTACGGGAATGCCTTCGCGGACGACGGCGATCTGGACGGGAGCGACAGGCGCGGTGATTGTGGTCGCCGGCGCCGCGGCAGCCTATTGGACCCATCCGAGCCTCCTCTGGCCGGTTCCGCCTCCGGCGGCGACCGCGGGAGCATCTGTTGCGCTGCCGCTTCCTGCGGCGGTCGCGCCGGCCGTCGCCGCCGCCGCAACCACGGCGTCGACCGCCCCTCCGCCAGCGACCATGGCTCCCCCGCCGCCGGCCGCCGTCAAGCCGGCCTTCGATGTCGTCAACGTCGACCCGGCAGGCGAAGCCGTCGTCGCCGGACGGGCCGCGCCGAACGCCAAAGTCGAATTGCGCGATGACGGCAAGACGGTCGCCGAAGCGACCGCCAACAGCGAGGGGCAGTTCGTCATCATCCCGCCTGCCCTCGCCCCGGGCTCGCACAGCCTGACGCTCGCGGCGCCCGGCATATCGGCGGCGCAGACGTCGAACCCAATCGAAGTCGCGGTCGCGGCGCCCGAACCGAAGTCCGTCGCCGCCGAGCCGACCCTGGCCAAGGCCGCTGCGGCGTCTTCGCCAGGGTCGCCGTCGCCCGTCGACACGCCGTCCGGATCGACGGATCGCGTCGCGGTCCAGTCCGTCGAGGCCAGCGCTGGCGGCCGGCTCGTCGCCAAGGGCGCCGCCTCGCCCAACGCGACCGTGCGGCTCTACCTCAGCGGGGCTTTCGTCGGCGACGCGAAGACCAGCGCCGACGGCCGCTGGACGCTGACGATCAAGCATGGGCTGACCCCCGGCGCCTACGCGCTCAGGGCGGACGCGATCAATCCGAAGGACGCCGCGGTCCTGGCCCGGGCGGAAGTTCCCTTCGATTACGCGATATCCTCGTCGATCCCTCCGCCTTCGGGCGCCCTCGTCGCGGAGGCCGGCGGCGCGCCGTCGCCGGCCGACGTCGTCGTCGACGTGGTTCAGACCGATCATGTCGTGCGCGGCAACACCCTTTGGGGCGAAAGCCAGAAATTCTATGGCGACGGCTCGCTTTATAAGCTGATCTTCGCCGCCAACGCGAACCAGATCAAGAACCCGAACCTGATCTATCCCGGACAGGTCTTCGTCGTGCCGAAAGAGCCGAAGCCGTAGGCTTCGCATCGCAACGCCGATATCCGTCTTGCCCGCCGGCGCGGCACGGGCCAAGGTCGCCGCATGCAACCCGACGATCCGGCCGATCTTCTCTCCGAGCTCCGCCTCACCACCTTCGACGATCGGCTCGGCCGCCGCATCATCGAGACGCACATCTGGGCGGTGCGCGCGGGGCTGCGCGGCGCGACCGCCTACGACCTCTTCGACGGCTATTGCCAGCGCCTGGTCATCGACGGCGTTCCGCTCTGGCGCGCCCATACCTCGATGGAAACGCTGCACCCGCAATGGAACGGCTACGGCTACACCTGGCGGCGCGACCTCAATGCGATTGAGCCCGAACAATATGCCCATGGCAGCGCTGAAGGGTCAGACTTTGTCACGAGCCCTCTGAATGCGCTGATCCTTCGAGCCTACGACGGCGAAGACAACCCCTCCATGCGCCGGCGCCTGGAAACGGGTCCGAAGGAGCGCGACTTTCCGATCCTGGAAGAGTTCTTCGCCCTGGGCGCGACCGACTATGTCGCCCACCTCTTCCTCTTCGGCAAGGACCGCGACCGCTCGCAAGGATCGGGCATCGTCTATTCGTTCGCTACCGACCGGAAGGGCGGTTTCCGCGACGACGACACGACGCTCTTACAGGCGACCCTCCCCGGGCTGTCGCTGGCGATGAAGGCCCATGCTGCTCATGTCATCGCTTCGGGACTGCTCGGCACGTACCTCGGCGAGGACGCGGGCCGCCGCGTCCATGCCGGGGCGATCATGCGCGGTTCGGTCGACAAGCTTCGCGCCGTCATCTGGTATGCCGATATCCGCGGCTTCACCCCGATCAGCGATTCCGCGCCGGGTCCCGTCGTCGTCGAGCTGCTCAACGACGTCTTCGAGGTTCTGGCCGCTTCGCTGCGCCCGCGCGGCGGCCAGGTGCTCAAATTCATCGGCGACGCCGTCCTCGCCGTCTTTTCCTTCGAAGAGGCGGAGCGCGCCGAGACTTGCCGTCGCGCGCTCGACGCGGCGGTCGAGGCGCTGCAGAAGCTCGACGCCTTGAACGCGGCGCGCGCGGCCGCCGGCCTGCCGGTCGCCTTGGTCGACCTCGCTTTGCATATCGGCGAAGTGCTGTACGGCAATGTCGGCGCGACGGACCGGCTCGACTTCACCGTCATCGGACCGGCCGTCAATGAAGTCGCCCGCATCGAGGCGTTGTGCGAGCCGCTCGGGCGCTCGGCGCTCATCTCCGCCGAATTCGCCGCCGCCGCCACCGGCTGCGACAGCCGCCTCGAGCCGCTCGGCCGCCACGCCCTCCGCGGCGTCAGGGAGCCGAAGGAGATATTCGCGCTGGAGCCCCGCGGCGGAAGTCCGTTGTCCGTCTAAACGCTCGGCATCACAAGTTTCCGGCTCGCCAGATCGACCGCGACCATGTCGTCTGGCGTCTTGGCCGCGGCGCCGTCGGACGACGGGTGATATTCGATACGCAGTTGCTTCGGGGTCACGACGATGCGCAGATAGCCGAAGTCCTGGTCGTCGTAGTTCTCGAGCCGAACCATGTCCTGTCCCTTTCCGGCCGCCTGCAGCACCGTGGGCGCCCGGAACGGAGTCATGTAGCGGGTGCCGATCGTTTTATCGGCGTTCGCCGCGGCCATCGGCGGTCCGCCGGCGTCGAGCTCGCGCTTGAGGTGGGCGACGGCATGGCCGCCGTTGCCGGCGATGATGTAGGGGATCTCCATCCCCTGATGCACGCGGGTGAAGCGCTGGTAGTTGTGCGCGTGCGCCGAGAGCACGGCGTGCGGCCAGACTTTCGTATCGACGCAAATCTGGTCGATCTGCGCCAGCATCTCCTGGCTCCAGCCATGCTTTGAGCCGACGGTGTAGATCGGATGATGATGGGCGATGATCAGCGCGCCGGCAAAGCCCTTGGCGCGGGTCAGCGCCGCCTTGAGGAAATCGAGCTGAGCGTTGCCGAGCTCGGGCGAGGCGATGACGCCGGGGTCCTCGAGCACGTTGGAATAAAGGGCGATGATGCGCAGCATCGGCGCTTCGAAGGTGAAGAACACGCCGGGCTGGATCTGCGCGGTGCGGGCGAGACCGCCTGCCTCCGGCATGACCTCGAATTGGCTGGCGCAAAAATTCTCGAGAAAGGCGGCCAGCGTCGGCGTATTCGAGCCGGGCGCGGGCATCCCGTCGTGATTGCCGGCGAGGGCGACGATCGGCGCCGGATAGTCGCGATAGGGCTCGTAGAACTGATCGTAGTAGTAGCGCGCCTCACCGAAATTATAGATCACGTCGCCAAGGTGAAAGAAGAACTGCGGCATGTTCATCGCCGCTTCCTCGTCGAAGTCGGCGGTCATCTTGTCGGCGACCAGCTCCTGATCCCGCGGGCCGCGGACCGAACCGGTATCGCCGACCGAGTGAAAGACCAGCTGGCCGGAAGCGGTGACGCGTTTGACCATTTCGGCGCCGGGCGAGCCCATGACCTGCTCGAGCGTCAGAACCGGTTCCGGCAAGCCGCGCGGCATCGGAAACGGGATCGGGCCAAGCTTGTGCTCGGCGTTCAGTTGGTCGATCGTCTTGTAAGCGGCAGCATCGGACGGGTGCTTGATGCGGAACTGGGTCGGATCGGGCGTCGGTTGCGGTTGCGCGAAGATCGGATGTCCGATCGGCGTCGGATCGACGTTATCGGCTGGAGGGGTCGTCGCAGCCGGCGCGGCGCGCCTCCGACGGTGGTGGGGGGCGCGCGCCATCTCTGTTCTCCAATGAATTTTAGATATTGACGACGCACAAGTCGCACGCATCGACCGCGCCCGGCTGTGACGCGCATCACACTTCGCTCAGAACGCTCTCGGCAAGCCAGCCTGGCGAAGAATAGCGTTCGCCGTGTGCGGGCTTGTTGAGCGGCGTCATGACCCACCCACTGCGCCTCGGCGGCCGCGGCCCCCTCTCACCTGATCGGCGGCGCGTATTGCAGGCCGCCCTTGGTCCAGAGCGCGTTCAGGCCGCGGGCGATCTTGATCGGCGAGCCCATGCCGACGTTGCGCTCGAACGACTTGCCGTAATTGCCGATCGCCTTGATGATCCGGTAGGCCCAGTCGTTGGTAAGGCCCATGTTCTGGCCGAAATCGCCCTCGACGCCGAGCAGGCGGCGGATGTTCGGGTTCGGCGACTTCAGCATCTCATCGACATTGGCCTGGGTGACGCCAAGCTCCTCGGCGGTGAGGAGCGCGTAATGCGTCCACTGCACGATCTCGAACCACTGGACGTCGTCCTTGCGCACCGAAGGTCCCAGCGGCTCCTTGGAGATGATTTGCGGCAGCACGATATTGTCGTCGGGCTTCGACATCTTGAGTTGCTCGGAATAGAGCCCCGAGGCGTCGGTGGTGTAGGCGTCGCAGCGGCCGGAATTGTAAGCCTTGGTCGCCTCGTCGTCGGTGGCGAAGACGACCGCCTCGAGCTTCATGCTGTTGGCGCGGAAATAGTCGGCGAGGTTGAGCTCGGTGGTCGTGCCCTGCTGCACGCAGACCGAGGCGCCGTCGAGCTTCAGCGCCGAATTGATCCCGAGCGATTTCCGCACCATGAACCCCTGCCCGTCGTAGAAATTGATGCCGGTGAAGAACATGCCGGCGGTCTGGCGTGACAGCGTCCAGGTCGTGTTGCGGATCAGCACGTCGATCTCGCCCGACGCCAGCACCGTCGGGCGGTCCTTGGCGTTGATCGGGATGAATTTGACCTTCGTCGGGTCGTTGAAGATGCCGGCGGCGATGGCGCGGCATTCGTCGACGTCGAGCCCCTTGTATACGCCCTGACTGTCCGGCAGGCCGAAGCCGGCGAGACCCGGGTTGGCGCCGCAAATGAGCTCCCCGCGCGCCTTGACCTGATCGAGCGTTCCAGCGCCGGCCGGGGCGGCGGCGAGGCCCCCGAGGACAGCGGCTGCAAGCCCGGCGATGATCGATCGCATGATAATCTCCTCATTCATCCCGCCAGCGCCAGTGCACGAACCCCTAGCCGGAGGTCAAGGCCGCATCACGATGCATAACAACCAGCCATCATTGTTCTTCTTCCCGAATCGGGCCATGATAGCTTCCGTAATGCGCGTCATCGCCCGAAATACGCTCGTCGACTTTTGGAACAAGCACCCAGAAACAAGGATTGCGCTCGAACGCTGGTACAAGCTTGTCAGAGCGGCCCACTGGACGTCGACCGATGAGGTCCAGAGCGCGGCGCCAAAATCGAAAGTGCTGAATTGCGAGCGGGTAAGGTTCCAAGTCGCCGGTGGAAATTATCGCCTTGTGGTCGCCTTCGACTTCCGCCGGCAAGTTGCGTTCGTCAAGTTCATCGGCGACCATTCCGAGTACGACCGCGTCGACGCGTTGACCATATCGCAGTTTTAGGGAGTTTGCTCATGGAAGTCCGACCAATCCGAACCGATAAGGATCACCTCGCCGCACTGGCGGAAATCGACGCCTGTTGGGGCGCGGCCGAGGGGACGGACGAAGGCGACAGGCTCGAGGTGCTGATTGCGCTCGTCGAGGCCTATGAAGCGAAGCGCTGGCCGATCAATGTGGATGAAGGCTTCGATCCGATCGACGCCCTGAGCTTTTCGATCGAAGAGCTTGGACACACCCAGGCGGAATTGGCCGACCTTCTGGGTTCCCCCTCGCTTGCAGCGGAAATCCTCTCGCGACGGCGGGCGCTGACTGTTCAAATGATTCACAAAATTAGTGAGGCGTGGAAGATTCCCGCTGATCTTCTGGTTCGTCCTTACAAGGTCGAGCGAGCTGCCTGATCGCCCTGGCGGCAAATCCTCGACAAAGCTGGGGACACTCCGCAGGCGCTCCGAGCTGGGCGCGCCAATTCTTGCGCCGGAGCGCCTCGAGGCCTATCTAACGAACCAGGAGCCATCCCCATGTTCATCCAGACCGAAGCGACCCCCAATCCCGCGACGCTCAAGTTCCTGCCCGGGCGCGTGGTCATGGAGGAAGGCACGTTCGAGGCGCGCGACCCCGCGGACGCCGAACGCTCGCCGCTGGCGAGGGCGCTGATGGAGCTGCCCGGCGTCAGCGGCGTCTTCTTCGCCAACGACTTCATCTCGGTGACCAAGGATGAGGGCGAATGGCAGCATCTCAGGCCGGCGGTGCTCGGCGTCGTCACCGAATTCTTCCTCTCCGGCGCGCCGCTCATTGAAACCGGCGGCGCCGACGCGGTCGCGACCGGCGAGTTCTTCGACCCGAAGGACGCCGAGACGGTCGAGGCGATCAAGGAACTGATCGAGACGCGCGTCCGCCCGGCGGTCGCCGGCGACGGCGGCGACATCATCTTCAAGGGGTTCAAGGACGGAGTTGTCTACCTCAAGATGAAGGGCGCCTGCTCGGGATGCCCCTCTTCGACGGCGACGCTGAGGCACGGAATCGAGAATCTTCTGAAGCACTTCCTGCCGGACGTTCAGACGGTCGAGCCGTTCGAGGGCTGAACGCCCCGCCGGGGCTCTCACGCTTAAGCGCTCTCGTTGTTGCGCCTGTCCCACCTTTTTGCGCTGCGCAAAGGCCACCGACAGCAAGTTCCACGTGCGGTTGTCGGCGGCTGAGCCGGACGGCGCTTGCCGGCGGCGAATGACGCGCCGTCTTCGCGGTTGCGATCGCCATAGGCCACCCACTACGCCCTTCTCTCCCCTCCGGCCGCCGTAATCACCCCCACAATGATGAGCCCGGTCGCCACGAGGCGCACGCCAGCGCTGACGCCGAAGGTGTTGAGCATCGTCAAGAGCAGCACGAGAAACAGCGCCCCGCCCCAGACTCCGGGGAGGTTGGCTTTGCCGCCGGAGACCGAGGTGCCGCCGATGACGACGACGGCGATCGAGGCCAAGAGATACTCGTTGCCGATGTCGACATTGGCGCCGCGGAAATAACCGGCGAGCAGCGCCCCGTCGATGCCGCCGAGCGCGCCGCAAACGACATAGGTGACAAAGCGCACCGGCTCGACCCGGATGCCGGCCAGAACTCGCCGCCCGGATGTTCTGCCCGATCGCCAGCACCGAGCGGCCCCAGATCGTGCGATGCAGCGCGACATTCGCGCCGACCGTAAAGAGCGCCGCCAGGACCGCCAGCAGCGGCACGCCGAAGATGACGATGTTGGTGAAGTCGGCGAATCCGGGCGGCGGCTTGATCTGCAGGCCGCGGCCGTAGGAAATGTCGACCGACTGGATGATGAAGCTTGCCGACAGCGTGGCGATGATCGGGGGAATCCTCAGCGCCCAGATCAGGAGATAGTTGGCGGCGCCGACGGCCATACCACAGCCGAGCGCGGCCAGGAGGCCGGCCGCGACCCAGGAATCGTCGCCGCCCATCGTCTTCATGGCGACGGCGCTCGCGAGGCCGATGTTGGCCGGCAGCGACAGATCGACGTTGCCCGGGCCGAGCGTGATGACGAACATCTGCCCGATGCCGACGATGACAGTGAAAACCGCGAGCGACAGCGCCGCCGTCAGCATTCCGCCCGCGCCATAGCCGCCGGTGAAGGCAACGGCGGCGAGCCAGACGAGGCCTGCGCCGACGAAGGACCAGATCCACGGCCGCGCCAGCAGCGATTTGGCGGCCGTCGTCATCGCCCGGCGCCATTGCGGCTGATCAGCACGCGCGCAGCGAGCACGATGATCAGGATCGCGCCGTTGGCGGCGACCTGCCAGTCCGGCGGGATGCGCATGAAGGTCAAGAGCGGCGAGGCCGCCATCGCCATAGTCAAGGCGCCGATCACTGCGCCGATCGGCGACACCTTTCCGCCGACGAATTCGCCGCCGCCCAGGATGACGCCGGCGATCGAGAGCAGCGTATAGCCGTTGCCGATGTTGGCGTCCGCCGAGGTGGTGATGCCGACGAGCGCCATGCCCGACAGGACGCCGAAAACGCCCGCGAGGGCGAACAGGGCCGCTTTCGCCTTGACCAGCGACCAGCCGGCCCGCCCGATCGCCAGCGCATTGCCGCCGGAACCGCGCAGGATCGCGCCATAGGACGTGCGCATGAGGCCAAACCAGCCGACGGCGGCGATCAGCGCCGCAGCGACAATGGGGAAGGGAACGAACGGCGGCTTGACCCCCATGACCGCCTGAAGCCAGGCGGGGGCCGTCCCGCCTGGCTTCGGCAAGAGCAAGATCGCCAGACCCTGCCAGACGAAGCTCATGCCGAGTGTCACCACGATGGAGGGCAGGTTGCGAAGGTAGATCAGCGCGCCCAAGCCGGCGTAGAGCGCGACGCAGCCGGCGAGCGCAAGGACGCCGAGCCAAGGGTCGTTTTGCAACCAGGTGGCCGAGACGCAGCAGACGAAGCCGACGAACGTGCCGATCGACAGGTCGAGATCGTTGCCGGCGATGACGAACATCTGCGCCAGCGTGGCGAGGGCGATCGGGATCGCCAGGTTCAGCATCAGCGTGAAGCCGAAATAGCTGATGGCGCGCGGATTGAGCCAGGCGATGGCGGCGACGACGAGCGCCAGCGACAGGGCCGGCAACGCCGCGCGCAGCCATCGGCGCAGCTCCGCGCCGCCCGCGCGCGAGAGGGCCGGGACGACCGTCGCGCTCATCTCAAACGGCCTCGGCGAAGGACGAATGGATGACGCGCTCCTCGCTGAGTTCGTCGCGCGCAAGTTCGGCGACGACCGCGCCGTTGCGGAAGATGTAAACGCGGTCGCAGTTCTTCAATTCCTCGGTCTCCGTTGTGTACCAGAGGAAGGTGCGCCCCTGCTTCGCCTCGGCGCGGATGAGCTCGTAGACCTCGAGCTTGGTGCCGTAGTCGACGCCGCGCATCGGATCGTCCATCAGCACCACCCGCGCGTCGGAGGCGAGCGCGCGGGCGAACAGCGCCTTCTGCTGGTTGCCGCCCGAGAGCGAGAGGATGTTGTTGTCGACATCGGGCGTGCGGATGCCAATCCGCTCGCGCCAGGATTCGGCCAGCCGCCGTTCGAGGAGCGGCGAGACCAGGGGGCCGACGCGCAGGTCTTTCAGCGAGCGAACCCCGATGTTGCTGGCGATCGACCATTGGGGAAAGACGCCGTCCGATTGCCGGTCGCCGGCGACGATCGCCACCGGGCCTTCGACCGTCTGGCCGGGACGCGGCCGGGACGCGGCGGCGAAGGCCGCGAGCAGAAGATCGGTCTGGCCATGGCCGGCGAGGCCGGCCAGGCCGACGATCTCGCCTTCGCGCGCCACGAGGTCGCGCTGATCCGTCTGCCGGCTGGACCTGAGGCGGACCCGCAACCGGGCTTCGCTGCGCTCGCCCGCTGCTGCGGCCTTTTCGGCGGGCAGCGCGCTCTCGACCCCGCCCATGGCGGCGACCAGCTTCGTCCGATCGAAGGTCCTCGCCTCGTCCGAGGCGACCACCTTGCCGTCGCGCATCACGACGATGCGGTCGCAGGTCTCCAGCACCTCGCCGAGGATGTGGGAGATCAGCACGCAGGCGATCCCCGCCGCGACCGCGCCGCGCACATAGGCGAGGAGCTGCCCGGCCGTATGGGCGTCGAGCGAGGAGGTCGGCTCGTCGAGGATGACGAGGCGCGCGGGAGCCTCCGAGACCGTGAAGGCGCGCGCGACCTCGACCATCTGGCGGCGGCCGATCGACAGGTCCTGCACGAGATCTCCGGGCGAGACGCCGTGGCCGGGAAAGATCTCGTCGAGCTTTTCGCCGATGAGCCGTCCCGCCCGCTTCCGCCAGCCAAGTCCACCGATCGATGGATGAAAGACCCGCGCATTTTCGGCGACCGTCAGGTTCGGGCAGAGCGAGAGCTCCTGGAAGACCGACCGCAGTCCGAGCGCCTTGGCGCGCGTCGCCGAATAGCCGCGCTGCTCCTCGCCGGCGATCGCGAGGCGTCCGCGATCGGGCGCGACGCCGCCGTTCAAGACATGCATCAGCGTCGACTTGCCGGCGCCGTTGTGGCCGACGACGCCGACGCATTCGCCCTGAAAGACCGAAAAATCGACGCCGTCCAGAGCGCGGACGGCGCCGTAGGATTTTTCGACGCCGGCAAAATCGACAAGAAGGGCGCCGGCGCCCGCCATGGTCCTGATCCTTGCTGAAAGCGCGGGCGGCGATCCCGCTTCGCGCTACTTCATGTTCGCCTTGATGGCGGCGATCGCGTCGGCCTGGGTGTACTCATGGCTGGCGACGCCGCCCTTCGGGATCTTCGGCAGCTCCGCCTCGAAATCGTTTTGGTTGAACGACAGGTACGGGACGAGGAGATCATGCGGGATGCTCTTATTGCCGTCCAGCACCTGCTGCGCCACCCAGAAGGCGAGCGTCGACACGCCGGGGGCGATAGACGCCGACCAGGTGACGTAGCCATCCTTCTCCTTCTGCTCTTTCCACCACTGCAATTCGTCCTGGCGGTTGCCCATGATGATGGTCGGGCGAGGCTTGCCGGCGGCGGCGAACGCCTGCGCCGCGCCATAGCCGTCGCCGCCCTGATCGACGACGCCGACGATCGGCGGCAGGGACGGCAGCACGGTCGCGACCGCCTTCTGCGCCGTCGTCTGGTCCCAGTCGCCGGTGACGGAGGAGACGATCTTGAAGTCCGGGTGCGCCTTCACGCCCTCGAGGATGCCCGCATGGATCGCATCGTCGATCGAGGTGCCCGCGAGGCCGCGGATTTCCAGCAGGTTGCCGCCCTTGGGCTGGAACTTGGCCATGTGGTCGACTTCCTCCTTGCCCATGTCCTTGAAGTCGACGACGACGCGGTAGGCGCAGGGCGCGGTGACGATGCCGTCGAACGAGACGACGATGATGCCGGCGTCGCAGGCCTGTTTGATCGACCCGTTCAGCGCGTCGGGCGACGCCGCGTTGATAACGATGGCGTTGTAGCCCTGCAGAATCAGGTTCTGGATCTGCGCCGCCTGGGTCGGCACCTCTTTGTCCGCAGTGGTGAAGACGTCCGCCGCTGCGACGATGTGGTCGGCCACCGCCTTCTTGGTGACGATGTCGTAGCTCTTCAGCATCGCCTGGCGCCAGGAATTGCCGGCGTAATTATTGGAGAATGCGATCTTCATTTTGCTCGTGTCCGCGAGCGCGGGCGCGGCGAACAGGGCGCCGGCGGCGGCGCAGAGCGCCAACGTCGATACAGTGCGGCTCATCGATGTTCCTCCCAGGGATTCAGCCGCGCGGCGAACCGTTGCGGGCGCCGATCCATTGTGATTGACGTCCCGCCAGGACATGACGGCTTTGCGCGGCGCTGACATGTCAGAGCTAGCATTGCGGCAAATTTCGAGTCAATCCGGGACCGCCGGCATGAACGCGAAGCGCGCCGGCCGCCCTTCCGGCGCTGGAGCCTGATTGATGGCGCGATGGCTGATTCCTCTCCTGTGGCTGATCTGGGCGGCCGTATGGGTCGCGATGGCGCCGGGCGCCAAGACCGTGGCGCAGAGCGAGAGCCGGGCGTCGCGCCTGACCCACGTCGTCCCGCTCGTGGTCGCCTTCGCTTTGCTCGCGGCGCCGCGCGCGCGGGTTTTTCCGCTCGACGTCCGCTTCGCCCCGCCGGGCCCTTGGCCGAGTTGGATCGGCGCCGCGCTGACCGCCGCTGGCATCGCCTTCGCCATTTGGGCGCGGGTCACGCTTGCGGGAAACTGGAGCGGCAGCGTGACCCTGAAGGACGCCCACGAGCTCGTCGTCGAAGGCCCCTATCGCTGGGTGCGCCATCCGATCTACACCGGGCTCTTGCTGGCGCTGCTCGGCTCGGCCCTCGCCGTCGGCGAATGGCGCGGGCTTCTCGCGGTCGCCATCGCGGCGATGGCGTTCTGGCGCAAGCTCAAGCGGGAAGAGGCGCTGATGCGGGCCGAGTTCGGCGCCGCCTACGCCGACTACGCCCAGCGCATCCCGGCGCTCGTCCCGTTCCTGCGCTGACCGGGAGACATGCCCTAACGCAGCTGGCGCGCCAGGATCTCGGTCAGCGCTTCGAGCTGATAGGGCTTCGGCAGCACCGGGATCCCCTCGCCCTCGGCCTCGCGCAGGCCCTCGGCATAGCCGGTCGTCAGCACGACGGGCAGGCGCGGATTCCGTCGCTTGATCTCGCGCACAAGCTCGATGCCGTTCATGCCGCCGGGCATTCTGACGTCGGAAAAAACGATATCGATGCGCCGTCCGTTCTTGAGCGCTCCGAGCGCGGCTTCCGCCGAGCCGACCTGGGTGACGTCGAAACCGAGGCTCGACAGCATCTCCTGCGACAGGGCGGCGACCTCGCGATCGTCCTCGACCAGGAGGACGTGACCTTTCTTTTCAGCCCCGGCCGCGGTCGACGCCTCGGCTGCGGGTTCGTCAGTCGCCGGGACCAGCGCCTGGGCGGACCGCGGAAACCTCATTCGCACCGTCGTTCCCGAGCCCGGCTTGCTCTCGATCGCGAGCGAGCCGCCCGAGTTGGTGATGAAGGCGTAAACCTGCGCCAGTCCGAGGCCCGAGCCCTTGCCGACGTCCTTGGTGGTGAAGAAGGGCTCGCAGGCGCGCGCGATCACCTCCTCGGACATGCCGATCCCGCAATCGCCGACGCAGAGCTCGACGATGTCGCGCCGGTTCGCCCCCTCGATGTCGGTCGTGTTGCTGGCGTCGATCATGATGACGCCGCCGGACGGCATGGCGTCGCGGGCGTTGACGCAAAGGTTCAGGACCGCAAGCTCGAGCTCGCCCGGATCCGCTTCGACCGTCCCGAGATCGTCCGGAAGGTTCATCATCACCTGCGCCTCGCCGCCGAGGCTGCGCTCGATGAGTTCGCGCATGGCGGCCACCTGCGCCGTCAGCTTGATCGGCTCGGTCGCCAGCGGCTGCCGGCGCGAGAAGGCGAGCAACTGCCGGGTCAGGCTCACGCCACGCTCGACCGCCCTGCTCATGCCGGCCAGCACCCGCTCGCGCTTCTCGTCGTCCAGCGGCCTCGCGATCAGCCGAAGCCCGCCCGAGATCGCCATGAGCAGATTGTTGAAGTCGTGCGCGACGCCGCCGGTCAATTGTCCGATCGCCTCCATCTTCTGGGCGTTCCTCAGCGCCCGTTCCGCATCTCTCAGGCGCGCCTCGTTGCGCATCCGCTCGGACACGTCATCGGCGAACTGGTAGGCGCCGATCGTCTTCCCGTCGGCGTCGCGCAGGATGTTGAACTTCACCTCGTAGAAGCGCCGGTCGCCCGCCCGATCGCCGAACTCGAGGACTTCGGTGAACTCCTCGCCGGCAAGCGCCCGACTCCAGACCCGCCGGACGGCGGCCTGGTGCTCCGGCTGGTCGGACAGGAGATCGAGCAGGCTGTCGCCGACATGCGGCTTGACGCCGAAAAGCCGCTCGAACTCCTCGGCCGACGCCCGGTTGATCGCGAGCAGGCGAAAGTCGAGATCGGCGACCTGTACGAAGGCGTCCGTTCCCTCGACGATGTCGGCGAGAATGTTGCGCTCGGCGACCGCTGCTGCGACACGTTGCTCGAGGTTCTCGTTCAATTCGCGGAGCCGCTCCTCGGCCGCCCTGCGCGCGGTGATGTCGATCGCCGTCCCGATCACGCGGACGCAGCGGCCCTGGTCGTCGAAGACTCCCCTGCCCTTCGCCGCCACCCAGCGCTCGATCCCGTCCTCCTTGCCGATCGTGCGGTATTCGACGTCGTAGAGGGCGCGGGTCGCCGGGTCGGCCGCCGCCGCATATTCGGCGCTGACGAAATCGCGGTCGTCGGGGTGAAGTCCGGCGTAGAAGTCGTCCATCGACACCGGAACGTCCGGCGAGATGCCGAACATGGCCTTCACCCGCGGCGGCCAGTAGAGAGCGCCGGTCGCGCCGTCGACGTCCCAGAAGCCCACGTCGGCGGCCTCGGTGGCGAGGCGCAGCTGTTCCTCGCTCTGCTTCAGGGCCGCTTCGGTCTGCAGACGTTCGATCAGGTCCGCCGCCTGTCGCGACAGGACGTCGAAATAGCGAAATGCGCGATCGGACGGCCGATGCGGCGCCTTCCAGTAGGTCGACATCATGCCGAGGAGCCGGCCGGAGCGTGAGCGCAAGGGGGTCGCCTGGGCCGCACGGATGCCGCAGCGTCGGTAGACGGCGAGCGATTCCGTTCCCGCCATGACATCGGACGTCTCGACATCCTCGACGATCGCCCGCTCTCGCGTCCCCAAGGCCTGGCCGGCGACGCCGCGGAAATCAGCGCTCATGACCGACCAGCGCCGCGCCAGTTCGGGGGGAAAATTTATGAAGGCGCGGGTCCTCAGCTCCTGCCGATCCGGGTCGAAGTCCTGGATGGAGGCGGCGTCGGCCTTCATCAGCGCCATCGCCGCATCGAGCATGTGGCCGTAGAGCGCCTCGGGCTGCTGCTCGCGGATCAGGCGCGTGCTGATCGCCTCCAGCGCACGGGCGTCGGAAAGCTCCTGCGCCAGCCGCCGCTCGCTGTCGCGCAAGGCCTGTTCGACCGACTTGCGCTCAGTGACGTCGATCGCCGTCCCGGCCATCCTGATCGCCCGAGGCGGCGCGCCGGCGAAAACCACTTGCCCCGTCACGGCCAGCCAGCGAATGGAGGCGTCCTGCAGGACGACGCGAATGTCCGCCCGAAGCTCCCCCAAACCCTTCGGATCGCAGGCCCGCCTGACAGCGTCGGCATAGCGTTCCCGATCGTCGACATGCAGCAGCTTCGTCAGCGCCGCGCTCAGCGACAGTCGTCCGTCAGCCGGCAGGCCGAAGAGCGCGAGCATCCGTTCGTCCGCCTCGGCGATGTCGTCCTCGACATGCCAGACGAAGGTGCCCATCCCGGTCGCGGCGATCGCCTGGCGCAGGCGCTCATCGTTCATCCGCTGCCCGACCTCGCCGCGAACCGCCTCGGCGCGATCCTGCGGGGCGACGACCGCGTCTACGTCCACGGCGCAGCAAATTCCGCCGACTTGGCCTCGCTCATCGTGCGCAGGCGAGAAGGACAGCGAGAACGATGCCCGCGGATCGGCGCCTTTCCGATCCATTGCCAGACGCATCCCCGGCCTGTAGCTGTGTTTTCCCGCCATCGCCGCGGCCACCAGGGAGTTTACGTCGGGCCAGGTTTCCGGCCAGACCTCGGTGAGCGGAGCGCCGAGGGCCCCGGGATGTTTCGTCGCGAGAACCTTGGCGAAGCCGTCGTTGTAAAGCGTGAGGAGGCGTTCGCCCCAAGCGACGAACATAGGCGAACGTGACCGAAGCACGAGTTCGACGATCGAGCGCAGCGACTGCGGCCAGACGTCGGGAGGGCCGAGCGGCGAGCCGCCCCAGTCCCGGTCGCGCATCAGGGCGCCCATGGCGCCCCCATGCTCGAGAAACGCCAGGGCCGAGACGTCGTCATGCTCCATCTGGCATTACTCCGTCGTCCAACTCACAGGACGACAAGCGCGCCGACCTTCGCCGGGCGCGCCAGACAATCCCCAAGCTCCTTGGTAGCGCTCCGCCGCAAGGCCTCGCCGAGTGAGCGTTCCGCCTTTTGACGGGCGTCCGCCCCGGACCCAACCCTCGGAATCAGCCTTTTTTTCGTGGCTTTCTCGTGACGCGGCCCGCGGAGCGGGGGACAACGGCCATTCCGGGCGCCGGGCCTCCGCCCGGCAGCCCCACGGCGCGCTTGCGGGAGCGCCAGAGCTATTGGCTCGACGAAGCAGGCTCAATTCAGCCAGCGGCGCCGGGGACGCCGAGGTCGAGCCGCTTCGCCGCCTCCGCGACAAGGCGCGCCCGCTCCTCGACAATCGGCGCAAGGCGCCTGCGCACGGTCTCGAGGACCGCGCCGCCCGCGGTTTCGGGGCTGCCGGCCGCGAACGGCGGCGCCGGGGCGTATTCGAGATTGAGCTGGATCGCCTCGGCGACCTCCTGTCCGGCGAGCTCGGCGACGAGCGAGAGGGCGAAATCGATCCCCGCCGTGACCCCTCCGCCTGTCATCAGCGAACCGTCGCGAACCACCCGCTCATGCACCGGAATGGCCCCCGACGCTTCCAAGAGATGATGAGAGGCCCAGTGCGTCGTCGCCCGCTTCCCCTTCAGAAGGCCGGCAGCGCCGAGCAGGAGCGCGCCGGTGCAGACCGAGGTCACGAAGCGCGCCCCCTCCGCCTGGCGGCGGACGAACGCCAGCGTCTCCTCGTCTGTGAGCAACGCATTGATCCCGCTGCCGCCCGGGACGCAGAGGACATCGAGTTGCGGGCAATTTTCGTAGCTGACGTCCGGGGCCAGGACCAGCCTCGTCGACGAGACGACCGGCTCGAGGGTCTTTGCCGCCAGCCGAACCCGCGCCTTCGGCCAGGAGGCGAAAACCTCGTAGGGCCCGGTCAGGTCGAGCTGCTGGACATTGGGGAATACAAGAAGGCCGATTTCGGTCGGCCGCGAACTTGCGGTCATCTGGCGAACCCGGAATTCCCATGGGGAGCGGCTCAGAAAGCAGGCTTGCGCCGGACCGTCAACGAATTTCGGCGCTTTGCCTTTTCAAGCGCCGTCCGTCACGACAATCTCGGCCCGCTTGACGCCAAGGGCGCTGGCGAGCGCGCGAAGCCGGTCGGCGACGACTTCGCTGTCGGGGGCGCGCGCGGTGGAGGCGACTTCGAGCCGGACGCCGTCCGGGTCCAGGCGAAGGCGGGCGCTCGCCAGCACGGCGGGGACGGCGCCGGAGAAGCGATAGGCCAGCTGGATCGCCCGCCCGAGGATGAGCGCGCGGCGGCGGCCGGAGGGCGTCACGAGGTCGATCGCCGGCGACAGCCACGGCGCGTCGGGGCGCCCGGCATAGCGGGCATGAATGGCGGCGGCGATGAAGGCCCTTTCGGCGTGATCGAGGCCGATGAAGGGGAATTGCAGCAGCCGGCGAAAGCTCTCCTCCGCTCTGAGGTCGGGCGCGTCCCGCCAGGCGATGTCGGAGAGCGCGCAAACCGCCACCCTGAGGCGCGCCTCCGCCGGCGTTTCGTCGGGAAAGAGATCGGCCGTCCAGGACGCCAGCGCCGGGGCGAAGTCGGGCACCCGCGCCAGCGACAGTCCGATCAGCTGCGCGCCTTCGACCAGTGGGTCGCGGTATTGCTCCGCTGTGTCGAGCTGCGAATAGAGCAGGCCTTCGCGCAGGCCTAAAGCCGAGAACACCACTCTTTCGGGCTCGAGACGCTTCAGCACACGATCCATGACCAGCGCGGCGGCCGGCAAGGTGCGCGCCCGGCGCAAGGCGACGCCGGGAGCCGAAGCCGCCTTCGCCCCGGTGAGCCGGGACACCGACCGGGCGAAGTCGCGCGCCGCGGACGCCGAGAGCGTATAGCCGTGAACGACTTTGACCGGCGCGTCGACGCTGGCCATGTGCGCCTTGGCGAGCGCTCGCCAGCCGCCGCCGACCGCATAGAACGTCCGCCGTCCGAACCTGGCCGGGAGTCCGCTCTTCAGCATCTCGTCGACCCGGCGCTTGGCGGCCGCTAGGCCATCCGCCAGCATCGCTTCGACCGGCAAGGCGCCGAGCGGCAGGCTGACCCATATCTCGCCCACATGGTCGTCGATCGCCTCCGCCAGCTCGAGACTGCCCCCGCCCATGTCGCCGACCAGCCCGACCGGGCGAAAAAAACCGGAAATCACGCCCAGCGCAGCATAACGGGCTTCCTCGGCCCCGGTGAGGATGCGCACCTCAAGCCCGGTCTTCGTGCGGATGTCGGCCGCCAGCGCCGGACCGTTCGAGGCGTTGCGGATCGCTTCCGTGCCGGTGACGTCCAATCTGCCTACGCCCATCGCGTCGGCGATCGCGCGGAACCGCCTCACCGCTTCGATGGCGCAGCGAAAGCCTTCGGGCAAAATCGCCCCGCTGCGCGATAGGCCCTCGGCCAGCCGGCAAAGCGACTTTTCATTGAAGCGGGGCAGCGGCGCGCGGCTGAGCTGGTCATAGACCACGAGCCGCACCGAATTCGATCCGATGTCGATGATCGCATAGTGGGGTTTCTCGCTGCGAACGACGCGGGCGGGATCGAGTTCGAGCGGCCGCTGCCGATCGGTCGACGGGGTCATCGCGCTTCCCTGGGCCTCGATTTTCCCGGATCATGCGCGAGAACGACGGGCTTGAGAAGCGCCGAGCCCGGAGCCCCGGATGAGGGGCGGTCGCGGGAGCGCGACGGCTTGGGCCACGGCGTCAGGCGCCGCCTCTTGCACATACGAGGCCATCGCGGCTCCGCGCGACACCCTTATTGACAGTCGCCGCCGCGCCATGATCCAGCCAACCCATGGCTGCTTCTCTCCCTGCGCTTCTCGCGACCGGCTTCCTGCTCGGCTGGTCGGTGGCCTGGCCGCCCGGCCCGATCAACGCCGAGATCGCCCGCCGCTGCGCCATGGGCAAGTTCTGGGGCGGGATCGCCGTGCTCGCCGGCGCGTCCAGCGCCGATGCCTTATGGGCGGTGGCGGTGGCGCTCGGCGTCGGCCTCCTCTTCGCCGCGCCGCTCGCCCGGGCCGCCATGGGCGTCCTCAGCATCGCGCTCCTCATCGCCCTGGCGTTCCTCTTCCTGCGCGGGGCCTGGCGCGCCTACGCCGGGAGCGGCCCGCTCGAGGCGACGCCCGAAGCGCCGGGCCGCTTCGCCTCCGCCCGCGGCGGCTTTGGCCTCGGCGCCGCGCTGGCCCTGTCGAGCCCGTGGAACGTCGCCTTCTGGCTTGCGGCCATGGGCCGCCCGGAGCTCGCCGGCGCGAGGCCCCTCGCCCTCCTCGCCATGGCCGCCGCGGTGATCGCCGGCGCCATGACCTGGGGGATCCTCTGGGCGTCGGCCAACGCCCTGCTGCACCGAACGCTCGAGGGCGCCGCCAAGCGCTGGTGGACGATCTTCGTCGATCTCGCCACCGGCGCGCTCATGCTCTATTTCGCCGTCGCCTCGGCGCAGCGGCTCGCGGCCGGGTGACGCCACTCCGAAACCTCCAAGCCCCGTCATTGCGACCCGAAGGCGAAGCAATCCAGGTCGCAGGGCGCGGAGGCATGGATTGCTTCGGCTCTGCGGGCCTCGCAATGACGACGAGCGGGGCGCGGAGGCATGGATTGGTCGAGTAAGCGCGGAGGATTGCTCCTCCGCGCTTCTCGCAGAACCGGACATGCGGGCCCGCATCCGGCTCTTTGGATCGGTATATCAGAGCGCCAGCGAAAGCTGGGCTGATGCCGCCGGCGGGTTGAGTTCGCGCCAGCGGGCTTTGAGCGAGACCTGCCGGCCGGTGAACCAGCTCGGTGGGTAGGCTCGCGTCATTGCGCCGTGGTTCGACTTTACCCATGCCCCTTTGCCGCAGTACGCGCATCCGGCCGCCGCCTTGCGGCTGACGCCTTTGCTCAACAAGTGGCGGAACAGGAAGCGGCTCCGCTTCCTGTGTCGGACGATGATCGCCCTGATCCGGCGGCGGATATGAGCGTCGGTGACGCGCAGACCCTCGACCGCATCCGACGTGCAAAGCCGGAAATGGGTCATCCATCCGTTCAGGTATCGGCTGAGGTTCTCCATGCAGGCTGCGATGGAACGCCCCCAGTTCGGCGGCGTCATGTCCCGTATGGTGGCGTTCAGTCGGCGCTTCGCCTTTCCAGAGGGAAACACGGCGACAGCGTCGCCCTGGTCCTCCTTCGTGCAGCGGAAGCTGAAGCCCAGGAAGGCGACCTCGTCGGGTTTGCGGACCCCGCTCTTCGCTTCGTTCACCTGGAGCCGCATACGCTTTTCCAGGAAATTCCGAACCGATGCCATGACCCGCAATCCGGCCCGTTCGCTCCGCACGAAGATGTTGGCATCATCGGCGTACCGCACGAACCGGAGGCCGCGCCGCGCCAATTCCCGATCCAATTCGTCGAGGACGATGTTGGAAAGGCATGGCGAAAGCGGGCCCCCTTGGGGGGTTCCTTCCCGGACAGCGACCTTCGTTCCGTCCGGCATCACCACCGTCGCTGTCAGCATCAGGCGTATCAGGCGGATGATCCGCCCGTCCGTCACGCGTTCTGCGATCCGGGCGAGCAGGCGTTGATGATGAACATGGTCAAAAAATTTGGCCAAATCCAAGTCGACGACCGTTTGATATCCGTCCTTGAGGTAACCTGTGGCTTCGGCGATAGCGGTATGAGCGCCCCGGTTCGGCCGGAAACCGTGACTGCTGTCGTGAAAGGTCGGCTCGAAGATCGGCTCCAGGATCTGGAGGACCGCCTGTTGAACCGTCCGGTCGATCACGTTTGGAATGCCGAGCCCCCTTTGTCCGCCCCCCGGCTTCGGCAGCCAGACACGGCGGACATCGCCAGGCCGATAGCATTCCGCCAGCAAGTCTCGGCGCAGCCGGGCAATCATCGACGGGGCTTGCGCTTCCGCCGCTTCGACCGTCTGTCCGTCCACTCCGGGCGCTCCCTTGTTACGCACCACGGTCAGCAGCGCCTTGGCCAGATTGGCTTCGGACGCCACCTCTTCGAGCAGCCGACTGGTGTCGGCCGCGATGGCGGCGGGGCCTCTCGTTTTCTTGGTCCTCGCTTTGTGCAGCAGGAAGCTCCGCCGCTCGGATGCGTCCGAGGGCTCGGCCACCCCGCCCCCCGAGGGGCTGTCGGCGAACACGAGGCTCAATTGCCGTGGTCCCGTCCTTTTCAATCCATCTCCTCCTTTGCTCCGCCGGCTTTCACCGGCTTCCTCGCTACTACAAGGAGATCCGACTTCTGCATGGGCGTCGTCCCGTCGTCGTTGCCTCCTTCGGGTCTACCGCTCGCGCGGACCCATGCAGACCTCCCTGGGTAAGGTTCACTGGATGTCCCGCCGCCCCCGTCCCCACTACCGCTCCGACCTCGGTTGGATTTTGGGCGTCGCGTTCGAAGGCACGCTTACCCGGTCGGCCCGGCCTGCTCAGGGCTTCACTTTCGTTCGGTGCTGCGGTTCGCCTCGGGCTTCTTCCCCACATCGCCTCGCGACAATGCAGTTGCCTCCGGCTCGCGGTTGCTACCAACTCGCCCCGCGAAGGACTTTCACCTCCAATCCAATGCCCATGCCAGGCACACCTTCGGCCCTGCGGGCCTCGCAATGACGACGAGCGGGGCGCGGAGGCGTGGATTGCTAGGGCCCTGCGGGCCTCGCAATGACGACGAACGGGGCGCGGAGGCGTGGATTGCTTCGGCCTGCGGGCGTCGCAATGACGGCGAACGGCGGCCCCGTCATTGCCGCGAAATGCGATCTCACAATCCTGCCGACCTGAAGTACTTCAACAAGGTCCAGACGGCGGCTTGCTGCTCTTCGTCCATCGCCTTCGGGTCGAGGTGCATGAGAAGGACTTCTGACGGCTTCCTGCCCTCGATCTGAGACATATCCGGCTGAGGGGGTGACGGCGCCACTTCGAATTCCTTGGTTGGAGCCTGGGCGGACGCCGGCTTCCGGCGCGGCGTCGGCGACCGGGGTTTCCGCCCCTTCAGCACCCGACCGCTGATCTTCACGCCCGCGTCGCTCGCGGCGTACAGAAAAAAAGTCACGCACTTCTGCACGACCGCGTCCGCCGCCGGGAAAGCCTTCCTGAACGTCTCGTTGAAATGGGAAGGCGTCGCATTTTCGAGGTCGATCGCGAACATCGGCGCGTAGGCCTGCCGAACGAGCTCCAGCAGCTTCTCGGGCCATTGCCCCGCGCCCTGCGCGTTCACAAGCTCCTTGAGACGCTGCGTCGGACGCCCGTTCTCTTCAATCAGGCCGAGGAAGCGAAGCGCGTGCATCAGCTGCGTGCCGACCACGCCGGAAAAGCGGATCAGCACGCTGCGGTCGATGCGCGAGGGAAGGCCGCGCTCGCGAAGATCCTGGATGAACGACGTGAACGTCCGATACGACGTGTACGGCGGCGTATTCCTGGACTTCGCCGGTTCCGACCTGCCGCCGGACATGACAGTCTCCCCTCGATACGGAACGCCACTATCCGCATTCGCGCCGCGCCGCAAACATACCGTATTCTGGTCGCCGCTCGGACAGTTCTAAATATGCGATTGCCCTGTCTCGCCTTCTCCATAACATCTTGAAGTTAATTCTACATTTACCATCGACGGACGGGTCGAGGCAGCTCCGGCGTCGCTGCATCCGCCTGCGAGGAGAATAGTCGGACCGTTCCCTATTGCGGCGGCGAGCGCCGCAGCTTGGCCATGAGGATGGACAAAATGGAGTGGACAGCCGAGGCGGTCGAGGATCTCAAGCGGCTGGCGCTCGAGGGAAGAAGCGCGAGCGTCATCGCCGGGGCGCTCGGCGCGGCGTCCCGCTGCGCCGTGATCGGCAAGGCGAACCGCATCGGGATCAAGCTCAATGGCGGCGGTCGCGGCTCTGCCGGCGGGACGTCGGCTGGCGCGTATCGGGCGCCTTTGGCCATTCCCCTTTCCAAGCCCATTCCCGGCAAGCCGGGCCCACCCCTTGCCTTCTCCCATGCGCCGGAGAGTGTCGAGGTTCAGGAAGTGCGGCGTGTCAGGTTCGAGGACATTCGCAAATCCGTCTGCCGATGGCCCCTCGGCGATCCGATGAGCGGCGATTTCGCCTATTGCGGGCTTAAATCGGCCGACGGGCGCCCCTATTGCGCCGGCCATTGCCGGATGGCCTATCGCCCGCCGAAGGCGGGGGCGCGGCAAAGCCCGCCCGAGCGTCGCTGGTCGCGCTCGCTCGCCAATCCGTGGCGCCTGCCCAGAGGGCGAGAGCAAGCCAGTTTTTGCGCTGCCGACGACGCGTAGACCAAGCCCGGCATCACGGCGGGAGCATCGAACAGGCCGGGGGGCGGCCCGTTTTGCCCCCCGACAGGAAGAGCGAGACTGGAACCTGATTGAAGCTGGTCACGAAGCCGAGGATGAATGCGGCCAGAATGCCAATGCGGATGTTCGGCATTATCACCCGGAAAAAAGCGCCAAGCCGGCTGGAGCCTAGGAGAACGGCGGCTTCTTCAATATCAGATCGCAGATTGTCGAGACTGGCCGAGACCACACGCACGCCGTAAGGCAAAACGAGCGCGGTATGGGCGAGAAACAGCGCCATCACCACGTTGATTCCGAAGGGTGCGACGAGGTATCGCAGAAGCGCCAGCCCAACGATAATTCCCGGCACGATGATCGGCGACGAAACGATCGCCCGCACGCTTTCTGCGAAAGGCAGACTGTAACGGGACATCGCGTAGGACGCGGGTATCCCGAGGACGAGGGCCGCAAGCGTGGCGAAGACGGCGAGGAACATCGACAGCGCGAAGCTCGACCGGAAACTCTGCTCCGCGAAGACTTTAGCCACCCAACGGAGAGAGAAGCCCTGAGGCGGAAAGGCGAGCGTGTCACCCGCCGAAAGCGAGGCGGCGACGATGACGACGAACGGCCCGACGAGAAAGGCGACGAGGAGCGCCAGCATGACGACGGACGGGAATTGCGATTTCATTTGCGGTTCTTCACGGTTGCGATCCGCTTGAGAAGCAGGTTTGCGCCGAAGCTCATAACGATCAGGAGGAAAGCAATGACGCTTGCCGAAACGAGATCGTTGGCGATTGTCACGCGCTGATAGAGCAGCGTTACAAGGGTGAGTACTTTGGAGCCGCCAAGGATCGCGGGCGTTATGTAAGCTGTAACCGAGCCGGCAAACACGAGCGTTCCGCCGGTGACCAGTCCCTCCCGGGTGAGCGGCAGGACAACCTTGACGAAGATCTGCAGCCAGTTTGCTCCAAGCACCCCAGCCGCCGGGATGACATCGTTCGGCATGTTTTCCAGGGCGCTGACCAGCGAGATCACCATCAACGGCAAGAACAGCTGCAGAAGACCGATGAAGACGGCTGTCTGCGTGAAGAGAACGCGGACGGGCTCATCGGTCAGGCCGAGCAGGACGAGCGCTTTGTTGACGATGCCGGTCCGGCCGAGAATGACGAGCCAGGCATATGTGCGCGCGACCGGCGAGATCATCAGCGGCAGGACGACGAGACCGATCATCCGGCTCTTGCCTGCAGCAGGAAGGTCGACAATGGCGAAGGCCGAGGCATAACCGATGACGGCGGCCACCGCGGTCACGAGGACACCCAGCCCGAGGGTCCGCCAGAGAACGAGGCGGTTGAGCGGGTCAGCGAAGAAGCGCTGATAGGCCTGCAGGCTCCAGTGACCATCGATATGTAGGCCACCCGACAACAGCACGATCACCGGCAGGACGAAGACCAACGCCGCGAAAATCGCCGCCGGCAAGGCCAGCGCCAGGGCCTCGGCCCGGTTCTGAAACACGGCGGAATTCCCGTTTCGAAGACGGCAGGGCCGTCAATCAGACGCGCTTCGTGTCTTGAGCAGGAGCGCAGCCCACCCGCCTGGCCTTCCTTGGGCGTCGCCCACTGGATCGGAACATCGATCTTGCGCAGCGCCGCCCAGGCGAAACGCCCAATCGGCGCCGCCCAGATTTCGTCCTGCTCCATGAGCTGAACGAGTTGCGAGGACCGGTTATAGCAAGGTGACGATGTCATTGCGATGCTCGCCGACCGCGTCGATAGGCGCCTTGAGGTCAGGCGAGTCTTGGCCCATCGCCAGACCGAGCATGTAGAGCACTGGCGGCCCCGATTGGTGGTGACATTGGGCAGCGCGACGCGGCCCGCGAGCTGCTTCGAAAGCAAATCGTTCCATGAGGTGATCTTCACCTTGTCGGAGCGATAAGCGATCGACGTCGCGTAGAAGGTGTAATCGACACTCATGCCGTCGTGATTGGGATCCTTGGCGATGTCGTAGAGCCTGGCGTGAGGCGCCGCTCCTCGAGTATACCATCGCGGAATGGCGGAATGTCATGGCAACCCGCGTTGAAGCCAGTTTCTTCCTCGCCCACTCTCGCCTTCGGCGATTTTTGCAAACCTTCAACACACTCCTGCAAAATCTCGCAGTGGCGAAGACTCTCAGCCGGACGAACCGCGGCGGGCGCTGTGTTGGCCGCGGCAATGAACTTTTCATCCGGATTTGGTCGACGTTCCGTAGAAATCGCCCCGCCACCGGCGGTTTTTTCAGGCGGCGCTCGCCTTGGTTTGGCCTCCGAGATGACAATCTTGCGGGTTAGCGGCGGGGCCGATGCAATCCTCGTCAATAGCGTTTTCGAAGAGTACGAAATGAGCGTTTCTCGGACTCCTGCGTCGACAACTATCAACATTGATGAGTTTGAGCGCCGTGTGCGCGCTCCAGGCGATCCGCAAGCCGCCGAGGATCCCCTGGCTGAGTTCATGCGGTTCGTCCAATCTTTCGGGCCCCCGGATGGCGTTTTCCAGGCGCCTGACACCCTGTCGAGGCCGGGTCGAACGGATCGGCTCCCGACGAGACCGCTCACTGCGACGCCGCTGCAGCCGTCAACCGTTGCAGCGACGCAGGGACGGATCGGCACGGCTCCCCCAGAGGTTGAAGCAAGCGCGCCCTTGGAGGTTGAGGACTGGGCTTCGGACACCGTGGAGCCCTCGACGCCGGCCAAGGATCGATGGCGTCATGTGCCGACGCCCAAAGCTGCGGCGATCGCGGTTGCCGGCGCCGGGCTGCTGATCGCCGCCGGTTTTGGCCTTACGACAGGTTTGGGGCTCACGACAGCAGCGCCCGGCCTTGTGAAAGCACGCTCCTTGGCCAGAGCCCCGGACCTCGCCCCGGCGTCGCAGCCGAGCCACGACATCATCGCGGCTTCGGTCATCGCCAAGGCGACCCCGCTCAAGGCCGTCGCAGAGGCCGCTCCCGCCGAGACCACCGCATCCGTTGAACGGCGGGCGGAGCCCGATGCTCCGGTCTCGCTGGGCGACAGATTTGGGACGCCGGCCCTGGCGTCCGCGCCAGCGGGCGGGGAGCCGCAGCAGCCGGCGACGCAGGCCTCCGCGGAACCCGCGCCGGCGGCGACAGTCAACGCGCCGGTCGTCGCAGCGCCGGTCGCTGCTCCTTCGCCCGCGACCTCCCAGTCTCCTGTACCCAGCCGTGTCCCCGCGGCTTCGCTGCCGGAGGCAACGCCGAGCGCAACCGGCCCCCTCGCCTCCGCAGGCTCGGGCAAGGCGCCGCAGGCCAGCGATGCGTTGAAGTCGCGGCCGGACACCGCCGCGGTTGAGCCGCCGCCGACGGCCAAACCGGATTTGCCGGTGAAGCCTTTGCGGAGATCTTCCGCCCGGCTCGTTGTCGCCAAAGCGGAGGCGACGGCGCCTGGCGCTGACGCGGAGCCGGGCAACCGGCCGCCGTTGCCCGCCGCCGCCTCCATCGTCGCTCCGCCGGCGCCGGCTGAGCCCGCGCCGCAAGCCGCCACGGCCTTGTCGCCAGCGACCCCGACCACGCCGCAGGCGCCGCTCGCGGCCGTGACACAGCCGGTTACGCACGTCTTCCGCTCTATTTTCGGCGCCCTCGGAGCGCCCGGGGCGCCGGCCGCGAAACCTGTTGATCTGACAGCGGCCGCCAAGTCGGGCGATTGGGCGGTTCAGTTCGCCGCGCCAAAATCCGAGGCGAAAGCCAGGCTCGACGCCCGGCGGCTCAACGCCAAATTCGCCACGGCGCTCAATGGCGCGACAATCGGGGTGCATAAGACGGCGCTCAACGGCGATACGGTCTACGCCCTGCGTGTCGCCGGCCTTTCCAAGGCGGACGCGGCGGCGCTCTGCGAGCGCGTCAAGGGTCACGACTGCTCCCTGGCGAAGTGAGGGCGGCAGTGAGGCGCCCTCGAATATGCCCGATTACGATCAAATCGGCGCCGCCGATCCCGGCTCTCCTCCTCCAGGCGCGAGTCGACGCAGCCTTTGGTGCGTCCCGCCCAAGATCGCCGGGGCGCCGGGCAGCCATCGCTTTTCGATGAATGCGGCGACCGTATAAAGCGGGTTGACGAGATTGCCGATCCGCAGCCGGCAGGCCTGAGAAACCAGTTGGTGCGCGTCCTGCAGCCCGAGACTGCTGAGGTCGCTGACCCATTGCACGAGATCGTGCGAGGCGATGCGGGCGGCGTCCTCGAGAGGACGGCCGCAACCGATGACGCCGATCTCGCGATCGGTTTCGAGGCGTGGCCACGACAGGTTGTCCTGGGCGTCGCAGACATCGAAAATCATTTCGGTCTCGAGGGCCCCTTCGACCGCGGTGCCGGCGAGTTCCCCGTCGCCCTGCGAATAATGGCCGTCGCCGATGTAGACCAGCGCCCGGTCGACGTTGGCCCTCAGGTAAAGCGTCGCGCCTGCGGCGACGTCGGGGATGTCCATGTTGCCGCCGAAGACATCCGGGACGACGCTCAAGCGGACTTCGCCATGCGGAGGGGCGACGCCGAGGGACCCGTGGAACGGCATGAGCGCGGCGCTGAGTTCCCCTCCCTGCGATGTCTGGGTCGAAACGACGCCGGCCTCGCGGCGGACACGCCAGATCCAGACGGATTCCGGCTGCTCCGGCTGAAGATTCGGATTGTAGCGCGTCCCTGACAGGGCGCCGAAATTCGGCGAGATCGTCGACACGCCCCAGTCGCGCGCAGGCGTCAAAGCGACGAGATGGATGGCGAGCAGGTCGCCGGCCCGGACGCCTTCGACCGCAATCGGCCCGGTCAGCGGGTTGACCCAGGGGAAAGGAGCGACTTCGCGAGGCTTGCCGGCAGTCGTCATCAGCTTGCCCGAAAAGCAATCCTCCGTGAACACGCGAAGCCGCTCGCGCAGCCGCGCCGCCATGGCCGGCGCGCCCGGACCGTAGTGGAATGCGAAAGGAGGCGCGGTCACGACTCAGGCTCCCGCCCGATGCGGTCCACGAGATCGACAAACAGCTCGACCGCGTCGCGGTGCACGCTGTGGCCGACGCCATCGAGGATGACAAGGCGCCCCTCGCCGACGTCGCGACGGAGCCTTTCCTGGTCCGCCTCCGGGACGAAGCGGCTCTCTCTCGGCATCACCCACACCGTCGGCTGGAAACGGACGAGTCTCGCCGCCTCGGGACGCAAATCCCAGGGCGCATTGCCGGCGAACGCCGCCGTCGCGTCCTTGAAGTCGATCTGTTCGAGCGAAACGACCTTCCATGCCGCATCGAGGCGGGCCCATTTGGGGTTCAGGCGAAGAAGGCCTTCGATGTCGCGCGGGAGGTTGGCTTCGTCCCAGGCGAGCATTGCGGCGGGAGTCGCCTGGTCGGCGAAATACGAGACCGGGTCCTCCAGAACGAGCGCTCGAGGCCGGAAGGCGCCGCTCAGGATGCCGGACTGCGCGAGATAGCCGCCGAAGGAATGACCGATGAGGACATCCGGGGCCGCCGGGATAGCCGCGGCCAGGTCGGCCAGCAGCGCCTTTGTCGAAAAATCGCCGTCGCCGCGCGGGCTTTCGCCGTGTCCGCGCAGTTCGGGCGCCAACACGAGCCAGCCCCGCTCCGACAGCAGGCGCGCAGGTCGGGCGAACGCACCCGCATTCGCAGTGATGCCATGCATCGCAACCGCGACTTTCGACGCCGACGGGTCTCCCCATCGCATGACATTGAGAGGCACGATCATGGGCGTCGCGCCGCCCAGTCGGCCATCTGGCGCCAGAGACGCGCGTAACCCTCCCATTCGACGAATCCCGGCGGCGCCCAATGCGGGCCGCAGTCGGAGGCGAAGGCGACGCTTCGCCCTTTCTCGTATCCGCCGGCGACGATGAGCGGATCCCAGCCGAGCTCCGCGACGCAAGTCGCCCCTGGCTTTGCGACGATGCGGTTGTAGCCGAGAAGGTTCGGCCAGACCGCGGGAAGACCGGCGACAATCGGATGATCGGGGGCGACGACCTTGGGGGCGACGCCCTCCGGCGTCTCCTGCCGATCGTCCGAGGACGAGATCAATACCGGCAACGCTTCTTCGACCGGCGTGCCGTGATAGCGCGCCTTGCCCTCGATTCCCTGGAACGTCATATAGCCGCCGACCATGACGAGGCCGCCGCCGCCGGCGACATAGTCCCGCAGAGCGGCGAGCCGATTCGGCAACGACTTGAAGCGCGAGAACGTATCCGGGTGAATGAGGAGCGTATTCGCGCCGATGTCGCTGAGAATCACGCAATCGTACGCGGCGAGTTCCTTCGCCGTCGTCGGAAAGTCGCGGGCCGCGACATGCGAGGGCTGGTGCGTGAAACTCCATCCGCCCAATTCCAGGGCGGCGCGAAGCCAGCCGACGCCCTCGGCATATTCGGTCGTCGTGAAGCTGTCGAAGCCCTTCTGATGAATGCTGTGTGTGGTCCAGGATTCTCCCGCGACCAGGACCCGCGGCGGCGTCGCCATCTCCTTTGCTCCTCCCTCTTTCGTTTCGTTCACGACAGATGGCCGAGCGCGTCGACGAACGCCTGACGGGTCGCGGCCACGTCGAAGGCGACGACGACTTCGCAATTCAGCGGCAGGTTCGAGCGGTTGGCGAAATCGATCACGGTGCGCCCATACGTGTGTCGCCCGGCCTACATCTACCCGCGCCGGGAGGGTTCGCGCGAGCCCGGGATTGGCCGCGACGAGGACAGCCAGCGGATCGTTGAGCGGCGCCTCGCGCGGCCCGAACGCGCCTTGCCGATGGGTCGAGCGGAGCGACATGAGAAGCTCGGCGGCAAAAGGAGCGACGGCGCCGGCCTGCCCCGCCACGGCGCCGATGAGCGCCTCGTCAATCGTCACCTGCGCGGCGGCGTCGATCGGCACGAGCGTCACCGGCGCGCCGGCTGACAGGACAACCGACGCGGCTTCCGGATCGCAGAGGATGTTCCATTCCGCCGCGGCAGTCTTGTTGCCGAGACCCCACGCGCCGCCTAGCACGACAACGCGTTCGAGCCTGGAGATGACCTCGGGCCGGGTACGGAAGGCGAGCGCGAGATTGGTGAGCGGGCCGGTGGTCACCACGGTCAAGCCTGGCGCCTTCGTCGCGATCCGGGCGATCAGCTCGGCCGAGCTCGCCGAATCGTCGATCGCGATCGCCAGAAGCTCGGGGCGCTCACGATCCAAACCGCGATCCATATCCAGGACTTGCGCGACGAGCCGCTCGCGGACCAGCGGGCCCGACGCGCCGCGCGTCAGCGGCATTTGCTTTGCGCCTGCGGCGGCGAGCGCGATTGCCGCATTTCGCGCTGTCCGGTCATAGGCCAGATGACCCGCTCCGGTCGTCACTGCCTGGAGATCGAGCTTATCTGAACCGAGCGCGGTCAGGATTGCGAGCGCGTCGTCGTTGCCGGGATCGCAGTCGTGGATGATCTGGAGGGTCACGGGTCGCCCTCGACTTCAGCGGGCCGAGCCCGCGCCGCCGCACGCCAGCGGGCAAAGATCAATCCTGCGAGGGCGGCGAGATAGGGCGCCATCAGCACGAATTGCGACGGCGCCTGGAGGAGCTGGAGGCGATCGCCGATCGCCCCGAACGCGCCGAACAGAAGCGCCGCGCCTGCCGTCGGCCAGGGCATGGCGTTGCCGAAAAGGGCGGCCGTGAGGCCGATGAATCCGCGCCCGCTCGTCATGTCCGGAAGGAAGAAGTGAAGCCGGTCCATGGCGAGCTGCGCGCCGGCAAGCCCGGCAAACACGCCGCTGATCAGGACCGCGAACAGCTTCATTCGCGACGCGTGGATGCCGGCTGCGACTGCCGCCTGCTCATCCTCGCCGACTGCGCGCAAGGCGTAGCCGAAGGGGGTGCGATAGAGGAGCAAGGCGCAGAGCGGCACGGCCGCCAGCGCGAGCAGCACGATGAAGCTCTGCCGTTCGAGGGCGGGCCCCAGCACCGGCAGCCAGTGGAGGGAGTTTGCGGGCACATGCCAGATGTCGGGGAACGTGTCAGGCCGCAGTCCTCCGGGATCCTGATAGACTTCTTCGAGGATGAACAGGGTGCCACCGGCAGCGAGAATGTTCAGGCCAAGCCCGGCGACAATGAAATCCGCCCCAAGGCCGATCGCGACCGAGCCGAACAGCAGCGCCATCGCCGTCGACCCCGCCACAGCTGACGCGAAGCCGAGAAGGGCGCTGTTCGCCGCCTTGCCGACCGCGACGGCGGCGAAGGCCGCGACGAGCGCCATACCCTCAATGGCGACGTTGAGAATGTTGGCCCGGCTCGTGATCATCGTGCCGAGCGCCGCCAGGAGGATCGGCGTCGTTTGCACGAGGGTCGATGCGAGGAACTCGGAGACCCACATCGTCGCCTCACGCCTCCGCGGCGGCGCGCCGCGGCCGCACCGTCATCATGAGGACGAGCATTCCCGTCAGCAGCGCCACGATCGAGCGGGGAACGTCGGTGTCGATTTGCATGTAGGCCGCGCCGTTGAGGACGAGGGCATAGAACGCGGCCGTGACGATCAGGCCGATCGGGTGGAGACGGGCGAGCAGCGCAACCGTGAGGCCCGCCAGCCCGAACGCGGGCGAAAAGTTCTGTTCGAAGCGGTGTCCGATCCCGAGCACATAGAAGGCCCCTGCCAGACCGGCGAGCCCGCCCGAAAACAGCATCGAAAGCATGACGAGCCGCCCCGCGTCGACGCCGACGGTCACGGCGAAGCGGGGGTTCGATCCCGCGGCTCTGAGCTTCGCGCCCCATTCCGTCCGGAACAGGGCGAGCCAGACGACCGGCGCGATCATGAGGGCGATCAGCGCGCCGCTGGTGGCCCCGGGAAGCCGTGGAATCTCCGGCAGCCACGCCGAGCGCGGAATGACGAAGCTGACGGCGCCGTAGGCGGTCGGATCGCGCAGCGGGTTGGTGACGAGGTACTCGGTGAGCAGCAGGGCGATGAAGTTCAGCATCAGCGTGCTGACGACCTCATTGACCTCGAGCCACACCTTCAGCGCGCCGGGGATCCAGCCGTAGCACGCGCCGGCCGCGACGCCGGCGGCAAGCGCGGCTCCCAGTCCTAGGGGCCGGGGCAGGTTCGGCAGGCCGAGCGACGCGGCCGTCGCCGCGATGGCGCCGAGATAGAGCTGCCCCTCGCCGCCGACGTTGAACACGCCGGCGCGAAAGGAGAGCGCCACACCGAGGCCAATGAGTATCAACGGCATCAGCCGGTTGACGAAGAGGGCGAAGTTCGACGCCGAATAGAAGTTCGCCAGCAGAAGATCGCGGTAGGCGAGAACGGGATCGCTGCTGATCGCAAGTACGAGCAGGAAGCCCGCCAAGAGAACCGCGAGCACCGGTCCCATTGGACCGAGCGCAGCCGCAAGCCGCGACAGGATCCGGGCGCCGCTCATGCCGCGGCCGCCCTGGAACCGCTCATCATCAACCCGACTGATTCCTCGGTCGCCTCGGACCGGTCTAGAATCCGCAGCATTCGCCCGCGGAACATGACGCCGATCCGGTCGGCGAGGGCGAAGATCTCCGAGAGTTCGGACGAGATGAGCAGGATGGCGCAACCCCGATTGGCCGCCGCGAGAATCTGGGCGTGCACAAATTCCGTCGCGCCGACGTCCAATCCGCGGGTCGGCTGCGCGACGATCAGCGCCAGCGGCTCCTTCTCCATTTCGCGCGCGATCACCACTTTCTGCATGTTGCCGCCGGAGAGCCGTCCGACCGGCAGCGAGGGGGTCGCGCCGCGCACGTCGAAGCGGCGGATCGTCCGGGAGACGAAAGCGTCCCGGGCGGCGAGGCGCAGGACCCCGCCCGGGCCGACAAGTCCTTTGCGCCGGTAGAGGCCGGCGCAAAGGTTCTCGGCGACGGTCATGCTCGCGCTCAGTCCCCGATCGAGCCGGTCCTCCGGGATGAAGCTCAGTCCGGCGCGGCGCCGCGCCCGCACCCCGAAACGGGTGACGTCCCCGCCATTGAGGGACACTGAGCCGGCCTGGATCGCCGCCACACCGGCGGCGGCCTCGCTGAGTTCGGTCTGTCCGTTGCCGTCGACGCCGGCGACGCCGAGAATTTCGCCGGCCGCGACAGAAAAGCCGATGCCGTCGAGAAGGCGGCGTCCCGACGGCGTCGTCATTGTCACACCCGACATGGCGAACATTGGCGGCGAGCCCGGATCGACTTTCGCCTGCTTGTCCCGATGCGGCGGCCGCATCTCGCGCCCGACCATGTCGAGCGCGATTGCCGCCTCCGAAAGACCGGCGGAACTACGCGTCGAAACGCGCCGCCCGTGTCGCAACACCGTGACTCGGTCGGCCGCCGCCTTCACTTCGCTGAGCTTGTGCGTGATGAAGACGATCGTGCGCCCCGAGGCCTTCAGCTGGCCGACGATGGCCAGGAGCTCATTCACTTCCGGCGGCGTCAGCACGGCGGTCGGTTCGTCGAGAATGAGCAGGCGGGCGTCGAACCCGAGCGCTTTCAGGATTTCGACCCGCTGACGCTGGCCGACCGACAGCCGCGCCACCTCCGCGTCCGCGTCGAGATCGAAGCGATAGCGCCGGATCAGCGCTTCGGCGCCGGCGCGCATGGCCTCCCGGTCGGTGAGAAAGCCGACCCTTTTCGGCTGGCGATTGAGATAGAGGTTCTCCGCCACGCTCATCGAGGCAACGAGCTTGAAGTGCTGGTGCACCATCCCCACCCCGGCGCGCGCGGCATCCATCGGATCGGCAAAGCGCGCCGGGCGGCCGTCGAAGAGGATTTCCCCCTCGTCGGGCCGCATGAGTCCGGCGATGATGTTCATCAGCGTGCTCTTGCCGGCGCCGTTCTCGCCGCAGACGACATGGACTTCGCTGCGCTCGACGTCGAGGTCCACATCGGCGAGCGCGACCTTGTCTGCGAACCGTTTGCAGACGCCGCGGAGCTGCAGGAGATCGCCTTTCGCGCTGTCGGTCATCGGCTGAAACGCCGCGAACTCGAGGCGAACGCGTGTCGTCGCGCTCGCCGCATCGTCATTTCGTCTTGAACGCCGAAATCGACCACGATTTCGCCCTTGAGCACCTTCTCCTTCGCCGCGTTGACCTTCTCCCTGATCGCCGCCGGCACGAGGGCGTCGTTGTAAACGAGGCCGACGCCGTCGTTCTTCAGTCCATAAATCTCGAGCTGGCCGAACGGCGCCTTGTTGGCGCGGATCTGGTTGATCGCGTCGTAAATGGAATTGCCGATCTGCTTGAGCATCGAGGCGACGACGTTCTTCGGGTAGAGGCCGTTCTGATCGGAATCGACTCCGATCGCATATTTGTTGGCGTCGGCCGCGGCCTTGAGGATGCCGAGACCGGCCGGGCCTGCGACGTTGAATACGACGTCGGCGCCGCCGTTCAGCATGTCCTTCGTCAGCTCGTAGGCCTTCTGCGCGTCGTTGAAGTTGCCGATGAAGGAAACCTCCACGTCGATCGAAGGGTCGATCGTCTTCGCCCCCTGCTTGAAGCCGACGATGAAGTCTTCGATGACCGGCAGGTCCTGACCAGCGACCAGGCCGACCTTCTTCGAGCCGCTCGAGAGCGGGAATGACGCCTTGTCGGTCGCGATCAGGGCAGCCAGCGCTCCGGCGAGATAAGAGCCCTCGTTCTGGGCGTATTTGATCGACAGAACGTTCGGGAGCTTCAACTCGTCGTCGAAGAACACGTATTTCTGATTGGGGTGCTTAGGCGCGACCGCCGCGAGGTTGTCGTGCATGCCGGGGCCGGTGAAGATGACGCTCCAGGAGCCGCTGTCGGAGGTCGCCTCCAGGTTTTGCCGCCAGAGCTGCGGATCGCTCGGCGAGGCCTGCAGCAACTTGATCCGCACGCCCTCTTTTTCGGCGCGCCTGAAACCGGCAGCGGCGGAATCGTTGAATCCCTTGTCGCCGAGGTTGTCGCTCATCACATAGACGGCGCTGAACGTGTCCGCGGCGCTCACGGCGCTGATCCCGCCTGCGGAAGCCGCGAGGACCGCGGCAGCCAGCAATCCGAATTTCAACCTGCGCATGCTACTCTCCTCCCATCCTGATGAAGCCATAGTTCATGAGGCGTCCGCCGTCGCCGTGACTGATAATTCGACCCGAATTGCAGTCCGGCCTCGGGCGAGTTCGGCCACCGATCCGCGAACGATCAACTCGGTCGGCAGGCGGACCACGTCGCGGCTGCCCTGCCCTCGCATAAGGTCGAGCAGGTTCCGCACGCCCAGGCGTCCCATCCGTTCGATCGGCTGGCGGACGGTGGTCAGCGGCGGATGCAGGAGCTCGGCGAACGGCATGTCGTCGAAGCTCGCGATCGAAAGATCGCGCGGCGCTTCCAGACCCATCTCATGCAGCCCCTGCAGCACGCCGAGCGCGATATAGTCGCTGCCGGCGAATACCGCGGTCGGCGGGGAGGCGATCCCGGCCATCAGCGTTCGGACGGCGGCAAGCCCGGCCGCGCGATCGTAGGCGTCGAAACGCACGATCGTCTCGTCCACCGCCAGGCCGGCCTGGTTCAGAGCGGCGGCGAAGCCGGCGAAGCGCTCTTTGGCGCTGAACAGCTCGCGCGGGCCGCCGATGTGGCCGATGCGGCGATGGCCGGCCTCGATCAGATGACGGGTGGCGAGATAGGCGCCCCGCTCGTTTTCGACAAAGATCCGTGCGACGTCTGCGCCGGGCACGTCCTCGTCCAGCACGACGACGTCGCGCCGCCCCGAGATGCGCTTGCGGATGCGGCCGTCGTCGGGGCGGTTCGTCAGCACGATCAGCCCGTCGATATGCCGGGAGTCGAGACGGTCGATGTTGGCGCATTCGTTGTCCGGCTCGCCACCCGTGCTGGCGATCAAGAGCGAATAGTTCAGCCGGCGCGCTTCGTCTTCGGCGGCCGCGGCGAGCGCGGCGAAGAACGGATTGGCGATCTCCGGAGTGGCCAGTCCGATCAGTTCCGAGCTTCCCAGACTGAGGCGTTTGGCCAGCTGGTTCGGTCGATAGGCGTAACGCTTGCACGCCCGCTCGATCCGCGCCGCCGTTTCCGCTGGCAGCACGATCGACTTGTTGAGGTAGCGCGACACGGTCGCGGCCGAAACCCCGGCCGCCAGCGCAACGTCCCGGATGGTCGGAAGCGAAGACTTCATAAGCGACAAGTAGCAAGGAAAACCGGTTTAGTAAACCGGTTTCAAAAGCCGGCGCGCGGAGGCCAATGCGACCAACGAGCACCCGATGGACCCTCACGCCTTTTCCTCCGACAGAATGCGCCGGAGCCGGCCGCCGGCGCGCTGAATGGAAGTCCTGGCGGCGTCGATGTCCATGCCGCGCGCCAGCAGAACGGCGAGTTTCAAATCGCCGTCGGCGGCGTCGATGGCGTGCTTCGCGCGCTCGGCGTCGCAATGGGCGAGATGACTGACCATTTTCGTCGCACGTCCGGCGAGCTTGGCGTTGCCCGCCCGCATGCCGACCATCCGCCCGCGATAGACATGTCCGAGCCGCATCATCGCCAGCGTGGACAGGAGGTTGAGAACGACCTTCTGCGCCGTGCCGGCTTTCATGCGGGTGGAGCCGGCCGGAAACTCTGGACCGGTATCGACCAGAATTGGGTGCTCGGCCGACGCCAGCAGCGGGGCGCCCGGGTTGTTGGCGATGGCGATCGTGAGCGCGCCCCTGTCCCGCGCGGCTTGAACGAAGGTCGTCGTATAGGGCGTGGCGCCGCTCGCCGCCAGGCCGATTACGACATCGGCGGCGCCCACCTCGAAATGGGCGAGCGCGCGCCGCGCCGCGTCGCAATCATCCTCGGCGTTTTCGACGCTCGCGCGCAACGCCTGCTCGCCGCCGGCGATGGCGAAGGCGACACGCTCTTCCGGCCAGTCGAAGGTCGGCGAAAGCTCGGCGCCGTCCTGGACGCCGATACGGCCCGAGGTCCCCGCGCCGGCATAGACCAGCCGGCCGCCGTCGGTCAGCCGAACCGCGGCTGCCTCGCCCGCCCGGGCGATATCGGGCAACGCCGCGCGGACGGCGGCGACCGCCGAGAGCTGGCCTTCGAACATCGCGTGGACGGCCTCCAGGCTCGGCCAGGCGTCGAGATCCTCATAGCGAGGACTTGCGGCTTCGGTGCGCATCAGCGTCCTCCCGGAAGACTAGAGCGCTCGCGTTAGGCGTAGCCGCGCACGGGTGAGCGAGGCCGACGCGGTCGGCGACCGCGTCACCATTGCGCGGTCAACCTCGTCCGGCGCTGATATGGCTCCGTCCCGCGGGATAATTAAGGCCGAGCGCAGCTGCCGCCGGGCCCCTTGCGTCCGGAAAGCGCGCCAGAGTCGGCGAACGGGCGGTTGTTCCCCAGCGGCGTGAGGACCGGGCCACGCCCGCCCGGAGAGTTGGCCTGCCGACATCATGGACTATGACACCGCAATCTGGGAGGAAGCTTGACGTCGTAATTGTCCGCTGCCCGCAAACGAGGGGTGCGCCCCGAAAACCGTCGCCCGTCTCCGATTCTCCCTATTTGCAGAATAGACGGCCCACCGCGAAACACCCGCCCGTTCGCATTCGTACTCTGGCAAGCTGCCGCTCTCCGCAGGGTTCGTTCGATGGCGTCCATCTCCTCCGCTTCCGCAGCGCCAGTCCGCGCTTTTCCCCGCGTCATCCTCAGGCACTCGGCCGTGGTGCGGGTCTGCCACTGGGTCAACGCAATCTGCTTTTTCTTCCTCCTGATGAGCGGTCTGCAGATCTTCAACGCGCGCCCCGGCTTGAGCTGGGGCCAGGCGACGGATTTCAACCATCCGTTTCTGTCCTTTTCTGACCGCGAGAACGACGACGGCGACCCCGTCGCCGGGGTGACGACAATCTTCGGCCACGCGTTCGATACGACCGGGGTGTTCGGCGCATCGCGCGGGACCGACGGCGAGATGGAGGAGCGCGGCTTCCCGTCCTGGGCGACGCTGCCGGCCGAACAGGACCTCGCCATGGGCCGGCGCTGGCATTTCTTCTTCGCCTGGATCCTGGTGCTGAACGGCCTCGTCTATGTCGTCAACCTCTTCGCCGGCCGGCACATCCGCGATCTCGTGCCGTCGCTTAGCGATCTGCGTTCGATCCCGCGCGCCATCGCCGATCATGCGCGGCTGCGCTTTCCCAAAGGGCAAGAGGCGCTTCGCTACAACGTGCTGCAGAAGCTCGCCTATCTCAGCGTCGTCATCGCCTTCCCGATCCTCGTTCTGGCCGGACTGACGATGTCGCCCGGTCTCGACGCCGCCTTTCCCTGGCTCGTGCCCCTCTTCCACGGGCGCCAGTCGGCGCGGACGATCCATTTCATCCTGGCGACCTACCTCGTCCTTTTCCTGCTCGTGCATCTCGTGATGGTGCTGGTGTCCGGCCTTTTCAACAACATGCGCTCCATGATCACCGGCCGCTACCGCATCCCGGAGGAAGCGCCATGACCCGCCCGCTCTCGATCAGCCGCCGCTCGATTCTGCACGGCCTCGCCGCCGGCGGCCTGCTGCCGCTGGCCGGCTGCAGCCTCGATTCGCGCGACCCGACCGTGATGTCGATCCTCGACAAGGCCGAATGGCTGACGCACGGGGCGCAGCGCGCCCTGCTCGCGCCGCGCCTGGCGCTTGCGCCGGAATACCCGCCCGGCGCGATTACCCCGTACTTCAAGCCGAACGGCTCGATCGATCCAGACGATGCGGCTTATGTGGCGGCGCGCCAAGCCGGCTTCGCCGACTGGAAGCTCGAGGTCGGCGGCCTCGTCGAAAGACCGATGAAGCTCACGCTCGCCGAGGTGCGCGCCCTGCCCTCGCGTTCGCAGATCACCCGGCACGACTGCGTCGAGGGCTGGAGCTGCATCGGCCAGTGGAAGGGAGCGAAGCTTTCCGCCCTCATCAACGCGGCCGGCCTCAAACCCCAGGCGCGCTACATCGCTTTCTTCTGCGCCGACAAGCTCGAGCAGACGCTCGACAACAGCGGACGCTATTACGAGACGATCGACCTGATCGATGCCTTCCACCCGCAGACCATTCTCGCCTACGAGATGAATTACGCTCCGATCAAGGTCGAGCACGGCGCCCCGTTGAGGCTCCGCGTCGAGCGCCAACTCGGCTACAAGATGGCCAAATACATCATGCGCATCGAGGCGATCGACAATTTCGCCGGCCTGGCGCTCGGCCGCGGCGGCTTCTGGGAAGACCGCGGCTACGAATGGTACGCCGGCATCTGAGACAGCCGGCCCGGGCTTGGATCGGGAGTTCTTTCAATCAAGAACCGAGCAAAAAAATGCCAGGGTTGAACGGATGCCTCCGCGGAAAGGTCGCCGTGATCACCGGCGCCGCCCGCGGGATTGGTCGCGCTACGGCGGTCGCTTTCGCCCGCGAGGGCGCCGACGTCGTCGGCATCGATATCTGCGCCGTCGTCGACCCGCGTTCCGGAGTTGCGCCGGCGACGCCTGAGGACCTGGAGGAAACCGGGCGGCTTGTCGGCGCCGCGTCGCGCCGTTGGCTCGGCATGAAGGTCGACCAGCGCGATCTCCCGGCGCTGCGGGCGGCGGCCGCGAAGGCCGAACAGGAATTCGGCGGCATCGATATCTTGTTCGCCAATGCCGGCATCCAAAGCTTCCATTCGCTACTCGAGATGGAAGATACGGACTGGAACATCACAATCGAGAACAACGTCACGGGCACGGCCAACGCCGTCCGCGCCTTTGCGCCTTACATTGTCAAGCGCGGCGGCGGGCGCATCATCCTGACCTCCTCGACCCAGGGACGGCATGGAACGCTAAATGCTTCAGCCTATTCGGCGTCCAAATGGGCGATCATCGGCTTTGATGAAGTCGGCGGCGCTGGAATTCGGCCGCTATAAGATCACCGTAAACGCCCTCATTCCCGGGCTGATCGACACGCCGCTCACCCGCCACGAGGAACGTTACGCGCAAGCGATCCAGGTTGCCGGCGGGACGCCCACCGGATCGCTCGCCACTGACGAGGACATTGCGCGAAACGGTCTCGCCCGCCATTCGCCGCTTGGCGTTCCATGGATCGATCCCGCAGATGTTGCGCCGGTGGTGGTCTTCCTCGCTTCCGACGCTGCACGCATGATCTCGGGCGCCGCCTACGACGTCACCGCGGGCGACAGCGCCAACATTACGGCGTGAGGGCCGATGCTATTGCTTGCCGCGCAGGAAAGCGCTGCATGGCCAGAGGAACGTGTGACGCGATGTCGGGGTTGGGCCGTTTCTGGCGGCCCGTCGGCTGGCGCCGCGCGCCGGATCGTCGCTCTGGCAAATGTTCGTGCCGCCTCCCCGCCCGCGTCGTTTGGCGCTTTGACAGGCCGCGAGGCCTCGCCTAGGTCCTTCGGGTGATGCAACGAACGTCGCTACAGGGGCTCCCGCTATCGCGGCTCGCCGCGGCGCGGACCGAGCGCGCCGCCGACTGGGCGATCGTCGCCTTCGGCGCGTTCCTGTTCTGGATCTCGGCAAGGCATCCGTCGCTGATGCCGGTCTGGGCGCCCTGGGATTTCTCGCCCCCGATCTATCTGGCGACGGCGCTGGCGCTGCTCTGGTTCTTTCGCGGCGTCGCGCTCGCGCCGCCGCAGGAGCGCCCCCCCGTCTGGCGGCGCGCGCTTTTCGTGCTCGGGCTCGTCGCCATCTACGCCGTGCTGCAGACGCGGTTCGAATATTGGTCGCAGCACATGTTCTTTCTGAACCGCATCCAGCACGTGACGATGCATCATCTGGGCCCCTTCCTGATCGCGCTGAGCTGGGCCGGCGGCACGCTCAAGCGCGGCTCGCCGCTCTGGGCGCGGCGTCTGGTCGAGAGCCGTTTCGCCGGCGCGACCATCCATGTGTTGCAGCAGCCTTTGCTTGCGGCGTTCCTGTTCGTCGGACTGTTCTTTTTCTGGCTGATCCCAGCAATCCATTTTCGCGCGATGATCGACGCGCGGCTTTACGCGCTGATGAACTGGAGCATGGTTCTCGATGGACTCCTGTTCTGGTGCCTGGTTCTCGACCCGCGGCCGAAACCGCCGGCGCGCGTGTCTTTCGGGGTGCGGGCCGCCCTCTCGGTGGGCGTCATGTTCCCGCAAATCCTGCTCGGCGCGATCATTGTCATGTCGTCGCGCGACCTCTATCCCTATTACAATCTCTGCGGCCGGCTTTTTCCCTCCATCGACGCGCTCGCCGATCAGCAGGTCGGCGGTATCGTCATCTGGATTCCTCCCGCGATGATGAGCGCGGTCGGGCTGCTGACGGTCATGAACGCGCTGAGGCTATCCGATGAAGCGATTCCACAGACCGACGAGGACGCCGCCGCCCTCGCTGCGCTCTCCCGTCGCTGGACTGGCCTCTAAATTGGCCCTTTGCGCGCTGGCGCTGGCGCTGGCGCTGTCGGGCGCCGCGGCGCCGGCGGCGGAGCCGGGGCTCGTCGTCAGCCAGCCGTGGCTGCGCCTCATCATGCCCTCCCGCCCGGCCGCCGGATATTTCGTCCTGTCGAACGAGGGCGGAGAGACGCGCACGCTTGTCGGCGCCGCCTCGCCGGCCTGCGGCGCCCTCATGCTGCATCGTAGCTTCAACGACAACGGCCAGGAGCGGATGGAGATGGTCGACAGCGTGGCCGTCCCCGCCCACGGCGAGGTCAAATTCGCGCCCGGCGGATACCACCTCATGTGCATGTCGCCCACCGCCGAAGCGGCGCCGGGACGCTCGGTTCCCGTCACCTTGCGCTTCATGGACGGCGGTTCGCTGGCGGCGAGCTTTCCCGTGCGCGGCGCGACCGGCGACTGAGCGTGGGCTCAGGTGAACCGTATGAGCCGCGTGAGCAGGCTGGCCGGATTGGCCTCGTTGCCCAGACGCCGGAGATCGGCCGTGACGCCTGCGACGTCGGCCGCCGTCGAGTCGAGTGAGGGAACGAGCAGGCGCGCCGCGCCTGAGGCGTCGAAGACATAGATCGCCGAGCCGTGCGCCACTTCATAGGGGTGCGTCTTGGTCTCGGGCGTCACCGAATAGGCGATGCGGTAGCGGCGCGCCAGCGAGGCGATCTCATCCGAATCGCCGCGCAATCCCTCGATCTGCGGCGCAAAATTTCTGACGTAGTCCGCCAGCACGGAAAGCGTATCGCGATCGGGATCGACCGTGACGAAGAGCAGGCGCACCCGCTCGGCCTCCGGGCCCAGCCGCTTGAGAACGTCGGCGACATTGGCGAGCGTGGTCGGACAGACGTCGGGACAGAAGGTGTAGCCGAAATAGAGCATGACGATGCGGCCGCGATAATCGGCTTCCGTCACCCGCCGCCCGTCCGACGCCCGCGTCATGGCGAACGCGAGCGGCGGCGAATTGCCCGATATGTCGATGGCGTGCCAATCCTTGCCGCCTTGGCAGCCGCCGAGGAGCGCCGCGCCTACCCCCGCGCTCGCCAGCGCGATCGCCCGCCGGCGAGTCGGTGGGGCGGGGACGCAGTCTTCAAGCGGCGGCGGCAAGCGCATGATGAGCTGCCGCATAATGGAACCGCGTCGTCAGGTCCAGGACGATGGCGAAGATCGACACGGGCGGCGCCGGCGGTTCCGGGAAGGAACATTCGATTTCGCTGTCTCTGCGTGTTTGGCGCGCCGCTGCTTGCCTCGACTCGAGCCTGTGCGGCGTTGGTCCTCCTGCGCCGCACAGGCGGATCGCCAAGCGTGCGACGACGTCGAAACGCCTCGAGGAACGACGGCGCTAACCCGCTGCGAATTCGGCGCAAGCGCATTTCGGCCGGCTGGTCCGGCCGGCGAATTCAATCTAAGCTGGAGCGGCCCGCCTGAGCGGTACGTGAGAAGGATGCGCAATCATGTCCGACATTGTGCTTTGGGGCTTTGACGCCTCGACGTATGTGCGCACGGTGAAGATGGTCCTCGCCGAAAAGGGCGTCACTCAGTTCAAACAAGTGCAGCTCAACGTGCTTAAGGGCGAGCCGAAAGCGCCCGAACATCTGGAGCGTCATCCTTTCGGCAAGGTCCCGGTCCTGGACCATGACGGGATGCGCATTCTGGAAACCACCGCGATCGCGCGCTACCTCAATGACGTCCTCCCGGGCAAGTCCCTCATACCGCCGACCCCCAAGGATCGCGCCAGGATGGATATGATCATCAGCATGATCGATGCTTACGGCTACGGGGCTTTACTTGGCGGTGTCGTCGCCTACCATCTTTTTCCGGATTTCGTCGGGGGAAAGAACGAGGCGATGCGAAAGAACGGCCTTGAGAATGGCCGCAAGATGATCGAATTCGCCATGAAAACCAAGGGTTCCTCGCCGTTCATCGCGGGTGATTTGAGCCTTGCCGACCTTTATCTCGCTCCGATCGTCTTTTATGTCTCGCTGACGCCGGACAAGGGGGCGCTTTTCGATATCGATGGCTTTGCGGACTGGTGGACCAAGACACAAGCGTTGCAAAGCTACAAAGAGACGCAACCAAGCCTCGGCTAACGAAACGGTCGCGCCCCCGCCGCCCGCACCGGCCCAACCAGCGGACGTCGGTTTGCGACGGTTGGCTGGGCCGTCTGGAATGGGCGCGCGACACCCAAGGCAATTGCGCGAAAGCTGGACATGCTGGACGCGGCGCCGACAGCAGCGCTCCGGTCGCCGCCGGGGCGGGGCGCAGCTGACTTCCGGCCCGAGCCGGCGGTTGGCGCCGCCGGACTGTCGCAACCTTCGGGTTGCGGGCGCGCAAAAAACAGCGTAAAGTTTTCGTTGCTGCCGCCAGGGGAGAACGATTTGCGGCGCATCGCGTCGCCTCGAGCGACGTAAACTTCGGCAGGGGGAGTCCGCCCTCCCCCTGCCCTTCCGTCTCACAGGACCAACTGGTTGCCCTCTCTCGCGGACGCGATCCCGGGGCAGAACCAGCATCGACGCTGGCGCGCAAGGCGACGGACGCCGGCTTCCTGCTCGCTCCGCCGCGGGCCTACGGTTTCGGCGCCGTCGCCAAGTCCGGATACTCGGCCATCAGTTTCGCCAGCACACCGTTCGTCCATCCGAAACCGACCTGCAGGGAATATTCGCCGCCGCGGCCGCCGCCCCCGCTCGCGCCCGCGCTGTGCTCGACGTCGTACTTCTCGACCAGCGCGGAGGCAAGCGCGTATCCTTGAATGTTCTTTCGAATCCAGCGCTCGGCGATGTCATGGGCGAGATACCGCTCGCCATAGGCGTTCAACCCTTCGATGGCCAGATATTGCAGCGGCGCCCAGCCGTTGGGCCGATCCCACTGCTGGCCCGACTCCGTCAGCGTCGTGCCCAGGCCGCCGGGCTCGAGAAGCGTCCGGCGCAGCGTGTCGGCAACGGCGTGAGCCTGCTCGGGCGTCGCGATCCCGAAGGCGAGCGGAACCGCCGTCGCCGCCGAGAGGACAGCGCTCTGACGTCCCTCTGGCCAAAGATAGTCGGCGAAGAACCCCCCCTTGGGGTTCCACATCAGGCGCCGGATCGCGGCGCTTCGCGACTTGGCCAGAGCCTCATAGCGCTGCGCCTCGGCCGCCTCGCCCTTCAGGCGGAAGGCTTTCGCCAGGGTCTGCTCCAGGTGAACCATCTCGACGTTGAGATCGAGCGGCGCGATGGCGGTCGTGCGAATGGTCCAGAGGTTCCTGCCGTCCTCGAGCCAGCGCGAAGAAAAATCCCATCCGCTCTCGGCCCCGGCGCGCAGATCCCGGTAGACCTCCTCGGCCGCGCGATTGGCGCGCTGCGCCGTCTCGACATCCTCGCGGTAGGATTCGTCGCGCGGCGCGGCGCGGTCGTCCCAATAGCGATTGAGCAAGACCCCGTCCGGCAGGCGGACCGCGTGCCGGTAAGCCGAGCCGGGGGCGAGCGTCTCCGCGCCGTCCATCCAGTAGTCGTACTCGGCCTCGAGCTCGGGCAGATATTTGACGAAGACCGCGTCTCCGTCATGAGCGGCGATCAGCTCGACCATCAGGGAGAAGAACGGCGACTGGGAGCGACTTAGATAGTAGCTGCGATTGCCGTTCGGCACATGGCCGAAGCGGTCGATCAGCGAGGCGAAATTGGCGAGCGTGTCGCGCGCGAGATCGAGCCTGCCATCCTGCGCGAGCCCCAGCATGATGAAGTAGCTGTCCCAATAGTAGATCTCGCTGAACCGGCCGCCCGGAACGACATAGGGCCGATCCAGGGGCAGCAACGAGGAGAAAGGCTCATGCTCGTCCGGGTCGCGCCGCAGCGCGTCCCACCCATTGCGGATGTAGGCGCGGACGTCCTCATCCGACCTTTGCGCGAACGTGCCGAAATGGCGCAGCGGCTTTTGGAAATGACGATCGACGAAGGCCCTGAGGTCGAATCCCGGCAGGCCCTTCTCGCGATCGTATTCGGCCATGATCCTTATTGGCGGCTCACGCGGAACGGCGTCGGCGAAAGTCTTCTGGTCGGCGAAGACTCCTGCCATCTCGACCGCGCGATAGAGATCGCCGAATTCGACGGAGGGCGGCGCGGGCCACGCGAGCGCGCGCGCGTCGGCGGCTTCCGCCGGCCACAGGGAAAGAACGACAAGCGTGGCGAAGAGAGCGGAGCGGCAGGAACCGAACCTGATGAGGCTCTCCCGTTGTCGGATCGAATCGCGGCCCAGCGGCTGCGGTCCGGTGTGGCGGCGTGCGGGACGCATTTGCGGCGCGGAATTTTGAGGCGTCAACGGCGAAACCGGGGTCGAATTCGAATCAGATTTTGTGCTTTCTAAAAAACCGACAATTTGTTGACAACCGGATTAGTCCGTGGTTTGCTTTCAGCGGAGTAGGTGCCGAGGAATGGCGCGCTACGCGCTGTCCTGCCGCCGGCGGAGCCTTCGGTTCCGCGATGCCGCGAGGGTCCCGATGGAAAGACGGAAACGGCGCCGCAAGGCTGCGCAATTCCCAGACCCACGATGGAGAAGGCTCCTTTAAATAAGTTGTAGCCTTTGAAAGTTTGAAACCCAGGGACTCGCTCGCAACCCGTTGAAATCGCTCATTTCCGACGAAGAAATCCAAGGAAATCCAAGAGAATCCAAAGAAGACGAGAAGCGGCAAACGGCGGAATCCTGCGGATTCCAAGAATATCCAAGCCAAGGGCCGACCTGGTCTCGATCCGGAGCGCTCCGTATCCCATCGATGAAAGCTCAGGGCGGGCCGCCGTCGCCGATCGAATAGGCCCTCGAAAGACGCGAAGTCACGGGCGGGCGTTGCGAATGGCCGCGTCGCCGCAAGCCACGATGCGCCCGGCCGGATTTACTTGAGCGCGCCGAAAAGGCGCGAACTCGGCCTTTGGTGTTCGCCTGTTGGTGTTTGCCTGTCGCCGCCCAGTTGTGGGACAAAGCAATATGCCGTCCACGTCGGGCCTAATCGACAACGCCTCGGCGCTCGCCGGGGCAGCTGCGGCGACTCTGCTGCCGCGGCTCATCCTGGCAGTTCTCATCCTCTTTGCCGGCGCCCTTGTCGGGCGATGGGTCGCGCGCGCGGTCAGCGGGGCGTTGGCGGAGACGGGTCGGATCGATGAGACCGCCCGACCGGCGCTCGCCGCGGCCGCGCGCTACGGCGTGCTGATCCTGGCTTTTGTCGCCGCACTGAGCCAGCTTGGGGTCCAGACGGCCTCGCTGCTCGCCGCGCTCGGCGCCGCGGGCCTCGCGATCGGCCTCGCTTTGCAAGGGACCCTCGCCAATATCGCAGCGGGCATCATGCTGCTCTGGCTTAGGCCGTTCCGCGTTGGCGACTATATCGAGATCGTCAGCGGAACGCCGCTCTCCGGCACGGTGAAGGAGATCGGCCTTTTCGCCTCCCTGCTCGAGACCTACGACGGCCTCTTCGTGTTCGTGCCGAACTCGTCCATCTGGGCGGCCCCGTTGCGCAATCATTCGCGCACTTCCGGACGGCTAGTCAGCTTCAACGTCGGCTTCTCTGCGGATACGGACGTCGAGCGCGCGCGGACCGTCCTCCTAAGGGCGGTGGCCGCCGAGCCAGGCATCCTGGCGGCGCCGCCGCCCGAGGCGTTCGTCGCCAGCTGGAACGCCGGCGCGCCGCTCGTGACCTGTCGCTTCTGGGCGGCGCATGACCGCATCGGTTCGATCCAGCGAACCGCGCTCGACGCCGCACGCCGGGCGCTGGAAGCAGCCAGCATGCTTCCGACGCAACTGGTCCGGACGGTGCCGACGGACTCCGATCCCTCGCGACTGCTCTGACGGCGCCCCTCAGTCGCCCAGGCGCCTGGCGAAGGCCTCAAGATTGACCGCGCCGCGCCGGTGGGCGCCCTCGCCGATCTTCCTTTCTCCGTCGTGCGCCTCGACGGCGAACAAAATGCTACGGCGTTCGACCGCGACGACGCGGGCGGTCGCAACGACGGTTCGGCCGACCGGTGTCGGAGCGAGGTGGCGGACATTGACCTCGCTGCCGACGCTGACCCATCCGGGCGGAAGATGCCCGGCGACCGCCGCGCCGCTGGCCTTCTCCATCAGCATGATCATCATCGGCGTGGCGTAGACGAGCGGCATGCCTTCGACATGGGCGCCGACAGTGAGCTCGCGCGTAACGGTGACCTCAGCCCGGCCGGTCATGCCGGGCTCGACATCCTTGAGCGGCTCCGTCACGCGCTTTTCATCCGCCCCCGAGCGCGCCTTCGATCGGCGCCCCCCAGGAGCCCCATAGGTAAATGCAGCTGAACAGGAAAATCCACACGACGTCGACAAAATGCCAGTACCAGGCGGCGAACTGGAAGCCCAGATGCTGGCGCGGCGTGAATTGCCCCGCCCACGCGCGGGCGAGGCAGACGGTCAGGAAGATGACGCCGATGATCACATGCGCGCCATGGAAGCCGGTCGCCATGAAGAAGGTCGCGCCGTAGATCGAGTTCTTGAAGGGAAACGGCGCATGGATGTACTCGTAAGCCTGCGTGATGACGAAGAGCGCGCCGAGCCCGATCGCGAGCGCGAGGAAGTTCTTGAAGCCTTGACGGTCGCCCTGGCGCAAATCGTCATGCGCGACGTTCACCGCAAAGCTCGAGGTCACGAGCACGAACGTGTTCATCAACGGCAGCCGCAGCGGGTCGAGCACCTCCGTGCCTTTCGGCGGCCACATACCGCCGGTGAAGTCGAGGCGGCCGTAGACCTGCGGATCGCCGGCGCCAAGCGAGGAAGCGAAAAACGCCCAGAACCAGGCGACGAAGAACATGACCTCGGAGGCGATGAAGAGCAGCATGCCGATGGTCAGGCCGTGGCGGACGATCGCGTTCTGGTAACCGTGCTGCGCCTCCAGGGCCACGTCGCGCCACCAGCCGGCCATGGTGAAGAGGACGCCGGCGATGCCGAATGCCAGCACGAGGTGGCCCACCCCGACGCCATGCATGAACAGGACGAGGCCGATCGCGGTCGTAAGCGCGAACGCGGCGCCGATGATCGGCCACGGACTCGGCTCGACCAGATGGAACCCCGGCCGAACCGGAATCGGCGCGTCAGTCATTGTTTCGCTCCATTCAGATTATCCGGCCGGGCCGAGACGCAGGTTGGCGCCGAGGCTCGACGCGTGCGCGGGCGGCGCGGCGAACAGCGTGTAGGACAACGTGATCGAATCGACTTTCGCCATTGATTCGTCCGTCTCGAGCTTGGGATCGAGGAAGAACACCACCGGCCATTCCGCGCTTTCGTGCGGCCCAAGATGCTGTTCACTGAAGCAGAAGCACTGGATCTTGTCGAACCATGCGCCCGACACTTCCGGCGTCACGTTAAACGTCGCATTGGCGGCCGTCGGCTGGTCGCTGTGGTTTCGGGCTCGAAAAAAGACTGTCGCCGTCTTTCCCGTACGCACGACGACGCTGTCCGTTTCCGGCTCGAAGCTCCAGGCGAGGCCCGGCGCGACATTCGTGTCGAAGGCCACCCGGATCATTCGACGGCCCTCGGTCCGGGCATCCGCCTTCGCGATCTGCGGCGTCCCCCCGTAGCCGGTCGCCCGACAAAAGGCGGAGTAAAACGGCACTGCGGCGTAGGCGAGGGCCAGCATTCCGACACCAAACGCCACCGCCCCAAGCGCGAAGCGCCGGTTGCGTCGCGCGAGGTCATCGTCAGGAGCGCTCAATGCGCGCTCCCGGGCACCGCAACCCCGGGCTCCGCCCCGTGCTCGTCGTAGCCCGAAATGTGAGGCGGAGTCTCCCAAGTGTGGAATGGCGCCGGCGATGGCACGGTCCACTCGAGCGTCGTGGCTCCCGGGCCCCACGGGTTGGCCGGAGCGGCGCGCTTGGCCTTGAAGGCCTCATAGATGAGATAGAGGAACACCAGCGTGCCCGCGCCAGAGATAAAGGCGCCTATCGACGACACAAAATTCCACAACCAGTAGGCGTCGGCATAGTCGATGGTGCGGCGCGGCATCCCCTGGAAACCGAGAAAATGCTGGGGAAAAAACGTCAGGTTGATGCCGACGAAGGACACCCAGAAGTGCCATTTCGCCAGCCTCTCGTCGTAGAGATAGCCGGTCATCTTCGGGAACCAGTAGAAGAAGCCGGCGAAGATCGAAAACACGGCCCCGAGCGACATCACGTAATGGAAATGCGCGACGACGTAATAGGTGTCGTGCAAGTACCGGTCGATCGAGGCATTGGCGAGCACGACGCCGGTCACGCCACCGACGGTGAAGACGAAGATAAAGCCGATCGCCCAGAGCATTGGAGGTCTGAGCGAAATCGAGCCTCCCCACATGGTGGCGATCCAGGAGAACACCTTCACCCCGGTCGGCACCGCGATCACCATCGTGGCGAGAACATAATACCGCTGCGCGTTCAGCGACATCCCGGTGGTGAACATGTGGTGCGCCCAGACGACGAAGCCGAGCACCGCGATCGCCAGCATCGCATAGACCATGCCGGCGTAGCCGAAAACAGGCTTTTTCGCGAAGGTTGCGACGATCTGACTGATCATGCCGAAGCCCGGGATGATCAGGATGTAGACCTCCGGATGGCCGAAGAACCAGAAGATGTGCTGGTACAGGATCGGATCCCCGCCCCCGGAGGGCTCGAAGAAGGTGGTGTGGAAATTACGGTCGGTCAGCAGCATGGTCAGCGCGCCGGCGAGAACCGGCAGCGCCAGCAGCAGCAGGAACGCGGTCACCAGCACCGACCAGACGAAGAGCGGCATGCGGAACAAGGTCATGCCAGGGGCGCGCATGTTGAAGATCGTGGCGATGAAGTTGATCGCGCCTATGATCGACGCCATGCCCGCGAGGTGGAACGAAAGGATGAAGAAGTCGGCCGCAGGACCCGGCGTCCCGACGGTGGAAGCGAATGGCGGATAGAGGACCCAGCCGCCGCCGAATCCCTTGAATCCCGGCGAGCCGTCGACGAACATCGAAATCATCGCCATGACGAACGCAGCGACCAGCAGCCAGAACGACAGGTTGTTCAGCCGGGGAAACGCCATGTCGGGCGCGCCGATCAACAGCGGCACCATCCAGTTGCCGAAACCGCCCATCATCGCTGGCATCACCATGAAGAAGATCATGATGACGGCATGGGCGGAGAAGAACACGTTGTATAGGTTCTTGCCGGCGTCATGCGAGCCGTCGCCGTCGAGAATTGCCGACAGCACCGGAAAAACGTGGCCTCCCGGGAACATCAACTCGGCGCGGATGGCGATCGAAAGGAGCATGCCGATGAGGCCCGCGCAGATTGAGAAGACAAGGTAGAGCGTGCCGATGTCCTTATGATTGGTCGAAAACAGATATCGCCGCCAGCCGGTCGGATGGCCGTGCTCCTCATGGCCGTGCACCTCGTGAACCTCGGGTCCCGAGTGAGTGAATCCGCTGACTGACGCCATAGTGGTCGGGCTCCCGTTTTTCTTGGACGGAGACGGCGGGCGCCGCCGTCACGGCTTGAGTTGCGACGCCTCTGCGAGATCGACGCCGTCCGCGTGGGCGAACTCTTTCTTGGCGTCGGCGAGCCAGGCCTGATAGGCCCTTTCGCTGACGACATGGATTTCGATCGGCATGAAGGCGTGGTCGATGCCGCAAATGTTGGAGCACTGCCCGTGGAAGACGCCTTCCTGCTCAGCCTTGAACCACGCCTTATTGAGACGGCCGGGGATGGCGTCGATCTTCACGCCGAATGACGGAACCGAAAAAGAGTGGATGACGTCCTGCGAGGTGACGTCAACTTCGACCACCTTGCCGACCGGCACGTAGGCCGCGTTGTCGACAGTGAGCAGGCGAATCTCCCCAGGCTTGAGATCCTTGTCCTCTTTGATGATCGAATCGAAGGAGAAGCCGCCCTCGGACTTGGGATAGCCATAGTTCCAATGCCATTGCGAGGCGATCACCTTCAGCGTCATGTCCGGCGCCGGAATGATGAGCTGATCCGACAGCAGGCGGAACGAAGGAACCGCGATTACGACCAGGATCAGCGCCGGGACGACCGTCCAGGCGATCTCGAGCGGCCCGTTATGGGTTATCCGCGAGGGCGTCGGATTCGCCCGCTCGTTGAAGCGGAAAACGACGTAGCCGAGCAGCCCGAGCACAAGAAGACAGATGCCGATCGTCACCGGCAAGAGGATCGCGTTGTGGAACCATTCGATGTCATATTGAATAGGGCTGTTCGCCGGCAGAAAGCCGATATGACCCGGCTCCGGCGCCCCTATGATCGCCGCGTTCGCCACGACGGCCGGTGCGCTCGCGCCGAACGCGGCTCCTGTAAGAACACCAAACAAGTGTCGACCCATATGAACCGGCCTCCGGTGCAGACTGGACCTAATCCCCTGTCCAGCCGCTGTATCGCCTGTGATTTTTGCGCGACGATACACGGCGAGCGCGAGGAATGACAAACGAAAAATTCAATCGTATTTGCTCGACCTCTGGCGCGCTGCGTCCTTTCGTCGCGGCCTCGCCGGAATCGCGCGAACTGCGCAGGTCGCACGATCCGGGCCAATCTCCATGCGGGCGGCCTCTTTCCGGCCCACGGCGGATCAACGGAAAAAGGCGCGTTGCGCCCGGGCCTCCTGCGATGATGCGTCGGAGCCGGTCTCCTCCGCGCCCTTCTAGGCCCTTTTTTCCATGCCTCCTGGCTCTTCGGCTAAGGATGGCTTGATAACATTCCCGGACACATGCCGCGCGGGTGTGGGCGGCGGACGTTTTCTGCTTGAGCGCAGCGCCGTCACACGTTCATTATGAAAGCTCTCGAGCCCGATCGCTGGGCGAACTGCCAAAGAACGGAGCACCGCGATGGCCCACGACGTCGGCGACGAGTTTCGCCGACCGATCCCGCTGGCGTTGACGGCCCTGGCGGTCATTGGCTGGCTGCTCGCCGCCTTCCTTTGGTCGCGGGCGGCGCAGACCGAATCCGAGATGAAAGAATCGCTGCACGCGGCGGAACGCGCGCGCGAGTCGCTCGCCGCCGACCTCCAGAACCTCCAGAAGGCGGCGGGAACGGCCGCCGAACTCAAGGCCCAGGCGTCCGCGGCCGAAAAAGCGCTTTCGGAGGCGACGTCCGCACGCGCTTCCGCACAAACCGAGCTCGCGGATTTGACGAAGCAAATCAGCGACGCCAAGCTCGCAATATCGGGGGCGCAAGAGGAAGCGAGCGCGAAGACGCGCGATCTGCAGTCGGTCGACACGAAGCTCAAGGATGAGAGCGACCGCCTGGGCAGAGTGCAGGCGCAGGAGCAGTCCCTTGTGGGGGAGCAGGCCGGGTTGCAGAGCCAAGTCGACGCTGCGCGCGCGGCCCTGGCGCAGGCGCAGAGAGAAACCGCCGCAGCGCAAAAGCAGTTCGAGGCCATGCAGGGCCAGATCAATTCGGCGACGACCGAACTCAACGCGCTCCAGGACCAGATCCGCGACGCCAAACCCCCGCCCAACCCGCCACCGAAAAGCGAGTAGGTCTCATCGACCTCGATCAGACAGATTGTCCTGACCAACGGGCGTGTTACAAACCTTCTGGATGCGCGCGAGCGCCGCCGACCGCATCTCGCGGCGAGGGGCATAAGACCATGGACGATTTCAACGCAGACACCGGAACCCGGCTGAAAGCGGGCATTGCGGACACGTTTGGCGCCCCAGAGCTGAGGGCGGCGGTGTTGGCGAAGCTGACCTATTCGGTCGGCAAGATCCCCGAGGTTGCGAGCAAGCGTGACTGGTTCCTTGCGGTCGCTTACGCCACTCGCGACATCATCGTCGACCGGTGGATGACGTCCACGGCCGGCGCCTACGCCAATGGTCACAAGCGGGTCTACTATCTTTCGCTCGAGTTCCTCATCGGCCGGCTTCTGTTCGACGCGATGACCAATATCGGCATCGCCGAGCCAATGGCGGAGGCGCTCGATGGGCTTGGCGTCAGCCTTACGGAGCTGCGCAGCATCGAGCCGGACGCCGCGCTCGGCAACGGCGGCCTCGGGCGACTGGCCGCCTGCTTCATGGACAGCATGGCTACGCTCAGCATCGCCGCGCACGGCTACGGCATACGCTACGACAACGGGCTTTTCCGCCAGATCATCCGTGGCGGCTGGCAGCAGGAGACGCCAGAGGATTGGCTCGCCAACGGCAATCCGTGGGAGTTCGAGCGCCCTGAATGCAATTACGCGATCGGCTTCGGCGGCACGGTCGAGATGGTTCAGGGCGAGGACGATCGCACACGCCACATCTGGCATCCGGCTGAGACGGTCGAAGCGGTCGGCTATGATACGCCGATCGCAGGCTGGCGCGGGCGGCATGTGAACACCCTGCGCCTGTGGTCGGCCCGCGCGCCGGACCCGTTCAAGCTCGACGCGTTCAACGCGGCCGACTATGTCGGCGCCTTTTCCGATACGGTGCGCGCCGAAGCCATCTCCAAAGTCCTCTATCCGAGCGACGCCACCCCGGCCGGCCAGGAACTGCGCCTAAGGCAGGAGTACTTCTTCGCCTCGGCATCGCTGCTCGATCTTATTCGCCGGCATATCAAGCAGCATAAGGACGTGCGTACGCTGGGAGAACACGCCGCCGTCCAGCTCAACGACACGCATCCGGCGATCGCGATTGCTGAGCTCATGCGAATTCTGGTCGATCTGAACGGCCTTGAATGGGACGAGGCCTGGACGATCGCGCGGGCCACCTTTTCCTACACCAACCACACACTCTTGCCCGAGGCGCTCGAGACTTGGCCGGTTCCGCTGATGGAGCGCCTCCTTCCGCGCCACATGCAGATCATCTACCTCCTCAATGCGGCGCACCTCGACAGCGCGAGGAGGCGGGGCTTCCTCGACCCGAACCTTCTCGCGTCCATATCCCTGATCGACGAACAGGCGGGTCGCCGTGTGCGGATGGGCAATCTCGCCTTTGTCGGCTCGCACAAGATCAATGGCGTCTCCGCGCTGCACACCGAACTCATGCGCAAGACGGTGTTCCATAGCCTGAACGCGGTCTATCCCGGCCGCATCGTCAACAAGACGAACGGCATCACCTTCCGCCGCTGGCTGATCGAATGCAACCCAGGGCTCGCAGGGCTTATCCGCACGACGATCGGCGAGCGCGCCCTCGACGACGCGGAGGCGCTGAAAGGTTTCGCTGCCTACGCCGGGGATGGGTCGATGCAAGATCGCGTCGCCGCGACGAGGCGTTTCGCCAAGGTCGCGCTCGCGCGCCACATCGCCGTCCAACTCGGCCAGCGCGTCGATCCGGATTCGATGTTCGACGTGCAGATCAAGCGCATACACGAATACAAGCGCCAACTCCTCAACATCCTGGAAACGGTCGCGCGCTACAACGCCATCCGAGCCAACCCGATGATCGACTTCGCGCCGCGGGTGAAAATCTTCGCGGGCAAGGCGGCGGCCAGCTACACACAGGCCAAGCTGATCATCAAGCTCGCAATCGACGTCGCCCGCGTGATCAACGCCGACCCGACCGTGCGCGGTCTTCTGAAGGTGATTTTCCTACCCAACTACAATGTCTCGCTCGCCGAGACGATCATCCCTGCGGTCGATCTCTCGGAGCAAATTTCGACAGCGGGGATGGAGGCCTCGGGTACCGGCAACATGAAGATGGCGCTGAACGGCGCATTGACGGTCGGCACGCTGGACGGGGCCAACGTGGAACTGCGCGATCTCGTCGGCAATGACAACATCTTCATATTCGGCCTTACGGCCTCCGAGGTGGAGACGGCGCGAAGCCACGGGATCGATGCTAGCGACCGCATCGCGGCCTCGCCGGCGCTGCGCGAAGCGCTCGACGAGATCGCCTCGGGCGTCTTCTCCAACGACGACGTCACACGTTATCGCGGGCTGGTCGATACGCTGACGCACCATGACTATTTCATGGTTTGCGCTGACTTCGCCGCCTACTGGGAGACGCAAATGCGCATCGATGAAGCCTGGCGCGACCAAACAAGGTGGATGCGTTCCAGCATCCTCAACACCGCCAACGTCGGATGGTTCTCCTCCGACCGCACGATCGCGGAATATGCGACGGAAATCTGGAATGCGCCGTTTATGCCGCTGAGCTGAAGTCATCGACGGGGAGGTCGTCATGGAGGTTTGGAGAGCGCGGGACGCCGACGTCGCCGCGGTCCAGACGGCGCGTTGCGGCGATCCGTTCGCTGTCCTCGGTCCGCATGAGACCCCCGCAGGATGGGTGATTCGCGTGTTCGCGCCCGAGACTTTGCGGGTGCGGGCGCTGACGCGCGACGGCAAGCTTCTGGCGGAGCTGCCGCGCCGCAAGGACGACTTCTTCGAGGCCCTGATCCCCTCGCTCAAGGAGCGCCCCTCCTACATGGTTGAGGTCGAGACGGCGTCGGGAACGTTCACCTCGCTAGACCCTTACGCCTTCGGTCCGGCGCTCGGGCCGCTCGACGACCATCTTCTTCGAGAAGGCTCCCATCGCCAGCTCTACCGGCGGCTGGGGGCCCAGCTTACCGTGCATGAGGGTGTCGCGGGTGTCCTTTTCGCCCTGTGGGCGCCGAACGCCACTCGCGCCTCCGTCGTCGGCGACTTCAATCGCTGGGACGGCCGGCGCTGCCAGATGCGCAAGCGCGTCGACAGCGGCATCTGGGAGCTTTTCGTGCCTGAGCTGAAAGCGGGCGCCGTCTACAAGTACGAGCTGGCCGGGCCAGACGGAGCGCTTCTGCCGCTGAAGGCCGATCCCTTTGGCTTCGAGGCGGAGCTCCGGCCTTCGACCGCGTCGGTCGTGGCCGACAGCGCCGATTTCGTCTGGACCGATGGCGAATACATGGCCAACCGGGGCCAGGGCGAGCCGCGGCGGAAGCCGATGTCGATCTACGAGGTCCATCTCGGGTCTTGGCGACGTCACCCGGACGGGTCGTTTCTCACCTACGACGAGTTGGCTGACCAGTTGATCCCCTACGCGGCCGAGATGGGCTACACCCATCTCGAGCTCCTGCCGATCAGCGAACATCCGCTCGACGAGTCCTGGGGCTACCAGCCGATCGGCCTGTTCGCGCCAACTCGGCGCTTCGGCGAGCCGGCCGGCTTCGCCCGCTTTGTCGATCGCGCGCATGCCGCGGGGCTCGGTGTCATCCTCGACTGGGCCCCGGCGCATTTCCCCGTCGATGAGCACGGCTTGGCCCGCTTCGACGGCACCGCGCTCTACGAGCACGCCGATCCACGGAAGGGCTTCCATCCGGACTGGAACACGGCAATCTACAATTTCGGCCGGCACGAGGTGGCGAATTTTCTCTATTGCAACGCGCTCTACTGGGTCGACCGTTTCCATATCGACGGCCTGCGCGTCGACGCCGTCGCCTCGATGCTCTACCTCGACTATTCCCGACGCGAAGGAGAGTGGCTCCCCAACCCGGACGGCAGCAGGGAGAACCGCGAGGCGATCGCCTTTTTGCGCCGCGCCAACGAACTCGTCTACGGCCTCTTCCGTGGAGCGGTCACCATCGCCGAGGAATCGACCGCCTTCCCCGGCGTCTCGCGGCCGACTGACCAGGGCGGGCTCGGCTTCGGCTTCAAGTGGAACATGGGCTGGATGCACGACACGCTCGACTACATGTCGAGCGACCCCATCTATCGCCGTTGGAGCCACGACAAGATGACGTTCGGGCTCCTTTACACCTATAGCGAGAATTTCGTGCTGCCGATCTCGCACGACGAGGTCGTCCACGGCAAGGCATCCGTTGTCTCCAAAATGCCTGGCGACGAATGGCGCCGCTTCGCCAACGCACGCGCCTTCTATGGCCTGATGTGGGGCTACCCGGGCAAGAAGCTCCTGTTCATGGGGCAGGAGTTTGGCCAGACGAGCGAATGGAACGCGAGCGAATCGCTTCCCTGGTGGCTGCTCGAATACTGGCCGCACCGTGGCGTGCAGGCGCTGATCCGCGATCTCAACCGCCTCTACCGCGAGACGCCGGCTCTGCACGCCCGCGACTGCGAGCCGGAGGGGTTTCGCTGGATCGTCGTCAACGACGACGCCCAATCCGTGCTCGCTTTCCTGCGTCGCGGGGCGCGGAACGACCCGCCGGTCGCCGTCGTCTGCAATTTTACGCCCGTGCCGCGTCTCAATTATCGCATCGGACTGCCCTTCGAAGGCCAGTGGCGCGAGGCCCTCAACAGCGATGCGGCTGCCTACGGCGGCTCCAACATGGGCAATTTCGGCGCCGTCTTCGCTGAAGCCCGGCCATCGCACGGCTTTCCCGCTTCGACGACCCTGACGCTGCCGCCGCTTTCGACATTGTACCTAGCCTTCAGCCCGCCCGGCGCCGAGGAGGCGGCGCGCTGATCAAGGAGACCCTCATGCCCAGGATGAAGACAGCCAAGGAGCTCGGCATTTCTGCGCCTTACTCTCGTCACGCCATGGCTTATGTCCTTGCGGGCGGTCGCGGCAGCCGCCTCCTCGAGCTGACGGACCGGCGCGCCAAGCCCGCCGTCTACTTCGGCGGCAAGTCGCGCATCATCGATTTCGCGCTTTCGAACGCCTTGAACTCCGGCATCCGGCGGATGGCGGTCGCGACTCAATACAAGGCTCATAGCCTCATTCGCCATCTGCAACGCGGCTGGAACTTCCTGCGCCCCGAGCGAAACGAGAGTTTCGACATTCTGCCCGCCTCGCAGCGAGTTTCGGAGACCATGTGGTATCTCGGCACCGCCGACGCGGTCTATCAGAACATCGACATCATCGAGAGCTACGGTCCGCAATTCATGATCGTGCTGGCGGGCGATCACGTCTACAAAATGGACTACGAGAAAATGCTCCAGCAGCACGTCGACTCGGGAGCCGACGTCACCGTCGGCTGTCTCGAGGCGTCGCTCGAGGAGGCCAAGGGCTTCGGCGTGATGCATGTCGACGAGCAGAACCGGATCCTCTCCTTTCTCGAGAAGCCCAAGGATCCGCCCCACATGCCCGGGAAACCGGACGTTGCGCTCTGCAGCATGGGGATTTACGTGTTCGAGACCGAGTTTCTCTTTGACCAATTGCACCGCGACGCGGCCGACCCGAACTCGAGCCACGACTTCGGCAAGGACATCATTCCCTACCTCGTCAAGAACGGCAAAGCGGTCGCGCATCACTTCTCTCAGTCCTGCGTCACCTCAACCGAGGAAGCCAAGCACTACTGGCGGGACGTCGGCACCGTCGACGCCTATTGGGCCGCCAACATCGACCTCACCGACATCGTGCCCGATCTCGACCTCTACGACCGCGCCTGGCCGATATGGACCTACGGCGAGATCACGCCGCCGGCGAAGTTCGTCCACGACGTCGACGGCCGGCGCGGACTGGCGATCTCGTCGCTGCTCTCGGGCGGGTGCATCGTCTCGGGCGCCGCGATTAGCCGTTCGCTGGTGTTCACCGGCGTTCACGTCCATTCCTATTCGACGATCCACGAAGCCGTCATTCTGCCTTACGCCAGCATTGGGCGGCACACGCGCTTGAACAAGGTCGTGATCGACAGCGAAGTCAGCATTCCGGACGGTCTCGTCGTCGGCGAGGATCCCGAACTCGACGCGAAACGTTTCCGCCGCACCGAGGAGGGCGTGACGCTGATCACCGGTCCGATGATCGAAAAGCTCACGCAATGAGCGAACTGAGGGTTCTCTCGGTTGCCTCGGAGATTTTCCCGCTCGTCAAGACCGGCGGGCTCGCCGATGTCGCCGGCGCGCTGCCGGGTGCGCTCAGCCGCGAGAAAGTCGTTATGCGAACGCTCGTCCCAGCCTATCCGGCGGTCCGGGCCAAGCTCGCCGACGTTTCGACCGCACGGGAGTACGGCAATCTATTCGGCGGTCCGGCGCGACTCCTGGCGGGCAAGGCAGCCGGCCTCGATCTCTTTGCGCTTGACGCGCCGCATCTCTACGAGCGACCGGGCAGCCCCTATCTCGGACCAGACGGTCTCGACTGGCCGGACAATGCGCGGCGGTTCGCGGCGCTGGCGCGCGTCGGCGCCGACATCGGGCTCGGCGCGCTCGGCGCCTTTGAGCCCGATGTGGTTCACGCCCACGACTGGCAGGCCGCGCTCGCGTCCGCCTATCTTCACTTCGCCCCGGGGCCGCGAACCAAGTCGGTCGTGACGATACACAACCTTGCGTTTCAGGGCCATTTCCCGATTTCCGTGTTCTGGGAGCTCGGCCTTCCCGACGCCGCTCTGTCGATCGACGGCGTCGAATACTTTGGCGGCGTCGGCTACCTCAAAGCGGGACTGAGGCTTGCCGACGCCATCACCACCGTATCGCCGACCTATGCCCGCGAGATCATGACGCCGGAATTCGGCATGGCGCTCGACGGGCTCCTCCGCGCACGGGCGGACGTTGTCCATGGCATCCTCAATGGCATCGACGACACGATATGGAATCCCGCGACCGATCCGGCGCTGGCGCAAAACTACACCGCCCTGCGGATCGACATGCGGTCGCGCAACAAGATTGCGCTGCAGAGCAAGATGGGACTGACGCCGAGCGTCGATCGGCCGCTCTTTGCCGTCGTATCGCGCCTTTCCCACCAGAAGGGCCTCGACTTGCTGTTGCAGACCCTTCCCGCAGTCGTGGCCAAAGGCGGACAGCTTGCGCTGCTAGGGTCCGGCGAGAGGGGGTTGGAGCAGGGCTTCGCTGACGCCGCCGCGTCCCGCGCTGGTTCGGTATCATGCGTCTTCGGTTACGACGAACGGCTCGCCCATCTCTACCAGGGGGCGGCGGACTTCGTCCTCGTGCCGTCCCGCTTTGAGCCTTGCGGACTGACCCAGCTTTGCGCCCTGCGTTACGGCGCGGCGCCGATCGTCTCCCGCGTCGGCGGCCTCAACGACACCGTCATCGACGCCAACGAGGCGGCGACGGCGGCGGGCGTCGCCACGGGAATCCAGTTCTGGCCGCTCTCTGCCGAAGCCCTCTCGGACGCAATCGAGCGCGCGCTGACAGTGTTCCGCAAGGCTGCGGCGATGCGGCGAATGAGGCTGAACGGCATGCGGGCGGAGGTCTCCTGGCGCGCCTCGGCGCAGCGCTACGCCGAACTCTACCGCTCGCTCGTCGGGTCCGCCGCGTGAGCCAGGCCATGGCGAATGCCGAGACACGTCTCGGCGTCGCGACGACGGCGCTGGGGCTCGAGGCGGCGCTCGCCCTGCCCAACGCGGCGGGCGCTTTTCTTTGTCTTTACGAAGGTGATCGCGAAATCCTTCGCGCGGCCATGAGCCGCGACGCTGGCGGCGTCCTTCGCGGCTCTGCGGCGGGCTTCGGCGCAGGTTCGCGCTACGGATTTCGCGTCGAGGGTCCCTTCGATCCGGCCCGGGGGCAGCGCTTCGACCCGTCCAAGTTGCTCGCGGATCCTTACGCCTGGGCGTTCGACCGGCCGTTCCGGCTGCATCCCTCGATGTTCGCTTTCGGCGAGGACAGCGGTCCGCATGCGCCGAAGGCGGTCGCCGGCGCGCCTCCAGCCGGCGACCCGGGCCGGAAGCGCCTCGCTGCGGAGGCGCTCGTCGTCTACGAGCTCAATCTGAGGGGCTTTTCACGGCTCAATGGAGCGATTCCGGAAAAGCTGCGCGGAACTTTCGCCGGACTCGCGCACCCCGCTTCGATCGCCCATCTCGCCGGCCTCGGGGTGACCGCGGTCGAGATCATGCCAGCGGACGCGTTCGTCGACGAGCGGCATCTGCCCCCGCTCGGGCTGTCGAACGCCTGGGGCTACAATCCGGTGGTGTTCGGCGTCCCCGATCCGCGGCTGGCGCCGGGCGGCTGGGCCGAGGTTCGCGCGGCGACCGACGCGCTGCACGAAGCGGGCATGGAGGCGATCCTCGACGTGGTCCTCAACCACAATGGCGAGAGCGACCAGTTCGGACCGACCCTGTCTTTCCGCGGCCTTGACAATGCGACGTTCTTCCGCCTCGACCCCCGCCGTCCCGAGGCCTACCTGAACGACACCGGCTGCGGCAATTGCGTGGCGCTCGAGCGTCCGCTCGTCGTCGACATGGCGATCGGCGCCCTCAGACGCTGGATGGTCCACGGCGGGTTCGACGGCTTCCGCTTCGATCTCGCGACGACGCTCGGACGCGGCAGCGACGGCCGCTTCGACCCGCACGCGCTCTTCTTCCAGGCGCTTGCCGAAGATCCGCTGCTGAGGCAGGCGCGGCTCATCGCCGAGCCGTGGGACGTCGGCCCCGGCGGCTACCAGCTCGGCGCGTTCGGACCCGGCTTCGCCGAGTGGAACGACCGCTATCGCGACGCGGCGCGCCGTTTCTGGCGCGGCGACCCCGGCCTGCGCGGCGAGATCGCCACCCGGATCGCCGGATCGCGGGACGTCTTCCCCCGCGCCGCGGCGCCGTCGAAAAGCGTCAACTTCGTCGTCGCGCACGACGGCTTCACCCTCGCCGATCTCGTCGCCTACGAGGACAAGCACAACGAGGCGAACGGCGAGCAGAACCGCGACGGAACCGACGCCAATACCTCCTGGAACCACGGCGTCGAGGGACCGAGCGACGTTCCCGCCATCGTCGAAGCCCGTTCGCGCGACCAGCGCAATCTGCTGACCTTGCTTCTCGCCTCGCGCGGCACGCCGATGCTCGCCATGGGATCGGAGCTCGGCTTCAGTCAGCGCGGCAATAACAACGCTTACGCACAGGACAACGCGACGACCGCCATCGACTGGGGCGCGGCCGACGCTCTGTTGATCGCCTTTGTCCGCCACCTCATCGACGTCCGCCGGACCCATCCTGCCCTGTCGCGCGACGCCTTCCTGACCGGCGAGCCGTTCGATGGCGGCAGGCTTCCCGATGTCGAATGGCGCGACGCCGAGGGCTCGATGACGCCCGCCACCTGGAACGACGGCGCGGGCGCGGTGCTCGTGGCAGTCTTCGCCGCGCCGCTTAGCGACGGCGCCGACCGCGTCGCCGTGGCGTTGAACCGAGGCGGCGACGATGTGGATCTTCGTCTGCCGGAGCCGCGCGCCGGAATGGCCTGGCGCCTGCTGGCAGACACCTCGAACCCCGATGCGCCCGAGCGGCCGACCGCGCTCGCCGACCGGCAGCGGCTCGTCGCCCGCTCCTGCCTCATTCTTGCCGAAAGTCCTGTCGCCGGCGGCCACGCCGCAGCGCCCCCGAGCGCGGACGCCATCGACGCTCTGGCGAAGGCCGTCGGCATCGCCACCGAATGGTGGGACATCGGCGGCAAACGAAATGTCGTGTCGCCGGAGACCAAGATCGCGCTCCTGACGGCGCTCGGCCTCGAGGCCGGCAGCGCGGCGCAGGCGCTGGAAAGCCTTGATCGTGTGCTCGACGAGACGCGGCGGCGCCGGGTTCCGACGTCGCTCACCCTCCCCGCCGACAAGCCGCTCGCGGCGCCGTTGCGCGATCAGCCCCAAAGCCTCAATGCGCGCCTCGAATGCGAGGATGGACGCATCATCGAATGGCGGATCGCGGCGGGCGAGGGCGAGCGCCGCGAACTGCCGGATGGGCGCGTCGTCGCGGAGCGCGCCGCGCCGCTGCCTGGCCTGCCGATCGGCCGCCATCGCCTCATCGTCGGCGGCGTCGACTGCGCGCTCACGGTCGCGCCGCCCGAGGCCTATGGAGCGGAGGCGGCGCTGTCCAAGCGCTTCGGCGTCACGGCGCAGCTATACGCCCTTCGCCGCGCGGGCGATCAGGGCATCGGCGACTTCTCCACCCTTCAGCGTACGGGCGAGGCGGCGGGCCGGGCGGGCGCGTCCTATTTCGGCGTCAGCCCGATGCACATGCTCTTTCCGCACGACCGGGGACGAGCAAGCCCCTACCATCCCTCCGACCGGCGCTTCCTTGATCCGATCTACGTCGACGTCCTCGACACCGGGTTGCCGCGGGACGAGGCCCTGGATGCGGCTCTGGCGGCGCTCGCTCCCGCCATCGCCGCCGCCTCCGCGGCCGAAACCGTGGGCTACCCGGAAGTCTGGGCGATCAAGCGGGCCGCGCTCGAGGCGCTCCATCTCGCCTTCGCGCGGGCCCGGGCGTCGCGGCCGGACGAACCCATGTTCGTCGACTTTCTGGCTTTCGTCAGCACCGGCGGCGAAGCGCTTCGGCGCTTTGCCGCCTTCCAGACGATCGCCTCGAGCGAAGCCGGCGCGGCTTGGCGGTCCTGGCCCGAGGCGCTCAGGGACGGCGACGCGAAGGCGATCGGCGCCGCTTTCGCGGCGAAGGATCCGCTCGCCTTCGATTTCGCGCTCTTCTGCCAGTGGCTCGCCGACCGCCAACTGGCGCGCGCGGCGGCGGCGGCGCGCGCCGCCGGGCTCGACATCGGCTTTTATCGCGATCTCGCGATCGGCGCGGCGCCCGACGGCGCGGAGGCCTGGGCGCACGCGAAGGACCTCGCGCTGGGCGTGTCGGTCGGAGCGCCGCCAGACCCGTTCGCCACCGAGGGACAGAACTGGAACCTGCCGGCCCCCAACCCGCTTGCCGGCGCCCGCGATGGATGGGCGAATCTGAGCGCCCTCTATGCCGCCAACATGCGCCACGCCGGGATGCTGCGCATCGATCACGCGATGGGGCTTCGGCGGCTCTTCCTCATTCCCGACGGCGCCAAGCCGGCAGAGGGCGCCTACCTCGCCTACCCGCTCGATGATCTGATCGGCCAGGTCGCGCTCGAGAGCCAGCGGGCGCGCTGCATGGTCGTCGGCGAGGACCTCGGCACAGTGCCGCCAGGCTTCCGCAGCCGCCTGACGAAAGCCAACATCCTCGGCATGCGGGTGCTGCGGTTCGAGCGCAAGGGGGCCGAGGTGCTGCCGCCCGCGGGATATCCGCCGCTCTCGGTCGCCTGCGTCGCCACGCACGATCTCGCCACGCTCGCCGGATGGTGGCAGGGCGCGGACATCGCCGAGCGGCTATCGCTGGGCCGCCTGTCGCTCGCCACCGCGGCCGAGGCGATCGCCGAGCGGCGGGCCGATAAGCAAGGCCTCGTCGCGGCGCTGCTCGCCGCCGGACTGATTGCGGTCGCGCCCAACGAGGAGGCGCCGCTCGACGACACGCTCGCGGCGGCGGTCCACGCGCTGATCGGCGGCGCGGGCTCGATCTTCGCCAGCGCCCAGTACGACGACCTCGTCGGCCAGACGATCGCCACCAACCTGCCCGGCACCGACCGCGAGCGGCCGAACTGGCGGCTCAAGGTCGGACCGGACGTCGCGGCGGCCCTCGCCGCAAGCCGAGCCCGCGCCATCCTGGCGGCGGTGTCGAAAGGACGGCTCCAGGCGGCGAGGCGCGATGCGACGTGACCATCAGGAGCGGCCACTGATCCCGGCGCGAACTCCTTTGGTTTCTCTTGGATTCCCTGGATCGCGCGAAACTACAGCTTGAATTTCATTGGATCGGCGATTTGGATTTCCTTGGATTTCCTTGGATTCTCTCGTCCGAATCGTGAGTTTTCAATGGGTTGCAGGCGCACAGGCAGGTTGCTTATTTTAGGCTCCCCGCGGCGTCATATTACAGATCCTGCGACGTCATTTTCGTCGTCTTCGACGTCCTTCGCCCGAGCTATGCAATACGGCGCCCTGACGGAGTGGCTCATGTCTAGCACCCCAAAATAGTGGAACTCGCCCTGGGCCCCGATATGAGAGCGCCAATGTCTTGCTAGCCTACCACGGTTTGTGAATTTCAGGAAGAGATTATTCTGTTAGTAATATTTGAGCCGTCCTCCGGCGAAGGTCGGGTGAACTTGTTTCCGCGGGTTCCCGCCGCAAACCGTCAAAGCGAAGTGCACTTCGCTTCTTCCAAAACGGCGGCGCGATCTGTAGGATGACCGCGCGTAAGTCCTTGGCCAATGGATCATTGCGCAGGGCGCGAGCGTTACCGCGTTGGGGACAGGGACCTCCGTCGGGCCCCTAGGAGGCTCGGATGAACCGCGACGATGGCCAGACGGCGCCGTCCAGTGGCGAATCAGGCGCCGGGGAAGGCGCCTCGAAGCGGTTCCCGACGGTCGGCATCGGAACCTCTGCCGGCGGCGTTCGCGCCCTGCAGATCTTCTTTGAAAGCCTGCCCGACGACGTCGACGCGGCGTTCGTCGTCGTCCTCCATCTCGATCCGGCGCACCAGAGCGAACTGCCGAACATCCTCGCGGCGCGCACCCGGATGCCGGTCACCCAAGTCAGCAACCGCACCCCGCTCGAGCCGCGGCACGTCTACGTCATTCCGCCGAATCGGCAGCTTACGGTCACCAATCAGCATCTGGCGATCGCCGAATTCGACGAGCCTCGCTGGCAGCGCGCCCCGATCGATCTGTTCTTCCGCTCGCTGGCCGCGCAGCATGGCGACGATTTCGCCATCGTCCTCTCCGGCGCCGGGTCGGACGGCTCGGTCGGCATCAAGGCGGTGAAGGAAACCGGCGGCATCATTCTGGTGCAGGAACCGGAAGAGGCCGAATACGGTTCAATGCCGCGAAGCGCCATTGCGACCGGCCTCGCCGATCTCGTCCTGCCGCTCCGGGAGATCGCCGCCCGGCTGCCAGAACTTATTCGCAACCGGGCCAGCGTCGCCGTTGAGGCGATGAACGAAGCCGATGACGCCTCGATGCAACGCATCCTCTCGCATCTGCGCGTCCGCACGGGTCACGACTTCTCCAACTACAAGAAATCGACCATCCGCCGCCGCATCGCCCGCCGCATGCAGGTGCAGCGGGCGGCGACGATGGCCGATTATCTTGCGGTTTTGCGCGAAAGCGCGGCGGAAGCGCAGGCGTTGTTCTCGGATCTGCTGATCTCGGTGACGACATTCTTTCGCGACTCGCACGCCTTCGACAAGCTGGCGTCGCTCGTCATTCCGGGGCTGTCCGACGGCAAGGGCGCGGGCGACGCGATCCGCGCCTGGATTCCAGGCTGCGCCACAGGCGAGGAAGCCTATTCAATCGCCATTCTCCTGCTCGAGGAGGCGAGCCGTCACGAGATCCGGGCCGAAATCCAGGTCTTCGCCTCCGACCTCGACGAAGCGGCGCTTGCCGTTGGCCGCGAGGGCCACTACCCGCTCGCCATCGAAGCCGACATGAACGAAGACCGTCTGCGGCGGTTCTTCAGCAAAGAGGTCGATCACTACCGGGTCACGCGCGAATTGCGAGACGTCGTATTGTTCGCCAGGCACAGCCTTCTGAAGGATCCGCCATTCTCGCGCACGGATCTCATCTCGTGCCGCAATGTGCTGATCTACCTCGACCGCGAATTGCAGCAGCAGGTCTGCGCGACCTTCCACTTCGCGCTGAAGCCGTCCGGCTATCTCTTCCTCGGGTCATCGGAAAACGCCGACAGCCCGGTGGGAATGTTCCGCCCCGTCGACCGTGAGGCGCGCATCTACCAGCGAACCTCGATCCCCTCCGAGGTGAGGGTGACGCCCCGGTTAGGGCCAGCTTTCGGCTCGGAGCTGTTGCCTCTGAGGACGCCGGCGGCGTTCCGGGCGCCAAACGAGGGGATCATGCACCGCGAGGCGCTGGAGCGCCTGGCGCCGCCGAGCGCTCTGGTCGACGAGTTCCTATCGCGTCATCCATCTGTCCGAAATGGCCGGACGTTACCTGCAACCCTCGGGCGGAGTACTGGTCAATGACCTGGTCGAGCTTGCGCGCGAGGAATTGCGCTTCGACCTGAGGGCGGCGCTGCACCGCGTTTTCGCCCGCAACGAGCAGACCCTCAGCGGCCCGATCGCCGTCCGCTTCAACGGCGACTCCAAGCGCATCTACCTGCAGGCGAGGCCGGCCAGCGTCGATCCCAATGTGAGCCGTTCGGCCATCGTATTCTTTTTCGAGGGCGAAGCGCTCGGCGACTTGCCCGTCGAAGCAAGCGCAATTGAGGACGGCGCGCCGAACGAGCAGATCCAGCAGCTTCAGCAGGAGCTGCAATTCACCCAGTCGCAACTGCGCAACTCGCGCGAGGAATACGAGGGGGCGAATGAGGAATTGCGGGCAGCCAACGAGGAATTGCAGTCGATCAACGAGGAGTACCGCTCGACCGCAGAGGAGCTCGAAACCAGCAAGGAGGAGCTGCAGTCGATCAACGAAGAGCTGCAGACGGTCAATGGCGAGCTGAAGACCAAGCTCGAAAGCGTGTCGCGCGCCCACAGCGACATTCAAAACCTGATGGCCGCGACCGACGTCGGCATCCTGTTTCTCGACACCCAATTGCGCATCAACCGCTTCACCCCCCGCATCGCCGACTTGTTCAATCTCGCTGCGGGCGACGAGGGCCGGTCGATCACCGACTTCACCCACGGCCTCGACTACGAGGGTCTGGCGAAGGACGCCCGCACGGTGCTGCTCGAGCTTGCCTCGATCGAGCGTGAGGTGCGTAGCGTGACCGGCGGCTGGTACCTGATGCGCCTGAGGCCTTACCGCACCGTCGAGGACAGGATCGACGGCGTCGTCGTCACTTTCGTCGACATTGGCGAGCGGCGGCGCGCCGAGGACGCGCTGCGCGACAGCGAAGCCCGCATGCGCGCCGTGATCAACGGCGTCGCCGTCGCGATCGTCACCATCGACGAGCACGGCACGATTCAGTCGATCAACGCGGCGACGACGACGATGCTGGGCTATTCCGCCGACGAATTGATCGGGCAAAACGTCAAGGTGCTCGCGCCGGAGCCCGAGCGCTCTCAGCATGACGACTACATTCAGCGCTATATCCGCACCGGCGAAAAGAAGATCATCGGCGTCAGCCGCAATGTCGAAGCCAGACGGAAGGACGGTTCCCCGTTCCCGGTAGAGCTGTTGGTGTCGGAAATTCGCTACCGCGACGAGCGGCTGTTTATCGGCTTCATGCGCGACCTCAGCGAGCGGCGCCGTTTCGAAGCGCGGCTCAGCCGGCTGCACGGCAACCGGCTCGACTCGATGGCGGATATGGCGACGGCGCTGGCGCACGAACTCAACCAGCCGCTGGCGGCGGCCTCAAACTATCTCTCGGCCGCGCGACACATGATCGGCGCCCGAACGCCGTCGCACGCAGTGGAAGAAGCGCTCGACAAGGGTCTGGCGCAGATGCTGCGCGCCGGACAGATCATCTCGCACCTGCGGGAGTTCATGGCGCGCGGCGAGCCCGACAAAGTCGAGCAGAGTCTGCACGATCTGATCCGCCGCGCTTGCGAACTGGTGGGAGCGTCGGCGAACGAGGCCAATGTCGAGATCGTCGTCAAGCTCGATGCGCCGGAGGACATGGTGCTCGCCGATCGGGTTCAAATCGAGCAGGCGATGGTCAATCTGATGCGCAACGCGATCGAGGCGATGGCGAATTCGCGCGAGCGCAGGTTGACGATCTCGACCGTCCTCGATGAAGGCATGGTTCAAGCCGACGTCGCCGACACCGGTCCTGGTCTGACCGACGCCGCGCGTTCCGAACTGTTCGTGCCTTTCGCCTCGAGCAAGAAGGACGGCCTCGGCGTCGGGCTGTCGATCTCGCGTTCGATCATCGAGGCCCATTATGGGAGAATCTGGGCGGAGCCCAATCCCGGCGGCGGAGCGAAATTCAGCTTCACCCTGCCGCTGGCGCGGTTCGAGGTGGCCGGGGGGTAGGCCTTTCTCCCGCTTGCGGGGAGAAGGTGGACGCGCCATGGGGCGTTCGGGAGAACGCCCGTTCTTCTAAAACGGGCAATGCGCGGCCGGACGGAGGAAGAACCGCGCCGGGCGCGCGACCTCGCCCGGTCCCACAGTTGGCCCTCGCATGGCGCTTCGCGTCAGGCTCCGCGGGTTGAACGTGCCGAGCCATCGCGCTTCCGCACGCTCCCCCTTATCCAGCCCTTCGGGCCGCCTTCTCCCGCTTGCGGGAGAAGGGCGGCAAAAATAAAGCCCGTCAACGACGGGCTTGCAGGACGAACGCTACTGTCAAGGAATGCGGCCGGCGAGACTTGGCTTGCTTTGTCTTGTTATATTACACCGCGATCGAGATCGCCTCGCGGCCCCGCGGCGTGTCCACCACGCGCATGTTCACCGGCTGACCTTCATCGAGATGGGCGATGCCCGCCGCGTTCAGCGCTGAGATATGGACGAAGATGTCCTTGCCGCCGTCATCCACCGCGACAAAGCCGAAGCCTTTCGTCTCGTTGAACCACTTGACCTTGCCCTCGAGAGGCGTCGCCGTCGAAGGGTCGGGCGCGAAGCGGCGCGGCGGGCGCATCATCCCGTCGGGACGGCGGGGACGCTCGATGACGGTGGACGCATCGATCGACACGACGCGGACAACTTGCGGTCCCTTGGCGCCTGAGCCGACGATGACCCGGAGGGTTGCGCCGGGGGCGATGCCGTCGTGACCCGCTGCATGCAAGACGGTGGCGTGCAGGAACGCGTCGCCCTGTCCGTTGGCGAGCTCGACGAAACCGAAGCCCTTCTCTTCCTTGAACCACTTCACGACCGCATCGACGGTTGGCTGGCTCGCGTCGGGTTGGGAGCCGTTCGCTCCCGCCTCCTCGAACACGGCGTCGGGCCTGGCGTACGGACGCGAGGCGCGTCTGGGTTCGTAGGGGATCGGCCCGTCGTCATCGAAGCCGTGCCTGCGCGGCGCCCAGAATTCCTTCCCTTTGTTCATGGCGTTCAAACTCTTCGACCGGGGTCCATCAGGAAGGAGAAGGCCGCGGTCGACGGCGCTTCTCCGTCCCGCCAGAAAGCGGCGGAACCTCGTGAGGGCGCGGACGCGCCCGAAATCGGAGATGCGGGACCCATGCCAACGCGGACATAGGGTACGTAGGGATGCGGGCTCACGGTCGGCGGAACGATGTCGGGGAGCTCCGGGGCGGCGGGTTCGAGGGCGGCGCGGTCGGCTTGAGCCACGCTGAGCGCGAATATCGCGCCTGCAAGAAACCCGGCAGTCAGCGGCAACCAGACCGACGTCCGGGCAGATGATCTCGCCGGCGCCCTTCTGAGCGGGGGGAACGGAAATCTCGCCACGACCGTCATCCGCCGTTGGTCACTACGGTTCGCGTTCGGGGCGGGTCGCGGCGGCCGCGCAGGACCGACGAGGCAACTTTTTGCACGTCGACGGCGTCGCGGGAGGAGCGCACAGAATAACGACAATACAGCATCTTAAGCGCAAAAATTTGGGCCTAATCGCCCCACGCCGATTTACTATGGGGGACAAGCGAAACGACGATTTGTCGAACGACCCGCCACATCCCTCGATCCGAAGCATCCCAAACAGCCGAGGTCCGCGCAATTAGGGAAACTACGTAGCGTTGAGACGAGAAGGCTCGCCGGAACCCCTTGCTTGTCGCGCCGGGGGCGTCTCCCCATATGCGCTGACATGTTTGAACCGCTTCAGCCGGCGCCTCAGCCGGCGCCCGTTCTCGACTCCGACAGCCCGTCCCAGGGCCCCGGCGCAAAGCCCGCTCCCGACTCCGTCCTGCTTGACGACTATTCGCGCGTCGTCGCCGACGTCGTCGACCGCGTCGGGCCCAGCGTCGTGCGAATTGACGTGCGGCGCGGCGGCCGCAACGGCGGCTCCGGCTCCGGCGTGATCGTGTCGTCGGACGGGCTGGCGCTGACCAATTCCCATGTCGTGCAGGGCGGGCGCGTGGTGTCGCTGACGACGCTCGAGGGCCGCGAGCTGCAGGCGCGGGTTCTGGGCGACGATCCGGATACGGATCTCGCGCTTCTGCGCGTGGACGCCGACGTGTCGCTGCCGGCCGCACGGCTGGGCGACAGCGCGCGGCTGAGGCGCGGCCAGATCGCCATCGCCATCGGCAATCCCCTCGGCTTCGACGCGACCGTGACCACCGGCGTCGTTTCGGCGCTCGGGCGCTCGCTGCAGTCGCGGACGGGGCGCATGATCGAGGACGTGGTGCAGACGGACGCGGCGCTGAACCCCGGCAACTCCGGCGGCCCGCTCGTCTCCTCGGCCGGCGAAGTCATCGGCATCAACACCGCCGTCATCATGGGGGCGCAAGGCATCTGTTTCGCGGTCGCCTCCAACACGGCGAATTTCGTCGCCGGCGAGATCGCGCGCCATGGGCGGGTGAGACGCGCCCATATCGGCATCGGCGCGGCGACGACGCCGATCCCGCGCCGGATTGCGCTGAGGCTCGGCCTCGAACTGGCGACGGGCGCGCGAGTCCTCAGCGTCGATCAAACGGGGCCGGCGGCGCAGGCCGGAATGCTGTCGGGAGACATCATCATCGGCCTCGATGGCAAGCCAGTCGCCAGCGTCGGCGAGCTATTGCGCGCGCTCGAGGCCGAGAAGATCAACCGCACCGTCCCGGTGGACCTGCTGCGCCGGTCGGAGCGCTTGCGCCTCTGGGTCGGCCCGGTCGAGCGTCCCGCCGCATAGGACTTGCCCAGCCCAGGCGACCGCTATTTTGCGCCAAGGTTCTTAGGCACGACGAGAGGCCCGGGCAAAGCCCGCTCCGCCTCGTCCTCGAGCGCCTGCTCATGGCGGCGCACGAAGACACCGCCGACGATGATGCCAATTGCGGCCGCGACCAGAAGGGCCACGCCGACCGGGCGCGCATAAGTCTCGATGGCGCGGCCGAGCCAAAAGGCCCCGGTGCCGTAGATCGTCGCCCAGACGATCCCGCCGGCGGCGTTGAACAGGAAGAACCGCTCCCAGTTGAAATGATTGACGCCGGCCAGAAACGCCGCGAAGGCGCGCAGAACCGCGACGAAGCGGCCGAAAAACACGATCTTGCCGCCGTGCCGGAGAAACAGATATTGGCCGAGCTTCAGGCGCCGCTCGTCGAGGCGCACGTAGCGGCCAAACCGATAGACCAGGCGAAAGCCGAATTCTCGCCCGACCCAGTAGCCGCAATTGTCGCCGATGATCGCCCCCGCCGCCGCCGCCGCGACGACGCCGAAAATATTGAGCTTGCCCTGGCCCGCCAGGATCGCCGCGGCGACCAGGACGGTCTCGCCCGGCATCGGAATGCCGGCGCTTTCCAGGCCGACAATGACAAAGATGGCAAGATAGCCGTAGGTCCCGAGATAGCCCTGCAGATGATGCAAGAGCTCCATATCAGGGGAGCGTCCGCGCTCCAGTTAGCCGCCGCGCGTTGGCGCGTACCTTGCGGCGGGCCGGCTTGGCCGCAGCCTCGGCGATGCCGGCCAGTCCCATGGAGATGTCGTTGGCGGAGCGAACGCCGCCGAACGCCGCCTTGAGGACGAATGCGCCCCAGGCCGCGTGGGCGGCGAACGCGCCCTCGACCGCTGCGTCGACTTTTTCCTGCACCATGCGACTGGCTTCGCGCATCTTGTCGGACGGCTCCCCCGGCGCCATCAGGCTTTGCGTCCGCGCCGCGATCGTCAGCGCCGCATCGACGCCGCTCCGCACATTGGCGTGGGCGAAGGCGAGCGAGCGCTGCGTGATACGTTTCGATGACATGTTGGTCCCCTGAAGGTTTTCGCAATTCGAGCTCTCGCCCGTTATGCTGAGAACCCAGTCCTAACGAAGGCAGCATGGGTTAAGTTCCCCCCTGCGGCAAGTCTCACGGGCCCCGACTTTCGGATGCGACCGCCTGTCACAGCGGTTCGATGCGGTACTGGATGAAGCCCGTGCGCTCCGCAAGACCGTCGTAGAGGCGCCGCGCCGCGGCATTGGTCTCATGCGTATTCCAGAAGACATTCGCCGCGCCGGCCTCCTTCGCCGCAGCCGCCACCGCTCCGATCAGCGCCCGTCCGACGCCGTTCCCGCGCGCTTCCGGACCGACATAGAGGTCCTGCAGGTAGCACCGCGGGTTGACCAGCCAGGTCGAGCGCTGGAACAGGTAGTGGGCGAAGCCGATGAGATTTTCCCCCCGCGCGACGACAAGGGCGTGGACCGGCTCCAGCGGATCGAAAATTCGCGCCCAGGTCGCGCTGGTCGCCTCGGGGTTCTCGGGCATCCGATAGAAATCGAGATAGGCGCGCCACAGCGGCGCCCATTGCCTGTCATCTGCGCGTTCGATGGCGCGCACCCTGTAGTCCGCCACGCTCCGCCTCCGGCTTGCCGTCCGGCGCGCACATTCGGAGCCCCGGGCCGGCTTGACAAGCGGCGCCGCAAGGCCTGGCTTCTCTTGCCTGCCCCGGGCGCCATGGAGCCGTCGCCGATGAGCCGCGTCCCTCTCGTTCTAGCTACGCTCGCCGCGTTGACCGGCGGCGCAGGCGTCGCGCTCGCGGCGGCGGCGGCGCACGAAGACGGCGGCGATCTTGCTCGCACCGCCGCGACATTTCTCATCCTGCACGCCGCCGCCGCGCTCGGGATCGCGGCGCATGCGCGGGTCGCCGCCTCGCCTGCGCTCCTCGTCGTCGGCTTTCTCATGGAAGCCGGCGCGGCGCTGTTCGCCGCCGACCTCGCGACGCGAGCCTTTTCCGGCGACCGGCTCTTCCCCTTTGCCGCGCCCATCGGCGGAACGGCGATGATCGTGTCGTGGTTCGCGCTGGCGGTCGTCTTCGCCGCCATGGCGCTGCGCAAGCCAATCGCGGGCGGAAAGCGATGACGCCCGAACGGTGATTTGGGGCGGAGGCGGTGCTATCCTCGCCCGGGGAGGCCGTCGGCCATGCAGCGACACATCATGGCCTTCGACGCGGGAGGCACCGCGGTCAAGGCGGCGGTCTACGATGAGCGCGGCGGCGAACTTGCGGTCGCCAGCGTCACGATGGCGCCCCTGCATCCGGCGCCGGGCTCCCTCGAGCGCGATCCCGAGGCGATGTGGTCCGCCGTCTGCGAAGTCGCGCGCACGGTCCTGGCGGCCTCGCGGATCGAGCCGTCGGCAATCGTCGCCGTCGGCCTGACGGGGTACGGCAACGGCCTCTACCTGGTCGATAGCCGCGGAACGCCGGTTCGCAACGGCATCCTGTCGCCCGATCAGCGGGCGCAGGCGATCGTTGCGCGATGGCGCGCCGAAGGCGTCGAGGCGGAAACGGTTCCCTTGACCTACCAGCGGCAATGGGCGGGCAAACCGGCGCCGCTGATCGCCTGGCTCGAGGCGCATGAGCCCGAGGCGCTGGCGCGGGCCGACCGGGCGATGATGTGCAAGGACTACCTCCGCTTCCGCCTGACCGGCGCGGTCGGCCTCGAGATCAGCGATCTGTCGTCGGCCGGCCTGATCGACGAGCGCCAGCGAAGGTGGACGCCGGCCGTGCTCGAGCTTTTCGGGCTCGGGCGGCATGCGCGGCTCTTCGGCGAGGGGGTCGAGCCGCTGACGATCGCCGGCGCCGTAAGCGAAGCGGCCGCGGCTGAGACAGGACTACGCGCCGGAACGCCGGTGTCGGCCGGCTACGCCGACGGACCGGCGATGGCGCTCGGCCTCGGGGCGACCGACGAAAGCCTGATCAGCGTCATCGCCGGCACATGGGGCCTGAACCAGCTCTCCAGCCGGACGCCGATCACCGACGGATCGATCTCCGCGCCGATCTTCGGGCCGAGACCGGGCGAATTCGTCCTGACCGACGCCGGCCCGACCTCGGCGAGCGCCTTCGAATGGTTGGTCGAACTCGGTCCTCGCCCCGGCGGATGCGAGCCGCCGCAGCCGCGACGCGCTGTTCGATTTCTGCAACGAAGAAGTCTTGTCCGCGCGGCCGGCCGACGCCAATCCCTATTTCCTTCCCTATCTGAACGGCCGGCTGGACCAGCCGGAGGCGCGCGGATGCCTCATCGGGCTCTCGTCCTGGCACGGCCTGCCGGACATCATCCGCGCCGTCTATGAGGGGGTGGCCTTCGAGCATTGCGGCCACATCGACCGTCTTCTCAGCGGCCGCCCGCGGCCGCGCGCCGCCCGGTTTGCCGGCGGCGCCGCCCGCAGCCGGCCGTGGCTCGAGATTTTCGCCTCGGCAATCGACCTGCCGCTCGAACTCGCGCCCGCGAACGAGCTCGGAGCCTTGGGGGCGGCGATCGTCGCGGCGGCCGGCGTCGGGCTCCATCCCGACCTCGAAACAGCGGTTGCGGCGATGACGAGCGTCAGCAAGCGGATCGAACCGGATCGCGGACTGGCCGACCTCTTGGCGCGCCGGCGCGCCGTCTTCGAAGCGCTGCGGGATTCGCTGAGCTCGACATGGGCGAGGCTTTGAGCCCCTCCGCTTCAATCCCGGACGAACTCGAACTTGTCGACATCGACAAGCCCCATATCGGTGATCTTCAGGTGCGGAATCACCGGCAACGGCAGAAAGGCGACCTGGAGGAAGGGCTCCGCCAGCGTGACGCCGAGGCCCTTGGCCGCCTGGCGCAGCGGGATCAACCCCTCGCGCACCTCCTCGAAACTTTGCAGGCTCATGAGCCCCGCCACCGGCAGCGGCAATTCCGCTATAATCCTGCCGTTCTCCGCCACCGCGAAGCCGCCCTCGATCTCGGACAGGCGGTTAATCGCCGCGGCCATATCCGTCTCGTTCGTTCCGACGACACAAAGATTGTGGCTGTCGTGGCCGACCGAAGACGCGATCGCGCCGCGCTTCATGCCGAAACCCTGAACGAAAGCGGTCGCCATATTGTCATTGACCCCGTGGCGGGCGACGACCGAGACCTTGACCACGTCCTGATCGAGATCGACGCCGCGTTCGCCGTTCCTGAACGGCAGCGTCACCGGCGCGCGGTTGGTGATGATCTTGCCCGGAATGACGCCGATCGCCTGGGTCGAAGGCCCCTGCCCTCTGGCGACGAAGTCCTTCGCCTCGACCCGCCGCGCCTTGACGCTCATGCGCCCGACCGCGGTCAAGTCGCCGCGCGTCGAGAATAGCGCGTCGTCGACCACGCGGCCCGCCGCCAGCACCGTCGAGACCGCGCAGCTTTCGAGATCGTCGACCACGACGAGATCGGCGCGCCAGCCCGGCCCGACGAGGCCGCGGTCGCGCAGACCGAAGATGCGCGCGGCCGAGATCGAGGCGGCGCGATAGGCGGCGAGCGGCGGCGCGCCGAGCTTGATCGCGGTGCGGATCAGAAAATCGAGATGGCCTTCCTCCGCGATGTCGAGCGGATTGCGGTCGTCGGTGCAGAAGGCGATGAAGGGCGAATTGCGCTCGGTGATGATCGGCGCCAGCGCATGCAGGTCCTTGCAGACCGAGCCCTCGCGGATCAGCAGCTGCATGCCCTTGGCGAGTTTCTCACGCGCTTCGTTAAGGTTCGTCACCTCGTGGTCGGTGCGCACGCCGGCGCTGAGATAGCCGTTGAGGGCGAGGCCGCCGAGCAGCGGGCTGTGCCCGTCGATCGGCCGGGTCTGGAAGGCGGCGAGCTTGGCAAGGCAGGAGGGATCGCGGGCGAGCAGGCCGGGAAAATTCATGAATTCCGCGAGACCGAGCGCCTTGGGGTGATCGGCGAGCGGCAGAAGATCGCCGACCTCGAGCCGCGCGCCCGACGTCTCGAGATGCGTCGCCGGCACGCAGCTCGAGAGCTGGATGCGAAGGTCCATTACGGTGCGCATCGCGCCTTCGAGGAAATAGCGAATCCCCGGCTGCCCGAACACGTTGGCGATCTCATGCGGATCGCAGATCGCCGTGGTCACGCCGCGCCGCAGCACGCAGCGGTCGAATTCGAGCGGCGTGATCAGCGACGATTCGACATGGCAGTGCGTGTCGACGAAACCAGGAACGACGATCTTGCCGCGGATGTCGATCTCGCGGGCGCCGCTGTACTCCGCCAAGGTCCCGACGATGCGATCGCCGCAGATGGCGACATCGCTTTGCCTGAGCTCGCCGCTGACGAGATCGAAGATCCGCCCGCCCTTCAAGACGACGTCGGCCTTGGCGAGCCCCTGCCCCTGCTCGATCGCACGTTTGAGAAAGGCGATGGCGTCGCTCATGGGCAGGCTCCTCGTCGAACGGACGGCAATATTGTCATCACGGCGTTCGCGCAAGCACGAGGTCCTCGCGCCGGTAGTCGAATAGGTCGCAAGGACAGGCCGCGAGGCCCGGAAAGCACAGGAGGGGGCGGGGTTCCACAATGCCCCTTTTTTCACCTACCAACCGCCAGAGCGGCGCTCGTTCTAATTTTGGTCTGAAGGCCGACTGTGTCGTGGGTTCCGGTTATATCCGACTGCCGGATCATTCGCCCGGAGCGCCAGAATAAATTCACGCTCGACGCGGCGCACTTCGGCATCGGCTGCGGTCTCCGACTCCCAAAGAATTTCACGTCGTATCATCATGTCTCGGCGGATTTCTCGTGTCGGGAAGTCAGCCTCAATTACCCGCTTGTCTGGGCTGCCGAAATACGTGATTAAGTCGGTCATGTCGCTGCCGACATAGATTTTTCCGTTCGGCCAAGTTACCTTGTAGACCACTTTCGGCATCGGGCTTCCACGCAAGCCGTTACAGGTTAGCGAGAACGTTAAGTAGGCCTCCGGAACCTTTCGAAGAAAGAAGGGTCCGTGACGAGAATTTTTTGCTCAACCAGTCCGATTTGATAAGTCTCGCAAATTTCCAATATCCGGTCGAGATCGACAAGTTCAATTTCAACCTTTCCAGGTGCCCTTGCTTCGCGCTTCGCGTCTTCGGAAAAGGCCGTCGTCGTAAACAAAATTCCTTTGGCAATGTGGCCACCTATCGCTCCACGAAATCTCTGTATTTCTTCCGACGATACCTTGCGACCCGACCCGTCGAATTTCTTTGCTTGATAGGCTATCCGCTGAGAGACGAAATCGTTGATCCGCAATCGACCCGTCCCGTCTATGCCGCCGTCCTTGGAATAGCGGGTTGTTTGAACATCTTCCACTCCAACGCGCGCCAGCAATTCCGAACAAAATTCCTCAAAGCCAAGGGGCGTCATGCTTCCGATTAGCGCAATAAGGGCAGGCCGGTGATCGCTGTAAGGAGACGTTTGTGGCGAAGGCGCAATGGCCTCGTCTTCCTTGTCTTTCGTGGAGGATTCATTTCCGGGCGTGGGTTCCGCCGTGGTCTTCGTCTCCGTGCCCGCCTTGGCGAGCGCGTTCATTTCCGCAACGCGGCGAACAATCGCATCTATATCGGGCCCGTCAAGGTGGGCTTCCTTGCCCTTGTCGGTAAGTCGCCAAATGCCGTGGGAGGGAGAGTCAAGGTAGCCGGTTTTGACGAGGAAGGAGCGTGCCCATGCAATCTGATTTTCGAATCTCGGATAACCATTCTTGTTCGTGACGGTCCGTTCCTTTTCGGACAGATCGAGCCTTTGCGCGATCGCGTCGTAGACTTCACGAGGCCGAGCTTGCCCTCCTTTTTCGCGCATTACATCCAACACTGGATTCATGAACCGAAGGAACTCGGATTCATATTCGGGGGGCGTCTTAACGCCGGGGAATTCGGATAAGGGCATCGATGGGCCGAGGTTAGGTTGCTTGGCCACGTCTCTCGCGAGCCGTCACGAACAACTGATACCGCAACTCGCGCTCAAGGGGCACCACCGTCTGAGCTTCCCACTGGCCCCCGCGTTGTCTCGGCTCTGCCCCTGGCTTTCGCCTCGTTCCCGTCGCTTTCTGAATATTTGGGTCCATCCGGAGGAGGCGGCTTAACCTCCACCGCCCTGGGACGACGCTTCAGGTCCAACTGTCCGGCCGGAACTAACGAAACGGTCTTCTGATACGCATAAGGGACGAATTGAGAACGCCGAGACGTGGAGGCCGCGGAACTCCGCCAAAATCGCATGAACGGGTCCGCCGCGGTGACGCTGTCAGCCCACGCTCCCGCGCCGAACCGCCAGAAACCCGTAACCCGTCGAACAGGTCGCTTGGGCGCCTTTGACCACGCGGCCAAATTGGCGTCTCGTTGCGCGCCATGTTTGACCCGATCCTCTCCATCCAGTCGCATGTCGTCTACGGCCACGTCGGCAATTCGGCGGCAGTCTTTCCGTTGCAGCGGCTTGGCCGCGAGGTCTGGCCGTTGATGAGCGTGCAGTTCTCGAGCCATACCGGCTACCCGGGCTGGCGCGGCCGCGCCTTCGACGCCGGCATGATCGACGAATGCATGGACGGCCTCGAGTTCGATCGGCGTTCTGCCGCGCTGCGCTGGCCTCGTCACGGGCTATCTCGGCAGGGCGGAGATCGGCGAGGCGGCGCTCCGCGCCCTCGCCCGCATCCGGGCCGCCAATCCAGACGCCGCTTACGCCTGCGATCCGGTGATCGGCGATGTCGATCGCGGCGCTTATGTCACGGCGGGCGTCGCCGAATTCTTCCGCGACCGCGCCCTCCGGGCGGCGTCTGTCGCGACGCCGAACGCCTTCGAACTCGAATGGCTGGCCGGCTCGCCGGTGACCAGGCTATCGCAGGCCCGCGCCGCGATCGCGGCGCTCCGCGCGCGCGGCCCCAGCGTTGTGGCGGCGACCTCGCTCCGGCTCGAGGACACGGCAGCGGACGCGCTCGACATTCTGGCCGGCGACGATCGGGGCCTCTGGCGGCTCCGCACCGCCAAACTGCCGATCGCCGTCAATGGCGCGGGCGACCTGTTCGCGGCCCTCTTCTTCCATCACTGGCTGGAGAGCCGCGCAACGCCGCAGGCGCTCAGTCTGGCGGCCTCTTCGGTCTTTGCGGTCATAGACGCGACACTGGCCAGCGGCGGGCGCGAGCTCGCGCTCGTCGCGGCGCAGGATGAAATTGTCAACCCTCCGAAACTCTTTCGCCCGGAGGCGGTTTAATTCCGGGCGGCGCACTTACTTTCTTCGCGCGTCGCCGATATATTGACTCGTAAGGCCGCTCGGGCGCGCCCGACGAAAGGACGAACAATGACCCGTTCAGCCAAACTATTTGGCGCAGCCCTTGCAATGGGCCTCGGCCTTACCGGCGCCGCGACCGCCCAACCGGTTCACCGCCATGTCCGCCATCCGGTCGCCGAGGCGGGTCGCCAGATCATCGTTCACGCGGCCGAGTCCTATTTGACTCTGGGGACCGGCGCGAGCCCCGGCGATTTCAACAACTACGCGCTGAATACGGTCACTCCGCTGAACCACATGCCGGAAATCGACCACACCTTCGTGGGCCAGCGGGGCCTCGAGCGGCTGCCGAACAACTTCACCGTGCCGGGCTGCTGCGTTCCCTAGCGGCGCACGGGCCGGGGAGGGTCTGAAAAGCGGGGGCTTGCTCGACGTGTTTACCGACACGGCGCTCGCCGGCAATCCGCTGGCGGTCGTATTGGACGCCGACGGCCTCGACGACGTCCGGATGCAGGCGATCGCGCGCGAATTCAACCTGTCCGAAACCGTCTTCGTTTGCGCGCCGAACGCCTGCGCCAATGCCGTCGCAGTGCGGATCTTCGCGCCCGGCCGGGAATTGCCCTTCGCCGGCCACCCGACGATCGGAACCGGGGCTTTGCTCGCCCCTCTCCGCTCGGCCGAACTCCCGATCGGAATTCGACTTGCCGAAGCCCCCGGAGCGGCTCCATGCCGATCCCCCGCCGGTCGCAGAGATCGCCGCCGGCCTCGGACTCGCAACCGGCGATATCGGCTTCGATGGCCATCGCCCGAGCCTCTTCAGCGCCGGCGCGCCATACCTTTTCATCCCGGTCGGGACGCTCGCTGCCATTCGGCGCGCCGGCCCCGGCCCCTGTGCCTGGGCGCAGAAGGACCAGCCGGGCGCCTTTCTGTACACGCGGGAGTGCGAGAGGTCTGGCTCGGCCTTTCATGCGCGGATGTTCGCCCCCAACTGGGGCGTCATCGAGGATCCTGCGACCGGGAGCGCCGCCGCGGCTTTCGCCGGCGTCCCGTTCGCCTTCGACCGGCCAGGCGACGGCAAGCACAGGTTCATGATCGAACAGGGGATTGAAATGGGCCGCCCGAGCCTCATTGCGCTCACCTTTGAAGTCAAAAAGGGGGCGCTCGGCGCGGTTTCGGTCGGCGGCTCGGCGGTCATCGTATCCAGCGGCGCGCTCGAGCTTTGAGCGAGGGCGCCGAAATCGTCGAGGTCGCCGAACTCGACTTCGTCGTCGAGTCGGCGTCCTGGACGTTCGCCGAGAAGCACGCGGCGCGCATCGCGGCTCACTGGGCGGAGGCGCGCCGGGCGAAACCGGAACTCTACAACGGTCGCGTGCTGCTGTTGAACCGGCGCACGCTCGCCGGCGCCGGTTCGAAGCTCAAGGGCGCGTTCTTCGAAACCAGCTACGAGAATTTCATCGCCTGGCGCGCCTTCGGCCATCCGGGCGAACCGGTCGCCAGTTGCTTTTCGATGGCGGCCTTGAGATCGGCGGACGGGGCTTTTCTGCTCGGCGAGATGGCGCCGCACACCTACAACGGCGGTCTGATCTATTTTCCCGCCGGCACGCCCGATCCGAGCGACGTCTTCGGCGGCAGGCTCGATCTGGACGCGAGCGCGCGGCGCGAACTTTTCGAGGAAACGGGGGTCAGCGCCGGCGAGGCGGCGATCAAGGACGGCTGGACGGTCGTCTTCACGCCGCAGCGCATCGCCTGCATGAAACTGATGACGCTTTCGCTCAGCGCCGAGAAGGCGAAAGCGCGGATCGAGGCTTTTCTCGCCCTCGACCCCCATTCCGAGCTTACGCGCATGCACGTCGTTCGCCGCGCCGCCGACATCGACGAGGCCCGGACGCCGCCCCACGTCTCCGCCTATTTGCGACTGGCGCTCGCGTAAGAGAGACATTTCGCTGGCGGGTATCGCCGCCGCTTACGGCTTCACGAATAGTCGCCAATGATCTCCTGCGCGGCGCGGCTTCCCTCCTCGGCGCCGACTTCCATGTAGCCTTGAAAGTCGACCGAGCAGTGCTCGCCGGCAAAGTGGCAGTTGCCCTGACGCGAGTTGGCGCAATGCAAAAGCGGCTCAGAGATAGTCCTGCACTTCGTCGACCGAGGTCTCGCCGACCGGCTTGTCGAAGACGATTTCGCCGCGCGCCATCGCAACGACCCGATCGCAGGATTCGACCACGTGATGCAAATTGTGGCTGATCAGGATCCCCGTGACCCCCTGCGCCGGCAACCCTCGGACAAAGCCCAGCACTTTCGCGGTCTCCTTGACCGACAGGTGATTGGTCGGCTCGTCGAGGATCAGCACGCGCGACTTGAAGTGCATGGCGCGCGCGATCGCCACGCCCTGGCGCTGGCCGCCCGATAATTCCGCGAGCAGCGCGTCGGGCGAGCGCAGATGCAGATCGACGTCGGCGATCGCCTGTGTTGCTTCCCGGCGCATGCGTTCATGATCGATGACGCCAATGCCCCCCAACCCGAGACGCAAAGGCTCGCGGCCGACGAAGAGGTTGCGCGCGATCGACATTGTCGGCACCATCGAGGCGTCCTGGTAGATGGTCTCGATGCCGAGCCGCATGGCGGCCTTCGGCGAATGGATCGCGACGCGCTCGCCGGCGATGCGGATTTCGCCGGACTCGGGCAGATGCACGCCGGACAGGATCTTGATCAGGGTCGACTTGCCGGCGCCGTTGTCGCCGACGAGGCCGACGACCTCCCCTGCCTTGACGTCCAGGTTCACGCCTTTCAGCGCGTGCACGCCGGCATACCACTTATGCAGGTCGCGGACGGAGATGAGCGGGGTGTCCATCTCAGACCGCCACTTTCATCCGCCGCGCCACACGGCGGAGCCAGGCGTTCGAGACGACGGCGAAAATCGTCAGCGTGCCGACGGCAAACTTGAACCAGTTGGCGTCGACCTGGCTCATCACCAGGCCGTTGTCGATGATGCGGATGAGGAGGGCGCCGACGATCGCGCCGAGAACCGTGCCGACGCCCCCGGTCAACGCCGTGCCGCCGATGACCGCCGCCGCAACCGCCTGCAGTTCGAGGCCGTCGCCGATCGACGGCAGGGGCGAGTGCAGGCGGAAGACCTGCATGATCCCGCCGAAGCCGGCCATCATCGCGCAGAGGACGAAGCAGAAAAGCTTCACCCGGCGGGCGGGGACGCCCATGGCGCTCGCCGCGTCCAGATTGCCGCCCGTGGCGCGTATCCAATTGCCGAGATTGGTGCGCGCCATCATCGCCGAGGCAGCCACGGCGATCGCCAGAAACCAGACGAACGACGAGCGGAAGAGCCCGCCCGGCCCGACGAATTGAGTGAAGGCGCTGGTGTTGAGGTCGTCCGGCAACAACGGCGGGAAGCCGCCGGAGATGACGACCGTCAGCGAGCGCACGATGAACAGCATGCCGAGCGTGGTGATGAAGCTCGGGATGGCGAAGGTCAGCGTGATGAAGCCGTTGAGGAAGCCGATCGCGCCCGCGATCATGAGCCCGAGCACGATGGCGATCACCGCCGGAACGCCGGCGATGATCATCAGCGACGTCGCCATCGGCGTCAGGGCAAATGTCGACCCGACCGAGAGATCGAATTCGCCGCAGATCATCAGGATCGTCACGCCGATCGAAACGAGTCCAACCTCCGGCAGGAGGCCAAAAATGCCGCGCAGGTTGTCGGCGGACAGAAACGCCCCGTCGGAGCGCTGCTCAAAGACCACGGTCAAAAGCGCCAGCAGCGCGATCCCCGCAAGCTCCGGCTTCTCGAGATAGATGCGGAAGAGGTTTTTCAACGCGGCGCGTCCCGCGCCCGATCCGCTGGCGCGCCGGCGGTCGCCCGAGGCGATCGCCGGCGATTCGTGCGTTTCGTGTTTCGGCGTGGGCGTCAACGGAGCCCCTGCTTCGCCAGCGACATCAGCTGATCGGCTTGTCCGGGGGTGAACACCGCCTCGCCGGAATCGATGTCCGACGGCATGAGGCCGACCTTCTTTTCCAGATAGACCTGCATCACCGGCAGGAACCCCTGCTCGTACGGCTGCTGGTCGATCTCGACCTGGATGTAGCCGGCCTTCATTTGCTCGATCACCTGCGCCGCCAGATCGAATCCCCCGAGCAGGATCTTGCCGGGCGGGATGCCGCGATCCTTCAGCATGCGGGCGACGTTCGAATGCCAGAGGCCGGTCTCGATATAGGCGGTCGTGTCGGGATGCGCGCTGATGTAGGCGCCGACGCGATCAGTGACGATCGCGCCGTCAGCGCTGACGTCGAGCCGGTCGATGACGATCTGGCGGTCCGGGTTCGCCTTCTTGAATTCCTCGAGACCGTTCATGATGCCCTTGGCGCGCTGCTCCGACCAGTTCTGGCCCGGCGCGTTGACGCCGACGAGCACGCGGATCGGACCTTCCTTCGGGAAGAGCGCCGCCATCCGCCGCCCGAGCGTCGTGCCGGCCGGCACGAAGTTCTGACCGACGAAGGCCTGGCGATATTGGAGCTCGGGTCCTTCGGTCGCGTCGACGTTCGAGGCGATGACGATGACGCCCTTCTCCTTGGCCTCCTTCAGGTTGCCGAGAAAGGCGTTGTTGTCGACCAGCGTCGTGATCAGCGCGTCCGGCTTGCGCGCGAGCGCCGCCTGCTGGTTGGCGACCTCCTGCTCGACCGAGCCTTCGGTCTGGGTGAAGATCATCTGGCAATTGGCCTGGATCTTCTGGCAGGCGTCGTCGAAGCCCTTCTTCACCGCCTGCCAGAAGGGGTTCGAGGCCGACGAATGATGGGTGAAGACGATGTTGAGCTTTTCGTCCGCCGCCGCCGGGCTCGCGGCCAAAGCTGCGAGCGCGGCGAGACTCGCGCCGCACAGCGCAGCGGTTACAGTCGAAGTCTTTGTCATCTTTCGTTCCTCCCTCGAGTTTGGCTCTGCTGAGCCTTGCAGATGCGGCGCGCTCAGAGGTCTTTGAGCGCGGTGGTTCTGGTTTCGACCGTGAATTTTGCGGCGAGATCCGGAGCGATCTCGACGCCGTGCCCGGGTTGGCGGCCGACGCTGATATAGCCTGCCTCGATCTCCGGCAAGCCGGTGACGAGCTCGCGATACCAGGTGCGGTGATAGGCCCTGACCGTTTCCTGGATGAGGGCGTTCGGCGCGTTGAGCGAAAGGTGGGTCGAGGCCGCCAGCACGACCGGCCCGGTGCAGTCATGCGGCGCGACCGGCAGGTGCCAGGCCTCCGCCATCGCCGCGATCTTGCGCGCTTCCGAGAGACCGCCGCACCAGGAGAGATCGAGCATGATCACGCCGGCGGCGCCGGTCTCCAAAAGATCGCGGAAGGCCCAGCGGGTCGCCAGCGTCTCGGAGGCGCAGACGGGGGCGGGCGAAGCGTCGGCGTAGCGCTTGAGGCTCGCGAGACTGTCCATCTTGATCGGGTCTTCGTGCCATGACGTCGCGAAGGGCGCGAGCGCCTTGGCGATCCTGATCGCGGGCAGAAGCTGCCAGAGCGAATGGAACTCGACCATGATGTCCATGCGGTCGCCGACCGCCGCGCGGATCTTCTCAAACGGCTTCAAGGCGGATTTCAGCTCCGCTGCGGAAATGTCGAGGCCGAGGCTGGCCTCGGCCGCCGGATCGAACGGCCAGATCTTCATCGCCGTCAGGCCCTCGGAGAGAAGCTCGAGGGCGAGCTCGTCGGCCCGATGCAGAAAGCCGTTGAGGTCGTCGTAGGCCTTGGCGCCCTTGGAGAGGCCCCAGTTGGCGGTCGTCTGCCCGGCGTTCTCGCGCATGTAGGCCGATCCGGCGCAGGTGTTGTAGGCGCGGATCTTCTCGCGCGAGAAGCCGCCGAGCAGCTGGGCGATCGGCTGGCCGGCGATCTTGCCAAAGAGATCCCAGAGCGCGATGTCGAGCGCGGAATTTCCGCGCGTCTCGGCGCCCGTCGAGCGAAAGCCGAGATAGCCGGTCACGTCCCTGGCGATGAGATCGATCTGGAGCGGATCGCGGCCGATGACCTTCGGCGCCAGAACCTCGTGAACATAAGCCTCAACCGTCGCCGGCGCGAGGAACGTCTCGCCGAGGCCGGTCAGCCCTTCCGAAGTATGGACGCGCAGCCACAGGAGGTTGCCGAATTCGGCGAGGCGGATCGTTTCGAGCGCGGTGATCTTCATTGGGCGCCTCAAACGACTCCGGCAGAAAGCAGAGCCTTTACCGAGCTGTCGAAGTGCTCCGCCATGGCGGCTTCGGCGGCTCGCGGCTCGCGGAGCGCGATCGCCTCGGCGATGCGCTCGTGGCATTTGACATTGGCCATCCGGTCCGCGTCGGTCGGCCGGCTGTCCCAGCCGATGCGCCAGGTCTGCCTGGTGATCACTTCGAAAGACCCGACGATGAGAGCGAAGAGCGGGTTCCGCGAAGCATTGGCGATGGCGGTGTGAAAGGCGATGTCGTGCTCCATCGCCTGCGCCGGGCGATGAAAGTCGGCGCGCAGGCCCTGGGCATGGGCGCGGATCGCGCCTGCTTCCGCGTCGGTGCGGCGAAGCGCCGCCAGAGCGGCGGTGCGCACTTCGATGGTGCGGCGGACGTCGTAGATCTGCTGGATCGAGGCCCGGTCGGTGTGGACGGCGTGGTCGAGGACGAGGCCAAGCACAGTCGCGTCGGTCGCGCCGACCCGGGCGCGGCGGCCGTTGACGACCTGCAGGATGCCGAGGGTGGCGAGGGCGCGGAACGCCTCGCGGACCGCCGTTCGCGACACGCCGAGCTCGTTTGCGAACGCGGTCTCGGAGGGAATCGGATCGCCGACGCGCAGGCGCTCTATCTTGATGCGGTCGTTGACGACCCGAACGACACGCTCGACGAGTCCCCCATCCAACTCCTGCGTGATGGGGACGGCCGTCGCGCTCACTTGGGCATCCTCCTGTATGATAGGTTACGTCTTGATTGTCCCTACCATCCGCTCAAATGCTTGTCAAACTTCTCCTGCTGTCCGATAGGATGGGCAGGCAGAAGCGGCAGGAGCCTCACATGGGTGAGACGGAGCTCATCCTCGGCCTGCTTCACCAGACCCTCGAGCGTCTCCGCGACCAGCTGCAGGAAGGCGCCCTCTTCGCCGTCAAGCGCGTTGGACGGGGCTGCCGCGAACCCAGCTTCGCCTGGCGGCGCCGGAACGGCCGGAATGCCGTGAACTGGCCGCAAACGGCCGTTGGACTCCGCGCCCGCCTTGCCACTATCATGTCAGCGGAAGGCGACCAAGCGGCGCGGCAAGCCGGGGCGCGGGAGGAGACGAAGGATGGCCTTTCTGATCGTCAATGCGCAGGTCTGGGACGGCGAGAACGATCAGCGCTACCCAGCCGATGTCCTGATCGAGAGGAACCGCGTCGCGGCGGTGGCGCGTAACCCCGGAGAGATGCGTCTCGACGGCGTCGAGACGATCGACGGCGCCGGCATGACGCTGATGCCGGGCATGGTCGAGGGGCACTGCCACCTTTCCTTCACCGATCCGATGCGCAACCAGGATCTCGGCGAGATCCCGCCTGAGGAGCACCTCTTGCGCACTTGCCGCAACGCCACGCTGATCCTCAATCACGGCTTCACCTCATGCTATTCGGCGGCGTCGGCGAAGCTCAGAATCGACGTCGTCGTGCGTCAGGAAATCGAGGACGGCTATCTGGCCGGGCCGCGCTACCGGGCGGCGGGCCCGGAAATAACGGTCACCGGCGGCCTCGGCGACGAACGCAAGCAGCACATCCACGCCGAGAGCTTCGGCATGATCGCCGACGGGCCGAACGAGATCCGGCGCGCCGTCCGCCTCTGCTGCCGGGAGGGCGTCGACAACGTCAAGATCAACATTTCCGGCGACGAGTTCGTGTCCTATGCGCGCGCCGAAGTGACCTCGATGAGCGAAATCGAGGTCGCTGCCGCCGTCGAGACGGCACACGAGTGGAACAAACGGGTCTCCTGCCACGCCCGCGCCGCCGCCTCGGTCAAGCGCGCCGTGCGCAACGGCGTCGATTGCATCTACCATTGCGATTTCGCCGACGAGGAAGCGCTCGACATGCTCGAATCGGCAAAGGACAGGGTGTTCGTCGGGCCGGCCTTCGGCCTCGTGCACAACGCCGTCTTCGAAGGCGAGCGCGCCGGCATGTCGCGCGAGATCGCCGAGAAGATGGGTCTGCCGCGCAAGCTCGAGGCGACCTGCCGCACCTATCAGGAGATGCGCCGCCGCGGCATGAAGGTGGTCATCGGCGGCGACTACGGCTTCAAGATCACGCCCATGGGGCAGAACGCCCGGGACATCGGCCATTTCATCAAGTTCTTCGGCTATTCGCCGGCCGACGCCTTGCGCTGCGCGACTTCGGTCGGCGGCGAGCTCATGGGCCTCAAGGGCGAACTCGGCGTGATCAAGCCGGGAGCCCTCGCCGACGTGCTCCTGGTCGACGGCAATCCCCTCGCCGACCCCTCCGTGCTCGTCGGTCCCGACCGTCTCACGATGATCATGAAGGACGGCAGGATGCATCGCGATCCGAGAGACCGGCGCGCCGAGCCGCAGCGCCGGGCGGCGGAATAGGCGCAGCGATCCCACAAGGCGAAGGGAGGACGTCAGTTTGGAGACCGAGGCGCTCGCCCTCGAGATGCGGAACATCACGAAGACCTTCCCCGGCGTCCGGGCGCTCGACGACGTCAGCTTCGGCGCGGCGCGGGGCGAGGTTCATGCGCTCTGCGGGGAAAACGGCGCCGGCAAATCGACGCTGATCAAGATCCTCGGCGGCGTCTACCGGCCCGGCAGCGGCAGCATCCGCCTCGACGGCCGCGAGGTCGCATTTTCGCATCCGGCCGCGGCGCGGCGGGCCGGCGTCAGCATCATTCATCAGGAACTGAGCCTCCTGCCCTACCGCACGGTGGCGGAGAACATCTTCCTCGGCGTCGAGCCGGCGCGCTACGGGATGCTCGACCGGCGACGCATGCGGGACGAGGCGCGCCGCCTGCTCGCCAGGCTCGGATCGTCGATCGCGCCAGAACTCGCTCGCCGGCGATCTTCCGATCGCCCATCAGCAGATCGTCGAGATCGCCAAAGCCCTTGCCATCGACGCGCGTATTCTCGTCATGGACGAGCCGACCGCGGCGCTCGACCGCGTCGACGCGACGCGGCTCCTCGAGCTCGTCCGGCGGCTGAGCGCGCAAGGGGTCTCGATCGTCTACATCTCGCACCGGATGCCGGAGATCCAGGCGGTCGCCCATCGGGTGACGGTGTTGAAGGACGGGCGGACCGTCATCACCGCGCCGCTCGCCGAGGCGCCGACCGGCCGGCTCGTTCGCGCCATGGTCGGCCGCGACCTCTCCGACTTCTACCCGCCGCGCGCATCCCGGGCGCCCGGTGACGCGGCGCTGAGAATTCGCGGCGGCTCGAACCGGCGCCTCAAAGGCATCGACCTCGACGTGCGCAAAGGCGAGATCGTCGGCGTGGCGGGTCTCGAGGGCTCCGGCAAGGATGCGCTTGCCCGCGCCGTCTCCGGCGACGAGCCGTTCGAGGCGGGAACGGTTGAGATCGCCGGCCGGAGGGCGAAGCCGCCGAACCCGCGGGCGGCGATCGAGGACGGGCTCGGCCGCCTCTCCGACGACCGGAAGCGCGAAGGGCTTCTGATGCAGCAGTCGCTGCGCGACAATGCGATGCTGATCCAGAGGGCCTTCGCCACCCCGCTCCGCTCGCCGACGGCGGAGCCGATGACGATCGAGGCCACCGACCGGCGGCTGAATCAGCTCGACGTGCGCGCCGCCAGCTTCGACCAGGAGGTCAGACTGCTTTCGGGCGGCAATCAGCAGCGCGTCATCATCGCCCGCTGGCTCGCCCGCGATCCCGAGGTTCTCGTTTTCAGCGAGCCGACCCGAGGCGTCGACGTCGCCGCCAAGGCGGCGATCTACAGGATCATGCGCGATCTCGCCGAACGGGGACGGGCCATACTGATGATCTCGTCCGACCTTCCGGAGATCATCGGCGTCAGCGACCGCATCGTGGTCATGCGCGAGGGCGGCGTCGCCGGTGAACTGCCGGCCGGCGCGACGGAAGAGGACGTCATGGCGATCGCGGTCGCCCACGACGCGCATGCGCAAACGGCCCTCCAATGAGCGAGGCGACGGCGGCCGAGCCGTCCGGAGTCGCGGGCGCCGCGCCATCGGCGCGCCGCTCATGCTGCTCGTCGGATCGGTCGGGCTCTATGTCGGCGTCGCGCTCTGGACCGGGCAAACGAAAATGCTCGAGACCGACGGCGTCATCGGTCTCCTGCAGAGAATGGTCGCCCTCGGGATCGTCGCGCTTGGCCAGACTTTCGCCATTCTGGCCGGCTCGATCGATCTCTCGGTCGCCAACCTGATCAGCGTCGCCGCGGTGCTGGCGTCCTACATCATGCAGGGGCGGCCGGATATGATGCTGCCGGCCGTCGCCGTCGTTCTTGCCGTCTCCGCCGTCGTCGGCGTCGTCAACGGGACGCTCGTCTCGCGGCTGCGGGTCAATCCGCTGATCGCCACCCTGGGCGTCGGGCTTATCCTCCAGGGCCTGCTCTCCGCCAGTTTCACCGACTTCGCCGGCTCGGTGCCGCGCGAGTTCCAGGCGGTCGCCTATGGCGCGTTCGGCGTCATGCCCTATTCGGTAGCGGCGCTATTCGTTCTCGCCGCGCTCACCTCCGTCCTCCTGCACGCCACGCGTTTCGGCGCGCATCTCTATGCCGTCGGCGGCAACGCCGAAGGCGCGCGGCTCGCCGGCATCCGCACCGATCTCGTGACGATCGGCGCCCATGTCGTCTGCAGCCTCTCGGCCGGGATCACCGGCCTCTATCTCGCGAGCCGCCTGAGGTCCGGCGCGCCATGGGTCGGGCGCGACGGCGTCTACGATCTCGAGTCGATCGCAGTCGTGGTGATCGGCGGAACGCTGCTGGCGGGCGGACGCGGCGGGGTGTGGGGCACGCTCGCGGGGGTTTTGCTCTTTGCGACGCTCGACGCCGCGTTCAACATGCTCGGCGTCTCCGCCTACCCGCAGCTCGTCCTGCGCGGCGCGATCGTCATCGCCGCCGTCGCCGTCTACACGGTCCGCACGCGGGGCCAGGTCGCATGACGGTGGCCTTGGGCGAGAGCTGGCAAGTGTCACGGGCGGTCGCGGCGGTTCGCCGGGTCAATGTCGCGGTCGTCGTCTTCCTCGTCCTCTACCTCGCCGTCGGCCTGCTGCAGTCGAACTATCTCGAACCGGCGGGCATGATGATTTTCCTGCGCCGAGCCGCGCCGCTCGCCATTCTGGCGTCCGGCCAGCTTTTCGTCCTGATCAGCGGCGGCTTCGATCTCTCGGTCGGATCGCTCATCACGCTGACGGTGATCGGCGCGTCGATGCTGACCGACAACGACCCGTCGAAAACCTGGTGGGCGATCGGCGCGCTCTATGGCATCGGGCTTGTCGTCGGGCTGATCAACGGCGCGGTCGTCGCCTTTCTCCGCACGCCCTCGATCATCGCCACGCTTGGCATGCTGCTCTCGGTCAACGGCGTCGCGATGATGTGGTCCGGCGGTTCGCCGCGCGGCTATCTGCCTGAAAATTTTCGCGTGTTCGGCCGGTTCGTCTTTCACGACGTGCCGGTCGTCAGGATCTTTCCGATCGCCATCGTCGTGCTCGTCGTCGTCTGCGGCCTGGCCTGGTGGGGTTTGCACGCGACCGTCTTCGGCCGAAGGGTCTTCGCCGTCGGCGACAATGCGCGCGCCGCCGAGCTTTCGGGCGTTCGGGTCGACTTCGTGCGGCTCGGCGTCTTCGTCATTTCCGCGCTCTCCGCGGTGACGGCGGGGATCCTGCTCGGCGGCTTCGGCGGCGTCTCGGTCGACGTCGGCCTCGGCTTCGAATTGCAGGCGATCGCCGCCTGCGTCGTCGGCGGCGTGCAGCTGATGGGCGGACGCGGCACGCTCGTCGGCGCGGTCGCCGGCGCCCTCACCTTGACGGCGCTCTTCGCGCTTCTCACCCTGCTCGGTCTGCCGCAGCCGCTGAAAGACACGGCGCAGGGGCTCATTCTGATCGTCGCGGTCGCCTTCGGCGCATGGCGCCGGAGGCGGACGGGATAGACGGGGCGCCCAGGCGCCTCGAGTGCAACGCCGGATATCGGCACTAGGGAGGAAACGTTGATGAAGATTGTCGTTCGACTGATGATGGGCGCAGCGATGGCGAGCCTCGCCACCGCCGCGCTCGCCCAGAACTTCAACGATCCGAAGGAGTTTCAGGCGGCGAAGGACCTGCTGGCGATGACGCCGCAGGGGCCCGCCGGCGAACCGTGGCTGCAGCATTTGGGCGGCAAGGAGGTCGACACCTCGAAGTACAAGAAGCCCGGTCCCTACCGCATCTGCTTCTCCAACGCCGGCGTCGACAATCCGTGGCGCGTGGTCGGCTGGACCAACATGCAGGCGCAGGTCGACGTCCTGAAGAACGACATCAAGTCGTTCACCGTCGCCGACGCGCAGGGCAAGGACGACAAGCAGATCTCGGACATCAACGCCTTCGTCTCGAGCGGCAATTGCGACGCGCTGATCGTCTCGCCCAACACGACCGCGGCGCTGACGCCGGCGGTCGAGGAAGCCTGCAAGAAACTGCCGGTCATCGTCTTCGACCGCGGCGTTCTGACCCAGTGCCCGGTGACCTTTGTCAATCCGGTCGGCGGCTACGGCTGGGGCATCCAGACGGCCGATTTCATCGTCTCCAAGCTGCCGAAGGGCGGCAAGGTGCTGGCGCTGAGAATCCTGCCGGGCGTCGACGTGCTGGAGACGCGCTGGTCGGCCGCGAACCGCATCTTCAAGGAACACGGCGTCAATGTCGTGGGCGCCGAATTCACCAACGGCGACAACGCCAAGACGAAGGCGATCGTCGACGACTACATCAACCGCTTCGGCAATATCGACGCGGTGTGGATGGACGCCGGCGCCACCGCGGTCGCGGCGCTCGAGGCGTTCGAGGACGCCGGCAAGCCCTATCCGATCATCACCGGCGAGGACCAGGAGGACTTTCTGAAGAAGTGGAAGGAGAAGGGCTTGACCGCGATGGCCCCGACCTACCCGACTTATCAGTGGCGCAGCCCCGTCATCGCCGCCGTCGACATCCTGAAGGGCAAGCCGGTGATCGGTCCCACCTGGAAGCTGCCTCAGCCGGTCATCATGCAGGCGGATCTCGACAAGTATGTCGACGACAAGATGCCGCCGCTGCACTACGCCATGTGCGGCTGCAAGGACCTGCCCGGCTATCCGCAGCGCTGGGGCGGCAAGTAGAGCTGGCGGCCAGTCCCATCCCTTCTCCCGCTTCGCGGTCGCCTCGCGGGAGAAGGGAGCCAGCCCGTTTCGACCAAGCGGAATCATTTTTTCCGTCATGCACGGGCTTGACCCGTGCATCCAGGGTTGCGTCACATGAGCGAGGGGAGACCCTTCGCGAAGCTCGGCTCCTGGATGCCCGGCTCAAGGCCGGGCAAGACCCGCCCCCAGCCTCTGCCAGGTGTTACATCCTGGCATCTCTCGTCATGCACAGGCTTGACCGGGTCAAAGCCTATACGCAGACCGTGGCGTCCGGGCCCTGAAACGAGGCAACAGTTTTCTCTTGACCCGAAGCCCGGGCCGGCGTTTACTTTCCCCGCCCCAGACGCGGAAAAGTTGAGGCCTCCAGCGGGAAAGGATCCGCTCCATGGCTGACGACTTGGTTTGGAGTTTCATCTCCTACGCCCACGACGACAATCTGCCGACCGGCGGCGGGCAGGACGAGGAGGGCTTCGTCTCCTTCCTGCAGCGCATGCTCGACGTCAAACTGAAGGACCTCGGCGCCCAGCAGGCGAAGCTCTGGCGCGACTCAAAACGCTTCAGCGACGGCGACCCGTTCGATGTCGAGATCGAGGACGCGCTGAAAAAATCGGCGTTGCTGATCGTCGTCATGTCGAGGAACTGGTTGAGCCGGCCCTATTGCAAGAAAGAACTCGACGACTTCATCCGATATCGCCAGGGCGCCGGCGTCGCCAACGTCGAAGAACGCATCGTGGTCGTTTGCAAGCAGTACGTTCCGAAGGAGAACCGCCCGGCGCCGTTGCAGGTCCAGGAGGGTTTCGCCTTCTACGAGCGGGACCCGCAGGACGACGTCGCCGGCGAGAAGCCGTTCTTCAATCTCGGCAAGCCGACCGACGAGCGGCAATTCTTCGACGTCAGGGACGGGCTCGCCATCCTCATTCAGAAACGCATCTCGCGACTGTCGGCGGGGCCCGTGACCGACACGACTGTGCGGCCGGAAGTGACGATCGCCAAGCCGAACGGCAGGACGGTCTACCTGGCAAAACCGGCCACCGATATGGAGCAAGCCTACAACCGGCTCGCCCTCGAGCTGCAAGCGCGCGGCTATGCCATCACGCCCGACGTCAGCTCGAACATCCCGAACACCGGCGCGGCCGCCTATGTCGACGACGCCCTGGCGAAGTCCGAGCTCTCGATCCATCTCGTCGGCGAAAAGGGCGGCTTCGCGCCCGACGATGACGACGCCCCGCGGATCGTCAAGCTTCAGCTCATGCGGGCGCGCGCCAGAGCCGCCGCCGGCGCGCCGGCGGACGCCGCGAGATTTCGCCGGGTCGTCTGGGCGCCGAAGGTCCTGGAGGCCGCCTCCCCGACGGCCGCCCCGGCCGGCGAGCGCGACCCGATCGAGGCGTTCCTGCGTTTCGACGAGCAGAGCCCCTCCGACATGATCGAGGGCGACGTCCTCAACAAGTTTCTCGAATCGCTTTTCCAGTATCTGACCGAGACGGCGACGCGCCGCCCGCCGCCGCCCCCGACCGACGGCCTCGAGGTCTTCCTCGACTTCAACCCGCAAGAGGACGAGGAGTACGGCCTGGCCCTAGCCACCGCGCTGAACAACGGGCCGATCAGCATCGTCATTCCGGCCGCCGGCGAGCCCGCCCAGGACGCCCGCAACTTCAACCGCGACAAGCTCGCCAAGTGCGACGGAGTCGTCTTGTGCTGGGGACGGACGTCCGAGGTTTGGGTGCGCGCCGAGGCGGACCGGCTAAGCCGATGGCAGGATCTGGGGCGCACGCAGCAGTTCGTCCATTGCAGCATGGTCGTCGGGCCGCCCCCGGCGCCGCGCAAGAAGGCGCTGAACCTGCTGTTCCCGAAAAACCAGTTCGATAGGTTCGTCGATCTCGCGGACAAAAGCGCGCTGACCGCCGACATGCTGATCGACCTTGGTCCCGTGCCCAAGGCCGCCCAGCCATGAACGTCATGGCGGGCCAGCCGCCCGCGGCGGAGGAGCCGGCGCCGGACGGCAAGGCCGCGGCAAACAACTCCGCCCTCTCGTCGGAACACCCGTTTCCCGGGCTGCGGCCGTTCACCTTCGCCGATCGAGACTTCTTCTTCGGCCGCGAAAGCCAGGCTTTCGCCCTTTATCGGCTGGTCGAGAACGGCCGGTTCATCGCCGTCGTCGGAGGCTCGGGCAGCGGCAAATCTTCGCTCGTCCTCGCCGGTCTCTGCGATCTGCTCGACCAGGAGACGAAGGACCGGAACGGCCCGAACTGGGTCTGCCGCGACATGCGGCCGGGGGGCGCGCCGATCCGGCGCCTGGCGGCGACCCTGGCGCGGATTTCGGCCACCGACGACGCCGATCTGGTCCGGCTCCGGGATCGGATCGACTCTCGCCTGCGACAATCGAGCTTCAGCCTGGAAAGCGCGATCGAGGAGGCCGGAGGGCTCGGCGGACGCCATCTGCTGCTGATCGTCGACCAGTTCGAGGAGCTGTTCCGGTTCGGGCTCGGCGGTCTCGGGCAGCGCCGCGCCGGGGCTGCAGACGCCAAAGCGCGCGACGAGGCGACGCAGTTCGTCCAGATCCTGCTCGACGCCGACCGCCGACGCCTGCCGAATGTCCACGTGCTCATCACCATGCGCTCGGACTTCATCGGCGACTGCGCCTACTTCACCGGTCTTCCGGAGGCGGTGAGCGCGACCCAGTATCTCGTTCCGGGCCTGACCCGCACGCAATTCGAGGAGGTCATCCGGCGGCCGATCGAGAAGGCCGGCGGGTCGATCGAGCCCGAGCTCGTGGAGAGGCTGCTGAACGACTGCGGCGACGAGCTCGATCCGCTTCCCGTTCTCCAGCATTGTCTGATGCGGCTCTGGGACAGGGCCGGCGTCGCTTCCGGGGGCGGAGCGCGGCGCCTGACCCGACAAACCTATGACGACATCGGACGCATGACCGAGGCGCTCTCGCGCCACGCGGACGAGGTCCTTCGCGCATGCGCCGGGAAGGAGCTTTCGGTCGAGCAGGCGTTCCGCGCCCTGTCCGAGCTCGACCGTGAAGGACGGCCCATTCGCCGCGGCCGCCGTTTCGAAAAGCTGCTCGCCGAGACCGGCGTCGCGGAAGCGGACCTGAGAAGCGTGCTTGACCGGTTCCGCGCGCCCACCTGCTCGTTCCTCGTGCCGCCGCCCTCGTCGGCCGCCGTGCTGGCCAATGACGATGTCGTGGACATTGGCCATGAGGCGCTGCTGCGGCGGTGGAAAAAGTTGTCCGGCGGCGCAACGGCGGGAACGGCTGCCGCCGCGCCCACGTCGGGATGGCTCGCCGACGAGCAATCGGATGGCCGACGATACGGCACGTTCGTGGCGTTGCTGGACAGAGAAAAGGCGACGCTGGATGCGCCCGGGGAAATCAAGCGCTGGTGGGACCTCCGGCCACGCACCGCGGCCTGGGCGGAGCGCTATGGCGGGCGGTTCGAGGAGGTCAAGCGGCTGATCTCCCAATCGATCGCCGCCAAACAGAGGCGCCGGATCGCGCTGTCGCTCGTCGCCCTGGCCGTCTGCGCCGGGATCGCCTCGGTATTTTACCTGTACCAGCATGACGCCCGGCTGCGTCAGGAAGCGATCGACAGGTCCGCGATGATGTCGGCGAAGACTTTGCTCGAGCGCGTCAATCAGGCCTACAACAATCACAGCCTCGACCTCGCCGGCGCCAGCAGCATCGCAACGGTCTCGGAACAGTTCCTCAATGACATTCGCGCCTCGAGCCAGACCTCCGCGGCCAACTCGCTGTGGGCGGAGGCTCTCGACATCGACGCCGATTTGCAGACGACCTCGCGCCACTACAAATGGGCGCTCGACTTAGCGACAAAAGCGCGAGAGGCCGCGGCGCGAGAGGCTGCGCTCCATCCCGATCCGTCCGATCCCCAGGCGCGGGACGCGCTGCATTTGCTCTATGAGACGACGATCCGCACCGGCGACGCGCTTGCCGCGCCGACCATCGTCCGGTTCGACGACGCGCTTGCCTCCTATAAGGACGCCGAGACCATCGCGGAAAAGGTCATCTCGATCCGCGACGACGCGCCGACGGAAGCCGACCTCGTCGATGCGCACATCAAGATCGGCGACGTCCCTGAGATCCGCGAAAACTATGCGGACGCCATCAAGGAGTATCGCGCCGGGCTGGCGACGGCCGACGCGGCGTTGCAGAAATTTCCGGGTCGCACGGAGCTTTTGCGCAACCGCGGAAAGGCCTTCTACCGGATCGCGGAATCGCTACGGTCGGAAGGTTCGCTGGAGGAGGCCAGGAAGGCCTATCAGGCGGCCCTCGACATCCAAGGGCCGCTCGTCCAGAACGATCCGCCGGATAGTCCCGACCATGCCAGCCTTCAGTCGAATCTCGCGGCGACTTACAGTCACTGGGGTCTGCTGGAAAAGAACGCCGGCAACCTCGGCCGCGCGCGGGCAAAATACGAGAAGGCCGTCGCGCTGGACGACGATCTCATCCGGGTTGATCCTACAAATCCGTTATGGCAGTCCTATGCCGTCCCGACCTACGGGGCGCTGGCCGACATCCTGCAGGCGCTGAACCGGCCAAGGGAGGCGCTCGTCTATTACCGGAAAGCCTTCGAGGCGAGTCGGGACCTCGCCTATGAGGCCAAGGGCGACGCCGATCTCCAGGAGCAGTTCGCGACCACGGGAAAAACCCTCGGGGATCACGCGAACGGCCTCATGCGGATCGAGGCGTATCGGACTGCGACGCTCGCCATGCGACGCCTGCTCGGCGTCTCGGACGGGGCCAAACGGGCCGCCAACCATTATTGCGACGTCGTCGCGTTCGCCACCGCGTTCGACGCGGCCAAGGACTGGCCCGACGCCGAAACGGCCTTCGCCCTCGCCGAGAGGATCGCGCGCTCGAAGCTCGACAGCGATCCCTCGAACGCCGCATGGCGGGACAGGGTTTTGGCCTCCGCCAAAGCCGCTGCGGACGAAGGAACGGCGGCTGCGAACGCCGCCAGCGTGCAGGAAGCGCAACCGGCCGAAGCCCGGCCGGCGTGCCTCGCCCCGTAGGGCGGCGCCGTCACTCCCCGGCGGTCGCCGCGGTCCTGCCGCCGGCCGGCGACGGCTCGGGCGGAACGGGGATCGTCTTCGTCATGCGGTCGATCCAGGCGGCATGCTCGCTCACCATCAGATCCTCCGCCGCCGTGACCAGCGCCTCGAGGCCGATGCCGCTGGCTTCGTAGCGTTCCTTCAGCCGCAGCAGGTTGGCCTTCATGGCCGCGTAGCTGGCGGCGAGATACTTCTGCCGCTCCGCCAGCCCATAGGCGCTGACGGCCGCTCCGATGGTCGTCAGAGCGCCGATCCACGCGGTGAAAAAGGCGCCGTAAAAGGCTGCCGCCGCCGAGACCGCCGCAACGAGGGCGCCGGCGGCGAAAGTGCGCCGCTGCAGCCGCTCGCCGGCGCGCTCGTTCTGCTCCTGGCCCTTCCGGTAGTAGTCGATCTGCTCGTCGATGCGCTTGGCGAGGTACCATGCTTCGGTCATCGGACGGGACGGCCGGCGGTCGTCGCCGTCCGCGCCGACCGGATCGTCCTCGGGCGTCAGCGAATCGCCCGCCGCCCGTGCGGCGATCGCCTGGCGGCGGTCGATGAACGCGGCGACCCCGGCGGCGTCCGACGATTTCTCCGGCGCATAGTCGCCGAGGCCGGCGGCGAAGCGGAAGCACTCCGACTTGATCGCCTCGGCGGTCGCCCGCGCCCGAAGCCAGCCGGACTCGGCGCCGACCGCCAGCGCCTGCCGCCCCACATAGAGCGACAGCGCCGAGGCGACCGCCGCGGCGCAGGCGAGCGCCCGCGCCAGGTCGGCGTTCGGGTCGCCTCGGGTTGCGAAAAAGGCCGCGGCCGAGCCGAGCACGCCGGTCACGATCAGCGCCGCCAGGGAGGCGACATTGCAGTGCTCGGCCTGCGTCTGGAGCGAACGCGCGCGCTTCGCCCATCCCCGGTATTCGTCCCAGGCCTGCTCGATCATCGGAGCGCCCCGGGCTCGCGCGTGCTGCGCGAGCCTCTGCCGGAATCAGCCTAGCCGGACCACGGCGACAATCAACCCGCTCGCGCGCGGGTTGTCGCGGCGGCTCAAGCCGCCGCCTTCAGCGCCTGATCGAGGTCGGCGAGGATGTCGTCGATGTGCTCGATGCCGATCGACAGGCGCACGTAGTCGTCCGTGACGCCGGTGGCGAGCTGCTCTTCGGCCGACAATTGCGAGTGGGTGGTCGTCGCCGGATGGATGGCGAGCGAGCGCGCGTCGCCGATGTTGGCGACGTGGTAGAGGAGCTTCAGGGCGTCGATGAACTTGCGGCCCGCGTCCTTGCCGCCCTTGATCTCGAAGCCGACGAGGCCGCCCTGCCCGCCTTTGAGATATTTCTCGGCGCGCCGCCGCGCTTCGCCCAGCTGCTGGGAGGGATGGATGACCTTGGTCACCTCCGGCCGCTTGGCGAGCCAGGCGGCGACGGCGGCAGTGTTCTGGCAATGGCGCTCCATGCGCAGCGGCAGCGTCTCGATCCCCTGCAGGGTGAGGAAGGCGTTGAACGGCGACATGCACGAGCCGATATCGCGCAAGAGCGTCACACGGGCCTTGATGATGTAGGCGATCGGCCCGAGCGGCTTCACCGCCTCCGTCCAGATGGCGCCGTGATAGCTGGGATCGGGCGTGTTCAGCGCCGGCTGCCGCCCCTTGTGCTCCTCCCAGGGAAACGTGCCGCTGTCGACGAGCAGGCCGCCGATCGAGGTGCCGTGGCCGCCGAGGTACTTGGTCGAGGAATAGACGATGACCGCCGCGCCATGCTCGAAGGGCCGGGTCAGGATCGGCGCCGCGGTATTGTCCATGACCAGGGGAATGCCGAAGCGCCGGCCGATCGCCGCCACCTCGCCGATCGGGAAGACCTGCAGCTTGGGGTTCGGCAGCGTCTCGGCGTAATAGACGCGGGTGCGGTCGTCGGTGGCCTTGGCGAAGTTCTCCGGATCGTCCGGATCGACGAAGCGCACTTCGATGCCCTGGTCCTTCAGGGTGTTGGCGAAGAGGTTCCAGGTGCCGCCGTAGAGGTCGGTCGAGGAGACCACATTGTCGCCGGCCTTGGCCAGGTTCTGCAAGGCGAACGCCGAGGCCGCCTGCCCGCTCGCCAGCGCCAGCGCCGCGACGCCGCCCTCGAGCGCGGCGATGCGCTTCTCGAGCACGTCGTTGGTCGGGTTCATGATGCGGGTGTAGATGTTGCCGAGCTCTTTCAGCGCGAACAGGTTGGCGGCGTGATCGGCGCTCTGAAACTGGTAGGACGTCGTCTGATAGATCGGCACCGCGACCGCTCCCGTCGTCGGGTCGGCGCGCCAGCCGGCGTGCAGCGCCAGCGTTTCAGGCTTGTGGGACATGGGCTTTTCCTCGATTCGCGGCTCGCGTCTCTTCTGCTAAGCAAGGCCCCCGGGTCGACGCGACGGCCCGGGCGCTTTCCCTTTAACGCGCTTGCAATTGCATTTTATTCCATATCCAGTAACAGATCGGTGAATCACTCGACAATAACGTTTCGTCTCGACGCGCGCAAGGCGAGGCCTCTGGCGGTGGAGCCTTGCGGACGGCAACGCCGGTCGCTCCGCCGACCCCCTAACGACGACCGCTTTTCGCAGACTTCGCTATGCCGACTTGCCCGGAGCAAGGGCTTGCGGCATGATTGTCGCGTCGCGTGACTGGCGAGCTTGAGATGGGGCACCATCGGGAAGCGCGGCCTCGAACGCCGTTCGCCTGGGCAGCCGACTGTAACAGGTTGGCCTATCTTCCTTAAGGGGAGACGCCCATGGACGCCTATCGCGCAAAACTCAATTCCTTCGATCCCGATATCGCGCATGCCATCGCCGGCGAGGAGCGTCGCCAGCGCGATGGCGTCGAGATGATCCCCTCCGAAAATTACACCTATCCCGAAGTGCTGGCGGCGCTCGGGTCGGTGCTGACCAACAAGTACTCGGAAGGCTATCCCGGCCGGCGCTATTACGGCGGGCAGCAATATACCGACGCGGTCGAAAATATCGCGCGCGACCGCGCCTGCGCGCTGTTTCGCGCCGAGCACGCCAACGTCCAGCCGCTTTCCGGCTCGCCGATGAACCAGGCGTGCTATTTCGCCTTCCTCAATCCCGGCGACACGGTGCTGGCGATGGACCTTTCGCATGGCGGTCACCTGACGCATGGAGCGCCGGTTTCCCACATGGGCAAGGTCTTCAACTTCGTGCGCTACAAGAGCGCGCCGCAGCTCGGGGGCGCAATCGACTTCGACGAACTGATGGATATCGCCAAGGCGACCCGGCCCAAGATCGTGCTGTGCGGCTATTCCTCGTATCCGCGCGACTATGATTACGCCGCTTTCAAGAAAGTCGCCGATGAGGTCGGCGCGCTGACGATGGCCGACATCTCCCATATCGGCGGGCAGGTGGCGGCGAACGTCATGCGCAACCCGTTCGATTCCGGTTTCGATGTCGTCACCACCACGACCCACAAGACGCTGCGCGGACCGCGCGGCGGGCTGATTCTGAGCAAGGCGGCCCACGCGAAGGCGATCGACAGTTCGGTCTTCCCGGGTCTCCAGGGCGGCCCGCATATGAACGTCATCGCCGGCGCCGCAATCACTTTCAGGAAGGCGGCGGAGCCTGAATTCGTCGAATACGCGCGCGCAACTCTGCGCAATTCGAGGGCATTGGCCGCAGCACTTCTCGCGGAAGGCGTGACGCTGATCACCGGAGGCACCGACAACCATCTGCTGGTGATCGATACGGTGGCAAGTTTTGGTCTCGATGGGCGCGCTGCCGAAGAGGCCCTCGACGCCATCGGCGTCACGGCGAACAAGCAGATCATCCCCGACGATCCGCGTCCGCCCCTGCGACCCAGCGGGCTGCGCCTCGGCGCCCCCGCCTGCACCACGCGCGGAATGAGCGAGGAGGACATGACGACGATCGCGCAGTGGATCGTCAGAACGCTGCGTCGTCCCGATGACGCGCCAACAATCGAGGCGCTACGCGCGGAAGTGAAGACGATGTGTCGGCGTTATCCAGTCCCGGGAATTTCTTAGCCCTCCGCCATTCGCGGAACGCCAACGTTCGCTTGAGGATTGATTTGACCCGTTCGGCATGCCGTCGGGGAGCGACCGCTATTCGCGCTGCTCAGACCGTTCCCGGTTTCGGGCGTCACGCCAACAGAACGCGCGTGATGTCCGCGCCATCCCCGGCGTCGATGACGCAGAATGCTGCTGCCTCGGCGACCCCTCTCCGAAGCTGCGCAATCGAATCAGTTTGCGTACCGTAATCCAAAGCGGGCTTTCACTCACCGGGCGGGCGGATATGTTTCCAGGCATAGTGCAATGGCGTAACGTGTGGAGTCATTGATTGAGGGACCGCCACCGCAATGGCCTTGCACCCGGACTTTCCGAGATCGCCCTATGAAATACTATCGCCCGGCGTTCGGTGGTTTCCCGCGCCTGAAGACGTCCGCAGTACGGCCTACGAAAAGCTTCTCCCGCCGCTTGTCGCCAACATCCGGGACGAGGTCACGGCATGGCGCGCGAAGGGCTATCCCGGCGCCTCGCCGACGTCGCGCGAACTTCTCAGGTGGTGGTTCGAGACGGATCACTGGATCGAGCGCGCCGACGGGACGCAATCGCAGTTCCGTTACTATTTCGCCCAGCGCGAAGCGGTCGAAACGGTCATCTGGCTGTTCGACGTGCGAAGGGTCCGCGACAAGTACGACCTGATCCGCTTCGACGCCTCGGGCGCCGTCTCGGCGAACATGTTCGACGAGGCTTGGCCGCGCTTCGTCCTGAAGATGGCAACCGGCGCGGGAAAGACGAAGGTCCTGTCGCTCCTGATGGCGTGGAGCTACTTCCACAAGCTCTATGAGCCGGACTCCGATCTCGCCCGCAACTTCCTGCTCATCGCGCCGAACATCATCGTGCTCGACCGGCTGCGCGCGGATTTCGACGGCCTGAAAATCTTCTTCAACGACCCGATCCTGCCCGACAACGGCCTTGGAGGACGCAACTGGCGCGACGACTTTCACGTCGCCTTGCATATCCAGGACGACGTGCGGGTCGTCAGGCCCATCGGCAACATCTTCCTGACCAACATTCATCGCGTCTATCTCGGCTCGGTTCCCGAACCCTCGCTCGATGACGACGATCTCAGGGACTATTTTCTCTCGCCCTTCGGCGATCGTCCGGTCGGCGCGACGACCGACAGCAACACCGACCTCGGCGAGATCGTGCGCGAGATCGAGGAACTCGCCGTATTCAACGACGAGGCGCACCACATCCACGACGCGCGCCTCGCGTGGTTCAAGTCCATTCAGGACATCCACCACCAGCTCTTGCAGAAGGACCGGCGCCTCGCGATTCAGGTCGACGTCACGGCGACGCCCCGGCACAACAACGGCGCCATCTTCGTCCAGACCGTGAGCGACTATCCGCTCGTCGAGGCGATCGCCCAGAACGTCGTCAAGCACCCGGTCCTTCCCGACGTGGCGAGCAGAGCTAAGCTCGCCGAGCAGAAGAGTTCGATCATCACCGAGCGCTACGCCGACTATCTGCAACTCGGAATCGAGGAATGGCGGAAAAGCGCCGCCGAGCACGAGAAGCTCGGCAAGAAGGCCGTGCTGTTCGTCATGGTCGACGACACGCGCAACTGCGACGAGGTCGGCGCCGACCTGCAGCGGATTTGTCCTGAGTTGCAGGACGCGGTTCTCGTGATCCACACCAAGGCGAACGGCGAGATTTCGGAGGCGTCGAGCAGCAAGAGCGTCGAGGAACTCAAGGCGCTTCGAGAGGAGTCGAACGCAATCGACACCTGGAAATCGAACAAGAAGGCCATCGTGTCGGTGCTCATGCTCAAGGAGGGCTGGGACGTCCGCAACGTCACGGTCATCGTAGGCTTACGGGCCTATTCTTCCAAAGCGAACATCCTGCCCGAGCAGACGCTCGGGCGCGGCCTCCGGCGCATGTACTTCGGCAGCGACCAGCGCGAGACGGTGTCCGTCATGGGCACGCCCGCCTTCATGGACTTCGTCGAGTTGATCCAGAGCGAGGGCGTCACCTTCGAGCGCGTGCCGATGGGCGGCGGCGACGGCCGCGAGCGACAGGATTCGATCGTCGTCGAGGTCGATACGGCCAATCCCGACAAGAACATCGACGCGCTCGACATCGCCATTCCCCGCCTCACCCGGCGCTTCAACCGGGAGTTCAAGGATCTCGGCGAACTGGACATCGCGTCGTTCGGCAACACGCCGCTTCCGGTCAAGGATTTCACGCCCGAGGAAACGCGGGAAATCGTCTTCAAGACGATGCTGGAATCCGAGGTCGACCACACGATCCACCTCGACACCAACGGGACAGCGGATTACCGCTCGGTCGTTGGCTTCTTCGCCCGCCAGCTTCTCAAGGACGCCCGCCTCGTCGGCGGCTACGATCAGCTCTATCCGAAGGTCAAGGCGTTCATGGCTGAACGCCTGTTCGTGGGTCCCGTCGACCTCAACGACCCGGTGATCCTGCGCAACCTGTCGGAACCGGAAGTGAGCAAGGTGCTGTTCGACAGCTTCCGCACCGCGATCAACGCGCTCACGATCCGCGACAGGGGCGCCTCGCGCATTGAAGGTTTCATCAAGCTGCGCGACACGCGGCCCTTCCGCACCGAGCCGCGCCGCTATCTCCCGGCGAAAAAATCCGTATTCAACCGGGTCGTCGGCGAGGCCGGCGCCGACGGCCTCGAACTCGCCTTCGCCGCATTCCTGGAAGCCGCGCCCGACGTGCAATCCTACGGCAAGAACTACATGGCCGTCGGCTTCAAGCTCGACTACGTCAGGGCGAACGGCGACCTCTCCAACTACACCCCCGATTTTCTCGTCCGCACGAACGACGGCGCCGTCTGGATCGTCGAGACGAAGGGGCGCGAGGAACTGGACCTGCCGCAGAAGATGGCGCGGCTCCGCCAATGGCGCCGGGACGCGACCGAGGCGAGCAAACTGGACGGCGGGCCGGCCTACGGCTTCGTCTACGTCGATCAGCAGAGCTTCACAGAGCACACGCCGACGTCGTTTGCGGCGCTCGTCGGCGCGTACCGGGATTATCAAGAGGGCGCGTCCTCCCCCCTTGTGGGGGAGGATTGAGGAGGAGGTCGCGCCATGCCTTCGAGATCCGTTCCGCTTGCGAGACGCCTCAGACGGAACGCGACCGCCGCCGAGCGACGCCTTTGGCAGGGACTTCGGCGCAAGGAGGTCGCAGGGTTCCGGTTTCGCCGCCAGGTTCCTCTCGGCGGCTTCGTCGCCGACTTCGCCTCGTTCGACGCGAGGCTTATCATCGAAGTGGATGGCGCCACCCACTCGACCGACGACGAGCTTGCTCGCGACGCCGCCCGCACGGCTGCGCTGGCGGCCCAGGGCTTCGCCCTCCTCCGCTTCACCAACGCCGAAGTGCTCCACAATCTCGACGGCGCGCTGGAGACGATCCGTCTGAAGCTGATCGAACTCAGGCCGCGGATCGAGGAGTCTGCGAATTGAGCGCGGCGCGCCGCTTGTGGGCGGGAAACGGCTCAGCGCCTCCTCCCCCCTTGTGGGGGAGGATTGAGGAGGGGGGTCGCGCCGTGCCTTTCAGTTTTAAGCGCAAACCGGGCTGGGGCCTTGAAAAATCGCTTACTCCAAAAGTCGGCGCGACCCCCCACCCTGTCCCGCCCCCACAAGGGGGGCGGGGACGCAAACGGCTTGGCGTGCCCCTTTTGCAAACGGTTCGCCTGTGGCGTGCGTTGGAGGAATGAATGGGGCGGCTTGAGAAATACAACTACGACCTGACCGACGGCGAGAAGCGCGATCTCATCACCCTGATCCAGCAAGGCAAGCCCTTGCCCGAGAAGTACCGTTTCCTGCTTTTCGAGGACAAGCGCGAGGTCGAGCTGGTCTGGAACGGCAAGACCCGCGACGTCTGCACGACGGTCCTGCCCTTCCAGTCGCTTGAGCATATCGACGAGCCGCGCACGGAGACCAAGACGCAACGCGACCTGTTCGACGGCCGGGGACGGCAGTTGCGGGGTTGGACCAACAAGCTGATCTGGGGCGACAACAAGCTGATCTTGTCGTCGCTGAAGGCGGGGCCGCTAAGACGGCAGATTGAGGAAGCCGGGGGGCTCAAGCTTATCTACATCGACCCGCCCTTCGACGTTGGGGCGGACTTCTCGATGGACATTGAGGTCGGCGGGGAGACCTTCCACAAGGAACCAAATCTGCTTGAGCAGAGTGCATATCGGGACACTTGGGGACGCGGGGCCGATAGCTTCGTAAGTATGATTTATGAACGTTTGATCCTGATGAAAGATCTATTGGCAAATAATGGAGCTATCTTTGTTCATTGCGATTGGAGAGTATCAGCTTATATAAAGCTGGCTTTGGATGAAATCTTTGGAAGCGGCCAATTTCGAAACGAAATATACTGGTATTATTATAACAAACTGCACGGTGCAAAAAAGAGAGTTTTTCCGAGAGCGACTGAAACCATCTTCTATTACCTAAAAGATAGGGAATCCGACTTCACATTTAAGTTCTTGAGTGAAGAACGAGATCAGCCGATCAAGAAATTGAAATACAGTTTTGTTGGTGGAAAGATAGTAAACGATAAGGATGAAAATGGGAAGACAATAACTTACTTAAGTACCGACCGCCAAATAGATAATGTCTGGCGCATACGCGCGCTACAACCAGCTAACCAAAAGGAATGGTTGGATTATCCAACACAGAAGCCTGAAGATTTCATCGAGAGAATCTTAAGTGCAGCCAGTAATGAGGGCGATCTTGTTGCCGATTTCTTCTGCGGGAGCGGCACAACAGCGGCGGCAGCTGAGAAACTTAACCGCAAGTGGATTGTCGCTGACCTCGGCAAGTTCGCCATCCACACGACTCGCAAGCGCCTAATCCGCGTTCAGCGCGAGCGAAAGGCAGCCGGCAAGCCCTTCCGGGCATTCGAAGTCCTCAACCTCGGGCCGATACGAGCGGCAGGCCTACCTCAACGTCGGCGGCCGCCTCAGCGCCGCGCAGAAGGCGCGGGCGCTCGCTGAGAAGGAGCGCGAGTTCCGCGACCTGATCCTTCGCGCCTATCGGGCGCAGGGCTTTGGCGAAGGCGGAGAGGCTCAGGACGGCTTCTTCCACGGCGCCCGCGCCGGACGCCTCGTCGTGATTGGGCCGATCAATCTCCCGGTCGGACGCCTCTTCGTCGAAGAGGTGATTGTCGAAGCGCGCAAGCGCGGCGCCTCGCGCGTCGACGTGCTGGCCTTCGAGTTCGAAATGGGCCCCTTCCCCGCCGTGCTCGACGAAGCGCGCGGAAAAGGTCTCGATCTCGCGCCGAAATACATTCCGGCTGAAGTGTTCGACAAGCGCGCCGTCGACAAGGGACAGGTCGTCTTCCACGACGTGAGCTTCGTCGAGGCGACGCCGCGCTACGACAAGCGCCGCAAGCTCGCCATCCGCATCGAGCTGACGGACTTCAGCGTCTACTACACGCAAGGCGCGGCGGAGGCCGCCATCGCCGCGATAAGGGAAGGCAAGAGCGAGGTCCTCTGCGAGCAGGGACAGCTCTACAAGGTCAGCAAGAGCAAGGACGGCGTCGTCGCGAAGGAGCGGCTGACGAGGCGGTGGACGGACTGGGTGGACTACTAGGCCGTCGATTTCGACTACATGCAGCGCAGGGAGATCATCAAGGTTCCGGTCGGAACGGGCCTGAGCGGCGTTGCACATCTCCCCGGCTTCGAGCCGCCGCAGGGCGACCTTGCCCTGCCGCAGTTCGAAGAGCGCTGGACGGGCGGCTACATCTTCGAGAACGAATGGCAGAGCTTCCGCACCCGCCAGAACCGCGACCTTGAGCTTATCACCGTTGAACACACCTACGACCAGCCGGGACGCTACACCGTCGCTGTCAAGGTCATCGACATCTTCGGGAACGACACGATGACGCTCGTGCCGGTGAACGTGGGTTAGTATGAGGGCGGGCCTCCGAAAGTCTCGGCGCCCGGCGCCCCAAACCGGCGCATTCGCAGCATCTTTCCGCAACGCCCGCTCCTGGGGCGCATCTCGCCCGTTCACAGGACCGATCCTGAAGGGCGGGAACGGGTCCGGAAGCCGAAGTTCAAGCTGACCCAGTCCCCCTCTGGTCTCAAGCCCGACTTGAACACCTGATTTTTGCAAATGGTTGATTATGTTGGTGTTCCGGCGAAATTCAAGTTGGCGTGGCACTACGCCTTGGGCGACCGCGGCGTTTTCGGTCGTGTTTGGGCGGGGGCGGCGGCGGACGGGCCTGCCGGGCGCGGGACGGCAGGGCGACATGGGCGCATTTGAAGAGCCTGGTCACATCTGGCGCGGCGTCGGTGCGCACGAGCCAGTCGGCGGCTCGGTAATGGATGCGCACCTGTTGTAGACGATCGAGATCGCGCAAGAGGTCTTTCCATTCCGGCGCGAGGCTGGCCTGGCGGGCGAGGTCGTCGAGATGCTTCTGCATCGCGAGCGCCAGGAACGAGCAGAAGACATGGCCGCGGATGGCGGCGTCGGAGGAATGGAAGATCGGCCGCGTGCGCATGATCGCCTTGGTTCGACGGAAAAGATCCTCGACAAGGAGAAGATCGCGATAGCGCAAAACTGCCTGCAGAGGGGTCACCTTCGCATTCGTGCGCAGCACGAAGATCCCGTCAAAGCTCGCCTCTTCGGCGAGCTTGCCCACGTCGATCACGAATGAGCGAGCGCCCTTGGCCGCGACTTTGCGCAGATAGCGCCGATAGGCGGAGTTGCCGATCAGCGCCTTGTCGCCCTTCTTCAATTGCGCGTCGAGCGCGGCGACAATCGCTTCGCGGTCCTTGCGGTCGTTCTCGGCCTCCGCCTCGTTGCGGCAGACGACATAGCGGACGCCTTCGATCTTGACCTGCTTGACGAAGAGCTGGGTCTCTCCCGCCTTGCGCTCGATGAGCAGGGGGACGAAAGGATCGTCGTTCTCGAGCACGATCTTGCGCACGATCGCGTCGGAGCGCTCGCGCGCGCCGAGGATATATTCGAGCTTGCGCTCCTCGAGTCCGGCGATGGTCGCCGCCGAGATCATGCCACGGTCGGCGACGACGCAGACCCGGCCGATGGAAAAGCGCTCCCGCAAGCGGTCGACCACCGGCAACAGCGACGTCACGTCGGCGGTGTTCCCCGGCCACATCTCGGTGCAGATCGGCCGGCCGTCGCCGTCGACGACGAGGCCGAGGATCATCTGCTTCAAATCGGGGCGATAGTCCTTGGAGTAGCCGTACTCGCCGAGCGTCTGGCCGCCCTGGCCGTAGAAGGAGAGGCTGGTGGTGTCCATGAATACGACGGAAAGGTCGGTGAAGAGATCGCGGCGGCGGTCGAACAACCGCTCCTCGATCAGGTCCTTGACCCAGCGAGGCGCGAGCGCCCCGTCGGGCTTCTCCTCCACCTCCTCGCCGAGCCAGGCCATGGCGCGGTAGAAGTGATGCAGATCGAGCCCTTCGGCGCCAGGGATGTCGTAATCCTCCATCCACGACGAACAGTCGCGATCCGATCCCGAAACGAATAGCCGATGCAGCGCGGCGACGAACACGGCGCGCTCGACCGGAAACTCGAACGCGCGCTCCTTCAGCAAGCCGGCCAGGACGTCGGCGACGCCGAGCCGCTCCCAGACTCTGCCGAACAGCATCGGCCCGCCGATCCGCTTGGCGGCGACCGACAGCTCGCCTTGGGCGTCCTCATCGAGCGCATTGATCAGCAGAACCTGATCGGTGAGCTTGGCGCCCGAGGCGATCAGCGAAGCGAGCGCGCCGGAGGCGGCCAACGCGTCGGCACGGCCCAGATTGGCGATCACCCTCTGGCGGACGGCGGCGCCGTCGCGCGTGTTCTCGACGATCTGCACGTAGCCGCGTTCGCCGGACTTCTTGAGGCGGAAGAACATGGGCCCTCGCTATCGAGCACCACGGAATCCGACTCGCCGCCAAATATCAAGCGCAAAAACTGTGCAAACGTGGCACCACATTTTGAGAAAATACCTCACCGCCATCAAGGATATCAATGCCTTGCAAGCGCGAGGGCCGGTTTACTGTTCAAGTAGGGTCAAGGGCCATGTCGGAACGGATCGGCGTTGACGAAATGTCTTTCTCATTCCTGTATTGTCGCGCCGACGGGGTCGATGTCCATTCGGCCCCTGGCGCCATCAGGAGGCTCCATGATTTCGGATAAGGTTTTGGTCGACCGCGATCGCGCGCGCAGGTTTCACCTGCCCCATACGCATCTGGATTCGGTCTTCGGCAGCGATTGGTTCGGCGTCCGGGCGGAGGGGTTCGCCCGGTTCTTCGGAACGCCAACCTTTCTCATCGGCCAGACGATCATTGTCGGGGTCTGGATCTGGGTCAACGCCGCCGGCTGGACCCAGTTCGACGTCTATCCGTTCATCCTCCTGAACCTCGCCTTCTCGCTACAGGCGGCCTATGCCGCGCCGCTGATCCTGCTCGCCCAGACCCGCCAGGCCGACCGCGACAAGTGCAACAGCATCGCCGACGCGCAGCACCGCGAGGAACTGCATCAGGTCAACGAGGAGCGCCAGCAGCAGGTGCAGAAGCAGTCAGGCCTCATGCTCGAAATGCTCCAGCAGAACACAACCTTGACCGAGAGCGTTCAGGCGCTGCTCAAACAAAACACGGAGCTGACCCTGACCGTCCGGACGCTGGTGGAAAAGATCGACCGGATGACGACGGAGGTGCACCGCCGTGTGGCGGCGCAAGCCGGCTAGGCGTCTGTCGCCCCGGCTCAGCCCTTGGCGCCCCCGGCGGCCACTTTCAGGGAAACCCGCGCCTGGCTGAGGAAGCCTGCTGATCGGCGAAGGCGGGGAACTCCGGCGCCAACCGTCGTTCATTCGTTAGATCAATCACATATGGCGTTGTCCTCACCCAACAGCCATGCGCAGCCGGCAGTTGGCGGCGCTGGTCTGAAAAAATTCCCTGTTCGTGGGCCTAGCAGGGAAAACGAATTCGCTGTTCGGTGTTTTCTTCCCACATGAGGATACAAGCTCAGGCAACTGAAATATCGTGGATTTGTGCAACCGATCGAGGAGCCGGGGAGCGATTTTTCCGTTTATCAGCGATTATCAGGGATTATCAGGGAAAACAGGCGGAGGCGGCCGCCGCGAACCCGAAGCCTCTCGCCGGTCTCGTGGCCTCAGAGCCGCAGTCCGATCCCGTCCGCGCCGGACAATTCCACCGTCCGCGTCTCGTCCTCGGGCAGGATCACGCGCATCTCAGCATAGGGCAAGGGGTAGTTTCCGCTCGCCCCGACGGCGACGCTGACGCGGCTTCCGGTCCAGCTCAGCGCGATCGTCACGCGGGTCGAGGCGCCGACGAGGGAGATGCCGTCGTCTTCATGGAGGGTGGCGCTCGACGCGCCCTCGCCCGCGCCGGGAAAAACATGCAGCGCCCGCGAAGGCTCGTCGTGCAGGCGCGAAGCATCCTCGCCGCAGTCGGTCGTCGCAATGATCGCTCCGGCCGGCGCGATGAGCGGCAGCCGATCGAGCGGCGCCGGGATCGTCGCGCTTAGGCCGGCGGCGTAGACGCGCCCCGTCCAGAAATCGCGCCAGCTTTCGACGCCTGCCGGGAGATAGACCTCGACCTCGCGCTGGCCTTGGCGCAGGACGGGCGCGGCGAGCAGCGAGGGGCCGAACATCGCCGCGTCGGCGTCGGCGAATGCGGCGGGGTCATCCTCGAAACGCATGAAGGTCGGCGCCAGCACGGGGATATGCGCCTCGTGCGCCGAAACCATCGCGCTGTAGAGATAGGGCATGAGCCGCAGCCGCAGCCTGAGCGCGTCGCGGATCGCCGGCAGCGCCTCCGGGTGCAGCCAGGGCGAGGTCGTGACGCCATCGTCCTTCCAGCTGTTCATGAGAAAGCGCGGATGCAACAGCCCGGCCTGCGTCCAGCGGATCAGGAGTTCGGGCCCGGGCGGCGGCCCGGCGAAGCCGCCGACGTCGTGGCCGATGTTGAACATGCCGGAGAGCGACATGCAAAGGCCGGTGCGGAAGTTCCATTTGAGCGAGTCCCAGCTCGTCGTGTTGTCCCCGCTCCAGGTCTGGGCGTAGCGCTGCAGGCCGGGTCCGCCGGCGCGCGTGACGGTGGAGGGGCGGACGTTCGGCTTCGCGGCCAGCTGAGCCTCGCGCGTCGCGCGCGTCATCAAGAGGGCCTGCACGGGGCGCATCAGCGAAAGCGGCGTCGGCTCGCCGAAGCCCGCGCAGGTCGCCTCGTCGTCCCATAGCCCGTATTCGTTGTTGTCGTTCCACCCCGCGTCGACGCCGGTGTCGAGGACCTCGTGGGTCAGGCCCTCCTTCCACCAGGCGACGCCGGCGGGATTGGTGAAATCGACATGCGCGCCCTCGCCGTCCCAGAACTGCGATTTCAGCGGCGCGCGGTCGTCGCCGCCGGCGATGAAGCCGCCGGCCGCCGCGACCTCGCCATAGCGGGGATGGTCGTCGAGCAGACACGGCTTGACGTTGGCGACCACCTTCATGCCCGCATCGGCAAACGCGCGTATGAGCGCCTTCGGCTCCGGGAATTTGGCCCGGTTCCAGGTGAAGACGTAGCGCTTTTTGCCGATCGACGTGTAGCCCGAGCCGAAATGAAACGAGGAGATGGGAACGTCGAACGCCTTGGCGGCGTCGATCACGCCCTGGATCTGCGCCTGCGCGTCGGGCGCGTCGGCGAGCGCCATCGCGGTTTGCGCGAAACCGAGCGACCAGCGCGGCGGCAGCGCCGTACGCCCGGTAAGCGCGACGAACTTGGCGGTGACGTCCGCCAAGCGCGGGCCGAGGATCAGGTAGAAATCGAGGTCGCCGTCCTCGGCCTCATAGGCGCGATAGCGGCCGAAGTAATTGTCGTGCTCGCAGCCGAGGTCGAATGCCCCCTCGGCGCCATTGTCGTAGAAAACGCCATGCGAGACGCCGCTCGCCGCGTCGCGCACGATCAGGAACGGCCAGTTCTTGTAGAGGGGATCGCCGCGCTCGGGATCGAAGCCCAGCGCATCGCGCATCGCGCATCTGAGCCGCCGCCCCGTCAGGTCGAGCGGGCCGGTCTTGTCGCCCAGGCCATAGTGCCGGTCGCCAGGCGCGCGCGCCATCGCGTGTTTGAAGGCATGCGTCCCTTGCCCGAGACAATAGGGCTGCGTCTCGCGGTCGCGCGCGAAGATCGCGCCATTGGGCAGCGCCCAGTCCATGCGAAACCGGTCGAGCGTCAGGGTCAAGCGCAGCGCTCGCGTGGCGAGCGCGACATGCGTGGCCGACGCCGTGATTTCGGTCGCGACGGACGGCCACGAGCTGTCGTCGAGCCGCGTCCGGCCCGCCCAATCGGTGTCGCCCTCGCCGAACGCCGGCACGCTCCAGGTGCGCTTCTGACGGACCTCGCCCCCGCGTAGGAGCGTAACCCGGACGAGGTCGTCGGCCAGCGCGATGATCCGCATCGCGGCGCCGTCGCCGCAATCGACAGTCAGTCCGCGGGAGTCGCAGACATTCAGGCGAGCGCGAAGGATCGGCTTCATCTCGGTCGCGCTCCTTGGGCTTTCGGTGTTTCGGCGGCAGTGCAGTTGACTTTGCCGCCGCGGTCGCTCCGTCGTCCTTTGGCTCGGGCGCGCGCTCGAGGGCGTGGAGGCGGCGGCGTGTGTCCTCAGCATGCGCTATCACGGGAACCCGCCTCAAATGCAGGGGCGATCTTATGGACGTTCGGATGAGGCGTCTTCGTCGCGCCGCTCGAGGGAACGCGCGAGATGGCCGGCGACGAAATCGTTCACGCTGAGACGCGTCGGCCGCGTTCGTCCGTCGCGATAATGGCGTTTGAAGTAGAGGGTGTGCTTCGTTGCGAAAAGCTTGCGCATCGTGTTGACGATGAAGCGATTGGCGCCGCCCGTTTCAGCCGCAAAGGCGTTAACGATGACGCAGTCGCCCTCGCGGCATTCGTCGTTCCTCAGCCCCGCGCGGCTTTCGACCCATTGCTCCGCCAGGGCCTGCGACGTCAACGCCCAGCCGAGGAAGCCTCGGACCCTGCGGTCCCGATCGACAACGAAGAAAAAATGTCCCCTGGCGACCTGATAGAAGAGGACTTGCGACCATTCGCCGAATTGAAGTCTGCCGAAGGCCGGCTTCTTGCTGAGGAACTCGACCGCCAGGCCCAGGGCGGCCGCTGGGTCTTTCGGCCTCCATGCGCTGAGGGCGAGGTCGTCTGTCTCCCCTGCTCGAGCGACCGCGGGAGGAGTCCGGTCTTCCGATGTCGCGGAAGCGGCAGCTTCTCCGCTGCCACCCATGCGCTCGAGGGCGGCGAGATTGTCTTTCGCAACTGCGTGGTCGGGAGCGTAACGGAGCGCCTCACGCATGGCGGCCTTTGCGCCTTCGACCGCGCCCTGGCGGTATCGCGCAGCGCCGCAGAGAACCCACACGTCCGCCGACTGAGGAGCGAGTTGAAGCGCGGCCGCGAACGCCTGCTCGGCGCGTTCCGGCTCATTGAGCGCCATCAACGCCTGGCCAAAGGCCGAATGGACTTGCGGCAATTGCGGCGCCCGGGCGCGAGCCTCGCTCGCGGCCTGAAGCGCGGCCTCGGCCTTGCCGAGCGCCAATAACGACAGGGATGCGTGCAGGAACGGCAAGGGATCCTTCGGTCGCAATTTTTGCGCCTGTTCGAGCGGCGCCAGCGCCTCGGCGTGCCGCCGCTTCGCTTGCAGCGCGATTCCGAGAGAAAGCTGCGTCTGAGGATCGTCGCGATCGTGTGCTGAGGCCTGGCTCAAAAGGTCGATCGCTTGCGCCGGATCGCCCGCGCGCAAACGTTGCAATCCTTGCTCGCGCAGCGCCGCCGACGCCTTCGCGGCGTCTTCCGAGACGCCCTGCGCTCTCAAAGGATTCTGCGAGTCAACGGTCACGGGTTCCCGTCGCCTTTATTGGCGATTGCATCGCATGGGCGCCTGTCGGTCCATCGAGAGGGACGCAAAGCTAACAGACAACCGCATTGGCGAACAGCCTGCGGCCAGGGTCGGTCGATCAGGAGACGCCCGTGCCGAGCGTCGAGGGCGCGCCGCGGTTCTCGGGATTTATCGATGCCACGGACCTCCGGCCCCGACGGCGTTCGCGGGAGGCGGCGGGCGGAAGGTAAAGTCCCCCCGCGCTTTTTGGCCAAGCATTTCCTTGTGACTGAGGCGGTTGAAGGGCGCCGCCGCAACGGGCCGGATTGTGACGGCGATCACAGACAACACTACGGAAGTCAGCCATTTTTTACTTGTCAATTTATGAAAATATTGCAACCTTTGGGTTGCCGAAGGTCGCGGCTCAACCGGGAACGCGAAGGCGCTCGCGAATCGCGGGGGGATGCTGATGTTAAAGCAGCTGAAGACTTCTCAGTTCAATATCGACATTCAGGACGCCGACAATTCGTGGCAGTCCGATTCGTCCGACGACAGCGGCCAGTCCTCATTCGATTCCCCGAACCCATTCGACGACGGCACGCTGGATTGGAGCCCGAGGGCCTTCTACTTCGATACCGGCTCGCAATCGCATCCGGGCTGGGGCGCGAGCTTCACGCCATCGCCCTCTTCCTTTTCGCCGTCCGTCAATGCCGCGTCCACTTCGTCGCAAGGCGGCTCCTCTCCGGTCGCGACCAACGTCTCGACAGGCGCCGAGTTCGGGGTCTTCCACCGGCGGCTCATCGTCCGGCCTGATCATCAACGCGACCATCAACTCCACCGGCGCCCCGGCTGGATTCGCGACTGCGGTCGATGCCGCGATTGCATTCTTCGAGCATTCCTTCTCCGTCAACGTTACGTTGAACATTTCCTTTAGCTGGGATCCGCTGAGCGGCTCAGCCATCGCGGAGACCTACAGCACAAAAAATGAATACTCGTACTCAAGCGTCGTGTCGGCTCTGGCCTCGCACGACAAAGGGATTTTGGATGACAAGGGTTTGGTTCTGCCGTCGAGCGACCCTTTCTTGACGTCAAATCCAGATATTGCTGAGTTTGATGGGAGTCCACTTCCCGCGAATACGTTGGTGCTGACAAATTCGGAGGCGACGTTATTGGGATTGACCAATGTAGATGATCCCAACACGGGCGGCGATGGGAGCGATGCGTCTATTACACTAAATTCGTCAAATTCCTATAATTTTTCTGCCGATGGCGGAGCCGTCCAGGGCGAATATGATGCTGTGCCCGTTCTGGAACACGAAATATCAGAAGTCATGGGTCGCCAGCTTGGTACTAACAATGCGAATAACAATAATCTCCTCCCTAGCGCTATGGCGTTATTTCGATATTCTTCAAACGGGGTCGTGGATACCTCGGGCAGCTACGCGAACGCGTATTTCTCGATCAACGGAGGCGTTACGGACCTTGAGCACAATATGGGCGAAAAAGGAGGCGATCTCGCGGACTGGGGCACCTCTACCGTTGACACCTTCGGATACGGCAATACGGACACTGCGCTGGAGGTCACGCCCGTGGACTTTCAGGCCATGGAGGCGCTCGGCTGGAACCTGTCGCTGCCGCAGGACGTCTTCGACGAAGCGCTGGGCGGTTGGGAGACCGACGCGGACTGGAGCACCGGCTACCTGCCGGAAACGGTGCAGGACGCGTATGTCGGTGGCGTGAGTGGCGCGATGATCGTGACGCTCAACTCCAATGTCACTGTCAACAGCATAGCCACAAGCGCGGACGCCCAATTCGCCATCGGCAACGGCACCGCCTCCACGTTGATCGCGACCAACGGAACCGTGCTGAACCCAGAGGACACGTCGAGCGTCGCAAGCGGAAACCTCGGGGCGCTCGGCGTCGAACCGGGTTCCGCGCTGCAGATCGGCAACACCTTCGACAACGTTGGCACTTTGGCTATCGGCAAGGGCGCGGGCGGCAGCGGCGACGGCGCTTGGCTTTACATCGATGACACTTCGGGCGCGGTGACTTTAGACGGAGGCGGTACGGTCGATCTAGGTCAGATCGCCAACGCCACCGAAAGTGAAATTCAAACCTACGGTGATATTGTAAACGCTTCCGGCACGTCCGGCGACGGTTTGATCAATGTTGACAACACGATTACCGGCGCTGGGGTGATAAGACTCGGCAGCTTCGACAATGAGGCGAGCGGTAAGGTGGATGCGAGCCAGGCAGGAGGATTTTGGCTGGAGATCAGCGCCTCCACCTTCAACAACGAAGGCTTCATAACGGCCGAGTTGGGTTCGACGCTCGATCTGGGCGACGACGGCGCCACGGAAACGCTCACCAATACCGGAAACGGACTGACCAGCGGAGCGATCAATATCGACAGCAGCGCCCGCTTGGCGATCAGCGGCAACTTCACCGTCGCCGGCAGCGGCTACATCTCCTTCAAGGGCGCCGGCGCCGACATCACCAGCGATGGGGCGGGGGCGACCACTTTCACCAACGACGGCACGATCGTGCTCGAAGCCTCGCTCAGCTATTCGGGCGCCTTTTCCGGCCAAATCGGCGACCAGGGCGTAGAGGGCTTCAACGATCTGACGTTCGTCAACGACGGCACCACAGGGGCTGAGGGATCGGGTTACGAGCTGACGATCAATACCGGCGACAACACCGTAACCAACGGCTCGGACGGGGTGCTCGAGGCCGTGAGCGGCGCAGTTCTGGCGATCGTTTCCAACGTCGCCAATCAGGGCACGATCGAAGCGGGCTCGTCTTCGTCGAGTTCGTTTGGCGCGACGACCGGCACGGTCGACCTCGGCCAGGACGGCGGTACGGAATTGATGACCGACACCGGGGCGATCGCGATCTGGGGCGGCAGCGATCTGGCGATCGGCGGCGCCTACACCATCACCGGCAGCGGCACGCTCTACTTCAAAGGCGCCGGCGCCGACATCACCAGCAACGGGCCCGCGCCGACGTTCACCAATGCAAGCACCATCGAGGCGCTCGCCTCCGGCCAGATCGGCGACAGCCATCTGACGTTCGACAACTCAGGGACAGCCGGTCCGTCCGGCTCGGGCGTCACGCTGACGATCGACGCCGGCGGCAATACCGTCCTCAACAGCGGGACGCTCGTGGCCGCAAACGACGGAACTCTGGCGATCGTCTCCAACGTCAACAATGAGGAGACGATATCAGCGGGCACGTCTTCGTCGAGTTCGCAAGGGGCGACGACCGGGACGGTCGACCTCGGCGTGGACGGCAGCACCGGATCGACAGCCAATTCCGGGACGATCGATATCTGGGCCGGCAGCGATCTGGCGATCAGCGGCAATTATACCGTCACCGGGAGCGGCTATATCGGGCTGAAGGGCGCCGGCGCCGACATCACCAGCGACGGGAAGGCGGCGGCGACATTCACCAACGCCAGCACCATCGACGCGTTCGCCTCCGGCCAGATCGGCGACGAGGGCATCCTCGCGTCCAACGATCTGACCTTCGTCAACACCGGCTCGGTCATCGCGGACGGCTCCGCCGTCACGCTGACCCTCAACACCGGCGGCCATACCATCAACGACGGCGGCGGGACGCTCGAAGCTGAGAACGGCGCCACGCTGGCGATCGACTCCAACGTCGACACCGGCCAGCCTTCGTCGGGTTCGCCCCCGGGAGGAGCCATCGAGGCGGGTTCCGAAGGCACGGTCATCCTCGAAACCATTGTCCAGGACGGATTGTCTGGCCCGTCCGTGTCCGGTCAGGTCGTCATCGCCGGCGGCACGTTCGAGATGCTGGCCGGCTCCTCGGTCAACGTTCCCATCGAGTTCACCGCCGGGGGAACGCTCGAAATCCTCGGCACATCGACGACGGTCAGCGTCAGCGGTTCGAACGGCGCGATTACTGCGGCGTCGGGCGACACGATCAACTTGAAGACGGGGACGGGCGACACGATTACCGGGACGGGCTTCACCGTCAACGCGTCGAGCGGAACGGGCATGACGGTCGGCGGGAACACGGCGACCGGGCCGCTCGACACCGTCAAGGGCTCGAGCGTCACGGTCGGCGTCGAAACGAATTCGCACGTGGAGGTGACGGGGTCGAACGACACGGTGACGATGACCGCGGGCGCCGCCTCGGTCCTGGTGGTCAACGGGTCGAACGACGCGATTTCCGCGGCGTCGGGCGACACGGTCAACCTGAAGACGGGGACCGGCGACACGATCACGGGGACGGGCTTCACCGTCAATGCGTCGAGCGGAACGGGCGTGACGGTCGGCGGCAACACCGCGACCGGGGCGCTCGACACCGTCAACGGCTCAAGCGTCACGGTCGGCGTCGAGACGAATTCGCACGTGGAGGTGACGGGGTCGAACGACACCGTGACGATCGCCTCCGGCGCAGCCTCCGTCCTGGTGGTCAACGGGTCGAGCGACGCGATTTCCGCGGCTTCGGGCGACACGATCAACCTGAAGACGGGGACCGGCGACACGATCACCGGGACGGGCTTCACCGTCGATGCGTCGAGCGGAACGGGCGTGACGGTCGGCGGCAACACTGAGTCCGGGCCGCTCGACGTCGTCGACGGCTCGAGCGCCACGGTCGGGGTCGAGACGAATTCGCACGTGGACGTGACGGGGTCGAACGACACGGTGACGATGACCGCGGGCGCCGCCTCGGTCCTGGTGGTCAACGGGTCGAGCGACGCGATTACTGCGGCGTCGGGCGACACGATCAACCTGAAGACGGGGACCGGCGACACGATCACGGGGACGGGCTTCACCGTCAACGCGTCGAGCGGAACGGGCGTGACGGTCGGCGGCAACACCGAGTCCGGGGCGCTCGACGTCGTCGACGGCTCGAGCGTCACGGTCGGGGTCGAGACGAATTCGCACGTGGACGTGACGGGGTCGAACGACACGGTGACGATCGCCTCGGGCGCGGCCTCGGTCCTGGTGGCCAACGGCTCAAACGACGCGATTTCTGCGGCGTCGGGCGACACGGTCAACCTGAAGACGGGGACCGGCGACACGATCACGGGGACGGGCTTCACCGTCGATGCGTCGAGCGGAACGGGCGCGACGGTCGGCGGCAATACCGAGACTGGGCCGCTCGACGTCGTCGACGGCTCGAGCGCCACGGTCGGGGTCGAGACGAACTCGCATGCCGATGTGACGGGGTCGAACGACACGGTGACGATGACCGCGGGCGCGGCCTCGGTCCTGGTGGTCAACGGCTCGAACGACGCGATTACTGCGGCCTCGGGCGACACGATCAACCTGAAGACGGGGACGGGCGACACGATCACCGGGACGGGCTTCACCGTCAATGCGTCGAGCGGAGCGGGCGTTACGGTCGGCGGCAACACCGAGACTGGGCCGCTCGACGTCGTCGACGGCTCCAGCGCCACGGTCGGGGTCGAGACGAATTCGCACGTGCAGGTGACGGGGTCGAACGACACGGTGACGATGACCGCAGGCGCGGCCTCGGTCCTGGTGGTCAACGGCTCGAACGACGCGATTACTGCGGCCTCGGGCGACACGATCAACCTGAAGACGGGGACGGGCGACACGATCACCGGGTCGGACTACACCGTCAATGCCGGGAGCGGGGTCGGGCTCAAGATCATAGGCACGGCCGACATCGTCTACGCCGGGCTCAACGATTCGATCACCGACGGCGGGTCGGGCAGCCTGTTCAAGATCGGCGGGAGCGTGGGCAGCCTAAAGGTTTCCAACTTCGGCGCGGACACGGCCTCCGGGGTCTTCGATCTCCTCGGCGGCATCGGCGGCTATACGACCGCCTCGCAGGCATATGCCTCGCTGACGAGCGACGGCTCCGGCGGCAGCCTGCTGTCGCTAGGGGTCGACGGATCGCTCGACATCGCGGGCGTGCCGAAGTCCTCGCTCAGCGCGGCGAACTTCAAGATCGGGTGAGCGCCGCGGTCGGTGCGGTTACGGTGGTTCCGGCGACAGCGCGGTTACTTCGTTGGCGCCGCGCCGTCGTTTTTTGACTTGCGCTCGCGCTTGAGGACGTCGAGCCGGCGGCGACTTCTGGGCAGGCCCGGCCAGCCCGCCTCATTCAGCTATTGCGACGACGCGAGAGGATTGCCAGCGACGCAGTGTGAATGGGACCATATTAGAGTGTGCCCTGCTAATCGGCGAGCAACATTCGTGCCGCAGACCGCGCCTTGGCAAGATGGCATCATGAGCTTCGATGTTTTCGTCAGCTACGCCCACCAGGACAAGCCGATCGCGTACGCGGCCTGCGCGATTGTCGACAAATGCAAGGCCCCAACGTGGGCAAAATCCCAGGTTGACCGCTCTTGAAAATTCGCCCTGAAAACGCACCTCCATGCGACGGTCCCTGTCGCATCGGCGATTGAACAAGACGGAGAGAGCGATGGCTCGCGACACAAACTTGATTGACCTCGAATTGCGCATCGCGATCATCCGAGAAAATATCCGCGAGCTAACCGAGCAAGGGACGGCCTATTCCGGCGGGACAGACGAAGCTCGTACAGCCGACCGAATTGCCGAGCAGGAAATTCTGCTGGCGGAACTTCTGAAGAAGCGCGACGCAGCAAGTTCTAAATCTGATTGAAAAGGCGAGGAAAAGCGTCATGGCCGAATCCAGTCCAATCAGCGAATTTTCTGCAGTCCATCTCGGCGGTCGCCCGCCGCCCGCCGATCTGCGCCTCCTCCTGGAAATGCAAAGGAGCGCGGTCGGAGCGAGCGATTTATTGCAGGTCCGTTTCCTCGCCGCTAACCAGGCGCCGGCTCAAGTCGCCGCGGAGGTTTCCGGTCGGGACGACCTTGCCGGCCTCGAGCGCATGGCTCGCGCTCAAGCGATGACAGACATGTTCCGCGATAGCGGTTTCGTGGCGGAGTGCGGCGATGCAGCCGCGCTCGGCTATTGGTTCGGCCCCTCCCATTGTCCAAACGACGTCGCCCCGATCCTTCGATTCGATCGCAAGGGCGTCTTTTCCATTCTGCCCGGGAACGGCATCGCCGAGGCCATTTTGGCGCTCGCAGCCGAAGGAAACGAACGCCGCTACGCGGAGCTGCGCGGTCACCTCGATCGACATGGACTGCATATCATCCCGAACTCGCTCGCCGCGATCCGCGTCCCTGTCTGCTCCCCAACCCCGCAGACGGTCTACGAGCAGCTTCTCGCAAAATACCGCGAAGATCTTTCGGCGGCCGCGGCTCCCGCATCCGGCGGTCCGGTGCAAATTCTCGCTACCGAGCGATAATTCGGTCCGCGGCTTTGCTTGCGCCGGGAGAGGACAGGGTCGCGGAGGGACGGACAGGCTTGCCGCACGCTGCAGCGTATCCGATGCTCGCGGCCCGGATCGAGTTTGCAACTTCGGCCAGCCTTTGGAGACCTCGTCAGCGCCGTTATCGCTGGCGCCGCCGGCTCGCCAGCGCCTCGGCAGGCAGCTCGGCCGACAAAAGCGCGCTCGTGGTGAAAGTTTGATGCTCGCCGACCGCGCTACAGACGGCCGGAGCCGACGGACCGCGGACGTAGCGGAACGCTGCCGTCGGCTTGGCAGTTCGATTACTTGTCCATAAATTCGGCGGGCGAAATCCTGGAAGAGGCGGTATAAGGCAAGCCGAATTCGAAGATCAGGAGAGCCCGCGGTGGACCGGTTTTTTCAGTTGTCTCGCTGCCTTGCGGCGGTCTCTCTGGCGGCAGCGCCGGTCGCTTCATCATCGTCGTCTGCTCATATCCTCGTGTCGCCAGGATGCGAAGCGGCTGAACAGCTTACCGATGGGAGCTGGCTGATCAGGTCCACCAGAATTTTTGGGTCGGCCGGCGAAGTTGATGCTGGCGCAATTATTTGGAGAGGGACAGTAATAAACGGTGTCGATTTAAACGCTTTTCTGGAGAAACACTGCTTCCGGGAATATAAGGTTGAACCCGACTATCCTCCTTATATCTGGTCGCCCAGTGGTTACCCAAGTTGGGTAAGGCCGATACCGTAAGCGGGCTGTCTCCTTGGAGTCTGTCCGGAAACATTATGTGGGATTGCATAGTTTTCGCAGCATGAGGCGGATGGAGGCGAGGCGGAGGAAGGCGAGCGCCTTGCGGTTGAGGCATTCCCAATCCTTGGCCAGTCTGCGGCAGCGGCCGAGCCAGGCGAGAGTGCGTTCGACGAACGCCTGTACAATGTTGCCAACTCGCGGTTTCGTCAGTGGGCGGAGGCTGGCCTGGTCCATTCGGAGGCGGAACCCGGAAGACGACCTCGATGGCGTCACCGTCGATTTCGATGCGGCGCACGAGAATACGTATGATTTCCTGCATGCGAACAGGATCGAGACCATCGAGGCGATTGGCGACCTTGGCCGAAAAGTCCTCCAGGCGGCTGATCACGAGCGAAAGGTCACGCTCGATCTCAATGGCGTCAAGCGCGGCGCGATGCCGCTCCTGGAGTTGGGAAAGGCGCTGTTTCAGACCCGCGATGCGCGGCTCGAACTCAGTCTTGTCGATGAGGCCCTCCGCATAGCTGTCGATCAGTCGACCGATGCCGCGCCGCATCGTCGTTATCTGCCGATTGAGACGGACGATTTCGTCCGGCATCGCGGCTCCATCATGCGCTAGACCGATGCGTCGTCGATATTCGTCAGCCACGCGGTCCGGCTGCTCCAAGAGAGATCTCACTTGGCTCCAAACGACTTGCTCCAACTGGTCGCCGCGCACGGGACCGTTGCGGCATACCGCTTTGCCGTTGAAACGGTAGCCGTCCGCGCCTGTACAGCGATAATAGCGCAAAGGATTTGCCGGATCATATGTGCGTGATCGCGGCGCTTTCTTGCCGTAGTAGGCATAGCCGCAACGCTGACAAACCGTCAGGCCTTGTAGTAGCCAGCGCTGCCCGGGCTCACGATCTCGTTTGCGGCTTCGGTTTTCGTCGAGTTGGCCACGAGCCGCTTCGAACATGGCCGGATCAATCAAGGCGGGAACAGGAATCTCGATCCATTCGTCGCGTGGCGCGGCCACACGAGAGGTCGCCCGCGGCGACGGTTTCAGGCGCCGCCGGATCGGTCGCAGGCGGGGCCGAGGCGCCAGAAAGCGGGCTCGCCCGAAAGCGGCGCGCCCCATATAGGCGGGATTGTCCAACATGCCGCGGATCGTGGAAGCATACCAATATGTCGAGCCGCGCCGGGTCCGACAGCCCATATGATGCAATCGTCGACACACTTCGCGCAGGCTCAGCCGATCCGAGCCGATCCATGAGAACACGAGCCGCACAATGTGCGCCTCATCTTCCGCGACTTCGAAGCGCGCCACCCCACCGCCCTGAGGACGGTTCACGTAGCGATAGCCGAAGGGAGCGCCCGTCAATGCGCTGACAGAGCCTACACGCGCGGCGTGGCGACGGCCGCGCCGGCTACGTTCCAGGATCTTGGCGCGTTCGTATTCGGCGATCACGCCTTGCACTTGCAGCAGAAGGTCATCCTCCGCCGTGCCGCCGATCGGGCGGTTCAGGAAAACGACTTCAGCGCCAGCGCGACGAAACTCGTCGATCAGAAGAACCTGATGGGCGTAGCGGCGCGCCAGCCGATCCGGAGCATGGACATAAATGCGTTCGATGTGACCGCCCCCAATTGCGTCCCTCAACCGCTCCAGCGCCGGACGAGACAGGACCGAACCGCTATAGCCTTCATCCTCGTAGCTGTGATCCGGCTCGAGCAGGAAACCATCGGCGACGATGCGCTCGCGTAGCGCCGTGACCTGGCTTGCGATCGTGTTGTCGCGCGCTTGGCTCTCGCTCGACACACGCGCATAGAGCGCGCACTGGACGTCGGTCATTGCTCACCTCCCGCCTTCGCTGTCTTCAATGAGGAAGTCGGGACACCGCCGCAGTTCGACCGCGGGCGAGAGCGCCGAACGGTCGGCATGACACGATCGTAGGCGTCGATCAGGTGCTGGGGACTCAATCTGGTCGATTCGAACGATACGCGCACTTTCAGCAGAGGGGGATCCTTGGACCGGACCATGTGCGCCTCCATCGGCCGCCGGCCCGGTTGCGGGCCGCCGGTGGCGCATCAAAACTTGTGGCGACTTTGATTCGCCTGCGACAAATCGACTTGCTCGCCGCTCGATCCCGGAAATGATAAGCGGTCGCCTACCGCCCTGACGTTCAATGAATGAGGACCATTCGAAACCCAAACTGGCAACATTGTACGGTGGTCTACGATCCAGCGCTTGGGCAGGACGACGAAGGCCTTGGCCTGATCCGACCGCTTGACGATCTCGACCATGACGCGCGCCAGAGTTCGCCCGATTGCGCTCTGAAATTGTGACCCCCGATAACCGCCGTCGGCAAAGAGCCTGGTCAGGAACGGAAAGGCGCCGAACAAGGTCGCCATCAACGCCGCGCCGCCGTCGCGGTCCTGGATGTCGGCGGCGTGGACGATCGCATGCATCAACAGGCCCTGCGTATCGACGAGGATGTGGCGCTTTTTGCCCGTGATCTTCTTGCCGGCGTCATAACCCGCCGGATCGATGCAGACCCCCCTTTTTCCGCGCTCTTGACGCTCTGGCTGTCGATGATCGCGGCGGTCGGGCTCGCCTCGCGAGCGGCGGCTTCGCGACACTTCACGTAGAGAGCGTCGTGGATGCGATCGAGCGTGCCGTCCCAACTCCAGCGATCGAAGTAATCGTAAAGCGTCGAACGCGGGCAGGTCCTTCGGCACGGCGCGCCATTGGCAGCCGGTGCTGAGGACGTACATCAGGCCGTTGACGACGTCGCGCTCATCGACATGGCGTCGGTTGCCGCCGCGCTTGGCCGGCGGAATGAGCGGCCCGACATGCGCCCATTCCGCGTCGGTCAGATCGCTCGGATAGCGCAGCAGACTGCGGTCGTAGCGAGCGCGATTTTCGTTGGTCCACATCGGCGACCCCCCTGATTCGGGCCGCCTTCCTTGAATCATAAGCGATTCCAACGATTCGTTAACTTCCCGGACGGGCTCTTAGGGACCAACAGAGCGACGGGCCGCGATGTTCGCCGCCACGTGAAAAACCGCGCAAGCGTCGAATGCCGTCAGACCAGCTCACGGACTCTTAAACGCCTGTTGTTCAATGTGCCCATAAGCGGCAGGACGCCGGAGCGGTCGCCAGAAGCCCTCGGGCTTTAGACCAGAGGCGCGATTTGGTGAGCCGCATTTGGTCGCACGCGTCGCGGAGCAACATGGTCTGGTTTTTCCGTCGCCTCGGCGACCAACATTCTTTGGCCTCTTCGGGAAGCGCCGGCAGCGAAAGCGCGGCATCGTCCTCGGCGGCTGCGTCGGACCCAAGCCTTACCGCCGATATCGCCGCGGACGTTCAGAACGGGTCGCTCGGCTACTCGGCCGACCTATCCCTTCTGGAGGACGCTGCTGTCGGCGGCATGACGGCGGCCAAATTCAACACGCTGAAGTCCTTCGCCGCGGAGCTTAATGCGCCCGGCGGAATCAGCGTGTCGCCTTACGTGCAGCAAATCACCGACGACGTGATCCTTGGCAATTCGGCCAACGCGACATGGAATGGCGGCGCCTCCAGGGCGACCAGCCTTGGCGATCTCAGCGCGACGTCCACGCAGACCCAGGCCGACGAGCTCATCGGCGAGTGGTTCCTCGGAACGAACCTTCCGAGCTTGAGCCTTGCGGCGGTCGGCCAGGAGAACCTCAATCCGACCTACCAGAGCTCGACGCTGCCGCTCTATGGCCCGAGCGGCGCTCCAACCCTTCAGGACGTCAACCAGGGCTACCTCGGAGACTGCTACTTCCTCTCGTCGCTTGGGGAGGTTGCGCTCAAGGACCCATCGGCGATCGAGAACATGATCGCGAGCAACGCCAACGGAACCTACAGCGTCCGCTTCTACGTCGACGGCAAGCCGGACTACGTGACGGTCAATTCCCAGCTGCCGGTGATGGGCGGCGGCTACGAATGGGCGAATGCGTCCCGGCTCGAATTCGCCAACGGAACGACCGACGACTGGGTCGCACTCGTCGAAAAAGCCTATGCTCAGCTCAACGCGCAAACCAACGCTCCTCACGGCATGGAGCTCAACAGCGCTTCAGATTCCTACGAGGGCATCACGGCGGGGAACGGCGCGGCGCTGACCCTCATCACCGACCAATCCGAGACCGCCACGAGCCTGAGCCCGCGCGAGTCCTCGAGTTCGCTTGGCTCGATCCTTGCGCAAATGGCCTCGAGCTTCAGCTCAGGGGAAGAAATATTGATGTCGACGCCGGGACACTCGAGCGGCAATCTCGTCGGCGACCACATGTACATGGTCACGGGCGTAAACGCCACGACCGGCGCTCTCACGATTTAGAACCCTTGGAACACTGCCTACAGCGGCTCGCTTTCGATGCACTTCAGCGAGACCATCCAGCAGCTCGCGGCCGACAATTGCACGCTTTGGGTCACGAGCGGCCACGCCGCCGCCTGACGTTTTCGCCCATATTGAGCCGCCGCTCGCTCGCAACGAGCTGAGGCGGGTCGACTAGAAACTACCGCGCTTCGACGATGCGATCGGATCCCCAGCGCTAGGCGGGCCAGCCTGGCGGGCCGACGAGAGACGAGGGGCAAGTGGCGGGCAAGTGGCCCCTTTAGGTCTACGGTTGCGCTTGTGGATAATTATTAAGCGATCTTCGTCCAAGATCAATTTGGAGCAGATGGTGAGTTGGTGCGTATGCGCGGGTTTTTTTCTTGGGCGGTCAGCCTAACGCGCGCTGTTCGCAGGCAAGGCGCGCTTTTTGTCGGCGCCGGTCTTTTGGTCGTTGCTGTCCTGGTGGGGGGCAGAGCGCTCGAAGTATCGCTACAAGACATCGAGATCCGAGAGAGCTCCCGCAGCGCGGAAAGACTGGCCTTCATTCTCGCCGACCAGACAGATCGATCTCTTCAGTCTGTTTCGTCGATCGTTTCCCGGGTCGTAGAGAGATTGCAGGCAACCGGGGTCAGTTCGGTCGACGCTCTGAAGACTGCCGCGAGAAATGAAGAGATCCAGGCGTTTCTCAAGGATCGTATCGCCGAACACGGGTCTTTGGAGAACCTCTTCGTCACAGGCGCCGACGGACGCATCGACGGGCACGAGTTCGCCGATCTCACGCTCGCCGACATCCATGGCCAAGACCATTTACGGGCGCTGCGCCGCGCATCCGACAAGGTCATCTATGTGTCCTCTCCGTTCAAGAGCGACCTCACAGGAACATGGCAACTGACCCTATCGAAGAGGGTTTCGGCGAGCGACGGCGCGTTTCTGGGAGTTGTCAGCGGGGTCATCGAACTGGCTTCGTTCGCCGATCTCCTGAACAGGCTGGCGCTGGGCGAGCACGGATCGATTTCCGTCATCCGGGACGACGGGGAGATCATCGCGTGCTTCCCACAAACCGAGCTCACGCTCGGTTCCGACATCGCCGACAGCAATGTCTACCGGCGCCTGATCTCGAAGAAGCGAGACGGGGTGATCCGCCAGGTCAGCGACATCGATCACGTTGAACGCATGTTCGCCGTCGTCAACTCGCGTACCTTTCCCGTTGCGTCAGTGGTCGCCGTGGCGATGAACGACGCCGTTGGGAACAGTCTCCTTCTGGGCGGAGTGCTCCGGTTTGGCGCCGTCATCATCGCTCTGGCTATCGCCCTCGGGGCGATCAGGCTCGCTGTGCACATCGAGCGACTCGCCGACGCCCGAGAGCGCGATGCCGTTGAGGCCCAGGTCGCCATCCAGCACAAACGATTCACCAACGCCATGGACAACATCGTGCAGGGCCTGGCGATGTACGCCAGGAACGGCACGCTGGTCGCCTGCAACAAGCGATACGCACAGATATACGGGTTGCCGGTCGATTGGACGCGTTACGGAACTGTGGCGGCCCAAGGCGCGCCTGGCGGCGACGACAGTCGCTTTGGAAAGGTCGTCAGGGAACCTCGCTGGGAACCTGACGGCAGCATCCTGGCCATCAACGAGTTGGCAGACGGACGTCTGATCGCGCAAAGGAAAAGGGAACTCGCCGAAGGCGGGTGGGTATCGACTCATGAGGACATCACCCTGCGTCGGCGGGCCGAGGACAAGATCAAGGAAATGGCGACGCGCGACGGGCTGACCGGTCTGTCGAACCGCTCTGACTTCAAGCAGCGCCTCGAGCAGTGCCTCGACGAGGCCCGGCGCCGCACCGGCAGGTTCGCGCTGCATTACCTCGATCTCGATCATTTCAAGGCGGTCAACGACGCTTTCGGACACCCGGTCGGAGACCGGCTGTTGCAGGAAGTCGCGACGCGAATCAAAGGCGTGGTGCGCCGGAGCGACACGATCGCGCGTCTGGGAGGCGACGAGTTCGCGATCATACAGCGTATCGCAAATGCGCCTCGCGACGCGTTGCGCCTGGCGGACAGGTTGATCGCCGCGGTGAGCGAACCTTACGCGATCGACGGCGCCGTCATCGAAATCCGAACCAGCATCGGAATTTCCGTGTCGCCGGATGACAGCGTCGATCCCGACGAACTCCTTCGAGTCGCCGATCTGGCTTTGTACCAGTCCAAAGCCGATCGGGGCATCTATACCTTCTTTAAGGCTTCGATCGACGAGCGGTTTCGGCTTCGCCGGATCATGGACCGCGAGCTTAGGACTGCCCTCGCCGAAGGACAGTTCGAACTCTATTTCCAGCCGATCGTCTCCGTGATGGACAGGCAGGCCGCTTCGTTCGAAGCGCTTCTGCGATGGAAGCACCCGGAACGCGGCATCGTTTCGCCGAACGAGTTCATACCGGTGGCCGAAGAAAACGGACTTATCGTGCCTCTCGGCGAATGGGTTCTGCGGACCGCTTGTCGGGAAGCTGCGAGATGGCCCTCGCACATCAAGGTTGCAGTGAACGTCTCCCCCTTGCAATTCAGAGCTCCGCCTTTTCTCAAATCGGTCTCTGAAGCGGTCAAGGCAGCGAACATCCCTGCCTCGCGGCTCATTGTCGAAGTGACCGAGAGCGTAATGATGAGAGACGCCGAGGAGGTGATTTCGACGCTCCATGCCATGCGCGAAATGGGCATCGCGATCGCCATGGATGACTTCGGAACCGGATACTCGAGCTTGAGCTATCTGCGCCGCTTTCCGTTCGACAAGATCAAGATCGACAAATCGTTCATTGCCGAGCTTGGCCAGCGTGAAGACAGCACAGCCATCGTCCGCGCCGCAACCACTCTTGCCAGAGCGCTTGGCATGCAAGCGGTCGCCGAGGGAGTTGAGACCGAGGACCAGTTGATCCGGGCCCGAATCGAGGGCTGTTTGGAGGCCCAGGGTCATCTGATAAGCCATCCTCTCCCAGCGCGCGAGGTATTGGGCTTCCTCGGTCTTGAACCTATGAGGCCAGACCCCGGCCTCATGGACGAGGGATCCGCGCCGACGGGCGCCAGCGCGACAAACGGCGCCTCGCAATCGGCGAAAAGGGTCTCACTTTTCCCCCGCCGGCGAACGGACCTCAGGGTGATTGGCCTCAGGGACCCGCTTTTGGTGGGCAGGCGGCCTTGACGCGTTGCTCGCCGCCAGCACGGAGCATCTGGTCGCGCCCGTGACGAGAGCGGGGGAAAGAGCGGGGCATCGCCGGCAGTGCTGAACGCTTGATTTCCCAGGCCCGTCGAAGGCGCCGGCGGCCCGAGCCTATTCGTCATTGCTCGCGTTCAGGTCCTCTGCTGCGATCGACCGGGTTCCCCGCCGCTCGCCGAGTTTTTCGTGCAAGGTGTTGATCTCGGCGATCGTGCGTCGGAGAAGCTCGATCTCGAAGTCCGGCGGCTCGACGTTGCGCTTTCCGCAGCGCGCGTCCGCGCTCATCCGACCCAACCAGTCGCCCAATTCACGGACAATGTCGCTTGAATAGGTCATCCTGCGCTGCTCCCCGAATCGGATACAACCTGAGTTGCGCTGGCAAGTTATCCCGAAAGCCCGATCGGAGAAATCCCAGGGGACGTCGAATGACGTGGAATAGGGCCCGCCTCCGGCAAGCGTCGACCTTTTTTTGCCGCGTTGCGCCGGAGTCCCTCAGTCGCCCGCGAGCGGGGAGCCCCCGAACGGGGCCTTGTCGCTCAAACCCTTCGTTCTTGCCTCCGATCTTGCGCCATCGCGGCGCAGCGCGCAGGAAAGGCGCGAGAGCTGCTCGCCTCACTGGGGACTGGGGCAGAATTCCTCCCCTGAAAAGCTGAAAACGCCAATGAGCAGGCCCTGCAACGGCACGGTCGGCGCCGAACCCGCCCGGCGTGGGTCGGCCAAGAGGCGCCTCGCGGCCGCGGCTGGGCGCGGCTAACCCCGCGCCAGATCCTCGACGAAGGGCGCGATGCCCGCCGCCACCCGGGACACCCGCAGCCGCTCGGCCCGGACGATCGCCCGGACATCGTCATAGGCGCGCTGCAGGTCGTCGTTGACGATGACATAGCGGTAGTTGCGCCAGCGCTCGACCTCATGACGCGCATTGTCGAGCCGCTCGTCGATGGTGGCGGCCGAGTCCTCGGCCCGGCGCTCGAGCCGCGTCCGCAGTTCCCGCATCGAGGGCGGCAGGACGAAGATGCTGACGACGTCTTCGCCGAGCTTTTCGCGCATCTGCTTCGCCCCCTGCCAGTCGACGTCGAACAGCATGTCCCGCCCCTGCGCGAGCACCGTCTGCACCGGCGCGAGCGGCGTGCCGTAGCAATTGCCGTGCACCTCCGCCCACTCGAGCAGGTCGCCGCCCTCCTTCATCCGGTCGAACTCGCGCCTGTCGATGAAGCGGTAATGAATGCCGTCGACTTCCGAGGACCGGCGCGCCCGTGTCGTGACCGAGACGGAGAGCGTGAGATCGAGGTCCCGGTCCTGCATCAGCATGCGCGTCAGCGTCGTCTTGCCCGCCCCCGACGGCGAGGACAGGATCAGGATCATGCCGCGCCGGCTCGCCGCCATCGTCGAGAGACTCATTCGATATTCTGCACCTGCTCGCGGAATTGCTCGATTTGCGCCCTCAGTTCAAGTCCCTGCGCCGTCAGCGTCACGTCGTTCGCCTTGGCGCAGAGCGTGTTGGCCTCGCGGCCGAGCTCCTGGGCGAGGAAGTCGAGCCGCCTGCCGATCGGACCGCCCCCGGCGATCAGCGCGCGCGCCGCGGCGACGTGGGTCATGAGCCGGTCGAGCTCCTCGCGGATGTCGGCCTTGGCGGCGAGGATGAGCGCCTCCTGATGTAGGCGGTTCTCGTCCAGTCCCCGCGAGGACTCCATCAGCGCCGCGACGCTCTCGGCGAGCCTCGAGCGCACCGCCTCCGGCCGGCGGGCCGGGTTCATGTCGGCGGCCCGGACCAGCGCTTCGATGGCGCCGAGCCTGTCATCGAGCACGGCCGCCAGCACCGCGCCCTCGGTCCGACGAGCCTCGCCGAGCGCCGCAAGGGCCTCGTCGAGGCTCGCGAGCGCGCACGCGCACGCAGCCAACACTGCCGCCTCGTCTTCCTCCGCTTCGGCGATCTCGACGACGCCGCGCAGGCTTAGGAGCCCGTCCATCGTCGGGGGGGCCAATCCAGCCGCGTCGGCGGCGGCGCGGGCGGCGGCGGCGATCGAGCCGAGCGCGGCCTCGTCGATGCGCGCGGCGGCGATGGCGGCGCGCTGGACCGTCAGGGTGGCGGAGCAGGTCCCTCGCGCCAGCGCCTTCGCCAGCCTCGCTCGCGCTTCCGGCTCGACCCGGTCGAACGGCGGGGGCATCCTGAGCCGCAGGTCGAGCCCCTTGGCGTTGACGCTTTTGAGCTCGAAGGCCCAGCGCCACGGCCCGCTCGCTCCGGCGGCGCGTGCGAAACCGGTCATGCTCATCACCGCCATATCGTTTGCGCTCCTGTCGCGGCTGTCCGTTCGCGGGAAATCCGCCGCCGATCCCTCCGGGCGTCACGCCGGACAATTTGGTTCATTTTGAGTTCAGACGAGTTGCGGCAGAGTGCAAAATGAAGACCGCTGGGGTCTTTTCTCAAACAGGACTGTCAAACTATGATCAAGAGTTTCGCCGTGGCCGCCGCCCTCGCGTTCGGCGTGGCCGGCTACGCAGTCGCGCAAGAAGCCACTCCCGCTGCTCCGATGGCCCACCATACGACACATCATCACCATCACCACCATCACCACCATCATCACCACATGCATCACTCGACGCATCACGGCTCGATGCATCACGGGTCGATGCATCACAGCTCGATGCATCACCACATGGCCAAGCCGGCGGCCGCGCCGGAAGCGCCGAAGCCGCAATGAGCTGGATGCGGCGCTCCTGGCGCCGCGCAATTTGAGGAACATGCGCTCTCCGGGCAGTTTGGTCCGGGGAGCTTTCTTTTTGACGTCGGCCATTAATCCGATGTCTTTTGACGGATTTGCTTGCGCGTCTTGACCTCGACCCGGGGTCCCTCGACCAGCCGCACGACGGCGCCCCACAGCGTGCGCACATCCTGCTGCGTCAATTCCATCCAGTGAAAGATGTTGCGCAGGTTTCGCTGCATGCCGGGCTTCTTGGCAGCCGGGCGGAAAAAGCCATTCTCGTCGAGTTTCGCCTCGAGGTAGTCGAAGAAGGCGAGAAGCATCTCCCGCTGCGCCTTCGGGGATGCGGCGCGCGGGATGGTCGAGGCCGGAGGAGCGTCGCCGTGCGCCGCCCTGAACCACTCGTAACCGCAGAGTAGAACGGCCTGAGCGAGATTGAGCGACGCATAGCCCGGGTTCGACGGAAAGGTGATGATCGCATCGGCGAGCGCCACCTCGTCGTTGTCGAGGCCGGTGCGCTCCGGCCCGAACAGGATTCCGCGGCGCTCGCCGGCCGCGCCGGCCGTCGCGCCCATGGCGACGCTGGGAGTGAGAACGGCCTTCGCCTGGCCGCGCTCCCTCGCCGTAGTCGCGTAGACGGCGCTGAGATCGCCGACCGCTTCTTCCGTACTCGCGTAGACGCGGGCGCGGTCGAGGAGTTCGCTCGCGCCCGCCGCGGCGGCGTAGGCGACGTCGCGATAGCCGTCGCTACGCGGCCAGCCTTGGCGCGGATTGACGAGGCGCAAGTCGTCGAGGCCGAAGTTGGCCATGGCGCGCGCGCACATGCCGATGTTCACCGCCAGTTGCGGCCGAACCAGAATGACGGCTGGACCGCCGTCGAGCCACGACCTGGTCTTGTCCGTGCCCGAGCCAACCATCGCCGCGGGCTATACCACGGCCGCGGCGAACGCAATTCGTCCTCGCGCGACCGACCGGGCGCGATTTAGAGCCCGAGCTGCCTGGGCGCCCAATAGGCGAAATTCTGCGCCAGCGCCACAATCCGATCGTGGTTCGACTGCACCCTGAGCGGCTGATCGACGGGACTCGGGTAGTAATTGCTGGTCGCCCTCAGCGGCGTCAGGCTAGGCATCGTGCCGCGGGGCCCGTGGACGATCAGGACGCCTTCTATCGTGTCCTGCGACGAACCGAGCGGCCCCGTGCCGCCGCTGTTCGGGCCGAGATAGATCCAGTCGATCCGTGCGATGAGCAGGGGCGCCCTGCGGTCACTTGGCCGAAGGTAAGGCCCAAGCGACTCGGCGAGGAACCCTGGCAGGGCTTCCTCTACCCAGGCCGCCGTTGGATCGCCGGTGTTGGCACGGAGCGGCCCGACGTCCACCTGCACGCCGCGGAATGGGACGGCGTCCTGCGCGAAGGCGGCCAAGGGCGCGAGCGTCGCCAAGACGGAAAGCGCAGCGCGGCGACTGAAGACGAGCGCCGACATGATGAGCCTCCCTTTCGCGCAGAAAACCGCAGCAGGACGTTCACGAGACTATATAGGAGACCTTGACGATCTCATAGCTCTTGCCGCCGCCCGGCGTACTCACCTCGACGCTGTCGCCGGCTCGTTTGCCGATCAGCGCACGTCCGGTCGGCGAGGAAATCGAAACCTTGCCGGACCTGACGTCGGCCTCGGTCTCGCCGACGATCTGAAACACCTTTTCCTTCTCTGTGTCCTCGTCGATGAGAAGTCGACTGTGGCGCCGAACTTGACTGTGTTTCCTGTCAACTTCGACACGTCGATAATCTCTGCGCGCTGCAAGAGATCCTCGAGTTCGACGATGCGGCCCTCGTTGTGCGACTGCGCCTCCTTGGCCGAGTGATATTCGGCGTTTTCCGAAAGGTCGCCGTGCGTTCGCGCTTCCGCGATCGCCGCGATGATGCGCGGGCGCTCAACCTGTTGGCGGTGGAGAAATTCGGCCTCTAAGGCAGCGTGGCCTGCGGCCGTGATCGGCAACTTGTCCATGAGAGATCCGTCAAAATTGGTTAGGCCGGGCGGCGCTGTCTCGCGCCGTCACGCCAAGTAGTCCTGCAAAGCCCTGACTTCGAGTTCGCCAGCCGCGACGGCTCGAATGCCCTCAGCCGCCGCAATGGCTCCTGAAAGTGTGGTGTAATAGGGGGTCTTTTGCAAGAGGGCGGCGCGCCGCAAGGGCTTCGAGTTCGGCGAGCGAAGTCGCGCCTTCGGTCGTGTTGAACATCAGTTGCACGGCGCCGTTGCGCACTGCGTCGGCAGCGTTCGGGCGGCCTTCCGAAACTTTGTTGACTTTCTCCGCCTTGAGCCCCTTCGAGGCCAGGTACTTTTGTGTGCCGCCGGTGGCGAGAATCTTGAAGCCGAGCGCCTGGAGTTTTCGCAGCGGCTCGACGATCCGCTCCTTGTCTGCGTCGCGGACCGAAACGAACACCGACCCCTCCTTCGGCGGACGGGATCCCGCGCCGATCTGGCTTTTCGCGAAGGCGACCTCGAACGACCTGTCGATGCCCATCACCTCGCCCGTCGACCGCATTTCCGGTCCAAGCACCGTATCCACGCCGGGGAAGCGGGCGAAGGGAAATACAGCCTCCTTGACGCCGACATGGCCGAGCTTGACGAGATTCAGATCGAACGAGGAGAGCGGCTCGCCCGCCATGACGCGGCTGGCGATCTTGGCGATCGGCTTCCCGATCACCTTGGCGACGAAAGGCACCGTGCGCGAGGCGCGAGGATTGACCTCGAGCACGTAAACCACGCCGTCCTTGAGGGCGTATTGCACGTTCATCAGTCCGCCGACATCGAGCGCCAAGGCAAGCTTTCGCGTCTGCTCCTCGAGTTCGACGATCGTTTGCGGGCTCAACGAGCGAGGCGGGAGCGAGCAGGCGCTGTCGCCGGAATGAATGCCGGCCTCCTCAATGTGTTCCATGATGCCCGCCACGGCCACGGTCTTGCCATCGGAAAGCGCGTCTACGTCGATTTCGATCGCATCCGACAGGTAGCGGTCGAACAGGAGCGGGTTCATCCCCAGGACGGTGTTGATCTGCCCGGTCTTATCGTTCGGGTAGCGCGACTTGACGTCAGAGGGCACGAGACTCGGCAACACGCCGAGCAGATAGTCGTCGAGTTCGCCCTCGTCGTGAATGATCGCCATCGCCCGGCCGCCAAGGACGTAGGATGGCCGCACGACCAGCGGCAGGCCGAGGTCGGCGGCGATGAGCCTCGACTGCTCGACCGAATAGGCGATGCCGTTCTTCGGCTGTTTGAGCCCGAGCTTGTCGAGGAGTTTTTTGAAGCGGTCCCGATCCTCGGCGAGATCGATTGAGTCGACAGAGGTGCCGAGGATCGGCGCGCCGGATTTCTCGATCGCATGGGCGAGCTTCAGCGGCGTCTGGCCGCCAAACTGCACGATGACGCCCTTCAGGACCCCTCTTTCCCGCTCCTTGTCGAGGACGGCCAGCACGTCTTCGGCCGTCAAGGGTTCGAAATAGAGCCGGTCCGAGGTGTCGTAGTCAGTCGAGACCGTCTCCGGATTGCAGTTGATCATGATGGTTTCGTAGCCGGCCTCGCGCAGCGCGAACGAGGCGTGGCAGCAGCAATAGTCGAATTCGATCCCCTGCCCGATGCGATTCGGCCCGCCTCCCAGGATGACCACCTTTTCCCGGTCCGTCGGCTCCGCTTCACAACGCGTCTCTCCGCCGAACGGGGTCTCGTAGGTCGAGTACATATAGGCTGTCGGGGAAGCGAACTCCGCCGCACAGCTGTCGATTCGCTTGAAGACGGGCAGGACGCCGAGCCTCCTGCGAGCGGCGGCGACATCCGCCTCGCCAAGTCCCGTGAGTCGCGCCAGGCGCACGTCCGAAAAACCAACGGCCTTCAGCCGGCGCAGATTGCCGGCGTCTTCGGGCAAGCCGCAGGCTCTCGCCTTGGCCTCAAGCGCCACGATCTCCGCGAGACGCTGAAGGAACCAGGGGTCGATCCTGGAAACCTCGTGGATCTCCTCGACGCTCATGCCCATCCGAATCGCCTGCGCGACCTTCAGGATGCGATCGGGGGTCGGCGTGGCAATCGCGGCGCGCAGAACGTTGTGGTCCTCGCCCTTGCCGAGCCCTTCGATCTCGACCTCGTCGAGACCATCAAGGCCCGTCTCGAGCGACCGAAGCGCCTTCTGAAGAGATTCGGCGAACGTCCGGCCGATCGCCATCGCTTCGCCAACCGACTTCATCGCCGTCGTCAGCACCGGCTCCGCACCGGGAAACTTCTCGAAGGCGAAACGCGGGATCTTGGTGACGATGTAATCGATCGTCGGTTCGAACGAGGCGGGCGTCGCGCCGCCGGTGATGTCGTTGGCGATCTCGTCGAGAGTATAGCCGACGGCGAGCTTCGCCGCGACCTTGGCGATCGGAAAGCCGGTCGCTTTCGAGGCGAGCGCCGAGGAGCGCGAGACGCGCGGGTTCATCTCGATGACGATCATGCGTCCGTCGGCGGGATTGACGGCGAACTGCACGTTCGAGCCGCCGGTCTCCACGCCGATCTCGCGCAACACCGCGATTGCGGCGTCGCGCATGATCTGGAACTCCTTGTCTGTGAGGGTGAGCGCGGGAGCAATGGTGATCGAATCGCCCGTGTGGACGCCCATCGGGTCGATATTCTCGATCGAGCAGACGATGATGCAATTGTCCGCCTTGTCGCGGACGACCTCCATCTCGAATTCCTTCCAGCCGAGCACGCTTTCCTCGATCAGCACCTCGCTGGTCGGCGAAGCGTCGATCCCGCGTTCGACGATGTCGATAAACTCGCTTTTGTTGTAGGCGATGCCGCCGCCCGTGCCGCCCATGGTGAAGCTGGGACGGATGATGGCGGGAAGGCCGATGTCGTCGAGCGCGCCGAGCGCCTGCGGGATCGTCTTGACGTGGTGGGAGCGCGGCGTCTCAAGCCCGATCCTGGTCATGGCCTCGCGAAACAGCTTACGGTCTTCGGCCTTGTCGATCGCTTCCGCGGTCGCGCCGATCATCTCGACGTCGAATTGCGCCAGAACGCCCATCTTCCGAAGGCTGAGCGCGCAGTTCAGCGCGGTCTGCCCGCCCATGGTGGGGAGGAGGGCGAACCCGCCGGGGACGGCATAGCGCTCCTTGGCGATGATCTTGGCGACGATCTCCGGCGTGATCGGCTCGATATACGTCCGGTCCGCCATCTCCGGATCGGTCATTATGGTGGCCGGATTGGAATTGATCAGGACAATTCGATAGCCTTCCGCACGCAGGGCCTTGCAGGCCTGTGTCCCTGAATAATCGAACTCGCAGGCCTGGCCGATGATGATCGGCCCCGCGCCGATGATCAGGATCGTCGAGATGTCGGTGCGCTTTGGCATGGGTCCTCTGGGCGCGCAGCCCGCGGTTGGCGCAGCGGAGGCCTTCGCGCGAGGTAAGGATCCTTCGCGGCACGAGAGGCGCGAAACTCTCGCAGTTCCTGGACAACCGAATGCGGGGCGGCCATTCCCGGGGCGGCCTTGGGGCCGCTCCGTAGCCGAAAATCCTCGCGTGCGGAAGGCCGCTGTTTGCAATCCGAAGTCGAATGGGCTCCGCGTCAACTGCAACAATCCGCCGAGGAACCCCGCGGCAGAGCGCGGGCGCGGCGGCAGGGACAACTGGATGAAGGACCGTGTGTTTGCGTCGCTTCGCCGCTGCGCTCCGGCGACGACGTCAGGTCGGCTCAGAACTTATATCCGATCCTCGCGCCGACTTGCGTGAGGCCGGGGTTGATGTGGGTACAAAGGCTGGCGTGCGAGATGTGCTCGATGTTGGCGATGAGATCCCAATGCTCGCTGAACTGGTAGCCGAAGCCGCCGGACTCGCGGAAGTCGAAGCGGCAGCCCGTGTTGACCCGGTCCGGCTCGTCCCGCAACGGCGAGGTATTGACGGCGCCGCCGAACTCGCCCTCGAAGAAGAACCCCTTGTAGATCGGAATGCGCCAGGTGAGGCCGGTGAAGCCGTAGCTTGTCTTCCCGCCGGTGTTGATCATCGCGCCAATGTTGATGCGCGGATCGAAGAACCAGGAGAAATAGCGGCCGCCGACGTTGTTTGCATAGCCGATCGGCGAGGACAGAATTTCCGCTGAGAGGTCGACCGGCGAATTTTCGTCATGAATCCAGTTGTGGGCGTAGACGCCGACCCGCGCTTCCTGAAGAAAGTTGACATAGGTGTCAGGACTTGGGCCGGGCGCCAGCGCCGGCGGCTCGGCCTCGATGCCGAAGGTCGAGAGGTCGGCGGCCGCGGCCGTCTCAGCCAGAAGCGCAGCTCCCAACAGGCCCGAAACAATGATCGCTCGCCGCCCCGCCCCCACCCGCGACCTCGTTTCCTGCACCTCGCTCATGAACCTGAATACCGGCGCCAGGCGCCGGGCGCAAGGGAAGCTGCGGCAAAGCGATCCTGCGATGAGGAGGCGCAGTCGGGCTGGCCTAGCTAGTGTCCGTCCATAAACGCTAAGTTTTTGAAATTATTTGTTGAATCGCTGTCCTTACGAATGCAAGGCCCGGCGGTTTCGGCTAAGCTTTCGGATCAAGCCACTGATTCGGAAGGCGAAACCGCCACCGCCGGAGCCCGACAATGCGTCAGGAACGCACCGTCCAGGCCAGCATATTCGATCTCTTCGCCGACCACGAGATCGGCCAGGAACTGAAGGCGATGTCGCAGTGGCTGGACGAGCATCGCGAGCTCATCGGGCTGGCGGCGGAGGATCTGCGCCGACACGGCGTTAAGGAGACCGGGCGAGAAGGCCTTCCGGCCGAGTCGGTCTTGCGCTGCGCGCTTCTCAAGCAGCATCGCCAGCTGAGCTATGAGGAGCTGGCGTTTCATCTTGAAGACTCGGCCTCGTTTCGCGCCTTCGCGCGGCTGCCGCTGTCGTGGACGCCGAAGAAGTCGGTGCTGCACAGGACCATCAGCGCCATCCGGGCCCAGACATGGGAGGCGATCAATCGCGTCCTGCTGGCCAGCGCGCGTCAGGAGAAAGTCGAGACCGGCAAGGTCGTGCGGCTGGACAGCACGGTCGCCGCCGCGCTCATGCATGAGCCGAGCGACAGCAGTCTTCTCTGGGATGCGGCCCGCGTGATGGTGCGGCTGTTGAAGGCGGCCGAGGCCTTGGTCGGCGGTCTCGAGTGGCGCAATCATCGGCGCGCGGCGAAGAAGCGAGCGCGCGCGATCGAATATGGCCGCGACCGACTGAAACGGGTCCAGCATTATCGTGAGCTGATCAAGCTGACCCGGGCGACCCTGGCCTATGTTGATCAGGCCGCAACGCAGGTATGGCAGGCGCCGGACCCGATCGCCGTCACGCTGTGGCAGGCCGAGCTCCGTCACTATCGTCTGCTGATCGAGCGGATCATCGCCCAGGCCGAGCGTCGCGTTCTTAATGGCGAGGCGGTTCCCGCCAACGAGAAGATCGTCAGCCTGTTCGAGCCGCACGCCGACATCATCGTCAAAGGCGGCCGCAAGGTTCAGTACGGCCACAAGCTCAACCTGACCACCGGCCGGAGCGGCTTGATCCTCGACCTGGTGATCGAGACCGGCAATCCGGCGGACAGCGAACGGTTGTTGCCCATGCTGAAGCGCCATATCGCCTTCTACGGCGAGTCGCCCCGACAGGCCGCCGCCGACGGCGGTTTCGCCAGCCGTGACAATCTCGCCCAGGCGAAGGCCCTTGGCGTCCACGACATGGCCTTCCACAAGAAGGCCGGCCTGCGCATCAAGGACATGGTCAAGAGCAACTGGGTCTACCGCAAGCTGCGCAACTTCCGAGCCGGCATCGAATCCGACATCTCGTGTTTGAAGCGCGCCTATGGTCTGGCGCGCTGCGTCTGGCGCGGGCTCGACCACTTCAAGGCCTACGTCTGGTCCTCGGTCGTCGCCTACAACCTCGCCCTCTTTGCCCGGCTCAAGCCGACCTGATTTCTCGTCTTCGGCCGAAGGCGCGCAAGCCTGGTTGAGCCCGAGTCGGCCTCTCATTCTGAATTCCTGAACTTGGCGGCCGGATCAGCCCACGCAGCAGCCACAGCAAACGAAATGGCTCCCAAACGGCCCAGTTCATCGCCAACGCGATTGATTCCAGCCGAAAAATCATGCGTTTATGGACGGACACTAGCTATTCCTCTGCGAGGGGACCCGCCGCCGCCTGCCTTTGCTGCGTCACCTCGACGATGACCTCCATACCCAATTCATCGTCCGAATCGCCATAGTACGTCCCGGTCAGCGGCGCGGCTTGCGCGGGATCGCGCGCGACGGCGACGCGGATGAGGTCCCTGCCCCCGATCAGTCCGTTCGTCGGGTCGAACTCGACCCATCCCGCGCCCGGCAGATAGACTTGGCACCAGGCGTGCGTCGCCCCGCCGCCGACTCGGACCGCTTCGTCCTCGTCGCGCGGAACGTAGACGTAGCCGGAGACGAAACGCGCGGCGATACCGAGGACGCGCGCCGCCTCCATCATCAGGACGGCGAAGTCGCGGCAGCTGCCGCGCCGCCGATCGAGGGTGTGCCGCGGCGTCTGAACCCCTGATTCTTCCCGGCGCTCGTAGGAAAACCCTTCCTTGATGGCGTAGGTCAGCGTCATCAGGAGATGGCTCGTCTGCGCCGACGCCCCGGGGGTGAGGAACCGCTGCACCCATCGGTCGAGGTCGCCCGCCGGATCGCTGTAAAGGCGCTCGATGGAACGGGCGATGTCGGGCAGCTCCTCCGGCGAGTAGGAAAAGGGAAAGGTCCGCGCCCGCGGGTCGATCTCGACCCCGGACAGGTCCTCGACCGCCCGCTCGATGGTGAAGCGGTTTTCGAATTGAAGGAGGGTCGAGGGCCTGGAGAACGAAACCATGGCGACGCAATTGTCGAGCGCGTCGTAGAGCCAGCGCACGCGGGCCGGCTCCGGATCGATCGCCAGGGCCGAGGCGATCAGGCGCTGATCGTGTCCGTCGCGTGGCCGCATCATCAGCCGGTGCTCGCCGAGCTCGACCGGGCGGGCGTAGCGGTAGGTCGTGGTGTGCCGGACGCTGAGAATGGTCTGGTCGCCTGATCTTTCCATGGCTCGCCCGCGCCCGCCGCCCTCCCCGGATGGTGGGTCCGCGGCGCTCGCGATGCAAGAGGGCGAGATTGGTCACGGACCGCGGAGGAGCCTTTAGAGCTCCAGCGTCGATCATTCGGCTTGGATTTGCTTGGAAGCTTCGGGATTCGTGGCGGCTTACCCCTCAATGCCGGCTTGGATTCTCTTGGATTTCCTTGGATTCCTTCGTCCGAAATGAGCGATTCCAATGGGTTGCGGGCGTGTTCCGCTCTCAGAAATTTTCGCCCGCCCCGGCCTATTGAGCAATTGCGGTGCGCTATTTGTGGTCCCCGGCGCAACGATTGCGACAAGATGCGTCCTGATCTCACGTCGGAATTGTAGATGACATTCTGATTTTCTGCAATCATTTGTCATGGCGGCGATAAAAACCGGAACGAGAGGGGCGCCGCTCCGCGGGACCTCGCCTTCCAGGGGCGAAACTTTCTCGGGCGCAGAATCGTTTTCCGTCACCCGCGGGCTTGACCCGCGGGTCCATGGATCGCCGGGTCATCCCCGGGCTGTGACCCGGGGACGGCGATGACGGGTCCGGATGGATCAACCTGATCGGAACCGCGTCTCGCTTCGCCGATCACGTAGATTTTTAGCAAAAGGCGAAAAAACCTCTTGCGTTTCAGCGCGTTTCGCACAAATAAGGGACTGCCCAATACGCACGTGCCTGTGGTCGTGTGTCGGTCGGCGGGGATCTGGACAAGAGGCCAGTTAACCGTCCGTGGAAGACCGGCAGCCGGAGGCGAACCGGCGAACCCCGCCCAACGGGGGACGCGACTTGAAGCAACGACGGACCGGGCTTTTTTGGTCTCTGTCGGCCCTCCAAAGCCGACGATCAAAGAGGCTTGTCTTTCTTGCCGGGCGTGCGGACGGGAGTTTTCCGTCCAAACGATGGCTTTGGCCGCTTGAGCTTCGCTTGCGAGCTCGGGCGAGTCCATGGCTACGGCGCAGCAGCTGACCGCTTCGGCGCGTCCGTCGATGGCTCTCTTCAGCCGTCGCCGGATTCGGCAAAGCGGTCGCGTCGGCGGGTCAACGGTCCCTCTGCGTCTCCAACGCGCGGGGAGCAACACATCGCATCGCCGGCAAATCCTTCCACTGTCCAGGCGCGGACCTCGTTTCGCGCCATTGGGGGATGCCGCTATGACGGACCGCATCAGAGAATTCCTCGCTGCGAACCAGGAGGATGGCCCGCGCCTCGTCGTCGATCTCGACGTCGTGCGCGAAAACTATCTCGGCTTCGCCCAGGCGCTGCCCGACACGCGCGTGTTCTACGCCGTCAAGGCCAATCCCGCGCCGGAGATTCTGAGCCTGCTCGCCGATCTCGGCTCCTGCTTCGACGCAGCCTCGATGAGCGAGATCGAGCAGGCGCTCGCCGCCGGCGCGACGCCCGACCGCGTCAGCTTCGGCAACACGATCAAGAAGGAGAAGGACATCGCCCGGGCCTATGCGCTCGGCGTCCGGCTCTTCGCCGTCGATTGCGACGCCGAGGTCGACAAGCTCGCCCGCGCCGCGCCGGGAGCGAAGGTCTTCTGCCGGATATTGTGCGACGGCGCGGGAGCGGAGTGGCCGCTGTCGCGCAAGTTCGGCTGCGCGCCGGAGATGGCGGCGCGCGTGCTCGAGCGCGCCCATGGCCTCGGCCTCGTCGCGCACGGCCTCTCCTTCCATGTCGGCTCGCAGCAGCCCAATCCGCGCATGTGGGACCGGGCGCTGAAAACCTCCGCCGCCATCTTCCGCGACCTCGCCGAGCGCGGCATTTCGCTCGCGATGATCAATCTCGGCGGCGGTTTCCCGACCCGCTATCTCAAGGACGTGCCGACCGTCAGGACCTACGGCCAGACGATCTTTCGCGCGCTCCGCCGCCATTTCGGCAACCGCATCCCCGAGACGATCATCGAACCGGGTCGCGGCATGGTCGGCAACGCCGGGATCATCGAGGCCGAGGTCGTGCTGATCGCGCGGAAATCCGAGCACGACCGGCTGCGCTGGGTCTATCTCGACATCGGCAAGTTCAACGGCCTCGCCGAGACGACGGACGAAATGATCCGCTACCCGATCCGCACCGACCGTGACGACGACCCGCTCTCCCCGTGCGTGATCGCCGGACCCAGCTGCGATTCCGTCGACGTCCTCTACGAAAAGGAGCCCTACCCGCTGCCGGTCTCGCTCGAGATCGGCGCGAAGGTCCTGATCGAAGGAACAGGCGCCTATACGACCACCTACTCGTCTGTCGGCTTCAATGGCTTTGCGCCGCTGAAGGCTTATGTGATTTAGGCCGCTGGCGCCTGAGCCGGAACCTTGCGAACGGGCGGAAGCGGGGCTTTGTGCACCTGATTCCTGCACCGCGTAACCCGTTGACGCCATTTTGAGCTCGTTCATGGTACAAAGATCTTGCAGACCGTGCGAAAACTCGGCGGCACGCTCTGTGGTGCTCAGATTTCGGGGCCTGTAACCGCGCAGATCAGAAAAAATCGCGAAAATCCGTCTTCTGCGCGACCGTACAGAACACCGCGCCGAGTTTTCGCACAGTCTGCTTGAGATTTGCACGGGACGGCAGGTGCTTCGAAATCGTATTGACCTATAGCCTCTTTGCCGCAACATCCAAGTCAATTGATTCAATACCGACGCGCGCGCGGCGGCCTTGATGAGGTGGGCGCATGTCAACCGAGACAATTGTTAAAGACCTCGAAGGTCTGTTCTATGCCGGAAGTCTCCTAACCTTTATCGCAGGACTCTATACGTATAGACAAAAGCCTCAAGGAGAAGAACGAGCTCGACACCTACAGCAAGTATAAGAGCTGCAGAATAGGTATTTACTTTTTTTACGCCTCTTGATGGAAAATCCGCTAATATGGTTCGAAGGCGGCGAAGAGTATAACTATATAAAGCAGACGTTATCCGATGAAGATAAATATAAGCAACGGCAGCTATTCTCCCCCGCGAAATTCTTGATTTCTGAACCGTATTGAACGTCCGCAAAGCGATTACGGTGATGGGGTGAACGGCGCCCCGAACGACATCGGCGTGCAAGGATGGCGGTCGTTGTCATCGACCCTTCTGAAGGGAAGCCGTCCATGGGCAAGTCTATCCGGAATATCGCCGTTGTCACGCGGGTCGGGCTCGATCTGGCGAAGAACGCGTTTCAGGTCCACGCCGTCGACCCCAAGGGCGAGACCGTCATTGCGCGCAAGCTGGCGCGCGGCCAGCTCGTCGCTTTCTTTGCCGAGCTGCCGTCTTGCGTCGTGGCGATGGAGGCGTATCTCGGGCAGACCGTCTGACTGCGGGTCCCTTTGCCTTTGTGCTCTGTAGTGAAGGAGCGCGGACTACTGTTTGTAGAAGATTTGAGCGCCGGCCGGGTAGACAACTTGAAGTCCAGGTCCGTTCGGCGTGTTTACGAGCGTGCACTTATAGACGATTTGCTGAGGTCGAAGCTCCTGGCGGTAGTTCATGTTGTTACGGATCAAGCCCCGGGATCGAGACATGACGAGCGTTTGTCCGGAAAAAGTGTAAGTCCCAGCTTCTGACATTTGCGTATTCATGGTATCATTACCTATTGTTCCAGCGTAGCCATAAGTTCCGTCCCGATAGAATTGAAAGGCAAAGTTCCCACTTATCCAAAGACCGACAATTGCCGAAGATTGGTCGTACTGGACAATACCAAGTGCTTCATTCGTATGTTGCGGCATGTGTTCTTGCGGAATTGAAATCATGATTGCTAGAAAGGCGGATAAAAGCATCATCTTTCTCACTCCCTGACAGGAATCGCTAACCTGCTTTCTTGATAGTCGAAATCATGATCCAGAGACGTCGCTTGCCAAAACATCCAATACGGCATTTCGCGACTTCGTTTTGATAGGCAGAAAAGCTGGCGACCATCCGTGAGACTGCTCACATGGCCGCGCCACCGTCTCCCTCATTGCATGACGCGGACGTCGGCCGCGGAGGAGAGCGCAGGCCCCTCCTGCCGGAAGCGCGCCGCTCTTTGCATGAGGCAGCGCACGATACCGGACTCGGCCTCATCAACTTTGAGCAAGGGAACGGACGGATTCGCGGCGCTCACGTTGATCGAAGCGGCGGACAGGTCCCTCCACCGGGCTTCCAGAAGATTCTTCAAGAGATCGACGTCGGTGTCGCGGTCGATGAGAAGGACGAGGCGATCGAGCGGCGCCGCGTCGAGCAGCGTCTGAAGCTCGAAGGCGCAGCCCTCGTTTTTCTTCGAGAAGCTGCGCAGGTCCATGACCACGAGATCTGTGTCCGCAATGAGCCGCCTGACCGCGGTCCGCCAGACTTCGCCCGCGCAGAAAAGCTCGCTTATGCGAAAGCGCCCGTCCGGGTCGGGCCGCTCGTCGAGTTCCTTTAGGCGGCTCGCCAGCTCGGTTTCATTGTGGACAAACAAATTCCGCAGCCGTCCCTGCACGAATGCGAATAGTTTACCCGGATCGATCGTGCGCGACGCGAGGTCTGAGGCCGCAATGAGCCGAATGGGACCAAGATAGCGCCAGCGCGAGGCCACGAGGTCGAATAGCCGGCTCGAACGGCGATCGAAACCAAACACCCTGAGCAGGAGCAGCCGCATGGGGGGCCGGCCCCTGAGGGCGGCGAAAAGGCGGAGCCCCGCCGATGTCGTCAGCTTGTAGGCAACGAACGCGGCAAGGCCAGCAGGGCCCCAGTAGCCGTTCTCCGACGCGATCTCCGAGCAGACGAGAAGGCCTTGTATGAACCAGATTGAGTTGATGACGAGCGAATGACCGCTGATCCGGCGCGCGTCGTAGGCGCCGGCCAGCGCCCGAACGGCGAACCATCCAGCGGGCGCGCCGATGACGACGCCGGCGAGAAGGGTCGCGACCAGAATTGTCGCCGCGCCAAAACCGGTAGCGGCGCCCAGAAAAGCAGCGGCGCGTAGTCCAGGCTGCGTCCCAAGCACAGCTATCGCAAGCAGACTTCCCACCGGCAGCAGCGCGGTGAAGGCGAGGATCACCGGCCCGACGGCTCGCACGCGCCGATTGGCGAACAATAGGAGGTAGGCGCTCGGCGCCGAAATGATCGCCCAAAACAGGACCGGGTTGAGGAAGCCGGGAAACTCGATCCCGCCGATCGTGGTCGCGACGGACCGCGCTCCTGGCGCCACCCAAACACAGCAGAGTCCGATCACGCCGGCGTAGATGGCGATGACGGTGAGTTGCCGTCGCCGGTCGCCCGACCAAAGGATGTTCAGCGTGAGAACGGTCGGCCATGCGTAGGCCCAAACGGCGACAAGCGTGCGAATGGGGAAAAACTCAGTCGCCGAAAAGCCAAACACGAGCAGCGTCGCAACGATTCCGAACGCCACCCCGCCGGCGACATAAATGGCTGCGGCCCCAAGGCTCGGGTCCGACGACTGAGATGACCCGGCCGGACCGGGGTCGATCCCTTCCCGGAGGCTCTTGACCAGAAAAGCAAGCGGGGCCCGCGGGGTGCGGCGATCGTCCTTGTCGAACCTGAGCGGCGCCGCGCCCAACGGAGCGTTCCGCATCTCGCGTCCGACGGCGCGTCGATAGAAATGGAGGACCGAGAGCGCAAGGACGAGCGCAAGCGGACCCGCGATCGTGAAGACCTCCAGAATCTCGCCTTGCAGATTAAACATAGCGATCACCTATGTGTGGTGATTTCCGTGCCCTCGCGTCGCCCCGCCTTCACGCCGCGCCCCAACACACACCGCTCGTCAGCCATGGACACCTCCTCTAGAGAAATTGATGTCGCAGATTGCCGACGACCCGTCTGTGAGCCTTCTCACACGACGTCGGTTTACAGTGATGGGGTGGACGGCGCCCCGAACGGCATCGGCCTGCCAAGATGGCGGTCGTCGTCATCAACCCATCTGAAGGGAAGCCGTCCATGGGCAAGTCTATCCGGATACCGCCGTTGTCACGCGCGTCGGGCTCGATCTGGCGAAGAACGCGTTTCGCGCGCAAGCTCGCGCGCGGCCGGCTCGTCGCTTTCTTTGCCGAGCTGCCGTCTTGCGTCGTGGCGATGGAGGCGTGCTCCTCGGCGCATCATTGGGGGCGCGCGGCAACCGCATCCCCGAGACGATCATCGAGCCCGGTCGCGGCGCCCGAGCCGGAACGTCGCGAAACGGCTGAGAGCGGACCTTATACGCCCGATTTCTGCAGTTTCCGCACAGCGTAGCCAACTGATTTTATTGGTGCGGAGTTCTTGAAATAAAAACAGCCCCGAGGCGCCCACCCTCTCGAAAGGGGTTTTGAGAGCCGAGTTGTGAGATGCCTCCGAGTCCTTGTTGACCTCCCGTTGTTCTGTGATGAAGGTCACAGCGGCTATCGAATACGGGCGATACTCATTGCCTGTCTACAAGAGATAGACAAGAATGCGCCACACCACGCCATCCCGCGTCGTCCTTGGCCTGCTCGCCGCTTTCGCCGCATCGCCGGCCGGCGCCCAAGCCAACGCCAACGCCACAGTCTGCGCCGCGGACGACGACAGCGCCTTCTCTCCAGAGCAGCGCATGGCGGCCTGCAGCGCCTTGATCAAAGCCGCGCGGCACGCGCCCAAGGAGGTCGCGGAAGCGCTCGTCAATCGGGGCCGGGCCGCCTGGTACGCCGACAGGATGAAGCAGGCCTTCGCCGATCTCGATCGCGCCATTGCGCTCGATCCGAACAACGCCCGAGCCTTTCGCGAGCGCTCCAACGCTTACCGCTCGATCGGCAAGCTCGACCGCGCGCTCGCCGACGCAAGCGAGGCGGTGCGGCTCGATCCCAGGGACGCGAGGGCCTTCGACAACCGCGGCGACGTGTTCGTCGACAAGGGCCAATACGATCGGGCGATCCAGGACTACGACGAAGCGCTGCGGCTCGATCCGAAACTGAGCCTAGCGTTCAGGGATCGCGGGGCCGCCTATTATTTCAATAAGGATTACGAACGCGCGATCAAGGACTATGACGAGGCGATCAAGCTCGATCCCCGCAGCGACCGCGCCTATTCCAATCGCGGCGCAGCCTACAAGAAGCTCGGCCGCAACGCGCAGGCGATCGCCGACGAGAGCGAGGCGATCAAGCTCGACCCGTCTGAGCCTGTCTATTTCGACAATCGCGGCCTGTCCTATGCGGAGGAGGGCGAGTACGACCGCGCCGTCATCGACTATAACGAGGCGATTCGGATCTCCCCGCGGGCGAATTTTCTCGTCAATCGCGGCAACGCGTACCAAGCCAAGGGCGATCTGAGCCGCGCTATCGCCGACTACGACCGCGCGATCCAGCTTAACCCAGCCTTTGCCGACGCCTACAACAACCGCGGCGCGGCCTTCCGCGGCAAGGGCGATCTCGACCGAGCGATCGCCGACTACCAGGCCGCGCTGCGTATCGATCCGCGGTCTGAGACAGCCGCTGAGAACCTTGCGGCCGTCCAAGCCCTGCGCAAGCGAGCCAGGAGATGAGATGGAAGTTGCTCGGGATATGGACGATAGCCGTCCTTTCCTTGCAAGCCCGAAAAAATAGTCACCAGCGAACGAGGCTTTCTCGGACGTTTGTCACCTTGGGCGCTTTCCCTTTCCTATCGAGCGCGAGGCCCTCTTTGCTTAGGCGTTCCGCCTGACCCGCCGCGCCGCCGGGAAACCGAGTCATGAGCCCTCCGTTCGCTTTGATAACCCGCCAGTAAGCAACTTCGTTGCTCTGGTCATGAGCAACCGCGTGAAGGGCCTTTTGGGTTGTGACGGGGCAGGTCCCCTGGACGTTGTATTGCTGAGCAAGTTTCTGGCAAAGGAGATTGGTCGTCACGAGTTTGCCTGCCGGGACTTTCTCCAGCAAGGCTGCGACGGTCGCTGGACCAGGCAACAGCATTTTGCCGGGTCCGCCAAAAAAACTTAAGCGGTCCTTGGGAATATCGACGATAGCATCTTCTCCGGGTTCCATATTCTCCTCCTTTTGTCGCTTTTTCGCTTTGGTGGGATCCGCCTTTGTTCACCCATCTACAAAATTCCCTCGCCGGCATTTCCGGTTGCTTGCCCAGCTTATCACAGCCGCGCCAGCCTGCGAAGGCCGTCCGTTCGGGCGCCGTCCACCCCGTCACCGTAATCTCGAAGATCCATATCGGCGCTTCCTCGAAAACGTCTATACTCGAGGCGGGCTGCATTCAGCGCTAAGGGCGCAGTTCACCCGTTCTCCCTGCCGGAGACAGTCTGATGATGACAAATGTCGCCATCATAGCGCCGGGCGCCATGGGCAGCGCGGTCGGTCGTTGCCTGAGCGAGCACGGCGCGCGCGTGCTCACATCGCTGACCGGGCGCAGCATCGCAACCATCCGCCGGGCCGAAGCGGCGGGCATGATCGGCGCCGATGACGACGCCATCGCCCAGGGCGACGTGATCCTCTCCATCCTCCCGCCCAACGAGGCGTTCGGGCTTGCCGAGCGTTTCGCAGCGCCGCTGTCCCGCGCCTCGCCCAAGGCGATTTTTGCCGATTGCAACGCCATCAACGTGGAGACCGTGCGCCGGATCGCCGCTGTCATCACGCCGACCGGCGCAGCCTTCGTCGATGGCGGAATCATCGGTCCGCCGCCAGGGCAAAGCGGCGACCCCAACTTCTATTTTTCTGGGCAAGCCGCCTCGGCTCTGGCAGGGCTCAGCGAGCTTGGCCTCAATGTCCGAATCATGAAGGCGCCGATCGGCGCTGCTTCCGCTCTCAAGATGTCCTACGCCGGAATCAACAAAGGGACGACGCTTCTTGCTGCCGCGATGCTGCTCGGCGCCACGCGCGCCGGGGCCGCCGATGCGCTCCGCGCCGAATTATCAGAAAGCCGGCCAGAGCTTCTGGATCGCTACGCCCGATCGATACCGGACATGTATCCAAAGGCTTATCGCTGGGCGCCCGAGATGGAAGAGATCGCCGAGTTCCTCGGCGACGATCCCGCCGCCCGCCTTATCTTCCAGGGGATGGCGGCGCTTTGTCGGCGTCTCGCCGCCGATCAGACCGGCAAGCAGGCGGAGATCCGGTCTCTCGACGCGTTTGTTACCAAGCTTACGGAGCCAGCCTAAAGGCCCTGCGTGACGGATTATGGCGTAAGCCCGGCGAGCAGAAGGTTCCGCCGCAGGGGACCCGATTCAGGCGGGTCGGCGATGCGGGATCAGGAACGGTCCCGCGCGCTCGACATCCACCACTCCGCCAACATCGCCCCAGCGTTCGCCGGATCGTCCTGGACCCGATTACGCAGGACGGTGACGAAGCCGACATTTAGGCGGCGCCGCCGCGAAAGCGCCGGCCAAGCCCTCGCCGTCCGCAGGCGCCAGGATCAGGCTCGCTCCTTGCGGCGATCCTTCAGATCAGGCGGCGGGCGAGAGGCGGGCGCGCGATCGCCGATAGCCGGCGAAGCCGACGCTTGCGAAGCCGAGCGCCATCATCGCCCAAGTCGACGGCTCTGGAGTGCTGAAGGCGAGCCCCTGCGCGTTCTCATAGTCGGCTCCGAGACTGGTGACCACGACGACCCCGTAAGGCGGGAGCGTCACCGGCACGGCGCCGGCTTGGGTCGCCTGTATGTCGCCGTTGCTGTAGAGGTCGACATAATCGTCGTTGGCGAGCTTGAGCATCACGCCATAGTTGTCGAAGTAGCCACCGTAATTCCCAGGCGGCAGCGCAGGGGGGGAACTCGGTAGGGTGCAGGTCTGTGGAGACGAACCGTCGGCGTAAAAAAGGTTGTCGTACGAGACCGTCGGATCCGTCGGTGTGTAGTAGCTGAAGCTATAGGGGATGCCTGGATCCGGCGCGAAATGCGGCGCGTAATTGTTCGCGTATATTCCCTCGATCGCTACATTCGTGATGTTGAGAGCCGTATCGGTGAAGAACCCTGTGACGTTCTGCACGACCGACGCGTTCAAGGGGTCCGCAACGCCAACATATCCGGGACCAGCTGGCACAAGGTTCTGGGAGGTGCCGAAAGCCGAGTTCGCCATCAGGTCGGGAACAAACGTTATCGTTCCGGAAGCGCTGACGTCGCCACCCGCGAGGCTCCAGTTCTCTGTGGTTGCGTGGGCGTGAACGCTGAAGGCGAGCGCCCCGATCAGCGGAAGCGTGGCCACAATTTTCTGCTTCATCGCGTGTGTTCCTCCCGGGTGGCGGATCAGGTTCGAGAGACCAAGCCACGTCTCTCCCGCGGCGACGCTGCCGCCATTGTGAAAACGCGCCACTAGTTAAAAGTTAACTTGACCTTGTTTCGCCTGTCAACAGGAGCGGCTTGCCCCGGACTATGGCGATCCCCTGATCTGGAACGCGATGGCTTCGCGCGTCCCTTCCGAATGCCGCGCGGGCGCTCGACCATGACAACGAACTTCGGTAGGCATGCGCCAGATTTCGACGAAAGCCGGGGCGGTCCAATGACGATGCTTCTTCGCCGGGCGACGGCGCTCTTCTGGATGGCCAGCGCTTGTCCGGCCGTGGCGGCCTCCGGTTCCCGGCCGCTGGCGACTTCGCAGCCCGACCCCAGCGCCGACGTCGCGCCCTATTTCGTCAGCGATTACGACCCGCGCTGGAGCGATTCGGAATGGTCGGCGAGCGACATCGCGGCGCTGCGGCAAAAGGTCAAATACGTCTTCGTCATCTTCAACGAGAACCGCTCGTTCGACCATGAATACGGCACGTTTCCGGGCGTCGACGGCCTCTATTCCGACGGCAAGAATCCGCGCGCCGCGGCCGACACGCCCGGCTTCACGGAGACCTATCTCGACACGACAACGGGGCAGACGGTGACGGTCCAGCCGTTCCGCGTCGGCCCCGAGCAGAACGCCTCGTTCAAGGACTCGACCGACCATTCGCACAAAGGCCTCGCGGCGAAGCTCGACGTCCACGACGGCGTGCCGAGCATGGACAAGTTCGCCGAGGTCGAGTGGCGCCATTACGCGCATTCCGGCAGCGCCGAGGGCGAAAAGGCCGGAACGCAATTCGCCCGGCTCGTCATGGCGCACATCGATTGCGACACGATCCCGTTCTTCTGGCGCTATGCGAGCCGGTTCACCATCTTCGACACCATCTTCGCCACCGAGGATACGCCCTCGACGCCCAATGCGGTGGCGATGATTTCCGGCCAGTCCGGGGAGACCCAATGGGTGAAGCATCCGGGCCCGGCCTCCATGCCGACCGCGGACGGCACGACGGGACCGATCAGCGGCACGATCAACGGCAAGAGCTACTCGGGCACGGCGACCACCGAAGGGCCGCCGCTCGTCAGCGATCCGCAGCCGTGGTGGGGCTCCGAGTTCGACGCGACGGCCACAACGGCCGCAAACCGCGAGCCGACCTCGCCGGACGAGAACTGGAACCCCGACAACATCGCCTCGAACCTCACCTTCGCCTCGCTGCCGCTGACCATGATGGGCGGCTGGATCAACTGGTTCATCGCGCAGGACCGCAATCCCGCCTTCGATCTCGGCGACGTCAGACATGACATCCCGTTCATCGGCAAGCTCGGCGGCGAGCCGGTGCAATGGCGCTGGTACCAGAACGGCTTCGCGCTCGAGCCGACCGACTCGGGCGGCGTCGCCTCGCACAAGGCCTATGTCAGCCACCACAACGGCGCGCAATATTTCGGCTATATCTCGAACAACGCGCTCGAGCAGACGAACATGCGGGGCGAGGGGGATTTCTTCGCCGACGTCGCCGCCAACGCGCTGCCGACGACGGGCGGCGTCTTCTACATCCGCGGCGGCTATTACGATCTCAATTATCCGAGGCAGAGCGCCGTCATCCAGAATCCCAACTACCCGGCCGGACTGACGGCCTCCGACATCGACAAGATCAAGCGGATGAAGTCAGGCGACGACGACCATCCGAGCTATTCCGACAGCCAGCTCACCGAGGCCATGGCGGCGCGCGTCATCAACGCGATCGCCGCCAACCGGGACCTCTGGGAGAAGAGCGCCATCATCATCACCTACGACGAGTTGGACGGCCTCTACGATCACGTGCCGCCGCGCATCCTGAGCTACGGGCCGGACGGCCTGCCGCTCGCGCGGGGCATCCGCATCCCCCTCATCCTCATCTCGCCTTATGCGCGGGCGCACGCCGTGGCGCACCCTGAGGGCGACCACAATGCGGTGATCGAGACGATCAACGCGCTCTTCGGCCTGCCGCCGCTCTCGAGCCTGCCGGATGAGGCCGAGGCGCTCGCCGCCGGCGATTCGCCCGCCTTCAACGCCTTCGCCCCCGCCGGCTTCCATCAGAAGTTCCTCGGTCCGCGCGATGCGCCCTCGCCGATCACCGACAGCCTGCTCGCAGGCTTCGACAAGGCCCGCGTCACGGGCGCCCTGCCGCCGCTGCCGGCGTCGCTGGCGACCATTCCCTCGGACGTCGTCGAGACCTTCCCGCATTACGGCGGTAAGGGCTGCGCCGCGATCGGGGTGACGCCGGAGGACGTGCGGCAAGGCATCCAAAACGTCATCCCGGACGGATTCAATTCGCTGCCCTCGACGCTGCCGGCCTACAATTGAAGGCAGCGGGCTTCGCGGCAGGGCTTGGTCTGGCGCTCGCCGCGGCGCCGGCGCCGGCCGGGCCGGTGATCGACCGGATCAAGGCCGAGGGCGTCATCCGCTGCGGCGGCGTCTCGCGGCCCGGGCTGGTCGGACAGTCGCCCGACGGCAAGGCCGCCGCCGGCCTCTATCTCGACCTCTGCCGGGCGATCGGCGCGGCGCTGCTTGGCCCCACCGGCCGGATCGCCTTCTGGCCTTACGATTCGGAGAAGGCCTTCGGCAGGGTGCGGAGCGGCGCGGTCGACCTGTCGTTTCTCGACGGCGCGGAGATCCTCGATCAGGATCTGGCGGGCAAGACCGTTCTGGGGCCCCCGGTCGTCTTCGTCTCGACCGCGGCGATGGTTCCGGGCGACTCGCCGATCCGGCGGCTCGAGGATCTCGCCGGCAGATCGATCTGCTTCTATCAGGGGTCGAACGCCCATCGGAACCTCGAGGCCTGGATGGCGGCGCATCGGCTCGACTTCCTGCGGCGGGGCTTCATGGAATATGTCGAGCTCTACGACACGTACAACGCGGGGGCCTGCGAGGCTCAGGTCGGCGAGACCGGCGACCTCGCCGTCGCCCGCCTCGCCGAAGCGGCGGCGGGGCTAAAGAGCCGGATCCTGCCGGAGGCGCTCGCGACCTTTCCGGTTTTCGCCGTCACGCCGATGAGCGATCCGCAATGGTCGGCGCTCGTCGCCTGGGGCCTTACTACGCTCCAGCGCGCCGAGCTGCCGCCTCGGCCGTGGGCCGCGGGCGGGCTCGGCTCGATCGCCGTCAAGGGGGCTGAGGTCGGGGCGCCGGACGACTGGCAGAAGCGCATCCTCGGCGCCGCCGGAACCTATGCCGACATCTACGCCCGCAACCTCGGCGAAGGCTCGCGGCTTCGGCTTCCCCGGGGCCCGAACGCGCCGGTCGAGGCCGGCGGCTGGTTCGTCACGCCCTATCGGGAATAAGCGCTCGCGCTGCGAGCCGGGACTGGCGCCGATCCCATGATTTCAAAAGCTTGACCCCGAAAGTCTGTCACTTTTTGCCGTTCCAAGGTTTCTCTATCGGTCACAGCCTGCGAGGCGGTGGGACCTTGCTTTAGGAGATCTTTTGTCCCATATTTAGCCCTATTCATAGGGCAAAGGAGAGGACATGCCTGGGAAGCCGATCCGGCGCGCCGTGGCCGCGCCGACTGGCGCAACTGCGGACTTCCTCCTCGAGGATTTCGGGCTGAGCAAAAGGCAGCTCGCGGAAACAGCGGGGCTCGCGCCGGAATCGCTCTACAAGCGCGAGCGCCTCAGCGCCGCCAGGACCCAGGCGCGCCTGCGCGAAATGGGCGAGATTCTCACCCGCGTCTCCGCCTGGGCGGGCGGCAAGGCGCAGGCCATGGCGTGGTACAGGGCCGAGCCGATCCCCGCCTTCGGCGGACGCACCGCCGAGTTGCTGGTGAAGTCCGGTCAGGCGACGGCGCTACGCGACTATCTTGATTCCATCGCCGTCGGCGGCTTTGCGTGAGCTATGCCGGCGTTAGGTTTCACGGGCTGGCCTGGCGCGCGCATGATCCGCGCTGGTCCTTCAGGCCGCTCTCGGGCGAAGGCGCGGCCATCCATGGCGGCCGGCTCAACCCCAAGCGTACGCCTGCGCTCTATCTGGCGCTCGACCCGATGACCGCGATCGAGGAGGCGGCTCAGGGTTTCGCTCACAAGTTCGAGCCTTACGTGCTCTGCACCTACGAAATCGACTGTGAGGACGTGGCCGACCTGCGGACCGAGGCCGGTCGGCGAGCCGCGGGCGTCGCGCTCGAGGATATGGCCTGCGCCTGGTTCGCGGAAGCCGCCGCGGGGCGTGAACCCCCGTCCTGGCGCATCGCGCGACGCCTGATCGCAGAGGGCGCGGCAGGACTTCATCGCGCCAAGCTTCGCCGCCGCGGCGACCGCCGACGACGCCAATCTGATCCTCTGGGACTGGAGCGACCGCCTGCCCCACAAAGTCGCGGTGTTCGATCCGGGCGGCCGCCTGCCGAAGAACCAGCTGTCGTGGGATTGAAACTGAAACTCATGACCAGAACCTGTTCGTCGATGAGCCATAGGCGCATCGCTCGCTGCGGATCGCGGGGAGGAAGTCGCAGTTCGAGGGAAGCCGGCCGGTCCACGCAAAAAGCGCCTTGTATTTAGGGTAATGGCTGCGATGAAACGAGCGGACAGCCCGGCTCGCCGACTTCGATAGAGAGCACATACCCTTTGCGAGGACACGATGCGGCGAAGCCGGTCGAGCGCAACGGCCAAATTCATGGCGCTGTTCCGAGCCCAGGAATCCGCCATGCCGGAGGGCGTGCGGCTGTTCGACGATCCGTTCGCCGTCTCGTTCCTCTCTCCGCGACTTCGAGCCGCCAGCCTTCTGTTTCGCATTCCCCTGGCGAGATCGGCGCTGGCGCACTGGATGGATGCGCGCTGGCCGGGCGCGCGGACATCCGCGATCGCCCGCACCCGCCTGATCGACGAATGGGCCAGCGTTGCGGCGGCCGGAGGAATGCAACAGGTCGTCATTCTCGGCGCCGGTTTCGATTGCCGCGCATGGCGACTGACCGCGCTGCGCAAGCTCCCGATCTTCGAAGTCGACCATCCCGCGACCTCATCCGAGAAGCGACGGCTGATCGCGGAACTCGGCGCGCCGGTCGACCGCGTGACGTTCGCGCCGATCGACTTTGAGCGGGAAAGCCTCGTTGAGGCGCTGCAGAAAGTCGGGTTCGACGCGGGCAAGCCGACCCTCGTCCTCTGGGAGGGCGTGACGAACTATCTGACGGGGGACGCCGTCGATGCGACGCTGCGTTGGATCGCGGCGCTGGCGGAAGGTTCGCAGTTGATTTTTACCTACGTCGACGCCGATCTGATCAATGGCTCCGAGCGCTTCAAGGATGCAGCCAGCGCGCGCCGCGCGGTGACGGGGGTCGGCGAACCGTGGACATTCGGCCTTCGGCCCGAAGCGCTCCCCGCCTATCTCGAAGCGCGTGGATTGCGGCTGCTCAAAGACATGTCAGCGAATGAATACCGCGCGCAGACGATGGGCGCGAAGGGAGTCCTCGCGGAGGGATATGAATTCTATCATGTCGCGCTCGCCCGGGTCGGCGGCGAGGCGCGCGCTGACCAGCTCGATCAAGCGCCGAACTCAGGCCCGCTCCGCTGAGGCGCGGCGCGCGTCGGCCAGGCGCATCGCGCGCGGCACGTACCAGAAGGTCCAGGCCGTCATGAGCCCGATCGTCACATAGTTGATGGGTCCGCCGATCAGGAGGAAGTGCTTGATCGAGAGCATGAACACCAGGACGCAATTGAGCGCGCACGCGGCCAAAAGGCCAAAGCCCCAGACCAGGGTCGCGACGATCATCGAGCGGCGGAACCGAACGTCGTCGCGCAGCGCGTCGAATGCCTGGACCTTGTCCGCCGCCCTGCGCCGAACCCCGGAGCGCGACAGCTGATAGATCAGCGGTCTGCCGATCGCCACGGAACCCAGGAAGATCAGACCGACCACGCCGGTCACCAGGTTCTCGCGCAACTGCAGGAACTTCACGCCGCCGCCGCCCGCAAAGGCCAGGAGCGAGAGCACAATGCCGCTCAACGCCAGGATGGAGATAGCGTCGACCCTCCGCTCCCGAATGAACGACGCAATCGACCAAAAGATAGGCGGCGTGGCGGCGGTCATCAGCGCCACGGCGGCGCCGAGACTTGGGCTGACATAATTGAAAATGAGAAACGGCAGGACGAAGTTGACGGCGAGCTCCCGGGCTGTTCGCCCGGCATGCGCGCGGGCATAGGCGACGACCCTGGTCAGTTGAGAACCACTAGCGCTCACCATGAACGCTCTCCGCGCGCCACGCACTCGAAGCCGCCGTCGACAAAGAGGACCTGTCCCGTCATCAGCGCGTTTTCCGGGCTCACGCACCAAGCGAGGATGGCGGCCATCTGCTCAGGCCGGCCAGGAAATGCGCCGCGCAAGGGCGTCATCCGTTCCATTTGCGCCCGAGGGTCGGGATCCGACAGGATATGGGCAGCCGCGGGGGTGTCGATGACGCCCGGCGCGACCACGTTCAGCGGGATTCCGGCGCCGGCCCATTGCGGTTTGGCGGCGACCCTTCGACACCAGCAGTTCAATGCATGCTTGGCGCTGCCGTACAGGGCCAAAGGCTTCTTGCCGGCGGCGAGCGCCTCCCCTGCAGCGGCGCTCGCAGCATTTTCGTCGGCGCCGAGACAAGCTGCGATGAGTCCTGGATCGATCGGCGCCAACGATGCGATCGACGACACGACGACCGCGCGAGGCGCGGGGCTCGCCCCGAGAAGCGGGCGCAATCCTTCGAGCGTCGCCACCGCGCCGAAGAAGTTCAAGGAGAGCATGGTCTCTGTGGGACCGCCGCCGGCATTGGCGACGATCGCGTCGAGCCTTCCGCCGGACAGCCGCGTTACGCCGGCGATCAGCGCCGCGCGTCCTTCGCCAGTCGTCAGGTCGGCGACGACATCCGCATCATGCAGATCGCAGGCAATGACCCGGGCTCCGCGTTGTCGAAGGTAGCCGGCGGTGGCCGCCCCGATGCCGGACGCTGCGCCGGTGATGGCATAGGTTCGGTCTTGGTGGGAATTTATCGTGTCGGCGCTGGCTGCGTTCATTGCCTTGACCTCTGGGCCAAAGTTGCGTACCGTACCGTTCGGTACGCTACTAGCACGACGCTGGCCGGTCCGCAAGGGCCTTCAACAACCCGGACTCTGCGATTAACAGGGAGCGATGAGCGCAACCGTCGAAAAGCCGGACCGGGAAGAGCGGCGGAGGGAAATCCTCGACGCCGCCTTTCTGGAGTTTTCGAAGAGGGGCTATGCGGGCGCAAGCATGGAGGCGATCGCCCGACGGGCGCGCGCTTCCAAGGAAACGCTCTACGCTTGGTTCGAGAACAAAGAGACCCTGCTCAACACGCTGATCGCCTCGCGCCTGGACGGGATGGTCAGTCGGGTCGCCGCCGCGGCCGAAAAGGATCCGTCGCCCGCCAGCGTGCTGCCGATCATCGCCGAGGACACAATTCGGTTCATGCTGGCGATGGCGCCGCTCAGCGACTCGATGCGAGCCGGCGAGCCTGGCGAAAAGGCTTTGCGGACCATCGGCCAAACCATCGGGGAGGAGCGCAAGAAATTCGTGGACTATATCCTGCGATGCCGCGCCGAGGGTTACATCGCGTTTGACGACGATCCGTTCGAGATCGTCTCGCTGTTCGTCGCGATGGCTCAAGGCGAATGGAGCATGCGGCTCGGCACGGGCTTGCTCGACAAGCTGACCGACAAGATGATCGAGGACCATGCGCAGCGGGTGACGCGGATGTTCCTAAAGGGCCTCGCGCCGGAGACGGCGCCGTAGCGGGCCGGTTAGAGTTTGCGGTCCGTGAGACCGGAGTTCCCCATGACGGGGTCGCACCGGCGTCTTGCGGCCGCCCGCCGCCGGACCGGAAAGTAGGAGGGCATGGCCAAGATCAGCGCGGGAATCCTCATGTTTCGGCGCCGTCCGACGGGCGTGCAGGTGATGCTCGTGCATCCGGGCGGCCCGTTCTGGGCCCGGAAGGATGACGGCACCTGGTCCATCCCCAAGGGGCTTGCGGATGAGGGCGAAGACTTGCTCATCGCGGCGCAACGGGAATTCCTGGAAGAGACCGGCGCCGTCGTTCGTGGAACGTTTCGCGAGCTCGGCTCGTTCAGGCAACCGGGCGGCAAGACCATCGTCGCCTGGGCGCACGAGGGCGACTTCGACCCTAAGCTGTTGAAGAGCAACGCGTTTTCGATGGAGTGGCCACCCCGCTCTGGAAAGACAGCAGAATTCCCGGAGGTGGACAAAGCCGGCTGGTATGACTTGGACGATGCGCTGATAAAAGTAACGAAGGGGCAAAGGGCAATTATTGCGGCTCTGGCCGGACCCCTGCCTGAAGTTAACGATGATAGTAAAGCTCAGTAACAGGGTAAACTATCAGTAAATGCGAGGCCTGGCTTGACACCCGACTTGTGCGGATAGGATGATGTCGTAAGCGCAAAGCGGTCCGTTCTGCAAAGAGTGAGCCGACATACGCGGGGGAGGCCGACTATGATCAACAAGATTATTGCGAGGATGGCCCTCGCGCTCGGCACCGCTCTGGCGGTCGTGGCGCCAGGCGTCTCGCCGGCGAGCGCCGGCCCTTATGACGCGGAATATGTGTTCGGCGACAGCCTCTCCGACCGCGGCAACGCAGCGTCGCTGGAAAATCTCCTTGGAGATTGGAGCGGGAATTACCCGAACCCTCCGAGCTATCATGACAGCTTCACCAATGGCGATGTGGCGGTTCAGGTTCTCGCGCAGAGCCTGGGGCTCAATGCCAATCCCTCTCTTTGGGTGACCAATTTCCAGGATCCGTTCGACCTCTTCGGCGGCCCGTCCTTCGTACCCGGAACGAATTACGCCGTCGCCGGCGCGACCGCCGCGGCGAGCGCTGTCGGCGGAATTCCGGGCATCAACCTGCCGCAGCAGGTCGCGGCCTTCACGGCGTTCGAAAGCGACATGGCGGACCCTTCCGCGCTCTATGTCATCATGATCGGCGGCAACGACGTTCGCAACGCTGCCCTGTATGGGACCGGCGCCGCGGCGGTCACGGCGGGCGTTGACGCCGAATTGTCGGCGATCTCGACGCTATCCGCGGAGGACGCCAAGAACTTCCTGATCGTGAACGTTCCCGACGTCGGGCTCATCCCGGAATTCGCCCAGGACAATCCTTCCTTGGCGGGCGACGCCACGAGCTACAGCCAACTGTACGACACGGAGCTGGCTCAGGGACTGGCGGCGCTCGACCCGACGTTGCCTGCTGGCGACTCGCTTGACGAATTCAATCTCTATGCTCTCAACACATACATTCTGGACAACGCCGCGTCGTACGGACTCACGAACACGACGGACCCGTGCTACACCGGCGACACGCCGTTCAGCGCAGCGAGCACGACAGGATGCGATAGCGCCAACATCGGGAGCTACGTCTATTGGGACGAGGTTCACCCGACGGCGAAAGTCCAGGCCCTGTGGGGCGAGGCCATGCAAGCGGCGATTCCCGAGCCCTCAACCTGGGCGATGCTGATGCTTGGCTTCGCGGGTCTCGCCTATGCGGGACAGCGCGCGGCGCGCAAAAACGCCGGGGCTGCGGGCTGATCGACGCCCAGTTGCAGCCGCCCGATCGCGCCAGGAGGAAGCGACGGCGTCTGGCTCTCGCCGGGTCGCGCCATCGCGGTTATTTCGTCGCCAGGGGTTCGCTGAGCGCCGCGGCGCCGGATCCGAATTGCAGCCGCGCCAGGCGCGCATAGACGCCGCCTTTCGCCACCAGCGCGGCGTGATCGCCCTCCTCGACGATCCGCCCGGCCTCCATCACCAGAATGCGGTCCGCCTTCAGGACGGTCGCGAGCCGGTGGGCGATCACCAGCGTCGTGCGGCCGCGCATCACGTCGTCGAGCGCGGCCTGCACCTGCGCCTCGTTGTGCGCGTCGAGCGCCGACGTCGCCTCGTCGAGCAAAAGGATCGGCGCGTCCTTGAGAATGGCCCTGGCGATGGCGAGCCGCTGCCGCTGCCCGCCCGAGAGCGTGACGCCGCGCTCGCCGAGCTCGGTCGCGTAGCCGTTGTCGAGGTCGCTGATGAAGCCGTCGGCCGCGGCGCGTCGGGCGGCCGCCTCGATTTCGGTTTCGGTCGCCGTTTCGCGTCCGTAGGCGATGTTGTCCGAGACGCTGCCGCCGAAGATCGAGGCCTCCTGCGGCACCGGGGCGATGCGCGCCCGCAGTTCGCCGGGATCGACGGTCTTCACATCGACGCCGTCGATCAGAACCCGCCCCTCGTCGCAATCGTAGAAACGCATGATGAGCTGGAAGACCGTCGACTTGCCGGCGCCCGACACGCCGACGATGGCGACGCGCTCGCCGGGCGCGACGGCGAAGCTCAGGTCGTCGATGACCCGCGTCTCGGGAGCGCCCGGATAGGCGAAGCCGACATGTTCGAAGGCGATCCGGCCCTTGGGCGGCCAGGGCACGGCGACAGGTTTCGGCGGCGCGACGATCTGCGGTTCGATCGCCAGAAGTTCGGAAATCCGGCCGGCCGCGCCGGCGGCGGCAGCCGCTTCGCTCCACACCTGCGACAGTTCGCCGAGCGAGGTCGCCGCGAGCACGGCGAAGAGGACGAACTGCGACAGGAGCCCGGCGGTCATGCGGTGGGCGAGGACGTCGTGCGCGCCGAGCCAGAGGACGAAGACGACGCTGCAGAACGCCAGCGACACGGCGACGGCGATGAGGATCGCCCGGGTCACGGCGGCATTGCGCGCGGCCTCATAGGCGCCTTCGACCGCGCGGGCGAAGCGCGCCGTGCTCGCCGTTCCGGCGCCGAAAGCCTGCAGGGTTCTGACCGCGCCGAGGCTCTCGGCGGCGAATGCGGTGGCGTCGGCGAGCGTGTCCTGCGCGTGGCGGGAGCGGCGGCGAACGACGCGGGCCGAGGCGATCAGCGGCGCGGCGATCACCGGGATGGCGACGATGACGAGCGCCGATAGTTTCGGGCTCGTGTAGATCATCAGCGCCGTCGAGCCGACGAACATGAAGAGGTTGCGCAGCGCAATCGAGGCCGACGAGCCGAAGGCGGCCTTGATCTGCGTCGTGTCGGCGGTCAGGCGCGAAACGAGTTCGCCCGTGCGCGCGCTGTCGTAGAAGGCGGCGTCGAGCCCGGTCAAATGAGCGAAGATGTCGCGGCGGAGGTCGGCGACCACCCGCTCGCCAAGCGCGGTCACGAGATAATAGCGGATCGCCGCCGCGAGGGCGATGATCAGCACCACCGCCCCCATGGCGAGGAAATAGGCGTCGACGACCCGGCCGCTGTCCTCCGAGAAGCCGAAATCGATCATCCGGCGCAGGGTGAAGGGAACCGCAAGCGTCGCGGCGGAGGAAATCGCCAACGCCGCCAGGGCCGCGAGCGCGCGGCCCCAATAGCGCCGGCCATAGCGCAATAGCGGCAGCAGCGCCTTGAAGGACGCGCTCGGGGTCGAGGGCTCGGTCATGGCGCCCTCAATAAACGCTTTGTCGGGCGAAAGTCAGGGGGTCGCCGCGCCGGGGCCGGCTCGAGCTGTCGTTCAGGCCACTCGCCTTCGCGCCTTGGGCGTCCATTCGACGAGCGTCACGTCGTCGTCGAGCCGCTGGACCGGGCCCGGCATGAGGCCGGCGGCGGACAGCGCCTCGTCGGGCGTCTTGCCGAGCCGGCCCTCGACAAAGAGCGGGACACCCCCCGGCAGCTTCACCTTTGGCGCGCCGCTGAGATAGAAATCGTCATATCCAATCTTCAGGAAATAACTATAGATCTGCGGGCCGCCGAGCACCGCGACCGTCCCTGCATGACATCCGAGCGAGGCGCACGCCTCCTCGAGCGAGGCGCCGGCGGGATTCCAGAGCCTGGCGTTCGGGTTGTCCGGGCAGGACGCGAGTCCGGTGACCTTGCGGGTAAGGATCAGCCGTCGCCGCTTCGGCGAGCTAGGATGAGCCTCCTGCGACATGCGGCCATGCGCCAACACCTCGGCGTGATCCAGCGCCTTGGCGAAAAACCGCCGGTCGGCTTCGAGGTCGAGCGATTTCGGCATGGCGCCGGTCTCATCGGCGATCATGCCGTCCGCCGACGCAATCGCGTAGGCGACAATGCGAAAAGGTCCCTGCAAAGCTCGATCTCCCCCGGTTCCAGTCGCCGACAGGGCGATCGCGCAAAGAGCCGGCCGCTCCCGGAGGATCGCCTCCGGGATCCCCAACAGGGCTGGCTCGGCGCCACGATCTAGAAGATTGCGCCCGCGACCGCAATGCACCCCCATACGCGTCGGACCTCGCGGAGGATCAGGGCGGAGGCCCATGATTTTTTTGTTTGCCGGTGCGGAAGCTGTCGATCCTGCGTAGGATGCTGGAAAACGTGGAGGCTACGGTCATGAGCACGGTAAGCGCCGAGGAGGCGAAGCGCCGCCCGGTCGAAATCACGGGCTACGCCATCGTCTCGGACGACGACAAGATCGCCGCCGCCGACGGGCTCCTTCCCCCGTCGCTGCGCAATGAAAAGGACTGGGAATATTACCAGCGGGCGCTCGCCCGGTCGGACATTGTCGTCTTCGGCCATCGCAGCCACGAGCTCGAGCCCAACACGAGGGGCGACATGCGTCTGGTGATCTCGCGTCATTCGACCGGACTCGAACGGCGCGCCGACGGCTGGTGGTGGAATCCCGCGCGGGCGAAATGGCCGGAGGTGACGAAAGAGATGCTGCCGCTCGGCGGCGCCGTGGCGGTCCCGGGCGGCCAGGGGGTGTTCGATCTCTTCCTCGATATCGGCTTCGACGCCTTTCACCTGTCGCACGTCCATGGCGTGACGCTGCCGGGCGGACGGTCGATCTTTTCCGCTTGCGACAAGGGCGTCTCAGCCGAGGCGGTGCTCACGAGCGCCGGCCTTCGCCCGGTGGAAAAGATCCCGCTCGACCCCGAGCACGGCGTCGCGATGACCGTCTGGCGGAAGGTCCGCGAGCCCGCCAGGCTGTCCTGACAGCAGTTCAGCGGCGTCAGGGCAGCGTCATTTCCTCGACGAGCGGGGGCGCAGCGGCCAGATCGGAATATCGGACCCAATCGGGCTCGAAGCGCAAGAAGAGCGTGTGCGGATCGCTGTCGAAGGCGCGCGCATTGGGGTGGACGGCGTAGTGGGCCGCCTTCGCCGCCGCGAGCTCCTGCGGAGACGTGAGCGACCGCAAGGCGCCGCGCATCTGCACCGTCACCCACTCGGTCTCGCTCCAGCCCAGGACGACGGCGGCGCGCGGGTTCTCGCGGCAATCCGTGGCCTTGGCGCTGCGGTCGTCGGTGCTGAAGAAGAGACGCGGCAGTTCGGCCGCGCAGGAGTAGTGCATGACGCTCGAGTGCGGCTCTCCGTGGGCGGTGCAGGTCGAAAGCACCGACACTCTGTTGTCGCGCAAGAACTTGAACAGTTTCTCTCTGGTTTCCGGGGACATGGATCTCCTCCGACATTTCAAACACAAAGCGGCTTGCGGTTCCGGCGCCCTACCATGCGGCGAAGGCGCGCGTCACCCGCTTGAGATATTGCGCCCGCCGGGCCGGCGTCGCCGTATCCAAGCCATAGAGAGCAATATACTCGCAGCGCGCGCAGGGGGCGTTCTCAGCCAGGCTGCGGGTGACGAAATGGCGTACCGGATCGCCGACGCGCGACTCGCGCCCTCGGTCGGCGCCATAGCCGCAAACCGCCGCGAGCCGCTTGATGTTCGACAGCGTCGGCCGGAAGACGCCATCGTGATCGAGCTTGAAGCTGACGCCCGGCAGGAAGACGCGGTCGAAAAAGCCCTTCAGGATCGCCGGAAAGCCATCGTGCCACACCGGGGACACGATGACGAGGCCTTCCGCGGCAAGCAGCCGTTCGACATAGCGGCTGACAGGCGCGCGATTGGCCGCCGTATCCAGATAGTTGGCAAGCGTCTCGCGCGGCAGCACCGGGTCGAAATGTTCGGCGTAGAGGTCGAGGTCGTCGACCTCGTGTCCCCGGCCCCGCAGCGTCTCGACAACCCGCTTGTGCACCCCGGCGGCGAAGCCGGTCTCCAGCGGGTGAGCGAAGAGAACGAGGATGCGCATGCCTCACCCGACGTCGCGCCCGCGACTTTGGACCGCAAACCCGCGGCCTTCGGCTTTTCACGCCATCATGAGGCGCAATTGCGCCACGCCGATGGCGCCCTCGTCTGCGACGCCGATCCCCTCGACCGGCCCCGATCGCGGGCGTCGCGAGGCATCCCTACGATCCGAGCGCCTGAATGGTCTGCGCCATGCCGGCGCCGGGAATGCGAAACCATCCGGCATAGGGCTGGCTGAGCTCGATGATCATAAAGATGGCGCTGGCGACGGCGATCGCGCCGAGCGCCAGCGACGCCACAACCGTCCCGTTGACCGGCGAAACCAGGCCGTAGCCGCAAAACAGCAGGAGCGACCAGCAGACGACGATCCCCACCATCGGCCAGGGTATGCCGCCGGCCAGTTGCAGCCTCATCAGGAGGCGGGTCTGGGCGATCTGCCCGGCGGCTGCGCTCGCGGTCGACAGCGTCTGCTTCTGCGCGTCGGTCTTGGGCGTGAGCGACAGCAAAAACCGGTCGAGGATTTTCGAGGCGTCCATCACCGACTTGACGTTCATTCCCGCGAGGTCTGAGGTCTCTCCGCCCCAGATCTCGTCATAGCTTTGCTTGACCGCCTTGCGCAGGCCCTCGCGGCCGGGCTCCGCCTCCGGCCCGTAGGCCTGGAGCGCGGCGTCGAGCTGCAGCATTCGCGCCTCGAGCGTTTCGAGCTCCGATTTCTGCGTCGCGTAGAGGGTGTAGCTCGAGCCGACCAGCGTGCCGAGGACGAGCGCCAGCAGGAGCCCGAGCAGGCCGGTCATCGCCCCGATCATATCGCGCGCGTGGTCCGGGGCATGCTTCTCGGGCAGCCAGGCGTGCAGCTTGAGACCGAACACGCCGGCGGCAAAGGCGAGAGTCGCAACCCCGATCACAAACGCCAACGCATCCATTGCGCTTGAGTCTCCCCGCCCAAGGCCACCCTAGTCGCCGCTTTTCCGTCCAGCAAGCCGGATGCGGCGTTGACCAGGCTTGAGCAGCATGGCCATCCCGGCCCGCCGGGGGTAAACACCCCGCCGCGAAAGCGCGAAGGTTGGGGCGTCGAAACAGCATGAACGGCCGCAGGATGATTCCGGGCAAGCCAGTGCCCGCCTCGGAGATTCCCGACTATGCCATCCGCCGCGACACGCTCGACGAAGCGTTTTCGTCGGCCTTCCTCGAGCGGCTGAAACGCATCAACGCCATCGTCGAGGCCTCCGGCGAGACGCTCGAGGGCAATCTCTTCTATGCCGACGGCGAGGCCCGCTTCGCCGGGCGTCCGCCGGCGGACGATCTCGCGCCGGCCCGGCGCAATCTCTGGCGCGCCGCGCGCTTCAAAGAGCGGCTGCTCGAAGTCGGCGTCAACGCCGGCCACAGCGCGCTGCTGGCGCTGTCGTCGAACCCGAAGCTGCAATATTACGGCGTCGACATCGTCAACCACAGCTACACCATCGCCTGCGTCGATTTCCTCAAAGGCGAATTCCCGGGCCGGGTGCATCTCTTTCCCGGCGATTCGCGCGAGGTCCTGCCCTGGCTCGCCGATCGCAGCGGCGACCTCGCCTTCGACCTCTTCTCAATCGACGGCGGTCACACGAGCGAGGTCTGCCTCTCCGACATGACCAACTGCATCCGCATGGCCGCGGGCGAAAAGGGCCGGCACCTCATGCTCGACGACGTGCATGCGAGCTGGATCTTCGACATCTATTGCGAATTCATCGCGCGCGGCGATTTGACCACCGAAACGTTCTTCGGCGACTGGGAAGAGGCCGGCCGAAACGTGTTGGCGCGAATCGAATGAGGCGAAGACCCTAGTCCGGGTCCCCTGGCAGGCTGCTGCCGCCAAGCCGGTCGAGAGACCAGCGTCGTTCGTCGTCCTGTTCGGCAGAGGGATTTGCCCCGTCTTCCGCAACAGCCCGTAGAATGACTTTTGTCCTCGCGGGCGCTCTTTGCGGGAGCTGGCTGGGGCGAGGACAAACCGAAGCCAACGTGAGACGCGCGCCGCCATGCCCCAAGCAGCCTTCCCCCCGCCCCGCGAATTCGCCTCCTTCTGGTACGGGGCGCTGACGCCCTTCGCTTACGCCTGCCTCGCCTCGTTCCCGCGCGCCGGCGCCCGGCTCAGCGTCTTCACCTATGATCTCTCGCTCGAGCTGCCGCCAGGCGTCAGGCTCGAGGACGCGCGGCAGGTCTGCGCGAACGAGTCCCTCATCCGGCGCTATGTCGCCAACGGCAAGCCGTCGATCGCCACTTTCGCCGACATGTTTCGCTATCGAATGATCCAGGAGACTGGGCGCTGCTGGGTCGACACCGACCTCATCTGCCTCGAATACCCCACCTTCGCCGGCGAGCCCTACATCTACTGCCGCCAGGCCGACGCGGTGAGCACGCTCCTCGTCAATAACGCCGTGCTGCGGCTGCCGCAGGCCGAACCGGCCCTCGCCGAGCTCGTCGCGACCGCCGAGGCCGCTGCCGGGGTCGACCAGAAATGGGGCGCGCTCGGCCCCTTCCTGCTGACGCCGGTGCTTGAAAAGCACGGCCTCTATGGCAAGGCGCTCGATCCGCATGTCTGCTATCCGATAGAGCCGGAGCAGTTCTGGAAGCCGTTCCTGCCAAGCTGCCATGACCGCGTCGCCGAAGCCCTGCGCGGCGCGACGATGCTGCATCTCTGGGGCGAAGCGATCGTCTGGAGCGGCTTCGATTTTCACGTCTGCCCGCCGGTCGGCTCCTATCTGCACGAACGCTTCGCCGCCGCCGGCGTGCTTCCCCGGTTCAGCCGCGTGGCGGGCGAAAAGGAGGTCCTCCACCTGATGTCGGCGCAGATTGCGAAGAGCGCGGACAAGGAAAAACAGCATCTTAAACAACCGCCTTAATGTTGAAGGTGATTGAGCGCCGAGTCATTGCGGCTTTTCCGCCGCATGCCCTCGGCGCGTTGCGCTTGCAATCAACCGGCGCGCCGGCCGTCGCCCAGCAGCGATTCGATTTCCTCGCGCAGGAGGCTGACGCGGTCCGAGAGTTCCCGCGTCGCCCGCTGGGCTTCGCCCAGGCTGTTGTCGCAGAGCGCCAGCAGCCGGCGGAGCTGCGCATTCGACAGCCTCAGCCGCGCCGAAAGCTCGGACTCCCCCATGACCGAGCCGAGCGACTGCCGCTGTTGCAACTGATGGAAAGACATGATCCCCTCCGCACCGCGCGAGTTGTCGCTTAGTAAGCGCAGGACTTGGTTTTTTGGCAATCAACAAATATGTGGAGGCGATTCCACAAGGGTCACTCACATGACCGCTTCTCTGGCACCTGTCGGGTTGGGGCCCTCCTGCCGGTCCCCGGACTTGATCCACGCGTCGTCCCGGCCATCCACGTGGAATACTACAAATAGCATCAGCGATCTGAGCTTCGCGCCGCAAGACCTGGAACGCCTCGATGCGCGGAGCAGCGTGGCTCGACAGTGGGGAAATCTGACGCTTGGTTCCGACCGACCGTACTCGGACGTAGACCGGACATTCTCAGCGTCCTGCCATCGACTCAATCTGCTGAAGTGAGCGCTGGCCTCCGATATTGGATCGGTACGCGGGCGACATTCGCAGCCACGACATCCGAGAATTGCTCGACTTGGTGGCTGATAACGGCACCGAGCGTGAAGCTTTGAAGCGCCGCCAGACGGTCGGCGCGATGTTTCGATGGGCTTTGTCTCAGGACATCGTAGAGACGCCCAGCGACCGCGGTCTGATTGTCCTAAGAGATTAAGGAGCTGTGGAAATGGCTCGGCTGGGGTGCTCTGGCCGCGTGGCGGATGTGTTCTGAGACTTGAACTCTTGACGCGCGCCGCTACCGCGAACCCAGCGGCCTATGCGTGGAGGAAATGATCGCGAGGAATGGAAGTGGACGCTGAGCGGATGCGGGGTGACCGTGACTGGTCGCTGCATCCTACGCGATTCGCCTTCGACGAACTAACGTGTCGATGCTTAACGTCCGCCGATATTGTGACGTTCATCACAGCTATTCCTACGGTTTTCTGATACGGGAGGCGGCGGGTGGCAGCTCGTAGCTTTAAAACCGGGCGGAGGAAACTATGCAATTCGAAATTATCTCAATCGAATCAATGACCGATAGGGAGATCGAGATTTTTGAGCAAGTGGCGGGATTGCCGCGGCTCCTCAATCGTCGCCGTCTTCTTCAATCGTCAGTCCTGGCGGCTGCGGGGATAACTGCCTATTCGGTTGGCCTGACTCGAGCGACGGCGCAAGTAGTTGGCCTTGTTAAATGTTCTTTCAAAGCGCTGGAAATAGCTGACAAAGCAGTGCCTGTTGGACAACTTGTCCTCGCGGCGCTTGAGTATTTTAATCCAAGGCCGTCGCCAATTGACGGTCCTATTGTCGCCAAAGTTACGGATGATGACGGTACTTTAATTCATCAAGGAAGTGCTCGCGTCGCCCTCGAGCCGGGCCAAAAGGCCAGCATGCGGTTGCGTTCACCAGTAGGTCACGATCCTGGGGGTAGAGAGATGACATGTAAGGCTTATGATGACGAGATTTCAGACGACTTCTCGGCTGTCGAAATCTAGTCGTCGCCGCAGACGGCTACCAAAGGGCTACAATCGTCGCCGCATTTTTTGATGGCGTTTTCTTTGGCGTCTTCGATTGTATCCCCGCCTGCAACTTTTGGTCGGCCGCTTCCTTGGGCTACAGCGATGCAATCATTCCCGAGCTGAAGTGTAGAGGTCACAAAGTGACAACAACCTGGGACCCCCCCATCATTGATGCAGTTATTTATTGCGTCAGACGCTGCACTACCCTCGGACGAACCTTGGCCAATGGCTAAGATATGCGTTCGAGTACATTGTGCGATCGCCCCTACTCCTGCGTGAGCGGGTTGACTTGCTCCGGCGACTATTGAAAGAATTGTTGCCATTCGAATCGATATTTGCACTTTCCTCCCTCCCGTAATTTTACGCACCTGCTTACTCATCAATATTGCATTTCCCGCCTCGGAAGCAATGGGCACCGCGCTGTTCATTTTCTTCGTGTCGCCAACAGGGCCTGCCCGCTGCCGCGACGGCTGGGCCTCCCCTTCGATAGAAAGGAGGGGGCGTGCTCGCATCACGGCAGGGTTTGCTCTAGCTAGTGTCCGTCCATAAACGCATGATTTTTCGGCTGGAATCAATCGCGTTGGCGATGAACTGGGCCGTTTGGGAGCCATTTCGTTTGCTGTGGCTGCTGCGTGGGCTGATCCGGCCGCCAAGTTCAGAAATTCAGAATGAGAGGCCGACTCGGGCTCAACCAGGCTTGCGCGCCTTCGGCCGAAGACGAGAAATCAGGTCGGCTTGAGCCGGGCAAAGAGGGCGAGGTTGTAGGCGACGACCGAGGACCAGACGTAGGCCTTGAAGTGGTCGAGCCCGCGCCAGACGCAGCGCGCCAGACCATAGGCGCGCTTCAAACACGAGATGTCGGATTCGATGCCGGCTCGGAAGTTGCGCAGCTTGCGGTAGACCCAGTTGCTCTTGACCATGTCCTTGATGCGCAGGCCGGCCTTCTTGTGGAAGGCCATGTCGTGGACGCCAAGGGCCTTCGCCTGGGCGAGATTGTCACGGCTGGCGAAACCGCCGTCGGCGGCGGCCTGTCGGGCGACTCGCCGTAGAAGGCGATATGGCGCTTCAGCATGGGCAACAACCGTTCGCTGTCCGCCGGATTGCCGGTCTCGATCACCAGGTCGAGGATCAAGCCGCTCCGGCCGGTGGTCAGGTTGAGCTTGTGGCCGTACTGAACCTTGCGGCCGCCTTTGACGATGATGTCGGCGTGCGGCTCGAACAGGCTGACGATCTTCTCGTTGGCGGGAACCGCCTCGCCATTAAGAACGCGACGCTCGGCCTGGGCGATGATCCGCTCGATCAGCAGACGATAGTGACGGAGCTCGGCCTGCCACAGCGTGACGGCGATCGGGTCCGGCGCCTGCCATACCTGCGTTGCGGCCTGATCAACATAGGCCAGGGTCGCCCGGGTCAGCTTGATCAGCTCACGATAATGCTGGACCCGTTTCAGTCGGTCGCGGCCATATTCGATCGCGCGCGCTCGCTTCTTCGCCGCGCGCCGATGATTGCGCCACTCGAGACCGCCGACCAAGGCCTCGGCCGCCTTCAACAGCCGCACCATCACGCGGGCCGCATCCCAGAGAAGACTGCTGTCGCTCGGCTCATGCATGAGCGCGGCGGCGACCGTGCTGTCCAGCCGCACGACCTTGCCGGTCTCGACTTTCTCCTGACGCGCGCTGGCCAGCAGGACGCGATTGATCGCCTCCCATGTCTGGGCCCGGATGGCGCTGATGGTCCTGTGCAGCACCGACTTCTTCGGCGTCCACGACAGCGGCAGCCGCGCGAAGGCGCGAAATGAGGCCGAGTCTTCAAGATGAAACGCCAGCTCCTCATAGCTCAGCTGGCGATGCTGCTTGAGAAGCGCGCAGCGCAAGACCGACTCGGCCGGAAGGCCTTCTCGCCCGGTCTCCTTAACGCCGTGTCGGCGCAGATCCTCCGCCGCCAGCCCGATGAGCTCGCGATGCTCGTCCAGCCACTGCGACATCGCCTTCAGTTCCTGGCCGATCTCGTGGTCGGCGAAGAGATCGAATATGCTGGCCTGGACGGTGCGTTCCTGACGCATTGTCGGGCTCCGGCGGTGGCGGTTTCGCCTTCCGAATCAGTGGCTTGATCCGAAAGCTTAGCCGAAACCGCCGGGCCTTGCATTCGTAAGGACAGCGATTCAACAAATAATTTCAAAAACTTAGCGTTTATGGACGGACACTAGCTAATTAGGGCGATTATCCCGGACTTGACCGGTCCCGGTTTTCATGTTATGGTTTCCTCACGATCAAAGAGGACGCCAGAATGGCCCGCCAGAAGCAGCCCAAGCCGGTCCATCAACTGACCGCCGCACAGTTCGACAAACTGTTTAAGACCGAAGAGGATTGCATCCGCTATCTGGTCGCGCGCCGATGGCCAAAAGGCGTTCGTTGCCCACGTTGTGGCTCTGAGCGCGTCTATCCGGTCAAGACGATGGAATGGCATTGGCAGTGCTATACGTGCACGGATGAAAGCTATCGCTTCTCGCATCTCGCCGGGACCATCTTTGAAAACACGAACAAGCCGCTTAAAGACTGGTATCGCGTCATTCACTTGATGTTGGTCAGCAAAAAGGGCATGAGCGCCCTGCAAATCTACCGTTATATGGGCTTCGGCTCCTACAAAACCGCCTGGCTTATGTGCCACAAGGTTCGCATCGCCTTGGTTGAAGACATCAAGCAACTGGGCGGGATCGTTGAGGTTGACGAAACTTTCGTCGGCGGTCTGGCCAAGAACCGGCACAAGGACAAACGCGGCGATGGAAGTGGCGGGACAGGAGGCGCGGGCAAAGCCATCATCATCGGCGCGGCAAGCGCAAGGGGAACGTGGTTGCCCGCGTCATCGGCAACCTGAAAGGCGAGACCCTGACCGAGTTCGTCCGCGAAACCGTCTCGCACAAGGTCAGCCTGCTTTGCGCCGACGAAGCGCCGGGATACCGCAAACTCGCCAAAGAATATCCGCTCCACACCGTGGATCATGCGCGCGGACAGTACGTCGTCGGCGCGGTCCACACTCAGACCATCGAAGGCTTCTGGTCGCTCGTGAAGCGCGGCGTCATGGGAAGCTTCCACAAAGTCAGCAAGAAATATCTGCCCCTGTATGTCGCGGAATTTCAATTCCGATATAACAACAGGGAGAACGCTGATATCTCCGAAACCGCGATTAGGGGGTGCTAGGAGCATGTATTTCAGCGGCGCGGCGGAAGATGCAGGGGGGCGAGATAAGATTGTTGCAATACGCCATCGTGAGGTTTCGTCTCCCCAATGACGGTAAGTGTAGTTTTTTCTAAAAACCTTACCTCCATAAATTGTTTAGCCATGTTAAAAATATAAAATATAAATGGGCTATCTTTTCCTGTGTCTATTTTCGGAATACGAACAATAATTTCTTTATGAATAGACTGGGGTCCGTTACGAAACCCGTTGTCTGTGGGGATTGCCTCGTAAGTGATAAGATCCAGCGTTATCTCGACATTGGCAACTGGGTTGGCGCTGTAATTTGTGACCTCGCATCGATATCCCGACAATAGTAAGGCGGCGGCTCCCGTTTCGCTTCCTGGAATTCCAGATTGCTGTGACAGCGCTCCCCCGGTCGCTCCATCGGTTTGCAGCTGTAATTGCCAGATTACGCCGCTTTCCGGCATGGTATGCGGGAATCCATTCGGCATACACTGCAAGAACAGCGTTGGGATTGGTGGGTTTTCTTGGTTTAGGTCGGAGACACTTAGAGAATTCGTCGTTTTTGATACTGGCCACAAATACCATACTAAACAGACCAGCAGGATAGGTCCAGAGATTACGATTCCTACGAGAGGAACGGTTTTCAGTGCCCACAAACCGCAATGTTCCAATACTAAAAGGAAGAACCCAACGATGGCGGCGGCCACCATCGTCCATCCAATCCACAGATGGGTCGGGAATATCATGATTGCACCGCTTCCAAGAAGCGCAAGCAATCCGAGCCCGATGCTGATTTCGCCTTCCGTACTGAAATGCATAAGAGAATGGGGTAGGTTAAGGCGACCGATATGTCACGCGCTGGATGGGCGCCCGTTGGCTCATGATACGGGCATATATTACACGATTTGCCCGTCCGGTCAAGTCCGGGATAATCGCCCTAATTAGCCCGAGTCGGCGCCTTTCGAGAGGGCGATTTAGCGCGCCTGCCGCCCAACCAACTGATGCCGACAGCAATAGCTCGAACAAGGGGAACCTCAGGCGCAGCAAGAACGCATTGCTCGAGGGAATGGCCGCCATTTGCAGACTGGCGTCGTTTAATGGGGCACCAAGCGTCTGGTTTTTAACGACCGGCCGGAACCTTCTGCTTGGGGTAAACTCGCTGCATTGCAGTTGGCGTCAACGACTTAGGCGGGCTTCCTTCGAGGCCCGCCCCCTTTTCCCAAGCTCGCGCTGGGGCTTATCCGAAGTATTTATGCGCGCCCGAGGGTTCCTGTTGCACCCAACTCCGTTCCCTTCTCGTCGTACTCATCGGCGGTTGAATGTTTGGATTCACGGTTACGGGCCATATCAACCTCTGCCATGTTGCTGGCATCCCATTATAGTTCAACCACGCTGGCGGGGGCGATACTGCACCAGTTTCCGGGAACATACCCCACTCTCTACCTCTGTAGCGCTTAAATTTATGCTTCTCATTAGGGATCTCCTTAAAGACTACTTTTTCTGAAACAATCGATCCGACCGTACTATCTTCGATGTGCACATTCGATATAAACAGCACAACCGAGACGACCCACGGCGATCGAGCGACTGACCGTTCCACCATACCAACCATTTGCTTAATCTTGTCCTCGTCAAAGAACCAGGATACGGGTATTTTAATGAAGACGGCCCCGGGTCTATTTTTTGGCAATTGCTTCTTCGCACCAGACAATCTGCTCTCAACTCTCTCGATAGTAAAGTGCGATCCACTGTCCTTGGCCTTCGCCTCTGCGTACAGCTTAGCGCCGTCGGATAATATGACGTATAAATCCGGACGTTTCTTCCCATTATCTCCTTCTGGTTTTATAAATTTCACTCTTAGCTGTCTGTCAAGTGCAAATCCATACAGAGCTCGGACTACTTCAAGCACAGCATAGGCTGACTCTATTTGATTTATATTTCCTGAGGAGATGTCGCGCCAGCACGATGGGAATTTATCTTTATCCTGTAGGTTATATAACATTTCTGCCAGCAATATGCGCCGCATTTCCTTTTGGACTATGTCGTAATTCGATCCAATTTTATTTAAGAAAGTTGCTTTCCTTGCCTCCATAACATGTCGCTCCACCCATTCTACACCAAAAAATTGCTGTAAAATGGCAATTGCTAGTTTGTCTGAATTGCAGGTAACGCTATGAGAGCCATTGTAAGGAACTGATTCGTTCAATCTGAAGAGGGTCACGCAATCCACTCTTTGAAAAACTCTCTTGCTTCTTTGTTTTCGAGCCATGAAAATGTCTCTCGATGCGGGCAGTTTATATATTATCTTTTTTCGAAAGAGACTACTTCCTTTAGCCGTCACGCTGGAATGACGGTTCGACCAGACCTTCCTCAGTCATAAGAGTCAATAGCTGCTCATTCTCTACTTGTGGGGTGATGCACCTAAAATCAGCCTGCGAAAAACTCGAGCACTTCCGGGTGTCGAGTGAGGAGCGCGCTCATCGCACAGCCCTCCCCGCGCCGGCCTGTCGCAGCCGAGACCAAAGCAGTTGTGTTGCCATGCGAAAGGGATAGTCGCCAAAACGGCACGGGGCTTCGCGTCAGCCTTTCGCCGGTTCCGTCGACCCCCGGAACCCGGTCGCCAGCAGGTAAAGCTCGGCGCTGTCGGCCCGGCTCGCCTTGGGCTTCAGATGCCGGACGACGGCGAACTCGCGCTTGAGGCGGGCGAGCAGTTCGGCCTCCGAGCCGCCCTGCAGCGCCTTGGCGAGGAAGAAGCCGCCAGGCCTGAGAACCTCGCGGGCAAAATCGGCCGCCAGTTCGACCAGGCCGACGATACGCAAGTGATCGGTCTTGCGGTGGCCGGTGGCGTTGGCGGCCATGTCGGAAAGGACGCCGTCGGCGGGGCCGCCCAGCCGTTCGCGGAGCCTCGCCGGGGCCTCCGGGTCATGGAAATCCATTTTCTGGAACGCGACGCCCTCGACCGGCTCCATCTCCAGAAGGTCGATCGCGACAACCTGGCCCCTGCCCTGGCGCGCTTCGATTCGCGCCGCCGCGACCTGGCTCCAGCCGCCGGGGCGGCGCCGAGGTCGACGATGCGCTGTCCGGGCCGGAAAAGCCGGTGCTTGTCGTCGATCTCGATCAGCTTGAACGCCGCGCGCGACCGGTAGCCCTCGCGCCTGGCGCGCGCGACATAGGGATCGTTGAGCTGCCGCTCGAGCCACAGCGTCGAGGAGAGCGAGCGTTTCCGAGCGGTCTTGACGCGCGTCTTCAGCGCCCGGCCGCCCTCGCGGCCGGAGCCGCCAGCCGTCATTGCCAGCGTCTCCGGCGGTGCGGGCCAACGCCGTCCTCGCGCATCATCTGGCTCAGGATCCCCTCGCGCAGGCCCCGGTCGGCGATGCGCAGCCGCTCGGCCGGGAAATGCGCGCGGATTGCCTCGAGAATGGCGCAGCCGGCGAGCACCAGGTCCGCCCGCTCATGGCCGATGCAGGCGTTGGCGGCGCGCTCGGCGTAGCTCATCGAGCGCAGGCGCTGGACCGCTTCATCGACCTCCGCCCGGCCGAGCCAGAGGCCGTCGACGGCGCGGCGGTCGTAGCGCGGCAGGTTGAGGTGCACGCCGGCGATCGTCGTCACCGTGCCCGAGGTGCCGAGGAGATGGAACCGGTCGCAGCGGGTTTCGTCCGCGACCTGGTCGATGAACGGGGCCAACGCCTCGGTCACATGCGCCGTCATCGCCGCGAACGTCTCGTCGGTGACGTCGACGCCGCCGAATTTCTCCGCCAGCGACACGACGCCGAGCCGCATCGACGTCCAGGCCTGGACGCGCCGGCCGCGGCGCGACCGCTCGTCGTCCCTGAGCCAGATGATCTCCGTCGACCCGCCGCCGATGTCGAACATGACGATCGAGTGGGCGTCGCGGTCGGCGAGGTCGCCGACGCCAGCGGCGGCGAGATGCGCCTCGGTCTCGCGGTCGACGATTTCGAGGGCGATGCCGAGGCGCTCCCGGACCGCGGCGACGAAGTCGGCGCCGTTGGCGGCGGAGCGGCAGGCCTCGGTGGCGATGGTGCGGGCGCGCGCCACGCCGCGCGCCGCCATCTTGTCGCGGCAGATCCGCAGCGCCTCGAGCGTCCGCGCGATCGCCGGTTCGCTGAGGCGTCCCGTCAGCGACAGGCCTTCGCCAAGCCGCACGATGCGCGAAAAAGCGTCAATGACGCGAAAGCCCTCGGACGTCGGCCGCGCCACGAGAAGCCGGCAATTGTTGGTGCCAAGATCCAGCGCCGCGTAGGTTCCCAGACGCGTCGGACCCCATTGACCAGGCCCCGGCGCGTCGGCCCCGCGGCCGGGACCCGACGTGAATGCTTGCGACAAAACAAAACCTCGGATGGCCCGGGCAAACTGCGTCGCCCAGGGCCGCTCGTTGAGAAGCGAATGTAGCAAGCTTGACGAAGGATGCAACGCGGGCGGCGTGGGGCCGGTCGGGCCAGCGCAAGCTCGGGCGCTCGACGCCGGTCGAGAACATGTCACGCCTTCACCTTTTCCGGCTTGCTGGAGGCCCGGTTGCCATCGCGCTAGTCGTCGGCGGCTTGACCGCCGCCAGCGGGCTCGTCGGGCTTCTCCTGGGGCGCTGGCTGCGCCGAGCGCCACAAGGCCGACCGTTCGCGCGACATGATCGGCGGCATAGCGCCGAGCAGCGACATCGCAGCGGGACCGCGGTGCGGTTTCCCCGCAGGCTGCGCTGGGGCCGCGACAAGGCCGGTCGCCGAAGCCGACACGCTCCAGGCGCTGCGGGCGCTGTTGCCGACGGACCGCGACAGCTGAGAGGGTCAAAACCCTAACTGTCCGCTCAAGCTGGCGACCGCTTCGCGCAAATAGCAGTCGCTCGCCGTCGACGCGCTTGCTACGCTAACGTGATCTCCGCTCCTCTGCGAATGTCGGGTCAAAAGTGATCTTTTGATGATGAACTGCGACACCAAGGCGATAGGCGATTGGCTCGCCGCAGGCGCTCGCTCCGCTCCTGATGCAGAGGACATGGTGGGTCAATTGTGCGACCGACTCGTCCGTTGTGAGATATCGTTATCGCGAGTCGGCGTATTTGTGCTGGCCCTTCATCCTCAAATCATGGGTCGACGGTACCTATGGGAGCCGGGGCGCCCAGTGGATGTGAGCGTTGGCTCCTTCGAGGCTTTCGAGACGCCAGACTTTCGTCGCAGTCCGGTAAGGCGCGTAGTCGATACCGGCGCGACGATCCGGTTGCGGCTTGGCGAAGAGGGAGCCCGGACCGATCTCACGGTCGTGAACGAACTCCGGGCGGAAGGCGCAACCGACTATCTGGTTACGCCGCTTGTATTCGCCGACGGCTCCATTCACGCCGCCAGTTGGGCGACCCGTCAACCCGGCGGATTCACCGACGCTGAGATCGCCGGATTGGACGCCATCCTGAATCCGCTGGCGCGAATGATCGAGATCTCGACGCTGCGGCGATTGGCGAGCGATTTTCTGGACATTTACGTCGGCAACCAGGGAGGTTCACGCATCCTTAGCGGACAGATCCGGCGTGGTCACACCGAAGCGATAAATGCGTGCATCTGGCTTTCGGACATGCGGGGTTTCACTGCTTTATCCGAGCGATTGTCACCGCAGAGGCTGGTCGACCTGATCAACCGCTTTTTCGACTGCCAGACACCGGCGATCCTCAAGCGCGGCGGGGAGGTTCTAAAGTTCATGGGCGACGGACTGCTGGCCATTTTTCCCATCGTCGGAGATCGGGCGCAAACTTCCCATGTCTGCGAAGCCGCACTCGCCGCGGCCATCGAAGCCAGTGCGACAGTCGCGACCCGATTCGGATCGTCCAGCGAGGACGGCGCCGAAGATGTCCGCTTCGGGCTAGCGCTCCATCTGGGCCAAGTCATGTACGGAAATATAGGCGGAGGGAATTGGCTGGATTTTACCTGCATCGGGCCAGCCGTGAACCTCGCGGCTCGCATAGAGAAACTTTGCAGACAACTGGAACGGACGATTCTGGCGTCCGATGAGTTCGCGGAACATTGCCCGGGCAAATTCGCGCCCGTGGGCAATTTCGATCTCCGCGGTATCGACGGTCGAAGGACGGTGTTCGGCCTCGAGGGCGAAGCCGTTCTAGCAAACGGCTAAGTGCAGCGATCCTTGATGGCCGGGGTCCGCGAACGGCTTCAGCGTGCCACCGCATGCCAGATCACGGCGCCCGCCATAAGGTAAACGACGAAAGACCCGATCGCCCAAAAAAACGCACGCACCTCATGCGACCGTTGCGTTAGCAAGACGAGGAAGTGGCCGAGGCGCGAGACTACGTATGTGGCGAACAGACCGGCCGCCAGCCATAGGCTCGGCGAGGTGCACACATAGAGTAGACCGGCGACCAGAAACAGCGGGATGTTCTCGACGTCGTTCGCATGCATGCGTCGCGAGCGCTCGACGTACTCGTTTGGCAGCAGTTGCCCAGGGCTAGGATCTGGGTTCGCCAACGATTTTCTCGCGTCCTCCGGGTAGCGGAAGCCGCCGTTAACCTTGAGCATGCGGAACACCGTGATCCACCCCTGCGACATCATCTTCACTATCAGCAGAGCGGCCGCGAGCGCGTAGCAGGAGAAAACCGGGTTCTCGAACGTGAGCAGATTCATGGTTCAACTGAAAATGCCAGAAATGCACCCGGTTGCTGCTTGAGATAGAGGGCGCCGATCAAGATTTCTCGTCTCCTTGAGCTTTCCACCCTCAGACGGTCGATGACCATCCCCCAAACCGGAGCCTGACTTTTGTGCTGAGGAAGGAGGTTTATGCGTCAGCCCGATCGCTACTCCAGCACTACTGGGAGTTCAACCATCCAAGGCGGGAGCAAACGGCGCGAATTGTCCGGCTGCGGCGTCCACCACCGTGATCCGGAATGCCGCTTCACGTCCGAAACCGGTCAATCTGATTGGGTTTGACCCTGGACGGTAGACGGGCCGTAAGCGGGAAGTGATCTTCCCGTCCGGCGCTGGACGAGCGGTCGATAACGTGGCACGCCTTTTCGGTTTCCGGCTCATTGGGAGGCCGACATTGGATGAGTTGCTCGCCATCGCGCTCGTGGTCGTCGGCGTGATCGCCGCGGGTGGCCTTGTCGGGCTCGCGCTCCAGCACGTCCTCCCCGAGCGCTACACGATGGACAAGGCGCGCGACATGATCGGGGGCGTCGTCGGGCAACTGACGCTTCTGCTCGTGCTGGTCAACGGCCTCCTCATCTGGACGGCCTACGGCGTCTACAGCACCCAGCAGACGGAGCTGCAGACGATGGCGGCGCGCGCGCTCGAGTTCGATCTCGAAATGCGCCACTACGGGCCTCAGGCGGACGAAGGCCGCAGCATCCTAAGGACTGATCTCGTCTGGGCGCACGAGCAGTTCTGGGGCGACGACAACTCGCGCGCCGCGGCCTACGAGGCCTCCTACAAGGCGATGAGCGATATGAACACGTTCCTCGGCGGCCTCGAGCCCAAGACGCCCGCGCAGACGAACCTGCTCTCCTCCGCGCGCGCGAATTACGCCTTCATCGGCGAGCAGCGGCTCCTCATGTCGCTTCAGGCGACGACCCCGGTCCCCTGGCCGCTGGTCTACGCCGTGACCTTCTGGTCCTCGGTCATGTTCGCCAGCATGGCGCTTCTGTCGAAATTGAGCCCGATGTCGGTTGCGATGCTCATTTTGGGCAGCGCCTCGATCGGGCTTGCGATCTTTCTGATCCTGGAGTTCAGCAAGCCCTACACCGGCTCGATCCGCGTCTCGCCCGCTCCGCTCGAAGCGGCGATACTCGCCCTCGACCAGCCCGCGGCGGGCGCGGCCGGCGCTTCGCAGTGAAGGAGGAGTTTCGACATGGCGCATTATAGGATTTTGAGCGACGCGGAGATCCACTCGGCCCTCGGCGAACTGCCGGGCTGGTCCCTGAAGGCCCCGAACATCGAGGCGACCTACGCCTTGAAGACCTTTCGCGACGCGATCGCATTCATCGTCGAGATCGCCATCGAAGCCGAGGTGATGAACCATCATCCGGAGTTCCACAATTCCTACAACGTGGTCTCCTTCTCGTTCTGCACCCACGACGCCGGAATGAAGATCACCGATCTCGACATCGAGACCGCCAAACGCATCAGCGCGCTCGCGAGGCGTTTCCAGGCGATGCCGTGAGGATTGGATCAGCAGCCGAGCTCAACCCCTCATCCGGCGCTTCGCGCCACCTTCTCCCGCAGGCGGTAGAAGGGTACGCGCCCCCTCTCCCGCTTGCGGGAGAGGGCCGGGGTGAGGGGACCCGATGAGCAGCGACGGCTTCGCCGGCAAGGTCGCGATCGTCACCGGCGGCGGCGCAGGCATCGGCTTCGCCGTCGCGCGCGCCTTCGCCCGCGAGGGCGCGAGGGTCGCGGTCGCGGGACGGCGAAGGGACCTGCTCGAACATGCGGCGGCGGCGATTGCCGAGGTTTCCGGGGCGGAGGTCCTGGCGGTTGCGGCGGACGTCGCCGAGCCGGCCGATTGCGAGCGGATCGTCGCCGCGGCGGCCGAGCGGTTCGGCGCGCCCGACATCCTCGTCAACAACGCGGCGCGCTTCGCCCTCGTGCCGCTGATCGACGCGGACGCTGCCGAGGCGGAGCGCGTCCTGGCGACGAACGTCGCCGGGCCGCTGCATTGCGCGCGGGCCTTCGCCCGGGCCGCCTTCGCCCACGGGCGGCGGGGCGCGATCGTCAACGTCAGCAGCATCGCCGGCGCTAGGCCTGCGCCCGGATGCGGCCTTTATTCCGCATCCAAGGCGGCGCTCGATATGCTGACGCGCGCCATGGCGCTGGAATGGGGGCCGCGCGGGCTCAGGGTCAACGCAGTCGCGCCGGGCCATGTCGCAACCGAGGGCGTGATCGAGGATTTCCGCGCAGGTCGGCTCGACGAAGCGGCGATGATCCGGAGCATCCCCGCCCGCCGAATCGCCGATGTCGACGACATCGCCGACGCCGTGCTCTTCCTCGCGGGCGACCGGGCGCGCCACATCATGGGCCAGGTGCTGACGGTTGATGGCGGCGAGGGGATGTAGGCGCCGGCCCGACGGTTCCGTCGCGCGCCGTCCCGGACAAGCGGGAGAGAAGACCGAGACCTCTCGCCTCATATTCGCGGGGGGTCGTTTCGCCAGCCACAGGCCATGCTGCCGTTGCTCTGGATGAGCGGTCATCTCCAAGCCTTCACGCCAACTGGGCAGGAAGGCAGAGTCGGCTAAGTCTAGCAGAAAACCGTACGCCGACTGCGGTCGATTTGCTCGTCTGAAATTCAAGGGAATTTGACCGGCCGACCCGCGCTACGAGCCCGGGCATTTGCTGGGCTCAGCCAAATTGAGCGGGAACGATCACCAGCTTTCCCTTGGGGGATCCTGTTCTTTCGAGTTCGACGACGGCCGAGATCGCCTCGGACAGGGGCGCGATGCGGCCGATCGCTGGGAGGAGCCTGCCTTGCTCGGCCGCTTCGGCGATGCCCGCCAGGGATCGTGGTGTCGGATTGCCGAACACGAGGTGATGTCGCGAGGGGAGCAGACAGCCGATCAACTTGGCGGGGGTGGGGACGATGTGCAGCGACATGCCGCTGCGCTTCAGCATCGCGACACATTGGCTCAGCGACAGCGCGCCTACGGTGTCTAAGACCACATCGAAGCGATGTCGAAAGGAAGCGATGTCGAAGGCGCGATAGTCGACGACTTCGCTCACGCCCAGCGCCAGCGCTTCCTCGCGTCGGGACGCGCTGCAACTGCCGACGATGCTTGCGCCGCACATGCTCGCAATCTGCACCGCGGAACGTCCAACCCCGCCCAGGCACCCAGTGATAAAAACCGACTGGCCAGCTTTCAGCTTCGCCTTCGCCACCAGCGCGTTCCACGCCGTCCCGCCCACCACGGCCAGGGCCGCCGCCTGCTCGAACGAGACGGATGGCGGCTTGAGCCAAACGCCTTTCTTGTCGGCGAGGACGGATTTGGCGAACGCGCCCGCCTGACGGATCGAGGTGACGCCGAAGACGTCATCGCCCAGCTTGAACTCCTCCACGCCCGGCCCGACGGCTTCGACGACGCCGGCGAAATCATGGCCCAGGCCGCGTGGAAAGCGGAACCCGGAAAGCGCCTTCATCTCGCCCCGGCGAATTTTCCAGTCCATAGGGTTTGCTGCCGCAGCCCTGACCTGAACGCGAATTTGGCCACGTTCGGGCTCCGGCCGTTTGACCTCGTCGAGCCGCAGTTCCCCCGGGCCGCCGTATCGAAGATATTGAACGCGTTTCATAAGCAATGACCTCGACTTGTTCTCCGCTTTTGTGGTCCCGTGTCAGGCGGCCGGGCCGGCGCTGATCGGAACGATCGCCACCCGCATTGTGGCGCTTGCCAGCCGAATTTCTTTAAGGGGCTGGTAGGCTTCACTGTTCAGCCAGCCCCGGAAAGCGCCTTCAGAGGTCCAACGTTGGATCACAAGCGGAGCAAAACCGGGCTCTCCGTCGACTGGAATTGCGCCTTGTCCGACGACGACTCCCCCTAAAGGGCCAATCAGCTTGCTCGCGCGCTGGGCGTAGGTCCGTAGGCCCTCTGGATCCTGGACGGAAACAACTTCGACGATAACGAACACCGCAGTTTCTTGCATTGTGCTTCTCCCAGGTCATCTCGACCGAGTGAGGCCGTTTGGCCGCGAGGGGAGAGATAGGGCATTGCGTCCAGACGATCTATGCGCTAGCGTCTCTAGTTTCTTTTAGATCGTCCAGAGATGGATCCGCTGTCCGAAGTCATCTCTTTCCTGGAGCTGCGAAACTACCTCGTCGGAGGTTTCGAGGCGGGCGGCGACTGGTCGATCCGTTTCGATCCATTTCATGGGGTCAAATGCTACGCCGTGACCTCGGGCGTGTGTTGGCTCGCGGTGGAGGGCGCTGGCGAGCCGGTGCTTTTCAAGCAGGGCGACTGCCTCCTGCTGCCGCGCGGCTCGCCGTTTCGGGTCGCAAGCGATCCGGCCCTGCCGCCCGAGGATTGGAAGCGCCATTTTCTCGGCGCCCGCGAAGGCGCACTGGTCAGGCTGAACGACGGCGGCGGGGTCATGGTGCTCGGCGGCCATTTCCAGCTCGCCGGGGCGCGGGCGGACATGCTGCTCGGCATGCTGCCGCCGTTCGTCCATCTACAGAGCGAGACTGATCGCGGGACTTTACGCTGGGCCATCGACCGGATGCGGCAAGAGCGGGTCGACCCCAAGCCGGGAGGCTTCCTGATCGTCCAGCAGCTGGTCACCATGATCTTCGTCCAGGCGCTCCGCCTTCACCTCGACGAAGGCAAGGGCGTCGGCTGGCTGTTTGCGCTCTCCGACAAGCATGTCGGGGCGGCGATCGCGGCGATCCATCGCGAGCCGGCCCGGCGCTGGACGGTGGCGGCGCTGGCCCTCGAAGTCGGCATGTCGCGATCCGGTTTCGCAGCGCGATTTGGGCAATTGGTCGGCGATGGACCGATCGAATATCTCACGCGCTGGCGGATGCTGCTCGCCGGAAGAAGCCTGTTGCGCGGCGAACCTATCGGGGCGGTCGCCCGCTCGCTCGGGTATGAGTCCGAAAGCGCGTTCAGCACGGCCTTCAAGCGCGTGATGGGCAGCCCGCCCCGCGATCATGCGCGCATGGCCGCGGTTACGATGGGAGGCCAGGCAGCCTGGGGCGAACAGTGAGGAATTCGCTCACAAGGGCAAAGTGAGCGCTACCCATCACGCCAAGATCGAAGAGCTTTCGTGCCGCCCGAGGTCGAGTGGTTCGCTAACCTCAACAACGCCCATACCCGCCGCGCCTACGAAAATGCGGTGAAGGATTTTATGCGCTTCGCCGGCATTCGTCGTCCAGAGGCGGACGGTGACGCGCGCGCACCTGATCGCCTGGCGCGACGAGCTGCGCCGGCATGAACTCGGCGGCGCGACCATCCGTTCAGGTTTCCACAACCACTACGACAACCTCTTGCACAAAATCAGAATGTCGTCTACTGTTCCGACATGAGTTCAAGACCCTTCCGCCGTCGTCACCGTTGCGCTGGTCGCCGCCGACAATCCGACCGAACTCGGTTGTGCGAGCGGCAGAGGGGCCGGCAAATATTCTATGTCGCTCGCCGCCCGCAACCCATTGAAATCCCTCATTTCGAACGAAGGATTCCAAGAGAATCCAAGAGAATCCAAACAAGATTTCGGGGGGTAAGCGAAGAGCATCCTGCAGATTCCAAGAAAATCAAAGCCCGGCGCCCTGGACCGTTTTAAGCGAAGGCGCGCGCGGCCGTCCGGCAGCGGCCGATCAGCGCTTCGAGATCGACGCCTTCAGGCGCGCCGTTGATGACCCGCCAGCGGCCGGCGACCATCACCCGGTCGGCCCGATGCGCGCCGCAGAGAACGAGCGCCGCGACCGGATCCTGCGCGCCGGCGAAGCGCGGCTCGTCCAATGTATAGAGGGCGAGGTCGGCCTGCGTCCCGGGCCCGATGCGGCCGATATCGTCGCGGCCAAGGCAGCGGGCGCCGCCCTCCGTCGCCCAGCGGAGCGCGTCGCGCGGCGTCGCCGCGCTGTGGCCGTAGCGGAGGCGACGCAGCATCAGCGCATGGCGAACCGCCTCCATCAGGTTCGAGGAATTGTTTGACGCCGAGCCGTCGACGCCGATGCCGATCGGAACGCCGGCCGCCTCGAGATCCCGGGTCGGACAGATGCCGACGCCGAAGGCCATGTCGGCGGCGGGCAGATGCGAGACCCCGACGCCGGCCTGGCCGAGCCGCTGGATCTCGTCCTCGTTGAAGTGAATGCCATGCGCCACCCAGGTGCGGGAGGTGAGCCAGCCGGCCTCTTCCAGAAGATCGACCGAACGCATGCCGAAGGCCGCGACGCTGTACTCGTCCTCCTCCGGCGACTGGCAGAGGTGGCAGTGCAGCCGGCAGTCGTAGCGGTCCGCGAGTTCGGCCGATCCGGTCAGGACGCGCCTGGGCACGGCAAGCGGCGAACAGGGCGCCAGCGCAATCCGGATCATCGCCCCGGGCTTCGGGTCGTGATAGAGTTTGAGGACGCGCTCGCTGTCCTCGAGGATCGTGTCGGCATCCTGCACGATGTCGTCCGGCTGCAAGCCGCCGTCCTTTTGCGACACGCCCATCGATCCGCGCGTCGCGGTCAGGCGAAGGCCGAGCTTGCGCGCTTCCTCGACTTCGATGTCGACCGCCCGCCCGAGGCCGGGCGGAAACAGATTGTGATGGTCCGCCGTCGTGGTGCAGCCGGACAGAAGCAGTTCGACCAGCGCCATCCTCACGGCGACGCGGAGCGCCTCCGGCGTCATCCGGCCCCAGACGCCCTCCATGGCGACGAGCCAGGGAATGAGCTCCTTGCCCTCGCCGGCCGGGTGGGCGCGCGTCAGCGTCTGATAGAAGTGGTGGTGGGCGTTGACGAGCCCCGGCAGCACGACATGGCGAGAGGCGTCGAAAGTCAATTCGCAGGCGAGCGCCGGCGACCGGCCGTGCCCGATGCATTCGACGATCTCGCTTCCCTCGACGACGACGCCGCGCTCCGCCTCCGGGGCGAGGATCGCCAGCGGGTCCTTGATCCAGAGGCGCATCGGTCGAACTCCAAATTGCGGGCGTGAGGTTGTCGAGGCCCATGCACAGAAAGGCGGCCGGGGTAGCCATGTTCCGGGCGCGACGCCAGCCCCGTCGAGCGCGATCGGGGAGGAGGCCGGTTCAGATTGGATTCGACGGCCGACAAACTCGTCCGTATTGTGGCGCGCGCGCAGGGAGAAGTCTGATAGACGAGCTTCCCTTCGCGCCCGTTCGCGAGCAGAGACTCCGGGCGGAGGGAGGTGACGCTACCCTATCCGGCGCCTCCGGGACCTTGAGCATGGAGGAGCTTTGAATGCGTATTGCGGTTGCTGCCGCGCTGGCTGGCGTTATCGGCCTCACCGGGCCGGCCTTCGCCCTCGACAAGGTGACGTTCGCCACCAACTGGCTCGCCGACCCCGAAGCGGGCGGCTATTATCAGGCCCTGGTCGACGGCACCTATGAAAAGAATGGGCTTGACGTCACCATCATGCCGGGCGGGCCGACGTCCAACGGCGGCATGCTCCTGATCGCCGGCAAGATCGAGTTCTTCATGGGCGGCGACATGATCGGCGACTTTCTAAACGTTCAAAACAACATTCCGCTGATCACTGTCGCCGCCGACTTCCAGAAGAACCCACAGTGCTTCATGTCGCATCCGGGCGTCGGCCTCGACAAGTGGCAGGACCTGCCCAATGCCAACCCCGCCTTTGTCAGCGCCGGCGCGGTCAACACCTTCTGGGCGTGGATGCGCGTCGCCTACGGATTCAAGGACGAGAACATCAAGCCGTACAACTTCAACTCGGCGCCGTTCATCGTCAACGAACACTCGATCCAGCAGGGCTACATCACCTCCGAACCGTACGAGATCGAGAAGCAGGGCCACTTCAAGCCGAACGTCTTCTTGCTGACCGACTACGGCTACACCACCTACTCGACGCAGATCGTCACGCGCCGCGAGATCGTCGACAAGAACCCAGACATGGTGCAGCGCTTCGTCAGCGCCTCCGCGATCGGCTGGTACCATTATCTCTACGGCGACAACGCCAAGGCGAATGCCCTGATCAAGAAGGACAATCCGGAAATGACGGACGATCAGATCGACTTTTCGATCAGGAAGCTCAAGGAATATGGCATCGTCGATTCCGGAGACACCCTGACGAAGGGCATCGGCGCCATGACCGACGAGCGCTGGAAGGACTTCTACGAGAAGATGGTCAAGGCGGGCGTCGTCAAACCGGGCATCGACTATACGAAGGCCTATACTCTGCAGTTCGTCAACAAAGGGGTCGGCGTCGATCTGCGGCCGAAAGACATGGCGGATCCGAAATAGCCGTGAAGGGCGCGCCCCGCTGCCGACCGCTCACTTTTGCGACGCCGGCAGGGCGTTATAGACCGCGGGCGGCAGCACGGCGGAGACGGCAATCGGCACCTTGTCCGAAGACTTGTACGAGACGACCTTGTTGCTGACCGCCGGAAGGCTCTTGAGAAAGGCGGCGATCGCCAGCGCGTCGTCGTCGGTCAGGTGCGAGAAGGCAGGGTAAGGCATCACCGGCGAAAGCTCGCTTCCGTCGGGGCGCTTGCCCTGGCGGAGCGCGGTCACGATCTGCTCGGCCGTCCAGTCGCCCAGGCCCGTTTCCTCGTCCGGCGTCAAATTCTGGCCGACGAAGACGCCCTGACCCGGGATCGAGAAGCCGACGTCCGATCCGCCGAGATAGCGCTTCATGTCCGGCGCGCCGAGCAAGGCGCCGGGCGTATGGCAATCGGAACAGCCGGCGATCGTAACGAGGTAGCGGCCCCGGGCGATTTGCGCCTCGTCGGCCAGCACGGCCGGCGAGAGCCCAAGCAGCACCGCGACCGCCGCGGCCGTTCGCATGCCAAAACACTGGCCAAAGGACTGGCTCATGCTCTTCAACTCCCCGCTCGATTGGCGCCGTTCGGTTCGACGCCCGAAATCGTGATGTCCTTGAGGTGCTCGGGAACGCGCCAGCGCTGGCTCGGGTCCGGCTTGTGCGCGACCGGAGCGACTTCGCCGCGCCACGCCACGCCCATCATCTGCGCCGTCTGATAGGCCATCGCGTTCCACCCGCGATCCATGAGGCCGCGAAGGGCGTTGGCGACATGTGGCGAGACCAAATCGTGGAAAAGCATCATCGCGGTCGCCTCGAGGAAGCGCGCGCAGACCAGCCCGTCCTCTAAGGGCGCGTCGCCGTCGTGATCGCCATCGATGAAGGCGAACGACCAGCGAGCGCCTTCCTTCCCAAGCCGCTGCACCGCGCCGGGGCTCTTTTCCGGAACCAGGATCACCGTCCCCTCGCCGCCAGCGCCTTTCACAACCTGCACAAACTCGGCTTGCCAGGCCGCATCGGCGAGCAGCGGCTCGACCACATGCAGTGAGGCGAGGCCGGATGCGATCAAATGGGCGGTCGACCATCCGCGCCAAGCGCCGATCTCGATTCCCCTGCGGCCGGCGAACAGCCGCGCATTCGAATAGAGGAGCGAGGCTTCGTCGCGGTTGATGAAGCCGACTGTTGGATCGCGCCGGTCGACCCGAAAGGAATGGTCGACGTCCCTTCTAAGATATGGCCACGTCGACACGTCTTTGTCGGCCACGATCATGTCGGGAAAGAGATGATCGACCGCCGGGGTCGCAAGTCCCTCGGCGACATAATCCTTGGTCATCGGTCGCGCCCCGGGGCGGGTTCCGCGGATCCCGTCAGCTCAGGCGAATCGCACGTCTCAACGCCTAGCGTCAAGCGCCCGTCTTTCCTGCGTTCTCTAAATACGGCGTTGATCCGGCCTAACCGCCCCAAGGTTTGACCCGAGCAAAGGAGGGTCTATAAAGTCCGAAACTCAGTCCTATATCATGGGGGCACCCGATCCGAGCGTTGCATAGGGGGAGGGGCGAGATGTCGGCGGCGCGAGCAAGAACGCACTTGAACGATGGCGACACTAGGCCGTTGGTTTCAGTCGTTTTTACAGTAGCGCAGGCCGCCCGCGCGGAACCGGTGCGCCGACGGTCACGTTGGTTGGCGAAATGAGCAAGATTGTGACATTGGCCGAGGGAGGAAGGAAAGCGGCTTCGCGCGCCGGCGGAGCGCCGCTCGCGACTTTCATTGGGGTCGACAAGGTTTTCGCCAATCGCGTTACGGCCTTGGCCGGGCTTGATCTCGAGATCCGTTCGGGCGAGTTCCTCGCCCTCCTTGGTCCTTCGGGTTGTGGCAAGTCGACTGTACTCCGTCTTCTCACAGGACTGACGCCGGCGACGCGTGGCGAAATCGCCTGGAGCTGCGCCCGGCCGGAATTCGGTTTCGTCTTCCAAGAGCCCACTCTGATGCCTTGGTCGGACGTCTTTTCCAATGTCTGGCTGCCATTGCGGCTGGCCGGCGTTTCCAAGGAGAAGGCGCGCCCGCGCATCGAGGAGGCGCTCGCTCAGGTCGGGCTCTCGGGCTTCGCCAAGGCCTATCCCCGCCAACTGTCGGGCGGGATGAAGATGCGCGTCTCGATCGCCCGTTCTCTGGTCACCCGGCCGGCGGTGCTGCTGATGGACGAGCCTTTCGCCGCGCTCGACGAGATCACGCGGCTTAAGCTCAACGACGACCTTGCAGAGCTGCAGGCCTCTCTCAATGCGACCGTCGTCTTCGTCACCCATTCGGTGTTCGAAAGCGTCTATCTCGCCGACCGCATCGTGGTGATGGCCGCTCGGCCTGGCCGCGCCGTGGCGGAGATTACCGTCGAGGCGCCGCCGATGCGGCGGGAGGGATTTCGCTTGACTGCGCAGTACGCCGATACGTGCCGCCGGACCTCCTTGGCGCTGCATTTGGCGATGGGCGAGACGCCGCCAACCGAGCTCGTCGAATGAGCCGCGACGATCTCGTAGGCTATGTCGTTCCCGCCATGACGCTCGGACTGGGGCTTCTGGTCTGGGAGGGCCTGGTGAGGTATTTCGCCATTCCTCCCTATCTTCTTCCCGCGCCGAGCGTCATTATCGCCACGCTGTTCACCGATTGGCCGACTCTGTCGAGTTCGCTGTGGGTGACGCTCTCGATCACCTTGAAGGCGCTGCTGGCGGCGGTCGTCGGCAGTGTGAGCTTGGCCGTAATTTTCGCGCAGTCGCGACTGGTCGAGCGGGCGTTCTACCCTTTCGCCGTCGCCATGCAGGTGACCCCGATCGTCGCCATCGCGCCGTTGCTCCTGATTTACCTGTCGCCCTCGGTTGCGGTGCTGGTCTGCGCTTTCCTTGTCGCGTTTTTCCCGCTGCTCGCCAACACGACGCTCGGCTTGTCGTCGGCCGACCACAATCTCGTCGAACTCTTCCAGATGTATCGCGCCACGCGCTTCCAGCAGTTCATGTTGCTGCGGCTGCCCTCCGCGCTGCCCTATTTCCTCGCGGGGCTGCGGATCAGCGGCGGTCTCGCCCTCATTGGCGCGATCGTCGCCGAAATCGCAGCCGGATCGGCGGGCCAGGGCTCGGGACTAGCCTACAGAATCGTCGAATCCGGGTTTCGGCTCAATATCCCGCGCATGTTCGCCGCGCTGCTCTTGATCTCGGTCGCCGGCATCACAATTCATATCGTTCTGACGGCGTTCTCGCACTGGATGCTGCATGAGTGGCATGAAAGCGAGCGCGGGCGCGAAACGTGAACCAGCCCGTGTGATCTGTCGTATAACAATAATAGCTTGGGCCGGACTTCGGTAAGCGGCCTCCGGGCGGGACTGCGGGGGAATCGCGCCGAGTACAAAAAAGGCAAAGCGACATGAATATTGAATATCGGGTCGGACCGCGATTGTCCGTCCTGCGCAAGCTCGGCCTCGCCAATCTGGTTGATACGGAGCCCTTTGACATCGCCGCGGCGCATGAGGCGTTGGTCCGCCGTCAGGCAGTACCGGAGCGGATCCATACCGACGGTTTGATCGTCGACGTTCCCGCCGGCGTCTATCACCCGCTGCCCGATTCGAGCTCCGAGTTTTTCATTCGCAACATTAAGGCGATGAATCCCAATCTGATCGCCAAGACGCTGGAGATCGGCGCCGGCTGCGGCATCATCTCGCTGTTCATCGCGGCGAACTGGAGTTCGAGGACCGTCGCGACCGACATTTCGCCGGTCGCGGTAAAGGCGACGATCGACAATGCGCGGCTCAACAAGCTCACGCTGACCGCATATCAGTCTGATCTTTTCGAAAAAATCGACGAGAAGGATTTCGATCTGATCGTCTTCAACACGCCGATGGTCGACAAGAATCCTGAAAACGACATCGAGAAATTCAGCCTGTGCGACCCGCACGGGCGCATCACTGAATCCTATCTCCGCCAGGCACGCCATCACGTCTCCAGGGACGGGCTGATCATTTTTTCGATCTGCAACAATTCGGCGTACGAAGTGCTGGACTCTATCGATCTCGACTACTCGATTGTCGGTTTGGAGCTGGCCTACAGCGGCTTCTGGCGAGCGATCATCGGCGCCCGAAGCTGACTGCTCGAGGAGAATTCCGCTTGCCGGATTCCCCGGGCGATTGACGCCGCGCGGTTGACACCGAGTTCGCCCGAAGCGCGAAGGTCCGCTCGGGGCGGACGGCTGGGAATGTTTGACATGATTCAGTGGCGGGGTGGCGTTGCGGCCTTGACTGTGGCCGCGGGGTTGACGGGATGCATGACCGTCGGGACTCCGGAGAGGGAGGGACAGCTTGCCGCTGCCGGTTTCGCGCGGCTCCAGGCGGACACGCCGGACAGGGTCGCCAAGCTTCAAGCGCTTCCACAAGACAGCATCGTCTACGCCGCGAGAAAGAGCGGCCCGGTTTATATTTATGCCGACGCCGCCGGATGCGGCTGTGCATTTGTCGGCAGCCCCGCGGCGTATCAGCAATATCAGCAGATTCACGCGGCCAACAATATAGCCCAGATGCAAGAGACGACGGCGCTGCTCAACGCTGAAGCCGCGACGGATTGGGGCGGAGCTTGGGGCCCCGTGGTTCCGGGCTGGTACTGATTCAGGGAGCGGTCGGGGGTTCGCCGCGGGCACGGCTGCCGGTCGACATCGCCGAAGTGCGCGGGCTGACGCGCGACGGCATCAACTCGCGGTGGGTCGAGGCGCCCGCTCGCGATCGCTCCCGTTGGGACGGCCCCGACTTCCGGATATGTGCGTACTGAAACGATCGTGGAGCCTCAGCAGCGGTCAGGTCCTGCGCCGCCGGCTCGATGACGCCGCGAGACCGGGTGGCTAAAGCGGATGGCTTGGATCGGCCGACAGTTTGTCGGCGACGTCGGCTTTGATCGCCGCCTTTCCGAGCGCGGCGCGCTCGCGAAGCAGCAGCGCCTCTCGAAGCGAATCGTAGATCGGCGGATCGCGCAGGACCGTCGGAACCAGCATCGCCATGGCGCAGGCGCCGAGCATCGGGAGCAGGAGCGTGACGTTCCCGGTCATTTCGCTGACGAGCACCATTCCGGTCAAGGGCGCGCGGACGGCGCCGGCAAAGAGGGCCGCCATGCCGACGAGGGCGAATGACGCGGACGGAACGTCCAGCCAGGGGACGGCCCAGCCACACGCCGCGCCGAACAGCAGGCCGAATTGCGCCCCCAACGCCAGCAGCGGCGCGAACAGGCCGCCGGGAGTGGCCGCCGCATAGGAGACCGCGCCCAAGGCGAAGCGGACCAGGAACACGAGCGCCACGAGTTGCGCGCTCGGTCCTCCTGTCAAGGCGCTTTGCGTGACCGCGTCGCCGCCGCCGACAATGGCTGGATAAGTCCATGCGAGAGCGCCGACCGCGGCGCCGATCAGCCCGGCGCGCGCCTCGACCGGGAGAGGCAGACGCTCAACCGCGGCGAGCGTCCCGAGCAGCGTCCGATTGTAGGCGATGCCCACGAAACCCATGACGATGCCGAGGACGAAGAAGAACGGGCGCGCTTCGGCGCTGACGCCCGGCAACGACGGGACATGGAAGTCGAGAGTGTCGCCCAGCAACGCGCGGGCGATCGCGATCGCTGTCGCGGACGCCGCGAGAGCAGCGATCGCAATGCGGCGATCGAAGCTCTGGACCAGTTCCTCGAGCACGAAGGCGGCGCCGGCGAGCGGCGCGTTGAAGGCAGTCGCAATGCCAGCGCCCGCCCCTGCGGCCAACAGCGCCCGACAATCCGACCAGGGAAGGCGAAAGGCGCGGCCGACAAAAACGGCGATGCCCGCGCCCATCTGAACGGTCGGCCCCTCGCGGCCAAGCGCGAGGCCGGCGCCGATCGCCAGGACTCCGCCGACGAACTTGACCGGCGGAAGCAGATACGATGCGGGCGGAACCCCGTCGCGCAAGACCGCTTCGACATGCGGAATGCCGCTACCCGACGCGGGCGGGGCGAAACGCCTCACCAGCCATGCGGCGATGAGAGTTGCCGCCGCGCAGGCGCTGACGACCATGAGAAATCCGAGGAACCCCGACGTATGCGCCGACGTGATCATGATGTTGCGCCAGCGGTCGGCCGCATCGAGCGAGGTTCGGAACGCCGCGCCGACGATCCCGGTCGCCCCGCCGGCGATCAGCGCTGTCGCCGCGAGCGTCAGCAATCCTCGCTCAGGCTGCTGCCGCGACCCAGGGGCGGAGCTGGCGTTGTTCATGGATTCGCCCCCGCCTCGGCCCACTTGGAAATCGCCTAGACCCCCATTCCTTCGAAGGCGATAATCCGGCACGCATCGCCTGCCTTCGCCGCCGCGGCCCAGGGCGCCCGAACGACCAACCCCTCGGCCCGCGCCATCGTCTTGACCAGAGAGGAATCCTGCAATTCGGCCGGCGTCGCCAGGAGAATCCCGTCCCCACCGTGGCGCAGCGCGGCGCGCATATAGTCCTGCCGCGGACCGTTGGCCGGAAGGTCCACCGCGAGCCGGCCGGGCTCGCTGGCGTCGGCGTCGGCGTCGGTTTGCCCCTGCAATGCCAAGAGCAGAGGCCGCAAAAACAGGATCGCGCAAACCATCGACGAAGTAGGATTGCCCGGCAGGCCGAGGACCCGCATGCCGCCTAGGCGCCCGTGCATGAGCGGCTTGCCGGGTCGCATGGCGATGCGCCAGAAACCCAGTTCCATGCCGGCGGCGACCAGCGCCTTCTGGACGAGGTCGTGATCGCCGACGGAGGCGCCCCCGAGCGTCACCAACACGTCGGCTTCGACGTCGCGCGCCCGTCGGATCGCCATATCGAGCGAACTCATCGTGTCGACGGCGATGCCGAGGTCGATCGCGACGCCCCCGCAAGCCTCGACGACCCCCGCCACGGCGAAATTGTTCGAGGCGATGATCTGCGAGGGACCGAGAGTTCCGCCCGGCGGCACGAGTTCGTCGCCGGTCGCGAGGATCGCGACCCGAGGGCGCCGTCGAACAGGCAGATCGGTATGGTTGGCCGCCGCGGCCAGCGCCACGTCACGCGGGGTGAGACGGCATCCCGCCGGAAGGAGGGCCTCGCCTTCGAAGAAGTCCAGTCCGGCCGGCCGTAGATTGTCGCCGTGAACCGCGGCGGCCGAGAGGATGATGAGGTCGTTCTCGCGGCGCACGTTCTCCTGAACGACGATGGCGTCCGCCCCTCGTGGCGTCGGCGCGCCGGTGAAGATGCGCGATGCCTCGCCCGGCCCGACAACGCCTTCAAACGCATGCCCCGCTGACGACTCGCCGATCACACGAAGGGTCGCAGGAACGCTCGCGCAGTCGGCCGCGCGAACTGCGTAGCCATCCATTGCGGAATTGGGAAAGGGCGGCTGAGTGCGCAACGCCACGAGATTGCGGGCCAGCACCCGGCCAAAACCGGCTTGCAGCGCGACCCGCTCTTCGTCGAGCGGCGTCGCAGCGGAGACGAGCACACGCGCCAGCGCTTCCTCGACGCTGATCATCCCGTTCATGCCTGGGGCTCCTCCAGGCGCCATTCGCCCGACTTGCCGCCGCGCTTTTCAACCAAGCGCAAGCCCTCGATACGCATGCCCCGGTCGATCGCCTTCGCCATATCGTAAATGGTGAGGCAAGCGACGGCGACAGCGGTCAGCGCCTCCATCTCGACCCCGGTCCGGCCGAGGCATCGCGCCTCAGCCGCAACCTCGAGACCAGACAACGCCTCGTCGGCCGCGATGTCCACGCTAATCTTGCTGAGCTGCAACGGGTGGCAGAGGGGGATCAGCTCCGATGTCTTCTTGGCCGCCATGATCCCGGCGAGGCGCGCCGTCCCGATGACGTCGCCCTTCCTGGCGTCGCCTTCAAGGATCGTCCTTAATGTTGCCGCAGCCATATGGACGTGGCCTCGCGCGACTGCGACGCGTTGCGTCGCCTCCTTCTCGGACACATCGACCATCCGGGCTTCGCCTTGGGCGCCGAGATGCGTCAGCGGACCGGCGTCTTCGTCTCGAGCGGAGCCCATCGCGCCTCTTTTCTGCTGCTCAGTCGGACGCGCGGCGGAACGGAGAGGCCGCGAGGTCGCCCTTGAAGCAAAATTCATCCCAGACGGCAATCGGCATCGCCATTTGTCGATGCGCCCGGCCGCATGTAAGACCGCCGCGCGCCGCGCGAGCGGCCAACGAGTTCGACATGGCGCGCGACCCGAACATCGCTTACGTCCTGCTGCGCAACGCGCATTTCGGCCCGCGTCTGGCGTCGTCCGTCGAGCTTTGCGTGCGCGACCTGGTCCGCCACAGCCGTTACGCCGGCTCGACCATCGTGGTTTGCCCCGAAGTGGACGAGCCTTTTGAGAGGATTGAAACCGAGACCGTTCCAAAGGTCTGGGCAGGCGGCAATCTCGCAAAGGCGTGGCGTGTCGGATGGCTCCTGCGCCGAAAGGCCGCCGACCTGGCGATCGTCCAGAACCATCTGCCTGCCGCCGCCCTCATCGCCTCGGCGGCGGGTGTTCCGACGATCCTGCACAGCCACGCCTACGAGAGGGCGCCGTCGGGCGCGGTCAAGCGCGCTATTCGCGATGCCGAGCTCAGCCGACTGGCCGGGCTTGCTTTCGTCAGCGAGGATTGCGTCCGCCGGTTCCACGCCAATTTTCCCGGCGCCCGGGCGCCCGCCCGCGCCGTCCCGAACGGGCTCGACATGACGGACTGGTCATCCGTGACGCCCAAGGAAAAGACAATTCTTTCGGTCGGCCGGGCGCTCGACGACAAAGGCCACATCGAGGCGATGGGGGCGATCGCGAAGCTCCTGCCGTCGAGGCCCGGCTGGACGGCCCGCTTCATCCTGTCTGCGACCGAGAGCGAGCCGAAGACGGTCGAGGCGCTGCGGGCGGCTGCCGCCGTCTTCGACGGCCGGGTCGCAATCGACGCCAACGCGCCATACGCTTATGTCAAGGCGGCGTGGGAGAGGGCGGCGATAGGCCTCGTTCTGACGAAGACGCCGGAACCCTTCGGCCGCACAGCGCTCGAGGCGCTGGCGAGCGGCGCGGCGCTGGCAACATCGGGGCTGGGCGGTCTGGCGGAGATCTGCGGTTCGGCTGCGGTGTTCGTCGACCCCACGGACAGCGACAGCCTCGTCGCGGCGCTCGCCACTCTCATGGACTCGCCGGAGCTTCGCTTGAAGCTCGCGCATGCTGGCCGCGCCCGGGTCGAAACGATGTTCGACATACGCGCTGTCGCCGCGCGAATGGACGAGTTTATCGACGAGGCGCTCGGGGCGAGCTGACGCTTCTCAAGAAAGCCTGGGCGCGCCAAACTCGGATTGCCCGGTCGCCGCGGTCGGCCCTTCGGCGTCGCGCCACTCGAGCGTGACGACTTTGCCGTTCTCGACCGTCAAAGCGAGACGTCCCTGCTTGAGTTCGAGCGCACGATCGCCGAAGAGTCTCCGCCGCCAGCCGGTCAGCGCCGGCACGTCGGCCTTGTCATTGGCGGCGATCGCTTCGAGATCGTCGACGGTGGCGATCAACTTCCCTGCGACGCCGCTGTCCTCGCTCACCTGCCGCAGCAGGACCTTGAGCAATTCGACCGTGGCCCCGACATTGGCGCCGTTGCGCCGCTCACGCTCGATCTTCGGCAACGTCTTCGGATCGCGCGCAAGTCCCCGCTCGATCGCCTGCAGGATTTCACCGCCCGCCCGCGACCGCTCCATCCCGCGCGGAAAGGCGCGCAAATTGGCGAGCGCATCGAGGTTGCGCGGAGCCGCGAGCGCGAGCTCGATCAGGACATCGTCTTTCAGCACGCGCGAGCGCGGGACGTCGCGCGCCTGCGCCTCGGTCTCGCGCCATGCGGCGATCTCCATCAGGACCGCGAGATCCCGCGGCTTTCGCGCGCGCGACTTGAACCGTTCCCAGGCGCGCTCGGGATGCTGTTCGTAGACCTCGGGCGAGGCGAGGACCTTCATCTCGTCGTCGAGCCAGCTCTGACGGCCAGTCGCCTGGATGCGTTTCGTCAGCGCTTTGTAGACGTCGCGAAGATACGTCACGTCGCCGATCGCATATTCGATCTGCGCCTCGGCGAGCGGCCTGCGGGCCCAGTCGGTGAAGCGCGACGACTTGTCGATCGTGACCCGGCAGATCGACTGGACAAGTTCGCCGTACGAGACCTGATCGCCGTAGCCGCAGACCATGGCCGCGACCTGGGTGTCGAACAGCGGGGTCGGCAGAACGCCGGCCAGCTTCCAGAAGATTTCGAGGTCCTGACGCGCCGCATGGAACACCTTGACCACGTCCTCGTCCGCCATCAGTCGGAGGAGCGGCTGCAAATCGAGGCCGTCGGCAAGCGCATCCACCGCCAGCGCTTCGTCATCGGAGGCGAGCTGGACGACGCAAAGCACCGGCCAAAACGTCGTCTCTCGCAGGAACTCCGTATCGACGGCGACAAAAGCGTGGCGCGCCAGCCGAAGACAGGCCGCCTCGAGTTCATCTGTCGTCGTGATCAGCGACACGGGCCCGGCGCCTTATTCATTGACGACAGGCGGGGCGGGCTTGGCGCGCTCCTTGCGTACCGGCGGGGGCGTATGGCGCGGCATGCCGAGACGCTTGTCGAGATACGCCCCGACGACCGTCTGAAGGTCGTCGATGCAATCCTCGAAAAAGTGGTTCGCCTCCGGGATCACCGCGTGCTCGATCACGATTCCCTTCTGCGTCTTCAGCTTCTCGATCAGGGCGAGCACCTCTTTGAGTGGCGCGACGCGGTCCTTGTCGCCATGGACGAACAGGCCGGACGAGGGACAGGGCGCGAGGAAGCTGAAGTCGAAGCGGTTGGCCGGGGGCGCAATTGAGATGAAGCCCTCGATCTCCGGGCGCCGCATCAGAAGCTGCATTCCGATCCATGAGCCGAAGGACACGCCCGCGATCCAGCAGGCGCGCGCCTCCGGGCTGATCGACTGCGCCCAGTCGAGCGCCGACGCCGCATCCGACAATTCGCCCTGCCCGTGGTCGAACGCGCCTTGCGAGCGCCCGACGCCGCGGAAGTTGAACCGCAGGGTCGAAAACCCTCGCTCAGCGAAGTTGTAGTAGGTGTTGTAGACGATCTGATTGTTCATCGTCCCGCCGAATTGCGGGTGGGGATGCAGAACGACCGCGATCGGCGCCCCGCGCTGCTTGGCGGGATGGAAACGGCCTTCCAGCCGACCCGCCGGACCGTTGAAAAAGACCTCGGGCATGAAATCTCCACAAAGAGTTGCGGCCCGCTGCGCCGACTGTCGACCTCAAGCGCGCCGCACGCGGCTTGTGACTGAGGGGTTGCGCGCGTATGTCACGCATCGCCAGGCATTTGACTAGCGGGTCTCGCCTTGGAGGCTGGCTCATAGCACGCAAGGCGCCCGCAATTGCAAGGAAAAACCGCACCGGGCCTCGCGCGTCAGGGGGCCGATGGAACGCCGTTCCGAGCGCTTGGGAGAGCTCATGGCCGCCGCGAGGCCAAAGATCAGGACCTATCTCGACTATAATGCGACCGCGCCGTTGCGCCCGGAAGCGCGCGAAGCGGCAATATCCGCATTGGCGACGACGGGCAATCCGTCCTCGGTTCACGCGGAGGGCCGCGCAACGCGCGCCATCGTCGAGGAGGCGCGCGCGGAGATTGCAGGCCTCGTCGGCGTCGCGCCCCGTTGCGTCGCCTTTGTCTCAGGCGGGACGGAAGCGGCGAATTTCGCGCTCAATCCCTTCTTTGGCGTGGGGACAGGCGCTGCGCCCCTCGACCGGCTCATCGTCGGCGCCGGGGAACACCCCTGCGTCCTGTTCGGCCATCGTTTTCCCGTTTCCACGGTTGAAACGGCGCCTTTGAGCCCCGACGGACGCATCGATCTCGACTGGCTCGAGGACGCGGTCGGGCGGCCGGGTCGGCCGCTCGTCGCGCTGCAAGCGGCGAACAACGAGACCGGCGTCGTCCAGCCGGTCGCCGAGGCGGCCGCGCTTGTCCACGCGGCCGGCGGCTTCCTCTTTTGCGACGCGGTGCAGCTGGCCGGTCGAGCCGACTGCGGCATCGCCGCCCTCTGCGCCGATGCGCTCGCGCTTTCCGCCCACAAGATGGGGGGGCCGAAGGGGGCCGGCGCGCTGGCGACCGCCCACTCGGCCTTGAGCCTCGGCGAGCCGCTGATTCGCGGCGGCGGACAGGAACGCGGCGCGCGTGGCGGCACTGAGAACGTTGCGGCGGTTGCGGGCTTTGGCGCCGCGGTCAGCGCCTGCCGCGCCGATGCGGCGGAGCCCGAGCGGCTCGCGTCGCTTCGCCGCCGCCTCGAGCGGGTCGTCCGGGAGGCGGCCTCCGATGCGGTCGTGTTCGGCGAAGCGGCGCCCCGACTGCCCAACACGCTGTGTTTCGCAGTCCCCGGCGTCGAGGCCGCGACCCTGATCATCGCGCTCGACCTCGCAGGCGTTGCGGTCAGCTCCGGCTCGGCCTGCTCCTCGGGCAAGGTGACGCCGTCGCACGTGCTGGCGGCGATGGGCGTCAAGCCGGAATTGGCGCGGGGAGCGATCCGGCTGAGCCTCGGCTTCTGCTCCACCGAAGGCGATGTCGAGCGGTTCGCCGAGGCGTTCTCAGGCGCGCTTCGACGCATGCGCCCGGCCGGCGCGGCGCGCGGACTCTGAAGCGCTGACGCAATGCTTGCATCCCCCGCGCGCGGGGTGTACACGGCCTGCCTAATCCTCCAACATTCTCTCCGTCTTGCAGGGAGTCGCCATGGCTCGCGTCACCGTCGAAGACTGCGTCGAAAAAGTCGACAACCGCTTTGATCTCGTTTTGATGGCCGCCCACCGCGCGCGCGCCATCTCCTCCGGCTCGGGGATCAACGTGGCGCGCGACAACGACAAGAATCCCGTTGTCGCGCTGCGTGAGATCGGCGACGGCAAGCTGTCTCCGGGCGACCTGCGCGAGGATCTCATCCATGCCCTGCAGAAGCATGTCGAGGTCGACGAGCCGGAGGCGGAGGCAGCGCCGCCGATGATCAATCCGAACGCCCAGGCCCAGATCGAACTCGGCGTCGAGGCGCAGTTCGACCGCATGACCGAGGAGGACCTCCTGCGCGGGCTGGAGGGTTTGGCGCCGCCGCCTGAACCTGAAGAGGACGCGGAGTAACCGGTTCCGCGGCGGAAGGCCTTCACGCGTCGCCCTATCCACAGCTACGCTCCAGTTTCAAGTGATTTTGATACTCAGCGCATGACGATTTGCTATCTTTCATGGAGAGAATCACTGCACTTCGGAGACCTCCGCTGCTCGGCGGTCTTGGGCGTGTGGTCCCATGCGAGAGGCGCGAGGAGCTCGAGGGTGGCGGATCGCGCCGGTAGCGCGTTGAGTGGGGGGCCGAATTGGGCGACGAATTCATCAAGCCGCTGGCGACGACGAGCGCCGCGCCGGTTGCCGACCGGAGTCCTGTAGGCCTCGTCGAGATCGCCGGTCAGGTCAAATGGTTCGACGCGGCCAAGGGCTATGGCTTCATCGTACCGGACAGCGGCGGGGCGGACGTTCTCATCCATGTGACGGTCCTCAGGCGCGACGGCTTCGCCGGCGTCCGAGAAGGCGCGCGCATCGTCGCCGAGGCGAAGCAAGGCGAGCGCGGCCTTCAAGTGTTCAAGGTGATCTCGGTCAGCGATCCGGAGCCCGGCTACGCGCCGCCGTTGTCCCCGGCGCGAACCCGCGTGCAGGCCGCCTCGGTCGGCGCTTTCGAGATCGTAATCGTCAAGTGGTTCAACCGCTCGCGCGGCTTCGGCTTCCTCACCCGCGGCGAGGGCACGGAGGACATCTTCGTGCATATGGAGACGCTGCGCCGCTACGGCTTCCTCGATCCGAAGCCCGGCGACAGCATGCTCGTCCGTTTCGGCCCCGGCCCGAAGGGCCTGATGGCGGCGGAAGTCCGTCCGCTCGACGGCGCCCGCATTCCGGCCTCCCATTGACGCTTGCCGTCTTGACGGGCGGCCGGCATTCCTCTTGAAGCTCGCCTCCTGAAGTCCGGCGCGAGGCGCGACGCCGCCGTCCGGCCCCCTTCGCGGAGGATCTCGATGTCGGCGATCGTCGCCCGGCCTTCCACAACGCTCGCGCTCCTCCTGGTTCTGGGCGCGCTCGTCGCCAGGCCCGCCGGCGCCGCGGCGCTCGAGCCGCTCGAACTCGTCACCGCAAGCGGCGCGCACATGTTCCAGGTCGAAATCGCCAAGGACGACGAGACCCGGGCGCTGGGTCTGATGAACCGCATGTACATGGCGCCCGACCGCGGCATGCTGTTCGAATTCGACCGCGACGAGCCGGTCACTTTCTGGATGAAGAACACCTACATCCCGCTCGACATGATCTTCATTTCCCCCGCCGGGGCGGTGACGAACATCGTCGCCAACGCCGAGCCGCTCTCCGAGCGGATCATCCCCTCCGGTCCGCCGTGCATCGCGGTGCTCGAGCTGAACGGCGGCGTCGCCGCGTCGATCGGCCTCAAGGTCGGCGACAAGGTCCGCTTCCCTTTCTTCAAGTCCTGAGCACCGGTCGGCATTTCGGGCGCCTTGCCTGAGACACTAAGCCGCTGCAAATTTGGCTGAAGGAAGCGATCGCCGTCTGCGAATATCGGCTAGGATGGCGCAACCGTCGAGGCACTTTCAGGCGAGGATGACGATCATGGCCAATGACAAGATGATGGCGCAGATGTCGGGCAAGGGCGGCTTCATCGCCGCGCTCGACCAGAGCGGCGGGTCGACTCCCGGCGCGCTTCGCCTCTACGGCGTTCCCGACAGCGCCTACAAGAGCGAAGAGGAGATGTTCCGGCTGGTGCACGAGATGCGCGTGCGCATCATCACTGCGCCTGCCTTCACCGGCGAGAAGGTGATCGGCGCGATCCTGTTCGAGCGCACGATGGACGGCGAGGCGAAGGGCAAGCCCGTTCCCTCCTTCCTCTGGGAGGATCGCGGCGTCGTCCCCTTCCTCAAGGTCGATAAAGGTCTCGCGGCGGAGAAGGACGGCGTCAGTCTGATGAAGCCGATGCCCGACCTCGATCCGCTGCTCGCCCGGGCGACGAAGCTCGGCATCTTCGGCACCAAGATGCGCTCCGTCATCAACCTCGCCTCGAAGACCGGCGTCGCCGCCATCGCCAGGCAGCAGTTCGAGATCGGCGAGCAGATCGCCGAGCATGGCCTCATGCCGATCCTCGAGCCCGAGGTGTCGATCAAGAGCCCCGAGAAGGCCGCCGCCGAAGCCCTCCTGCGCGACGAACTGACCAAGGGCCTCGACGCCCTGCCGGCCGGGCGTCAGGTGATGTTCAAGCTGACGCTGCCGGAGGTTCCGGACTTCTACATGCCGCTGATCAAGGACAAGCGCGTCGCCCGCGTCGTCGCCCTCTCCGGCGGCTACACAAGGGCCGAGGCGGACAAGCGCCTCGCCGCCAACCACGGCATGATCGCCAGCTTCTCCCGCGCCCTGGTGCAGGACCTCAAGGTCTCCATGACCGACGCCGAGTTCAACGCCGCGCTGGCCAGCGCCATCGACGAGATCTACCGCGCCTCGACGGTCAAGGCCTGAGGCCGGCGCGCGGGAGCGAAGGAAGGACAGCGGGGCGGCGCAAGCCCGTGGTCGCGCGAGAGGCTTTTCAAAGGTTTAGGCCGCAAAAGTTGTCACTTTGTAACTTCAAGCGACGCTATGCTTGTAGGCGCGGTCGCTGACCGCGCCGGCCGCGCTCACCGAGCGCGGCTACAACGTCGCCCTTCATGCTCCGATAGGCGGCCCCCCTCGGTCTGCCGCCAGCAGACCTGCTCCTGGTTGCTTCGCTCCCGGTCTCAGCGAGGTTGCGGGCGGGCCGAGCCCAGGCAGCGTGCGGCTTTCTTGCGTCGTTTTGCGTCGTTTCTTGCAACCCGCGGACCATAAATTGTTGCTTTTCCGCTGCTGCGGAGCGACCATTTTGTGCAATTTTCTGCACTTTTGGGTTCCCGGATCCTTGCTTATCAATGGCTTGCAGCGGATCGGGGCGGAAAAAATTCTCTTGTCGCTTTCCGCGCCGGTTGACCCCCCCGCCCGCGCGCGAGCCGCCGAGCGGGGACAAAAACGCCGGGGCACGCTTGCAGCGCAGGTCCGGCCGGCTTCCGCAGGCTTCGCGCGACGGCGCTGCGCGTTCCATGCCTGCCTCCGGTTCCGCGGGGCTCCTGAAAACGGCAGATACCACGGATTTGGAAATAGAAAAGCAAAAGTTCTCTTTTCGCCTTATCAGTTGGCGGCCACGCGCGCTCCAAGGGTCACCACACGACCTCGAATAGCTGATGCGTCCCCGCGAGGCCCTTGAGCTCCTTCACGCCGATGGGCGTGAAGCGCAGGTCGCCGGCGTTCGCGGTGAGGTCGTGCAGCGTCGATGACACCAGGATCTGCCCGCCTCGCGCCAGCGTAGCGATCCGCGCCGCGAGGATCACGGCCTTGCCGAAATAATCGGACGATTCGTTGATCGCTTCGCCGACATGCAGGCCCATCCGGACGCGGATCGGCTGATCGGGGTGGCTCTCGCAATAGGCGGCGAAGGACCGCTGCGTCGCGATGGCGCAGAGGGCGGCGCGCCTGGCGCTCGAGAAAGCGATCATGAAGCTGTCGCCGAGCGCCTTCACTTCGACGCCGCGGTGGGCCGCAACCTGCTGGCGAATGATCTCGTTGTGGATGCGGATGACTTCATGCGCGCGGAGGTCGCCGAGCTTTTCGTAGAGCGACGACGAATCCTCGATATCGGAAAAGAGGATGGTGACCGTGCCCTCGAACGAGGGCTGTGCGCCGAGATCGCGCGCGCGCGAAATCGCCGAGGCCACCACGGCGTCGATGGAGCCGGCTTCCTGCTGGTCCACGCCGCCGATCTCCGGAGCGCGGGTTTCGGGCGCCGCCACGATCTCCCGCGGGACTTCGCGGAGGACATCGAGCGCTTCCAGCTTTCTTTGAAGTCGCGTCAGGCCCAGGGCTTCCGCCGTCTGGCGCGCGCTGGCGATCAATTCCTGCGCTCTCGCAATGTCGCCATCCGCGCCGCGCGTCAGGAGGGCGCGCGCGAGTTCGACCTGCGTGTGGCCCAGCCAGACCGCGGCGCGAATTCGTCGATTGGCGGCCAAGGCCGCCTCGAAATGAGCCACAGCATCGTCAGCGCGGCCCAGGATGGAGGCCAGCCTGCCGAGCGCGAATGCGACTGAGCCGTAGGTGTAGACATTGCCGAGCATCGCGTTGTGCGAGGCATAAGGGGCGAGCAACCGAAGCAGGATTTCCGCGTTGCGGACGTCGCCAAGCTCGGCGCAGACTTCGGCAAGAACGAACATGGACGGAAGCCAGTTCCAGTCGCGCGGCACCAGGCGAAACTCGTCCTCGGCCAAGCGGTCGAATTCGACCCCGGCCTCGTTCGGCCGTCCCAGCTGCAGCAGGGACAGTTGGAGTCCGCAGCGGGCGAAGACGATCAAGGGATTTTGCGCAATGTAAGCACGTTGCGCCGGCTCGAGATCGGCGAGACGCCAGCGTTCCCACATCACGTTGCCGCGCTGGATGAGGAAAGAATTGATCGCCAGTGGCAGGCCCGCCTGTTGTCCGGCGGCAAAAGCCTGCTGCGCAAGTGTCTCGGCCTCATCGAGCCGCCCATCGGATTGCGCGCGCAGCGCTTGAAGGAGGAGACCGCGCTTGAAACGGTCGCGCAATTCGGCCTCGGCCGCCAGATATTCGCGCTGCTCGAGGTCGGCGGCGACGATGTCGCCCGCTTCGAGCAGATCGGCGACCCGGTAGTAGCGAGCCTCGAGCGCGAAATCCCGCTCTCCGGCGCGTTCCGCGAGCCTGATCACTTCGTTCGTGTCCGCAAGCCTCTGATCGAGACTGTCGGGGTTGCGCAGCGAATGCCAGCGGCACCATAGCGCCACGATCGTCGTGTGCGGATCGTCCAGCCTTTTCGCCATCTCGGCGGCCCGCTGGCAGAGCGCGACGCATTGCTCGCGATCCGACCAGTAGAGTTCGACTCCGAGCCGCGCCAGCACCTGCGCGAGCAGCGGACTGTCGACGTCCCCCAGCATGCTCCGCGCCTCGTTGAGTTGCATCACCAGGGTCTGGTCGGTCACGCCGGAGTTGCTAAGGACCCGACCGGGCGCCAGCACCGCACGGGCGAACAGATCGGGCCTCCTGACGCGGCGCGCGATGTCGTAGGCCCTGAGGCAGGTCTTGCGGGCCTCCGCGAGGTCGCCCTTCCTGACCTCGGCTTCGCCGAGATCGCAAAGCAGCTCCGCGTGGAAGGGATCGTCTCCCGAGCGCTTGAGCGCAAGCGCTTCGATCGCATTGTTCAGATGGTTCGCGGCCTCCTCGTAGGCGAGCTGCTTCTGGGCAGCGCGCGCCGCCTGCCGCGAATATTCGATGGCGGCGTCGGCGTCGCCGGGCGAGGCGCTCTGACAGTAATGATAGGCGATCTCGGCATAAGGCTCCCGAGGCGTACTGAGGTCGCGGATCGCTTCGGCGACGGTTCGATGCAGACGGCGGCGCTTTGCCGCCGGCAGAGCGTCGTAGAGCGCCTCACGGATCAGCGCATGCCGGAAACTGTATCGGCCAGCGGCGCCGCGCACCTCGTGGACGAGCTCGAGCGCCGCGGCCTGATCGAGAAGGTCGGTCACTGCCTCGCGCGGCGCGCCGCTCACCGCCTCGAGCCGGGTGAGGTCGAATTCACGTCCAATCACCGAGGCGATATCCAGAACGCCGCGGGCGTCTTCCGCCAAGGGCTGGATCTGGCCCCGGATGAATTCGATGACGCCGCGCGGAATGGTGAGGCGCGTCGGCACATTGGAAGCGTCGCTGGCAAGCCGCCCTTCCGCCGCCATCTGACGAAGCACTTCGCTCAGGAAGAAGGGGTTGCCCTCGGTCATGTCGTGCAGCCGGCCGACCAGGGCGCTGTTAGCGGAGACGCCCCAGGCGCTCTCGATGAACTTGCCGATGGCGCCTTCGTCGAGGCCAAACAGCGGGAACGCCACGCCCTCGCGCTCGGCCTGGGCGATCAGCGCGGCGTGCTCGGGCATCTGCTTCACTTCGAGCGCGCGGTAGGTCCCGATCGCGGTCGCGCGCATGCCGCGTATCTGCCGCGAAAAAGCGACCAGCATGAGGAGGGACGTCGGATCCGCGGCATGCAGGTCATCCAGGACGATCAACAGCGGCTGCAACTCGGCCGCCTTGCCAAAAAAGCCGATCAGGGACTCGAAGAGGCGAAAGCGGGCCTGTTCCGGCAGGCCGAGCGTCGCGCTCGGCAATTCGGGCACGCCCCCTATCAGATCGCGCAGTTCCGGCGCGATCTGCGCAATCTCCGCGGCGCCCGGACCCATCCAGGCCCCGAGCTGAGCGGCATCGGCGCCCCGGGCCAGACCGCGCAACACCTGCGCCCACGGCCAATAAGGCGGCGCTCCCCCATGCTCCCAGCATCGGCCCCAGACCACGCGCGCGCCCTGAACTCTCGCATGGGAGGCCGCCTCCTGGGCTAGCCGGCTCTTGCCGACGCCGGGCTCGCCCGCAAGCGTGAACAGACTGCCTCGCCCGGCGGCGGAGCCGTCGATTGCGGCGCAGATTTCCGCCAGTTCGCGGCTCCGCCCGACGAAGGTCTCTCTGCCTCGAATGGGGTCGAGGTCGCTCATCTGCACTTCGTCCCAGCGAAAACGACCAACGGGCGCATCCTGACAAATTCTATGAAGCGGCGCTAGGCCGATCGCAGCGCGCAACGGTTCGTCCAAGTCGCGCATTCAAATTGCGAAGTGGACTCGCGCATAAGCTGAAGCACCAACCTCTTTGCACTTCAAGCGGCGGCGAGCATAGATGTTGACACTTTTTACAGACCCTGATAGCTTTAAAAGCCTTAAGTATGATTGCGCTTGTACTTTGCTTGCTCAAATAAAATGACAGAAACGTGGAGGGTTGAATGGCTACGAATGACGACACGCTAAATGTGTTTTTTGATGTCATCAACGGAACTAACCTCAGCGGTACGAATGTTGGCACGACGGATTATCAAAGCCCAACGTATTTGAAAAACAATGTCTTCTGCGGTAACGAGGTTCCTCTACCGTATCCGTGTATAGGTATTACTGACCACGGACCTCAATTTGCCGGAAGTGTTGCAGTAGAAATACTTCTGAAACAGTTATTCAAATGTTTCAGCGCGTTCGTATTACTTCCACAAGTATCGAAGGTCGGAGCGCCCGTCGTTCCATCCGAGAGACTTTACTCACCTCAAGGTGCATCCAATGTTATGATAAGCATTCAGACCGTAATGCACGGAACTCATATTAGCAAATGGTTCGCCGACGGCACCGCTCCTCTTTCACCGCCCCTTTCTGATATTCAGCCCGATGGTCTTCACGTCATGGAAATTCCTGTATCCGCCGTTTTTACTTTTCATACCAATCATAAAATAAAACAGCTCTCACTGTACCTCGATCGTTACAAGATGCAGCAACAGCTGACCCCCGCTCACGCTGTTAGCACCGGATCATTCGTTTCCGCCCTGCAACATTACTTGGAGAAAGAGCCGTCGCGTCACTAGATAAATGTGAAGATCAAGTCCATTATTTAAACGCGTCAATTGGCATTTCTTCGTCCCTGTCGGTGGAGGCAGCCGGTGTCAGCTGAGCAACTCCTGGCAAGAGACTTTGCTTCGCTTCCGGACCTCATCCGTGCCCACGCGGATGAGAGTCCGGAGCTTCCGGCGTTGATCGAGGGCGACGAGACGCTGACCTATGGCGGCCTCGGCGCACTGATGGACCGCATCGCATTCGCCCTCCAGACGGAGGGCGTCGGCAGCGGCGATGCGGTCGCGATCTGCGCGCGGACCTCGATCAACTATGCGGCCGCTTTCCTCGGCATCCTGGCCACGGGGGCCGCGGTCGCGCCGCTCGCGCCGTCCTCGACGGCGGCGACCCTGCTCCTGATGCTGAAAGACAGCGGCGCAAAAGTGTTTCTGCTCGACCGGGAGACCGCCAGGACGCTCGAAGGAACCAGCTGTGAGAAAGTCGTCAAGTGCGTCGCGCTCGACGACAGCGATGCCGGCGAAATATTCTCGCAATGGCTCGGTCCGGAGGGCGTAGCGCGCGCCGAAGTCTCGATCAATCCCGATCAGCCCTTCAACATCATCTACTCGTCGGGCACGACCGGCGCGCCGAAAGGCATCGTCCAACCGCATCGCATGCGCTTCGAACAGTCCAAGCGAATATCTTTCAGGAACGCTGTCACGATCGTTTCGACGCCGCTCTATTCGAACACGACGCTCGTGGTGTTCCTGCCGACTCTGGCGCATGGCGGGACCGCGGTGCTCATGCCGAAGTTCGACCCCGGGGAGTTCCTCCGCCTGTCGGAGCGGCATCGCGCGACGCACGCCATGCTCGTTCCGGTGCAATACCGGCGGATCATGGAGCGCCAGGACTTCGGCGAGTACGACCTCTCGAGCTATATTCTCAAGCTCTCGACCAGCGCGCCCTTCCCCGCCGCGCTCAAGGCCGAGGTGCTCAAGCGCTGGCCGGGCGGGCTCGTCGAATTCTACGGCATGACGGAGGGCGGAGCCGCGACAATGCTCGCCGCGCATCAGTTTCCGCAAAAGTTGCACACTGTCGGCCGGCCGATGCCCGGCAACGAGATCCGCCTGATCGACGAGGCCGGGCGCGAGGTCGGAAACGGCGAGGCCGGCGAGGTGGTCGGCCGGTCGGAGATGATGATGACGGCATACCACAACCTGCCGGAGACGACGCGCGAGGCCGAGTGGCGCGACGCGGACGGCCGGCGTTTCATCCGCACCGGCGATATCGGCCGCTTCGACGAGGACGGCTTTCTGATCCTCATCGACCGCAGCAAGGACGTCATCATTTCCGGCGGCTTCAACATCTATCCGTCCGACATCGAGGCGGAGCTGATGCGCCACGAGGCGATCGTCGAAGCCGCAGTCGTCGGCGTCGCCTCGGAGCGCTGGGGCGAAACGCCGGTCGCCTTCGTCGCCCTGCGGGACGGCTCGGCGCTCGACGCGCCGGCGCTGAGGGACTGGGTCAACGCGAGGCTCGGCAAGACCCAGCGCCTGGCGCAAATCATGATCCTCGACAGCCTGCCGCGCAGCGCCATCGGCAAGGTGCTCAAGCGGGAATTGCGCGATCTTCACCGGCCGACGTAGCGCGGCGGAACGGGGTCCGCTTCGGGTCGAGCGCCGCGTCCCGAATTGGAAAAGCGAGCGATGCGGGCCGACGCAGCCGCTCCTCGGCTGGGCGCGGGACATTGCCTAACCGGTTTGCATAGTTAGTTGCAACCGCGGACTTCTGTCGCTGACGAAAGGGCTCGCCTGTGCACGCTATGCGACCCTGACGCCGCTTACATCCTCGAGACGATCAAATATCGGCTGACGAACTTCCATGTGAAAGCATTTTTCATCGTGAAATTCGCCAGCAACTTTGAACCCCAATTCACCAGAATGGCCCAGTCGGGAGATTACATTGCCCATGCGCGTTCTACAGGCCTCGAGAAAGGCTGCCGCCTGGACGTCGGTCATAGCATTTTTCCGGCCGAGGCCAATGGTTGGACCACTATAGTGCGCAACGTCAAAAACTTCGAGAAAGGGATGCAGCCCGATGTGACGCGATATTGACTGAGGACCGCCATGCACGTGCTCAATGGCGCCAATCATGTACGCTCTTACCGTGTCCTCATTCTCACCGTTTTTGCGCATTTCCCTCGCATGCGCTATTATGCCAGTTACGGCGGGATTCCTGTATTTTGCCGGTTTACCTTCCACGATATGCTTATTGTAAAATATCCGTGCCTGGTCCTCAACTGTTCGTTGGACACTGGTGACATAAACGACGCGCACTTGAGCTTCTCTAGCTATTTCTTTGACGAGATGACGGGAATAATCACTTATTCGGGGTCCCAGCACCTGTATATGCGATGCTTGATGATAATGATGATAAACCATCGGTCTCATCCCTCGGCTATTTAAAAGATCATTATAGTAGGCGCCACCTGATAAGAAACAAATGCTATTTGGAGCATATCGGTTTCGCGCCGCCCAGCAAAGGCGCCAATCGCTCCCACGCGCCCTTCCTCCGCCGATTCCGCCGAAACAAGCGGATTCAGGCCAACCCTGCCCTCACCCGCCCCGCCCCGCCGGCAATAGCGCCCGCAGCGCATCGAGCGTGTCGGCTTCGGCGACGGGCTTGTCGCGGCGCCAGCGCAGCATGCGGGGGAAGCGCACCGCGATGCCGCTCTTATGGCGGTTGCTCGGCGCGATGCCTTCGAAGCCGAGCTCGAAGACCTGGGTCGGCTTGACGCTGCGCACCGGGCCGAAGGTCTCGACCGTGGTGCGGCGGATGATTTGGTCCATCTCGCGCATCTCCGCGTCCGAGAGGCCGGAATACGCCTTGGCGAAGGGCACGAGCTCGCGGCTCGTCTCCTCCTCGGGGGCGCTCCAGACGGCGAAGGTGTAGTCGCTGTAGACGCCGGAGCGGCGGCCGTGCCCGCGCTGGGCGTAGATCAGGACGGCGTCGACGCTCATCGGGTCGAGCTTCCATTTCCACCAGACGTCGGTCCGGTCGTCGCCCTTGCGGCGGCCGACGCCATAGGCGCCGGCGCGCGCCTTCAGCATCAGCCCTTCGCGGCCGAGGGCGCGGGCTTCCTCGCGGACGGCGGCGAGCTTCTCCCAGTCATCGGCGGCGACGACGGGGCTGACCCGGAGCGGCAGCGGCCCGCCCTGCCCTTTCGCCGCGGCGAAGGCCTCATCGACCAGGCGCTCGAGCTTCGCCCGCCGCTCGCCTTGCGGCTCGGCGCGGAGGTCGCGGCCCTCGCTCTCGATGAGGTCGTAGGCGATGAAGGCGACGGGCAGGTCCTTCAGCGTCTTGTCGCTGACGACCTTGCGCCCGAGACGCTGCTGCAGGCTGGCGAAAGGCTGGAGGCCGTCGAGCGAGTCCGGCCGCGTCTCGCCTGCCGGCGGGGTCAGGACGACGAGCTCGCCGTCGAGCGCGACGTTCTGAGGCAAGGCGCGCGCCAGGCGCTCGAGATCGGGATAGGCGTCGGAGATCAGCTCCTCGCCGCGCGACCATAAGCGCCAGCCGCCGCCGCGCCGGATCAGCTGGGCGCGGATGCCGTCGAACTTCCATTCGACGATCCAGTCCGCGGGCGGACCCAGCGTCTCCTGCATCTCGGCGACCGGGCGCTGCCAGGACTGCGCCAGATAGAAGGGATAGGGCCGCCCGGCGTCGAGCGCGAGCCCTTCGGCGTCGGCCACCTCGGCGATCAGCGCGGCGAAATCCTCCGGCGCCGGGGCGCGGCGCGCCTGCGAATAGCCGATCATCCGCTGGGCCATGCGGCTTTCCTCGACGCCGGCGACCTCGGCCAGCGCTTTCACTGCCTGCAGCCGCGAGACGCCGACCCTGAGCTCGCCGGTGATCAACTTGAAGAAGACGAGCCGCTCATCGGCCGGCAGCGCCTCGACCCAGCGCCTGACGCGGGCGAATTTCTCCTCGTCGTCGAGCGCCGGGATCTGCAAGAGGCGCTCGCGCATCCAGGCGTCGAGCGAAACTTCCTCGCCGGCCTCGCCCTCGGGCAGAAGCAGCGCCAGCGTCTCGGCGAGATCGCCGACGCTGCTATAGCATTCTTCGCAGAGCCACTCGGGGAAGCCGGAGCCTTCGACCGCGAGGCGGCGCAGGATGCGCGTCGGCACGGTCTGCCGCGGCTTGCCGCCGGCGAGGAAATAGACCATCCAGGCGGCGCTCGCCCATTGCGACGGATCGTTCTTGGCGGCGGCGAAGGCCTCGACCATCGCCGCCTGCTTGGCGCGGGTCGAGGTGGCGGAATCGAGCCGCCGGTAGAGCGCGGCGAAGGCCTTCATGGCTCGCCCTCCGGCGGCGTTCCGCCCTCGGCGGCGTCGTCCTCCTCGCCGTAAGCCGTCTCCATCGTGCGCGCGTCGAGCCCCTTCTCGCGAAGGTACCGCGTCAGCGGCCCGACCGCGCCGTGCGTGGCGAAGATCCGTTCCGCGCCGGTCGCGGCGATGGCGGAAAGGAGGCCCGGCCAGTCGGCATGATCGGAGAGGGCGAAGCCGCGGTCGAGCCCGCGCCGGCGGCGATTGCCGCGGACCTGCATCCAGCCGCTCGCCAGCCCGTCGGAATAGTCGCCGAAGCGCTTGAGCCACGGGCTGGCGACGGCGGACGGCGGCGCGAGAATGAGGGCGCGGGCGAAATCCTTCTTGTTGGCGATCTCGCTTGCGAGGCGGGTCGGCGGCAGGGCGACGCCGGCGTCGCGGTAGAGCGCGTTGATCGCCTCGATCGCGCCGTGGCAGACGATCGGGCCGAGGTCCGGGTCGACATGCGCAAGCACCCGCTGCGCCTTGCCGAGCGCATAAGCGTAGAGGACGCTGGCGCGCCCGGCGGCGATGTTCTCCCGCCGCCAGGCGTCGATTGCGGCGAAGGTCTCGGCCTTCGGCCGCCAGCGGTAGATCGGCAGGCCGAAAGTCGATTCGGTGATGAAGGCGTGACAGCGGAGCGGCTCGAAGGCGGGCGAGACGCCGTCGCTCTCGAGCTTGTAGTCGCCCGACGCCACCCAGACTTCGCCGCGATAGGCCATGCGGACCTGGGCGGAGCCCAGCACATGGCCGGCCGGGTGGAGCGAGATCTCGACGCCGTTCCGCATCAGGATCTCGCCGTAGGCGGCCGTCTCGATGGCGACGTCGCCAAGGCGCTTCCTGAGGATCGGCGCGGTCGCCGGATGGCAGACATAGACCTCGGAGCCGAAGCGGGCATGATCGGCGTGCGCGTGCGTGATGATCGCTCGGGCAACGCCGCGCCACGGATCGATATGAAAGTCGCCCGCGGCGCAATAGAGGCCGCGATCGGTCGGCACGACGAGGTCCATGGGAAATGGCGGTTAGAGGCGGTAGGGCCGCCGGACCCTTGATATAGGGGCCGGCAGGCGACGCGCCAGTTCGCCCGGGCCGCGCCCTTGACGGGCAAAGCGCGGCGGACGCAAAAGAGACTTCAACGAAACAAAGCGGGTCTCGATCGTTTTTCGGCCGGGGCGGCATCGACGGGAGGAAAGCCATGCGGGTTGATTTCATCATCGACGGAGCTTCTGTCGGCGCCGACAACGGCACGACGTTCACCCGACGCGATCCGGTCACCGGCGCCGTGGCGAGCGAGGCAGCGGCGGCGAGCGAGGCCGATGTCGTCAAGGTGGTCGATGCGGCGAAGCGGGCCTTTCCCGCCTGGTCCGAGACCGGTCCGAGCGAGCGGCGCGCCCTGCTGATGAAGGCGGCCGACCTGCTCGAAGCGCGCACCGACGATTTCGCCAGGGCGATGACCGAAGAGATCGGCGCGACCGGTCCCTGGGGCGGCTTCAACGTGCATTTCGCCGCAAGCCTCATGCGCGAGGCCGCGGCGCTGACGACGCAGATCACCGGCGAGATCATTCCCGCCGACAAGCCGGGCGTCCTGTCGCTGGCGGTGCGCCAGCCGGCGGGCGTCGTGCTCGGCATGGCGCCGTGGAACGCCCCGGTGATCCTCGGCGTCCGCGCCATCGCCGCGCCGCTCGCCTGCGGCAACACGGTGATCCTGCGCTCGTCCGAAGTGTGCCCGAAGACGCATAGCCTGATCGTCGAGATCATGAACGAGGCCGGCTTCCCGAAGGGCGTCGTCAACCTGATCTCGAACGCCCCGGCCGACGCGCCGAAGATCGTCGCCGCGCTCATCGCCCATCCCGCCGTCAAGCGGGTCAACTTCACCGGCTCCTCCCGCGTCGGCAAGGAGATCGCAAGGCTTTGCGCCGAGCATCTGAAGCCCGTGCTGCTCGAACTCGGCGGCAAGGCGCCGCTGATCGTGCTCGCCGATGCCGATGTCGACGCGGCGGTGGACGCGGCGGTCTTCGGCGCCTTCGCCAACCAGGGCCAGATCTGCATGTCGACCGAGCGGCTGATCGTCGACAACGCCGTCGCGGACGACTTCGTCGCCAAGCTCGCCAAGCGCGCGGCGGCGCTGCCGAGCGGCGATCCGCGCGGTCATGTCGTCATCGGCGCGCTGGTCAGTCTCTCGGCCGCCGAGCGCATGGACGAACTCATCGCCGACGCCAAGGCGAAAGGCGCGGTCGTCGTCGCCGGGGGAAAGCGCAACGGCGCCATCGTCGAGGCGACGGTCATCGATCGGGTGACGCCGGCGATGCGCATCTACCACGAGGAATCCTTCGGGCCGGTGAAGCCGGTCATCCGCGTCGACGGCGACGAGGAGGCGATCCGGGCGGCCAACGACACGGAATACGGCCTCTCCGCCGCCGTCTTCAGCCGCGACATCCAACGGGCGCTCGCCGTCGCCAAGCGGGTCGAATTGGGCATCTGTCACATCAACGGGCCGACAGTGCACGATGAGGGGCAGATGCCGTTCGGCGGGGTCAAGGCGTCGGGCTACGGCCGCTTTGGCGGCAAGGCGGTGATCGCCGAGTTCACCGACCTGCGCTGGATCACCATCGAGGGACCGCAACACTATCCCTTCTGATGCGGCGCTGTCGTGCCCGCGAAAGCGGGCATCCAGGACGGCGCGATCGCGGCAGTCTGGACCCCCGCGTGCGCGGGGGCGACATCAGATGCGATCGGGTTGAACCGTTGGCGTGGATTGCTTCGGCTTCGTCGCTCCGCGCCTCGCAATGACGGCGACCGTTCAGACTCGCTCCCGGGCCCTCTATCCCAGCGCCCGGATCACCGCGTCGGCGTTGGTGACCACCGAGACGTTCTGCAGCGCGAAGTTGATCGAGGCATTGTGCCATTCCGGGTTCATGGTCGAGCAGCAGTCTTCCGGCACGATCATGAAATAGCCCTTGTCGGCCCCGGTGCGGGCGGTGTGCTCGACCGACATGTTGGTCCAGGCGCCGGTGTTGATGATCATGTCGCGGCCGGCGCTCTTGAGGATCGTCTCGAGCTTCGTGCCCTCCCAGGCGCTCATGCGCATCTTCTCGACGATGAAATCGCCCGGCTCGGGCTCGAGGCCGGCGACCGGCTGGGCGCCCCAACCGCCGCGCACCATCGCCTTGGTGTCGACCACCCCCTCGAAGAGCGGGGCGTTGAGGGTCAGTCCCGGCGCGCCGGCTTCGACGATGAACCAGACATGGATGACGACGACGCCGCGCGCCCGCGCCGCCGCCGCGAGGCGCCGCGCGTTGTCGACGACGCGCTGCGAGCGGGCGTGTGCCGGCGCGCCGGAGGCGGCGAAGGCGCCGCCCTCGCTGATCACGTCGTTCTGCATATCCTGGATGATGAGAGCGCAGCGGCGCGGATCGAGCGTCAGGTCCTTGGCCGGCGGCGCCGGCGCAGACGCCTGGCGCGCCTCGGCGGGGGCGCTCGAACGCGCTCCGCCGGCTGCCGCCATGTAGGGCTCGCGCCGCGGCCCGACTTTTGTCGTGAGCCGATAGACCGAGTGCGTCGCGGTCATGAAGAGGGTGCGAAAGTCGTCGCCGCCCCACGCAAGGTTGGCGACCACCTCGGGCACGCGCACCTTGCCCAGAAGGTCGCCGTTCGGCGCATAGACCCAGATGCCGCCGGGCGCCGTGACCCAGACATTGCCGCGCTGGTCGCACTTCATTCCGTCGGGCACGCCAGGCTCGAGGGATGAGCGAATGCCGGTGGCGAAGATGCGCCCGTTCGACAGCGAACCGTCGGCGGCGACGTCGAACACGCGGATCAGCGCCTGAACCGTGTCGTTGACGTAGAGAAGCCTCTCGTCGGGCGAGAAGCAAAGGCCGTTCGGCTGATCGAACATGTGCCGGTCGACCAGGAGCTGCGGCGGCCCGCCGCCCGGCGGCACGCGGTAGACGCCCTGGAAACCGAGCTGCCGCGGCCGTTCGACCCCGAAGCCCGGCATCCGTCCGTACCAGGGATCTGAGAAATAGATCGAGCCATCCGAGCGCACGCAGACATCGTTCGGGCTGTTCAGCTCCTGGCCCTCGAAATGCGAGGCGAGGACCTCTCGCCGGCCGTCGGCGCGTTCGCGGATGAGCGAAGAGGTCGCATGCTCGCAGACGATCAGGTTGAGCTCTGTGTCGTAGGTCATGCCGTTGCACCTGTTCGACGGCCGCTTGACCTCGCTCACGCCGCGATCCGGGTCCCATCGCCGGCGCACGTCGGCCGGCATGTCGGAGAAGAGGAGATAGCGGTCTATCGGGCGCCAGATCGGCCCCTCGGTGAAGGTGAAGCCCGTGCCTATCTGCCCAACCGGGGCGTAGGGGTCGATCAGGTCCTCGAATTCCGGACGCATCGTCGTGTGGGTCATCGTGGGGGCGCTCGCTGCCGGAAGGCCTACATCGGGAACCAGTTGCGCTTGGGCACGCTCTGCACGACGGGCCCGGGCACCTGATCGTGCAGGCGGGCGACGACCGCGCCCCGGTCGATCCGCGCGGGCCGGTCGTGCACGGGCAGAACGAAACGCGCGTTGTTCAGCACCTTCTTGATCGCGCCCTTCTCGGCCCGCTTCGACCCGCCGTGGTTGCCGGTGGTCTGCGGCTCGCCGTCGTGAATCTGGCGGAACGGCTCGATGACCTGGTCGTGGATGTCGTAGATGACGTCGCCGCAGATCGTCGCCACGCCTTCGGCGGTGTGGACGTGGACGTTCATCGAGCCTTCGGTGTGGGCGTTCGCCGCCTCGCAATGGACGCCGGGGATGAGCTCGACCGGCCCGGTGACATCGAGGTCGAGGAAGCGCAGCGCGCCCTTGGTGTGCAGCCGGTCGATCAGGTGCTTGATGTCGGGCGCCGGATATTGCGGATGCATGAGACCGGAAACGGAATATTCGAGCTCGCGCCGGTTGACGACGACGGTCGTGTTCATCGGAAAGAGGTCGTCCTTGCCGGCGTGATCGATGTGCAGGTGCGTATGGGCGACAAAACGGATGTCGCCCAGGCGGAGGCCATGCCTCGAGAGCTGATTCTCGATCATGTTCTCATGGTATTGCAGCCCGCGCATGCCGAGCGTCTCCATGATCTGGTTCGAGCGATATCCGGTGTCGACGAGGACCGGATAGTCGCCGCCGAGGATGAGGAAGCCGAGCGTCGGCACGCGCCGGGTGCGGCCGCAGTCGCGCCCGAGCACAAGAAAGCTCGACTCGAGTTCGATGTCGCCATAGTCGAGGATCTTGATTTCCAGCGGCACTTTGTCCTCCCCTTGCGTGTGGCGCCGCCCTTATGCGTTGATGCGGTAGACTCGCATAGCGACGTCGTGAAAGATCGCTTCCTGCTCGCGCGGCGAAAAGGAGCGGGCGGCTTCAAGATGGGCGTCGACAAGGCCCTCGTATGACGCCCACAGCTTCTCGATCGGGAAGTTCGAGCCGAACAGGCATCGCTCCGCGCCGAAGATTCCGACGGTCTCGCGCACGACCTCGCGGATATGCGCAGGGTCGTTCCGGTGCAGGAACGTCCCGAGCCCGGAAAGCTTCGTGACGACATTGGGACAGGCGGCGAGACGCACCATGCCGGCGCGCCACTCCGAGCGGCCCTGCTGCGACAGGTCCTCGAGCATGCCGGCGTGCTGCAGCACGAAGGTCACCTTCGGAGCGGATTCGGCAAGGTCGGCCGCGTCGGCCATCTGCCCCGCGAACACCTGGAGATCGAAGCTCCAGCCGTAGTCGGCGAGATGGCCGATGTTGCGGCGGATCGTGGGATCGATTGGCAGGTCCGCCCGCGCGGCGAACCGGTACATCGGATTCTCATGCCAGTGCAGCTGCATGCGTGCGCCGCGCACCAGGTCGTAGCGCGCCAGACGATCGAGCTGCGGGCGAACGTCGCCGGTCGAGAAATCGGCGTAGGCGACGATGGCGTGCGGCCAGCCGGTCGCGGCGGCGGTCTTTTGCACCCACGCTGCCTCGTCCTCGAAGCGCTCACGCGGCCAGTTGGTCTGTACGTAGACCGACTTGACGACATTCGAGGCGGCGATGTCGGAGCGGTATTCGTCGATCGTATAGTCGCGCCGGATCGGCTCGTACGGCCCGAAGATGCGGGGCTGCATCGGACCGTCGAGCCACGGAAGATCGATCTTTCGCCAGATATGGTGGTGAGCGTCGACGATCGGGATCACGCCGCCCTCTTTCGCGTGAGCGTCAGCATGTGGTCGACGATCGCGGCGGTCGAACCGCCGTCGACCATGTCGTCGACGGAGCGCGAGATGGCGATCAGCGCCTCGGTCGCCGGCTTGAAGTTTCTGCCTATGGCGAGCGGCGTCAGCCAGCTCAGCCGCCACGCCCGCCGCGACAGCTTCGCCGCCGCGTCGACGAGCGCCGCCGGATCGCCGCGCTCGAGCCCGTCGGAAACGACCAGCGTCACCGCGCCGCGGGCATATCCGGCAAATCTCGGAACGGCGAGGAAGGCCTGCAGCGCTTCGCCGATCCGCGTGCCGCCATCGAAATCCCGGACGACCTGGGCCGCCGCGGCAAGCGCCTGCTCGCGGCGCTTGAGCCGCATCGCCCGGGTTATCCGGGTGAGTCTCGTGCCGAAGGTGAAGATCTCGATGCGCGGCGCCGCTTGCGCCAGCGCGTGCGCCAGACGCAGATTCTCCTCGGTCCGAGCCTTCATCGAGCCGGAGACATCGATCAGGAGGAGAAGCTTCCGCGCCCGCAACCGGCGCCTGAGCCGGGAGAGCTTGATCATCTCGCCGTCGTTGCGCACTGCGTCGCGCAACGTCCGGCGGAGATCGACGACGGGTCCGCTGCGGCTCCGCGTCCGGCGATAGCTCTGCCGGCGCGGCAGCCGCCGGCGCGCCTCGCGGATAAGACGGCGCAGCGGATCGCCGACGACCGCCGGACCGAAGCGCCGCTGGACGAGGGCCTCGGCGCGCGTCGCCGCTTCGCCGGTCTCGTTGACTTCGTCCGCCTCCGGAAACTCGTCCTCGCCCTGGCGTTCTTCCTGAACGCGGACCGTCTCCTCCTGCTCGCCTTCGCCGAGCACAGGCGCATCCTCGCCAAGGAAGTGGGCGCGAAAGATCAGATCATATGCGGCGTGGCGCTCGCGTGGCGGCGCCAGGGTCGCGAGGCCGGCCTGGCGGATGTCCTCGATATCGCGCGGTCCCAAAAGCGAAATCGCCGACAGGAACGCCATCGTCTGTTCCGGCGCGATCATGAAGCCGTGCGCCCGCAGCCGCGTGACGAAGGCGAGAAAAGGCCGCACCGCGCGCGGGGCCGCGTCGCCGTCGCTCATGCGGCGGCCTCGGCGATGATCGCGTCGAGCCGGCCGGAGACGTAGGCGAGGTCCTCTTCATCCTTCAGCGCGACGCCGATCGAGCGCTTGAACGCCTCCGGCCAGCGCGCTCCGCCGCGGTTGAGAAGCGTTGCCGCCTCGGCCCAGTCGATCGCCTCGGCGATGCCCGGCGCCTTGCTCAACGGCTCGCGACGCAATTTGCCGACCGCGGCCACCACCGCGCGCGCGGTCGTCTCGGCCACGCTGGAGGCGCGCATCATGACGATGCGCGCTTCGCGTTCTGCCGTCGGGTAGTCGATCCAGTGGTAGACGCAGCGGCGGCGCAGCGCTTCGTGCAGATCGCGCGTGCGATTGGAGGTCAGGATCACCACCGGCCGCTCGACCGCGCGCAAGGTGCCGCGCTCAGGAATGGAAATCTGGAAGTCCGATAGAAACTCCAGCAGGAAGGCCTCGAATTCCTGGTCCGAGCGATCGATTTCGTCGATCAGCAGCACGGACGAGTCCGGGGCGCGCAGCGCCGCCAGCATCGGCCGTTCGATGAGAAACGGCTCGCCGTAAATGTCGATGTTCTGGTCGCCCGCCTGGCGGATCGCCAGCATCTGGCGGGGATAGTTCCATTCGTAGAGCGCCGCCGAGGCGTCGATGCCCTCGTAGCACTGGAGGCGGATGAGGCGGCGCGCCAGCACCGCGGCGACCGCCTTGGCGGCTTCGGTCTTGCCGACCCCAGGCGATCCCTCGAGGAGCAGCGGCTTTCCCAGCGCCAGCGCCAGATAGGCGGCGGTCGCCAGCCCCTCGTCGGCGAGATAGTAGGCCGCCCGGAGCGCTTTCTCGAGCGCCTCCGGACTGTCAATGCCGACGATATTCGCCCTGACCGCCATCGGCGCCTCAGCGACGCGGCTGCGGGCGGGCGCCGCCCTGCGCCCTGATGGCGCGGAGCACCTTTTCCGGCGTGATCGGCAGTTCGTCGATACGCACGCCGACCGCGTTGAAGATGGCGTTGGCGACCGCCGGAAGAACGGGATTGGCGCACATCTCGCCTGGGCCCTTGGCGCCGAACGGACCGTCGGCGGCGGGACGTTCGAGCACGGCGATGTCGTGCGGACAGATGTCGCCCGGCCCCGGCATCAGATATTCGACAAAGTCGCGCGGGCCATGACCGGGATCGGGATAATAGGGCTCGGGCGTCTCATAGAGCGCATGGCTGACGCCCATCCAGGCGCCGCCGACAAGCTGCTGCTCGACCAGCCGCGGGTTCAGGGCCCGCCCCAGTTCGTAGGCGCTGTCCATCCGGACCATTGCGACTTCGCCGGTCTCGTCGTCCACCTCGACCTCGGCGACGAGGCAGGCGTGCGCGTAACAGGTCGCGGGCGACATCTCCCCGGTCTCGGGATCGACCGGAGACAGCGGCACGAGGAAAATGCCGCGCCCGGAAATCGTCCGCCCCTGCTTGAACTGGGCCGCGATGGCGACGTCCTTGGTCGAAATCGAGCGGTGCGGCGCGCCCTTGACATGGATGGCGCCGCGCCCGTCCGTTTCGAGGTCGGCGACATTGACCTCGAGCTCCTCGGCCGCCGCTTCCATCATCACGGCGCGGGCTTCGCGGGCGGCGGCCGCCACCGCATTGCCGACCCGGTGCGTGCCGCGTGAGGCGAAACTGCCCATGCAATGCGGCCCGGTGTCGGAGTTGGCCGTGTCGACATAGACATCCTCGACCGGAACCCCCAGCGTTTCGGCGCAGATTTGCCGGGTCACCGACTTCATCCCCTGGCCGAGATCGATCGAGGAGAGCGCGACGGTGAACTTGCCGCTCGGATTGGAATGGACCAGCGCCTGGCTCGGGTCGCCGCCGAGATTCATCCCGATCGGGTAGTTGATCGCGGCCATGCCGCGCCCGCGAAGCTTCGCCATGTCAGCGCCTCCTGCCGAAGACCGAAGAGAACCGTGTCGCCCCATGCGTCGACGTCGCCGCCGGCTGGGCGGGAGGCGCCGGCGGACGCGGAGGAGGCGCCGGCGGCGGGGCAGTCGGCCGATCGTAGGTCGTGCGCTGCTGCGCGGCCGCGCGCTGGGCGGACGGGGAGTCGCGCGGCGTCGGGGGGATGGCGCCGCGCGACCCGCCGCCGTCCTTGCGCGACGACATGCGCTTGAACTCGTCGCGGATCGGCCATTTCGCCTTCTCCGCCGCCACCTGCACGCATTCGATCAGGGCGGTGTTTTTCGCCTCCCGCCGATGCGCTTTCATGTCGCCGTCGCGATAGGCGTTGAGGAGCCTGAATTCCATCGGGTCGATGCCCACGAGATCAGCGAGTTTGTCCATCTGGCATTCGATGGCGAAATCGACCGCGGTGACGCCGAAGCCGCGCATCGCCGTCGCCGGGACGCGGTTGGTGAAGACGCAATAGACGTCGGCGTGGACGTTGGGGATGGTGTAGGGACCCGGCAGGTGCGCCGCGCATTTGACGGCGGCGTAGCTCGAGAGACGCGTATAGGCGCCGCTGTCGAAGTAGCAGCGGAACTGGCGCGCCAGAATCCGCCCGTCGCGCGACACGCCGTCCTTGATGAAAATGCGCTCGGCGCCGCGCGGGGCGCAATATTGCATCTCCTCCTCGCGGCCGATGACGTAGCGCACCGGCCGTCCGGTCAGCATCGCGCCGAGGATCGACAGCGGCTCGGTCACCGTATCGACCTTGCCGCCGAAGCCGCCGCCGACCGTGCCGCCGACGAAATGCAGCTTGTTGGACGGCACGTCGAGGATCTTGGCGCAGGTGTCGAGCGAAAAGAACAAAGCCTGCGTCGAGGTGTAGACGATGAAGCGGCCGTTGGTCTCCGGCGCCGCGATCGAGCCGTTGGTCTCGGTTGGCGCATGCTCGATCGGCGACATCTGGTAGCGCTGTTCGAGAACATGCTCGGCCTCGGAGAAACCGCGCTCGACATCGCCGAAGCGCAGCTTCTGATGATCGTAGACGTCGTGATAGATGAACTTGTTCGTCGGATAGGTCTCGTTGATGACCGGCGCGCCCGGCTTCAGCGCCTCCTCGACGTCGAAGACGGCCGGCAGGGGATCGTAGTCGACGCGGATCTTGCTCAGCGCCTCGAACGCCTCGCGGTGGCTATCGGCGACGACGGCGAGAATCGGCTCGCCCTTGTAGCGCACCTTGTCGACCGCCAGCGTCGGTTCGTCGTCCTTGCCGAAATTGATCAGGCTGAGCAGCGTATTGAGGTTCCGCGGCACGTCCGCGCCGCGAATGATCCGGCGGACGCCCGGATGCCGCTCGGCCTCGCTCGTGTCGATCCGGCGGATGCGCGCGTGCGAGTGGGGGCTGCGCAGCACCTTTAGATGCAGCATGCCCTGCAGTTGATGATCGTTGAAGAAGGTCGACGTCGCGGTGACATGGCCGAGCATGTCCTGCCGCTGCGTCGGCTTGCCGATCTCCTTCAGATTGTCGTCGCGCTCGTCGGCGAAAATGTCCTTGCGCAGTTCAAGCATCGCTCAGGCCCTTCAGGCGCGCCGCGCGCCGCGCCCGGCGGCGGCGAGGATCGCGTTGATGATCGGTTCATAGCCGGTGCAGCGGCAGATGTTGCCGGAGATGGCCTCGACGACCTCGCTGCGGCTTGGCGAAGGGTTGCGATCGATGAGCGCCTTGGCGGCCATCAGCATGCCGGGCGTGCAATAGCCGCATTGCGCGGCGAAATTTTCCATGAACGCCGTCTGCAGCGGGTGGAGGTCGGGACCGGCCTTGAGCCCGTCGGCCGTCTCGATCGACCGACCAGCGACGCTTTCGGCCAGCGTCACGCAGGAGACGACGGGATCGCCGTCGATAAGCACGGTGCAGGCGCCGCACCCGCCCTGCCCGCAGCCGAACTTCGGCGAATGGTCGCCGATGAGATCGCGCAAGACCACAAGGAGGTTCGCCCCGCCGGGAGCGAAGACCGCGACCTCGCGGCCGTTGTGGATGAAGTGAAGCGGGGTCAGCGGCATCGCGGCGCCCTAGCCCTCCACGCCGGTGAGCAGGCGGCGCAATTGGACGCCGACGACCTCGCGGCGATACCAGGCGCTGGCGATGGCGTCGGTCGCGGGCGCGGTTCCTTCCGCCGCCACGCCGACCGCCGCGGCGACGCCGGCCTCGTCGAGGCTTCGTCCTTCGAGCGCCCGCTCCGCCGCCTTTGCCCGGACAGCGGTCGGCGCCATGGCGCCGTAGGCGATGCGGGCGCCGGAGACGCGGCCGCTCATGCTGGGCAGGCGAGCCGCAATCGATACGACAGAGGCGCCTTTCGGCTTGACCCGGGCAAACTTGCGGTAGCGAAAGGAGTCCAGGTTGGCAGGCCGCTCGAACGAGACGCCGGCAACCACTGTGGCGGCCGCCCGATCGCGCCCCGCCAGGAACTCCTCGAGGCCGATGTCGCGCGCGCCATAGCCGCTCTGCACGGAGACGGTCGCGTCCAGCGCGAGCAGCGCGACCGTCAGATCGCCGAAGGGCGAGGGCGCAAACAGGTTGCCGCCGACCGTGCCCAAAGTTCTCACGGCTGGCCCGCCGATCGAACGCACGACAGGATGGAGGAAGGCCAGCTCGCGCTCGCGCAGAATCTGCGCCAGCGTCACTTCCGCGCCGATCGTCACGCGCGGTCCGCTCGTCCGGACTTGCGCGAGCGCCCGGTCCGCGAGCCGCACCAGCGTGGTGATGCCGACATCGCCCTCGTTGACGGCGCGCATGACCAGCGTGCCGCCAGCGATGTATCGCGCGCCGCGATCCGAGGCGAGCGCAGCGGCCGCCTCGGCAGGCGAAGCGCAGGTTCTGACGCTGAGCGGCATTGCGGCTGGCCCCCTCACACAGCTTCGCGCAGGCGGTTGCGGATCGCCTCGAACCCGGCCTGATAGATTTGCTCGCCGACCATCTCCGTCAGGCGCGCCTCGTCCTCGGCGCGGGTGGTGAAGCGCGACTCCCAGTGCCAGAAGGTGCGGTCGCCGTCGGTGACCGGGAGAAGACGGACATGGGCGACATAATTGAACAGCGGGATCGGCGTGTCGAGCAGGCAATAGCTGAAGCTCTGCTCGAGGTCGGAAAGCGCCAGCAATTGCTCGCGAAGCTCGGCTCCGTCCGCCAGCCGAAACCGGCGGACGCAGCCGATCTTGTCCGCGCTCTGCCCCCGCTCGATCATGCTGGTGGCGACTGCCGGATGCCAGGAATCATGGCCGTTGAAGTCGCGCAGGACCTCCCAGACCCGATCGCACGGGGCGTCGATGATCGTGCTCTTGACGATCCGCGGCAAGGTCAGCCCCCGAACGCGCGTTTCAGCGCGTCAAAGCCGCCCTGGAAGACGCCGCCGCCGATGGTCGTGATCAGCTCCGCCTCCCGTTCCGGCGCGCAGTCGAACTCCGCCGTCCACTCGACGAACGTCCGCTCGCCATCGGTCACCGGCGTCAGCCGCAGCGTCGCGACATAGTTCTCCACCCCCATCGGGGATTCCAGAATGGAATAGGTGCAAAACATGTCGTAGTCGGAAAGTCCCAACAGCTTTTCGCGGATCCGATCGCCGTTTCGCAGCCGGAAATCGCGCACGCAGCCGATCTTGTCTGACGGCTCGCCGCCCTCGATGCGGCTTTCGGCGATGGCCGGGTGCCAGTTCGGCAGCCCGTTGAAATCGCGCACGCGCGCCCAGACCCGATCGCTGCGGGCATTCACGACGCTCGAGATGAAGACGCGCGCCATTGGACCTTCAGCTCTTCTTGCGCGGAGGACCGCCGGCTCCGGCGGGCGCGGCGATGACGGGCGCCGCCGCGCCGTCGGGCTCCTTCTTCGGCGCGCTGTCCTTGCGGATTCCCTGCATGTCGCGCGCCTCGCGGATAAGCCCCGGCATCCTGGCCAGGCTGCCGCCCTCGACGCCGATATCGGCCAGAATGGAATCGATCAGCGGCGCCTGGACGCGATACCGAAGCGCCGAATTGATCACTTCGTCCGTCGCGCTGCGACCGCCCGAGCCGTTCCCGCCGCCGTTGAGCCCATCGACCTGCAGGATGCGGATGCCCTCGATCTTCTCCATCGGCCGGACGCTCTCGCGGACGATGCCCTCGACCCGGTCGAGGAGCTTCCGCCGGAAGAGCGACTGGCGCGCTCCGTCGCTGAGCACGTTCTCCGCTTCATTGAGCAGACGCTGCGCCTCGGCCTCGACCGCCGCCCGGATGCGCTCGGCTTCCGCAGCGATCCGCGTCTCATCGGCCTCCTTCTCGGCGATGAGCACTTCGACGGACCTGCGCCGGCGGGCGATCTCGTTTTCGCGAACGGTGATGACCCGCTCCTGCGCCTCGGTCGCCCTCGCCCGGGCATTCTCGGCTTCCGCCTGGGCGGCCGATTGTTCGAGCGACTTCTGGAAGATGGCGATCGCCTTTTCCATCATCACCGTTTCGACGATCCGCTCGCGCTCGATCTCGAGCCGGCGCAGGTCGCGCTCGCGGTTGACCCGCGCTTCGTCGAGCCCGCGCTCCGAGGCGATGCGGGCGCGCTCGATCTCCTCGCGCGAGGCGATCTCGGCTTCCTGCAGCGCCTGCGAGCGAGCGATCTCGAGCTGCTCGAGCGCCCTGCGCCGCTCGAGGCGTGCACCTTCGAGCGCCTGTTCCCGCTCGACGTCGGTCCGGTCAACGTTCTGCCGTGCGACGATCTCGGCCTGCCGCACCCGCCGATCGGCCTCGATCCGCTCGGTCTTCTTGGAAGAGAGTTCGATCGCGCGATCCTCGTCGGCGATCTCGATCGCCTTTTTCTGCTGGATGTTCAGGACCTCGCGGGTCTGCTGCGAGGCGATGCGATCGGTTTCCAGCGCCAGCTCGACGCCGATCCGCTGCCGCTCGACGGCGTCGCGGCGCCGGAGTTCGGCCGCTTCGATCGCCTCGCTCCGCTCGATCTCGCGCCCGCGGGTCTCCTGCTCGGCCTGGATCCGTTCAGCGGCCAGAGCTTTCTCCTGCGCAATTCGCGTCGCCTCGACGACTTCTCGCGCCTTGATCTCGGCGGCTTCGATCGCTTCGGCCCGTGCGATCTCGAGCCCGCGCGTCGCCTGCTCGGACTGAATGCGCTCAGCCGCCAGAGCCTTCTCCTCGGCGATCCGCGCCGCCTCGACCGCCTCGTGCGCCCGGATCTCCGCCTCATCGAGCGCACGGCGGCGGGCGATCTCCTGACCCTGGGTCTCCTGCTGGCTCATGATGCGGGAGAGCGCGATATTCTTCTCCTGCGCGATGCGCGCCGCTTCGATCGCCTCGCGTGCCGCGATGTCGGCTGCCTCGATCACCCGGTTTCGGGCGATTTCCAGCCCGCGGACACGCTCCTCCTGAGCGATCCGGGCGCTCTCCGTCGACTCGCGCGCACTGATGCCGGCTTCGTCGAGCGCCTGGCTGCGCGCGATCTCGAGCGCGCGGGTCGCCTGTTCGGCGGCGATCCGGTCCGCCGCCAGCGACTGCTCGCGCGCAATCTTGGCGGCCTCGATCGCCCGCTGCGCCGCAATTTCCGCTTCCTCGATGGCGCGGGTGCGCAGGATTTCGAGCGAACGCGTGCGCTCGTCTGACGCGATCCGCTCCGCATTGATCGTCGCCATCTGGGTGATGCGAAGCTTCTCCGTCGATTCGCGCGCTTCGATCTCCGCCTCCTCAATTGTCCGCGTTCGTTCGATCTCTTTCTGCCGCACCTCGCGTTCGGAGGCGATGCGGGCGGTATCGACCGACTGCTGGTTATGGATGCGGGCGCGCTCGATCTCTTCGCGCGCCACGATCTCCACCTCCTCGACCGCACGGGTGCGTTCGATTTCCTTGTGCCGGATCTCGCGCTCGGAAGCGATGCGCGCCTCGCTGATCGCCTGTTCGTTGGCGATGCGCGCCTTTTCGATCGTTTCGCGGGCGGATATCTGCGCCTGTTCGGCCTCGGTTTCACGCAGCGCCCGCTCGCGGGCGACCTCGGTCCGCTGCAATGCGCGACGCATCTCGATGTCGCGCTGCTGCTCCAGGCGGGCGGCTTCGGTGTCGCGCTCGATCTCGAGCGCCCGGCGCTCGGCCTCGAGGTTGCGGCTGCGAATCTTGATCATCGAATCCTGTTCGATGTCGTTGCGCAGCTTGCGCCGCTCCTCGATGTCTTCGATCAGCCGCGTCAGGCCTTCCGCATCGAAGCGATTGGAGGGGTTGAAAAACTCGAGATCCGTCTGGTCGAGGTCGGTGATGGCGACCGATTCGAGCTCGAGACCGTTCTGCGCCAGCGCCTCCGCCGCGGCGGCCTTGACGCGGGCGACATAGTCGCCGCGCTCCTCGTGCATCTGCTCCATCGTCATTTCCGAGGCGACGGAGCGCAGCGCCGAGACGAACTTGCCGGACAGCAGCGCGTGCAGGCGTTCGGGCTCGAGCGTGCGGCGGCCGAGCGTCGCGGCGGCGATCGACACGGCTTCGGGCGAAGCCTCCACGCGAACGTAGAAGTCGGCCTCGATGTCGATGCGCATGCGATCGCGGGTGATCAGGGCGTCGCCCTTTTCGCGCACGATCTGCATCGGCAGGACGTTCATGTTCACCGGGGTAAAGTCGTGAATGAACGGCAGGACGAACGCGCCGCCGTCGATGACCACCCTCTGGCCGAGGAAGCCGGTGCGAACGAACGACACTTCCTTCGACGAGCGGTGATAGAGCCAGTTCACCACATAGACGACCACCACGATGACGACGATCGCGATGATCAGCCACAGGATCAGCGTGCCGATCAGAAGTCCCGACATTTTTACCTCCCCTTCAGGCCGCGCTCACCCGGCGTCGCCTTCGCTCGGTTAGCGTTTCCGTCCTATCGCCTTGAAGCTTCGCACCTGTTCGGTCAACGCCCGCTCGACCGGCAGCCGCTCCATCGACGATGCGCCGTAAAAGCCATGGATGACTTTGCAGCGGTTCATGATGAATTCGGCGTCGGTCGGCTCGGCGACCGGGCCGCCGTGCGCGAGCACCAGGATATCCGGCCTGACGCTCAGCGCCGCGCCGGCCCAGGCGTCGATCAGCGCCGGGCAATCTTCCAGCCGGCGAGCCGTCCCGGCGCCGATGGCGCCCCCCGTCGTCAGCCCCAGATGGCAGACGATGATGTCGGCGCCCGCCCGGGCCATCGCCTCCGCCTCGGCTTCCGAGAACACGTAAGGGGTCGTCAGCATGTCCTTGGCGTGCGCCTTGGCGATCATGTCGACCTCGAGGGCGTAGGACATGCCCGTCTCCTCGAGATTGGCCCTGAGCGTTCCGTCGATGAGGCCGACGGTCGGAAAATTCTGCACGCCCGCGAAGCCGAGCGCGCGGATCTGATCGAGGAAAACGTCCATGTCGCGGAACGGATCGGTGCCGTTGACGCCGGCAAGGACGGGCGTGCGCTTGACCACCGGCAGCACTTCGCCCGCCATTTCGACGACGATCGCATTGGCGTCGCCGTAGGCCAGAAGGCCGGCGAGCGAGCCTCGGCCGGCCATGCGGTAGCGACCGGAATTGTAAATCACAATAAGGTCGATCCCGCCGGCCTCCTCGCATTTGGCCGAAAGCCCGATTCCCGCCCCGCCGCCGACGATCGGCTCGCCGCGCCGAGCCATCGCGCGGAACTTCTCGATGAGGGCCTTACGCTCGAATTGCGGCATGGTCACCTCGTGACCCGCCTTCGCCCGGCCGCCCGCCCGTGCAGCGCCCGAAACGCGTCAACGACCGCGGCGGCGAATTCCGGGTCGTTGATATGGCGCCGGATGCGAATGAGCTGGCGGTTCGCCGTCTGGCGCACCGTGTCGCTCAGCGCGCGAAAGAGCGCTGCATCGGCGTCTGGATCCCAGAACGCCTGCCCGGCTGCGTCGAGAGCGGACACGCCGGCTTCCGGCAGAAAGAAGCGCACCGGCCCATCCATGCGGTTCAGGCGTTCGCCGATCCAGCGCCCGACGCGCTCGTTCTCCGCCGCGGTCGTGCGCATCAGCGTGACCTGCGGATTGTGGACGTGCATGAGCCGCCCCTTATACGCAGCCGGCACTGTCTCCGGCGGCCCGAAGTTGACCATGTCGAGCGCGCCGACCGACCCGACATAGGGCGTTCGCGACCGGATGACGGCGCCGAAGCGGTCTTCATCCGCGGGCAGGACGCCGCCCATCAGCATGTCGGCGACCTCGGTCGTGGTGATGTCGATGACGCCGTCGAGGAGACCGCCGTCGATCAGCTTCTCCATCGACCGGCCGCCGACCCCGGTCGCGTGGAAGACCAGACACTCCCAGTCCGGCTCGAGCGATTTCGCGATCTGCTGGACGCAGGGCGTGGTGACGCCGAACATCGTCAGTCCGACGGCCGGCGCGCTCGCGACGCCGCGGACCTTGCGAGCGGTCTCGCGCTCGGCGAGCCGCCCCTTGACCATGCCGATGACCGCCTGCGCGCCGTTCGCCAGGACCTGTCGCGATATCCTGTTCAGGCCCTGCACGTCGGTCACCGAATACATCATCGCGATGTCGCTCGGACCGACGTAACGTCCGACATCGCCGGAGGCGATCGAGGAGATCAGCATCTTCGGCGTGCCGATCGGCAGCGCGCGCATGCCGGGCGCGACGATCGACGCCCCGCCCGATCCGCCCGCGCTGATGATCCCGACGACATCGCCCTGCCGCCGGATCCAGCTCTCGAAGGCTTCGGCCATCGCCGCGACCGACGCGCCGCGTTCGCGGCCGAAGACGCCCGGGCCGCCCCGGGCGTGGTTCAGCGCGATCTCCTGCGCGGTGACGTCGCAGGTGGCGAGCTTGCCGCTGGTCGAGACGTCGACCAGCCGGGTCCTGAGACCGCTCGCCGCCACCAGATCGCGGATGAAGCGCAGTTCCGGCCCCTTGGTGTCGAGCGTACCGACAACGAGAACGATCGGATGGCCCGGCGAATGCGCCACAAGCGCCGGCGCGCGGCGCTCGGCGGCGTCCTCGAACCGGGCGGCGCCGACCGAGGCGGTGCGGGCGGCGGCCTCGATCCGGGCGTTCGGGACCGGCTGCGACCAACGGGTCGGCGGAACAGGATTGGAGACGAAGATCTTGATCGGCGCCCCGCCCGACCGCCGCGGGGACGGGGCCGATTTGGGCGTCGCCGGCTCCGGCGCCTGCGACTCCGGCTCCGGCTCCGCCTCCGAATGCCGGCCGACGCCGAGCAGGCGCTGCTGAAGATCGCGGTCGGCGGCAAGGCGGCTCGACTCGATGATCCGGTTGATCCGGCCGTTCACCATGATGGCGACCCGATCGGACACCGAGGTCGCGACGCCGATGTTCTGTTCGATGACGAGTATGGCGATGTCGCTTTCGGCGCCGAGCCGCGCCAGCATCTCCTCGAGCTGCGAGACGATGACGGGGGCCAGACCTTCCGTCGGCTCGTCCATGATCAGGAGCTGCGGGTTGGTGACGAGGGCGCGCGCGATCGCCAGCATCTGCTGTTCGCCGCCCGACAGCTGGCCGCCGCCGTTGCTCCTGCGTTCGGCAAGGCGCGGGAACGCGTCATAGACGCGTTCGACGGTCCAGGCGCCCGTATGGCGGGCGGCGATCATCCTGAGGTGCTCGTCGACGGTCAATGACCGCCAGAGGCGGCGCCCCTGCGGCACGTAGCCGATGCCGTGACGGGCGATCCGCGCCGGCGGCAGGCCGACGAGCTCCTGCCCGCGGCTGCGAACCGACCCGCCCGAGGCGCGCACGAGGCCCATGATCGCCTGGCACAGCGTCGTCTTGCCCATGCCGTTGCGACCGACGACCGACAGAACCCCTTGCTGGAGCGTCAGATCGACGCCCTGAAGCGCGTGCGAGCGGCCGTAGTACACGTTGAGGCCTCTCACCTCGAGAATTGCGCTCGCGTCCGAGCGGCGCGGCTCAGCCATGGCCGCCCCCGAGATAGATGTCCTGAACCTCCGGATCCGACTCGATCTCCTGCGGCGTACCTTCCTTGAAGATGCGGCCGTTGTGCATCATCGTCACGCTTTCGACGACGCGAAGCGCGACGTCCATGTCGTGCTCGATGATGATGTAGCCGATATGCGCCGGCAGCGAGGAAAGGATCTCGACGAGTTCGGCGCGCTCGGTCGGCGACAGCCCGGCGGCCGGTTCGTCAAACAGGATGAGGCGCGGCGCGCCCGCCAGAGCGAGCGCGATTTCGAGCTGGCGCTGCTGGCCATGCGCAAGCTCCGAGACCAGCCGCGACTTGATCGCCGCCAAGTGGACCGCCTGGATCAGGTTTTCCGCCGCGCTGACGAGCGCATCGTTGCGGCGCGGCCGGACGAACGAGAAGCGCCCGCGCGACACGCCGCGGCAGGCGAGGTAGACGTTGTCGAGCACCGAAAGGCCGGGGAAGAGCGCCGAGATCTGATAGGTGCGGCGCAGTCCGCGACGGATCCGCTCAAAGGGCGGAAAGGCGGTCACGTCTTCGCCGAAGAACCTGATCGTTCCCGAGGTCGGCGGAAAATCGCCGGTGATGCAGTTGAAGAGCGTCGTCTTGCCCGCGCCGTTCGATCCCAGAACGCCGCGGCGCTCGCCGGGCCGGACGGTGAGGGAGACGTCGATCAGCGCGGCGAGCGCGCCGAAGAGGCGGGTCACGCCGCGCAGTTCCAGCGCATTGGCGGAGCCGACGGCGGAGAGGCCCTGGGCGACGCTATCCATGGCCGCCGCCCTGCCCCGCTGCGCCGGCCGCGCCGCGGGTCGCGTGCGTTCGCCAGCGCTTCCAGAGGCCGATGACGCCGTCCGGCGAAAAGAAGACGATGACGAGGAAGCCCAGTCCGATCAGGAGCCGGAAACGATTGCCGTCGAGGCCGAAGGCGACGAGGATGTCGAGTGCGAAGGTCTTCAGGACCGCATAGATCAGGGCGCCGACAAACGGGCCGATCGGACTGCCGATGCCGCCGACGACCGCGATGATGAGGATGTCGATCGCCGCCGAGACGCTGACGGTGCCCGGCGCGACCTCGCCGTAGCTCCAGACGAGCAGCACGCCCCCGAGCGCCGCGAGCAGCGCGGCGAACACATAGGCCAGGATGCGATGCGCGTTGACGTTGAAGCCCAGCGCCGCCATCCGCCGCGGATTGTCGCGAATTCCCTGCAAGGCGAGGCCGAACGGCGCCCGCGCGACATAGGAAACCGCCCAGCAGCAGAGGACCGCGATGGCGAGGGCGAGATAATAGAAGGGAACGGCCGCATGCCAGTCGACGCCGAGGAAATGCGGCGTGGGGATGCTGTTGATGCCGGCGTGGCCGTTGAAGATGGCGTAGTTCTCGTTGGTGAAATAGAAGAACGCCGCGGCGATCGCGAGCGTGATCATGATTGTGTAGATGCCCTCGGTGCGCACGGCCAGCGCGCCGATGACGGCGCCGAAGATCATCGAGAGGACGAGCGCCATCGGCAAGGCGAGCCACCACGGCCAGCCGAGCCCGCCGAGGCCGTGCACGCCGTTGACGCCGAAGATCGCCACGATGTAGCCGGCGAAGCCGGCGATCGTCATCTGCGCCAGGCTCACCATGCCGCCGTAGCCGGCCAGGAACATGAGGCTCAGCGCGATCGTGCCGAGCATGTACGACCAGGCGAAGATCTGCGTCAGCACGAACTCGTTGGCGATCGCCGGCATGATAACGAGGACGACGGCGACAAGGACGGAAGCCGGGTTGACGCCCTGGAGCCAGGCCGACGGCGCCCGGGTCGCAGCCGTTCCGGTTCGGCTTTCGGCGAGCGCCACGTCTAGCGCCTCGCCAGCAGGCCCTGCGGCCGCACGGCCAGCACGAGCACCATGATCAGGAACGTCAGGACGATCGCGTAGGTCGGGAAATAGGCCAGTCCGATCTGCTCGGCGAGACCGATGATGACCGCGCCGAGCGCCGCGCCCGGGATCGAGCCCATGCCTCCGACAATGACCACAACCAGCGAGGCCAGCAGAAAGCGCGTGTCCTCGCCTGGCGAGATGGACTGGAAAGTGCCGCCGACGACGCCGGCCATTCCCGCCAGCCCGGCGCCGAAAGCAAAGACGATGACGAAGACGAGCTGGATCGGCACGCCCATCGCGGACAGCATGTCGCGGTCATCGACGCCGGCGCGGACGATCATGCCGATCCGCGTGCGGTTGAGAACCAGCCACATCGCCAGCCCGATGACGACGGAAGCGGCGAAGATGACGAGACGCACGATCGGAAAGGACAGGAAGACCGCCTCGCCCGACGACTTGACCGCGGTGACGATGGGGAGATCGACCGGCCCGCGCAACCAGGCTGGCGTCTGGATCTGGTACGAACCGCCGCCGTAGGCCCAGAGCATCAGGTCGGCGAGAACGATGGAAATGCCGATGGTGACCAGGGTCTGGCGCAGGTCCTGCCCTTCCATACGGCGGAAGACGGCGACCTGGAGAACGACGCCAAGGAGGGCCGCAATGGCGAAGGCGACGACGAAGCTCAAGAGCCACGAGCCCGTCGCGGCGTCGGTCATGTAGCCGAAATAGCCGCCGAGCAGGTAGATCGAGCCGTGCGCCAGATTGACGTTGCGCATCAGGCCGAAAATCAGGGTGAAGCCGCTCGCCACAAGGAAATAGAGGCCGCCCAGGGTGATCCCGTTGAGGCTCGCGTTGAGGAAAAGCTTCTTCCTGCCGAAAACCTGCTCGAACCCGGCAGGCCACGGGGCGAAGATCAGCCAGACCAGGGCTATGACCAGAACGAAGACGATGAGCGACACGATGGGGCGGCGCTCGATGAAACGGTTCATGCGCCGTCTCTCGGAAGGCGGTCGCGGGCCCGCCCGGAGCGCGGCCGCAGCCCACTCGAGGGCGGATGGATGCCGCTCACTGGCGCCATGCGTTCGATGGTCCTTCCCTCGTCGCTCGCGAACGGACCGGCCGGGCGCAAGCGCGCGCCCGGCCGGGTTCCGGCTCAGTACTTCTTGCACTCCGGGTTGGTGCGGCTCGGCGGTCCGATCTTGGCGAAGACGTCGCGCGGGTAGCCGAGCGTCTGGTTCACGTCGGGGACGACCTTGACCACCTTGCTGACCAGGGCGCCGTTGCTGTCCTCGACAACTTCGGTGACGAAGTTCGTGCCGACCGCCTGCCGGTCCTCGTCGAGGTGGATCTTGCCGTTCGGGGCGTCGATCGTCAGTCCCGCCAGCGTGGACTTGAACTTCGACTGATTGTCGCTGAGGTCGGCGTTTACCTTGTTCAGGGCCTCGTACATCGCCATCGTGGCGCCATAGTAGTTCGTCGCCAGCAGGCCTGGGCTCGGCAGGCGCTTATCCGCCGGAGTCGCCTCCTGATAGAGCTTGCTGAACGCCGTCCAGCGCGGATCGTCCCAGGTGTCGGCCATGCCGCTGGCGGCGATCGTGCCGATCATCGCATTCTTCGCATCGCCCTTCGCCGAGAGCACGGTCTGGTCGACCATGATCGAGCCGCCGAGCAGATGCGCCTTGCCGCCCGCCTGCTGATACTGATTGAGGAAATTGACCGCGTCGGCCCCGCCGAGGCCGAGGTAGATCGCGTCGACGTCGTCGGGCAGCGCCGCGATCGTCGAGGCGAAATCCTTGGTGCCGAGCGGCACCCACTGACGGCTCGTCACCTGGCCGCCGAAACGGCAGAAGTCGAGGACGAGGCCCATGACTTGCGTATAGACGAAGGAATAGTCCTCCCCGACGGTGGCAATCTTCCGATAGCCCTTCTGGTTGTACGCGTAGTCGCCCAGACCCACCTGCCACTGGGCGCCGTCCATGTTCCAGCGGAAGAAATTGGGCGAGGGGTCGGGGAACGTCGTTTCCTGCGCGCCGGAGGCGGCGTTGATGAAGGTCAGCTCGGGATGGGTCCTGGAGAAATTCTTGACCGCGATGCCCTCGTCGCCGGAGAGCGGCGAGATGAGGATCTGGGCGTGATCCTGCTCGATCAGCTTGCGCACCGCGCGCACAGCCGAGTCCGGCGTCGCGTCGGTCGAGGCGATGACGAACTCGAGCTCCTTGCCGCCGACCTTCGTCCCGTACTTCTTGACCGCGGCGTTGAAGCCGGCGATGCCGTCGACGCCGAGGATTGTGTAGGTGCCTTCGAGCGTCGCGGTGACGCCGACGGTGATCTTGTTGTCGTCGGCATGCGCGGCCCCTGCAAAGAGGCACGCGAGCGCAATTGCGCTGATCCCAACCTTCATGTCAGTTTCCTCCCGGTTAAACGTCCCCCCACGCGCCATCGGCGCGCGAAGACCTGCATCCCTCGCTCCGGCGTGCCCTCGTCAGCGCGCGGCCTTGCGCCGGAACGGCAACACTAGCGGAACCGGTCCTCGGCGGTCAAACCTCCGAGACTCGCCTTCTTCGGCAGCGTTTCGGCCGATCCCCGGCCGGTGGCGTCGAGCCGATCCGGTCACCAGGCCGAGAACCTCGTTTCGACCCGCTGGAGGAATTTCTCCCGGCGGTCGCGCCTGGTGTGGTTCATGTCGTAATGCGCGAGATAGTCGACCCGCGTCCCCGGAGCGCAGATCAATCGCATCGAGCGCTTGAGGAAACGGCGGGGCGGGTCGCCCATCAAAATGGTCCACAACCGATTGCCGCCATAGGTGCACACGACCCCCATGCGTTTGATGTTGTGCAGCGTGGGAACGTAGGAGCCATCGTCTTTGAGGTAGAAGCTGACGCCCGGCAGAAAGACCTTGTCGACAAAACCCTTGAGGATCGCCGGAAAGCCCATGTTCCAGACCGGAAAGGAAAACACCAGCGCCTCCGCCGCCAGCAGCCTGTCGACATACGGCCCGACCCGGCGCCGGTTGACGCTGACATCGTGATATTCGACCCGGTCCTGACGGCTCATCACCGGATCGAAGCCTTCGGCGTGAAGATCGCAGTCGTCGACGTCGTGGCCGCGCCGGCGAAGGGTCGCGACCAGCTTGGCGTGCAGCGCCGCGGCGAAGCTCGTCTCGACCGGATGGGCGAAGAGCACCAGAATGCGCATGGGTTCGGTCAGGCCTCGGCTGCGAGGCTGGCGCGCGCTTCGAGGCCGGGGAAGAGGAAGTTCTTGCTGGCCGAAAAGTCGAAGTCCGGGTCCTCCCAGGCGATCATCTTGCCCGGGTTCAGGAGACCTAACGGATCCGTCTCGCGCTTGAAGGCGAGCTGGGTCGCATCGGTCTGCTTCATGCCGCCCTCTTCGAGGGTGTAACGGTGCGGATTGAAGATCATCGCCCCCATCGCGTCATGCTCGGCGATGATCTCCTTGAGCCGCTCTTCGGTGGTGAAGCTGACGAGCGGCAGGCCGGCGAACCCGATCCTGCCGTTGAAGCGGATGAGCTCCAGATGGCCGATCATTTCCGCGGCGAAACGGTCGTGGAGGCGCTTGAGCACGGCGAGCGCGTCGCGATCGGGATAGCGAACCTGCAGATAGGTGATGGCCGGATCGACGCGGAGCGCTCTGAGCGTCGTATGGTTCCAGGCGAGCTCGTAGATCGGCGGCAGGCCGGCGAGACTTTCGCGCGGAGCGGCGCTCGAGTTGAAGAGAATGCTGGCGTTCCCGCGAAGTCTCGTGAACGCCCTGAAGGCGTCGAGGGCATGGGGCGCGATCATCGCGAGGACGACGCTCTTGCCGTCCGCAATCAGCGAACGGTGGCGCAGAAAGAAGCGATGCGGCGCGGGCGCGGCGACGACCGTGATGAGCTTCTTCAGGATGCCGTCCTGTTCGCCGAGCGCGAGCGCGTAGGCGATCGCGGCGTCGAAGCTGTCGAAGCCGACGATGACCTCGATCCAGTCGTAACGCGCCGCGAGCGGCATCTCGACTTCGACGATGACCCCGTTCGTCCCGTAGGCGTGCACCGCCTTGTGCAGGTTTTCGCCCGAGAGCGCCAGCGTACGCGGCTCGGCCTCCATCGTCATCACCTTGAGCCCGAGCACATTGCCGAAGTCGCGCAACCCCCCCCAGGTGATCGAGCCGACCCCGCCCGAACCGCCGGCGATGAATCCGCCGATCGTCGCGGTCGCCCGGGTCGACGGGAACATGCGCAATTCCTGGCCGGAGGCGGCCGTCGTCTTGTCGATGTCGCCGATGAGCGCGCCCGGCTCGCAAACGACCCTTCCCGTCTCGACGGCAAGGATCTTGTTCACCTCGATCAGGTTGAGAAGGACGCCGCCGGTCAGCGGCATCGCCTGGCCGTAATTGCCGGTGCCGCCGCCCCGCGCCGTCACCGGAATCTTCAGTTTGTACGCCGCCGCCAGCACGGTCGCGACCTCGTCCCGGCTCGCCGGCGTCGCCACGATGTCCGCGGTGACCGCGTCGAGTTCCCGTTTGAGGACCGGCGAATACCAGTAGAAGTCGCGGCTCTTCTGTTTCACGAGAACGGGGTTGTCCTCGCACTTGATCGAGCCGATCAGATTGCGGAAGCCGGCGATATCGTAGGCGTGTCCCAATTGAGACCCTCCAGGGCGTCGATCTCACCATAGTCTGGCGGAGGCGGCGTGGGAACGCCATGGCGCAGCACCGTCCGGTCGACGTGAGGCCGGGCGAAGAGCTCGGTAAAATCCCGCGCGCGCGTCAGGATCAGGTCCGCCGGCGCGCCGGGCTTAAGGGCGCCGAGGTTGAGCCCCATCGCCTTGGCCGGCGCCGCCCGCACCGCCGGCGCCCAGGCGCTGAACGGATAATCGAGGTGGAGCACCCTCACGCCCTCGCGCCAGACTTCCAGCATGTCGAGATCGCCGTAGGCAAAGAACGGATCGCGCACATTGTCGCTGGCGATCATGACATTGACCCCGGCCGCTTTGAGCTCGTGGACCGCCGTCACCCCGCGCCAGCGCGGCGTGCGGCCCGGCTGCCGGTCCTGCAGGAACATGTTGCACATCGGCAGCGACACGACGCTGATCCCCGCCTTCGCCACAAGCTCGATCGTCCGCTTTTGCTCGTCCGGCTCCTGCAGCGACAGCGAACAGCAATGGCCGGCGAGGATGCGGCCCGGAAAGCCCCTCGCGATCGCGGTCCCGGCAATGACGCCAAGCGAGCGGGCGGCGGGGTCGGCGGATTCATCGACATGGAAATCGAGATCCCAGCCTTTCCGCTCGGCCAGCGTGAAGAGGACGTCGAGGCCTTCGCGCAACCGCGGGACCATATAGGTCACCGCGCCGAGAATATTCGACCCGTGGGCGTCGAGCATCCTCTCGACGGTGCGCATGTGCGCGTCGTCGAGCGCGAAATCGATGTGAAACAGTGGCGTCGCCTGGAGTTCGATCCGGCTGCGCCAGCGCTCGCGGGCCTCGGCGACGACCGGCCAGCTGATCTCCGTCTGCGGCCCGACGCTGTCGATGTGGGTCCGGATGGCTGCGGCGCCGTGCGCGTAGGCCGTCTGGAGGCAGAAATCCATCCGCTGGCCGACATCGCTCGCGGTCCAGTTGGCGGCGCGATCCTTGGCGACCGCCGCGAGCGCGCCGGCGAAATCCCCGGTCGGATTGGGCGCCCGGCGCCAGATATGCGCCTTGTCGAGATGGGTGTGCGCGTCGACGAACAAGGGCAGCGCGATGCCGCCGGCAAGCGCCGCGTGGGGCGCATCGCCGAAGTCGCCCCGGCCCGCCAGGGCGATCTCGGCGATCCGCCCGTCGTCGATCAGGATGTCGACAAGGGCGAAGCCGTCGCGATCGACCGGCGCGGGTTCGCCAGCGAGCTCGGACGCAAGCACCCGGGCTGCGGATATGAGAAAGCGTTTCGTCCCGGGAATCGAAGATTGCGCCGTCACGCCTCGCGGCTCCCCGCACTCAAATGCCAATGGCCCAGCATGATATGCGAAAGCGCGGCCGTCATCAGAAAGATCGCAAGGCGGTCGCCGGGATCAGGACTCACGCGAGAGGGTCGTCGTCCATCGCCCGCTCGAGCGCCCGCGACGCACGACGGCAGGTCTCGGCATAGGCGGCGCAGAGCCGGTACTCCTCGTCGCGCGCCGCAGCGGAGACCAAGATTTCCGCCACCACCCGCCCCGGGCGCGGGGCCATGACGATAATCCGGTCGGAGAGATAGACGCTTTCGAACACCGAATGGGTGACGAACACCACGGTCGCGCCGAGCTCGCTCTTCAGCGCCGCCAGATCGTCGTTGAGCTTGTTGCGGGTGATCTCGTCGAGCGCGGCGAACGGCTCGTCCATCAAGAGGACCGCCGGACGCGTCGCCAGCGCCCGCGCGATCGAGACGCGCATCCTCATGCCGCCGGACAATTCGCGCGGATAGGCGCGGTGAAAGGCGGACAGGCCGACCTTGGCGAGCATCTCCTCCACGCGCGGACGCGCCTCGGCTTTCGAAACGCCGGCAAGCCGCAGGGGCAGCCAGACATTGTCGAACACGTTGGCCCACGGCATCAATGTCGGGTCCTGGAAAACGAAGCCGAACTCATGGTTTTTGGAGGCCCAGTCGATCGTCCCCTGCGTCGGCGGGGTCAGCCCCGCCAGCAGCCGCAGGATCGTCGACTTGCCGCAGCCCGAGGGACCGAGCAGGGACAGGAATTCGCCACGCCGGATATCGAGATCGACGCCCCTCAGCGCCTCGACTCCGTTGTTGAAGCGCTTCCCCACTGCCCGGAGGCGCGCCAGCGGCACCGACGGTTCCGGCGCCAGCTCGGTCTCGCTCCGAATGGCGATCGACACAGTCATCGCCGTCCGACTCGCCCGCCTCATTTCGCTGCGAGCCGGTCGGCGCCGAACGGCGCCTCCTCCGGGGACAACCGTACGTGAAGGCAGTTCATGAAGTCTTCTCCGGCGCTTGTCGCATTATCTGTTGGCGGACGGCCTCGCTCCTCCACCGCGCTATCGACAGGGCGCAAGGCTTGCAACTTCGGCGCCAGCGAGCAGCGTGTGCATGCGATGGCTGCTATGCTGATGCCTAGCGGCTTGAGCCGGGCCGCCCGGAGGCTATCGATGCGCAGATTGAACCCGGATGCGATCCATCCGCCCTTCGCCAACTACGCCCACGGCGTCGAAGTCCCCCCGCAGGCCCGGCTCGTTCTCTGCTCCGGCCAGTTGGGCGTCGGCAGGGACGGCGTCGTGCCGGACAGCGTCGAAGACCAGGCGCGCCTCTGTTTCCGGGCCATCGCCGCCATTCTCGGCGAGGCCGGCATGTCGCTTACAGACATCGTGCGCCTCAACGCCTATGTTTCCGCGGCCGAACATTTGGGCGGATACATGAAAGTCCGTGATGAATTCGTGAGCAAGCCGCCGCCGGCGTCGACGCTCATGATCGTTCAGGGCTTCGCCCGTCCCGAATTCAAGGTCGAGATCGAGGCGATTGCGGCGCAAGGCGCATGAAGGGGATCGGCATGCTTCCGACGAAGTTCTGGGCGGAGATGGGCTGGCGCGACTTCGCCGCGGCGGACATGAGCAAGGTCGTCGCGGTCCTGCCGGTCGCCGCGATCGAGCAGCACGGGCCGCATCTGCCGGTCGGCGTCGACGCCTTCATCAACGAAGGCTATCTGGCCCGGGCGATCGCGCGCATTCCGGCCGACCTGCCGGTCCTTGTCCTGCCGCTTCAGGCGATCGGCAAATCCAACGAGCATATCGAGTATCCCGGGACGCTGACCTTTTCCATGGAGACGGTCACCCGCGCCTGGACCGAGATCGGCGAGAGCGTCGCGCGGACCGGCTGCCGCAAGCTCATTTTCATCAATTCGCATGGCGGCAATGTCGCCGTCCTCGCCGCCGTCGTCAGGGAGCTGCGCGTCCGCTGCGGCATGCTCGCGGTGCACGCCGGCTGGCACGCGCTCGGCTATCCGGAGGGCCTCTTTTCGGCGGAGGAGCGCGCCCACGGCATTCACGGCGGCGACGCCGAAACCTCGCTGATGCTGGCGTTCCGGCCTGAGACGGTGCGCATGAGCGAAGCGCGGAATTTCGTCAGTTCGGCGGTCGGCATCGAGAAGGATTTCAAGCGCCTCCGCGTGACCCAGCCGATCGCCATCGGCTGGATGTCGAACGACCTGCACGCAATGGGCGCCGCCGGCGACGCCTCGAAAGCCACTGCCGCGAAAGGCGAGGCCTGCGCCGAATCGGGGGTCGAGGGCTTCATCGAGGTCTTGCGCGACGTGCACGCCTTCGACCTCGCCCGCCTCGGCCACGGCCCGCTCGCTTCCGGGTGACGGCGACGCGCGGCTCACCCGTCATTGCGAAGCCCGCAGGGCCGAAGCAATCCAGGGGCCGTGCCCTACGGCGCCTCACCGTCATTGGGAGGCCCGCAGGGCCGAAGCAATCCACGCCACTGCGCCCGGCGGCATGGATTGCTTCGGCTTCGCCTCGCAATGACGGGGGCCCCTCACACTGTCGCCCCGATCGCCTTCACCGCTCCGCGCAAATCGGCGCCGGCCGCGGCGGCGGGGCGGGATGCTCCTGCCGGTATCGGGCGAGGATCGGCCCCAGCGTCTCGTTTGGCCAGAATTTCGGCGAGCCGATGTCTTTCAGGCACGCGGCGTTCCAATAGAGCCCGGCGCGCGACGGCGACTGGCCGGCTGCGACCGCTTGCGCGACGGCGCCGATGTCGCGGGACTCCGGATAGATGTAAAGCGTCGTCGGATCGTCCTTCACCATCGGGATGATCTGCCGGGCGTCCGATGGCGACCAGCTGGTGCAGCCGTCGCTGCGGCCGGCCTCGTAGTTCACCAGCGTTCCGAACGGAACGTAGCCGTCGGGGTCCGCGTAGGGGCTCGCGGGATCTTTTCGACGGCACAGTCCGCGCAACAGGACCGCCGGATGTCCGCCGATCGCGCGCTCTCTCGAGTTTGCGGTCTCGCCTTCGCCGTCGAACCGCACGAACGAACGCATGAAAACCGCTTCGTCCCCTGCGACGCGATAATAGCCTTTGAAGGAGGCAATCGTCTCGCCCGTGACATAGGCGCCGCCCGCCGTCAGCTCGGAATCGACCGCGTTGCCGAAGTTCTTCACGCACCGCCTGCCATTGGCGAAGTCCGCGACGCCCGCCAGATCGCGACCGCCGCCATGCCCGGCGGAAACCGCGCGAAACGACCTTTCGGCTTCGCAGATGACGTAAAAGCGACGCCCCAATCCGCCGCCGCCCAGGTCATGCGGACGGGTCGCGTCCATGGCGAAGTAGCAGGGATTTCTGACCGCGCCCTGGCGCGTCTTTTGCTGATAGAGCGCGCGGGCTCTCTCCAGCACGACCGGCGCGATTTGCCCTTCGCCCTCGCCCACATGCGCCCTGAGCCAGGCCGGAACGTCCGACAGGGACTCGCCGGCGAAAGATCGCCCCGAGCCCGACAGGGCGATCGCGACGCCGACGCCGACCATATTGAGTAGGCGAAATCCCAACCGCAACGGATCCTCTCTCCTGACGAAGCGTATTGCCTTGGCCCGATGCGGCCAAGGCTCCAGAACGGCCTCATCCATTCTCGATTCGGGAGCGTGCCTATCGGGCCGCAAGTTGGACCGCAAGCCCGATCCGTAGTGACAATGCCAGCCGGACGACGAGGTTCGACCTCAGCGCAGCGTGCGAGCGTGCGCCGTCCCGAAGACATAATCCCACCACGGCGCGCTGACCCCGAAGCCGTGCGACGGATCGCGGAAATGATGCAGCATGTGCAGCCGCCTGAGGGTCAAGCCGAGGCGCGTCGTGGGCTCGGCGTGATGCACGTAATAATGCACCATGTCGTAGGCGAGATAGCCGATGATCAGGCCCATCAGAACCGGATAACCGAGGGGCAGCCCGAACAGCAGCCGCACGTCGCAGTAGGCGCTCAGCATGATGGGTCCGCTCAGCAGCGCCGGCATGACGAGACGCAACGGGTCATCGGGATGTTCGTGATGCACGCCATGAATCAGATAGTGGATTCGGGATCCGAGCCGACCGGGAAACTCAAAATGGAACAGGAACCGGTGCCCGAAATATTCGATCACGGTCCAGACGACATAGCCAAGGATCGTCGCCGCAACCACCACCCAAAGCTGCAACGCTGCGAGACTGCAAACCGCGAGGACAACAACCACCGGGGCGTACAGAAACAAGGGCGTCGACCAATGGACCCGCGAGAGTTTGTCGAGCAGGGCGTTTTCGAAAAGCCGCGGCGAGGCGGACAAACGCGCCGCTTCCGGCGAGGCATCGTTCCCAATGTCGCTGCCCGCCATCGTCATCGTCGCGCTAATCCGTCGAGGCCATTGGCCGGTTCCAGCCCACAGCGAAAATGGTCGCTGACCAATACTATCACGCCGCAATATGATCGCAATCTCGCCGCGCTGGAGCGCCGGGTCGCCTGAATTCGGCTTCGCCAGCTCGGCGCTGTCGCCCGTCAGCGCCGCCTCGACCGGATTCGGCCCACCGTGCGCCGCGCGATGGCGGAGCGCCACGGCAGCCAGCCGTCTGCGCCCAAAGCTCAGCTGCAACAAACAGCGATGCGTTCGTCCTGCAAAAGGCTGCCGCCAGCGGCAACCCCAGCCCCATTTCCATCTGGCGAATTTGGACTGAAATATGGAGACTCTGGCCGTGGAATGGACTAGTTTTCTGCCGTTTGGGGCGTGGCGGGCTCATTCACACAGGATAGCGCTGTGGGTGAAGGACAATTTCATCGCGAACGACGCGCGGCCATTCTGCACGTCCGGCCGGAGGTCAAGCGGTTGTTCGGTCCCGAGCGGCGCACGGCATGGTTTGCGGCGGCCGTCGTCTGCGGTCAGTTCGCGCTTGCCGCTGCCGTGACCAGTCAACCCTGGTGGGTGATCGTGATTGCCGCCTTCGGCGTCGGCGCCTTCGCGACCCACTACCTCAACGTCGTGCTGCACGAATGCTCGCACAACCTCGTCCTGAGCACGACTCGGCTCAACAAGGCGTTCTCGATCTTTGCCAATCTGCCCGCACTGGTTCCGGGTGCGATGGGCTTTCGTCACTATCACCTTCTCCACCATCGTTTCCTGGGCAGACGTGGGCTCGACGCCGATTTGGCCATGCCCTGGGAGGTGCGCCTCATTGGTCGGCGCCCGTTCGGCAAATTCGTCTGGCTGCTGGCGCAGCCTTTCACCTACACGATCCTGCATCCGCTGCAGGTCCGGAGCCGGATTGCCCTCGACGGCTGGCTGGCCGCCAATTTCATCGCAGTCGGGGGCACCGCCGCGGTCGTGGGACTGACCCTCGGCCCCGGAGCGCTGCTGTATCTCGGCTGTTCCAGCTATTTTTCACTCGGACCGCATCCGACCGGCGCACACGTCCTGCAGGAGCATTTCCTCTTCGAAGGCGACAGCGAAACCACATCCTACTATGGACCCATGAACGCGATTTCGATCAATTTGGGCCTCCATCTCGAACATCACGATTTTCCGAACGTGGCGGGGGAAAGGCTCGCCGAACTGCGCCGCTTCGCGCCGGAGTTCTACGAAGGCCGATTTTGCCATCGCTCCAGGCTGGCGACCATATGGCGATTTATTACCGACTCCCGGATCGCGCTCGACACCAGGATCATCCACGCGGACGCTCCCGCGCGGCGCAACGCCTCAACCTGAGGCAACAAGCGTCCCCATCAGGTTCCGCTCTGTTCCTCCGATCTCAGCTTCCGCGCGGCCGCATAGGTCCTTGAACAGAACACCGCAACGAACGCCGTCGCCTCGAGCAGGACCAACAACGAATAGATCGAAGTCTTCGACCCCATGAAATCAAGCTCTAACGGTCCAACGACATAGATCGCACAATTGAACGCAATCGTCAGCAGTCGGAGCTCCGTCGGCCCGAAATAAGCGTGCGTCAATTGCAATTCACGATTGATTTGAGCCGACAGAAAAACGTGAATGCTGAGAAGATAAAAGCTGCATAGCAGAAACAGGGCGGCGTCCATGCTGACGTACGGCGAGAGGCCGAGTCCGATGGCGAAGATGAGGTCGTTGATCGCGTCGACCGAATGATCAAGGAAAAAGCCATATCGCGGCCGCTCGATTTGCCGATGTCTCGCCAAAGATCCGTCCAGCGAGTCGCCGAACCAGTTTACGACAACGCCCAGGTTCGCCAAGAAAAGGAATTCGGGCCGCCAGTTGCTTGCGACATAGCCCAGGCCGACGATCGCCGCGCCGATCACGCCGACTGCGGTCAAACGATCGGGGGTCACCCAACCGGGCATCATGAGGCACAGCCAGTCGAGCAACGCCCGCTCGCGCGCCGCCAGGACGCTGGTCAGAATACGATCGGGCGACTGGAAGTCGTGAGCGGGCCTCCCGGGCCCGTCGCCGGCGGCGTGCTCAAGCAAAACAGGACCCGCGTTTGATGCCCCGCCACTCCCGCCCGCTGAAAACCGCCGATCGTCCGGCTTTCGGCGCGGGCGGCGCAAACAAGCATTGGGCCAGCCTAGCATGGTCGGCAGCCCGGAGGGAATTGCGGATGACGCGCTTGACCTCGTGCCCGAGTTCGATCAGCGCCCGCCCCCAATGGTGCGCCGACGAGCAAGCCTCCGTCGCCACCGCACTCCGACGCCTGGGGACAGCCCCTGAGCTGGGCGGCTCCCCGTGACGATGTGTTGGAAGGCTTAGGGGCAAACGCCCCTCGCGTCGCTACAATTCACTTTTCGAACAGGTTGATATTATTCAGCAAGGAAGCGGAATAATAGAATTGAATTCTATCGAACCGGCTTGGGCTCGCGGCAATCACGCCGCGGTGTATCATGAGTATTTTCCGATCCTACCGCAACCTTTCTGCATCCGCTACGTTTGAGGTTGACCCTGGAGGTTCAAATGAAATGCCTTTTGTTGGGCGGCTTCGCCATCGCGACCACCCTGTTGATTTAGTCGGCGCCCGCCTCATCGCAGGGCGTTTACCACGCAGGCCATCCACGCATGAGTCATGGCTACTCGGGCCACGGTCCAGCGCGATCGCAGTATCAACATGCAGGCTATGTGCATGGTCAGGGCGGATATCGCGTTGGGGCGGCATATGGCGGCGGGCCGGGATATGGCGGCGGCGCGGGATATGGCGTTGGCGCCGGCGTCGCCGCCCTCGCGGCGGGCGCGCTAATCGGCGGGGCGATCGCTTCTCAGAACCAAGGCTACTATCCCGTTGAGACTTATCCTGTCTATTCGGATCCAGGATACGGGTATGGCTACCCCGGACCCGTCGCGTATAATAACGGCGATTCCGTAGCGTACTGCGAACAGACCTACAGATCGTACGATCCCACCAGTAGGACCTATCTCGGCTACGACGGGTTGCGGCATCCTTGCCCATAATCGGCTGCGAGTTCTCGAACAGAAGCGAGAGTAAATGTTCAAGATCTCGCAGATCACGTTAACCGGGCTGGTATGCTTAATCACGCTCGCGATTGGTCTTGGCTTCGTTTTTCCGGTGGACGGCGCCGTCGGCGCTGTATGCGACTTTTTCGCTGCCGCGTCGGGCGTCTTTTTTGTCGGGATGCTTGATGGCCAATAATGACCCAAAACTACGGTCGGCGTCGCTTGCAAAAGGTTGCTCATGCAACCTCGAACACGACTTAACGATCAGCGATAGTGGGTACTGGGTAGTTTCCGACGCTGTCCCTTTCGTGAGGCCTCAGCCAACCATGCTGGAGGCCCAGGTGAAAGATCGAACGCTGACGGTCTTCTGGATCGGGCGCATCGCGTTTTCTACCTACTCTCGAGTGCATAGCAGACTATGACCCAAACAGCGCCCTCAGCCGAGGCCGGGGTTACGGCGGGGGCCACGGTGACGCGCCCGTAATTCCCTTTTCCTAGGCCTTCCCCAGCCCCATTACCCGCCGTCGCGCACGCGTTCACCCGCCGCGCTGGCGTTTCGGCTTGGGCCCGCGCTTGCCGGGCGTGACGGCGCGGCCGAGGCGGCGGCTGATCGCGCCCTGGAAGGCGCGGTCGCCGAGCGGGCGGCCGATCAGCTCGTTGCGGCGCAGCGCGGCGAAGCCGGGATCGTCGGGATCGGTGTCAAGAAGATCGGCGAAATTCGGCGCCCGTCGAGGAGCGGCCGCACCTGGACGAGTCCGTCATCGGCGCCGGCCAGATGCGCGCTCACGCTCGAATGGGGCCAGTCACCGAAATGCTACAACTCTCCCCCCGTTAACCTGGACTTGTTGCCCTGTCCTCGCACCACTATCCTTTGACAGCGCCGAAGGACAGGCCGCGCGCAAGGTAGCGCTGGACGACGAAGTAGAAAATGACCGGCGGAATGATGCCGATTAGGGTGTTGACCGCGGCCGTGTTGAAGTCGACGCCGCGCGTCGAACGCGAGGCGAGCACGAGCGCGGAGAAGGGAGTGGCCGCCTGCGAAGTCAATGCGGACGCGAACAAAGCTTCGTTCCAGCTGAACGCGAACACCAGCACTGAAGACACAACGAGCCCATCGAGCGACAATGGCAGTGCAATCATCCAGAAAATCTGCCAGGGCGTGGCGCCTTCGACTTTCGCCGCATCCTCGATCTCTGTGCTCACGTCCCGGAAGATGTCGCGCATGATCACAACCACGAAAGCGAGATTAAAGGCGGAGTAGGCGAGGATCAGCCCTGTCCAGGTGTCGATCAACCGCAGGTAGACTAGCAAAAGATAGAAGGGGATGAGTACGACCGCGGGCGGCAGAACGCGTTGCGAGAGGAACCAGAGGGCGATGTCGTTGGAGCGGATGGGAAATTCAAAACGCGCCAACGCATACGCCGCCGGGACGCCCAGAATGAGCGAGAAGACGGTCGTGCCAGCGCTGATGACGCAACTGCTGATGAAGGCGTTTTCGGTCTGCGGATCGCTCAGAACCTCCCTCCAGGAATCGAGCGTCGGCTGGAACTGCAAAAACGGGATGAAAGCGCCAAGCCGGAACGTCTCAGTCAGCGTCTTCACCGAATTGATCGCGGCCCACACGAATGGGATAATCGTGAACACGGCCGCGGCGACCAACAGGACATAGATGATGAAGCGGGACCAGAAACCTGCGCGAGTCCAGAGGATGTTGACCATGGCCGCGTTGCTCTCCTCACGCCAGCGTCTTGCGCATTTGCTGGAAGAACACCGTGATGACGACCGAGACGAGAATGAGGAAGACGATGCCCATCGCCGAGCCCTTGCCGAAATCGAAGAACTGGATGGTGGTCAGATAGTCCATGGCGCTGAAGGTCTGGGTGCTGGTGCCAGGGCCGCCGGAGGTCAGCGCGAAGGGTATGGCGAACACCTTCAGGCATTCGACCGTGCGCAGGAGCACGGCGATCGTGATCACTGGCCAGGCGAGCGGGATCCCCAGATGCCACATCACCTGCCAATGGCTTTTGGCGTCGAGAACCGCAGCGTCGTAGAGGTCGCCGGGAATTCCAGCCAGTCCGGCGAGCACGATGATGAAGATGAAAGACGTCCATCTCCAGACGTCGAGTAGAATTGCGCCGGCCATCCCGCCGTAAGCAGTGGACATCCACGGAACATGGATGCCGAGCGCGGCGAGCGGCACGGCGACCAGCCCTCCTTGATCAGTGAAGAAGGTCACGCCGAGATAGCCGATCGCCACTTCGAGCGTGAAAAGGGCGCCCCAATGATCGTGCGGAAGGCGCGCGATCCCGGAGCGCCCAGATTGACGAGCCACGCCGCAGTAAAGCCGAGCACCAGCTCGATCGGAACCGCCACCAAGACATAGATCACGGTGATCCAGATGCTCTGCCAGAACTGGCCGGAGGTTAGGACGTTGACGTAATTGTCGAATCCGACAAAGCCCGTGATGCCCTCGCCCATCACATACGACGAGAAGCTGTAGCGAATCACCGAGATCAGGGGAAAGAACGTGAAGACGACGACCCAGAGGACGGCAGGCAGGAGCAGCGCATATTTGAACGCGCCGCCTGTCTCCAGGCGTCGGACCGGAATCGCTGTCGCCATTCCCCCTGGTTCCTCCGAAGTTCAGAGGTCCGCGGCGCGTGGCCGCGGACCTCGTCCCACGCTCAGGTGAAAGAGGCCTTGTACAGAGCTTTCTGCTTCTCGCGCCCGTATCGGTCGGTGATCTTCTCCCAGGCCGCGGCGGTGGCGTCGAGGGCAGCCTTCGGCTGCGTCTGACCGGCGAGCGCGGCAGAGATGTTTACGTCGAGCTCGTGCCAGTACTCGGCCGCACCGGGGATACGCAGGTATTCCTGCTGAACGGGCGCGGCGAGAACAGCATAGTAGGCTTTGAGATATTCAACGACGTCGTCTTCGTTCCACGGCGGTTTGGCGCCCGTCCAGTCGCTAATGGCGCCCGCGCCCATTGGGGGGATGTATTCGAACTTCATCCCGGGCTGCACGCCTGTCCAGCCGGTCGTGCAGTTGAACAAAGCGTTTTTCTTGTTCGCCATGAACGCGGCGAAATCGTAGACCGCCTCCTGCTTCCTCGACAGGCGCGAGATCACCAGGTGCCATGTGCCGCCGTTGGTGTTGCCGACCTGGTTGAGGTCGTATTTCTTCCATTGGCCGGTGATCGGATTGAAGGCCTCAGTCGTGCCGGGCAGCGGCGCCGCGCCGATCTTGCCCTGCACCTTGGAGGTCTTCGGGTCCTGCGCCAGAGTCGGCAGGTCGCCCCAGGTTGGTTCGGTCGCCGAATGACCGTCGAGGAAGAGATTCCAGCCCTGGCCGAGCGTCCAGGCAATCTCTTCCTTCGGGCCGTTGGCGAGGAACTTGATGTAGTCGTCGAGCGCCCTCAGGTGGCCTTCGGAGTTGATTAGCGGCTTCATCGTGTCCGGATTGAAGAAATAGTACTTATTGTCCGGCGACACGACGAAGGGGGCCGAGAGCGTCAGGAAGTGAAAGAACCCCTGCTCGTTGACCTTGGCGTGAAGCGAGACACCCCAGTCGCTCTGGCCGTCGCCGTTCCAGTCCCAGCCGGTGAAGAAATCCGCGACGTCATGATATTCCTTGGTCGTCTTCGGCGGAACCGGGAGGTCGTAGTTGTATTTTGACTTGAACTTATCCTGGTTTTCTTTTTTGCTGAAAGCGTCCTTACGGAAGTAAAGCGCCTGTGCGTCGCCGTCGAACAGGATGCCGTAGACTTTCCCGTCCCATGAGTAGAGCTTACGCATTGCGGGAATCCACTGGTCCGGTTCCCAATAGGGGGTCTTTGGATCGCCGATGAACTTTTCGACCGGAACGATGTAGGCGTCCTTTGGAACGAAGAAATCGCCGTAGAACCAGCAGCCGGTCATGTAGGCGTCGTACTTGCCGAGGCCGCTCGAAAGATCTGAAAAGATCTGGGTATGCAGGGTCTCGATCGGCACCTCGGCGACATTGACCTTGCCGCCGGTTGCCTCCTCCCAATGCGGCACATGATACTTTACGCCGTCTCCGACGGTAGCTTTCAGAACCATCACGTTGATGGTGGTGCCCTTGTACGGTTTGGTCTTGAGGAACGCCACGCGCTCGGGCGTGATCGGAGATTCGTAAGGCGACACGGGATCGGAATCGACCATATTCGCCGCAGCCCGCGTGGGTTGGGTCAGCTTCGCCAGGACCGCAGCAGACAGACCGAGCTGTGCTCCACGAACGACAAATTGGCGGCGGCTGATCCGGCCGCGCAGATAGTCACGCACCACGGAACCAAACTTTTCGTCATCGTAACGATTGGCCATTCTTTCCTCCTCTACGTGCGAGGCGACATCGACCCAAGCCGCCGGGCATTTCTTAGGCCGCGATTTCTGGTGAACAGCCGAGTGTACACGGCCGGCCTTCCGTCGGTTGGTCGAGCGGCGAATTTTCCGAGAGACCGGAGGCGCAGAACCCCTTTCATCAGAACCAGCTGGCATGTCAGGGTATACGCGGGTATAGCGACCGGTCAATGTATCGCTTCGACGCGGCGGGCGTCTTTTTCCGCGTGGACAGCGTGAGGCTCCGTGTGCATCAATTTGGGAATTCGAATGCTGACCACTTAAGAGCGGCGCCATCAATCCGAGCTGTGGTCGCTTTACGACGGCGCACGACGAATTCGATCTGACGAACGCGCCCGCGTCGTCCGGATCGCTTCGCCTGCGGTTTGCGATGACGAGAGCACGCTTGAGCGTCCTCCGTGGAGAGTTCAAAATGGCACGAGTTGAGCTCCGTCAGGTTTGGAAACGCTTTGGCGACATCGTCGCGGTCGAAGATTTCTCTCTCGAAGGCGCAGACGGCGAATTCATCGTGTTCGTCGGTCCGTCCGGCTGCGGCAAGACGACGACAATGCGCATCATAGCGGGCCTTGAGGTCGCCTCCGACGGGCGGGTGCTGTTCGACGGCAAGGACATGACCGACGAGCTGCCGCACGACCGCGACGTAGCGATGGTCTTCCAGAACTATGCGCTCTTCCCGCATCTCAACGTGTATTCGAATATCGCTTTCGGAATGCGGCTGCGAAAGGTCCCGAAACCCGAAATCGAGGATCGGGTACGGAGGACCGCCCGCCTGCTCGGCATCGAGAGCGTGCTGCAGCGACGACCGAAGGAGCTCTCGGGCGGTCAGCGCCAGCGCGTCGCCTTGGGGCGCGCGATCGTGCGCGAGCCGCGCGTCTTTCTGATGGATGAACCGCTGTCGAATCTCGACGCCGCACTGCGAATGGAGATGCGCGCAGAAATCATCAAACTGCAAGAAAGGCTCGGCGTGACAACATTCTATGTCACGCACGATCAGGTCGAGGCTCTGAGCATGGGCGACCGCATCGTCGTGATGCGCGACGGCAAGATCCAACAGGTCGGAAGCCCCACCGAATTGTATGAGGAGCCCGCGAACACCTATGTCGCGAGCTTCATCGGCAGCCCACCGATGAATTTTCTTGAAGGGCGAATCGAGGGTGACCGCATCTTCGTGTTCGACGAAGAGACGAGGCTTACGGAGAACAGCGCCATTCGGCCGGCCCTCGCCCGCACCGCAGCCCCAGAGATCACGCTAGGGATTAGGCCGGAGCACATCGTCTTCTCCGACAAGCCGGCGGGGGCCGACTCGTTCAGCATCGTCGGCGCCGTTGATACTGTCGAACCCCTTGGCCATACGACGCTTGTCCGGACGAAAATGGCTTCGGAACGCGTACTGAACGTGCTGCTCGAAGGGAAGATCAGACTCCAGGAAGGTCAGGCCGTTCACGCAACATTCCCCGCCAATCGCGTCTATTTGTTCGACCGCAAAAGCGAGCGGTCGCTGCTCGGCATCAGCCAGTAGGCGTGGGGCTGAGACGTCTTTCCATGCCGCTCGAATCCGTTCCAGCGTTGATGCGAAGAGCGCGAGAAGGCGGCTACGCGGTCGGTTATTTCGAGAGCTGGAACCTCGAGTCACTTTACGGAGTGATTGAAGCCGCCGAACACGCGCACTCGCCGATCATCATCGGGTTTAACGGCGAGTTCTTGAGCCGTGCGGAGCGAACCGCGGCCGAGCGCTTGTCCTGGTACGGCGCGCTCGGAAGAGCTGCCGCAATCGGGGCGAGCGTTCCTTGCGGCTTCATTTTCAACGAATGCGCCCAAGATGACTGGACTCGAGCCGCCGTGACCGCTGGCTTCAACCTCATCATGCCGGCGGACCCCGCGGCGTCCTCTAATGACTATGCGAGGCGGGTGCGCGACCTAGTCGACTACGCGCGTCCGCGTGACGTCGCGGTCGAAGCGGAACTCGGCGAACTTCCTACGGGCCTCCCGGCATTCGCGCACGGCCACGGCACAAAAACAGATCCAGACAGCGCGCGGGATTTCGTACTGGCCACCGGCGTCGACCTGCTCGCCGTCAGCGTCGGCAACGAACACGTGATTCTCTCTGGCCGTATGGCGCTCGACATCGACCGTCTGATAGCGATTCGGCGCGCCGTCGACGTCCCGCTCGTGCTGCACGGCGGCACCGGAATCGCGGACGGCTCGTTGCATCAGGCAATTGCGATCGGCGTCGCCAAAGTGAACTACGGGACGATCCTCAAACAGCGTTATCTCGCGGCGGTTCGGCGCGCGCTGGCGATCGACGAACCGAATCCCCACGCGCTTCTCGGCATGGGCGGTCCGGAGGACGTCATGATCGCCGGGCGTGCCGCGGTGCGCGAGGCCGTGCTCGAACGTCTGCCCGCGCTGGGCTCGGCCAGGACGGCGTGATGGCTCAGGTCGGCTGCGCCGGAATCCTCGTCGCCGACTTTCTGTGTGGTCCGGTTTCCGCCCTGCCGCAGCCAGGAGAACTGCTCGCGGTCGACGACATTCCCGCCAAGGCGGGAGGATGCGCAGCGAACGTCGCGATCGATCTCTCCCGTCAGCGCATCGGCGTTGCGGTTGCGGGTTGCGTCGGTTGCGACGCTGCTGCCGAGACGCCGCTCGCCGCATTGCGCGCGCACGGTGTGGATTGTGCAGAGATCATCCGGTCCGATCGTCTCCCGACAAGCAAGACCATCGTTCTGCTTGTCGCCGGCCAGGATCGTCGCTTCATCCATTCCTTCGGCGCCAATGCCGAGTTCAACGTCGGCCACATCCGGCGCGAATGGCTCAACGGGCTTGGCGTCTTCTATCTCGGTGGCCTCTTCGTCATGCCGGGGATCAAGGTCGACGAACTCGTCGACCTTCTCGCCTTCTGCCGCCGGTCAGGCATCGTCACGGTCGTCACCGTCGTCGTGCCCAAGCCGTTCGACCGGCATCGCGACCTCGCGAAGCTCCTGCCGATGATCGATTACTTCCTGCCGAACGACGATGAGGCGCGGGTGTTCACCGACCAGCGCGACCCTGTCGATCAGGCAGCGGCGCTTGTGGCGGCCGGCGCGCGGACTCCAATCGTCACCTGCGGGGCGAGAGGCGCTGTCGCTGCGCGAGGCCGCCAGCGCTGGCGTTGCGACGCGTTCGATATGCCGATCGTCGATCCCTCGGGATGCGGCGACGCCTTCGCCGCGGGCGTGATCACCGGGATCATTCGCGGCTGGGACATGCCGCGGACGCTCGTCTATGCTTCTGCGCTGGGCGCTTCCGCGGTCCGCGCCGTAGGCACGACCGACGGCGTGTTTGGCGCGGACGAGACGGAAGCATTCGCCGCCGCGCGCAAGCTTCGGATGGAGGAATGGGTTGCGGATTGACGTCAAGATGCCCGATCTGTCCGCCACAGAGGGCTCGGACATTTTGGTCAGGCGCTGGCTCGTGACGGAGGGCGCGCGGGTCAAGCGCGGCCAGCCGCTGCTCGAGGTCGAAACCGACAAGGCGGCCACCGAGGTCGAGTCAGTCGCCACCGGGACCGTCTTCGAAATCCTCGCGCCGCCCGATGTGAAGGTCGCGATCGGACAGGTCATTGCTCGGATCGAGGTCGACGCATGAGCGGTCCACGCAACGTCCGGCGGCGGCTCGAGCTCCTTGATCGAATGATTCGTATCCGCGAGTTCGAGGAGGGCGTGCGCTTCCTGTTCTTAGAAGGCTCCATGCCTGGCACCATCCACCAGTGCCAGGGCCAGGAAGCGACGGCGGTCGGGGTCTGTGCCGCTCTGCGGGAAGACGATTTCATCACCTCGACCTTCCGCGGCCACGGCCACGCCATCGCCAAGGGCCTTAGCGAGCAGGAGCTGCTGGACGAACTGTTTGGCGCCGCGACCGGTTGCTGCAAGGGCAAGGGCGGATCGATGCATGTCGGCAACATGCGCAAGGGGATGGTTCCCGGAATCGCGATCGTAGGCGGCGGCATTCCGCTCGCGGCGGGCATGGCGCTCGCCCTCAGGATGCAGAAGACCGACCGGGTGGTCGCCTGCTTCTTCGGTGACGGCGCGGTGGCCGAGGGCGCCTTCCACGAGGGCGTGAACATGGCGGCGATCTGGCGGCTGCCGGCGATCTTCGTCTGCGAGAATAATCTCTACGGCGCCTCGACCCGCATCGATTTCGTCATGAAGAATTCGCGTGTCGCCGATCGCGCGGCCGGCTACGGCATCACAGGCGAAACGATCGACGGCAACGACGTCGAGGCGGTCTTTGCGGCGACGGACCGCGCGATTGCACGATGCCGCGCCGGCGACGGGCCGGTGCTGCTCGAACTCCTGACCTACCGCCAGACTGGCCATTCCCGGCGCGACCCGCGCCTCTACCAGCCCGACGCCGAGCGGAAGGAATGGGCGGCCCGCGATCCAATCGGCGTACTCGCCGCCCGCCTGCAGGCCGAGGGCATCGCGGACGAGGCGGAAATCGAGCGCATGCGGTCGCGGGCGGCGCAACGCTTCGCCGAGGCGGTAGACAGGGCGCGCGCCGCGCCGCTTCCTTCCGTCGACGATCTCGAAACCGATGTCTTCTCGGAGGCCGCGTCATGAAGCGGCAGGGAATCGCCGAGGCTTTGCGTGACGCGATTGCCGAGGAGATGGAGCGAGACCCGCGGGTCTTCTGCATCGGCGAGGACATAGGCGTGCCGGGTGGCTGGGGTGGCGCGTTCACCGTCACCCTCGGCCTCGAGAAGAAATTCCCCGACCGCGTACTCAACACGCCGATCGCCGAGCTCGGCTTCTTTGGCGTCGCGACAGGCGCGGCGATCATGGGGATGCGGCCGATCGTCGACGTGCAATACGGCGACTTCCTGTTCCTCGCGAGCGACCAGATCATCAACAACGCCGCCAAGCTGCGCTACATGTCCGGCGGCCAGATCCGGACGCCGATGGTTATGCGCGCGCCGGTGGGCGCGACTGGCCGGGGCGCTCAGCACGCGCAGAACATGGAGCGCTATTTCACCGCCGTCCCCGGCCTCAAGGTGGTCGCCCCGTCGAATGCCTATGACGCCAAGGGACTGCTCAAAGCAGCCGTGCGCGACGACAACCCGGTGATGATCTTCGAGCACAAGCTGCTCTACGGCTCGAAAGGCGCGCGTGCGGAGCCCGGCGCTCTCGACGCGACGAGCGACATCCCCGACGGGGACTACGTCGTTCCGCTGGACAAGGCCTCGGTCATCAGGTCCGGGGCGGACGTCAGCGTGTTCGGCTGGCTGCTGACCGCGCATCTCTCCAGGCAAGCGGCCGACGCGCTCGCCTCCGATAGGATCGCCGCCGAGGCGGTCGACGTGCGGGCTCTAGCGCCGCTCGATTGGGCGACGCTCGAAGCCTCGGCGCGCAAGACCGGGCGGGTCGTCATCGTCGAAGAAGGCCCGAAGAGCGGCGGGGTCGGCGCGGAGATCGCAGCGGGCCTTTGCGAACGCCTCCCCGGCCTCGGCGTGATGCGGGTCGCCTCAGCAGACGTGCCCGTCCCATTCTCGCCGCCGCTCGAAAACGCCTACCGGCCGGACATTGCGCGGATCGTCGCGGCTGCGCGCGCCCTTTGTCGAAGCGGCCGGACCTGAGCGCTGCCGATTACGGAGCGCTGCATCATCGCCTTCGATGCCGGAGGCAGCGCGATCAAGGCGGCCCTTTAGTCTAGGATGAGCGCGGCGCGCAACGCGCTGTCGCCGCAGTGGGGATGCCGCCCCCAAGATCCGCCACCTGGCTGCCTCGAGCGCGACCGCGAGGCCATCTGTGGGCGGCTGTCTGCGACGTCACAGGCAGGGTCCTCTCCGGTTCGGGCATCGAGCCATCCTCGATCGCGGCCGTTGGCCTTTCCGGCTACGGCAACGGCTTCTTTCTTGTCGACCGCGACGGACGGCCGGTCCGCAACGCAATCCTCTCGCCCGATCTTCGTGCGCAAGCGATCGTGCCGCGATGGCGGCCGCGGGGGCGGACGGCGACAGGCCCGACTTTCCCGTTTTAGTTCCGCTGGCTGCCGAGCATTCCTTCCCAACATACCGGTTTATCTGAAATTTGGAACGCGCGTTGCTGCCGGACGCCCAGAATCGACCATTGCCGCAGTTCCCGGTCGGTCGCTGAGACTTTCGGGTCGCTTCTCACGCGCCCCCCAGCGTCCGGTCGAGCCAGTCGAGCGCGGTTCGATTGACGAGGGAGCGGTTCATCATCTCGCAATGATCGCCGGCCCCCTCGGCGGCGGTGAACTTGACGAGCGTCTTCGGGCATTTCAGCGCGTCGTAGAGCCTCTGAGCCCCCCCGGCCAGGGGATCGTGCTCGGCGGCGGTGAGCAGCGTCGGGCAGCGGATGGCTTCGGCGCGTCCCTCCAGGGTGAAAAGCTCGATTGTCCGCAGATAGGCGCGGAGATCGCTCGCGCCATTGGCCCAGAAGCCGCGCTGGATGATCTTCCAGTTGAGACCCCTGTTGGCGGCGATCATGGCGCTGAAAGCCTTGAGAAGCGGCTCGGGGACCGAGCCGAGATCGGCCGCGGCGGCTTCCGGCACGCCCATCATGCGGGCGATGGCGCGGAAGGAATCGGCGATCGCCCATTGGCCCGGATCGGCGATGCAGGCGGCCAGGCGATGTTCGCCCGAGGCGGCGCGCGGCGCGAGATAGCCGCCGAGACTCCAGCCGCTTAAGGCGATCTTTTGCGGATCGACCTGAGGAAGGCTCAGCGCGAAGTCGACCACCGGCGCGACCACGGCCTCCCAGTCGGGGCGGAGCAGGACGTTTTGCTCGTAAAGCATCGCCCCCTGCCCCGGCCCGTCGAACAGAATCGCATGATAGCCGCGCCGGCCGGCGGCGAGCGCCGAGGCGAACAGCATGTCGGTGACGGTCGCGTCATAGCCGTTGGTGAAGATGATGGTCGGCCGCCGTTCGGCCGCCAGTCCCGGTGCCGGCAGGAAATAGGCCGGCATCGCGGCGCCGTCGAACGGGATCGCCTGCGGCAGAACCGGCGGCTCGAACAGCGCGAACCCCCGGTCGAGGGCGTCGATCTGCTTGCGGAAGGCGGCAATGAGCCGCGGATCGACCGGCGCGCCGAAGAGCGGGCGGTAGGCGACCGAATAGAAGACGCTCGCCCTGAGATGGAGTTCGCGCGCGCTGGCTTTCGCTCCGCGCTTCTCGGCCGCTTGCGCCCCGGCGGCGAAACGGTCGCCGGCGGCGACCCAGGCGGCGTAAAAGGCGCTCGCGTCGCCCTCGCCGACCGCCGTTGCGACAGCGGCGACCTCGCCAAAATCGGCGCCGCCATAGGGGATGTAGCCCAGCGGCCAGGTTCCGAATTCGTCGAGAAAGTCGTCGTGAAACAGAACCGCCATCGTCCCTGCCCCTGTCTGGCGCCGCTTCGGGCGGCTGAAGCAATCTGCTTGGTCTTGCCGGCATAGGGGGTAATCGGCGCCGCGGGAAGCCCTCGCATGAAACCGGAGTTCCATCGGTAAAATCAATCAGATAGGTCGCTATCTTGACGCAACGACGCAACTGCGCACCGGATCGACGACGTCGGTTTGCCGCTCCGCGCTCCCCGTGACTGTTCAATTCCCTGTTCGTCGCCCGATCAGGGAAAATGATTTCCCTGTTCCGTCCTAATCTTCCGCATGAGCAATTCCGCGGAACCAAAGGAAATACCGTTGATTTCAGCAATCGCGCGGGAGCGGCGGAAGCGATTTTTGCTGTTGGCAGGGAATATCAGCGAAAAACAGGGAACGGCCTCGTTTTCCGCCGCCGCGTCGCTTTGGGCGCGGAGGCCTGCGATTTGGTCGAAGCCCACCCGCCCTCAGGCGCGCCAGGGGAAGGTCCAGGTCTCCGTCAGGGCCTTCGCGCCCGAGCGCAGGAAGACGCGCAAGTCCGTGCTCTGCCCGGCGTCGACGGCGACGTCGACCCCGGCGCGGAAGCCGCGGATGTGGGCGTTCGGCGTCAGGAAAGTGCGCAGCACCCGCCCGTTCGAGGCGGTGGCGACCGTTTCGACCAGAGACGTGTCGCTCATGTAATAGGAGAGGTCGCCGCCGCCGAAGTCGATGAGGAAGCGGGTCGCCCCGGGCGGGGGCGAATCCGACCCGCCGAGCGCCCGCGGCGCGACGTGGAACGTGCCGACGGTGCGTCCGCCCGGCGTCAGCGACTGGTCCAGCGTCAGCGACGTCATCCGGTAGCCGTAGGTCAGAGATTTGCCGGCCTCGAGCCCGTCCTTCGGCGCCCACGCGGCGACGATGTTGTCGTTGGTCTCGTCGGTCGTCGGCAGTTCGAGCAGTTCCACCCTGCCCTCGCCCCAGCCTTCGTGCGGCTCGACCCAGTAGCTCGGCCGAAGCTCATAGGCGAGCTCGAGGTCCTGATAGTCGCTGAAGTCGCGGTCGCGCTGCAAAAGGCCGTAGCCGCGCGGGTTCTTGTCGAGGAAGACCGACACCGACGGCGCGACCGGGTTGCTGAGCGGGCGCCAGATCCATTCGCCGGCCCCGGTGTGCATCAGGAGGCCATCGGAATCGTGCAGTTCGCCGCGGAAGTCGTCGGCGAAGCGATGGTCGTTCTTGCCGACGAAGAACATCGAGGAGAGCGGCGCAAGCCCGAGCGCCGGGACCGCCTTGCGGGCGAAGAGGGTCACGCTGGTCTCGATCAAGGTTTCCTCGCCCGGGGCGAGTTCGAAGCGGAAGGCCCCCGTCGCCGATTCGCTGTCGAGCAGCGCGTAGAAGGCGATCTGCTCCGCCGTCGGGCTCGGCGTCTCGATCCAGAATTCGCGGAAGAAGGGAAATTCCTCGTTCACCCGCCCGCCGGCGCCGATGGCGAGACCGCGCGCCGAGAGGCCGTAGCGCTGCCCGCGCCCGAGGAAGCGGAAGTAGCTCGCCCCGAGAAACGCGATCACCTCGTCCCAGACACGCGGAGCGTTCAGCGGATAGCGCAGGCGGAAGCCGGCGAAGCCCAGGTTGATCGGCATGTTTGCCTCGACCTTGGTGCGCCCGTAGTCGAACAGGTCGGTCGCATAGGGGATCGGGGCCGGAATGCCGTCCCGCAGCACGTTGACGACGACGGGACGCTTGTAGAGATGGCCGAGATGGAAGAGCTCGAGGCGGAAATTGCCGTTCTGCCCGCCGAGAAAAGCCTTCTCCGGCTTGAAGCGAATGTCGCGCCAGGCGTCGAAATCGAGGTTGGCGAGCCCGTTCGGCAGGGCCGGGATCGACGCGTCGAACGGCGCCCCCGCAAGGTCGCGGGCGCGCTTGACGACATCCTGGTAGCCGAAGGGGGGCCCTCCTCCGTTGGGCTCCGGGCCCGTTTGCCCGAGCGCGGCGGCGACGAAACGCGCACCGGAGACGGCGGCGACGCTGGCGAGCAGCGCCCGGCGGGAAAATGGTTGCATGAGGGTCATTCGCGGGGGACGACTGCCGCGTCGGACCTAGCCCGGCGCTCGAGCGAAATCAACCGCCGCCTCAATACGGCAGCGGCGCAAGCCCGTTGTTGTTGGCCCTGTACATCCGCGCTTCGATGCCCATGCTGAAATTGGGCGTGACCTGGTAGGTGACGCCCAGGCCGACCGTGCCGACCGCCTGGACGGCGCCCGGCCCTGAGAAGATGTCGTTGATGGCGTCGCCCGGGCTCAAGGCGCCGGCGCCGAACGAAGTCGGTCGCGCCAGCGCCAGGCCGGTAATCACGTAGGGGGTGATCTGGCCCATCCGGTAGCCGACGGTGGCCTCGCCGCCGGCGAAGTCCGTTCCGGTGAACTGGGTGAAACCGCGCGGCGTCGACAACAGAAAGGGCTCGTAGCCGGCCGACGCCCGGACGCCGACGACGACGCCGTTGTCGAACGCACGGTCATAGCCGAGATAGCCTTCGCCGCCGACCCCGCCTTTGACCCCCTTGCCGCCCCATGCCGAGATGCCCGAGCCGACATAGAGGCCAGACCAGGGGTTCGGCGTTACGTCCGCGGCGTTCGGCGCTAACGCCGGATAGGACGAGGGCGAGTTCGGCAGGTCGGCCGCAGCGGCCGGCGCCGCCTGCAAAGAGAGCGAGGCCGCGACGACCGCGGCGGCGATGGACGAGTGGCGAATAAGGGCGCGCATGGTGCTGCGGCTCTATCACAATCCGCCTCCGCCCGCTACCTCGCGGGGGCCGCGCCGCGCGAGGTTCGGGCGCGGCGAAAGAGGCCTGCCACCCGGCGGCGTCGCGCTCTGGACAAGGCGCCCGACCGGCGCCTATAAGCCGCCGACCGCTCGCGTTCCCCCAGGGGACCGTAGGCGCCCAGGTAGCTCAGTTGGTAGAGCATGCGACTGAAAATCGCAGTGTCGGTGGTTCGATTCCGCCCCTGGGCACCACTCAAGCAGCCGATGTCAAGCCTCCGATAACCCCAAATCGTCGGAGAGCTTGCTTACAGCTCATGCGTCGGTCGTTTGCCTCCACGCCGCGTTGGGCGGCGGACGGAGGCCGCGCGACGTGGCGCTCAACCACCGTAGGCGGCCATCGCGGCAAGAACGAGGGCGATGGCCAGAAGCGACAGGCCGGCCACCGGCCATTGGCGCAGCCGCGCGTCCAGGCTCTCGAAGAATGCGCTCAAGGCAAAACTGGCGGTGAACGCGGCCTCGGCCGCAACGACCGTGTCGCCTTCCGGAATCCGCGGCAGGCGCGCCCCCCAGCGCCGAAGCGCGAGCGCGAGGGCCGCGCCGATCATGAGCGGCCACAGCCCGTCCCACAGTTTGGACACGCTCACGGCGGCCTCGAGGTTGCCGACGGCGGGATATAGGAGCCAGGGGATGATAATTGCGCCGATCGCGATTGCGGGCCAAAGCCGGACGATGGAGGCGGGAGGCTCCATCTGTTCGTCTCGGGCGGCGGTCGGCCCGAGCCGCGTGAGAAAATGCAGCATCAACAGCGCGCTTCCCGCGGCGGAAACATTGGCGAGGCTTGCCGCAACGCCGTCGCCGAGCGGGCCCTTGACAGCGAGCTTAGCCAGCGCGCCGCCGGTGAACGGCAGCCCGGCGAGACTGAGCGCGAGGACGGCCGTCAGAATCAGAGCTAAGCTGTCGCGGCGGAAGTCCGTCGCGGCGGCGCCGCCGACGGCGAGAAACAGCGCGCCCTTCACCAGAACGTGATTGGCTGCGTAAAAGGCGACGTCGGATGGCGCGTCGGCGTCGCCGGCGGCAAGCGCCACGCCGATGACTGCGGCGATCACGCCCATTTGGCTGATGCTCGAATAGGCGAGCACGGTCTTCGGATTCTGCTGCGTGATCCCGATGGCGGCGCCGTAGAACGCGGAAAAGAAGCCGATGACGGCAAGCGCCTCGCCCCAGTCTTGCAGAGGTGCGCCGAAGGGCAGAAAGCGGATGAGGCCGATCACGCCGGCCTTCACCGCTGCTCCGCTGAGCACGGCCGCTGCCGGTATGGGCGCCGCCGTATAGGTCAACGCCATCCAACCGTTGAGCGGCGCGAGGGCCATCTTCATCCCGAAGCCGGCGATGATGAGCGCGAGCGCGCCGTCGCGCCATGGCGAGGTCGGCAGCGCGGCGACGACATCCTCGATGCGCCGACTGCCGTTGGGTTCGCCGGCCGCAAGCAGGGCGAAGGCCATGAGCAGCAACGCCTCGCCCAGAATCGTGAAGGCCATGTAGACGGCGCCGGCTCGTCTCGAGGGGGCGCCGCCGCGGACGATAAGCTCGTAAGCCGGGATGCTGACGAGCGCGTAGACAAGATAGAAGGTGAGAAGATCGGCGGCGATGAAGACGCCGAGGCTGCCGGCCAGCGTCAGAAGCCAGGAGACCGCGAATCGCCCGTTCGGCCTTCTTCCTTCGTCGGAAAAGGTTGCGGCGCTGACGACGATCCACAAGAGCGAGACGGCCGCAAGCATGAGCGCGCCCGGCAGATCGAGCCGCAGGCTCACACGCAGCGCCGGCCAATCGACCCCAAACGGGCCCCCGCTGATCGCGACGATCGCCGCCCCCAGGGCGGGAGCCGGCGCAAGCCATTGGAGCGCCACCGCCTCGTTGCGCAGGCGCCGCGAGAGGCACGCCGCCAGGAAGAGGAGCGGGACGACCAAGGTCGCCGCGAGCAGCCAGGGGCCGAGCACGGCGGTCATGGAATCGCCGCCACGGCTGCGTGGCGGCCGATTTGAAGAAAGTCGAAAAACGACTGCGGCGCGAAGCCGAGCGCCACCGCCACGATCGCCAGCGCCAAAGCGATGGCCTCCCGGCTGCGTTGCGGCGGCGTCTTCAGGGCAATTGCGTCATCCTTGAGGGCGGGAGCCAGGATTCGATAGACGTATCCGGCGGCGAGCAGCCCGCCTGCGAGCATCACGATCGCCCACAGCCATTGGCCGGCCGCTGCCGAAGCCCGCAGAAGCAGCCATTTCGCGGCGAAGCCGCCGCTCGGCGGCAGGCCCATCAGCGACAATCCGCCCAGTCCGAGCGCGAAAAAGGTCACCGGCATCGCGCGGCCGGCGCCGGCGAACTCGGCGATGCGGTCGTGGCCAAGCGACTCGGCGAGGAGCCCTGCAGCCATGAACATCGCCGCCTTGGCGAAGGCGTGAGAAAGCGTCTGCATCATCCCGCCGCTCCACCCGTCGGCGACCCACGGATGCGCGCCCGAGGCGAGCGGAAAGATCAGGAACAGATAGCCGATCTGCGCCAGCGTCGAATAGGCGATCAGGAGCTTGAGCCGCTCCTGCCTCAGCGCAAGCACGCTGCCGAACAGGATCGCCGCCGACCCGAGCGTGCCGAGGATCGCCTCCGCGGCGCTCCCCGGAAGAGCCGGCAGCACATAGAACCACAGGCGGACTGTCAGGAAGAACGACCCCTTGACGACCAGGCCGGACAAAACGGCGCTTGCGGCCGCCGGCGCGTTGGCGTGCGCCGGAGGCAGCCAGAGATGCAGGGGAAAGAGCGCCGTCTTGGCGAGCAGCCCGGCCGTCATCAGGCCCGCCGCGAGCCACACGGCCGGCAACGCGCGCACGCGCTCTGCGAGCAGGACAATGTCGAGCGTGCCGTAGGCCCCGTAGAGCAGCGCGGCGCCCAGCAGGTAGAAGACCGAGCCGAAGAGCGCGAACAGCAGGTAGCGGAGCGCGGCGACAAGCGTCTCCGGCTTTCCTCCGAGGCAGACCAGCGGGACCGCGGCGAATGTCAGCAATTCCAGCGCGACATAGAGATTGAACAGATCGCCGCCAACGAAAAGAATGGTCAGCGCCGCCCAGATCGCCTGAATGAGGATCCAGAACGCCAGCGGCGCGCGCGCTTCTGTCACGCCCTTGGGCGTTGCGAAATTGGCGCGGGCGTAGAACGACGCGGCGGCGATCACCAGCGCCGCCGTCACCAGCATGACGGACGAAATGCCGTCCGCACGAAGCGCAATGCCGAGCGGGGGCGCAAGCCCGGCGACGTTATAGACGAGCGGCGCCCCGGAGCGCCAAACAAGAACGGCGATGGCGATGGCGATGGCGAGCCCGACCGGCGTCAGGCCGAGCGCGACCCGTTCGGCGAACCGCCCGCCGAGCACAAACGACAGCAGGATCCCGGCGACCGGCGCCAGGATCGCGACCATGAGCAGAGACCCGTCCGGCGTCGCCGCAAGAGCGGCAGGCGTCTCCATCATGGGGCGCCGGCTCCCTCGCCCGGAGGCTGGGCTGGAGCGTCATCGAGCGTGGCATTGCCGGTCTCTTCCTGGAGCCGAAGGATCAGGGCCACGGCAAGGGCGCTGGCGGCGAAGGCGACGACGATGCCGGTGATCACCAGCGCCTGCGGCACGGGATCGAAGGGAAAGCCGGCCGCCGCTCCCCTGCGCGCGACGATGCCGAACACAAGAAAGACGCCGCTGCCGATCAGATTGAAGGCGAGAATCTTGCGAAGCGGCTGCGGATCGACAATGAGGCCGTAGAGCCCGAATCCGACCAGCGCCGCTCCCACCAGTCCCGCCAGCGAGGATACGTTCATGGTTTCGGACTCCGGCGAGGCGGGCCCGCGACCAGCACCGGGAGCGTCACAGCGATCGTCAACAACATGAACGCCTCGATGACCAGGATGATCGGCTTGGCGAACCCGGCGGGGTAGGCAAAGAAACCGCCGGCCATTCCCGACCCCGCAAGGCCGGCCGCGAGAAAGACCACAGGGCCGGCGACGAGCCCGAGCCGGAGCCAGCGCGCGCTGACTCGAGGCGGCTCGGCCAGCCTTGCGATCATCGCGATCATCCACATCGCGGCGAGAATTGCGCCGCCCTGAAAGGCGCCGCCGGGCTCGTCCGCGCCGACCCAGAAAATATGAATGCCGACCAGGATCCCCAGTGGGACCAATATCTGATCGAGGAACAGGAGGGCGCCCTCCGGTCTCGCCCGGCCGAGCGATGCGGGCGCGCCCCCCCAAAAACTGTCGGGAGCGAGCGACCATACGCCGACCACCGCCAGCACGAGCACGACCTTTTCGAGCATCGTGTCGAAGGAGCGATAGGCGATCAGCACCGCGGTGACCGGATTTTGGAGCCCGGTTGCGGCGAGCGCTTGCCGCGCCTCGGGCGCCAGCGTCGGGGCCGGCTCCGGAAGCGACAGCACGACGGCCGCGAGCGCCGCCGCCACGAGGACCGCGAGAGCGGCGGCCAGGAACCGCTGCGGGAGGCCCGGCGGCCTGATCGCCTTCCCGCCGCCCGCCCTCTTCAGGCGCGCTCCCGACGTTACCAGCAGGACGCCGGTCACGCCGCTGCCGATGGCGGCCTCGGTCAGCGCCACGTCGGGCGCGTAGAGCCGGATCCAGACGATCGAGAGCAGCAGCCCATAGGCGACATAGCCGACGACCGAGGCGAAGAGTTCGCGGGCGGCGATGGTCCAGCCGGCGACCGCCAGGACGAGGATCGCCAGGCCGAGATCGAGGACCTGAAGCAGGCTCACTCGTCCGGTCTCCGACGGCTGAGCGCGCGCCCGATCAGTTGCGCGGTGGCGGCGCCGGACAATTGGATGAGGCCCCAGATGGCAATAAGCCTCAGCGCGTCGAGCAGGCCTCCTGCGCGCGGCAAGAGCCCAAGCACCACGAAGCCGAGACCGAGATTGTCCGCCTTTGTCAGCGCATGCAGGCGCGTGAGCGAATCGGGGAAGCGCAAGAGCCCGACCGTGCCGGCGAAAAAGAAAAACGCGCCCGCGCCGATCGCGACGATGCTGAAAAGATCGAGCGCAGGAACTCATCGGTCTTCTGCCTCCTCCAAAAACTCGGGGCCGTCCGTCTCGGCGCTACTGACAAAGGCGACCGAAGCGAAGGCGGCGAGAAGCGCAAGGCCGAGCGCGACGTCCCCGACGCCGGCGACCGTCGTCGCGGAGGCGATCAGCAGGAGCGAAGCGATGCCGCCGGCGCCGAGGAGCTGGACGGCCATCATCCGGTCGAAGTCGCCGGGTCCCCTCAGCAAGCGAACAAGCCCAGCGGCGACCGTCAGCAGGATGAAGCCCGCCGCGACCAGAAGGACGTTATTCATCGCCGAGCGCCCGCATGAAGAGGGCCTCCTCATGGGCGAGGTCCTGCGCAATCGGCTGTGCGATGTCGAGGCCATGGATGATGAGCGTGTCATCTTCCATGCCGACCGGAAGCGTGCCCGGCATGAGGCTCGCGAGCGCGGAGAAGGCGTTGCGGGCGTTCCCTGGCGGCAAACGCAACGGCGCAGTCACGAATCCGGGGCGCAATTCCAGCTCGGGACGCAAGGCGCGTCTCGCCACGTCGAATCCCGACACGACGGACCCGCGGAGGAAGCTCACGGCGAGCGCTGCGAGCGCGCCGAGCCGGAGCCACGCCCCTTTCGCCGGCAGAAGCGCGAGACTGATCCACGTCGCGCCGGCGACCGCGGCGACCCCGACCGGTAGATCCGCCGCTTTCCAGCCGGATATCGCGAGCCAAAAGGCGAAGAGCAAACTCGCGCGCGACACCGCGGCGATCGCCAGGCGCGGCGGCCCGTCGGCGTCTTCAAGCGCGCTCAAGAATGATCCATCAATATTCGCAGGGCAGTTTCAGGCATGTCCGCGCCGGGCATGTCGGCGCGTCGGCCACACTGCATCGGTCGGCGACAACGGCGGCGGAACATCGCAGGAGCCCCTCTGCATCCAAGCGCCTGCCGAACGTGCGACAGCCACGAGCCGTTACCATATCGCTGCCCTCACGCCAATGTTGAGCCGTCCGCGAGGCGAACAGAGATCAAGAGTCCCACTTGATCCGATTCCGCTCATGGCGGGTTGAAAGAGGGCGCGGGTCGCGGCTATACGTGACCTGGGCGCGGGGGCAAGCCGATGCTTAATCGCTCCGAGACAGAATGCTGCGGGCCCTTGGGTTCCGTCCTTCAAGTTTGGCTTTAGGACCGCGATGGGCCGCTCCAAGACCGTACTGACACCAGGCCGACGACTTGCGTCGGTTTTTCCGCTCGTTGCCGCGCTGGCTCTAGTGCTCGGCGCCTGCAGGCAAGAGAAGACGGTGACCGAGACGCCGCCGCGTCCCGTTCGCACGATAACGGCGGGCAAAGGCGACGTCGGCGAAACGGTCGTTCTCACGGGACAGATTCTCGCGGAGAACGAAGTGTCGCTCGCCTTTCGCATCGGCGGGCGCATTTTGAAACGATTTGCCAGCGTCGGCGACCGCGTCGCGCCGGAGGAGGTGCTGGCGACGCTCGATCCGGTGGACGAGCTGAACGCGCTTCGGTCGGCGACAGCCGCATTGTCCGCGGCGGAAGGACAACTGGTCGAGGCGAGCAACAATTTTGATCGCCAGTCCCATCTCATGGATCGCGGATTCACGACCAGAGTCCTGTTCGACCAGGCGCGGCAGGGTCTGCAAACCGCCCAGGCCCGGGTCGACGACGCAAGGGCCCAACTTGATCAGGCTCAGGACAGGGTCAGCTTTACCGAGCTGAAGTCGACCGTGACGGGCGCGGTCACGGCCAGGAACGCCGAGGCGGGCGAGGTGGTGCAGCCTGGGCAATCGATCTATCAGGTCGCGCGCGAGGATGGCCGCGACGCAGTGTTCGACGTGCCGGCCCAGGTGCTGCGAGCGGCGCCTCCGGACGCCATCGTCACCGTCACCCTGGCCGACGATAAGTCCGTGACCGCGAAGGCGCGGGTGCGGACGGTCGACCCGCAGGCCGATCCGGTCACACGCACATTCCGGGTGAGGATGAGCTTGATCGATCACCCCGCGGCGATGCGGCTCGGCGCGACGGTGACGGGGCGTCTCGAACTGGACGCCGGCCCGGGCATCTCGATTCCGGCCAGCGCGCTCACCCAAATCGAAGGCAAGCCGGCCGTGTGGATCGTCGACCCGTCGACCCAGACCGTGTCGCTCCACAACGTGGAGGTACAGCGTTTCGACCCCGGAACGGTTGTGGTTTCGGGAGGTTTGACAGCCGGAGAAGTCGTTGTCACAGCCGGCGTGCAGGCGCTGCATCCAGGCCAGAAGGTCAGGCTGCTCGGAGCCTCTTCTTGACCGGGCTCAATCTTTCCGAATGGGCGCTGAAGCACCGCTCGTTCATCGTTTTCCTGATGATCGCCGCGACTGTCGGCGGCGCCTTATCCTATTTCCGGCTGGGCCGCGCCGAGGATCCGCCTTTCACATTCAGGACGATGATCGTGCAGGCGTCCTGGCCCGGCGCGACGATGGACGAGACGCTGAAGCAGGTCACCGAACGCATCGAGCGCAAGCTGCAGGAGACCAAGGGCCTGGATTTTCTGCGCAGCTACACAAAGCCGGGCCTGACCACCACCTTCGTCAATCTGAAAGGCTCTACCAAGGCCTCCGATGTCCCGGACATCTGGTATCAGGTTCGCAAGAACGTCGGCGACATACGTAACACGCTGCCGGCCGGAGTTGTCGGACCCGGCTTCAACGATGACTTCGGCGACACCTTTGGCCTGATTTACGGCTTCACCGCGGACGGCTTCACGCCTCGCGAGCTGCGCGATTATGTCGAAGACATCCGGTCGCGGCTGTTGCAGGTTCCCGACGTGTCGAAGATCGAGCTTCTCGGCGCGCAGGACGAGCAGATCTTCGTCGAGTTTTCGACAGAGCAGCTCGCTGGCCTCGGCATCGACCGCGCGGCCTTGATCGCGGCCCTTCGGGCGCAGAATGCGGTCAGTCCCGCCGGCGCGCTTCAGACCGGCGACGAGACGCTGCAGTTGCGGGTGTCCGGGGCGTTCGCGTCCGAACAGGATATCCTCAACGTCAACTTCCTGTCGAACGGGCGGTTGATTCGGCTGCGCGACATCGCGCAGGTGCGGCGCGCCTATTCCGATCCGCCGCAGCCGATGTTTCGCGTCAATGGCAAGCCCGCCATCGGCCTCGCCATCGCCATGCGCGACGGCGGCGATATTCTGGCGCTCGGCCGCAATGTGAAGAAAGCGATCGACGAGAGCGTCGCCAATCTGCCGCTCGGCATTGACGCGACGCTCGTGTCCAATCAGCCGGTGGTGGTCCAAACCGCGATCAGCGAATTCATGGAATCGCTCTGGCAGGCGATCGCCATCATCATGGCGGTGAGCATCATCAGCCTCGGCTTGAGGCCCGGCTCGGTCGTCGCGCTGACCATTCCTCTGACGATCGCCATCGTGTTCCCGGTCATGGAGACGATGAATATCGACCTTCAGCGGATCTCTCTCGGCGCCCTCATCATCTCCCTGAGCCTCCTTGTCGACAGCGCGATGACGACCATCGACGTCATGACGACGCGCCTGGCTCACGGCGACAGCAAGGAACAGGCGGCGTCCTTCGCCTACCGTACGCTGGCGTTTCCGATGCTGACCGGCACGTTGGTCACGATCGCCGGCTTCGTCCCGATCGGCTTCGCCCGAAGCGCGGCCGGCGAATACACGTTCTCGATCTTCGCCGTGGTCACGATCGCGCTCATCGTATCCTGGTTCGTGGCGGTCCTTTTCGCGCCGTTGCTCGGCATGTGGCTCCTCAAAAAGCCTGACACCGCGGCTTCCGCCGGACCCGGGATGGTGGAGCGGACGTTCCGTTCGATTCTTGTCGCGGTGATGCGCATGCGCTGGCTCACGATCGCCGTGACGCTCGGCTGCTTCGCCCTCTCACTGCTGGCGCTGCCTTTTGTGCCGCGGCAGTTTTTCCCCGCCTCCGACCGCCCGGAACTCGTCGTCGATCTCACCTTGCCGCAGAACGCTTCGATCTTCGCCAGCGACACGGTCGCCGCCAAAGTCGATTCCATGCTGAAGGGCGATCCGGACGTCGCCAGCTGGAGCGCCTATGTCGGGCGCGGCGCCATCCGCTTCTACCTGCCGCTCGACGTCCAACTGGCCAACGACTTCTTTTCGCAGATCGTCGTCATCGCCAAAGACGTCAAGGCGCGCGACCGGTTGCACGCGAGGCTCGAGAAAGAGCTGGCGGAGCAACTCCCAAGCGTGGTTGCGCGCGTCTCGCCTCTCGAGCTCGGGCCGCCCGTCGGATGGCCGGTGAAATACAGGGTCAGCGGACCCGATATCACGCAGGTGCGCGCGATCGCTCTTAAGGTCGGGCAGATCATGGGCGCCGACGCCAATCTGAGACTGGTCAATTTCGACTGGATGGAGCCCTCCCGCGAGGTCCGCATCAAGATCAATCAGGATCAAGCCCGGCTGGTGGGGTTGAGCTCGCAAGCCCTCGCCGAAGTGCTGAACACGGTGATGACGGGAGCGCCGGTGACGCAGGTGCGCGACGGCATCTATCTCGTCAACGTGGTCGCGCGGGCGAATGACGAGCAGCGCGTTTCGCTCTCGACGCTACGCTCCCTACAGCTGCCGCTTCCCAACGGGCGCACAGTGCCGCTGAGCCAGATCGCATCGTTCGATTTCGACCAGGAATTCCCTCTCATCTGGCGGCGCGACCGCGTCCCGACATTGACGGTGCAGGCGGACGTCGGCGCCGGCGCGACGCCAGAAGGCGCCGTCCAATCGCTGACGCCGGCGGTCGACAAGCTGAGCGAGAGTCTGCCGAGCGGCTATCACATCGCGGTCGGCGGAACGGTGGAGGAGAGCGCGCAATCGCAGGCCTCGGTCTTCGCCATGCTGCCCGTCGCCTTGCTGCTGATGCTGCTCTTCCTTATGGCCCAACTGCACAGCTTCGGCCGAGTGTTCCTCGTCATCGCAGTGGTTCCCCTGGGACTGATCGGAATTGTCCTTGCGCTGCTGGCCGTTCACAGACCGCTCGGTTTCGTGGCGATTCTCGGCATTCTGGCGCTGGTCGGCATGATCGCCCGCAACGCCGTCATCCTGATCGACCAGATCGAGACCGAACGCGCGCAAGGACTCAAAATCTGGGATGCGGTGGTCGAGGCGACGGTCTCGCGCTTCCGCCCGATCATGCTGACGGCAATCTCGACCGTGCTTGGGATGATCCCGATTGCGCCCACCGTGTTCTGGGGCCCGATGGCTTTCGCGATCATGGGCGGCCTGTTCGTCGCGACGATGCTGACGCTTCTGGTGTTGCCCGTCTTCTACATCACGCTCTATGGCGTCAACGGGCTGCAAAAGGTCGAAGTCGCCGCCTGAGCGGGACAGCTCTCGCGCGCAGTCAAACCCGACTTGAACACCTGATTTTTGCAAATGGTTGATTATGTTGGTGTTCCGGCGAAATTCAAGTTGGCGTGGCACTACGCTTTGGGCGACCGCGGCGTTTTCGGTCGTGTTTGGGCGGGGGCGGCGGCGGACGGGCCTGCCGGGCGCGGGACGGCAGGGCGACATGGGCGCATTTGAAGAGCCTGGTCACATCTGGCGCGGCGTCGGTGCGCACGAGCCAGTCGGCGGCTCGGTAATGGATGCGCACCTGTTGTAGACGATCGAGATCGCGCAAGAGGTCTTTCCATTCCGGCGCGAGGCTGGCCTGGCGGGCGAGGTCGTCGAGATGCTTCTGCATCGCGAGCGCCAGGAACGAGCAGAAGACATGGCCGCGGATGGCGGCGTCGGAGGAATGGAAGATCGGCCGCGTGCGCATGATCGCCTTGGTTCGACGGAAAAGATCCTCGACAAGGAGAAGATCGCGATAGCGCAAAACTGCCTGCAGAGGGGTCACCTTCGCATTCGTGCGCAGCACGAAGATCCCGTCAAAGCTCGCCTCTTCGGCGAGCTTGCCCACGTCGATCACGAATGAGCGAGCGCCCTTGGCCGCGACTTTGCGCAGATAGCGCCGATAGGCGGAGTTGCCGATCAGCGCCTTGTCGCCCTTCTTCAATTGCGCGTCGAGCGCGGCGACAATCGCTTCGCGGTCCTTGCGGTCGTTCTCGGCCTCCGCCTCGTTGCGGCAGACGACATAGCGGACGCCTTCGATCTTGACCTGCTTGACGAAGAGCTGGGTCTCTCCCGCCTTGCGCTCGATGAGCAGGGGGACGAAAGGATCGTCGTTCTCGAGCACGATCTTGCGCACGATCGCGTCGGAGCGCTCGCGCGCGCCGAGGATATATTCGAGCTTGCGCTCCTCGAGTCCGGCGATGGTCGCCGCCGAGATCATGCCACGGTCGGCGACGACGCAGACCCGGCCGATGGAAAAGCGCTCCCGCAAGCGGTCGACCACCGGCAACAGCGACGTCACGTCGGCGGTGTTCCCCGGCCACATCTCGGTGCAGATCGGCCGGCCGTCGCCGTCGACGACGAGGCCGAGGATCATCTGCTTCAAATCGGGGCGATAGTCCTTGGAGTAGCCGTACTCGCCGAGCGTCTGGCCGCCCTGGCCGTAGAAGGAGAGGCTGGTGGTGTCCATGAATACGACGGAAAGGTCGGTGAAGAGATCGCGGCGGCGGTCGAACAACCGCTCCTCGATCAGGTCCTTGACGCAGCGAGGCGCGAGCGCCCCGTCGGGCTTCTCCTCCACCTCCTCGCCGAGCCAGGCCATGGCGCGGTAGAAGTGATGCAGATCGAGCCCTTCGGCGCCAGGGATGTCGTAATCCTCCATCCACGACGAACAGTCGCGATCCGATCCCGAAACGAATAGCCGATGCAGCGCGGCGACGAACACGGCGCGCTCGACCGGAAACTCGAACGCGCGCTCCTTCAGCAAGCCGGCCAGGACGTCGGCGACGCCGAGCCGCTCCCAGACTCTGCCGAACAGCATCGGCCCGCCGATCCGCTTGGCGGCGACCGACAGCTCGCCTTGGGCGTCCTCATCGAGCGCATTGATCAGCAGAACCTGATCGGTGAGCTTGGCGCCCGAGGCGATCAGCGAAGCGAGCGCGCCGGAGGCGGCCAACGCGTCGGCACGGCCCAGATTGGCGATCACCCTCTGGCGGACGGCGGCGCCGTCGCGCGTGTTCTCGACGATCTGCACGTAGCCGCGTTCGCCGGACTTCTTGAGGCGGAAGAACATGGGCCCTCGCTATCGAGCACCACGGAATCCGACTCGCCGCCAAATATCAAGCGCAAAAACTGTGCAAACGTGGCACCACATTTTGAGAAAATACCTCACCGCCATCAAGGATATCAATGCCTTGCAAGCGCGAGGGCCGGTTTACTGTTCAAGTAGGGTCAAAAAGAGCCGAGCCCGCCGCGCAACACAATCGCCGCGACGAGGGCGCTGAGCTCGCGCGGCCTCCGGCCCTCGGCCGGATACCCCTCCGCCAGATTCACGCCGTCGCGCGTGGCTGCGCCGGGGCAGCTTTCAGCCCCGTTACGGTTGCGTCGCCGCCCTCGGCGAATCGAATGCCGGCTTCGGCGCAGGCTGTGATCCTTTGCACCACCCCACGCGGATCGCCGGCGCAGGCCGCCATCATGATCGCCGTGTTGGCCGCCATTGCGCAGGCAGACGGCGGCGCGGAGGTGGGCTTCTGGTCCGGCGGGCTGAGGCTGCCGCCGGACCGGCCGACGGCGAAGGCGAGCCAAGTCGAGGGCGCCTTCAAATCGCCGGCGCCAGCGGCTGCGAGCGCGGCGCGCCGGTTGTCTTCATCCGGCGCCCGCACCCAGGCGTCGGCGAGGCGAGCGGCCTCGTCGTCGTCGCCCGGACCGCGCATCGCGCGAACGCACTGGAGCGCCCACCACACCGCTTCCCGGCGCGGAAGCAGATGGGCGAGGAAGACGATCGCGTCGGTCGGACGCGGCGAGGCCAGAAGCCCGCGCGCGTAGTCCAGGGGCGCGGACTCGTCTTCCGGCGGCGCCGCGGCGTATCTCAGATCCGGGAACGCCTCGAAGACATTGCGCGCAGAGGCGAATCGAATGCGGGAAGCCATCGACTTATGCTCATATGATCGGGAGGCCGGCGGGCGTGGCGCCGGTCAGCATCGGAATCGTGACCAGCGGCGACACGAAAGTCACCGGCCCGTAGGTCAGGGTCATCATCGGCGTCACGGTCGTGATTCCGCTCGGCTGAACCATCAGTTGCGATGCCGGCGTCCCGCTGATCGTCACGCCGGACGCATCCATGACGATCTGGGCCAACAATCCGCCCGGGCCCACGTTCAGCGTGATGCTTGACGTGTCCATGACGATCTGGGTCAGCGGAACTCCTTGCGGGCCGACATTGATCGTGACCTTGCTCAAGACGTTCAATGTGAATTCGCCGCTGCCCGGCGCGCCGCTGCCCACGGGATAGCCGACGTTGATCGTCTCGTTGTTGCCGACGTTCTCGGTCTGGTCGTGCACGATGTCGCGCTGCTCGTTGTTGAGCGCCTTGAACATGAGGTCCTTTTGCGACCGGAGCTTGACGCGCTCGTCGCCCGCGGTGTCGTCGAACAACAGCATGTTGTAACCGTTGCTGTCCTTGCTGGACTTGGTCAGGATCCCCGAATGGGTCTTCTTGTCGGGCAAATGAGTGGGGACGGTGTTCGTGCCGTTGTAAACGGAACCGATGACGATCGGTCGGTCGGGGTCGCCCTCCTCATACTGGATGATGACCTCGTCGCCGATGCGCGGAGTGAACAACGCGCCGCGATGGCTGCCGGCCCAGAACTGCGCCACGCGTACGCGGCGCGACTGCTTCTTCTTGCGGTCCCAGTAGAACCGGACAAGGATCCGCCCAAGCTCGTCGACGTCGATCTCCTCGCCCGACTTGCCGACGACGAGCGCCGACTGCACCCCCGCGACCTCGGGCTTCCGCGTGATCACCGGCGCGCGGAACTGGCGATCGCTCGGCGTCATTTCGTAATGGCCGACATAGCCCTCGCCGCCGCCTGCCCCCGACCGGTAGGCTTGGCTTTCGAACGTGTGCGCGCAATGCGTCAGCAGATATTGCTTGTTCTGGCCGCCGTCGGGATGGCGCTCGAGGGTGACGAGGGATCCGGCGAAGAGCGACGCCGCCGCGCCCATCGAGGCGCAGCGCTTGTCGAGCGACTGGGCGGCCTCGAGCCTGTATTTGGCCAGCTTTTCGCCGACCCCCTGATCCACGAGGTCATTTCCCTCCGTGTCGACGTAACTGTAGGTGTAGTCGAACATCTCCATGGAGTCGTGGGCGTAACCGCCAGGACTTTGCGACTGCGCGAGCAGGTTGGCGGACGGTTTCTTATAGCCATAGTCCTCCAGAACGAAGACGCCGCTTCGCGCGCGACGCCCGAACGACCACGTCCCGAGGTATTGCTGCTCGCGCCGTCCGGCGTCGTCGACCGGGTTGTAGGGCACTGAGGCGAGGTCGGGCGAGGGCTTGTGGCTCGATTTGCTGTCGGCCAGCACCAAGGTGTGCTTGTCATTGGCATGCTCGAAGAAGTAATAGACGCCGTACTCTTCCATCAAGCGGCAGACGAAATTGAAATCGGTCTCGCGGTACTGGACGCAATATTCGAGCGTCGGCGGCGAGCCGGTGGTGGCGTCGCGGAAATCGGAGAAGCCGCGGTCGGAAAAGACCTGCTTGATGATCGCCAGCGGCGTCATGCTGGCGAAGATGCGGCAGTCCGAGGTCCGGGACAGGAACCACAGCCAGGGGCGCAGCACGAACTGGTAGACGTAGAGGTCCTGGTAGGTTCCCGCCCAGCGCGCCTCCGTCATCAGCCCATGGAAGTGGCGCGACTTGCCCTCCTGCGTCTTGAGCTCGACGGTCGCGCCGAGCCCCAGGAGAGACGCAAAATCGAGATTGGCCTGATCGCTCACCGCCTCGACGCGGAATTCGAACACCTCGCTCAACCCCTCAACCGCATTGAGCCTCGCCAGCGTCAAGGCGTTCGGGCCGAGCGGCGTCGTGAGCTTGCCCTGGCGTTCGTCTTGGGAGAGGGAAGCGGCCATCGCGTCCTCGCGGCGGATTCATGTTCGAGCGACGGCGATCATAGGGAAATTCTCGGGCGCGTCGATGGGGAAGCCGGGGCGACGGACGGGCGCTGTGATCCGGATCACAGTTGGATCGAAAGGGCGCCACCGCTCGCGCGCCGCTAGATGCTGGATCCGAATGGCGATTCCAACCGCTGCGTGTCGTTCCAGAACTACGACGCCTTTCAGAGCGGAGAGGTCAAGCGCCTGGCGGTCGCCGCAAGGCTGACGGACGTGCCTCGGCCGGCTGGGCCGCTCGGCGCCCCGCAAGGCTCTGGTCGATGTCGCCGGGCCGCTCCACGTGCGGGGCAGCGGGGAAAACCATAGAGATGTGACGCGATCCCAAGGGGATGCGTGGTTCCCCCTTACTGCAAGCCCAGCACTTTGACGACACGATAGTCGGTGATGGCCAATTGAAGCTCTATTGACTTTCCACCGCCAGGTTTCGGATTGCGCTCATCGTCCAAATAAATAATCCAGATGCGCACAGCAGAGCCATCCTTTGTCAGCCCTTTCACTTCAAGGCGATAAGCCTCGCGCGGCCATTTCATGACCTCCTTCGCATACGTGACGGCCGACCGTTCGGCTTCCATCTGGTTCAAGCCAACCGGCATCACATCTCCCCGGATTTTACCTTGCTGCACTTGCGCATGACCGTACTCACCTGTATTCATTACACTCAAGACTAGGGAGATACCCGCTAGTACGCGCCAAATCCTTCCGGTCCACATCTCTGTCGGCTAGGGATACGGAATCGTCTTACGACCATCATGAGTTCTCGATCAGCCCAGGCGCTTTTGCTTCCGAATTTTGCCAGCCACGGTCGCCTGGACTGGGATCGCTTCCGTAGCCCTCGGCATCGGTATTGGGGTGCGTATGAAACCACCCCACCACTTGCTGCTGGTCATTGTCAGCGGGCCGGGTCCCAACGATGGTTCCCAATCCATCTCGTGTTCCAGGTGGCACGCGTACAGTCTCCAGTTGCTTTGTGTTTTTGTTCCATACAATCCAACCTCCTTGCTCCGCTTTTGTGCTGCCAGCGGTTCCTCTCGGTACGTTCGGAGCATTGGGGTTAGAGTCGTTCCAGGCTCTTGCGAGCTGTTCATTTACATAAGGATCGCTACTGATCTCGGCGAGGGTGGGAGGGTGATCATATGAACGACGCGCCGGCGGGGGTGGTTTAGGCGCAGGGCGTGGCCGCGGCGGCATAGGGGGAGGCTGGATCGGAGCAGGACCGGGTCGCGGAAGCGGCTGGGGCGGGCCGGTTGGCCGATATTGCCTTTCGTCGACTGTTAGGAACGCCTGCAGCGCGCCGCTCACGATGGCCGCATCGGCGATCGTCAGCACCTCGTCATCGTTCAAGATGTAGCCAAACGGCAGGAGCGCGTGGAGCGCGAGGAACGATCTCAGGTCGGCCATCGCGTGGGGGTCGTTGCGGGCAAGGCGGAGCGCCCGGTCGACGCCCCCGCTCAGGTGGCGCTCGCGCCCTCTTTCCGCCAACGCCGCCAGGCGGGAGAGCGTCAAAGTCTCGGCGCCGTTGCGGATGTCAATGACGTCGCGATGCATTTTTTTGCCCGACGCGGGAGGTGGGTTTCTTAACGGTCCTTTCCATTCGCTGCAACCACAGCCGCTGTTCCGGGAAGGTCGTCGCGGGCACGGGATTCGGGGCTGGGTTCACCGTCAGCCTTATGGGCCCAGGGATTCGGCTCGCTGCGAATTACCGGTCGCGTCCGAAGGAAAGGGCTTGGCGCCGGCAATGAGCTGGCGCGGCGCCGAGCGGATGTTGTGCGGGCAATGGGATACTGCCAACGCAAAACAAGCTTTGCCCATTGTCGTTATGTGCTTCAAGGAACACGAAACCCACGAAAGACCAACGTCTTGCCGGAATGGGCCGAAATCGGCGGGGCCTGGCGCCTAGCGCCATAGTTACATTCGCAGAATCAAACGGATACGGCGTTGTTCTCATGCGACCCTGCAGCGCGCCAACTCCCGCCGGCCCTGTTTGGAAGCGGATTTTCCGCTCCGCGCTCGAATTCCCTGTTTCTTGGCCGATCAGGGAAAATGAATTCCCTGTTCCGCCTTTACCTTCCGCACGAGCATAACGGCCGAACCAAATGAAATTCCATGGATTTGCGCGCCAACCGGAGGGGTGGCGGGAGCGATTTTTCAGTTAGCAGGGATTAACAGGGATTAACAAGGAAAACAGGCGGAGCGAGAGGGCCAAGGTCTGTGAAGGCGCCGACGACGAAATCGGTCGCGAGCCGACGCGCTAGGACGATGCGCGCGGTTCGGTCAGAACCTGGCGCGGCCCCCCCGCCCGCCGCGGACGCGACTTTTCGAAATCTTTCCGACAAAATCTTTGGGCGCCGGCGCCGGCAACCGATTGTAACCCCCGCATGAACGCGTATCCTCACGGGCGCCGCGCGTGAACCCGAGTTCCCCGAATGAACGAGCACGCTCCCGAACAGCTCGCCCCCGCCGGCCCGCCAGAGCCCGCCCCCGACCGCTTCGCCCTCCCCTTTATCGCCCCCGAAGACCCTTGCGGGCCCGATCTCGATCTGGCGGGCGATGCGGAGTTCCTCAACTACCTCGCCGCGACGGAAGGGCTGCTGCCGGGGAACGACCCTAGACATTTCTACGAGCTCAAGCGCAACTCGATCGATTTTCCCGGCGCGCTCCAGGCGGCGGAAAAGCTCATCAAGCGCACGCTCGACGTTCGCCTGATCGTGCTCATGGCCAAGCTTTCGATCCTCAATCGCGACGTCGGCGGCTTTGCCCGTTGGGTCGGCAGCCTCGCCTGGGTCCTGCGCGAGCAATGGGACGGCGTCCATCCGCGCGGCGAGGGGAGCGACTATTCCGTTCGCCTCGGGCAATTGATGACGCTCGAGGAAACCTCGGCCGTTCTCCTGCCGCTGCAATATTCGCCGCTCGTCGAAACCCAGCGCGAGGGCGCGCTCTCCTTCCGCGACCAGCTGGTGGCGACCGGCGCGGTGCAGCCGCGCTCTGTCCCGTCCTTCGACGAAAAGGGCGAGAAGCAGACGAGCGCCGACGAAAAGTTCATGCCGCAGAAGACGATCGAGCGGGTTTTGCGCGACGTCGAGATCGACAGGCTCGCGGCCGTGGTCGAGACATTGCGCGGCCTTTCGACGGGGCTGCAGTCGATCAAGGCGACGACGATCGAGCGTGTCGGCTACGAGAATGCGGTCGAATTGCCGAAGCTCGACAAGCTCGTCCGCGACATGACCGAGTTCGTCCGCGGGGCGCTGATCGCCCGAGACCCGACCCTCGCGCCGCCGGCGAAGCCGGGCGCGGAGCGCCTGGAAGAGACCGAGCCGCCCGCCGGCGCGGCCACGACCCCGCGCGCCTTCGCCTCCCGAACGGAGATCGACGCCGCGCTCGCCGCCGCGCTTGGTTATTTCGCGGCCAACGAGCCCTCCAGCCCCGCGCTCCTCCTCATCGGACAGGCGCGCGAAACGCTCGGCAAGAACCTCTACGAGGTGATGAAACTGCTCGCGCCGCCCCACGCCGACAACGCGCGCGTGTTCGTCGGCCCGGACGGCGCGTTCACCGTGCCGGTGGCGAACCTTTCGACCGTCCCGAGCGCCGAGACGGAGCGGGCGTCGTCGGAGCCCGCGCCCTCGCGCGCAGCGGCGCTGGCGCTGATCGACGCGGTCGCCGCCCATGTGCAACGCGCCGAACCGTCAAGCCCGGTCCCCTACCTTCTCGAGCGGGCGCGAACGCTCGCCTCGCGCGATTTCGTCAGCCTGCTCTACGACGTGCTGCCGGAGGACGCCATCGCCTCGTTGAAGCGGGGCAAGTGACTTCATTTGCCGACGTCGGTCAGGAACGTCGTCCAGTCGCGTGAATCCAGCGTGTCGATCTCGGCGAAGTTGACGGCCTGAAGGCCGCGCCGCCAGCAGTTCTGGATGCCGTAGACCTTGAACTTGCCGCGGTCGACGCACATCGAGACCGAGCCCTTGAGCACGTCCGCGTTGTCGATGTTGGTCGCGTAGATATAGACGTAGCGGCCGGTCAGCGCGCCGCGGATCGGCGTCACGCAGGATCCGGGCGTCATCGTCCACCAGCCCTCGGTGACAAAATCCTCGCCGGCGTTCCTCCCGACGGCAAGATTGACGAGAATCCGGGTTTCGTTGCACACGCGAAAATCGGCCCAGGCAGGACTCGCCCCGGCGGTCAGAGGGACGAAGATGAACAACTGCCCCAACAGGCAACGACGGCCTCGGCGCGCTCGTTTTCCCGTTTCGCTCCGAGGCCTCTCGCGATCACTCACCCTCGGCGTCATCATTCCAGCGGTAGAGTACGCCCCATTCCTGCTTCCAGACGCCGTCGGGATCGGCGACGACGATGGCCAGTTTCAGCTGGTTGGCGAGTTTGACGGCTCCCGCGAGCGCGTCCTTCGGCGGAACCGACTCGCTGATGCGATCGACCACGAGCGAGGCATGCGCGGTGCGCGGGCAATGGACCTTCGCCCATTGCCCGTCCGGCCGCTGCGCAAGCACGATCGTGATCGCATCGCCGACGACTTCGTCGACCTGTTCGAAGCGATTGGACATGGGTTTGCTCCTCGCGCGAAGGCGCCGCTCTGAAGAAACGGCCGGTCAGGTCACCTCATAGACGAAGGCGCCGTTCGCCGCAGACACTTTCGCCTCGTGGATGTCCTCGCGCGCCAGCGAACGTTTCAGGATGTCGCGGGAGAGCGCCGGCAGAATTGTGTTGGTGATGACGTTGTCGATCACGCGTCCGCCCGAACCGGGATCGTTGCAGAGCGATACAATATGATCGACGGCGCTTTGATCGGCAATGAATCTCGCGCGATGGTTCTCCTCGATCCGTTTGCCGATCCGGCCGAGCTGCAGCCGCACAATGCCGGCGAGCGTCTCCGGCGACAGAGGGTAGTAGGGAATGGCGACGATGCGGCCGAGCAGAGCCGGCGGAAACACTTCCAGCAGCGCCGGCCGCAACTGGGCGGCGAGCAACTCGGGATCGGGCGGCGAGGCGCTCTCGGCCGCCCGCATGATGATCTCGGTCCCGACATTGGAGGTCAGCAGGATCAGCGTGTTCTTGAAGTCGATGCGCCGTCCCATTCCGTCTTCCATGACCCCCTTGTCGAACACCTGGAAGAAGATCTCGTGCACGTCGGGGTGGGCTTTCTCGATCTCGTCGAGCAGCACGACGCTGTAGGGCCGCCGGCGCACCGCCTCGGTCAGCCGCCCGCCCTCCCCGTATCCGACATAGCCGGGCGGCGCACCCTTGAGGGTCGAGACCGTGTGCGCCTCCTGGAACTCCGACATGTTGATGGTGATGATGTTCTGCTCCCCGCCGTAGAGCGTTTCGGCCAGCGCGAGCGCGGTTTCGGTTTTGCCGACCCCGGACGGACCGCAGAGCAGGAAGACGCCGATCGGCTTGTTCGGATTGTCGAGTCTGGCGCGGTTGGTCTCGATGCGTCTGGCGATCATCGTGAGGCCGTGGCCCTGCCCGACGATGCGGCGATTGAGGATGTCGGCGAGGCGGAGCACCGTTTCGACCTCGTCCGCCACCATCTTGCCGACCGGAATGCCGGTCCAGTCCGACACGACGGAGGCGACCGCCTGCTCGTCGACATGGGCATAGATCATGCGTTTCTCCGGCTCGATCCTGCCGAGCTCGCCGACCTTGGCGCGCAGGATCTCGCCGTCGGCGGTCGCGCGCTCGTCCTCCGCCGCCGAGGCGTGGGCAGGGGTCGCGGCCGACTTCGTCTCCGCAGGCCCGGGAGCGGCCGGCTCGGCTGCATCCTTGGCGAGCTTGCCGCGCAGCGCGAGGACTTCCTCGACCAGCGCGCGCTCCTTCGTCCAGTCCGCCTTCAGCGCAGCGAGATGGTCGCGCAGCTCGGAGAGCTTGCCGTCGATCTCGCCGATGCGCTCCTCGTTCGCCGCGCCGAGGTCGCGCTCGCGCATCAGCGACTGCTTCTCGCTTTCGAGCGAGGCGATCGCCACTTCGGCGTCCTCGACCGCCGCCGGCTTGGCGTTCTGGCTGATCGCGACGCGCGCGCAGGCCGTGTCGAGCAGACTGACCGCCTTGTCCGGCAATTGCCGCGCCGGGATGTAACGATGGGAGAAGTTCACCGCGGCCACGATCGCTTCGTCGGTCACACGCACCTTGTGGTGCTTCTCCATTGGCCCGACGAGCCCGCGCAGCATGATCGCGGCGCCGCCGACGTCCGGCTCGCCGATATGGATCGGCTGGAATCGCCGCGTCAGCGCCGGGTCCTTCTCGAAATATTGCCGGTACTCCGCCCAGGTGGTGGCGGCGATCGTGCGCAGGGTGCCGCGAGCCAGCGCCGGCTTCAGCAGATTGGCGGCGTCCCCGGTCCCCGCCGGTCCGCCCGCGCCGATCAAGGTGTGCGCCTCGTCGATGAAGAGGATGATCGGCGTCGGCGAAGATTGCACCTCGTCGATCACCGAGCGGAGGCGCTGCTCGAACTCGCCCTTCATCGAGGCGCCCGCCTGCATGAGGCCGACATCGAGCACGCAGAGCTTGACGCCGCGTAATGTCGGGGGAACGTCGCCGGAGGCGATGCGCTGGGCAAAACCTTCCACGACCGCAGTCTTTCCGACCCCGGCTTCGCCGGTGAGGATCGGGTTGTTCTGGCGTCGTCGCATCAGCACGTCGACGATCTGGCGGATCTCCGGGTCGCGGCCGAGGATCGGGTCCATGTCGCCGGCCTTCGCCTTGGCCGTCAGATCCTGGCTGAAGCGATCGAGCGCGGTCGTGCCTTTGGCGCCGGCGGCGGCGGTCGTTCCTTCCGCGGCCGCCGCAGCGACGCCGGAGCCGTCCATCGGGCGCAGGTTGCCTTCTTCCGACCCCGACCAGATTCCGTGATGGCCGACGGCGACCTCGTCCGCCGGGATCTTGGCAAATTCCTGGGAGACGCCGAGAAGCGCGCGCCTCAACTCGATCGACTTCAGCATCGCCACGAGAAGGTGGCCGGTGCGGATCTGCGTTTCGCCGAACAGCAGCGTCGCATAGTGCCAGCCTCGATCGAGCGCGTCCGAGACCTGATTGGAAATGCCAGGCATCTCCGTCTCGTTCTTGCGATAGCCGTTGACCACCGTGGTCGCGTCCGCCAGCAGCCTCCCCCAATTCAGCTTGTAGTGATCGGCGGTCAGCGCGATGTCGGTCCGGTCACGCTGCAGAAGCTGGAAGATCCAGTGGCCAAGCTCGATGTTGCGGTTGCCCGCCGACTTGGCCTGCCGCAAGGCCTGAATGAAGGCCTCATATCCGACGCGGTTGAGTTTGCCGGCGACCGATTCGACGCTGATGTCCGCGCCCATGCGTTCCCCTATTTCTTCTTTGTCCGGCTCTTCTCGGCGACACGGCTGACCACGTGGAAATGCGCATCCGTGCGAATCGTCTCGTCGGTCTTCGACCAATTCGGCGCCATCCAGCTCGTCCAGCCGAGCTGAACGCCTTCCCCGAGCCGAACAGCCGTAATCTCGCCGGCGGGGATGGCGAGCTCCATGTCCCAATCGTATTCTTCTCCGACATAAAGGAAAATGGCGTCGGCGATTTCCCGCGCAATCGGCGACCCGGGCAGGAATTGCTTGAAGTGCTCGATGTCGCGGACGTAGACGCGGACGCGGAATTTGTCGCTGACGCTGTACATGCTCGCGCCGGAAACGCAGTCCTCGCCGAGGCAGGAGTTGGCCTGGCCAAGACGCGCGCGCTCGCTCGGATCGAGCGCAAGCCAAGCGCCTACGAACTCCCCGATTTCGACGCGCGCCTTCAAGAAGCTCGACAGAAACGAGCGCAGCCGCGAGGCGCTCTTGACCCGCGGCGCGAGCAATCCCGCATATGGCAGCTTGGCGAAGTCCGGAATCGAGTCAGCGTCTTGGAAGGCCGGCGCGCCGATCCCGATCATCGAGCCAATGTAGGCGCGAAATCGGTCCTCATTCGGCCGATCGTTTTGCGCGACGGGGTGCGCGTCGGACCATGCGCGGAAGAACAGCGCCAGGAACCGGCGCTGGAAGACGTCCACGAAACGCGGAAATGCGTCGTCTCTTTCGCGAAGCCAGCCGTAGGCCTCTTCTGTCGTCGTCAGCGGCAGAGCCCCTTGCGGGCCAAACATGCCGAGGAACCTGGCCTTGAGACGGATGAGGCCGGTCGGCGCGATGCTCGCGGCCTCGATGTTGGAGTCGGGAAATTCGAAATACGGATTCTGGCCAATGATCACAAATTCATCGGCGAGCTTACGCGCGTCGCCGATGCGGGGCTTGCCTGGATTTTCTCGTTCGAGCCGCCGCAGAACGGCCAACAGGTCGAACCGCCACGGCTCGGCGACCAACTCCGCGCGAAACCTCACAGGACGCCTCGCAGCCCAATGCGCGGCAGCCAGCGCATGATCTCGCCGCGTTCTTGGGTGCGCACGACCGTTTGGGTGAAGTGGTTGATCGCCACGTACTCGGCGAAGAACCGGTCGAGGACCGCGCCGAGGAGAAACGCCCCGGAACCTTCGAACGCCTTATCTTCCAGAACCACGGTGATCTCGAGCCCTCTGGCCGCAGCGGCCCCCTGCCGCTGTCGTAGACGCCGGACGATCGACCGCGCGCTAAGGCTGCGCACCCCACGAATCTTGCGGTCGGTTGCGCTGTCAGCGAGGTCGGCGAACAGGATGAGCGTCTCCCGGAGCGCCTGCGCGCCGTCCGCCGCTCGGTCGACAAGACCCAGATGATTGAGGCTCAGCATGTTGACGAGGCGCCAGGCGACCTCTCCCGTCGAAGCGCTCGCTCCTTTGCCCTCGAGAGCGGTCATGAGGGGCTCGCGCGCCGGAGTGGGACCCGCGATGCAGCGCACCTCCAGTTCAACGTCGTCGAGGAAACGAAAATCGGCGCCGCTTTCGCCGACCGGAAGATGCTCGGCGAGGTGGCGGTTGGTGCAGAGGGCGACGACGGTCAGTTCCGCGACGCGAAGAAGCTCGTCTGGATCGGAACGTTCGCCGAGCGACAGAAAGACGTCGGTTCCGGTGTAGTTTGAAACCGGCCCGTACTTCTTTTCCTCGATTGTGCGGCGCCGCGGCAGGCGTCGAATCGTGTAGGAGAGTCCGGTCGCGCTGCGCGCGGCCATGGCCGAGTAGAGCGGCTTCACCGGGACTTTCTGCGGCGCGCCCGGGATGTGGGCGAACACATCAGTCACGCGGTTCGTTTCGAAATCGAGCAACCGGCTGCGATCGGGGATAACGGGGAATTCGTATTGGTTGGACCTGACCGGAATTCGGTCCAACGTCTTTTCGAACAGATTGACGCCAGGGGCTGCGTAAAGGGCGAAAAACTCCTTCCGGATCGCCGCGGCCAGTTGAGGCTTGGCCTCGTCAAAAGCCACGACGATATCAACGGTCTTGGCCGTAAGACGCGGTGCGATCGAGCTGAGGTCGATCATGTCGAAGCCGAGAAAGCGTCTGGGAAAGGCGAAATAGTCGCGAAGGAAGTCGAACCCGCGGAACAATTGATTGTCGTTCGGGATCAGGGCCTCGTTTTCCTCGAATCCGATCTGCCGGATCATCCCGGGCCGACCTGGCGTCACGACCGGATCGCCGAACGCGTCAAGCACGCGAAAATAGACCCCGCGACAATGCGCGAAGAGTTGCTCGTAGAGGGCGACCGCATCCGTTTCCTGGCCCAGCAGCTGAAAGCGCAGCGCCTTAACTCGGCATGACGAGAGTCTCAGTTCCGGCCGCGCTTGCGCCTCTTTGTCGGGCGGTTCGTCTTCGGGTCTGGCGGCCGCCCGCACGGTGAGTTGCAGTCGCAGACACGCGACGCATTCGGCGCCCGCGTTCGGAATGAGAGCATGCAATGCGGCGGCGCCCGTCAGGTAGTCCGCCTTGACGATTTCGAACGGCCACAGGGTGATCGGCGTGGCGAGCGTAAATCGGCAAGCGACGTTGCGCTGCGCCTCGCGATAGGTCGCGTCGAAAATGGCGCCTCGGGCGATCGTCCGTCCCTCGCGCAAGCTCGGATCGCCGAATTTCGGATTGGCCTGAACGAGCACGAACGAGGGCGTCGGCGCGAGATAGTGCGGCGCCAGCTGGTCGATCAGGTTCGTGGTGAAGTCGGAAAACTCATGCTTGAGTTTGAGCTGAACCCTGGCGGCCAGAAACGCTGCGCCCTCGAGCAGACCGCCGATCATCGGATCGATGTTGTCTTCGAGCAATCCGCCCAGACGCTCGGCGACGCCGGGATATTCCTCGGCGAATTCGGCGGCCTGTTCGCGAAGAATCGCCAGTTCCTGGTTGTAGAAGTTGAGGAATTCCCGGTTCATCGCCTAAAGCCGATCGATCTTGATCTTGCCCGAATCGAGTTCCAGCTCCGCGATGAACTCCATCGGGACATCCACAGGCTGCACCCTGAGCTCGGCGCTGATCAGAAACCGCACGCGCAATTCCTCGGGCGACACGCTTTCGTCGCGGCGGACCTTGATCGACTCGGGCGCGAGCCTTGGCTCGAAGTCGTGCAACGCCGTCTCGAGCTGCTTCGCCACGCCAAGGACGCGATTCTCGTCGATCGCTACGCGCGCGAGATCCGGGAACCCGAAGTTGAGGATCGAACTCGCGCACCTCGGGAGCGTTGGTCAGGTCTTCCGCCAACTCGAGATTGATCGTGTTGAGAAGCGCGCTGATGTCGGAACCGACGAGCCTGCGCAGCTCGGTTTCGGTGATCGGCGCGCGGGTCGCTACGCGTCGCGGCGCGAGCACCCTCTCCCCGTCTTCGCGGATATCGACCTTCACCGCCGCGTCACGCTCGCGGTGCGCAGCGCGAAACGCATGAATGAGCGGCGGGGCCAGGCGGTCGTTGGGACGAGACGTCACGAAGCATCATACTCCAAAGGGAAACATCCAAACACCCCGGGATCTTGGACGACTGCATCTTCCCTTCCTCCCCCTTGGTGCTCGAACGCTATGTACTGAATGTTATGGTGGCCGAGGCAAATCTCGACGGCTGGAACTCCTTGCTGGCGCAGTACGCGAGCAATTTTCCGGGAGCGTAGTGGTCAAGCTATTTTCGCCTCCGAGCGAATCAGGCACAGCACCCCGATGGCCATCGTCCGCGATAGTTACCTCCGATGGCCGTCGCTACGGCAATATTTTCGTTGGATCAAAGCTCCAACCCAGGCCGAGCAATCCCTGTGTGGCTGGCGCGCTGCAAAGTCCGTTATTCAATCCAACGTTCACAACCTCCTGCAGATTCAAGAAAAACGCAAACTGCGGCTGCTCGATGCCATTTACTGTGAATGTCGATAGCGTCAGGTTGATCTGGTTCCCGATTGCGAGCCCAAAGGACGCCGGTTGCCCTTGATTGCCTTGAAGCATGACTTGCACCAAGGGATTTACAAAGTCCAGCGGTCCCAATTGCACGCCCACATTCCCTAAACTCATTTGCCCAAACGCCTGCAAGGTCCAGCTGCCGTTCACTGTTCCAGTATTTGCCGAGAATTGCCCCCCGCCGGTCAGCATAAAGTCGGGCCGACCGACGTTTCGCGCCAGATATGTATACTGTCCGGTCAGAACAAAAGGAGATACCGCCCACGGGTTCAATTGCGCCTGAGACCCAGCCTGCAGGGTTACGAACTGAGCGGTCTGTGACGGCTGAGTGTCGGCGACCGCCTGTAGAGGCGAACCGATTTCCATGCTGACAACCGGCCCGGCGGAGGGGGTGAACACCGTATCCGACGTCAGCGTCACTGTCCGGACGTCGTTCAGCACGTAACCTGTGTTCGGCCCGACAATCCCATCGATCGCCAGAGGGTCGCTCACCACCCCATTGCCAGGCACAATCGGCATCTGAACAGGATATTGTTGATTTAACTGCTGAAAAATCATCACGCGGGACTGAGTGATCGGCCCAAATATCCCGTCGACCGCCAGCGGCAAGTATTCATTCGTAGCCGAGTAGTAATTCAACAATTGCTGTAACCCAGGCACGTCGGCGCCCGTCGTTCCAAAATGATAGTTTAGCACCCGCTGCAACCCGGCCACGTCGTCGCCGGTGATTCCAATAGATAGGGTCCTTGCCATGATCAGTTCTTTCCTTCCGAAGAAATCAACCGCGCTGCGCTATTTTTTGCTGTCACGCCGCCCAGATCAGCTCGACCTGACGCGGCCGCCGAGCGTCTGCGGTCGAGCGGCGCTAGACTGAGCCAGGATTGACACGGGCGAAGCTTCTGCTTAGTGGATAATCTGGGCAAAGACGTCACCTCCCGGCGGCGTTACGGCTACACTCCACGACTACATAAGATCGGCAACCGCAGCCAACACGGCAAGTTCAAATACCGGCATCTCGGTAGCCGCGTCGGCGCCGCGGCTGCCCGAAAATGCGGTAGAAAATCAGGCCCCGTACATATTGGGCATGTATGGGCTTACACCGGCGCCGCTGCCGACGAAATACACACGGTTGCTGCCATCCATGCAATAGACGAGCCCGTTGGAGATCGTCGTCTGGACATTGCCCAACGGGCGGTCGTTCACGCCATTGCCGCCACTTGCGGCTAGTGCGCCTCTCGATTCCGAGATATTCAGATCACAAGTGCCGTCTCCATAGGCGTTCACTTGCGAAACCACCCCGATATGAAAGGCCTGCGATCCTGTGCCGTCGATATATGACCCGGGGGAATTCGGATCCTGTTGCGCCGGGATGCTCGGATCTTCGTTGATCACTCCGCTGAAGAAAACTGCCGCATCGTCGACCGAAATTTGGGTCGGATCGGCACGGCGAAGCTGCGGCGCATTGTTCCAAAAGTATCGCGGCAAGAAGCCGGCCCAGCCTGTCGCAGACGGACCTGCAACGCTCGGCTTGCCGATGCCCCAGTAGTTTGCGACGAAACCCCCACAGTCGACGCCGAGGTTGCTGCTGACATAGGTCGCGAGGGAGTTCTCGTCGACGAGACCGCATTGCGAAGCAAGCCAAAGGGCATTCTGAATCTCGTCTGGCGCGCCTTTGCCCCAGTAGACGCGTCTCAGCGAGTTGCGGACATATTGGTTGCCCTGCACTTGAAAGACGTCCGGCAACCCTGTGCCCGGCGCAAGGCCTGCCAAGGTGGGGAGCTGACCGAGCAGGTTCGAGAAAGCGGTTTCCGCCCGCCCGGATTGCGCGCCCTTCCCCGATTGCAGATAGTTCAGCACCTGGACGGGCATAAAAGTGTCGTTGATCCAGCTCCAAATATTGAGATAGGTGGCGACATAATCGCTGGCGGACACGATTGCACTCCTGATCAAACCATTGAGATGGCGCCTTCAACCAGCTCCCGTTGACCTTCCCGAGATTTGCCGCGAATTATCCACCCGGGGTCAGCATTAAAGTCGAGGCCACGTTTAAACTGTCCTGTCAGCCAAAAGGAGAAATCACCCATGGGTTCAATTGCGCCTGAGACCCGGCTTGCCGCGTTACGAACTGAGCGGTCTCCGATGGTTGAGAGTTTGCAACCCCCCGCTGATCAAAAGCGAATTGCACTGCTAACCTGCCCCGTATCGGGGGTGAACGTCGTATCCGCTAACAGCGCCACAGTTCGCGCTGGGCCATGTCAGCTTTCGGCGAAGGCCTAAAAAAGCTCTGCAGCGCTTCTTGTATATCATTTTCCCGTTGACGCTCGCCTCATCCATCGCGAATACGGCCATCGGACCAGCTCCATCGACAGAGAGACACGAAGCCCAGCGGGTGTTCAACTCAGGCTGTCAGCGCGGCCGTTAAGTGGGCTGGCATACGGTTGGGCCGGCCCGACCTTCGCCGAATCTCCTGTGCATTGGCTCAAACCCGGGATCTAACCGAGTTAGTCCGTTATCGGCGGGCCACCGATAACAGCAACATTATCGTTCTGTAAAATACCAACTGCGATTGGGGCGGGTAACGTCAGGACCGGCCAGAGCACAGCCAGAACTCCCGGAAGGCCAGCGCTAGGCATGCCCTGACTCGGGTCAGCGCTTAGCTGCGTGGTAGTTGTCACGCGTTGGACTCGCGGCTGCGAATAATAGCTGTTGTCAGCGTTTTCCCATATTTGTGAGCAGTTCTGAGATACAATGCTGAACTGCGGCGGGATTGCCGTGGGATCTGCGTCTAGACCTGGGATAAGATCCACTGTCTCATTAAGCAAACGGACACCCGTATCGTCGATCGGATTATCACCCGGAACATTGGGATCAGCAATTCCTGATATGTGTAGATGGTATCGCACCATTCGGACCCAACGAGTACGTGCCGTTGGATCATTGGGGTTATAGAAAGAAAGTGTTCCAGGGCCGGTCCGTGCGTCACCAATATTTTGCCAACTCCACCACTGTATGGGAATCCAACTCTCAGTAACGGTTGTTGCCATAACGCACTCTCCGATTGAGAGGGAGCGCCGCTCTTACCGATTGAGAGGGAGCGCCGCTCATACTTCCGGTTGTTACACGAACCAGAGCAGTATTCTTGGTATCGTTAGAACTCTCTCAATCTCTGCCTCAGAAACATAAGTCACTAGTGGCCTTCTTGGCGCACTAAACTTTCAATTCGTAGGCAATTCTCAGAATGGGTCCTCCGTTTCCGAATTCAAAACGAGCCGATACCCGCCAAATTCGCTTCAGCTCGTTTTGTTGGCCGCGATGTCGTGGGTCTTGACGATCTTTGCGCCCGGCGTCCCATCCTTGTTCTGGGGCGTATAATTCATTTCAATCTTCGAGAAGTTCAGTGACAAAGTCTCTTGCGCGATGTCGCCCGCGCCATGGCTGTTCGAATTGAACGAGGAGACGAATACGTTGCTCATCTTGTAAACGAGATATTCCAGCGGATTTTCGCCAGCCTTTCTTACGGTGAGCGTCGCAGTGGGAAAATGCTTACCGCTGCAGCAGGCGGCGAAAAGGTTTGGCGAGGAGCTATCGGCCTGCTTGGTCAATTGCATGTCGTGAACCGAAGCCCTCCCGGCGCCGGAGCCCGAGTCCCTATGACCCGTGCCCTGGTTGACGGCGCCCATGTGAAACGACGTAATATGAATTTCCTTCTTGTGCTTCTCGTCCTGCGATTCGCCGTCAACGCCGTCGATCTTCAGGAAATAGTCTTGCGCCATGACCCACTCCTTTTCTTCGCGGGAACGACCCAGGCTGACGGCGTCCCTGCCCTCCAAAGTTGTTTAGGGTCCCTGTTCCGGCAATTCTTTCGCCCCTGGACCCGAGTTGCGAAAATTCTTACCTTCTGCGATCCACTTAAAGCGTAAAACCGCGCCCAACCCACATTGTTGCCCAAGCCGAAAACTGTTCATTGCGCAAGTCGAGGTCGCTGTCTGTGACGCGCGTCACACGACCTTCTCAAAACTTATTCCTTCATTTGGGGCAATTTTGATACGAGGCTCATTCCGATGTCCATGCCCTCGAGCTGGAAGTGTGGACGCAGATAGACATTGGCGGCGTAGTAGCCGGGGTTTGCCTCGTCCGGAATCACGTTGACCCGGGCCGCCGCCAGCGGAAACCGCGCCTTCACCTCCTCGCTCGAATTCTTCGGATCGCCATCGACGTAGAGCGTGATCCAGCTGTTCAGCCATTTCTCCAGCTGGTCTTTTTCCTTGGTCGAGCCGATCTTGTCGCGAACCATGCACTTGAGGTAGTGGGCGAAGCGCGACACCGCGAACATGTAGGGAATGCGTGCGGAAAGCTCATCCGCCGCCGTCGCTTCCGTGGTGAAGAACTTCTGCGGCTTGTACACCGACTGCGCGCCGATGAAGGCGGCCTTGTCGGTGTTCTTGCGGTGGACGATCGAGATGAGGCCCATTTTCGACAATTCAGCCTCGCGCCGGTCGGTGATGCTGATTTCTGTCGGGCACTTCAAGTCGACGCCCCCGTCGTCGGTCGGGAACGTGTGCGTCGGCAGATTGATCACCTCGCCGCCGGATTCGACGCCGCGGATTCTCACCGTCCAGCCGTATTCCTTGAACGCCCGATTGATGTTGGCGCCCATGGCGTAGGCCGCATTCATCCAGGCGTATTTCTCGCCCTTGTGGCCGTCGGTCTCCTCTTCGAAAGCGAATTCCTCGACCGGCTCGGTCTTCGCGCCATAGGGGAGGCGCGACAGTACGCGCGGCATGCAGAGCGCGACATAGCGGCTGTCGACGGCGTCGCGCAGGCCCTTCCACGCGGCGTAATCCGGCGTATCCATCAGCTTGCCGATGTCGCGCGGGTTCATCAGCTGCGTCCATGAGTCCATCTGCAGAAGTTGGGGGTCGGCGCCGGTAATCAGCGGCGCCAGCGCCGCCGAGGCGATCTTCGACAGATCGCGCAGAACCCGGACGTCGACCGCCTGATGGCTGAAGTGATAGTCGGCGATCAGCGCCCCGTAGGGTTCGCCGCCCAATGTTCCGAATTCGCTTTCGTAAACGGCCTTGAACAGCGGGCCCTGATCCCATCGAGCGCCCGGGTTCGACTGGAAACTCCGATAGAGTTCCATCTTGCTGACGTTGAGGATGCGAATTTTCAGGGTCGCGTCGGTCTCGGAGTTGAACACCAGGTAGTTCAGACCCCGCCACGCGCTCTCGATCTGCTGAAACTCGGGCGTATGCAAAATTTCGTTCATCTGCGCCGAGAGCTTTTCGTCAATCCGCGCGATCATCTCCTCGATCGTGTCGATGACCTCGGTCTTGACCAGAGACGAATCGCCGAGCGCCTGCGTAACCAGCGTTTGCACCGCATTCTCGACTTCGGTCGCGGCGCGATCGCTGCGCGGCTTGAAGTTCTGCTTGAGCAGGGCGGCGAACTCATCCGCCTCCGCTACGACGGGGGCCGGAGCGGCCTCTCTCTGCTGTTGCTGGGCGTCCTGTTCCGTGGCCATCGTTCGATCCCCTTTACGATGACGCGCCGTCCGACGGCTTCTGTTCGAGCTTCGTCTTCATCGCCGCCATCAGCTCCGGATCGGCGAGCAGCTTCTTCAGCGAGTCTTCGGCCGCGGCCTTTCCGTCCATATAGCGGAGCAAATTCGCCAGCTGTTCACGCGCCTGCAGGAGCCGGGCGGTCGCCGGAACCTGGCGGGCGATCGCCGCCGGCGAAAAATCGTCCATTTTGCTGAACTTCAGATTGACCGACAGCTTGTCGCCGCCATCGCCGTCGCCAAGCCGGTTCTTCACTTTCATCGACACCGCCGGCTCGATCGCCGCCATGCGCTTGTCGAAATTGTCCATGTCGATATCAAGGAACTTGCGCTCGGCCATATCGGGCTTGGCGACCTCCGAGGCGTTGCCGGAAAGATCGGCCAGTACGCCCATCACGAACGGAAGTTCGATGAGCTTCTCGGCGTCATAGGGGTCTTCGTAGGTGATGTGCACCCGCGGCTTGCGGTTGCGGGAAATGAATTTTTGCCCCGAATTGCTGTTGCGGGCCATGGCGCACCTCCTCGGTCCGGACCCCTTTTTGACAATAGCATAGTACAACGGCGAGGAAGCGCAAACTGTGAGCCAGCGCACACCACGGTTTCCAGTCACGCCCGGCCAAAATGCAGCCACAGGCCGGCGAGAATTGATTCCAGCGCGGCAGTGGCGCTGTGCCGACTGCAAGTCTCGGAGTGACAAAAAGCCATTGTTCATAATATTTCCGTCAAAGATCGCGCCAAACTGGGGTAGAGGTGAGCAACATGTGGCGTCAAGACCGCGTGACCCTTTTGTTATTTGAGCTGAATACTACCCTGCCTGTTGCGCGCCTCGAACTCCCGCAGCGAGACCAGAAGTCATGCCGGGTGAGGGAGGAAGGATATTGCGAATCGAGCCGGACCGCAGACTAATGCCCTTTTTCGAGGCGTATAGAAGACGAGAGCTGAATTGAAATATCGATATCCGACGCCCGCGCCAGCGCCAGGCCACGGCGGCGTGGTTGGCGGCGGCGCTCTGGTTCGGCCTGAGGGAGCCGTCCGTGGCGACCGCGCGCGCGCTCGAAATCGGCGGCGCCTTTGGCGGGTTCTAGGGCTCGGCCTGCTCGAGGGCGCACTGCGGCGCCGGCGCCGATTTGACAGGCCCGGGATCCTCCGCTTTAGCAGAACGGGGCTACGATCTTTGCAGTTCCCTGGAGGGTTGCCGCGCGTGGGGGGTCTTCTGTTTTCGATCGCGCTCGCGCTTCTGCTGCCGCCCGCGTCCGCACTCGCTGAGAACGCCCAGCCGGCCGACAAGGCCGCCGCCCCTGCCCCTGCTGAACCGGCCAAGATCCGCCGCACCGAGACCATCGTCGACGACAACTGGACGGTCACCTGCACCCAGACCGACCAGAGCGGCGCCAAGCGGCAGTGCGCCGCCGTCCTGAAAATCGTCGAGACCGACAAGAACGGCGGCCAGCGCGTCGTCTTCACTTGGGTGATCGGCCGGCAGGAGGGCAAGCTCGTGTCGGCGATCTCCGTGCCGAGCGGCGTCCAGATCCCGCCCGGGATGGAGGTCAAGGTCGGCGAGAAGGAGCCGCGAAAGCTCGCCTATTCGATCTGCCAGCCGGACCATTGCGAGGCGGTTCTGCCGCTGGAGGAGCCGGCGCTGAAGAGCCTCGGCGCCGCGCCCACGACCGAGATCACCATCCGCGCGGTCAACGGCGCGGCGGCCAAGTTCACGGTCAACATGAAAGGCTTCGCCCAGGCGATGGCGGACCTGGGCAAGTAGGGCCGGGCGTGGTTGCGCCAGCTGCAGCTCGCCTCGCTTAACGGAGTAATGAGAGCCGCTAATCGTAACTGGCTCATAGTCTTCGTGTCACCGCAGCGGCGGTATCGTGCCCGCCGGCTCCGGTGTGTCCTCTTCGCCACAACCATCGTCTATTCGACGCCGGGCGGCCGGATGCTCGCCGCAATTCGCCACAAAAGCGTTGCATTCGGCAACGACCCGCCATAAGCCTTAAGAGGCGGGCGAACCAAGTAGAATCTCTATGTCGGCCGACGCTCGCAGTTGCGTTAGTCACGGACGCGAAGCTGAATCTCAGGCGGGGCGAACACCGATGCAGCATAACCTCCAGTCTCGGCGTGACGGAACGGGTTCGGGTGATCGCGGAGTTCGGAGGGCGCTGCTCGGCGGAGCGTCGGCGGCCGCCCTGGTCGCGGTCGCGGCGGCGGGCCTGTCGCTGGCGGCGGCGCCCGCGATGGCTTTCGACCTGAACGGCGTCGGCGTTACCACAGAATTTGCGACCTCGGGGCCAGACCTACTCGCGCCGTACACGAACACCGGGGCGCCGGCCAGCGTGACGAATGTCACGACAGGCTCGTCGGTGACCGTGACCGAGCCCTCCCCCGCATTCTCGGAAGGAGGAGGTGGCGCAATTTCGTTCAGCGTCGTGGGCGCGGGGACGATCCTGCTGCCCGGGCCGGACACGTATTCCGGCGGAACGACGCTCGGCCTCCCGTCCCCTCCTCCGCCGATAACGAATGGAGGCACGCTGTCGATCGGAAGTTCTGGCGCGCTCGGGTCGGGCGGATTGAGCTTTTTCGGCGACTATACCCTCGAAGGGACTTTCACGGGAACCGTGGCCAACGCCATCACCGTGATCCCCGGCGTCTCGGCGACTTTGGCGGCGACCAGCGGCAATACGTTGACGTTCAGCGGCGCGCTTATGGCAGGCGCGGGATCGACCGTGAACATCGGCTCTGCGACCGACACGGGCGCGGTCGTACTCGCGGGCGGCGCCACCGGCGGCGCGAACCTCAACACCGCCAGCGGCGTTACCACAACTTTGTCCGGAACGAATGTGTTCGGCACGGTTACGAATGCATTGGGCGCCACGATCATTAATAACGGAATGACGACCGACGACCTGAACAACGCCGGGACTGTGACCAACAACACAACTTATACCGCCAACATCGCTTCCAACACTGGCACGATCACCAATACGGCGACAGGAACCTGGTCCGGCAATGTCCTCGCTGGCGGCAATACGACCGGCACGATCACCAACAGCGGGACCTGGTCGGGCAACATCGACCCCGGCGCCAACACCGGCGGCACGATCACCAACAACGGCACCTGGACCGGAACGGGCAACAACGACGGCGGCACGCTGAACAACAATGGCGTGTGGGCCGGCTCGATCGGCAACAACGCCGGCACCTTCGCCAACACCGCGACCGTCACCGGCGGCCTCATCAACGCCGGGGCGGCGACCAACTCGGGCGTCATCGATGGCGGCGTGAACAACAGCGGCGGCGGGTTCACCAACACTTCGACAGGGACGGTGCTCGGCGGCCTCACCAACACGGGTGTGGTCACGGCGGCCGGCCAGATCAACGGCGCGATCGTCAACAATGCCGGCAGCTTCACCGTGACCGGCGGCGCCTTGGTCGGCAACAGCACCTTCGACAACAACGGCACTTCTGTCCTCAGCGTCAAAGCCGGCAATTTTACCGGCATCACGACGCTGACCAACAATTCGACCGCTGCGGTGGGCGTCCTGGTCGGGGCCGGCGAGACGCTGAGCGCCAGCACAATCATCAACAATGCTGGCGCGACCATCGACAACATGGGCACGCTGAGCGCGACTACCGTCACCAACAATGGCGCGACGATCGTCAGCACGGGGACGCTGACCACGACCTCCGGCCTGACCAATAACGGCACGGTCAACGCACAGGGCACGGTCAACGGCGCGGTGACCAACAACGGCATGTTCACCGTCACCGGCCCACTCGCCGAAGATGGATCTTCGACATTCACCAACTCCGGTATCGGCGCCCTGACCGTTACCAGTTCCTTCACCAATATCGCAACGCTGAGCACCGCTGGAACAGTCATCATCGGCGGCGCGGGAGCGCTGACCGCCAACACGATCACCGAAACCGGCGGAACGATCACCAACTTCGGCAGTCTGACGGGCACGACGCTGTCGGTCGCCTCGGGCGCAGTCCTGACCACCACCGGCACGATCACGACGACCGCCGGCCTCACCAACGCCGGCACGGTCAACGCCGCCGGGGCGATCAACGGCGCGATCGTCAACAACGGCGCCGCCGGAATCTTCAATGTGACCGGCAACCTGGTCGGCAACAGCACGTTCGACAACGATGGGACGGCGACGCTCAACGTCACCGGCGGCAATTTCACCGGCATTACGACACTGACAAACAATTCGACGGCGGCGATCGGCGTCACGGTCGGGCCGGGCTTCACGCTCAGCGCGGGCTCGATTATCAACAACGCCGGCGCGACCATCGACAGCATTGGCACGCTGGCCACGACCGCCGCCGCCGGTCTGGTCAACAACGGCACGGTGAACGCGCAGGGCGCGGTCACCGGCGTGGTGACAAACACTGGCCAGTTCAACGTTATCGGTCCGCTCGCCGAGGACGCCGCCTCGACGTTCACGAACACTTCGACCGGCACGCTCGACGTCGGCAATTCCTTCACCAACATCGCGGCGCTGAGCACCGCTGGCGCCGTCGTCATCGGCGCCGCGGGGACGCTAAGCGCCAACACGATCAAAGAAACCGGCGGAACGATCACCAACGGCGGCAATCTGACTGGCGGGACGATGATCGCCGTCAACGGCGGCCTGCTGACCAACAACGCGACTGTGACTGCCGGCGCCCTGACGGTCGCTTCCGGCGGAACGCTGACCACCACCGGCACGGTCACGACGGCCGCCGCGCTGACCAACGCCGGACTGGTCAACGCGGCGGGAACGATCAACGGCGCGATCGTCAACAACGGCGCCGGAAGCTTCACCGTCACCGGCGCCCTGACGGGCAACAGCACCTTCGACAACAACGGAACCGCGACGCTCGCTGTCAACGCGGGGGCGACGTACACCGGCGTCACGACGCTGACCAACAACAGCACGTCAGTCAGCGCGGTCACCGTCGCCGCCGGCGGCGCGATCACGGCGACGACTGCTATTGTCAACACCGCCGGAACCTTCACCAACGCCGGGACCCTGACCGTGCCGGCGATTTCCAACACCGGCGGCACGTTTAACACCACGGGCGCGATCGCCGCTTCGACGTCGATCACAAACTCGGCGACGATGAACGCCCAGGGCACGTTCACGACGCCGCTCGTGACCAACACGGGGGCCTTCGCCCTGACGGGCGCCCTCGGCGGAACGATCACGACGTTCAACAACAACGATCCTGGCGCCTTGAACGTCGGGGCGTTTGCGCTTTCGGGCGTCGGAACGCTGACCAACAACAGCACGTCAGCAAACGCGGTCACCGTCGGCGCGGGCGGCTCAATCACAGCGACAACGTCGATTGCGAATGCCGCCGGAACGTTCAACAACGCGGGGACCCTGACCGCGCCGACAATCTCCAACACCGGCGGCACGTTTACAACGACTGGGACGATCACGGCTTCGACGTCGGTCACGAACTCGGCGACGATGAACGCCCAAGGCACGATGACAACGCCGCTCGTGGTTAACACCGACATCTTCAACCTGACGAGCAATCTGGCCGGAGTGACAACCTTCGACAACAACGGGCCGGGGACGCTGAACACCGGCGGATTCCTGCTTATGGGCGTAGGGACGGTCAATAATAACGCCGGCGCGACGATCACCGGCGGCCTGACCAACAACACGACGTTCAACAACAACGCGGGCGCAACGCTTAACGGCGGCCTCACCAACACGGCGGGCACGACGACCAACGCCGGCACGATCAACGGCGGCGCCACGGTCAAAGGCGGGACGCTGAATACCGACTTCGCGACCAGCATTGTCAACGGCGGGCTGACCAACGCGGCGACGGTCAACGCCGCGGGCCAGGTCAATGGCGCAATCGACAACAAGGCCCCCGGCGTGTTCACGGTCACGGGGGCTTTGACGAGCAACGGCACGTTCCTCAACGAGGCCGGCGCAACTCTCGACGTCAATGCGGGGACCTATCAATTCACCTCCCCCGGAACGCCGTGGCAGCTGACCAACTCCGGCTCAGTCAATGTCGCTTCCGGCGCGACCCTCGAGGCCACTCTCGGCGGGATCCTGAACAACGGCACGGGCAAGATCGTCAACAACGGCACGATCGACGATGATCTGACGAACGCCGGCACGGTGACGAACAACGGAACCTACAACGCCAATATCGCCGCGAACACAGGCACAGTCACGAACGCGACCACCGGCATCTGGAATGGAAACGCCATCAACACCGGCGGTGTGATCGACAACTTCGGCGCCTGGAACGGCGCCATCGCCAACACACTCGGGACCTTCACCAACGAGGCGACCGGAACCGTGTCCGCGGGCCTGACGAACTCCGGTACGGCGGTGAACTACGGCACGATCAGCGGAGGACTGGTGAACAATGCGGGCATTGCGACAAACAATGCGACGATCAACGGCGGCGTAACCGTCACCGGCGGCATCGTGAACAGCTTTAGCCCCAACAGCATCATCAACGGCGGGGTGGCCATCACGGGCTCGCTTCCGGCGCTGGTCAACGCCTTGGGCGTTATCAACGGCAATGTCTCCAACGCCGCCAATCCAAACGGCATCTTCAGCGTCTCAGACGGGACCACTGCGACCGGTCATGTCCTGACTGTAAACGGAAACGTGACGGGTCCGATCACAATCCCGGTCAACCTCACCACCGGGGCGTCGAACAAAATTCTCGTCAGCGGGTCGACGGCTGGCGCTTCCGCCAACCTTTCCGGCGTGCTGACGAATCCGCAGAATCTCCTGTGGGCGAACAACACCCTCGCCTATTCGAACGCGTCGATCCCCCTGAGCGGGACGGCGAGAGAGCTTCTGCTCGGTGCGAGCTTCAGCGGCCTCTACAATTACGTCGCGACGCCCGGCAACACCGGCATCCAACAGCAGCTGAAAGTGGGCGCGCTCTCGGCGCCCGCCAACCAAGTCAGCGCGATGATCACGGCGCTCAACACCTCGTTCTTCCAGAACGCCTCCGCGTTCATCGGAGCGCCGCTGAACCCGACGCCTAACCTGTGGTATGGCGGCGTGTGGACACGCGGCGGCGGCGCCCAGATGACCACCGAGACGAGCACCTCGGGGGATGGCGCGCTCACCTCCACCGATTCCCGGTTTTCGTCGAGCACTGGCGGCGTCCAGTTCGGCGTCGACGAGGGCCTGTACAACATCAACAACTCGGGTTGGAACGCTCATCTTGGCATCACGGGAGGCGAGGCGTGGGGCTATAGCAACGATGAGAGCGCCTATGACGTCTCGGGCAGCGCCAGCATGCCGTTCTTCGGCCTGTACGCCGCACTGACCGGCAATGGCTTCTCGGGCACCGTCCAGTGGCGCCACAACCAATTCGACCTCAATCTGAACAACTTCGATCTCGGGTTGAACAATCGGGAGCTCGGCGCCAATGGCAACACGTTCTCCGCCGATGTTGCGCAGATCTTCCCGCTCGCCAACGGATTCTTTTACCAGCCCTCCGCGGCGGTCTTCGTGTCCGACACCAATGTAGCAAATCTCGCCGCCCTGTCGGCGCCGGGCAGCTACTTCACCTTCGACTCGCTCAAGAGCACCTTGGGCAGGGCCGGCGTCCGGGTCGGAACGGTCTATGCGTTCAGCGACAATTTGCTGGTGCAGCCCTACGTGACCGGCAACGTGTGGCATGAGTTCCAAGGCGGCTCGACGGAGGAGTTCTGGCAAGTTGCCGGCGGACAGCTGAGAACGACGCCGGCGTTCTACTCGACCGGCGTCGGCACCTTCGGGCAGTTCGCCCTCGGCTTCTCGACCCAGTCGCCGAAGTCCGGGATTACCTCCTATGTTCAGGCTGACCTTCGGGTTGGCTCGAACATCCAGGGTTGGGGCCTCACCGCGGGTTTACGCTATAGCTACTGAAGCGAGGTCGTGTTAGGGAATCCGTAAGCGAATTGGATTGTTGTTGCCGCGGGGGCGGGAAACGACGGAGAAAATGAGATGTCGAGAACGTCCCTCGTGGCAGCAGCCGGATTGCTGGGGGTGGCCTTCGCTGCGTGGCCGGCCGCCGCGCAAAATGTCGATCCTTTCGGCAGGTCCGACTGCCGAGAGGCGCGGCTGGATCAGGTCGTCGCCGGAAGAACCGTGTCGAGCCAGCCCGTGATCCTCTGCAAACCCACGCAGAAGGTGAAGTCCCTCGTCATGCGGGCGACCCGCGGCCCTATCGTCGTCGCGACGACCGCCTCGCCGGCCTTCCCTCTGCCGCCGCATCCCACGGAGCGGGTCGCTTTCGACGCGGCGCGCCAGACGGAATGCGCCAGGCTCGATTGTCCGACTTTCGTGCTCAGCGGCGTCGGGTTCTGATCCTTTAGACGCGACAGGCGAGCCCCGTAAAGCGCGGCGACTGATTTTGGCGGGCCGAGGACTTCCGCAAAGGCCGCCACGCGCTATATACTCATTCGCCGGATGTGGCTTCGAGCCGCCTGATCGGGGGTTCGGCGGCGCGTTCCTGGATGGCTCCAGTCGGGGAACTGGCAGCGATGAAGGGGTGGAAAGCGCTGATCGCGCTGATTGTCTTGGCGCTCGCCGCAACAGTTGGCGGCAGCCAGGATGCGTATGCCGCAAAGCGGGTGGCGCTCGTCATCGGCAACAGCGACTACACGTCTTTCCCCAAGTTGGACAATCCCGTCAAGGACGGCGAAAGCCTGCGGGACGCCCTCATTTCGATCGACTTCGACGTCGTGTTCAGGAAGAACGTGACGCTGGACGGGTTTGCCGACGGGCTCGCCGAATTCGTCGAGAAGGCGAGGAGCGCGGAGGTCGCAATCGTCTATTACGCCGGGCATGGCGTCCAGCACGACGAAAGAAATTATCTCATTCCCGTCAACGGCAAGGCGCAGGATCTGGACGATCTCGACTTCAGAAGCGAGCCCGTCGATATGGTCGTCAGGGCGCTGCAGAGGGCCCCGGGCACGAGGATTCTCATCCTCGACGCCTGCCGTAATAATCCGGCGGCGGATCGCGATGTCGCTTTTCGCTCGGTCGGCGACGATCCGTCGCGATCTGGCGGCGCTGGACTCGCAGCGCCGCACCTCGACCCCCGAAACGGAATGATTGTCGCCTATGCAACCGCCGCCGATCATGTGGCGGCGGATGCGATCGGAGCGGACGGGCACAGCCCGTACAACAGCGCCCTCGTCAAATGGGTCGTTGCGCCCGATCTCGGGGTAAAAGCGATTATCGACAGAGTGGGCAGAGAGGTCCAGGCCGTCACCAAGAACAGCCAGCGACCGGAGATGTACTCGAATGTCTATGACGACTACGTGCTGAACCCGTCGAGCTCGGAATGGGTAGAGTGGGCCAACGTCAAGAACTCGCAGGATATCGACAAGCTGCAGCATTTTGTCGACGCGCATCCCGATTCGGCGCATGCGCCTCAGGCCAAGCATCAGATCGAAATCCTGCAGCAGAATCAGGCGGAGGCGGCGTGGGACCGCCTCAAGGACGGGTCGGATCTCGCCGCTTTCAAGACATTCCGGGATCGCTATCCGGCGTCGACGCACGCGTCCGAAGCCGATCGCAAGATCGCTGCCCTGCAGCAGAAGGCGGATGACGAGGCTCGCGAGGCGGCAGCGTGGGAACGCGCCAGGAGCGCTTCCGACCTCGACACCGTGCAGGCGTTCCGGACCGCCTATCCGAACTCGCCCCATGCCGCCGAAGCCGACCAGAAGATCGCGGCGCTGAAGCGGGCGGAGGAGCAGAAGCAGCTGGAGGAAGCGGCGTGGGATGGGGTGAAGACCGGCTCCGACCTCGCCGCGCTGCAGGCGTTTTTGGCCTTGTATCCCAATTCGTCCCACATGGCGGAGGGGAGGCAAAAGCTCGCTCTGCTCCGCAAGGCGATCGATGACCAGCAGCGCGAGAACGCCGAATGGGGGCGCGTCAAGGATTCGCTCAATCCAGCCGCGTTGCAGGACTTCCTCGACCGGCATCCCAAATCGCAATACACCGCCGAAGCCGAGGAGCAGATCATCGCCGCCCGGACCGAGAGCGCCTGGGATCAAGTCAAGAACACCAGTTCTGACATCTCCGCTTTACAGGACTTCAAGGATCGCTACCCGCGGTCTCCGCACGCGGCCGAAGCCGACCGGAAGATCGCGGCGATCCAGGCTCAGCGGAGCGAGAAGGCCTGGGACGGCGTGAAGAACAGCGCCGACAGCCAGGCGCTTCAGCGCTTCGAGGACACCTATCCGAATTCGCCGCATGTCGCCGAAGCCGTGCGGAAGATCGCCGACCTGTCTCAGAAGAGTGAGGATCCATGGATCGAACTGACTTGGGAAAGCGTCAAGAACGACCCGGTTCAGCTGCAGGCGTTCATGAAACTCTATCCGAAGTCGCCGCACGCTTTGGAGGCCGCCCGGAAGCTCGCCGCCTTGCAGAAGGAAAGCGCCGATCAGCAAAGGCGACAGGAAGAGGCTGACAAGGCGAGGAAGGCCGACGAGACCTGCAGTGAAGAGGCGGCCGAAATCGCCGGATTCGTCAAGGATCACAGCTCCGGCGGGCTCGAGGCGCTCCGCGGCCGCGCCGCCTGCCCCAAGACCGTCGCCGCGATTGACGTCGCCTTGAGGGATCTCCGGGCGCAGGACTGTGTGGCGGAGCGCGATCGCGTCCGCGCCTCAAGCAACGATCTCGAGGCGTTGCGCGAGGAACTCGGCGCTCTCACCTGCGACGCGGCGGTCGCCGACGCGAAGAGCAGGATCGGCCAGCTCGAAATGCAGGCGGCGCAGATCAAGAAAGGCTGCGACGACGCGACGGACCAGGTGGACAACAAAATCGATCTGTCTGAGGCGTCGGCGCGCGCCAGGCTCGAGAAGTTCACCGCGGCGACCAACTGCCCGTCGGCCCGGGACGACGCTGTTGGGAGGATCAAGGAAATCGACGAGCGGGTGGACAGCGCCCAGCACCTGCTCGCCAAGTTCGGCTGCTACAAAACGGAGCCGCCGAGCGGGCGCTTCGACAAGGCGACCGAGGACGCCATCGGCAAGTTCGAACGCGGCGCCCATCAGAGCGGCGACGCAACGCACCTGACGCCCGATCTGCTGCGCGAGATGCAAGGTTACAGCGAAACCGGCGTCTGCCCGGCTGCGGCTCCGCCGCCCCCTGTTGCGTCAATCCCGCGCGAGACGCTCCCTCCTGAACCGACGAACCGCCTGCATGAGAAGAGACTGCCGCAAAGCAAAAAGGAAGAAGTGAGGCCGTCGCCCCGTGAGACGAGACCGCGTGAAAGGGAGGCGCTGCCGCCCAGAATCGCCCGTAGGCAAGAGTCGCGGCCGCCGTTGTCGACCGAACGCGCCCAGCCACAGCGTTCCCCTCCCGCGGCAACGTCCTCTGCCGGCGCGAAGCCGCCGATCTGGAATATTCCCAACTAGGGCTGACCGCCTCGAGGGGGTTGCACCTTCCAGCCACCGGGGCCATAGCTCATTCTTCTGGCTGACGCCCCACCTAAAAACATAAACATTATGTGTAATTCGCGTGAAATCGCCGCAGGTTTTGAAAGTTGCAGAATAGTGCACTCAAGTCATTGAAAGACAAAAACTTCGATCGATCGGCGACGCCGATTTCGGCGCTTGGAAACTTATCCCGTGGCAAGGCGCACGGGCGCCGAATTTCAGTTGACGAACACGAAGAAGTCGGTCTCGACGGACGCCGCTCCGCTCCGCTCCGCCTCGAGAAGCCAGGGAGCGATCGTTTTCACCGCCCCAGAGCGGAACGTTTCCAGCGCCGGCACCGGCTTGTTTGATGCGATTGCGAGGATGAGCTGGATCGGGCCGACCGAGCCGGCGTCGGGGGTCAATCTGACGCTGAACGAAGCAGAGTCGCCGCCGGGCTGGACCTTCGGTTCGAGCCGATACGCGATGCCGTCGTTGTCGACCAGAACGAGAAACAGGCGCCGCCCGCCAAGATTGGCGATCGTCCCGGCGAGCGGCATGCCGCGGCCGACGCGGTAGCTCGACAGCTCAATGCGTGGAGCCGCGTCTGCCGCGTCCGTGCGAGAACGCATGAGGTCCAGGACCGGGCACTCCGAAGGCGCGATGAGGCGCAAGCTCAGCTGCGGTTCGGCGCCAATTGTCCGCTTGTAGTCCTCCTCGAAGCGCTGGAACGGCCCGAGGTCGACCCCGACGCCGAGGTAGGCATGCGCCGCCCCCGATCCCGCGAGAGGCTTGACAAGGAAGCAGTCGCCGCCATCAAAGGCGTCGATGAAGGCCCCGGGACTCCCGTTCTGCGAAGGCGAAGCCGTCGGCAGTTGCTCCGCTTTCGGAGCCGTCGGCGTCGCCTCCATCTTGGCCGCTTGGTCCTTGTTGCTCGCGGAACTTGGCGGGGAAGCAGCGACTGGCGACGGCGTCTTCTCAGCGATGGCGATCGTCGCCATCATCCTGGCGGTCCTTCCATTGTGGTTGGTCGCCACGACTTGCACGGACGCGTTTCCAGCCCGCTTGGGCGCGCCCTCGATCTCGCTCCTGCCCTCGCCCAAATCCCTGAAGGTCAAACCCTGAGGCAGTGGATCCGCCGCGAGGCGCAACCCCTTGCCCCCGGGGTCGATAAATTCCGGGAGCTCGGCGCGGTAGGGCGAGTCGACAGTCCCCGGCGGCAGGTCGACCGCGGCACGCGACGCATGTGGAGGCATGCTCTCGACCAAATCTTCTGGTCGTGGCACATGCGGAACCGGCGGCGCTCCCTCTTGCGTCGTCTTTGCCTCGAGGTTGGGCTCTTGCGGCGTCAGGTTTGGGGTAGCTTGCAGCGTCGTCGACGGCCCGGGCGCTTCGCTTGCATGCGGCGGCGAAGCCTGCGGCGGAGGCTCGGGCGCCGGGGCAGACTCCTTCGGCTCTGCGGCTTTCAGCGGCGGCGGCGATCCAGACGGACGCGGCGCTGCAATGGGCGGCAGCGCTATGGGCGGCGGCAAGGCCTGCGGCCGCTGGAGTGGGGCGGGCGTGACGGACGCTGGAATCCATTGCGCCAGTTCATCGCGGAATACGAACGCCGCTCCTCCAACGCTGACTATGGCAAGGATCGCGCCGAACAGCGCGGCGACGTAGCCGCCTGATGATGTATGCGCGGGCCTCAGGCCTGTGGGGCTGGCGCTAATGATGTCGGCGGCGGCGCTGGAGCCATCGTGCCATCCCCCCACTACCGCCATGCTGGGCGGACGATCGATCGGCAAGGGTTGAAGCATCGACCGGATAAGCGGTCGGATCGATTGGTCGATGTCGGAGAGATCCGGGACGACGCGACGTTTCTCAATGATTTCCGCTTGAGATCCGGACATGTCGATGGGGCGCCCCCGCAATGCCTCGGCAAGGACGAGTCCGAAACTGTAGATGTCTGACTTGTAGGTGACCTCTCCGCCCGCAAGGCCCAGCTGCTCTGGGGATACATAATTATATTTGCCGGCAAACCCACTGCCGATAATCGTTCCTTCTCCCTCCCTGAGTGAGCGCGCAATGCCGAAATCGATGATTTTCGCGCTGCGCACCTCGCCGTTCGGAAAGATGACGTTATCGGACGAGATGTCGCGATGGACGACCCCTCGTCCGTGCGCCGCCTCAAGCGCCGAGCTTACTCGCAACCGCAGAACGTTGACCTCAGCAAGCGAGAGGGGACCTGAAACGAGCTTATCCGCGAGTGACGGCCCGTCAACGAACTCCATGGCGAGGTATGCGCGTCGAAGTTGTGGGTCAACGGAAAACACGAAATACCGCACGATCGCTTCGTGCTGGAGCGTGTACAGGATCGAGGCCTCGCGACGGAACAGATCAAACACATCCGGATTGTTTGAAAGTTCGGGGCGGATCATCTTGATTGCGACGATGTCCCGAGTCTGGATGTTGAAGCCCCGATAGACCTCGCCCATTCCCCCTTGGGCAATCAGTTTCTCAATCTCGTAGATGCCATTGAGGCAGGTCCCAGGCTTGACGCTCCCGGCGCTGGTCGGCTGAAAGATTGTTCTTCCGTCGTCCACGACGAGATTTGCTCCAGATCCCGAGGCTTCCGCCGGGGCCAGGAAGTCGGCGCTCGGACAAGCGTCGGTGCGGAACCTAACTCCGATGAAGGCGCAGGGGAACCGATTTCCCGGCGCCGTCCGGGCTCGGGGATGAGCTCCAGACTCGGCCGGAGGCCGGCCCGCGCCCCGGCCCCGAACCGCCTGCCGGAGGTCGCGCGAACGGCGTAGGCCGTCCGCCTGCGGGGCGACAAGCGAGCTCAGCGCAGGTTTGACGTTTGGACGGATCGCCGCCATTATTTGAGCATCCGCAGCTGCGGACGAAAAATGAGGATGATTTCAATGCGCGCGTCATTGACTCTCGCTTTCGGCGCGGCGCTCTATCTGGCGCCTTCGCCGTTGACCTTTGTTGCACCTGCTCACGCCGATCCGGCCTATTCGGCGCAGAAAGTAATTGAGATTTTTGTCAAAGACAAAACCGCAAGGGATGCTGGAAAAACTCGCGCCATTTGCATCGGAACCGCAGTGGAGTGCCCGACCCCTCAAGCGCCTCCGCCAGCTCAATTCGACCTACTGGTGAATTTCGAGTTCGATTCCGACAGGTTGACGAAATCGGCCACGGAAAACCTTGGCGAGTTCGCCAAGGCGCTCCGGGATCCTCGACTCAAAGGCCAAAAATTCGAGATCGATGGCCACACGGACGCGACTGGCGCTGAGCAATACAATCTAGGGCTGTCCGAACGCCGCGCCAATGCGGTCATCGCGTATCTTATCGCGCAGGGCCTTGACCCGTCCTCGTTTGTCGCGAAGGGCTTCGGCAAAACCAAACCACGCGTCGCCGACCCGTTCAGCCCGGAGAATCGCCGTGTCGAGACGCACCTGTTGGAATAACGGTCCGCCTGCCGTCGGCAGAGTTGGCGCGGTCTGAGGAGGATGCGCCGTGACCAAGCGGGGCGGCAACCTCGCGCTCGCGGTCTCCATTGCGATCTCTTTGCTCTGCGCCAGCCTGATCGGTTGGCGCTTTGCCAGGCGGCCGACGCGACAGTCGCTTCCGCCGCCAACCACGCAGAGCAAAGCGAGCGCCGCCCGGGCGAACCCCCCATCCCCCTCCAGGATTTCTCCAATAATTGACGAGCCCGGCGACCCAGTGCTCGTGCGGCGCGGCGAACTCTCGGCGCCGAAGGAACTGTTCATCGCGGTGCCGGCAAAGCTCGACCAAGACGTGCCGAAGCTGCCGGGAAAGGCGTTTTTCGTCAATTCGGCGCTGGTTTCGACCACCGGCGAGTATATGGGCAAATTTCTTGAAGCTGGTCACGCGGCCGATGCGCTCGCCGTCCAGCTCGCAGTGAATTCGGAACAAGTCGCCGGAGCGGAAACAGAGGCGCAAATAGCAGCCGGTTCGGACGACGATGGCGGCTCTGACACGCCAGCCGATGCTCAGAGGGACTATCTGACCGACGCCAACAGCAACCAGCTCGAGATCGGCGGCTCCGGATTACAAGGTCTGCCGCAGCTCAAGGAAACGGTTCTCAGGACGCCGGTGGCGGAGAAAATAAGCGATCTGCTCATCGCCAATGGCTACGCCGAGGAGAGTGCGCGAGCGATCGAGCGCGCCGCCAAGGAATCCTCGCATCACGTCGAGACCTTGCCGCCGCAAAGCGTCGCGCTGGCGGTTGGCGAGATGGACGTGACCGGCGAATACCGGGTCAAACAGATCGCGATCTTCGAAAACGGAGAGTATGTCGTCACGATTGCCTGGAAGGATGACGGCGGATACGATGAGGCGGCGGAGCCGGTCATCCCGCAGGGACTGCTCGATGATTCCGGCCAAACGGTCGACGCAGCGACGCACTTCACTCTCGTCGACGGAGTCTACAGCGCGTTGCTGCGCAATGGGACGCCGGAGTTTGTCATTCGCGAAGCCATTCAGCTCATCGGCCGACTTACCGATGCGAAGTCGTCGCTCGAAGCGGATCAGACGGTGCGCCTTATTTACCAGAGCGACTTCCGCAACAAGGCGAAATCGGCCGGCAAAGTTGTCTATATCGGCTTGCATGGCGCCTCGGTTGCGGCCGATTGTTATTCCTTCGAGGGAAGCGACGGTTACTTTCGCTGTTTCGATCCGAAGGCCCACGGCGAATCAAAGGGCGGAGAATCAAAAGAGCCATCCGGCCCATCGAGCTTGGGCAGCAGCGGCGCCACTAGCGTCGGCGGCATCCTGGAGCCTATTCGTGGCGCGCCGATAACGTCGCTGTTCGGAATGCGGTTTCACCCCATCCTGCACATTCTGCGTTTGCATGCCGGCCTCGACTTCGGCGCGCCAGTGGGTTCGGAGGTGCGCGCCGCGGCCGATGGCAGGGTGGAAATCGCAGGATTCGTTTCCGGCTTCGGCAATCATGTCCGCATTCAGCATGCGGGTTTTGAGACGTCGTATTCGCACCTCTCCGAGATCCCCGCCTCGATCAGACCGGGCGCCGAGGTCAAACAAGGGGACGTCATCGCCTTATCCGGCAACACGGGTTTGTCGACTGGACCACACCTGCACTTCGAATTCTATCTCAACGGGGTCGCAGTCGATCCGCTTCCGCATCTCGGCTCGGAAATTCAATCTTCGGCGGCGACGCTGGCATCGAGCCGAATCATCCCACCTGCACGGCCGGCGGATAGCTCGTCTTCGGGGGCGACCTCGGGCGAAGTCGCCGCCTTTCCGGCGATTAAGGCTTACATCGACAACAAGCTCGCAGAACTGATGAGATGACGAGGCCTACGCCGCATTGGCCGCAGGCGGGCGTTCAAATCGCGTCACCCCTGGGGCTTACGTCGACGACGATGATGGAGACGTTGTCGCTCGCGCCCCGGCCGAGCGTCAACTGGAGCAGGTCCTGGCAAGCCTTCTGCGGTTCCTCGGCGACCAGCAGAGCAGCAATCTCCTTGTCCCCGACATGCGACGTCAGTCCGTCGCTGCACAGCAGGAACCGGTCGCCGTCATGGATTTCCCCATCGACGAGTTCGAGTTCCGCCTGATCGGCTGCGCCGAGGGCGCGCGTCACCACATTGCGGCCGGGCCAGATTCTTGCCTCTTCCTTGTCGAGCAGCCCGCGGTCGATCAGCTCCTGGACCTCGGAATGATCGCGCGAGACCTGGGAAAGCGCGCCGTCCCGCCGAAGATAGGCGCGGCTGTCGCCGCACCAGACGCAAGCGAAATGGCGCCCATGGATCATCAGCGCCACCAAAGTCGTGCCGAGGACAATTGTGTGGTTCGATTGCGCAAGCACGCGCAGGTCCGAGTTGACGCGGACGATCTTGCTCTCGAATTCAGCCATGAGATGGGCCGCAGATGCGCTCGGAGCGAGAGTCTTGAGCGCATCGACAACGGCCCGGCTGGCGATATCCCCGCCCCTGTAGCCGCCCATCCCGTCGGCGACCGCCCAAAGTCCGATCTCCGGCATCACGAGCACGCTGTCCTCGTTGAGCTCGCGCGCCAAGCCGATATCGCTCACGCATGCCGTTTGGAACGCGAAACCGCGGCTCATTTCGTCTCCCCCAAGACGGTCGCCTCCAGGTCGACAAAGGCCCCGGTCAGCATGTCAGAAAAGCGCATCGCCGCTGGAAGGCCGACCTGCGCCAATGCGAGCGGCGGAAAGGTCTCGCCGCCCACGGTCCACCAAAAGGATTGGGAGGCGAAAGCGCGGCGATAGCCGAACCGACGCGCGGCGAAAAAAGCGAGCGGAATTCCGCGCTTGATGTCCCGCGCCAGAACCCCGCCCTCCGGCAGCTCGCAAAGACCCGCGTCCTGGCTCGATCGAGACCGCAAGGCCGGCGCGGGCATGGCCGAGACCCTGTCTGCGATCGCCTCCAATGTTGCTCCGGGTTCAAGGGCGTCGAGGAGAATCGCCTCCGCGGCTTCACACCATTCATCGTTGGGGTCGAGTTCCGGCGGTGTCAGCGACTGTTCGCCTTCGCCGGCGAAGACCGCGAGCGGGAAAGATCGGCCAACGCCGTCGATCGACGGCATGAACGCGCCAATCGTCGCCTCGCCGAAAAAATCGGCGCCAAGCCAGAAGCGCCAGATTGGAGCGCGATTGTACGCGTCGGTCCAAGCCGGGCCCAGCATTTGCTTCGACATCGCGACGCCGGCCTGGAGCCAGGGTTCCCAGACGTCGAGAAAACGACGGGACGCGTTGGCGGCGATGAAATCGCGCTTGTCGGGCAATTTGCCGAACAGACCGGCCGGCATCGCTCACAATCCATTGGGACACTTGAACTGCCGGAGCGACGGCATGCTCAAGGGGTTCGTGAGCGACGAGGATGTGAATTGATAAGACACCTCCCGGCCGAACACAACGAAGCTGACCTTGAGCGCATTTCCGCTCTGGATCGATGAACCTGCGTCAACCAGCCTGAACAGCGCCCAAGCCCCCGTCCGTTCCAGTTTGGACTGCCGGTCCGGCATGTCTGGCGCCATCAGGATCGAAGCTTCGCCCACACCTGCGCCGGGCCACTGTACGTTCGCTGCAGCGCTGGTCGTCCCCTGTTGGGCGACGACGCTCGCGCCGTTGATCGAGAGGGTCGCGGTCTGGGCGTCGCTGCTCAACGTCAGCGGTTTCACCTCCAGAGTGACGTTCGGCACATTGCCGCCGGTCGGAAAGAACGCGTCGCGGATTTCGGCCGCCTGCTGGAACTCGCGTAAGGTCGTCTCCGAAAGTCTGCGCGACAGGTTGGGATTTGGCTTCCACACCCAAGTCTTTCCGCTGTGATTGACGAGTGGTTCCAGATTGGCGGAGAAGAAGCGATCGATTGCGCCGCCCGGCGCAAAAAGCTTCGCGAAATCCGCCATCGGCACGTCGCGGTCGCTTCTGGCGAAGGGATAGCGGTTGGCGATGATCTGCTGGCACGCCCCGGTGACATTTTGCGCCATCGCGTCTGCGACCTGGGCGACGGAACTGGCATTGGCGTCTCCGGCTGCATCCTTGGCGATCTTGTCCATCATTCCGGCGAGCGGTTGTGGCAGCCGCGTCACGTTCGCCCGCAAGCTCGCCACTTGAACCTCCACCTGATCGAGCGCCTGCTTGGCCTGCGACGGGTTTTGCGCTGCAGCCACGAGTTCACGGTAAAGTTGGTTGAGATTCTCGAGCAGCGAGTCGATTGGACGCGTCCCCGGCTCGCCGTCGACCATGATCTGGAAGGGCTTGAAATAGGCCTCGATTGACGCGCCCGGAACTTCCGGCGGCGGATCGCCCGCCCTGCGCTGCGACTTCATTGCCAGGTCGATCGCCTCCCGGCCCGTCGTGCCCAATCGATCGCTAACCGCGCGCAGCGCGTCCTGTTTTGCCTGGTCCGTTGCTGCATCGTTCCGCGCCGCCTTTGGACGCTCGCGGGTCAGTGCTGTCTCGTCGCGAATGGATTCGAAAATGAGCCGGATCGGAGAGGTTGGAGCCGACGCGGCGCTGAGCTTGAGATACTTCGGCTTGTCGTTGAGCAACGGTTTCAACTGCAGATTGTTGATGGCGGCCGTCCATGCGGCAATGAAGTCTCTGCCGTAGAACTCGAGAATACCCGGAAACAGGCTGACGTATTGCTGCTTGACGGCGCCCTGGTCGCCGGAGGCGCCGAGCACCCAATTATCCTTTTGCAACTTGTCGGCGATTGTCTGCATGTGGCCAAGCAGGGCCGAGGCGAATCCGTCGTAAGTATAGAAGGCGGGCACGCGCACGGTATCGAGACTGGCCCCATTCGCCGCCTCGAAAACCAGCGCCATGTCGGGTCCTCCCCGCTGTGAGGCTACCCAGTCTTCAATCGGCTCATTATGCGCTTCGGATTTCAGCAGGGTGTACGCCCGCTCCGCTACCCTCATGCGCGCGAGCGTCGCTTGCGCCTGTTCGACAAGCGGACCATTGAGCGAGACCTTTCTCGCCTGCCCGGTGTCCATGTCGAGCATCGCCTCGAGATGCGAGCGCAGAAGCGCGCGCCCTTCGGCGTAGGGAGCGCCCGGAAATGCCCGCTCCTCCCAGTCGCGGGCGAACCACGAGACGACCAGATCCTTGTCGACGCGCGGAGCCTTGCCGCCCAGCATCAAATAGACCTTGAGCGACTCGTAGACGAAGGTCGGATTGTCAATGTTCTTCTGGATCTGCTGTTCGAGCGACAGCACGAGGCGGGGCCGCATCAGCTGTTCAAGCGCCTGCTGATAGATCTGGTCGGAAGCGTCCTGCAGTCGCGAGCGCTGACTGAGGCCGAAGGTCTGATCGATAGGAGTGCGGTCGTTGCGTCGTGCGTAACCGACTGGAAGATTGGGCAAGGCTCCGATCAGTTCGTAGACCGGCAGCAGGTTCGGGTCGGAGACGGAACTTTGTCCGATCAGCGGACCCGCAGCGGCGACATAATCGTTAACGCCCCGCGCGGTCGCCGCGATGAGCGCCGAATTGCGCGCGTAGCTCATCCACCAAAGGCCCAACACCCCAAGGGTTGCGAGCACGATCAGCGTGAAGGCCGCCGCTCGCAATGCGAACGAGCGGCGAACCGCAGCGATGTTGGTCGAGACCCATCCCGCCTCATCGAAGATCACCTTCGCCATCAGGTCGTGCAGAAAATAGCTCTTGCCGACGCCGGAGAAGCCCGCGACGCCAACGCTCTCGACCCCGTAGCTCTTTTGCAGCGCCCCGATGACAGAATCGAAGGGCGTGCCCTCTTGGGTGCCCGAGGTGAAGTAGAAGCCTCGTAAAGTCGCCGTCGTTTGATATCGGGTCGGCTCGAAGATGCGGTTGAGGAAATCAGCGATCGGCTTGCGGATCGCGCCGAGCTGAGCAGGAAAGCCAAACAGGACCGCGCGCGAGCGCAGATCCGGCTCCTCCTGCAGGCGTTCGGTCATCCGTTCGGAAATGCGCTGGATGAGAAGATCCATCTCCTCGGTGACCTTTCCGACGTTGTTTGCTTTCTTGTCGGCGGTCTGGAACGTCGCTCCCCATACGACCTGCCGTTTGGCCTCGTCCAAATCGGCGAAATATTGGGTGAAGCCGACGACGAGATCCATCTTGGTGAAGACCGCATAGACGGGGAAATCGATCTCGAGCTCTTCATGCAGCTCGTCGAGACGCTTGCGGATCGCGTTGGCGTGGGCCGCGACCTCTGCGGGGGGCAGGTTCAGAACGTCCGCGATGCTTATCGCCACGATGACGCCGTTGATCGGCTGGCGGGGACGGTTCGTGCCCAGCATTTCGAGAAAGGCGAGCCAGCTCCTGCGATCAATCCTGGCGTCTGAATCCTGCGTCGTATAGCGCCCGGCGGTGTCGATAAGCACGGCTGCGTCCGTAAACCACCAGTCGCAGTATCGCGTTCCCCCAACGCCCTGCACCGCCTTGGCCGCGGTGTCACCCGCGAGCGGAAACTTGAGGCCCGAGTTGATGAGCGCGGTTGTCTTGCCGGCGCCGGGCGGCCCGATGATGAGGTACCAGGGCAGGTCGTACAGCGCACGCGCGCTCGACTTTCCTGTGCGCTTGAGGGTGGCGAGAGCGTCCTCCATCTTTTCCTTCAGGATCGGAGCGTCGCTCTCTTCGGCCGCCGGTTCGGTCATCGCCTGTGCGATCTTCCCCGCCGCCCGCTGACGCGCGACGACGCGCCAGACGATCGATCCGACCACGACCAGAAGGATGAGAGCGATGATGAGAAGCCGCGTGAGCTCGCCCTCGAAGGGCTGCGCGTCGCCAATGTAGACGAGCGGTCCTGCGAGCCAGACGACCACAGCGAGAATCAGGGCGCCAACGAGGCTAACGGCGATCCAGATCCAGCCGATCATACTCATCGAAATCGCTTGCTCCGTTTCCGTCGAAACTTCGGTCAGTCCGCGCGCGGAATTGATACTTCTACGCGACGGTTCTTCGACTTGTTCTGCTCGTTGTCGTTCGGAGCGACCGGATTGTCGGCCCCCTTGCCCGCCACCGCGACGCGTTCCGGATGCGAGAGCGCTGGCTTCAGCATGGCGGCAACCGATCGGGCGCGCGCCTCGGAGAGCTCAAAATTGGAAGGAAAGGCCACCGTGCGGATCGGATCGGTGTCGGTATAGCCGTCGACGTTGATCGTGCCGGGTTCCTTGTCGAGCGCAGCGGCGATTTTCGCCGCTATAGGAGCGAACGAAGCATTCACGCTTGCCCCGCCCGAAGGAAACAGCACGACGCTGCCGATGCGCACGAAGATCCTGGTCGCCGACTGATCGGCGTCGACCTTGCCGGCAAGAATTTCCTTGGCGAGGGCCGCGCGAATGCGCTGGAGCTGCAGCGACCGTTTGCTTGCCGGATCCGGCGGCGGGCCGACCGCGGTTTCGCGAGCGATGGAAATTTCGGCATTGGGATGAACCTGGGCCATCTTGATCGCGAGTGCTTCGGCCTGCCCGCTGAGGAAGTTGCGCAGCAACAGATAGGTTCCGAACAGAACCGCGCCTGCCACGGCCGCGACGCCCCAGATGGGAACCTGAAACCGGCTTCCGACAAGCGCGATGTTTTGACCCCGCCAGTGCGGCGACAAATCCTCGATCGTCTTGGGCTGGGCTCGGCGAATGGTCTCGTAGAGATCGCGGCGTATCCCCTGCAGGGCGCCTGGCCCGCCCGACGCGCGGTAAACGCCCTCGAAGCCCAGACTAAGGCAGGCGTGCATGACCTCGAGAAGACCGAGGTTTACTGCCGGATTCTGCTTGGCGCGATCGAGCTCCTTGAAGAACCTGACCCCGCCGAGACGCTCATTGAAGAACCGGACCAGCATGCTGTACTGCGTCCAGATCCGGCTGTCCTCGCTCGGCAGGTTTTGCACAATGTCGTCGGCGCACGCCGCGAGCGCGTACTTCGCTGTTTCGATTTGGTCGTTCGGAGCGCCGCCCGTTCGCGCATCCACTTCGAATTGCTGGATCGCCTGGGCGACCTGATCCATCAGCGGGCCAGCCCCGGCTCGCGACAGCGACGCGCGCAGGCGGCCAAGCAGCAAGAGGAGCGAGGCCGCCGCGCGCATGAGCGGGCTCGCCGCGACCGTCACCAGGTCGGCTGAAACATGCGGCGACAGAGGGGCCGGCGTCATTGGCGCAGGCGCGCCGGGGGCGGCATACAAATTTCGCGCGATCGGCGCGCTCATCCAGGTGTCCCAGTCGCCCTGTCCGGCGACTGGCGGCCCCGGCTGCGGCGCCGGAGGCGGGGAATAGGGGGGCATCGGGTAGGCGACTGGCGGCGAAGGGGATGAGGCCGGCGGCGCCCCCCCGCCAGGTGGTGGAGAATAGGGGGGCGAGCCTGTCGTTGAAGGGGCCGGTCGCCTCCCCCCGGGATTGGGGCGGATGACCGTCCGGTCGCGCCGCCCGAAGGGATCGTCGTCGTTGGTCATTGACGGTCTTCCCGGACTGCCCAAAGCTCCATCTGCAGTTCCGGCCAGTCGCCGGCGAAATGGATGCCAATCGCGGTCGCCTGACTGAATTCAGGCCAAAGGGGCGAAGTGCGGTCGAGATAGAAATACACGTGGTCGGTGAGCGCCCGGATCTGCGGCGGCGGCGTCGGCAGATGCACGATGGGCACTCCCGGCAAATGAGCATGCACGATTTCGTTCATCTTCGTGTTCGGCCCCACTTTGAGGAAAGCCGGCAGGTTCGTCTGGATCTCGGTCAGCGGACGACGGGCCGAAACTTCGACCACGAAGGTCGCGTTGCGGAACAATGTGCGATCCCTGATCGTCGAGACGAAGGCGTTCGGCGCGCGTTCGATGAGCTCGAGCCGGATGGCGCGACGATCGAGCCGTGCGCTGAGGAAGTCCTGGATGTCCCGCAAAACCGGGGTGAAGACGCTTTCGAGATCGTCGTGGTTGTAGACGCCGTATTCGCGCGCCCGGCGTTCGTACGTGGTGAAGGTCGCAAGCTCGCCGGCGATCCGCAGAAGCTGCTCGTACAGGCGCTCGGGATGGACGTAGCGCGACGAGCGGAAATGCTTGAGCGCCGGTATTTCCCGATTGAGGCACTGCAGCATCAAATAGTCGCCGCTCTGTAGACCGCCGCCGGCCGTCGCGTCGCTCGCGTATCGCGCAAGCTCGTCGAGCTTGTTGCCGATCCAGCCAATGACCCTGTCGAGCCAACCCTCGACTGTCGCGTGCGCGGCGCAAACAAGGACAGGCGGCGCGAATTTTTCATCAAACACAAGCGTCCGGTCGTGCACCTCGACGATGCGCGCGATCGGCAGGCCGACATACCCGGGCTTTGAAGTCTTGCGGATTTCGTAGGCCAGGCGCGGATACGCGACCTCGATTTCCTCCTCGATGCGGAGGTTGGCTGTCGAATCGATCACGGTCTCGGCTCCCGCCACGTAGCGCGCCGCGTTCTCGGTCTGATCCGGACTCACCTCGCGAGAGTTGTCCGCGCGCGCCGGCATGGTTAGCCATACCAGTTGGCCGGCCGCTGCTTCCGGCGCCGCGATCGGCGCAGGTGGCGGGCTTTCGCCGGGAAAATCGAACAGGCCGCCGTCGGGCATGACCCCAGCCGCGCGCCGCAAGGCGAACTTGCTCTGCTGGGCAAGATCGCGGTCAATTTCCAGCCAGGCGAAGCCCCAAGGGTAAGGGGTTATGTGGCGCGTCCGGCTCTCGATGGCGTTTTCGAAATACCGATCGCCTTGCTGAAAATGATGCGGCCGTAAGAAGAGGCCCTCAGTCCAGTTAACTTTGGCGTTCCACGACATGGCCGCTTTCCCCCTTCCAATCGGCCACCTGGCCCGCGATAGACCCTGAGCCTAACGCCAAGGGCTACCGGCCCAAAGGCGCACTACTCTCGCAGTCGATCATAGGCGTCGGCGAACAACGTCATGAAAGCTTCCGCCAGCCGTCCGTCGGCGCGTTTTGTCGTGGCCCGCCAACGTTCGACGTAAATGTCCCATAGTTTCGCCTTCCGGGACTGGACAAGACCGGCGAGGCCCCGTTCCGGCTCCACCGTCCGATCGATCTTCTCCGGCGCCAAATCCTCGAAGAGCGCGTCGAGCGCGCGTTGCATCGCGCTGTAGATCAGGATCTGATGGGATTTCAGGTCCGAGAAGCTCTTCTCGATCGTCGCCTGTGCATCGAGATATTGTCGCGTCGGCGCGCCGAACATGATTCCCAACGCCTCGTCCAGAGAACTGCTGAACTTAAGTGGATTGTTTTCGACGGCGCGGATCATGGTGCGACTTGACGAACGCATAAGCGTCTTCAATTCGGCGCGCGACGACAGCATCTGAGCAAGGTTCTGCGCGGTCAGACGTAACGTGGCGCCGATCTCGTCGGCGAGCGCGCAAGGATCCCGACCCGCCAAGGCGGATGCGGGAATTCCAGCTGCGCGCGCGATCCGATTGAGGAGTTCAGCGGCGTTGTCTGTCACGCCGCCCGGCTGCAGCGGCGATCCCGAGGGCGCCGCGGGGGCGGTAGACGCGGTTTCAAGCAGAGGTCGCTGCGGGGTCGGACGACGGAGCGGGGGCGGCGCCTGTACTTGAGGCGGCGACTGCTCAGGCGCACGCGCGACGAACCAATCGTCGGTGTGTGCGGGATCGGGCGCTGACGGGGCCGCTGGTCCCACCGCGGCGGCAAAGTCGAGGAAGTCAGGCGGACGCTCTTGCCGATTCTGCACCAGATAGGCGCCCCGATCGTCGGGCGCGGCCGCCTGACCGACGGCTCCCCAAATGTCGGCCTGCGGCCCGCCGGTCGCGGCCGGCGCGGCGACGCGTCTTGGCCCTGGCTGCCCCTCGATCGAAACCGCGATGATGTAGGGGCCGATGCTCAGGCGATCGCCGTCGTGCATCAGATACGGCGCGTCGAGGCGATATTGCGCGCCGTTGACAAATGTGCCGTTCGTCGAAACGTCGTGCAGCCAATATCCGCCGTCGCGATAGCGGATTTCGCAATGCTTGCTGGAAATGCTGCGGCTCGGATCTGGCAAAGTCCAATCGAGATGCGCGTCGCGCCCGAGATCGAGCCCGCGGCCCTTCACCTCGATTCGCACCGGTCCGCCATCGGGCAATCGATCCACGTTTTCGATCGACAGTCGAAGCGTCATGTGCCCGTCCGAACGGAGGTCGTACAGATTTGCTTATTATTTCTCTGTTTTCGGCCCCCGGCAAGGTTGACCCTCGAAGCCGACCAGAGCCGCCGACAGTCCGCAGCCTGGAATGAGGGCGTCCGACTGGCGTGCGCAGAGCCCGGAAGCGGAACGCCGCGTCGAATTGGCGACGACGCCGCGTCGCCCGGCGTTCATCGTCTGGCGCACACCACGACTGCCTTCGCGTTCGGGTCCCCCTCGCAGCTTGCGCCGGCGGTGCCGACGATGTGCAGGCTGCCCGCGCCGTCCGTGCAATAGGCGCTGATCATGATTTCGGATGCCCCGCAGGTCGCCTGCGTCTGGTCGATGATGACCCGCAAATCGAGGGTTCCCGGCGCGCCGGCCAGACCTCGCGGACCCGGCGCGCCTGGCGGCCCCGGAGGCCCTGCAGCGCCAGGCTCGCCTTTCGGTCCCGCCGGCCCAACCGGACCTCGCGCGCCCTGCAGTCCCGGCAATCCGCCGGCTCCTGGCTCGCCTTTGGGCCCTTCCCGTCCCGCCGCGCCCGCCGGACCTCGTGGCCCTGGCGGGCCGACCGCGCCAGGCTCGCCTTTGGGTCCTGACGGGCCGACAGCGCCCGGCTCGCCTTTGGGCCCCTCGGCGCCGGCTGCACCCGCCAGACCTCGTGGCCCTTCCGACCCCGGAGCGCCTGGTTCGCCCTTGGGACCCTGCGGCCCGGCGGGCCCAAGCTCGCCTCTGAGACCTGGCGGCCCGACCGCCCCTGCGGGACCTCGCGGCCCGGGGGCGCCGGCGTCTCCTTTGAGCCCCTGCCCTCCGGCGGGGCCACGGGCTCCGGTCTCGCCCTTGAGACCCGGGGGTCCGGCTTCGCCGATTGCCCCCGCGTCTCCTTTTGGCCCCGCAGGCCCCTGAGGCCCGACCGGACCAGGGGCGCCGGAATTGCCCTTAAGCCCTTGCGGCCCCGTGGCTCCGGCATCGCCCTTCGGGCCCTGCGGCCCGACGCCGCCCGGCTCGCCCTTCTCCCCCCGCGGTCCGACCACGCCGATGAGGCCGGCCTCGCCCTGCGCCCCCTGCGGCCCCGGAGGCCCTGCGGGACCGGGATCGCCCTTCGGCCCTTGCGGTCCGATCGGGCCCAGCTCGCCCCTGGGACCCCTCGGTCCTTCGGGACCTCGAGGGCCTGCGGCGCCCCTCGGACCTTCCGGCCCCGCCGGCCCCGCCTCGCCCTTCGGTCCCGGCGGCCCCGGGACCCCGGCGACGCCTTGCGGTCCCTGGGGTCCGGCCGGTCCCTGAGCCCCCTTCTCCGCATCGCACCCGGCCCCGGCCAAAAGCATCGCTGCGGCCGCGCCCGCGATCAAGGTGCGCAATGCGTGCATCCGTCTCCTCCCCCCAGCCGCCGCAGATTCATTCTTGGCGCCTGATGGAGAGCGTGTCGATGCGTTGGGCGAGGCCCCGCAAGGCGTCCCGCCGGATAGGGCCGGCTAAACCCTCAGCTCTGCACGCCCTTGACGTACCAGTCGATCGTCGCCAGGTCGCTGTCCTTCATCCGCTCGCCCGCGGCGAGGCGCTGCTTGCCCGACTGATCGAGGAGCGGGCCGGTGAAGACGTCGTAGGAGCCGTCCTTCCAACCGGCGATGATCTTGTCGGCGGCGGCCTTGACGTTGTCCGGCATCGCCTTGCTGTAGGGCGCGATGACGACCGTGCCTTCCTTCATGCCCCACCAGGCGTCGTCCGGCTTCCATGTCCCGTCGAGCATCGCCTTGGCGCGCGAGATGTAATACGGGCCCCAGATGTCCTCGATCGCCGTCAGCTGCGTCTTCGGCGCGAAGCGCGCCATGTCGGCGCCCTGGCCGAAGCACCACACCTTGCGCTGCTCGCAGACCTGGAGACCCGCCGGGCTGTCGGTGTGCTGGGCGACGACGTCGCAGCCGAGGTTGATCAGCGTCGAGACGGCCGCGGCCTCCTTGGCCGGATCGAACCAGGAGTCGATCATCACGAGCTTCGTCGTGATCTTCGGGTTCACCGCCTGCGCCGCCAGCGTGTAGGCGTTCACGCCGAGAACGACTTCCGGCACCTTGTAAGAGCCAAGATAGCCGATCGTACCGGACTTCGACATCATCCCGGCAATCGCGCCCTCGACCGAACGGCCCTGGTGGAAGCGCGAATTGTAGGTGCCGAGGTTGTCGGCGTGCTTGTACCCGGTGCAGTGCTCGAACATCACGTTCGGAAACAGCTTGGCGACTTCGACGCACTGGTCCATGTAGCCGTAGGAGGTGGCGAAGATCAGTTTGTGCCCCTGCTGCGCGAGGTCTTTGAGAATTGGCGTCGCGCTCGCGTCTTCCTTGACGTTCTCGACATAGTCGGCGACGACCTGACCCTTCAGGGCCTCGACCATCGCTTTGCGGCCCTTCTCGTGCGCCCAGGTCCAGCCGTAGTCGCCGATCGGCCCGAGGTAAATGTAGCCGACCTTGAGCGGTTCGGCGGCGAAAGCGCCCCGCAAGAGCGCCGGCGCCGTCAGCCCCGCGGCCGCTCCCCTGACGAAGTTACGACGTGTTATCAGTCCCACAACTTTCTCCTCTATCTCTCCAGGACGCTCGATGCGCGCAACGCGCATCAAGCCGCCCACGCAAGAAGCGTGCCCGAAGCCCCCTTCCCTTCCTGCCGGCAGATGTCGGAGATCAGCTCAAGATCAGCTCTGAACGCCCTTGACGTACCAATCCATGACCAGCATGTCGGCGTCCTTCATGCGTTCGCCCGCGGGGACGCGCTCCTTGCCGGACTGGTCGGCGATGGGGCCGGTGAAGACGTCATAGCTTCCGTCCTTCGTGCCGGCGATGATCTTGTCGGCGGCGGCGCGCACGTTGTCCGGCACAGCTTTGCTGTAGGGCGCCATGCCGAGGATTCCCTCCTTGAAACCCCACCATGTGTCGTCCGGCTTCCAGGTTCCGTCCAGCGCCGCCTTGGCGCGCGAGATGTAATAGGGACCCCAGAGGTCGAGGCTCGCCGTCAGATGCGCCTTTGGCGCGAAGCGCGACATGTCGGCGCCGTAGCCGAAGCCGAAGATCTTGCGCTTCTCGCAGACCTGCAACACCGCGGGACTGTCGACGTGCTGAGCAATGACGTCACAGCCGAGATTGGCGAGGGTCTCGGCCGCCGCGGCCTCCTTGGCCGGATCGAACCAGGTGTCGATCATCACCAGCTTGGTGGTGATCTTCGGATTGACGGCTTGCGCCGCCAGGGTGAAGGCGTTCACGCCCATTACCACTTCGGGGATCTTGAACGACCCCACAAAGCCGATCGTGCTCGTCTTCGACATCATGCCGGCGATCGTGCCGATCACCGCTCTGCCCTGGTAGAAGCGCGAATTGTAGGTGCCGACGTTGTCGGCGCGCTTGTAGCCGGTGCAATGCTCCCACTTGACGTCGGGAAACGCCTTCGCGGCCTCGAGCGTCTGATCCATGTAGCCGTAGGAGGTCGTGAAGATGAGCTTGTTCCCCTGCTGGGCGAGGTCCTTCATGATCGGGACGGCGCTCGCGTCCTCCTTGACGTTCTCGACATAGTTAGTGACGACCTGTCCTTTCAGCGCATTTTGCAGCTCCTTGCGGCCCTTGTCGTGCGACCAGGTCCAGCCATAGTCGCCGATCGCGCCGAGATAGACGAAGCCGACCTTGAGCGGCTCGGCGGCGAAGGCGCGGCCGCCGAGCGCCGGCGCCGCGAGGCCCGCGGCCGTACTCTTGACGAAATTGCGGCGGGTCAGAAAACTCATCTTGTTTCCTCCTGGTTTGATGCATGCTTGATCAAGCGTTGGGCATGAAAGGACGGCCAAGACAGGCTGGCGCTTCGCCTCCCGCGACGCCCCTGGCCGATATGACGGCGAGCACGACGACCGCCATGATGTAGGGCATCGCCGCCCAGAATTGCGAGGGCAGGAAGGAGAAGCCCGAGGCCTTGGCGTAGAGCTCGAGCGTCATCAGGACGCCGAAGAAGTAGGCCCCGGCAAGGAGCCGCCCGGCGCGCCAGCCGGAGAAAACGACGAGCGCCAGCGCGATCCAGCCGCGGCCGGCCGTCATCTGCTCCGCCCACATCGGCGTGATGACCATCGAGAAATAGGAGCCGGCAATCCCTGCGAGCGCGCCGCCAAAGGCGATCGCCGCATAGCGGATCGGGATCACCGGATAGCCGATCGAATGCGCCGAATTGTCGTTCTCGCCAACGGCGCGGAGCACGAGCCCGGCGCGCGTGCGATTGAGAAACCAGCCGACGGCGAACACCATGACGAGTGCGAAATAAACTAGGGGACTGTAGCCGAACAGGACCCGTCCGACAGGATCGCTGGCGAGCCTGTCCGGAAACAGCGTGTCGAACGCCGGAATGGTCATTCCGACATAACCCGCGCCGATCAACGACGAGAGACCGATGCCAAAGATCGCCAGCGCCAGCCCCGTCGCCACCTGGTTGGAGCCGAGCGTCAGCACCAGGAAGCCGAACAGCATCGAAGAAGCGGCGCCGGCGAGCGCCGCCGCGACCACACCGACCCAAGGCGCCCAGTCGCCGAGATCGGGACCGTAATTGAAGGCGATGGCGAAGCCGGTCACCGCCCCGATGAGCATCATGCCTTCGATGCCGAGATTGAGCACGCCGCTCTTCTCGACGACGAGCTCGCCCGTCGCGGCGAGAAGGATCGGCGTGGTGATGCCGATCACGGTCACGAGCGCGTCGATGATGAAGGCGAGGTTCACGCGGACGCTCCGGCGGTCGCGGGCCGAGTCCTCGGCGCTTCGCGGATCACCCGTACGCGGTAGCGTACGAGGATGTCGCTCGCCAGGATGAAGAACAGCATCGTCGCCTGAAAGATGCCGGCGGTCGCCTGCGGCACGTGCACGACCGTCTGCGCCACCTGTCCGCCGACATAGGTCACCGCGAGGATGAGCCCGGCGAGGAAGACGCCGATCGGATGCAGGCGGCCAAGGAAAGACACGATGATGGCGGTAAAGCCGTAACCGGACGGGAAGCCGAGATTGATCTGGCCGAGCTGGCTCATGACCTCGAGGATGCCGGCGAGGCCAGCCATGCCGCCGCTGATCATCATCGTCGACCAGACGGTGCGCGAGGCGTCGAAGCCGCCATACCGGGCCGCGTCCGGCGCCGCGCCGACCGCGCGCACCGAGAAGCCGTAGACGGAGCGCGACGCGAGGAGCCAAAAGGCCAGGGTCAGCGCGATGGCGACGATGAGGCCGGGGGGAATTGCCGTTCCGGGAATCACGTTCGGCAGGCTCTGCGCCGGCGCCAGCGGCGGCGTCTGGGGAAAATTATGGCCGTTCGGATCCTTCCACGGACCGCCGATCAGGTAGCTCAGCACTTGCAGCGCGACATAGACGAGCATGAGGCTCGAGAGCACCTCGGAGACGCGAAAGCGCGTCTTGAGGAAAGCCGGAACCCCCGCCCAGATCGCCCCGCCGGCAATGCCCGCCACGATCATCAGCGGGATGATCCAGAAGCTCTGCGCCTTCGGCAGCATGTAGGCGACGCCGGCGCCGGTCAGCGCGCCGATGATGTATTGGCCTTCAGCGCCGATGTTCCAGATCTTGGCCTGGTTGCCGAGGGACAGCCCGAGGCCGATGATGATCAGCGGCGCGGCCTTGGTGAAGACGTCCTGCCATTTGTAGGAGGCGACGATCGGGGTGATGAAGGTCTCGTAGATCGCGTGCGGACCGTCGAAGCCGATCAACTGGAAGATCACCGCGCCGAGCAGCATCGTCAGGAGGACGGAGGCGATCGGAGTCGCCACCAGCATGAAGCGGCTCGGCGTCAGGCGCTTCTCAAATCGGATGCGCATGCAAAGCCTCCGTCATTTCAATGGTGGCGGACGGATCGCCGTGCACGCCGCCCATCAGGAGACCGATCTCCTCGATCGAGACCTCGCCGACCTTGAGCGGTTTCGACATCCGCCCGAGGTTGATGACCGCCAGCGTGTCGCAAAGGGTCAAGAGCTCGTCGAGGTCCTGCGAGATGACGAGCACCGCCGATCCTTGCGACGCGAGATCGACGATCGCCTGATGGATGGCGGCCGCCGCGCCCGCATCGACGCCCCAGGTCGGCTGGCAGACGACGAGCGCTTCCGGGCGCTGCAGGATCTCGCGGCCCATGATGAATTTTTGCAGGTTGCCGCCGGAAAGCGAGCCGGCCAGCGCGCCGGGACCGGTCGCCTTCACCGTGAAGGCGCCGATGACCTCGCTCGCATAGGCTGTGGCCTTGCCCGGGTCGATGAGCCCGAGGCTCACCATGTGCATGCGCTCGCGGGCGGTCAGCGCCGCGTTGTCGGTGAGCGAGAATTCGCCGACCGCCGCGTGGCCGTTGCGTTCCTCCGGCACAGCGCAGAGGCCGAGTTCGCGGCGTTCGTTGACCCCACGGCGGCCGATCATCTTGCCGTCCAGAACGATCGCCTCGTCGCGGTCGGCGAGCCGCTCGCCGCTCAGCGCGTCGAGAAGTTCGTTCTGCCCGTTGCCGGCGACGCCGGCGACGCCGTAGATCTCGCCCGCGCGCACCGTAAGCGCGACGTCTTGCAGGGCGACGCCGAACTCGCTCGGCTTCGGCAGGCTGAGGGCGTCGGCCGCAAGCTTCGGCGGCCCGAAGGCGCGGTCCGGCGGCTTGGCGATCTCCTTCAGGTTGGCGCCGATCATCATCTCGGCCATCGAGCGCGAGGTTTCGCGCCTCGGATCGCAGCTCGCCACCACCTTGCCGCCGCGCAGGATCGTGGCGGTGTCGCACAGCGCCACGATCTCATGCAGCTTGTGGGAAATGTAGAGGATGGAGCAGCCGTTCGAGGCAAGATGCTTCAGCGTTTCGAACAGCTGCTCGACCTCCTGAGGCGTCAGGACCGAGGTCGGCTCGTCCATGATCAGGAGGCGCGGATTGAGCAGAAGGGCGCGCACGATCTCGATACGCTGGCGCTCGCCGACGCTCAGCGTCGAGACGATCCGGCGCGGGTCGAGCTTGAGATGGTAGGCTTCCAGCACCCTGTTGAACTCGACCAGGAGCTCGCGCGACGAGAGCCGGGAATCGAGGCCAAGGGCGATGTTCTCGAGCACCGTCATCGCCTCGAACAGCGAGAAGTGCTGGAAGACCATGCCGATGCCGAGCCGGCGGGCGGCGCGCGGATTGGCGATGCGGGCCGGCGAGCCGTCGAAGACGACCTGGCCCTCGTCGGGCGCGAGGATGCCGTAGATCATCTTGACGAGCGTCGATTTGCCGGCGCCGTTCTCCCCCAGAAGAGCATGGATTTCGCCGGGGCGGACGCTCAGGTTCACATTGTCGTTGGCGCGCACGCCCGGGAACGACTTGCTGACGCCGACCAGCTTCAGCCGCAGGGGAGCATCAGCTTTCACCTCGACATACCCTCGATCCCATGGCTGCCGTCGAAGCGGACTCGCCCCATCGGCGCTACGCAAGAACCGCGCCGATCCGCCCCCCTGCGCGGGAGACGCCGAAGAGAGCCCATTCCCCCCTTCGCCCGTCGGCGGCGATTGATTTCGTTGAAGGAACCCTAACGCAGCGGGCGCCGGTGTCAAATGAATTGGCGTCCGTCCGCCTGGCAGCTGCATAAGAATACGGCATATGCGAGGGGCGACCGGTTCGAGCGGCTCATCTATGCTAGCGATTCCGCGCCCGAGTCCGGAGACGCCGAATGCCTGCTTCGCCACGCCCTTACGACGAGGCGCTGTTGCGTCGCGCTTTCGACGTCGCCAGGCGTTCGCGCGCCTCCGGCGACCATCCCTTCGGCTCGGTGCTCGCCGACGGCGAGGGAACCGTCATCATGGAGCAGGGCAACGGCTATACCAGCGAAGGCGGCGACCGCACCGCCCATGCCGAGCGTATGCTCGCCTCCCGCGCCTCGCGCGCCTATGACCTCAAGTTCCTGGCGCGCTGCACGCTCTACACTTCGGCCGAGCCCTGCGCGATGTGCTCGGGCGCAATCTACTGGGCGGGCGTCGGCCGCGTCGTCTACGGGCAGACCGAGAAGGCGCTGAAGGCCCAGACCGGCGCGCACGAGGAGAACCCGACGCTCGACCTGCCGTGCGAGATCGTCTTTTCGGCCGGGCAGCGCCCGACCGAAGTCGTCGGGCCGCTGCTCGAGGACGAGGCGGCGGCGCTGCAGGCCGACTTCTGGAAGACGAGGGGGTGAGGCCGCTCGCGGCGGGGCTCGCTCGTCGGCGTGTTTGGTCGCGACCCAACCATATCACGTGGTTGGCCGCCAAAACCTGTCACTCTGTCACCTTGCAACATTCGGTTTGCGCTTCTATCAAACATTATTGCTACGGTAATTAAGTAAAGATGGAGGGAGGGGGAAACTTTACAATACTAGATCGTTATTTATGTTCCCCCGCCCGCCAGCGGGCTGGCGTCGTCCCGGACCAAGCCCGGAAGGCGCGGGTGAAGGCGCTCTGCTCGGCGAAACCAAGCGCCGCGGCGATCTCGGCGATGCGCCTGTCCTTCCTGAGGAGGCTTTGCGCGGTTACGTATCTTTCCTGATCGGCGAGGCCCGAGTAGGTGACGCCGAACGCTTCGAGCCGGTGCGCGAGCGTGCGCGGGTTGACGCCCAGGGCGCGGCAGACGCCGTCGCGCGACAGTGCGCGCGCGCCAATCTGGCCGCGGATGATAAGCCTCACCGCGGAAACGAAGTCGCCCCGCGCGTTGCCGGCGGCCTCTTCGAGAACAGGCGCGAGGATTTCCGCATATTCCGGATTGCGATCGCGCACCGGCGCGTCGAGCGTCGCGGCGTCGAAGATGAGGCAGCCGGCCGGCTCCGAATAGTCGACCGGCGCCTCGAAGAATTTCGAGAACGGCCCTCTGTCGCGCGGCGGGTCGCGGATCAATTGCACCCGGTTCGGGCGCCATGCGGGCCCGCAGAGCCGGCGCATGATGTTGCAGGCGATGGCGATCGAGCCGTCGACGATCTGGTCGGCGCTTTCGACGCCGGGCGCTGTGACGGCGTAGCCGAACGCCGCTAGGCCGTCGCGCATGTCGAGAAACGTCGTTCCGCCGGTTTCGCTCGTCTTCAGCGTGTCGATGATGACCTTCAGCGCGTCGCGCACCGTCGGCGAATTGATCGAGACGAGAACTCGTGAGGCCGAGCGAACTCGCCTTGGTGTTGGCGCCGACGCGCAGCCCGAAGCTTTCGCAGCCTGTCGCCCCGACGCTTTCCGTCATGAGCCGTCCGAGCGCCGCGTAGGGTATGACGTTTTCCGGGTTGGAAAACAGGTTCGGATCGAGCCCAGCCCGCGGCAGAACAATCGCGGGATCGACGCCGAGCTCAGCCAGCGTCGGGGGGATTGCGGCGATGTTCCGGATCTTGGCGGTCGCGGCGCCCTGGGTCGTTCGAGAGACGGTATCCAACTTCACTCCACCGTCCGCGACCGCCTGGCAAGCACCGACTTGGCAAATGGACGCTCCATTGTCTCAATCTGTCAAAATTTCGCCCGCAAAGTCAATGACGCCGGCGGCGAATGCCGCTATGGTCCCTCGCGCCGCGAGCGGCCCCTAGATCGGCAGAAACTTCAGATGGGTCAGGGGTTTACGACGCAATGCGGCATCGTGACGCAGGCTGCGGGCGGTGCTTCGGGCGTCGCGTTCCCGGTAGAGGTTTGCGGCGGAATGCGGGCTCTTTGAGTTCGGTCCCGCTGGCGGGTTCAAGAGGTCGGTCGGTTTGAGCGCATTGAACAGCGAGAGAGGCCCGATCGTCGCAGCGGCCGGCCTCGAAATTTTGACGGGCGCCACCCTCGTTGCGGCGCCGTCGTTGCTGGCGCGGCTGCTGTTTGGCTCCGAGATGGGCGGGTCGGGCGACCTGGTCGGACGAATTTCCGGCCTCGTCATGCTGTGTCTCGCCGTGGGCTGCTTGCCGGGCCCGTCCGAGCGCGGCGCGCCCCGGGCGCTCGCGCCGCTTCTGGCGCTGAGCGTGCTCGCGGCGTTGTACCTTCTCGTTGTCGGCGTGGGCGGGGCGACCGCGGGCCTATTGCTTTGGCCGGCCTTCGCCGCCCACGCCATTCTTGCGGTCCTACTGGCGCGCGTGTGGATGGCAAGTCGGCGTCCGAGCGCCTGACGCCTGGACACTAAAGCGGAAAGTGTCGAGCGGATCTCAAGGGAGGGAATGGCTATGTGGTCAAGCTGGAAGATGGCGGCAAAGGCGCGGCTGGTCGGCGCTGGGTTGGCGCTGATGTTGATGGCGGGCGCGGCTGCGCCTTCGATGGCGCAGGAGGGCTTCAGCGCGGATTTGGGGGTCATGCGAGCGTGCGGCGGCGACATCTGGAGTCTCTGCTCGGACGTGCTGCCCGATGTCCTACGCGTCAAGAGCTGCGTGGCTAACAAGATGGGCCAGCTTTCCAAGGGTTGCCTCGACAAGCTCCTCGACGTGATGGCCGGCGCGCAATTCAAGGTCTGCAAGGATCAGACTTACGCGCTTTGCGCCGCGGCGCGCTGCAATGTGCTCGATGGCGTCGCATACTGCCAGTGCGACGTGAAGCACGGCGACAGCATCAGCCTGCCGTTCCCGATGGGCAAGGACGAGGACGTCTGCTCGATCAACGCCGCGGGCGCCGCCAACAAATACATGGTTAGCACCTACAGTCTGCCGGAGGCGATCGTCGCGCCGAACGGCGACCAGGCGATCTACACCTGCCCGGGCGAAAGCTCCGACGGCGCCTACGCCCAATGCGATGGCGGAGTCTGCTTCAGAAGCACCGAGGAGACGATGTTCCCCGGCTTCGACAAGCCCGTGCCGAAAGGCCAAATCGTTTGTTCCTGCCCCATAACTCAGGCCAGTGCCGGCATCACCGCGCAAGGCTATTCGATCCTCGGGCCTTACCCGTGCGACAAGTCCTTCTTCAAGTATTGCAAGAGCGCCACCGCCAACAGCAAGACGGGTTCGGCGATCTATGTCGGCGCCCCTCCTGGCACGGCCCAGGCTCTGGCCGTCCAGCTCAACGGCAAAGTCCCGCCGGTCAATGAGTGCCAGCCTTAATCGGCCCGCTCGGCCTAGGCGGGCGCACCAGCGAGGCGAGAGGTCCGAAGTTGCCCGGATCCAGGAAGTGATATTGCGCCGCCGAACATTCCTGCTGGGGGGCGCTGCGTCTTGCCTGACACTGCTTAGCGCTTGCGCCGGGATATCGACAGCCGAGTTGGACAAACTCGGCTCAGCAGTAGTGCACGACGAGATTGATTTTAAGGACGTATATGCTTATGCGGAGCGGTCGAACACGGCCTATGAAAGCAAGCGTGCTATCAAATCAAAATATCCAAAAACCATTCGGATCAATTCGCCGGACGGGACGCAGGTCAGATATTTTCTCGAACGGGACGATAAGACTCATACCCAGTTTATTACTGTGCGAGGTACGCATACCGACGAGAATCTGGCTGAAGACCTTGATATAACCGTGCGCAAAGACCGCAAGATCGACATCCCTGTTCACGCTGGGTTCGATGCTGCGGCCCGCGCAGTGTACAATGATCTTAAGTCGGATTTGAAACCGGGATACAAGACCTACGTGACCGGACACTCTCTTGGCGGCGCTGTCGCGGCAATTCTTGCAATTTATTTGATGGAGGACGGGGTGCAAGTTGAACGTGTCGTAACGTTCGGGCAGCCGCGCTTCACCACCACCGATGGCGTCAAGAGGCTAGGTTTCTTGCCGCTGACCCGTATTGTCGATGAAAACGACATCGTCCCGATGGTGGCGCCGAGCACATACACCGATCCGCAATTTGGGCCATACGACCAGGTGGGCGCGGAAGTGATCCTGCTCGAAGGACCGGATTTCGTCTTCCTCCCCTCTCACGACGCCCATCGCATCGACCTTGGCGAGTTTTGGCGCTCGGTTTCTTTCGCCGATTTGAAAGACCATGAGATGCAAAGATATCTCCGGCGGATCGCGAGCAAGGCCAACGGGGCTAACGAAGTTCCATATACCGAACGAGAGAAGTACGTGGTGACCAGCGCGGGGGCAGGTCCGTCGCCAGGAGGAATAGTTTTCAGCCATTAAAGCCCTGAATTTCGCGCTCGGCGGCGCGAAGACATGAAGCGATTGGAGAAGAGCGAGATGAGTCAAAAGAGGCAGACATTGCCAAAGGGATGGCGGAGCTTTGTAGTTCTCACCGTCGGCGTCGCCGGCGCGGCGATCATGTCGCTCGCCCCGGCGAGCGCGCAGGAGATCCACGGCACGCCGGGGGCGCCGAACTCGACGATCACGATCGACGGCCACGTGCTGCCGCCCCCGCCGCAGAAATTCGGCGGCACGATCGAGCTCAACGCGGCGCAGTCGAAGCCCTATTGGCCGGCGAGCGTCGTGCCGCCCAAGGGCGCGCCGAACATCCTGCTCATCATGACCGACGACGTCGGCTTCGGCGCGCCCTCGACCTTCGGCGGCGTCATTCCGACGCCGGCGCTCGACCGCATCGCCAACAACGGCCTGCGCTACACCAACTTCCATTCAACTTCGCTCTGCTCGCCGACGCGCGCCGCCCTCATCACCGGGCGCAACCACCATTCGGTCGGCTTCGGCGTCGTCTCCGAGGCGGCCACCGGCTTTCCCGGCTACAACAGCCTCATCGGCAGGGACAGCGCCACCATTGGCCGCATCCTGCGCGAGAACGGCTACCGCACCGCCTGGTTCGGCAAGGACCACAACACGCCGACCTACCAGACGAGCCAAGCCGGGCCGTTCGACCAATGGCCGAACGGCATGGGCTTCGACTATTTCTACGGCTTCATCGGCGGCGACACGAGCCAGTGGGAACCCAATCTCTTCCGCAACACCACGGCGATCTATCCGTTTGTCGGGAAGCAGGGGAAATGGAACCTCATCACCGCGATGGCGGATGACGCCATCCACTGGATGAACCAGATGCACGATATCGATCCCTCGATGCCGTGGTTCGTCTATTACGTTCCCGGCGGCACCCACGCGCCGCATCAACCGACGCAGGAATGGGTGCAGAAGATCAGCGACATGCATCTCTTCGACAAGGGCTGGAATGCGCTGCGCGACCAGATCTTCATGAACCAGAAGAAGCTCGGCGTCATCCCGCAGGACGCCAAGCTGACGCCCTGGCCGGACGATTTGCTGCAGCGCTGGGCGCAGACGACCGACGAGGAGAACAAACTCTTCATCCGTCAGGCCGACGTCTACGCCGCCTATCTCGCCTATACCGACCACGAAATCGGCCGCGTCATCCAGGCGGTCGAGGATATGGGCGAGCTCGACAATACGCTGATCATCTACATCAGCGGCGACAACGGCGCCTCGGCGGAAGGCTCGCCGAAAGGCACGCCGAGCGAGGTCTTGCAGTTCAACGGCATCGAGCTGCCGGTCGCCCCGCAGATGAAGTTCTTCGACGTTTGGAACACCCAGTACGCCTATAGCCATTTCGCCGTGCCGTGGGCATGGGCGCTGGACACGCCGTACAAGTGGACGAAGCAGATCCCCTCCTTCTTCGGCGGCACCCGCCAGGGCATGGCGATTTCCTGGCCGGCGAGGATCAAGGACAAGGGCGGACTCCGCTGGCAGTTCCATCACGTCATCGACGTCGTGCCGACCTTGCTCGAGGTCACCGGCATTCCGGCGCCCGATATGGTCGACGGCATCGCGCAGAAGCCGATCGAAGGCGTCAGCATGGCCTACAGCTTCGACAAGGCCAACGCCGACGCGCCGACGCCGCATAAGATCCAGTATTTCGAGATGCTCGGCGTGCAGGGGCTCTACGACGACGGCTGGATGCTGAGCGCCGTGCCGACGCGCGCGCCGTGGCAATTGCTCGGCAAGGCGATCCAGGACCCGGCCACCGCTTTCAAGTTCGAGCTCTACGATGTCCGGCACGACTGGACCCAGTACACCGACGTGGCGGCCGCCAATCCGACCAAGGTGAGGGAGATGACGGACCTGATGTTCGGCGAGTTCGCCAAATATCAGGTGCTGCCGCTCGACGCCTCCGCCGCGACGCGCCTGGTGGTCCCGCGCCCCAGCCTGGTCGCCGGTCGAAAGGTGTTCACCTATTCCGGCGATCCGATTACCGGCATCCCGCCATACGAGGCGCCGAAACTTCTCAACACGTCCTACACGATCACCGCCGACATCGACGTTCCCGAGGGCGGCGGCGAAGGCGTGATCGTCACCCAGGGCGGGCGGTTTGGCGGCTATGGCTTGTATCTGCTCAAGGGCAAGCCGGTCTTCACCTGGAACCTGCTCGACCTCAAGCGGGTGAAGTGGCAGGGGCCGGACGCGCTTTCGCCCGGCAAGCACACGCTCGTCTACGACTTCAAGTATGACGGGCTCGGCTTCGCGACGATCGCGTTCAACAATATGAGCGGCATCGGTCGCGGCGGCACGGGAACCTTGAGCGTCGACGGCAAGGTCGTGGCGACGCAGACGATGGAGCGCACGATCCCGCTGACGCTCCCTTGGGACGAGACCTTCGACGTCGGCTCCGATACCGGCACCCCGGTCGACGACGCCGATTATCACGTGCCGTTCGCCTTTGCCGGCACAATCGACAAGCTGACCATTGCGGTCTCCCCGCCGGCGCTGACCGATGAGGACAAGCAGAAGCTGATGGAGGCCGAGCACGCCGCGCAGGACGCGAACTAGTACCCACTATCGCTGATCGTTGAGTCGTGATTCAAGGTTGCATGAGCAGCCTTTTGCAAGCGACACCGATCGTATTGACGGCCGAGGAGCGGGCTGAGCTTGAGGGTATGGCGCGTTCGACCAAGTCGGAGCACCGCACGCGCTTCAAGGCGCGGATCGTGCTGATGGCCGCCGATGGCGCGGCGACGCGGGCGATTGGCCGGGCGCTCGGCTGTACCACCGGCACGGCGTCGAAATGGCGGGTTCGTTACGCGAAGGACCGACTTCCCGGGTTTTCGGAAGTTGGCGATCGCGGGGCCGAGGCCAGATACGACAAGGAGACGGACCAGCGCATCCTGGCGGCGCTCGACGCTGCGCCGCCGGAAGGCTACGCAAACTGGACCGGGCCGCTGATCGCCAAGAGGCTTGGCGACGTTCACGTGCAATATGTTTGGCGTTTCCTGCGCGCGCAGAAGATCGACTTGTCGGGGCGCAAATCCTGGTGTCAGAGCAACGACCCGGAATTTGCGGCCAAGGCCGCCGAGATCGTCGGGCTCTACATGGCGCCGCCCGACCATGCGATCGTGCTCGCCGTCGACGAAAAACCGTCCATTCAGGCGCTCGAACGCGCGCAAGGCTATCTGAAGCTGCCCAATGGGCGCGCCATCACCGGCCAGTCGCACGATTACAAACGCCATGGGACGACGACGCTGTTCGCCGCCCTCAACGTGGCGAGTGGCGAAGTCGTTGGCCGCCACTACAAGAGACGTCGGCGCGTCGAATTTCTCGACTTCATGAACAGGGTCATCGCCGCCTATCCGGAGCGCGAAATCCATGTCGTGCTCGACAATCTCTCCACCCACAAACCCAACCGCGACATGTGGCTCAAGCGCCACAAAAACGTGCATCTCCATTACACGCCGACGCACGCCTCCTGGCTCAGCCAGATCGAAATCTGGTTCTCGATCCTGACCGGGAAGTCGCTCAGCGGCGCCTCGTTCACCAGCGTCGAGCAACTCGTCGCCCACATCGACGCCTTCATCGCCGACTACAACCAAACCGCCAGACGCTTCGTCTGGACTAAATCCGAGGTCCACCAAAAACGCCTCAAACCATGCTTCGCCGACCAATGATTCTGGGTACTAGCGCGTCCGAAGTCCGCGATGCGAATCTGCCGAGCGCCTTCGATGCAATCGGGACGCGCCAAATTGCGGCGTCGCCACATCCAGGTGAAGCGTAGCGCAAACGGACGTACCTTTGCCCGCTGGACTCGCTCGCCGGCACTGGCTGCGCGTGAAGCGCGCAGCGCAGCATGCGCGCCAAGCGTACATGTGCGGTTCAGGATGGTTCGACTAACTCAGACGACGCGGGCCAGGATTGGCGTGCGAGAGAAAGCAGGCGCGAGCAACCGCGTTGTTGCCGGAGGAGAACTGACATGAAGACGTTGGCGCGTCTCGCCGCTTTTGGCGCAGCCCTGCTCATGTCCCATTCCGCCTTCGCCGCGCCCTCGGCATTGGCCAAGGCCTGCGCGGCCGACGTCAAGAAGTACTGCGGTGATGTGAAGCCGGGCAAGTCCGCGCGCGCGAAATGTATGAAGTCGCACTACACCGACCTGTCGGCAGATTGTCAGGTGGCGTACGTTCGTGCGGCCGCGGTCGGCAAGTCCTGCAAGGCGGACATCAAGCGGTTCTGCGCCGACGAGAAGTCCGGCAAGCGCGGCGCCGACTGCTTGAAATCGCACGCGGCCGACCTCAGCAGCGGCTGCAAGGATGCCATGGCCAAGGTGGAGGCCGGCAACAAGTAGTCCCACAAACATTCGCGGTTCGAGGGCGCCCGCTCCCGCGGAAAGCGGGCGCCATCTCTGGCGACGCGCCAGCCATCCGCTTATCCATGGTTCAACTGAAGGAGAACGTCATGAGAAAGATTGCTGCCGGTCTGCTGGTTCTCGGCCTGTTTGCCGGGGCTGCGACGGAGGCCAACGCAGTGGTCTGTGCGCGCGGCGTCTACCGCGCCGGATGCGCCGGCCCGCACGGCGCCGTGACCACGCACCATGGTTACGGCTACGGTTACCACGGCGGCGCTGCTGTCGTGCGGCCCGCCTATGGCGCCCACTGCTACTATCGCGCAGGCGTGCGCGTCTGCCGCTGAGGCGGGTCGACAGGCAAAGCTCAACGCCGGCGAACGGGGCCTGAAGTCCCGATCGCCGGCGCCTCTCGTTTTGCGGTCAAGTCCATTCTCGCGGGCGTTGCTTCAGAAGCTGTACTTGAACCCGGCGAACGGCCCGTACATCCACTGCTGGTAGCGGAAGCTCCTGGGCTGGAAGGTGATCTCGTTGAAACCGGTGTCCTGATTGGTGTAGGTGTACATGACGCGATAGCCGAGCGTCGTCGCGATGTTCTGCGTCCAGTTGTAGCCGACCGAGGCGAGCGCCTGGCCGGTCGCGCTGTCGGACCAACCGCCGAGGTCGCCAAGGACGTTCATGAACCAGCGGTCGTCGTAGCGATACTGCGCGGCGAAGCCGGCGACCGGCATGACCCAGTCCTTGTTCACGGATTCGGTCCCGCTGAACAATCCGAACGGGCCGGTGACGGTGAGCTTGGTCCCGCTGTAGAAATTGCGGGCGCCGACCGTGCCGTAAAGAGCGAGGTTCGGCACGCCGAGCGGCAGGCGAACGCCGCCGAAGGCGGTGACGAACGCCTCGTTGAGGGTGAGGTCCGTCTGTCCGCCGTAAAGGACACTGTCCGGGTTTCTTAAGGTCCCAGACCCGCCGATCCGCGCCCAAACGAAATCGATTCCGCCGATGAACATGTCGTTGCGGGCGACCACGCTGCCCATGAACGCGCCTTGAAAGTGCTCGAGCACTTTGCCGAAGCTTGCGTAATAAGGCAGCGTCGGCAGGGAGCCGAAGCCCGTGCTTCCCGCAATGCTGGACGCCCAGCCGTAGGCCGTCAGCTCGAACCGCCACGTCGAGGGGATTACGGGCTCGGGGATCGGGGCCGGGGCCTCCTTTTTCGTCGGCAGATCGGCGGCGACGGCGGGAGCGCCCGCGAGCACGCCGACCGCCATCAGGATTGCCTTTGTCACGCCCTGCATCAAACGCCCCCGAAGCGCCGTCCGCCGATCGGCAGATCTGATGCGCTTTGCCAAAGCTTAGGCCGACGGCCTTCCGGCCGGCAAGGCGCGATGGCCCCGGATCGAGTCCACGGCGTCGAAAAGGCGCGGGCCGTGACAGAAAGAACACGGTCCGGGCGAACGATAGGCGTCTCGGGAGCGCGGGTTGCATTTGCCGCAGCCGCTCTCCATTGTCGACGCTTTGAATGGGAAGCTCGGGCTTCCGACACAGCGAAGGCAAGCGCGGCGGAGAGGCATGGCGGTCGTCGCCGATATCGATCACCTGAGCCTGGCGATCACCCATGCGACGGCGCCGGCGTTCATGCTGGGCGCGGTGGCGGGGTTCCTGTCGATCCTGATCGCCAGGATGGAGCGGGTCATCGATCGCAACCGCGCCCTCCAATCCGGAGACGCCGCCGCTGCCGATCCCTCGCTCAGGCAGGCGCTGGGCAAGGCTTACGGGCGCCGCGTGACGCTTCTCGGCGCCGCCATCTATTTCTCGGTCCTGAGCGCGCTGGTGACGGCGATGCTGCTGATCGCCGCGTTTCTCGCAGCGCTCGCCGGCATCTCGCATGGCGGGATTGTCGCGGCGATGTTCGTCGTCGCGCTGGCGCTGCTGATCGCCTCGCTCGTCCAGTTCGCGCGGGAGATCCGCCTGCAGATGGCGACGGCGCATCTCGATTGACCGGCGACTTTATCACATCGGCCTATCGACATTCCCCGCGTTAGGGGCTTGAATGAAGGCGTCGGTGAGCGGTGGGTAACGACTATGAGAGCCAAGGTTCTCGGCGCTGCGGCCGCCCTTGCAGCCGCCCTTGCCGCAAGCGTTCCCGCCGCAGCGCAATTCGCCTATCCCGTGATCATCGTCCCGCCGCCGCCGGCGCAGAATCTCGTCATGCCGAAGCCGGCGCCAAAGCCCGCCACTCCGAGCGCCTCGCCGCAGGACACTGCGCCAGATCAGAGCCGGTGTCATTACGAGGGCAGGACGAGGGTTTGCCGCTAGCCTCCGGCGCGATCGTGAATTCCCGACCTCAGCGGATCGGCGGCGCGTACATGATGCCGCCGTTGTCCCAAAGCTCGTTGAGGCCGCGCGGAATGCCGAGCTTCGAATGGGCGCCGACATTGCGGTCGAACATCTCGCCGTAGTTGCCGACCGCGCGGATGGCGTTGACGGCCCAGGCGTTCGTGAGGCCGAGCGGCTTGCCGAACTCGCCCTCCGTTCCGACGAGGCGCTTCACCGAAGGCTTCTGCGACTGCATCGCGTCGTCGAGCGTCTTCGACCCGACGCCGAGCTCCTCAGCGTCGATCAGGGCGAAATTGACCCACTTGACGGTATTGAACCACTGCATGTCGTCCTGCCGCACCACGGGTCCGAGCGGCTCCTTCGAGATCACGTCGGGCAGGATGGCGTTGTCGCCGGGCTTCGCCATCTGCAGGCGCAGCGCGAAGAGCCCGGACTTGTCGCTCGTCAGCACGTTGCACTTGCCGGCCTGATAGTCAGCGAGCACATCGGCGACCGTCGCGCCGCGGACGATCTCGTAGTTCATGTGGTTCGATTCGAAGAAGTCGACGAAGTTGGGCTCGGACGTCGTTCCGGACTGCACGCAGACCTTGCTGCCGTCGAGTTCGAGCGCGGAAGTCAGCTTGCGGCTCTTGGGAACGAGGAACGCTTGCCCGTCGTAGTAGTCGACCCCGGCGAAGACGACGCCCGAATCGATCTCGCGTCCCATCGTCCAGGTCGAGTTGCGCGACAGCACGTCGATCTGCTTGTTCTTGAGCGCGTCGAACCGCTCCGCAGCCGAAAGCGGCACGTACTGCACCTTCGACGGATCGTTGAAAATGGCGGCGGCCAGCGCGCGGCAGAAGTCGACGTCGAAGCCGGACCAGTCGCCCTTGTCGTCCTTGAACGAGAAGCCCTCGAGCCCCTGGCTCACGCCGCAGATGAGCGAGCCGCGATCCTGCACGGTTTTGAGCGTCTGCTGCGCTTCGGCGATCGACACGCCGAAGCCGAGGGCCGCCGCGGCGGCGAGGAGCGGGATGAAAAAGCGCATGACCAGCCTCGAAAGCTAGGGCGAAGATTCTGAAAGCTACGGCGATCGCTTAAAGGGCGACCGCCTGCTTGATGATGACCTTGGTGCCGACCGGCACGCGGTCGTAAAGGTCGATCACATCCTCGTTGACCAGCCGGAAGCAGCCCGACGAGACGGCGTGTCCGATCGTCTGCGGCTGGTTGGTGCCGTGAATGCGATAGACCGTCTGGCCGAGATAGAACGCGCGGGCGCCGAGCGGATTGCCGGGTCCGCCGGCCATGAAGCGCGGCAGGTACGGCTGCCGCTCGATCATCTCCGGCGGCGGCCGCCAGTCCGGCCATTCCTGCTTGCGCGAGATCTTCTGCAGGCCCGACCACTGGAAACCCTGGCGGCCCACGCCGATCCCGTAGCGCAGGGCGCGGTTGTTGGGCTGCACGAGGTAGAGGAAGCGCTGACTCGTGTCGATGATGAGCGTGCCCGGCGCTTCGGTCGTGCGGAAGAACACCTCCTGGCGCTCGTAGGCGCCGGTCAGCTGCTCTTCTTCCGGCGTGGGCTGATAGCCCGGCTGGTCGACGACGTTCATGTCGATCTGCTGCGCCGTCGCGAACGCGCCCGGAAGCGCCAGCGCCGCTGCGGCGATCGCCGCAGCCAGCGCCGTTCGTAGGAAAGAACCCGCTTGAACCGTCATGCACGCTCCATATGCTGGGAAAGCCCGGTTGATATCACGCCTTCTTGGCGCCGCAGCGCTCGTAGACCATGGTGCCGTATCTTGCGGCGTTATCGGGATCGACCCAGATCGTGGTGAACGAATTCGGGTCTACGTCCAGGACTTCGCGATCGTCGGCGGTCGGGGCGTCGCCCGGCGGCCCGAGATAGTTCTTGCCGTCCGGGCCGGCCTTCATCACGAGTTCCTGAAGCTTCGGCTGATCGGCGAGATACATCATCACGCCGCCGTTCGGACCCTGGCTGATGACATAGGGCTTGTTGCACTGGGAGGACGCCTCCTTCATCGTGCGCGTCCTGTCGGCGTCCCTGTGGTAGGACGCCAATCCCCATTTGCCGACGAGCGCCACGGCGCTGACGCTCGGCGCGGCGGCCACCGGCGGCGGCGGCGCCTCTGTTTGACAAGCCGCGAGAGCGGCCGCTGCGAATCCCGCCAAGGCCAACGCGCCGACACGATTTACGATGCCCACCAACGCCCCCTCAACCTGTGACCGCTCAGAGCAATCCGCGCCGCAACACCCGCGAAATTCTTGAGCGTGTTGTTTTGCGAGGTCTCTGCTAGCAAACGAAGCGCATCGGGTCAACGAGCCTTCGGCGCTGGGGTCCCAGACCGGATCTGCTCCGTTGAATGCGGATTTGGCGCCACGGCGACCAAGCGCTGTGCCTGATGGCTTTGGCCCGGCGGGCGGCCGGCGCCGCGGCGGCTTGCAGCGCCGCAAGACGGCGATTTAGAACGCGGATGTCCGCCAGGCGTCCTGCGTGGACTCGTTCAAGCACTGGAAAGCGCCATGCCTTCGCCGGCCGAAAAGAACAAACGCCAAAGCATCATCGACGCCTGCCGGTCGATGAACGCGCTCGGCATCAACCAGGGAACCTCGGGCAATATCAGCCTTCGCCACGGCGATGGGGCGCTGATCACGCCGACGAGTCTCGCTTACGACCTCATGAAGCCGAAGGACATCGTCGCGATGAGCTTGGATGGGTCCGTCGTCGGACGAGGCCGCCCCTCGACGGAATGGCGGTTTCACCTGGCGATCCTGCGCGCACGACCGGAAGTGAACGCCATCGTTCATGCGCATCCGACCTACGCCACGACGCTCGCCATCATGGAGCGGGGCATTCCTCCGATCCATTACATGGTCGCCGCCGCGGGGGGCGACACGATCCGCTGCGCGCCCTACGCAACCTTCGGCACCGAGGAATTGTCGAACAATGCGGTCGAAGCGCTGAACGGCCGGATGGCCTGTCTCCTCGCCCATCACGGCATGATCGCGCTCGGGGCCGATCTTGCGGGCGCCATGTGGCTCGCGGTCGAGGTCGAGACGCTGGCGCGCCAGTACGTCAATTGCCTGCAGCTCGGCGATCCGCCGCTCCTCTCGCCGGAGGAGATCAGGAACGTCGCCGACCGCATGGCCAATTACGGCCGGTACTCGGCGCCGGGTGACTCAAGCCTCCATCGGCGCTTCGCGGCGCTTGATTAGCGAGGCGAACGGGCCGATATCAATCGAGCACGCGGACCGCCGGCGACCAGCGCCTCTCCAAGATCTGCTGCCACCGGCGTCGGCGCCGCGAGCGAGTTCTTAACTTTCGAATTGGCGGAGGTATGGCATGAGCACCGAAAAGCGCGACAATCCGGCCGCGGACGCGACTGCTGCCGCGACGAAGATGGGCGAAGACATGACGTCGCAATTCGCGAATGCCGCCAACCTCTACGGCGGCGCCCTCGGCTCCTCGTTCAAAGCCGTGCAGGACTATCAGACGAAGCTCATGCAGTTCTTTCAGGCGAACGCCGAGGCGAACGTCCGGTTCACCCAGAAGTTGATGGAGGCGCGGTCGCCCTCGGACTTCGTCCAGTTCGTGACCTCGCATATGCGCGACCGGGCGGTCGCGATGGGCGATCAGGCGAAGGAGCTCGCCAGTCTGAGCCAGGAGGCGTCGCGAACCGCGATGGAATCGCTCACTCCGAAGCGTTGAGAGACGGCTCTTGCTGGTTCCCGGCGCAATAAAAGCGCCGGGGAGCAGCAATAGAGGCGGCGGACAAGCTGCCTGCGGCGAATATCGAGCGTCTTCGCTCATCCCGTCGTCGAGGCGCAGGGAGAGGTTGGAAGGCATTATGGTTCGAGTTCAATGACGTCGGTCAGAAGCTCGGCCGGGTCGGCGCTCTGTCCGACATGGATTTGAAACTCGCCGGGTTCGAGGACGGGTTCGAGACTGAGACCGACGAACGCCAGGTCCTTTGCCTCGAGCCGCCATGCCGCCGCGCCCCGTTCGCCGCCGGCCAACACGATCTTGCGAAGGCCCTTCAGTTCCATGAGCGGGCGCGCCACGCTCGCGACGACGTCGCGAACGAAGAGGAACAGCGTCGCTTCGCCGGCGACCTCGCTGTCGTTGCGGACCAGGACGCTGACCTCGAGGCTCTCGCCCGCCCGGAGGCGGCTTGGAACGCATCGCAGATCAGAGAGCGCGAAGCGGCTGTAGGATAGCCCGTGGCCGAAAGGAAATTGCGGGGTGACGGGCGTATCGAGATAGGAGCTCGAATAGCGAACGCCCGGCATGGCTGGCCGTCCTGACGGCCGCTGACTGTAGAAGATCGGGACCTGCCCGCCGTGGCGCGGCCAGCTTATCGGCAATTTTCCGCATGGGTTGAATCGGCCGGTCAAGACATCGGCGACGGCGTGTCCGGCTTGGCTGCCGAGAAACCAGGTCGCCAGGACGGCGTCCGCGCGTTCGAAGAGCCACGGCAGGGCGAGCGGGCGGCCCGACGACAGAAGGACGACGACGGGCTTCCCTGCGTCGAGGACGGCCTCGGCGAGCGCGCGCTGGCGCCCGGGCAGCCCAAGATCGGCTCGACTCGCCGCCTCCCCGCTCATCGCGGCGGCCTCGCCGAGGCAAAGAACGACGACGTCCGCCTCGGCGCAGAGCTCGACGGCGGGCGGAATGCCGCTCTCGTCCTCGCCCTCGATGTCGACGCCGCGGGCAAAGTCGATCCGGCGCCCCGGCAGGGCGGCTCGCAGCCCGTCGAGGATGGCCACGGCCTTGCCCGCGTCGCCGGCCGACGCCCAGGATCCAAGCATCTCGCCGGAGGCGGCGGCCAGAGGGCCCACGACAGCGATCCGTTTAGCCTCGCGCGACAACGGCAAGACGTTGTTGCGATGCGTTAGCAAGACGATGGCGCGTCGTGCGGCCTCGCGGGCCAATTCAAGGGTTCGGGCCGCGCTACGTTGATCGGCGGCGGGGCGCGGCGAACCGCGCCGGTATGGGGCGTCGAAAAGTCCGAGCCGTTCTTTCAGCGCGAGCACGCGCCTGACGCTGGCGTCGATCGCGGCGATGGTCGCGAGACCGCGCTCGAGCGCTGCGGGCAGGCCCTCTGCATAGGCGTTGCTCATCATGTCGATGTCGACGCCCGCCGCAAGCGCGAGCGCGGCCGCCTCGGCGGCGTCGCCGGCGACGCCATGGCGGAGCAATTCCCCGACCGCGCCGTAGTCGCTGACGACGACGCCGGCGAAGTCGCGGCCGCCGCGCAGCCAGCCTTGCAAGAGGGGCGCGTTGGCGGTCATCGGCGCGCCGGCGATGTCGATGAACGCCGGCATGACCGCCGCAACGCCGGCGGCCACGGCGGCCGAAAACGGCGGCAGGTATATTTCCAGGAGCGATCTCTCGGACACGTCGACGGAGGCGTATTCACGCCCGGCGGTGACGGCGCCATAGGCGCAGAGGTGTTTCGCCGTCGCGGCGAGGCTGTCCGCCGCCGCAAGGTCGCGGCCCTGGAAGCCGCGCGTCTTTGCGGTCGCCATTTCCGATGCGACCCAGGGGTCTTCGCCCGGGCTCTCGACGACGCGTCCCCAGCGCGGGTCGCGGGCGACGTCGAGCATGGGCGCGAAGGTCATGGCGACGCCATCCTCCGTGGCCTCATCGGCCGCCGCGCGCGCCGTCCTCTCCCACAGGTCCGGCGCGAGCGCGCAAGCTTCCGCCAGCGGAACGGGAAAGATCGTGCGGTGGCCATGGATGACGTCGAGGCCGAGCAGCAACGGGATGCCGAGGCGAGACTTCTTCGATGGCGAGACGCTGAAGCGCCCGCGCCTCATCGCCCCAGACATTCAGGAGGCTGCCGATACGCCCGGTTCGCACCACCTCGCGGACCCCGCCGAGGGCGCCAGGGCCGGTGACCGCGCCGGACGCCGCGACCATGTTGAGCTGGCCGATTTTCTCCTCGAGCGTCATCGCCGCGAGCAACGTATCGATGCGTCCCATGCTCCTGCCCTATCGTAAGCCGCGGATGGCTTTAATCGGCCTCCCGTCTTGGATCATAAAATAGGCTTCGCAAGCGGCGGCCCTCATGCAACAGCGGACCCTTTGGCTCGGAATATACGCCAAGACGACTGCGACCGGATCATGCGAGAATAGCGCTTGCGGAGGACGGATCGAATCCGATGGCGGAACACCCCAAAAAACCACCGAATGGCGCCGAAAGCGCGGACAGTCCGACCACGGGCGGTTTTTTGTCCGATTTCATATGGATGGCCTCCGGTTTCTGGGCTTCGCCCCAGCGCAATAAACTCCTGATGTTGGCCGGTGGGCTGATCGGGGTCGTGGGCGCTACGGCCTATATGCAGATCAGGCTCAACGCTTGGAACAAGCCATTCTACAATGCGCTGACCAACAAGGATATGGCGGCCTTCATAGAGCAGCTCGGCGTCTTCGCCGTGCTCGCGGGCATATTGCTCGTTCTCAATGTCTCGCAGATGTGGCTCAATCAGATGACCAAAGTGGTCTTGCGCCAGGGCCTGGTGAATGACCTCTTGAACCAGTGGCTTGCCCCCTCTCGCGCTTTCCGTCTTTCGAATGCAGGCGCCATCGGGGCCAACCCGGACCAGCGCCTCCAGGCCGACGCACTGCATCTGACGGATCTTTCGACCGACTTGGGCGTTGGCCTCCTGCAATCGACCGTGCTTCTGGCGTCGTTTATCGGCGTCCTTTGGGGGCTCTCGCGCGGCGCGTTTTTACCGATTGCGGGCCACATGTTCGCCCCGCCGGGGTATCTGGTCTGGTGCGCGCTCTTTTATGCCGGCGCGGCATCATTTTTGAGTTGGCGTGTCGGCGGCCCGTTGGTCAATCTGAATGCCGAGCGCTACGCACGAGAAGCGGACTTTCGCTTCGGCCTCGTGCGCGTGAATCAGGACCTCGACGGCATCACCCTTTACCGCGGCGAGGCCGATGAGAGGGCGCGCCTCGATGCAATATTCGCAACGGTTCTTGGAGTCTCGCGGCGCATCGTTTGGGCCACGACGCGGCTGACATGGGTCACCGCCGGCTATGGCTGGTTTGCGATTGTCGCGCCGATTCTGGTGGCTGCGCCAGCCTACTTCCGGAGCGAAATGAGCTTCGGCGAGCTTATGGTGGTGATCGGCGCCTTCAATCAGGTACAAGCTTCGCTCCGCTGGTTCGTGGACAATTTCTCCAGCATCGCGGACTGGCGCGCCACGCTTTTACGCGTGGCGGCCTTCCGAAAGGCGATGATCACCATGGATGAGCTTGGTCAGACCAGGAGCCGCATCAACTTTGCAGAGGCGGAGGGCCCGAGGATAAAGATCGAAGACCTTCGCGTCGCATCGCCGGCCGGCTGCGTGATGCTGAGCGAACCGCAGGCAAACCTCGATGCCGGCGAGCGAGTCCTCATCACTGGCGAAAGCGGCGAGGAAAAAACCTTGCTGTTCCGCGCCATCGGAGGACTTTGGCCCTGGGGCAGCGGGCGGATTACCTGCCCGCCTCGTCAATCCATCATGTTCATGCCGGTCCGCGCCTACGTCCCGCCTGGCTCTCTGCGTGAGGCCGTCGCCTATCCCAGCTCGGCCGACGCCTTCGAGGCTGCGGTGATCGCCAAGGCGCTCGCGGATGTCGGACTGGAACGCCTCGCGCCCCGACTCGACGCGGTGGAGCGATGGGACCATCAGTTGTCTGAAGACGAGAAGCAACGCTTGGCCTTTGCGCGCGTCCTCTTGCAAAGGCCGCTCTGGGTCGTGGTGAACGATGCGCTCGACGTCCTCGATCCAGAGTCGCGCATGCTGATCAGAGCGCTGTTCGAGGGCGAATACGCTGATGTCGGCTTCATCAATATCGGCCATGACCAGCCCGACGGCGGCATCCACGTCCGCAAGCTGCGTCTGGTGATGGATCCGAATGGATTGACCTTCAGTCCGGATCGGGAGCACGGAATTCCTGAACCGCCCGAATCCGCACACGAAACTTTCTCCGCCCGCTAAGTGGGTTGCCTATGCGACACGATCAAGCCAAAGCTATGCCGCATTCCAGGGACGCCAGGCGCCGCAGGAAACTGTCGGACGAGCAACTCCTCGACCTCGTGCAACGCCAGACGTTCTACTATTTCTGGGACGGCGCCCATCCGGTCAGCGGACTGGCGCGCGACCGGGCGCCGCTCCGGGAGGGCCCGACCGACGACAAGGTGGCGATCGGCGGCTCGGGCTTCGGCGTCATGGCCATCATCGTCGCCTGCGCGCGCGAGTGGGTGACGCGAAAGCAGGCGCTGGCCCGTTTGTCGGACATGTTGGACTGTCTCGAGAAGGCCACCTGCTATCACGGCATGTATCCCCACTTCATCAACGGCGCCACGGGCGCCACATTGCCGTTCAGCCGCAAGGACGACGGCGCCGACATCGTGGAAAGCTCGTTCCTCTTCCAGGGCCTCTTGTGCGCCCGAGCCTATTTCGATCGCGAAGAACCGGAAGAGGAGCGCCTTCGCCAGCGCATCGCCTACCTCTGGAGCGAGGCGGAATGGGACTGGTACGCGCGGGGGAGTTGAACGGCGCTGACCTGGCACTGGAGCCCCAACAACGGCTTTGCGCTGAACCATCCGATCCGCGGCTGGAACGAGTGCCTCATCGCCTACGTGCTGGCGGCGTCGTCGCCGCGCTATGGCGTGCCGGCCGAGACCTATCACGAAGGCTGGGCCGCGGGACGCGAGTTCTTCAACCGGCGAAGCTTCGAGGGGATCGAGCTGCCGCTCGGGCCCGACTGGGGAGGGCCGCTCTTCTTCACCCACTATTCCTTCTGCGGCATCGACCCGCGCGGCTTGAGCGATCGCTACGCCGACTACTGGCGGCAGAACGTGGATCACACGCAGATCAACTACGCCTACTGCGTCCGCAATCCGCATGGCTACAGAGGCTACGGCCCGCAGTGCTGGGGTCTGACGGCCGGCGACTCCGTCCGGGGTTATGCCGCGCATTCGCCGACGAACGACCTCGGCGTCATCACCCCGAGCGCCGCAGTGTCGGCGTTCCCTTACGCGCCCAGGGAAGCGATGGCGGCGCTGCGGCATTTCCACGACGCGCTCGGCGACAGGATCTGGGCCCGCTTCGGCTTCATTGATGGCTTCAGCGAACATTACGACTGGTATGCCGACAGTTTTCTGGCGATCAGCCAGGGGCCAATCGTCGCGATGATCGAGAACTACCGCAGCGGTCTTCTCTGGAACCTGTTCATGAGCGTGCCTGAAATCCGGGCGGGGATGAGGAGGCTTGGCTTCCGCAGCCCGCATCTGGATTGAAAGCCGGATGACAAGCCTGGACGACTGGATTGCTGATGAAGCGCGTTTCGCTTCGGTCGCCATGTCGCGGGCGATCTCGGCGACGCAAACGGTCAAGCATCGTCCGGGATTTGGACAGATTGTCATCCCGCGGCCGGGGTCCGTGTTGGCGTCGCCGGTTCCCGCCGCCTACGACCCCGACCCGGATTATTTCTTCCATTGGTTCCGGGACTCGGCGATCGTCATGCGCGCTCTGCACATCGCCGTGGCCGAGGGTTTGGCGGGCGGAGAGGCAATCGACCGTTTCGGCGAATTTCTCGACTTCAGCCTGTCGCTGCGCCGCCTGGACGGTCGGGAGTTTCTGCGTCAGGGCGATTTCAGGCAGAGGATTGAGCCGGCCTTCCTCCAGTACGCGCGCTCCGACGCGGACCTGGCGGCGGTTTCGGGACCGACGGTGCTTGCCGAGGCCCGGGTCAATCCGGACGCAACGCTGGATTTCACCCGCTGGGCGCGGCCGCAGGCGGACGGGCCGGCATTGCGTGTGCTGGCGATGCTGGACTGGCGGTCCGCGGTGTCGGGTCCCGACGAGACGCTTGGAGCCATGCGGGACCTTGTCATCGGCGATCTGGACTTCACGCTCGCGTACGCCAAGCGTCCGAGCTACGACATCTGGGAAGAGGAGAGCGGCTTCCACTATTATACGCTGCTTGTGCAGGCTGAAGCGCTTGCGCAGGGCGCCGAATGGCTTGCGGAGATCGGGGAGGAGGAGCGGTCGGCCGTTTGCTTTGCGGTCGCTGAAACCATCGCGCCTCGGCTCGAGGCCTTTTGGGACCCGGGCGCCGGCTATTACCGATCGCGCGTCGGCGTCGTCTCGGGCAAGCCGGAAAAGGCGCTCGACGCGGCCGTTATTCTCGCTGTGCTGCACGCCGGGCGAGAGACCGGGACCCATAGCCCGCTCGACCCGCGGGCCCAGGCGACGCTGACCGCGCTGGAGCAGCTGTTCGAAGGCGAATATGTGATCAACCGCGACCGACCGGCGGGCCGGGGACCGGCGCTCGGACGCTATGCCGGCGATGTCTATTACAGCGGCGGCGCCTATTATTTCGCGACGCTCGCGGCGGCCGAGTTCTATTTCAAACTGGCGCGGGCGTTGCTCGCCGGAGCGCCCATGGCCATGGCGGAGGAGAATCGGACGTTTCGGCAGCGTCTATGCGTCGCGGGGCGGGACGGTCTCGCTTTCGCGTCCGCGGCGCTCGATCGCGGCGATGCGATCCTGCGAACGGTGCAGGCCTTCACCCCCGAGAGCGGCGAACTTTCCGAACAGTTCGACCAGACTACCGGGGCGCAAACCTCGGCCAAGCATCTGGCTTGGAGCTACGCAGCCTTCATCACCGCCGCCGCGGCTCGACGGCAGGCGCATGAGACCATGCGAGACGCAGGCCCTTCTCGGACTGCGGCAGACACGGTTTGACGATCCGCTTGCCGAAACGCCGCCGCATCCCGAACACCTGCTGAATGAGGATCGTGACGTAAAGGCCCGGTCCGCTCGAATAGATGCGCCAGCCGCCGTCGACGGCGACCCCCCCCGCCTTGACGAGATCCCACTTCGCGCTGGCCTCGTAGCGATCGGGGAAGGCCGCGTCGCTGCTGCTGAAATAGGCGTTGCGCTGCCTGAGCGAGGCGTTGTCGAGCCGATCGGTAACCGCGATGGGATTGGCGACAAGCAAGGCGTCCCAGAGCGCCTCGGATTGACCGAGCACACCCATGGCTTCCGCATAGCGCAGATGCGAATGCACGTACATGAGCCCGATTTCCCGGCCGAAGAACGCCGACGACTCGGCCCGGCGAAAGATCGTTTCCACCCCTCCATGATAGGCCAGCGGCTTGTCCATCAGGCGCGCGCCGTCCGGAAAGAGGAGATGCTGGCGCATCAGGGCGACGTGGCGGCGTGACTGCGCCGGAGTGAAGAGCGAGCCAAGGATCGCCTGCGTCATCGGAATGAGGGAGAAGGAGAGGCCGGTGCGATCATCGCTCGGATGCAATAGCAGTTCCTGCAAGCCGCCCTTGGGCCCGAAGACGCCGTAGCCGGCGACGACACCGTCGCGGATGAGAAAGCGATTGAAGTCCTCGCTAATCCCCGCCGCCAGTTTGTCGAGGTCTTCGGCCGCGTCACGGCGTCCGGCGAGGCGGAGGATTTCGGCGTAGCGGCGAAGCTGCTGATAGAGAAGCGCCACCGTCCAGCTACTCGCCATCCTGTCGCGCATCGAGGGATCGACCGGCTGAAGCGAATCGTTCCAGTCCCCGGCGCCGTATCGGATGAGGCGCGTGCCGGCAATGAAGCGCTGGCGAACGGTTGCGATCAGCTTGTCGACATGGGCCGCGACGGAAGCTTCATGCGAGGTCTTTTGCAGATCGTCCTCGCCGCGCCAGGCGATTTTTTCTTCCAGAAAGGCGAGATCGCCGGTCGCTTCGACATAATCGCAGAGGGCCTTCAGCGGCCAGACGATGACGTCCCCGTGCGCGTTCCTGTCCTGCATTGCCGAATAGGGCTCGAGCATGAACCATTGCGGCCAATCGCCCTGCTTCTCGTATTGCTGGGCAAAGACAACGCGCAGAATTGCCTTTGCCGGCTCGTCGTGCTCGAGCGACAGAAGCAGTTCCAGCGGGCCCTGGCAGACGTCGCGCGTGCCCCAAGCGGCGCCCGTGTACTGCTCGAGGCCGTGCGGCACGGTGAGATGCACCATCGCGTCGTGAACGAGCCACGGAAAGATGCTGTCGACCGCCTTCGCTTCGCCCGTCGCGTTGCTGATGCGAACGCCCCGAGTGATGTTGCGCCAGCTGCGGTCGGCTGACGCCAGGAGGATCGCATCTTCGACCGGCCGAGCGAACTTGTTCGCCAAGGCCTCCGCTTCCTTCGCATCGGTCAACGAGCCGACGACGGCGAAGACGAACTCGTCGGTGGGATAGGTGCGGATTGCGGCATAGCCGGCCGATCGGCGTTTGCCGTCGGCATAGATGAGCTCGTCGCCGCCCTGGGCTTCCACGCATTCCGGCGTGCTTGTCACCAGCCGGTAGACGGCGTCCGGATAGTGTCGGCCCCACAAGTCGTCGGGATCCGGCCGGAAGGCGAACTGCTTCCGCCCCTCATCGATCTCGATTCGCCCGGCGTCGGCGAATTCACGCTCGCCGAGCACGAGGCAGCCGAAGACGAGGAACCGACAGGGACCGCCTTCGGCGGCGACGCGCCATTGCATGGCGGCTTCGTCGGAGGAAACGATCGCCGAGACCGTAATCGTTCGCTCGCCAAACCGGTAGATCCAGCGGCAGTCGCTGAGGCCCATCTCGAAGGCGGAGGGCACGGTCAGAAGCCGCCACCCGCCCCCCAGATCGACGAGCATGCGCAGGCCGCTGCCGCGGGTGATGTTGTAGGGATCGCGGGAGACGGAGAAGAGCTTGTGAAACGACGTGTTGCCGATGGTCAGCTGGGCGCCGAAGACGCCATGCATCCAGCAGGTGGCGCAGAGCATCGTCTCGGCAGGCAGCATCTCTCCGCCGCTGCGCAGAAGGGCGCCGTGGCGGCGCGCGACGACGCGTTCCTTGTCCCGCAGCACGATGTGACGGTTATGGGCTTTCGCGGGAACGAAGAAGGACAGCGCTCGACCTTGCGCCCGCTCGGCGTGCATCCGCCGGCGATAACGCGCTGCGATTGTCTCCTGGTCGAGGACGTCAGCGACGGCGACCGGCGCATCCTGAAGAACGCTGCGGGCCGGGAAGGACAGGGCGACAGCGCGCGGCGACCAGTCCTTGCGGGCGCGCTCCACGTCATCGATCACGGCGAGGTCTTTGTCGGACGACGCCTCCGGATGGTCGGGCTTGTAGACGCCGAAGAATGTCCAGGACGCAGATGCGCCCGGCGCCAGGGTCGCCGCCTCGCTCTGCAGCGCCGCGCAGGCCGTCTCATATTGCAGGCGGCGCGACGGCAGGCTCACGCCGAACGGCAGCGCGAATCCGTCGGCGTCGCGGTGGGCGGGACCCATCAGCTGGCGATAATCGGTGGCGAAGGCCACGGCGCCCTCGAGACAACCATGCGCGGCCCACGGATGGGCGCCTGCCTGCGTTAGATTTTGCCGGCTCATCACGACGTGGCCGGCGCTGCGATGCGGCGCGATGAAATGATCGAGATACTGGCTCGCATAAGCCTCGTTGCCCATCACGAAGCCCTGTTCGCCGAGACCGAGATCCTGGATCAGGACCGCGTCGCAGCGCGTCTCCGTGTCGCGCCGGTTGACGATCAGGACGCACCATAGCCAGACGTTGGAACGAGAATGCAGCCAGAGGCTGACCTCATGGCGCAGTCCGCCGGCGTCTCCCTCCCAGACCGCCCGGTCGCCGGCAACGCCGGTCCGGCACGGGGCCTCCGGTCCGACGAGGGGCATTGTCATCGGTTCCGCGCCGCCGACACGCAGGTAGAGACGGCCCATGCCCCCCGCGATGGGCGATCCGAGCGCCTGATTGACCATGATCGGAGCGCCGCCCGCGGCGTGCTCCATGGCGAAGATCGCGCCGTTCGGCAGGAGGCTGATCGAAAACCCGCTTCGGTTGGCGATCCGCTTAAGCCCGAGTTCATCCGCGCGCGGCGTGGTCAGAGCGTCGTGCGGCGATCCCGACATTTGCTTGCCTTACGAAGAAAACGCTCGAGCTTCGCACGATTTCCGCCAGGGGCAAATCGCGGGTCGCGTCAAGCCATTTCTCGGCTTCTCGGAGGTTCTGAGTTTAGCGCAAGAGCGGTCGGGAGGCGGCGACATTCCCGGCGCTTGACCGGGCGCGGGAGACAAGGGTGGGCGCGTTACGCCGCCAGCTGATGCACCCTCGCCTCCGGGCACACTTTCTTGGCGATCTCGGCGAGATGCAGATGGTGGGTGAGGTAGATCACCTGCCCGACCCGGCCCATATCGGCGAAAAGCCGCAGCGCCTCCTCGGCGCGGAAATGATCGAACGTCTCCATGATGTCGTCGGCCACGAACGGCGCCGGCGGGCGCGACTTGGCGAGTTCGTGGTAGCCCGCCACCCGCAGCGCCAGGTAAAGCTGGAAACGGGCGCCCTTCGACAATTGCTCGGCCGCCTTCGAGCCCCCGTCGGCGCTCAGCGCAATCAGCGTCTCGCTCTGCCCGTTCGGCGCCGCGGCCAGTCCGCGATAGGCGCCGCGGCTGATCTCGGAAAAAGCCTTCGATGCGCGCTCCATCATGGCGCCGCGATGCCGGTCGCGATAAAGCCGCAGCGCTTCGTCCGCCGCCGCTACGCCGGCGCGCAAGATGAGATACCGGCGCGAGCCATCCTTGATCACCTCGAGGATGGTGCGCCGGTTCTCCTCGATTCGCGCCACCGCGTCGTCGCCCCCGACCGAGTCGAGACGCTTTGCGGCCTCCTGGTGGGCTGCGTAGCGCTCCGCGTGCTCCTGTTCGTCCTTTGGAGCGCGCGTTTCGAGCGCGCCGAGCTCCTGCTCGAGCGCGGCGCGGTCAGCGCTTTCAAGGGCGGCGCGCGCCGCGTCGATTGAATTCGCGACGTTCGAATTGAGGATGGCCCGCGTCTCCCTGGCGACCTCGTGGCGCAGCGCATTGCGTCGTCGGCAGGCTTCGAGCTTGCCGGGGGCTTCGGCAAGGGTTGCGACAGCGAAGTAATCGGCAATCGCCGAAGCGAGCTTTGCGTTAACCGCGAGCGCCTCGCCCACTCCGGCAACCCTTTGGCGCGCCGCCTCCAGCGCCGATGTCTTCTCGCGGCGGCGGCGTTGGTTCTCGCGCGCCCGCCCCACGCGGGCCTCGATGGCGTCGGCGAGCGCGGCGGGCTCCTCGCCGGCTTCGTCGAGGCCAAGCGCGCCCGCGACATCGGCGACCTCCGCCGCGAACAGGCGCCTGTCGCGCTCCATCGCTTCGATGCGGTGCTCGAGTTCGTCGCAGTCCTTGAGCGAAACGCGCAATTCCTCGAGCGCCTTCAGCGCCTGTCGCACCGCATTCAGCGGCGGCTCCGGTTCGGTTTCGCCGAGCCAGGATCCCGCGCAAGCCTCGCGCCAGGCGGCGCGCCATCGCCTGTCCTCGTCCAGCGCGGCCTTCAGCCTGGTCTCTGCACGCCCCGCCTCGACGCGGCGCTCCTTCGCCGTCTGACGCTGCGCCTCCGCTTTCGCCGCCTCCGCGAGCGCCGCATCCGCCGCCTCGACCAGCGAACCGAGCGCGCCGTCCGGCGCATGCGCGACGCATGCGCCCCGCATCGCTTCGCTCAACGACCGGCGCGCTTGCTCGGCGTCTTCATCCGCCCGGCGCGCGGCGTCCTTCAGCTCCTTGAGCGCGCTGACGATCTCCATCGCCGCTTCACGGCTCGCTCTCCAGGCGTCGAGAAAGCTCAGGCGATCGCGACCCCGCGGCGGTGCGACAGGCATCAGCGCAGCAATCTCCCGATCGAGCGAGCAAATGGCCTTGTCCACCGCGTCGAGGTCCGTCCGGGCGCGAGCGCGTTCCGCCTCGATCCCGGCAATCTTGATCGCGCGCTCCCGCGCAGCCGCGACCTCCCGCGCATTGGCGAGCCGCATGGCGCCAGCCGCGTCGTCGCGACGCATCGCAGCTTCGAACGAATCTGCGCTCGACGCGCTGAGCGCAGCCCGATGGACGGACCATGCCGCCTCGCGCGCCGACCGAAGGTCCGAGGCGGCGGCGTCCCCGACGACTTCGCCCGCCCGACCGGCGACCTCCGCTTCCGCCCGCAATCGTTCCGCTTCGCCGCTCTTGTCGGCGAGACGCTGGACATGCATCTGACGCTCTGCGAGCGCCTGCGCCATCCGTAGACGCAGCGCCGCCGTTTCCGCTTCGCCTGAAACAGTGACGCCAGCCAGCTCTTCCGGCTGACCTCGCCAGGGCGCGAGCGCAGCCAGCGCATCCGCAAGTTTCGTCGCCAGTTTGTCTGTCTCGGCGCGGGCTGAGCGAAGACGAGCGGCGGCATCGTCCCGCCGCGTCGCGTGAAGACGCGACTTCAGCGCCTCGAACGCCGCGCCCCCGCCATTGGACTCGGGCGCCTCGGCAAGCGCTGCGCTAAGCGCGCTGTTCGCGTCGTCCACCGCGACCCGCGCGGTTTCGAGCTTCGCCAGCACACCCGAGCGTTGGGCGATGAGTTCCTCGAGGCCGCCGACCGTCCGCACCGACAGGATCAGCTTTTGCGGCTCGGCTTCGCCCGGCCTGCCAAGACGGCGCAGGATTTCGGCCCCAGCCTCGCGCTTGCCGTCGAGCTCGGACCGGCGAACGGGAATGTCCTTCGCCGTGTCGTACCGGCTGCGCAGTTCTCGCCAGGCCTCGGCCCGCGCGGCGATGGACAACGCCGCCGGGTCGTCGCCGATCAGCTCGAGTTCGCCCTCCAGGCCCTTGATCGCGGCCTCGGCGGTCTCTTTCATCACAGCCAGCTTTATCGCCTCGGCCTGCAGCCGCGCGACTTCGTCATCCCACCCCTCCGGAGGCGTCGGCAGGCCGGCGAGCGGTTCGAGATTGCGCTCCGCCTCGCTGAGAGCGGCCAGATGCGGAAGCGCGGCGAGCAGCCTTCGAATGGCTTCAGCGCGCGCACGTCGTTCAGACAGGCCCCTGGCCGCGGCTTCGTAGGCGGCTTTCGCTTCGTCGCGCTTGCGCACGAGCTCGGCGTAGGTCGAAGCGAGGGTATCGGCCTTGTCGCGCTCGTTCTTCAACGCCTCGAAAGCGCGCTTCATTTCCGCCAGTTCCGTCTTCGACGCTCGCGGCCGGTAAAACCTTTCCGCCTTCTCCCTAAGCGCGTCCAGCCGGCCGCTGACCTCGGCAAGGCCGGCGCTGGCCGAGAAGAGCAGTTCGCCGAGATCGCCGCGGCTCTCGAGAATCGCCTCGCCGCCATTCTCCAGGCTCTCGTCGTCGAGCGAGAACATCATGCGGAACGCGGCGCGGTCGACCCCGGCGAGCTCCGCCTTCAGCAGCGCCTCGTCGATCGGACGGTTGTCCATGTCGACGAGACTGTTCTTGTCGCGCTTGAGCCGGGCGATCTCGAACGTCCGGCCGGCGATCTCGATCCGCGCTCCGACCCGCATGGCGCTGTAGGCGTGCCAGTTCGGCCTCGCCTCAGCCGCCCCGTAAGGCGTCTGCTTTTCGACGCCGAACAGGAGGTCGAGGATCGCCGCCGCTGCGGTCGATTTGCCCGCCTCGTTGAGCCCGTAGATGATATGAAAGTCCGGCGCGCCAGCCCGCGCCTCCCCGAAGTCGATCGTATGGTCGCTGAACCGCCCGTAGCGGGTGAGATCGAGCCGCGCAATCCTCACGCAGCCCGGTCCCGGTCGGCGGCGCGCAGCTGCGCCAGCACGTCTTCGGCGCCCTCCCGCGCCACGCTGCGCAGGATGTCGGCGAACGCCTGCGCGTCGGCGCCGAACAGGTCCTCGCGACTGCCTGGAGGCAAATGACCGCGCAGATCCTCGGCGATCGACTGCAGTTGGTCGCGGAACGCCTTCGACCGCACGACTTCGTTTTCCATCAGGGCGCGCAATTCCGCGATTGGATCGCTCGATGCAGCCACGGCGGAGCGCGGCTCCTCGCAGGCGAGTTCGATCCTGTCGATCCAGGTCGCGCCGAGCCCGGCGCCAATCGCGGCCGCCTCTTCCGCGAGCCTGTCGGCGTGACAACGCAGGCGCCAGGCGAGCGGCGTTGCGCCCTCGAGCGTCAGGCGAGCGACGAGGTGCTCGCTTTGCGCCGTCGCGCGCGATTTCTCGAGCGCCGCTTCGATCAGCCTCAGCGCCGCCCTCCAGTCTTCGGCGGAAGCGAGATTGACCGCGACCCGCTGGAACTCGGCGACGCTCGTCAGCCGCTCCTCGACCGATATTGCGCGGTCCTCGCCGATCGTCGCGAGCGTAGCCGACTTCGGGCCGGCCTCGTTGATGTCGCGACCCTGCGGATTGCCCGGCATCACGATCGTCGCCCGGCTCTTGTCGATCAAGCGCTGATGAATGTGGCCGAGCGCCCAATACTGATAGCCGTGGCCGTGCAGTTCGGCCGTCGCGCACGGCGCGTATCGGTCGTGCGACGGCGAGCCGCCGAGGCTGGTGTGCAACATGCCGATATTGACCGCGCCCTCGTACGGAGCGGGGAACTTCGGCAGCAGGCTCTCCGGCGCGTGCCTCTGGGCGAAGCTGACCCCATGTACGACGACGTCCAAGCCGCCTCGCCGAAGCGTGACCGCTTCCGCCCGACCGCCGAACACTTTCACCGACTCCGGCAGGGTGAGCTCGCGCGTGATCCGGGACTCGGCGTCGTGGTTGCCGCGAATGATGAAGGTCCGGATCCCCGCTTCGTGCAGGCGGCGGAGCTGGTCGGCGAGAAAGCGCGCAGTCTTCATCGACGTCTGCTCGCCGTCGTAGAGATCGCCGGCGATCAGAAGCGCATCGACCTGCTCCGCAAGGCAAAGGTCGATCACGGCGGCAAAGGCTTTGCGCGTCGCGCCGCCGATCATCTCTGCAAGCGCCGGCTCGCGCAACGCCAGAGTACGCAGCGGCGAGTCAAGGTGGATATCGGCGGTGTGGACGAATCGGAAGGCCATAGCTTCCTCGGCGTAACTGCGGGCACCGGCGAAGTCACCGCAGAACCGCCTGATCGCGGTGGATAAGCCCAGCGGGGGTCCACGGCGCGCCGCACTCGCCGCAGATTGGCCTCCCGCACCGGAGTCGGCATGGAAGGCCAGCGGCCTATCTTTCCACGAGTGTCGTCAGGGCGTTCTGGTCTCGGAGGCGGGAGACAGATTCCGTGCGGCCGCCCCTTGTTTTCGCCGATCAGGCTTATTATAAGCCTGCTTATGATATCGCTTGCTCAAAAACCGCCGCTGTCGCCGGCTCGCGAACTCGGCTTCGCTCTCAATGACGTGGCGCGGCTGTTGCGCACCTACTCAGACCAGCGGGCCCGGGAGCTGGGCACGACTCGCGCGCAATGGGCGGTGCTGTCGCGGCTGCAGCGCTGCGAGGGCGTCAAGCAGGGCGAACTCGCGGAGGCGCTCGACCTCGCGCCGATCACGCTGGGTCGCCTTGTCGACAAGCTGACGTCTGCAGGCCTCGTCGAGCGGCGGGACGACCCGGCGGACCGACGCGCGCATCGATTGCATCTGACGGAGAAAGCCGCGCCCGCGCTCCGTGAACTCGCCGCCCTCGCGGAGGACGTGATGGGCCGGGCGCTGTCCGGTCTCGATGGCGATGAGGTCCGCGCGCTTCACAGGGGCCTCTTAACCGTCAAGGCCAATCTTAAGACCGAACTGCATTCTGGAGCCTGCGTGAAGTGAGCCCGTCCAAGTCCGCCATCGCGCGCGAAGTCCCGCCTGAAGACGCTTCGGCGGCTGCGACGCCTCGCTCGGCTCAGACGGTGCAATTCACACCGGCGAAGCCAGGCCAGCCTGCTCCCGGGCCGCATCCGCTGGCGCCGCAACCCGCGGCGCCGCAGCCGAGTTCGACCCCGCCGGCCGCAACCGAGCCGCCGATCGTCGTCAAGAAGCGCCGCGGGGGGACGAGGCGCTTCGTCATGCTCATCGTCATCCCGCTGATCGCGCTTGCCGCCGGGTTCAGCTGGTGGCTCGACGGCGGCCGCTACGTGACGACAGACAATGCTTACGTGGGAGCGGACAAGTCGCTGATCACACCCCAGGTCACCGGTCCGATCGTTGCGGTGCACGTGATCGAGGGGCAAAGGGTGAAGGTCGGCGATCCTCTGTTCGACATCGACCCGAAGCCCTACGAAATCGCGTTCTCGCTGGCGAAGGGCCGTCTCGACGCCGCCAAGGTCGAGTTCGCCAACCTGCGCTCCTCCTATGTCAGCAACAAGGATCAGATTAAAATGGGGGAGGACGCGGTCAAGGTCCGTCAGGCCGACTTCGACCGCAAGAACGAGCTCGCCACGCGAGGATCGGGAACCAGCGTCGACCGCGACACCTCGATGGCGGCGCTGATTCAGGCCAGGCAGCTGCTCGAGTTCGTTCGCCAGCAGCAGGCGACCACAATGGTCAAGCTCGGCGGCAGCCTCGACGCGCCGATCGAGGGGTTCCCCGAGTACATCCAGGCGAGGGCTGGGGTCGAGGACGCGGAACGGAATTTGCGCAACACGAAAGTCCTCTCGCCCATCGACGGCGTTGCGACCCAAGTGGCGCAGATCGAACTCGGCCGGGTCGCCGCCGCCGGCCAGCCGGTCTTCGCGGTCGTGGCGAACACGGGGCTCTGGGTCGACGCCAACCCGAAGGAATCGGACATGACCTACGTTCGCGCGGGCCTGCCCGCGACGGTCACCGTCGACGCCTTTCCCGACAGAACCTGGAGCGGGACGGTTTGCTCGATCGCGCCGGGAACCGGGGCGCAGTTCGCGATCCTGCCGCCGCAGAACGCGAGCGGCAACTGGGTCAAGGTCGTTCAGCGCGTGCCCCTCCGGTTCTGCTTCGGCCCGGACCAGGATACGGACAACCTGCGGGCCGGGATGAGCGCCGATCTTTCGATCGACACTGGCCGGACCCGGAGCTTGAAGGGCGTCGTCGCCGACCTCGCCGACTGGGCCGGGGGCATGATGAACCGTGTCGTCGCCGCCAAGACCGCGCTGATGAAATGAACCCTCGGCCAATCTACGAGACCATCGCGCCCTCGGTGCGATGGATGCTGACCGTGTGCATCATGATGGCCACGATCATGCAGGCGCTTGACACGACGATCGCCAACGTCGCCCTGCCCTACATGCAGGGGTCGCTCTCGACCACCCAGGATCAGGTCAACTGGGTCCTGACCTCGTATATCGTCGCCGCCGCGATCATGACCTCGCCGCTCGGCTGGATGGCGACGCGCTTCGGGCGCAAGAAGCTGTTCATCGTCTGCACCGCCGGTTTCACCCTCGCCTCGATGCTCTGCGGCGTCGCGCTATCGATCGAACAGATGGTCGCTTATCGACTGCTGCAGGGCGTCTTCGGCGCCGCGCTGGTGCCGCTGAGCCAGGCCGTGATGCTCGACATCTTTCCGCCCAACAGGCGCGGCTCGGCAATGGCGATCTGGGGCATGGGGGTCATGCTGGGGCCGATCATGGGCCCGACGCTCGGGGGCTGGCTGACGGACTCCTACTCATGGCGGTGGGTGTTCTTCGTCAACCTGCCGTTCGGCATTTTGACCACCCTGGGACTCTCGGTATTCATGAACGAGACCCCGACCAAACGCGACGTTCCGTTCTCCTGGTTCGGCTTCCTGAGCCTGTCGCTCGGCATCGGCGCATTGCAGATGATGCTCGATCGCGGCGAGGAACTCGGCTGGTTCGATTCGCCCGAGATTGTCATCGAGGCAATCCTCTCGGTCGTTGGCTTCTACTTCTTCCTGACCGACTGCTTCACCTCGAAGCGACCGTTCATCACCGTCCGCATCTTCCGCGACTGGAATTTTTCGATCGCCCTCGTTTTCATGTTCCTCATCGGGATCATCCTGCTCGCGACCATGGCGCTGGTGACGCCGTTCATTCAGAACCTGCTCGGCTATCCTGTGCTGTCCAGCGGCTACCTGCTCGGCGCGCGGGGCATCGGCACGTTTGTCGCCATGTTCCTGGTCGGACGTCTGAGCGGCAAGGTCGACCCGCGGCTCCTGATCTTTGTCGGCCTCGTCCTGGCGACGACTTCGCTCTGGCTCATGGTCGGCTGGTCGCTCGACGTCTCGGCCTCGACGATCGCCATCAACTCCGTGGCGCAAGGATTCGGACTTGGCTTTGTTTTTGTTCCGCTGAACACGATCGCCTTCGCCAGCCTGCCGGGCGAACTGCGGACGGAAGGCGCGGCGCTGTGGACGCTCATCCGCAACATCGGATCGGCGGTCGGGATTTCGATCGTAATCGCTCATTTGACGAGCATGATCACCGAGTTTCACAGCCAGCTCGTCGAGCACATCACGCCGTTCAACGATGCGCTGCATATGCCGAACGCCGGGCTGCTGTCGGGAATGGGATTGCCGAACCTCGAAATGCTCGAGCAGATGGTCACGCAACAAGCCGCCGCGATGGCCTATTCGAACGATTTTCTCCTGATGACCCTGGTCTCGCTCGCCGCCTTCCCGTTGCTGGCGCTGATCCGTTCGCCGAGGGCGGCCGCGATTCCCGGCCCACGAGAGCAGGCGGCGCACGCGGTAATCGACTAGTGGCGCGCGTCGGCCAAATCGAAGGGCCGCCCCTTCTCCCCTTGCGGGAGAAGGTGGCCGGCGCAGCCGGCCGGATGAGGGGTCGCGGCGCAAGCCGCGGCTTTGGATCTTGAAATCATCTTGCCCTCATCTGTGGAGAAAAAAACTGCGCACGGCGCGCAGCAAGCCGGCGCTCGCGCGCCGGACCCCTTGTGTCCGCAAATTGTGAGAGAGTCGGCGAACGGACGGCTGCTGAACCAGCCGCCCGTCGCCGGATCTGAGCCCGTGGACCCCTGAGGCGAAACCCTGAGGATGAGCGAGGGACAGGTCCGGTGTCTTCCTTAAACCCGAACAGTTGCATGGGCGTGAGAGCCCGTACGAGCAAGGAAGGGAGCGGAGGATGCCACAAAAGACGCGCGTTGTCGGCCTCGATGTTGCAAAGAGCAAAGTCGACGCCTGCATTCGTTCGACGGGGCAGCGCTTGACGGCGTCGAGCACGCCGGAAGGCCTGGCCGAGTTGGCGGCGTGGGTGCGCAAGAACCGGGTCGGGCGGGCGGTGATGGAGGCGAGCGGCGGTTATGAGCGAAGCTGGGCGGAAGCCCTGCGCGCGGCCGGCGTCGAGGTCCTCATCGTCGATCCGAAACGGGTTCGCAACTTTGCCAAAGCGGCCGGACGGCTGGCCAAGAACGATCCGATCGACGCCGAGACGATCGCCTGGTTCGCCGAGACCTTTCCCGACAGCGAGGCCCAGCCGCACGATCCGGCGCGCGAGGAGGTCGACCGGCTGGTCCAGGCCCGGATGGCCTTGAAGGACCTGGAAGGGCGGATCAAACAACAGGGCGAGCACCGGCCGCCGGCCATCGTCGTCAACGCCCTCAAGGCGATCGCCAAGGCGATGCGGGCCGAACTGCGCAAGCTCGAGGCCGCCATCGCCGCCAAGATCAAAGCGCCGGGGTTCGCGCGACGGGCCGAAATCATCGACAGCGTGCCGGGGCTTGGCGATCAAGCCGTCGCCGGCGTGGTCGCTTGGTTTCCCGAGCTCGGGCACATCCCCAACGAGGCCGCCTCCGCCCTCATCGGCGCCGCGCCCTACGACGACGACAGCGGCGAGCGCCGAGGCCAGCGCCATATCAAGGGCGGGCGGCGCAAGCTGCGCACCCTCCTCTATATGCCGATCGTGGGCGCCGCCACCCAGCACAATCCAGTGCTCAAGGCCTACTACCAACGCCTGCGCGCCAGGGGCAAGGACCACAAGGTCGCTCTGATCGCATGCATGCGCAAGCTGATCGTCATCCTGAACACGATGCTCGCGCGCGATGAGACCTGGCGGCCGCCGGATGGAGCCGCCGCATGAGCGAGGCTTCGCCTGGCCGCCGGGCGGCGCATCGCGCCGACCGCATGGATGCCAAAAAGACCGGTGAGCGGACGGGGTCAAGGCCGCAGCCGCCGGAGGCGGGGGCGCGCAGCGCCAGCCTTGAGCCCGGCCGAGCACCGGGCTACCTCCTACTTCACAGTTGCTCATCCGTCGTTGCTTCGCAACGACACCTTCCCCCGCAAGGGGGGAAGGATCGCGGCGCCTCCAATTTGGGCTGACGCGAGCCACTAGACTTGCGCCGTTCGACGCGCTGCTGGCCACAAGGCCTCACATCTGCACCGCGACCTGAAGATCAAGCGGCGACTGTGCCATTCGACTGGCTCGCGATAGGGCTCAGCGACTACGTCCAACGGAGCGAGCCCGCCCCACGGCTCCAGCCTCGACGACAGGAGAATCGGAACAACTTCAAGGTTGACGATGTTCAAGGTCTCTCTGATCAAGAAAGGAAAAGTCCGTGAACAAGACGACAATCGGACTCCTTGGCGCCGCATCGGCGTTGGCCTTAGCGGGAAGCGCACAAGCCTCACCCGCACCGGCCGGCAGCGCGACCGCCCTGGAGCCAGCCCGCTCCTTCTCGGAGTTGTTAAATCCGATCCCGAACGCTCGCGCCCTTCTGGATGCTGACGATGCGCATGCCGCGGCACAGCCGACCGGCGGGGGGCAAGTGCAGTTGGCTCAGGTCTACATCGCCCCCCCTCATCATCATCATCATCATCATCATCACCACCATTACCGGTACTACGGCCACTACCATCATCACTATCATCATCACCACCATCACCACACAATTGTAGTCCCCTTGCCGCAATAATGAGACTATGAACCGGCGCGGCAACCTCAGTCGCCGCGCCGAGTCTGCTTTTCTCTTTCGGTGGCGGCGCCGAGAATGTGTCGGTAGGTCCCATCGAAGACGGTGTTGGTCGCGGAGGTCCATTCGGTCCCGGCCGAGAGCGTGCTTCGGCTTTGATAGATGCGGCGCGACTGCAGCTCGCGCTCGGCCGCCTCCTCCTCCGGCATCGGGGCGAGTTCGAAGTCCGCTTGCTCGGGCAGGACAAGAACTTGCACGAAGGGTTCGCCGGGGCGGAAGATATGGACGCCGCCCTCGGGCGGCGACTTGAAGACGAGGAAGTAGACCATAGGCCACCACCGGCGTAGGAGGGCGGGCACGGCGAGGGGCGTCGTGTTGGTCGGGTCCGTATAGAAGCGCGGATGCGGCTCCGTTCGAATGGCGAAGCCTTCCTCGACCTTAAGATCGAGCGAGAGCTGGTAGGTATAGTAAAGATCGCCGAAGGTGCGAAACGGCGGCCATTCGCCGCCGTAATCTTGCGGCCGGGGCCCGAAGTCCCCCTCGAGAAGGAGCCTTCCGCCCCTCGCGCTGACGCGAAATTCGTTCGGGTAGGGATAGAAAAGCTCAATGCCGTAGCGCGCGGCTTCGGAGAACGGCAGGCAATGCCAGGCCTGCTCCATCGAGCCGTCCTTCCGGGGTTGCCGGTCGCCCGCCCAGCCGGGAACCTCGAGCTTCGTGCGCCGGGGATTGAGTCCCGGGGTCAAGGAACGGTGTTTCACAATTCTCATGATTTCGGCCCGCCGCGACTGCACCGGAACATGCAAGCTGATCGGTTCGTTCCAGTAAAGCGGGAGCGGCTGCTCGGTTTACGCCGGCCGGGCGATCTCGAGTACGACGTCCGCCAGGCGATCGGCCGCATCCGCGGTTCCGGCAGCCTTCGCCGCCTTTGCCGACGCGGCAAGCCGCCCCGGCGAGGCGAGCGCGTCGCGCAAAATCGCCGCCAGCCGGTCGGGCGTGAACCCGGGCTGCGGCACGACGATGGCCCCGCCGCAGGCTTCGAGCGCCGCGGCGTTCGCCGCCTGATCCTGATCCAGCGCGTGGGGGAATGGCACCAGAACCGCTGGCCGTCCAATCACCGCCAGTTCGGCGACGGTCGACGCGCCGGCACGGCCGATGACCAGATGCGCATCGGCGATGCGCTTGGGCAAATCCTCGAAGAACTCGGCGATTTCGATGGGAAAGTCGATCCGCGCGCAAGCTGCCGCGACCCGCGCCTTGTCCTCGCCGCGGGCCTGCTGGGTCAGGCGGATCCGGCGCCGTTCCTCCGGGTTCAAAAGGGCCAGGGCCGCGGGAACGACGTCCGCCATGATGCGCGCCCCCTGGGACCCGCCCGTCACCAGGAGCCTGAGCTGCCCGGCGGCATCCGGATAGGGGATCGTCGCGGCTGCGACGACGGCGGGTCGTACGGGGTTGCCGGTGTAGCGCGTCTTGGCCTGGGTGGCGGGGTCGGCCCCCTTGAGCTCCGGGAAGCCGGAGGCGACCACGGAGACGCGCGGGCTGAGAAAGCGGTTGGCGCGGCCCATCACCGCGTTCTGCTCGTGCAGGACGCTCGGAATCCGCATGAGAGCGGCGGCGACTAGCGGCGGCACCGTGGGATAGCCGCCGAAGCCGACGACCGCCCGCGGCTCGATGCGTCGGAGCTTGACCAGCGCCGAGGCGACGCCGAGGCCGAGCGTCGCGGTCGCCCGCGCCTTGCTGAAAAGACCGGCGCCTGTGGTCGTCGCAGAAGGAAAAGAATGGATGGCGCGGGCGGGAAAATCCCGACCATATTTCAGCGCGCGGTCATCCGTTGCAAGCTCGACCTCGACCCCCCTCCGCGACAAGGCGGCGGCGAGGGCGGCCGCCGGAAAGAGATGCCCGCCGGTCCCGCCTGCCGCCAGAAGAATGCAGCGGGCATCGCTCATTCCGCCGGGACCAGAGGGTGCTGCAAATCCGCGCTCGGGCGCCGGCGCGTCGCCGCGAGCAGAAAGCCCATGCCGAGGCCGAGCGCCAGCAGAGAGGAACCGCCATAGGAGATAAAAGGCAGGGTCATGCCCTTGGCCGGCATGGCGCGCAGGTTGACGGCCATGTTGATCCAGCTCTGGACGCCGAACATGATCGTCATGCCGGCGGCGACGAAGCGGCAGAACGGATCCTGGTTGCGCGAGGCAAGCCAGAGCGCCCGCAAGACGATGAAGCCGAAAAAGGCGATCAGCGTCAGGCAGGCCGCCATGCCGAACTCCTCGCCGATGACGGCGAAGATGAAGTCGGTATGCGCGTCGGGCAGGATTCGTTTGTAGACACCCTCGCCCGGTCCGCGCCCGAGCCACCCGCCCGACAGAATGCTCTGCAACGCCGTGTCGACCTGGAAGGTGTCGACCATGCCTCCGGTCGAATCGGGATCGAGAAAGCGCAGAACGCGCTCATGCACATGCGGCGAGAGCTTGTAGGCGGCGAAACCGCCGGCGACTCCAAGGCCGCCGACGCCGCCGACCCAGAACCAATGGAGGCCGGCCAGGAAGAAGAGCGACGCCCACACGATCGAGACAAGCATCGTCTGCCCGAAATCCGGCTCGAGGATCAGCGGAACGATCGTCACGGGCAGCAACAGGAATGAAAGCCCTCTGGCGAGCAGCGCCGTCGGCGCTTTCCGTCCGGCCTCGGTGAAGGCCCAGGCGGCAAGAACGACGAAGGCAGGCTTGATGAACTCGGATGGCTGAAGCCCGAAGATCCACCTCCGGGCACCCTTGACCTCGGCGCCGAACATCAGAGCGAGGACGATGAGGGCCAACGACAGCAAGAACAGCAAAAGCGCCGCGCGGCGCATGTGGCGGGGCGAGAGAAAGGACGTCGCAACCATCAGGAGCGCTGTCGGAACGAGCATCAGCGCTTGCCGGTCGACGAAGTGGAAAGTCGACAGGTTGAGCCGCTCGGCGACCGCAGGGCTCGCAGCCAGCGCCATGACGAGGCCGATCACCATCAGGGCGCCGAAAGAGCCCAGCAGCCAGCGATCGACCGTCCGCATCCAGTCGGCGACCGCGCCGCGCTCCGCTCTCGACACCATGACTAAGCCTCCCCCTGCAGCAGTCGAGCGACCTCGGCGCGAAACGCATCGCCGCGCGCTTCGAAATTGGCGAACTGGTCGAATGAGGCGCATGCCGGCGACAGCAGCACGACGGGCTCGCGCGCCGTCGAGCCCATTGCGTCGCGGGTGGCGGCCGCCGTCGCCGCGCTCAGCGTGCCGCACCGCAGATATGGCGCTCGACCGTCGAGCGTCGCGGCGAACTCATCGATCGCTTCGCCGATCAGATAGGCTCGCGCGATACGCGGTAAAAGCGGGCGGAGCGGTTCGATCCCGCCCTCTTTGGGCCTGCCGCCGAGGATCCAGTGGATGTCGCGAAAGGACATGAGCGCCTTTTCCGCGGCGTCGGCGTTGGTGGCCTTGGAGTCGTTGATGAACAAGACCGGACCGCAGCGGCCGACCTCCTCCATTCGATGGGCGAGGCCGGGGAAGCTTTGGAAGGCTCGCCCGACCACATCGCGGTCGACGCCGAGCGCGTTTGCAGCCGCATAGGCGAAGGCGGCGTTCTGGCCGTTGTGCGCCCCGCGCAACGCCCGAGCGCCCGTCAGGTCGATGAACGGCGGGGCGTCGCCGCGCGCCATGACCTGCCGATCGCGCACGAAAATATCGGCATCCGGAGAATTGTCGCCCGATACGGCGACAACCCCCGGCCTTCCGGCTCGCGCCAGGAGGCGGGCGCAGATGGCCCGGGAGGGATCGTCATCGACGCCGATCAAGGCCACCTCGGATTGCGCAACCAGCCGTTCCTTGACGGCGGCATAATGTTCAAGGTCGCCGTGACGGTCGAGATGGTCGGGCGTTACGTTGAGGAGCAGCCCGACGCTCGGCGCGAGCGAAGGCGCGAGATCGATCTGGTACGACGAGCACTCGATCACATGCGTCCGGGAATCCGCCGGCGGCGGCAAATCGAGGACCGGAACGCCGATGTTGCCCCCCATCGCGACATCGCGCCCGGCCTCCCGCAGCACATGGGCGATCAGCGCCGTCGTCGTCGATTTGCCGTTGGTGCCGGTGATGGCGACGAAAGGAGCCCGAGGCGCGCGCGCCTGTCGTTCCCTTGCGAACAGTTCGATATCGCCGACGATCGGAACGCCGGCGGCGTGGGCGAGCCCGACGGTCCAGTGCGGCGCCGGATGTGTCAATGGCGCCCCCGGCGACAGCACGAACAGTCTGAACTGGCGCCAGTCGGCTTCCGCGAGATTGACGGGCCTGAAGCCAGCTGCGGCGGCGCGTTCCCGCGCCTTCTCACTGTCGTCCCAGACTGCTACCTCCGCCCCGCCCTCGACGAGCGCGCGCACGGCGGACAAGCTTGAGCCGCCGAGCCCGAAGACGGCCACGTTCTGCCCGCGAAGAGTGTCGACCGGCGTCAATCGTCACCTCAGCTTCAACGACGCCAGACCGATCATCGCCAGCACGAAGGCGATGATCCAGAAGCGCATGACGATCTGCGGCTCCGACCAACCGAGCTGCTCGAAATGATGATGGATCGGCGCCATCTTGAATACGCGCTTGCCGGTCATCTTGAACGAGGCGACCTGCACGATCACCGACAGCGCCTCCATGACGAACAGGCCGCCGATGACCGCCAGCACGATTTCGTGCTTGACCGCGACCGCCATCGTCCCCAGCAGCCCGCCAAGCGCCAGAGAGCCGGTGTCGCCCATGAAGACTTGCGCCGGTGGCGCGTTGAACCACAGGAAGCCCACGCCCGCGCCGATCATCGCGCCGCAAATCACCATCAGGTCGCCAGCGAGCGGGACATGATTGATCAGGAGGTAATGCGAGTAGATCGCGCTGCCGACGAGATAAGAGATGAGGCCGAGCGTCGCCGCGGCGATCATAACGGGGACGATCGCGAGGCCATCGAGTCCGTCGGTCAAATTGACCGCGTTGCCGAACGCAACGATGACAAAGGGGCCGAACAGCAGGAAGCCCCAGCCGAAATCCAGGATGTAGCCGTTGACGAAGGGAACGGCGAGCGACGTCGCGCCTGTGGCGCCGACGCGCATGAGAGCAAAGCACGCAAGCGCTGCAATGACGTATTCGCCGGCGAGGCGGGCGCGGCCGGAGAAGCCGGCGTGCGACTGCTTCGTCACCTTGAGATAGTCGTCGTAAAAGCCGATGGCGCCGAAGCCCAGCGTCACGAACAAGACGATCCAGACATACGGGGTCTCGAGATTGGCCCAGAGCAGCGCGGATATGAACAAACCGAACAGGATCATGAGCCCGCCCATGGTGGGCGTGCCCTTCTTCGAGAGCAGATGAGACGCCGGACCATCGGCCCGGATCGGCTGTCCCTTGCCTTGCTTCAGGCGAAGCGCGGAGATGATCGCCGGACCGAAGAAGAGGACGAGGAACAGCCCCGTTCCTGCCGCGCCCATCGTGCGGAACGTCAGGTAGCGAAACAGATGGAAGATGCCGGGCAGGTGAGGAACATCGGCCAGCCACGTCAGCATTTGGCCTCCTGAGCTTGCGGTCGCACACGAGCGAAATGTTCACGCAGGGCAGCGACGACGGGACCCATTCGGCTGGCGTTCGAGCCCTTGATCATGGCGACGTCGCCGTCCCGCAAGGTTCGGGCGATTTCAGGGGTGAGGTCGACGGAGCGCTCCGCCCAGGCGCCGCGCATCGCCGCGGGGGCCGCCTCGAAGAGCGCCCGGGTGAGGGGGCCCGCGCCGAACAGGAGATCGATCTTGTTGGCGCTGAGATCGGCCGCCAGCTCTGCGTGCAGCGCGGCGCCTTTCGCGCCGAGCTCGAGCATGTCGCCGAGGATGGCGATGCGTCGTCCGTTGGGACCTGGTCTTGCAGCGCCGAGCAGCGCCAGCGCCGCCCGCATCGAGGCGGGATTGGCGTTGTAGCTTTCGTCGATGATGATCGCCGAACCGTCCGGGGTCGGGATTGCGAACCGCTCGCCCCTGCCCTTCTGTGGCGAAAAGCGCGCCAGCCCGGCGACGCATGGGCCGAGGTCCGCGCCGAGCGCCTCGGCGGCGAGCAGCGCGCCGAGGGCGTTCTGAGCCATGTGCAGGCCGGGCGCGCCAAGCTCGAACCGGATCTTGCGGCCGAAGAGATGCGCGCGAACGCGTGAGACGCCGTTGACCTCGGCGACGTCAATAAGCGTCGCGTCGCCGCCCTCGCCGAAGGTCAGGATGCGCGCTTTGCGCGCGCCGGCTGCCTTGACGAGGCGTTCGAATTGCGGCGCGTCGCGATTGATCACGGCGACGCCCCCGGGCTCGAGGCCGCAGAAGATCTCCGCCTTCGCGTCGGCGATCGCTTCCATCGAACCGAGATGTTCGACATGGACCGGCGCGATCGTCGTGATCAGCGCCACATGCGGACGCGTCAAATGAACGAGGCGTTCGATCTCGCCGGCGTGGTTCATGCCGATCTCGAAAACGCCGAAGTCGGCGGAGGACGGCATGCGCGCCAGCGTCAGCGGCACGCCCCAGTGATTGTTGTAGGAGGCGGCCGAAGCGTGCGTCCGGCCACACTCCGACAACATCATCCGCAGCATCTCCTTCACGCTCGTCTTGCCGACCGAGCCGGTCACCGCGACGATGCGCGCCCGGGTGCGGTCGCGCGCGGCGACGCCAAGCTGCTCCATCGCGGTCAGCGTGTCGTCGGTTGCAATGACGGGGCCAAAGCGAGCGAGCGCAGTCGCCCTCTCGCGTTGAACGACCGCCGCCGCGGCGCCCGCCTCAAGCGCACCGGCGACAAAATTGTGGCCGTCATGGGTCTCGCCGCTGATGGCGATGAAAAGATCGCCGGCCTCGAGCGTGCGGGAATCGATCGACACCCCGCGAACCTTCCTTTTCATCGGTTCGCTGGGGGCGGCCAAAGCCTGCATCAGCTCGGATTCGGTCCAAAGCACAGTCATCCCGCCTCCGCCAGGGCTGCGCGCGTCTCCTCCGCGTCGCTGAACGGCAGTGTCCTGTCGCCGACAATTTGCCCGATTTCATGACCTTTGCCGGCGATCAGCAGCGCGTCGCCTTCCGACAGCATCCCCACGCCCGCCCGGATCGCCTTGGCGCGATCGCCGATCTCAAGCGCGCCCCGGGCCGCAGTGAGGATCTCGGCGCGGATGGAAGCGGGCTTTTCGGAGCGAGGGTTGTCGTCGGTGACGATCGCCACATCGGCCAGGCGCGACGCAATCTCTCCCATGATCGGTCGCTTGCCGGCGTCGCGATCGCCGCCGCAGCCGAAAACAAGGATGATGCGCCCGCGCACATAGGGTCTGAGGGCCTGAAGCGCCTTTTCCAGCGCATCGGGCTTATGGGCATAGTCGACAAAGACGGCGGCTCCGCGAATCTCGCCGATGCGCTCGAGCCTGCCGGGAGCGCCCTCGAGCGAGGGCAGCGCCGCGAAGACGGCGTCGGCCTCGCTGCCGGTGGCGATGCAAAGTCCGGCCGCAACCAGCGCATTGGCGATCTGGAAATCCCCCGGCAGGGGCAGCCTCAGCTTTCGCCGGCGGCCGCCGAACTCGACTTCAAGCAATGAAGCGAGCCCCGCTCGCGTGACGGAGGCAAGGCGGATCCCCGCGCCGCCGGCGCCAACGGTGAAGACCGTCAGGCCGCGGGCCGTCGCGGCCTCGATGACGCGCGGCGCGATGTCGCTGTCTGCGTCGACAATCGCCGGGGCGCCCGGAGGCAGAAGTTCGCGGAACAGCCGCAGCTTCGCCGCCAGATAATCCTCGACCGTCGCGTGATAGTCCAAATGGTCGCGGGTGAGATTGGTGAATGCGCCGGCAGCGAGGCGGACGCCATCGAGCCGCTTCTGATCGAGCCCGTGCGAAGAGGCCTCGAGCGCCAGATGCGTCACTCCGGCCTGGGCCAGCTCGTCGAGCGTCCGATGCAACGCGATCGGGTCCGGGGTTGTCAGCGAACCGTAGACGGTCAGCGGCCGCGACACGACGCCGATCGTGCCGAGCGATCCGGCTTCCAGCCCGAGCGAAGCCCAGATCTGGCGGGCAAAAGCGGCAACCGAGGTTTTGCCGCTGGTCCCGGTCACCGCGACGATCGTGGCCGGCTGACGCGGATAGAGCCGCGCGGCGGCATAGGCGAGCGACTGGCGGACGTCGTCGACCTTGACGAAGGGGATGCCGGCGACGCGCCCATCACGATCGGCGACGATGGCGGCCGCTCCCCTGGCGGCCGCTTCGCCGGCGTGCCTGAGCCCGTCATCCTTCGCCCCGTGAAGCGCAAAGAAGACGTCGCCCGGCTCGACCTTGCGGCTGTCGAAGGCGATCCCGCCGATCTCGCAGGACGCCAGCGCGCCATTCTCAAGGTCGAGAATGTCCCCAAGCCGTCTCATTATCCCCCGGTCACTCCTTTCCGGTCTTGTCGGCGTCGGCTCCATACCCCAGACGGGCGATGATGGGGAACGGCTGAATTGGCGCCTCCTTCATCGGCGGCACGCCCTCGAGCGGCTCCGCCCGGCGGATCAGCGCGCCGGTGACCCGGCCTGCGTTGTAGGCGGCGGTGTGGTAGCCGTGATCCTCGGGCGCGGGCGCCGGATCGTCGTAAAGGGTGAGGTAGAGATATTTCGGCTTGTCGGCCGGCACGATCGCCATGAAGGTGGTGAAGACCTTGTTCTCCGAATAGCGGCCATGAATGATCTTGTCGGCGGTGCCGGTCTTGCCGCCGACGTAATAGCCGGGAATGTTGGCGAAGCTGGCCGATCCGTGCGTCGCGTTCGAACGCATGAGATAGCGCAACGATTCCGAGGTCTGTTCGCTCACGACCCGGTGGTTGACCTTGGCCGCCTCTTCCAGCGTGCGCGTCAAAAAGGTCGGGACCATCATCTTGCCACCGTTAACAAGGGCGCAGACGGCCATCACCGCCTGGATCGGCGCGACATTGAGGCCCTGGCCGAAGGCAATGGTCATGGTGTTGAGCTCGCCCCAGCGTTTCGGAACCAGCGGCTCCGCGCTCTCCGGCAGTTCGGTGCGCAGCCGGTCGAGCTGCCCCATTTTCTTCAGGAAGGCTTTGTGGCCCTCGACGCCGACCATGAGCGCCATCCGCGCGGTGCCGATATTCGACGAATGCGTGAACACTTCCGGCACAGTCAGCACGCGATGGGTGGCATGGAAATCGTGGATGGTGAAGCGGCCGTAGCGCAGAGAGTCGCGCGCGTCGACCCGGGTGGCGAGATTGACCTTGCCGGATTCGAGCGCCATCGCGATCGACAGGGCCTTGAAGGTCGAACCCATCTCGTAGACGCCGACATTGATGCGGTTGATCCTGGTCGGATCCTGCGCATCCACCGGCTCGTTGGGGTCGTAGTCCGGCAGGGATTCGAGCGCGAGCACCTCGCCGGTATTGACGTCGATCACCATGCCGGCGCCCGCCTTGGCGCGGAAACGATCCATGCCTTTGAGCAGTTCGTCGCGGAGCGCATGCGTCAGCTTGAGGTCCAGCGAGAGCCGGACAGGCTTCAGGCTGTCCGGATCGACGGCGAAGCCGGGCACATGCGGGTCTGTCAGGCTCTGCTCGTCGAGATATTTCTCCATGCCGGCGATGCCGACGTTGTCCTTGTCGACATAGCCGATCACATGCGCCCCGATCGGCCCGTTCGGATAGATGCGCTTGTTCTCCGGGAGGAAGCCGACGCCCGGCAGGCCGAGATGAAATATCTCCGCCTGCTCCTTCGGCGTGATCTGCCGCTTGACCCAGACGAAGCCCTTCCGCGACCCGAGACGCTGGCGCAGTTCTTTCGCATCGACATCGGGCAACACGGCTGTGATGAGCTCGACGGCTTCGTCCTTGTCGATGATGCGGTTCGGCTCGGCGAAGACCGACATGGCGGTGACGTCGGTTGCGAGAATTTCGCCGTTGCGGTCGAGAAGGTCCGGCCTTGCGCCGGAGACAGCCTGCTCGGCGTCGCCTTTCAGGCTTTGCGGCGGATCGTGCGAGAGGCCGAGCACAACCAGCTTCACGCCGATCGCCGCATAGGCCACCAACATGCCGAGCGCGACCGTGCGGATGCGCGCTCCCGAGCGCTCGAGTTCGCGTCAGGAGGAGCGCATCGGCGAAGGATTTGAGGCTCGACCCGCTGAGGAGCCGGCGACCGGACGGGCGCGCGCCGCTCAGCGGCGGCTCGAGATCCACGCCGAAATCTTTCGGCACGTAGAGGCGGAAAAGCCGGACGACGGCGGCCGGCACGACGCCGTTGCGCCGGGTCGGCCCTGCGTCCGGCGAAACCGCATCCTTTGCCGCATCAGCCATTCGTCACCTCACCGGCGGCGTCGCGCCGCCGGCGCTGGCGGCGGGCGTTGCATTGTCTTGCATGAATCCGAGCTCCTCGAGCGTGCGGCCGATCGAGTCGACCTTGGGTTGCGCTTCGGGCAAGTCGTTGATGGTGGCGATCTGGCTCAGCGACAGCGGCTGCATGCCGAGCTTGGCGTCCGCCAGAGCCTGTATGCGGTCGGGCCGGGCGAGATGTGCGTATTCCGCCCGCAAGAGATTGATCGCCTCCTTTTCTTTGGCGATCAGATGGCGCGTCTTCACGAGCTGCTCGGAGGCGTAGATCGTGCGATATTTCACGCCGTAGACGCAGGCGGCCGAGCCGATCAGGCCGAGGATCGCCACCGCATGCAGGAGGCGCCAGATCATCGCTCCCTCCGACGCCGCGTGGGCAGCCTGGCAAGCGCCGCGATCGTGTCGTCCGTCGGAAGCGCCGGAGCCTCGAGGCGCGTCGCGAAGCGCAGCTTCGCCGAGCGCGAACGGGGGTTGGCCGCGGCCTCCGTCGCGCTCGGCTCGACCGGTTGTCCGCGCGGAACATCGAAGGTCGGCTGGGCTTCGGCCGGCTCGCCCGGCAGCCGGCGCGACACGGCGTGTCGGCGGTTCGCGCGCTGCATAAGGAACTGCTTGACGATGCGGTCTTCGAGTGAATGGAAGCTCACGACCGCGAGGCGTCCGCCCGGCCTCAGGAGGCGCTCCGCCGCCGCGAGCCCACGCAGGAGTTCGCCTAGCTCGTCATTGACCGCAATACGCAGCGCCTGAAACGTGCGGGTCGCCGGATGGGTCAGTTCGCCCGGGCGCGCCGGCGCCACGCGGGCGATCATGTGCGCAAGTTGAAGGGTCGACGCGAAGGGCGCGCCGGCGCGATCGGAGACAATGGCGCGGGCGATGCGGCGCGCCGCGCGCTCCTCGCCGAAATGGAAGAGAATGTCGGCGATGGTTTCCTCGTCCGCCTCGCCCAGGATGTCGGCGGCGGTACGGCCGCTTTCGCCCATGCGCATGTCGAGGGGCGCATCGAAGCGCAGCGAGAAGCCGCGCGCCGCCTCGTCGAGTTGCATTGACGACACGCCGATGTCGAACGCAACGCCATCGACCGCCTCAAGGCCGAGGTCTTTCGCGACCCGGTCGAGATCGCCGAATTTCGCTTCGATCAGCCGAAGGCGGCCGCCGGACGCCGCGACAAGCCCGGCGCCGGCGCGGACCGCAGCTGGATCGCGATCGAGGGCCACGACCTCGGCGCCGCGCGCGATCAGCGCTTGCGCATAGCCGCCGGCGCCGAAGGTGCCGTCGACATAGAGCCCGCCGCGGCGCGGCTGCAACGCCTCGAGGACTTCGTCGAGGAGGACGGGAATGTGGCGCGGCGGAGCCTGGTTCATGCCGGCGCCGCCACGCCGCGCTCGGCCCTGAGACGCCGCAGGCTGAGGCGCGCCTCTTCGAGATGCGTCGCGAAGCGCGACGGCTCCCAGATCTGGAACTTGTGCCCCTGTCCGACGAAGACCGCTTCGTCCCTGAGGCCGAGCGAGGCCTTGAGCCGCTCGTCGAGAATGACCCGCCCCTCCGCGTCCATGCGCAGGATCTCGCTCGTGCCGAGGAGCGCCGTGGCGAAGGCGTCGCGTGCCGGCGAATAGGGCGGCATCGTCGCCAGCAGCGCGTCGATCTCTTGCAGGAGCTTCAGGCCACCGCAGTCGAGCGCCGGCGCGTCCAGCGACGGACACGCATAGACGCCCTCGAAACCGTCTGCCTCCAGGACCTGCCGGAACGTCGCCGGGATCGAGACGCGGCCCTTGGCGTCGAAGCGATGGGTGAAATGCGAGAGGAAACGGTCCAATGCGCGCCCCGACGCAAGCGTCCGCCGGTATCGGCCGAGCCTCAGCGGTCGGGGCCGACGGCGCGCCGGGGCGGCCTGTTGACGGGACGGCGTGGGATAACATGGGCCCCCATGGGCGTCAACGAAGGCAAATCACTTCCTGCCAACGCAACCGACCCGGCGTCCATTAGCGGGCGTTATGGTTAAACTTCGGTTAGGACGATCGAATCCGTCGCCGCGACCGGCGCCGCTGCCGCGGCGCCGCCCCTGTGCACGATTAAGGGCGGCCGGTCCCTCGGGTCCCGTTCTCCAAGCCGCGCCCGTCTGTCCTCCACCCCCGCAGCATCGTCTCGGTCGCCGACCGCACCCGGCGGGAAACGGCGCCCGGCGAGGGCGGGCCGGAGACGCCGAGGCTCTGCTTGAGCTGGTCGACGCCAAGCCAGGCGGCGACGAGCTGCTCGGCCGCAAGGCTCGGGTCCGGCAAGGAAAGGCGTTCCCTTTCCTGCGCCGCATCGAGAAAGCGGGCGACCTCTTTCAGGACCGCCGCGGGACCGGCCGCATAGAACGCCGCGGCGAGATCGGGAAAATCATCGGCGCTGACCGCCATCATGCGAAGCGTCCGGACGATTTCCGGCCGGGTGAGATAGGCGACCAACCGCTCGCCGAAATCGGTCAGCAGCTCCAAGGCCGGCGCGTCTGAAATCTCAGGCAGTTCCGGCAGGACGATCGACTTCAGGTTGCGGTCGAAAACCGCCATGAGAAGGACCGGCTTATCGGGGAAATGGCTGTAGAGGGTCATTTTCGACACCACGGCCCGCTCGGCGACCGCCTCCATCGTCGTGGCCGTGATCCCGCGTTCGAGGAAGAGCGCGCCCGCCGCGTCCAGGATCGCCTGGCGCTTTTCCAGATCGCGCGGCCTGCCCCGGCCGCGACGCCGGCCGTCGCTCGCGAGATCGTGATCGCCGGAATTCATGGACTATGCCGTCCAGATATTGTATTCATGGACGTCATCGTCCGTTAATTCCCCGCGCCTGGCCCGGCCCTGGTCGGCGCTTCGGACCCATGGGGGTGCATCATGAACCAGCCTTCAGTGACCATCATCGGCGCGGGCGTCGGCGGACTCTGCCTTGCCCAAGGGCTCAGGCTTTCCGGAACGCGGGTCAAGGTCTTCGAGCGCGACGCCTCGCGGACAGGCCCGGTCGCCGGCTATCGCCTCAGCATCAGCCCCACAGGCGCCCGAGCGCTCAGATCCTGCCTGCCCGCGAACGTTTTCGAGATGCTGACGATGCAGACGGCCGAGCCGAGCCGGGCCGTGACGTTCCTCGATCATCGATTGAACCGTCTCCTTGCCTTTGATCTCCCCGACCGGGATCGACGGTCGATCGACAGCGAACGGCCGGTCGATCGGACGACGCTCCGGCTGGCTCTCCTCGAGGGGTTGGACGACGTCGTCCAGTTCGGCAAGACCTTTGTCGCCTTCGAGGACGCGCTGGACGGACGCGTGACCGCTGTCTTTGCCGACGGCTCGAGGGCGACCTCGGACCTGCTGGTCGGCGCCGACGGCGCCAATTCGGCGGTCCGCTCCCAGCTCCTGCCGCTGGCGAAGCGGGTCGAAACGGGTCTCGTCGCGGTCGGCGGCAAGCTCCGCCTGGACGACAGCGTCCGTCGGCGCCTTCCCGAGACGCTGACGCGCGGGCCGACGCCGATCCTCGGGCCGCATGGCTGCTTCATGTTCGTGAGCCTCGTCGCCTATGACGATATCCGCGGTTTTGAAGACGCGGCAGATCGACAGGACTATCTCATGTGGGGGTTCTCAGCCCGCCGCAAACGCTTCGGGTTCGCCCCCGGCGCCGAGAAGCTTCAGGGAAGCGAACTCAAGCGCCTGGTGGAACGGCTGACGACGGACTGGCATCGGGACCTGCAGCGGATGGTTCAGAATACCGATCCGGCGACGGTCACCTCGTTCCCGGTCAAGACCTCGACGCCCGTCAAGCCCTGGAAGACGCGCAACGTCACGCTTCTCGGCGACGCGCTGCACAACATGCCGCCCTACCGCGGCGTCGGCGCCAATACGGCGCTCTGGGACGCCGCGCTCCTGCGCGAGACGATCGTCGACGCCACGCAAGGGCGCCCGCTCGCCGAGCGGCTCGCGGACTACGAGGCGCGGATGATCGATCACGGATTCCGCGCGGTCAGGACCTCGCTCGCAGCGATGGAACAGTTTCACTCCGAAAGCCCTTTCCGGCGAGCTTTGACGAAGGCTTTTCTACGCACCCTCGATCGCGTTCCCGCGCTGCAGACGGTGATGATGCACGCGCGGTAGGGTCTACGCTCGAACGGGTGGCGCATCACTGGAGCGTCCTTCGAGACGACCGCTTCGCGGTCTCCTTATCCAAGGACGAGGGCGTTGGGCGGCGCGATGAGGCTTGTTGCCGCCACCGCCACTATTCCACCACCACCGCCCTCGTCCTTGTGGAGCGATGCAACGCATCGCGTCTCGAAGGACGGCTCCAGAGGGCCCCGGTTAGCGGGCGGACACCTTCTTCTCGTTCTGGCGGGTGGCGGTGGAGGGATCGTTGGGATCCGTGCGCCAGGTGGGGTGGTGGAAGTGGAGGACCCGGTCGCCGTTGACCGAGGCGACGGCGGCGGTGAACGTCAGCGTGCCGACGTGGCTCCAGTTCGAAAACGTGCGGGTCTTGAAGAAGTCAGGGCCCTGTTCCGAGCCCTCATCGGTCACGTCGATGTTGAAAGTGAGCGTCCGCTTCGGCTCGGGATCGCCCTCGTCGTAGAGGAAGGCCATGATCTCGTCGCGGAAATCCAAGTGGTCGCTCCTGGCGTGGCCATCGGCGATCTTGAGGCGCATGTATGTGGGGCTCCGCGTGGGTTCGTCCGCAGGCTTGCCCAATTCCGCAATCTCGTAGAGCTGGCGGATCGTCGGCTCTTTATCCACGCTGCCAAACACTTGGCCCTCGAGGGCTAGGATGGGGAAATCGAGCCCGCGACGCCAGGCGCGGACATCCGGCGCATTATGGGTTTCGACGTCGTTGAGCGACTGGGTGAAGTCGCCGCCCAAATCCTGCTGAGTGAAAAAGCTGGCGGTCCGCAGCGGCTCCCGGTGTTCAGGGTCGGTGGTGGGGTAGAGTTTGCCCACCAGCGCAAGGGAGCGCGTATGCCCCCGGCGGGTTTCGCCGGCGCTGGAATACCGCCCCACGGCCAGGGCCCTGCTGCCTTGCCTGAAACAGCCTGAATAGGGGTTTGCTTCGGTCATCGCCCACAGACCGGTGAGACAGACGCCATTCGCATGGATAAATCGCAGAAAGCCCGTCCCATCCCTGCCCCAGCGCAAGTCCGCATGGGAGTCGACGGTTCTCTCCACAGCCTTTCGGAACACAAAAGGTCCAGGAAGCGGCGGGATGCCCGTCAGGAACTTCGTGAAGGGCGCCGCATGTCGCGGCATCGCATCGGGTTCGCCGCGCCAGACTTTCTCGTACGGGTTGGCGAATATCGCGTCTCTCACATCCGCGAACCGTGACCCTCGATAGGCGCGGTCTTCTGCGGTGATTTCCTCCGTGCCGAAATCTTCGGGCATCACAGGTTGTGAATTCGGGATCATCTTGGGTTCACCCGTTGGACCCGGCGGCGGCAAATCCGGAAACAGAAATGCCGGCCATCGAGGCCCGCACTTTGTCGCATCCATTCGGAAATGCAAATGAACTCTCACCCCTGGGGTCGCCCCTCGACCCCTTGAGCTTCGGCGCGACCGGTCAACCCGCCTCTATTCCACCGGACAGGGTTTCGCCTGCCAGATTTCGTTCGCGTACTCGTGGATCGTGCGGTCGCTCGAGAACTTGCCCGAGGCGGCGATGTTGAGGATGACCTTCTGCGTCCATTCGTCGTGATTGCGGTAGAGCGCGGTCAGCCGCTCGTCGGCGTGCAGATAGGCCTGCAGGTCGGCGAGATGCATGTAATGGTCGCCGTGAGTGAGAAGCGCTTCGCGCAGCGGCTCGAAGATGCCCGGCTCGTCGCGGCTGAAGCGGTCGGAAAAGATGAGATCGAGCGCTTTGCGGGTCTCGGGCTCGTTCTGGTAGTGCCACCAAGGGCTGTACCAGCCGCGGCTGCCGGCGACCTGCTCGGAGGTGAGCCCGAAGAGGAAGAAATTCTCTTCGCCCGCCTCCTCGGCCATTTCGATCGTCGCCCCGTCCCGCGTGCCTAGCGTCAGCGCGCCGTTCATCATGAACTTCATGTTGCTGGTGCCGCTCGCCTCGTAGCCGGCGGTCGAGATCTGGTTCGAGACGTCGGCGGCGGGAATGATCCGCTCGGCGAGCGAGACGTTGTATTCTGGCAGGAACACGATCTTCAGCCTGCCGCGCACCGCCGGGTCAGCGTCGAGCGCCGCCGCCAGATTGTTGATGAACTTGATGATGACCTTGGCCAGGCGGTATGCCGGAGCCGCCTTGCCGGCGAAGAAAAAGACGCGCGGCGTCACCGGGTCGTTCGGGTTGGCGAGCAGCCGGTCGTAGAGAACCACGATCCGCAGCGCATTCAGGAGCTGGCGCTTGTATTCGTGAATGCGCTTGACCTGGCAATCGAAGATCGCGTCCGGGTCGACGACGACGCCCGAGCGGGCGTTGAGCCAGTCGGCGAAGCGCGCCTTGCAGAGCCGCTGCGCCTTGCGCACCTCGGCGCGGAATGGGCCGTCCGCCGCCAGCGGCCGCAGCTTCTGCAGTTCGGCGAGATCGACGATCCAGCCCTCGCCGATCGCGGCCGAAATGGCGGTGGAGAGCGAGGGATTGGCGAGCCGCAGCCAGCGCCTCGGCGTCACGCCGTTCGTCTTGTTGTTGAAGCGCTCGGGGAACAACTCGGCGAGGTCGCTGACCGTCATCGTGCGCAGGAGATTCGAGTGGATTGCGGCGACGCCGTTGGTGCTGTGCGATCCGACAATGGCGAGGTTGGCCATGCGGACGAATTTTGTCGGGCCTTCCTCGATGATGCTGGCGCGCGCCCAGCGGCCGTGATCGTCGGGGAAGCGCGATCGGAGGTCGTCCTCGAGCCGGCGGTTGATCTCGAGGATGATCTCGAGCAGGCGCGGCGCGATAAGCTGCATCCAGTCGACCGGCCAGCGCTCGAGCGCCTCCGGCAGCAGGGTGTGATTGGTGTAGGCGAGCGTCCGCTTGGTGACGTCCCAGGCCTCGTCCCAGTTCAGGCCCGCGCTGTCGATGAGGAGGCGCATCAGCTCCGGCACGGCCAGGGTCGGATGGGTGTCGTTGAGCTGGATGGCGGCCTTTTCGGCCAGCGTCCGCCAGTCCGCGTTCGATTGGCGGAAGCGGCGCACGATGTCGGCGAGCGAGCAGGAGACGAGGAAATATTCCTGCATCAGCCTCAGCCCCCGCCCCTGCGGCGTGGTGTCATCGGGGTAGAGGACGCGGGTCAGCGATTCCGCCCCGAGCGATTCGGCCATCGAGGCGACGAAGTCGCCTTCGCTGAACCGCTGGAAATCGAACGAATGTGCGGCGGCCGCGCCCCAGAGGCGGAGCGTGTTGACCGTCTTGCCGCCGTAGCCGACGACCGGCCGGTCGTAGGGCACGCCGACAAGCGTCGAGGGATTGTTGGGAACGAAGCGCAGGCTGCCGTCGCGCAATTCCATGGTGCAGCCAAGCTGGACTTCGACGCTCTCGCTCGGGCGCGCCACCTCCCAGGGGTCGGTCCGCCTCAGCCAGTTGTCGGGCCGCTCCTGCTGCCATCCGTTCTGGAAGCTCTGCTTGAAGATGCCGTGCTCGTAGCGCAAACCGTAGCCCATCGCCGGGAGCCCGATCGTCGCCATGGAATCCAGGAAGCAGGCGGCGAGCCGGCCGAGGCCGCCGTTGCCGAGGCCCGCGTCCGGCTCGACGTCGAGAAGCTCCATCCATTGTCGGCCATGCTCGTCGAACGTCTCGCCGACGATCGGATCGAGCATCAGGTTCATGACGGCGTTGGCGAGCGTGCGGCCGATCAGGAACTCGATCGAGATGTAATAGACGCGCTTCGGGTTTGCCCGCGCGTAGGCCTCGTCGGTCCTGATCCAGCGATCCGAGAGAATGTCGCGGACCGCGCGCGCCATCGCTTCGTAACGCTCGCGCGCATCGGACGAGGCCGGCTCGACGATGTTGTCGAACTTCAGATGCCGCTCATAGAGCGCGTCCGGCGATCCGGCAAAGCGGGGCGCGCTGCAGCCGTAGTCGCGCAGCAGCGACCCGGCGCTGGATGATGCACGGCCCCCTGGCGATCCCAATTCCTCGACGGCGTCCATGGTCGCCCTCCCTTCGCTCACCGAAGGTTTCTCGCACACCGCTGCGACGCTCGTGCGACGCTCGGCCCTAGGGGCCGGGACACCCGCGGGACCTTATCCCTCCGGGTCATCCCCGCCGGTCGAGCTCCTGGCCTGCGCCTTCCTTTGCCCGCCCCAGGTCCAGCTCTTGATCTCCGGCATATCGTCGCCGTAGCGGCAGATGTATTCCTTGTGCTCGATCAGCTTGTCGCGCAGCGCCTGCTTGGCGTAGGCCGCTTGCTGCGAGAGGCCGGGCACGCGGTCGATGACGTCGTTGACGAGGTGGAACCGGTCGAGGTCGTTGAGGACGCACATGTCGAAAGGCGTCGTCGTGGTGCCCTCTTCCTTGTAGCCGCGCACGTGGATGTTGTCGTGGCCGCCCCGCCGATAGGTGAGGCGGTGGATCAGCCACGGATAGCCGTGGAAGGCGAAGATGATCGGCTTGTTGGTGGTGAAGAACGCGTCGAAGTCCCGATCGCTCATGCCGTGCGGGTGCTCGCTCGGCGGCTGCAGCCGCATCAGATCGACGACATTGATGACGCGGATCTTGAGCTCCGGCACATGCTGGCGCAGGAGGTCGACGGCGGCGAGCGTCTCCAGCGTCGGAGTATCGCCGCAGCACGCCATGACGACATCCGGCTCGCCGCCCTTGTCGCTGCTGGCCCATTCCCAGATGCCGAGGCCGGCCGAGCAGTGCTTGATCGCCTGATCCATGTTGAGCCATTGCGGCGCGACCTGCTTGCCGGCGACGATCACGTTGACGTAGTTGCGGCTCCGGAGACAATGATCGGTAACCGAGAGCAGACAGTTGGCGTCCGGCGGCAGATAGACGCGCACGACCTCGGCTTTCTTGTTGATCACGTGGTCGATGAAGCCGGGATCCTGGTGGGAAAAGCCGTTGTGGTCCTGCCGCCAGACGTGGCTCGAGAGCAGATAGTTGAGCGAGGCGATCGGCCGCCGCCACTCGATGTCGCGGCACACCTTCAGCCACTTCGCGTGCTGGTTGAACATCGCGTCGATGATGTGGATGAAGGCTTCGTAACACGAGAAGAAACCGTGCCGGCCGGTCAGCAGGTAGCCCTCGAGCCAACCCTGGCACTGGTGCTCGCTGAGCATCTCCATCACCCGCCCGTCGACGGCGAGATGGTCGTCATAAGGGAACGTCTCGGCGACCCAGGCGCGATTCGTCACCTCGAGCACGTCCTGCCAGCGGTTGGAATTGTTCTCGTCCGGGCTGAACAGCCGGAAATTGCGCGATTCCATGTTCAGCTTCATGATGTCGCGTAGAAAAATCCCCATGACCCGCGTCGCCTCGGCGGTTGAGGCGCCGGGCGAGGGAACGTCGACGGCATATTGCCGGAAATCCGGCATTCGCAGATCGTGCAGCAGGACGCCGCCGTTGGTATGCGGATTGGCGCTCATGCGCCGCGTGCCGGTCGGCGGAAGCGCGGCCAGTTCCGGCTTAAGGCGGCCGTGCTCGTCGAAGAGCTTGTCCGGCTGGTAGCTCTTCATCCAGCTCTCGAGGATGCGCACGTGCTCGGGCTTCTCCATGTCGCCCATCGGCACCTGGTGCGCGCGCCAGTAGCCCTCGACCCGCTTGCCGTCGATCTCCTTCGGGCAGGTCCAGCCTTTCGGGGTGCGGAGCACGATCATCGGCCACGTCGGCCGCTGCGTCACCCCGCGCCGGCGCGCGTCCTCCTGGATCTGGCGGATCTCGCCGAAGACGGTCTCGAGCGTCGCCGCCATCAGCTCGTGCATCGCCGCCGGCTCGTGCCCCTCGACGACATGAGGATTGTAGCCGTAGCCGCGCATGAGCTGGTCGAGCTCCTCGGGCGGGATGCGCGCCAGAACCGTCGGATTGGCGATCTTGTAGCCGTTGAGATGCAGAATCGGCAGGACGGCGCCGTCGCGCGCCGCATCGAGGAACTTGTTGGAGTGCCAGCTCGTCGCCAGCGGTCCGGTTTCCGCTTCGCCGTCGCCGACCACGGCGGCGACGATGAGATCGGGGTTGTCGAACGCGGCGCCATAGGCATGCGAAAGCGCGTAGCCGAGTTCGCCGCCCTCATGGATCGACCCCGGCGTTTCCGGCGCGACATGGCTCGGGATGCCGCCCGGGAAGGAGAACTGGGTGAAGAGCCGCTTCAGCCCGTCCTCGTCCTGCGACACGTTGGGGTAGACCTCGCTGTACGTTCCCTCGAGATAGGCGTTCGCCACCAGCCCGGGTCCGCCGTGGCCGGGTCCGGTGACGTAGATCATGTCGAGATCGAGCTTTTTGATCATCCGGTTCAGATGGACATAGATGAAGTTCAAGCCCGGCGTCGTGCCCCAGTGGCCGAGGAGGCGCGGCTTGATGTGCTCCTTCTCGAGCGGGACCTTGAGCAGCGGATTGTCGAAGAGGTAGATCTGCCCGATCGACAGATAGTTCGCCGCCCGCCAGTAGGCGTCGATCAGAGCGCCTTCCGGCTCGGACAAGACCTTCGCGCCGGAGCTTGCCTTCGAACGCCTGGATTCAGCCGCCGCTGTCATTTCGATCACTCCTCGGGTTTCAGCTCGCGTTCAAGTTGAGCGAGCTCCTTCTCAGGCTGAGGCGCCTGTTCCAGTTCCCATTTGGCGCGCAGCCAGTGGCCCGTCGCCCGCCCTTCCGGCCTGCCTTCCTCGATCCAGATTTCGTGCGCGCGTTGTCGGATGCGATGCTCGTCCGGCTCGGCCCTGCGCGGCTCGCCCGGCGGCTCGTGACCGGCAAGCCCCTCGCCGTGGCCGGCGTGTTCCATGGACCGTTCCCTCTGGAGTCGCCTGGAGCCCCGGCAGGAGGCGGCGCTTCCGGCGCAAATTTGTGCCTATCTTATGACATCTGAGCGACGCCGCCCAGATCCCGTTGCGCCGCAGCCAGGCAATCGGGCGAAGGCGATCTCCTCCCCCCTTGTGGGGGAGGATTGAGGCGGGGGGTCGCGCCAGACCCTCGCAAGCTGTTCATCGACGCCCTTCGCGGATAGGGGAACGCGACCCCCCACCCCGGCCCGCCCCCGCAAGAGGGGCGGGTGTGCGCCCAACCGTCAGAATCTTTGCTTCGCCCGATTGCCCTGGCGCGGCAGCCAATCTTCGCTCATGCTGCCGCGATGCCGCGGCGCAGCTCATCTCGGGCGGATCGCGCGAAGCGGCGCAATGACGGGAGGTTGATCATGCTGACGCGACGCTTGTTCGCCGCCTGCGCCCTTTGTGCGGCGGCGGGCTTTCTGGCGACCGGGACGGAGGCTCAGACCGCCGCGACCGCCGGACTGAAGCGCACCCTCCTCAAGCAGACCGACGGGCCGACGGAGGGCTACGTCACCGTCGAGATGCGGGTCGATATCGAGCCCGGCGCGGCGGTCGCGCGCCATACCCACCCGGGCGTCGAATCCGGCTATCTGGTCGAAGGCGGGATCGAGCTCGCGATCGACGGCGCCGGGGCCGCCAGCCTGAAGGCCGGCGACGCCTATCAGGTTCCGACCGGGGTCCCGCACGCTGGCGTCAATGGACCGGCAAAAACCGTTCTCGTCGCCACCTATGTTGTCGAGAAGGGCAAGCCCCTCGCCTCGCCGGCTTGAAGCGCGCATGTCCGACGCCGCCATCCATCCTGACAACGCCGGCCAGGCCGAATATTGGAACGGCCCGGGCGGCGAACGCTGGCGGGACCATCAGGACCGCCAGGACGAGCTCCTGACCCCCGTCTCGGAGCGGCTCATCGCCGCGGCGAGGGCGAAGCCAGGCGAGCGGGTCATCGATGTCGGCTGCGGCTGCGGGGCGACCTCGATCGACTTCGCCAGGGAAGTCGGCCCGGGCGGCGAGGTCGTCGGGATCGACGTCTCGGAGCCGATGCTGGCCAGGGCTCGCGAGCGCGCCGCCGGCCTGCCCGTGCGCTTCGTCCGCGCCGACGCCACCGTGCATCCGGCGGAGCCGGGCTCGGCCGATCTCGTCGTCTCCCGCTTCGGCGTCATGTTCTTCGCCGATCCGACGGCTGCTTTCGCCAATCTGCGGCGCGGCCTTCGGCCGGGCGGACGGCTCGCCTTCGCCGCCTGGCGGGAGGCGAAGCTCAATCCGTGGATCGTCGTGCCGCTGCGCGAGGCCGGCAAGCACGCCCCGCCCCTGCCCGAAGGCGGTCCGAACCAGCCAAACCCGTTCGCCTTCGCCGATGCGGAGCGGGTCCGCCGGATCCTCACCGAGGCCGGGTTCGTCGACGTTGCGCTCGCCCCGCACGATCTCGAGCTCGACATTGCGCTCGGCCGCGGGCTCGACGCGGCGGTCGAAGCCGTGCTCGCGCTAGGGCCCACGAGCCGGATGCTGGACGGGCAAAGCGATGCGGTCCGCGCCGCGGCGACTCGCGACATCCGCGCCGCCCTCGCCGCCCGGCTCGACGGCGCGCGCGTGCCGCTCGGCGCGTCGATCTGGATCGCGACGGCGAGCAACCCGGGCGGCTAGCTGACCAAAAAGGCCGCCCGGAACGGGCGGCCTCTCGCGCTTCGTTTGAGAAGGCTCCTTTACGCCGAGACCGCGTCGCTCTTGCGCCCCGCGATGGCCGGCGAAGCCGAGCGCTGCCCAAACGTAACCAGCTAATTCAATTGATATCCATTGGCCGCGATCAAATAAAAATCTACAACTAAGCGGTTGTCAACTCGGTCGGATTGTTCAACAATTGGGTTCCTTGGGCGAATTCGATCTCTCCCTCACTGCGCAGATCAATCGCGCTCCATGGCATCAAGCGTGTTCGGCCTTACACTCCAAGCCGAGCAAATTGGTCATCTTGGCGACGCTCCGTCAGCAGGTCGTCAAAAGTCGATCGGGGATTCCGGGTAAGAACGGGAGGATGCCGTGGCCAAGTCGACGGTCAAGTCGATCGATCGTTCGTTTCTCACGCGGCTCCTGGTGACGAGCGCGTTGCCGCTGGCGGTTCTCGCGGCGAGCGTCAGCGGCGCCGATGCGGAAGTCGTCGCCGTCGTGGGCGCCAACGGCGCCCCTGGCGCCGACGCCGTCAATCCAGGCGACAACGGTGGGCCGGGCGGCGACGGCGGGCCGGCGGCCGCCGACGCCGGCAGTCTCGTGCCGAACAGCGACCCCACGAACTCCGCCACAGCGACCGGCGGAAACGGAGGCGGCGGCGGGTACGGCAACGCCGGCGCAGACGGCTCTGGCGACACAGGCGGGAGCGGTGGCGACGGCGGCGCCGCGACGGCGACAGCGGCGACGTCGATCTTTTCCGGCGCGGCGGAGGCGGACGCGTATTCCTATGGCGGAAACGGCGGAGCCGGAGGGTTCGGAGCCGTCTACGGCGGGAACGGCGGCGCTGGCGGCGCAGCCAACGCTTCGAGCACGGCGGCGAATGCCGATGCCAGCCCTGTTATCAGCAATGCGACCGCGACCGGGGGCGCCGGCGGTGGGACCACCAGCGGCAGTGACGAGGTCGGCGGATCGGGGGCCGGCGGATCGGCAACGGCATCGGCGTCCGGCGTCTCGACAAGCGGCGACGTCACCGTGTCCGCTTCCTCGACCGGTGGAGCCGGCGGCTCTTCAGACGGAGGAACCGGAGGCGGCGCAGGCGGCGCGGGTCAAGCGCTCGCGCGCGGCGTCTCCGGAAGCGGCGCCGTAACGGTATCGGCTTCGCTGACCGGCGGGGCCGGCGGATCGGAGACCTACAGCAATGGCGGCGCCGGCGGGACGGCGAGCCTCGTCAACGCCGTGTCGGGCGCGACAACCGGCACGCTGTCCCTGTCGCAGACCGCAATTGGCGGCGCCGGCGGCGATAGCTCTGAGGGCATTGCCGGCTCTGGCGGGGCAGCCTCCTCCCAGCTGACGCTTGACGATGGGGCGGCGTCCGCTCTTCTCGTGAGCGCCAACGCGCGCGGCGGCAGCGGCGGCAATGGCGGCGGCTACTTCTACCCCTACCCCCCGTTGAGCGCCATCGGCGGAGACGCAAACGCGAGCATCGTTCTTGCGTCTTCGGCAGCCGCGCAGATCACCGCGAGCGCGACCGCGATCGCTGGCGCCGGGGGGAGTGGTGGCTACTACGGTGGCGCGGGCGGGAACTCCAACGCGAGCGTGACGGTCACTTCCGCGACGGCGGCATCCGCCAGCGCAAGCGCGACTGCCACAGGCGGCGCGGGCGGTGACGGCTTCCCAATCGGCGCTGCTGGCGGGGACGGGAGCGCCACCAGCGCGGTGACTGGCTCTGGCTCGGGTGACATTGTATCATCCGCGACGGCGACCGGAGGCAATGGCGGAGGGTCGCAATTTACCAACGTGGGAACCGACGGCGGCAACGCGACCGCAAGCAGCGAGGCGATGTCGGGCGGCTCGGGTGCCGTGACATCAACCGCGGCTGCGACCGGCGGTGTCGGGGGCGGGGAAGCGTTTGGCGGCGGCGGCGGCGGCCTCGCCCGTGCGTTCAGCGTCGCAACCTCCCAAGGCTCTGGGGACGTCTCATCGGTAGCGACGGCGACAGGCGGCAACGGGGGTGGCGGGATTGAAGTAGACGGTGGCGGCGGCACCGCAAGCGCCAGTAGCACCGCCACATCCGCCGGTTCGGCCGGTTCGGTGTCGTCATCCGCGGCCGCAACTGGAGGTGGTGGCGGTGGCGGCGCAAGCGCCAGCAGCACCGCCACATCTGCCGGTTCGGCCGGCTCGGTCTCGTCATCCGCGGTCGCAACTGGGGGTTCTGCTTATACCCAATGCCTTCCCATCGATTGCACCCACTTTGATGGCGGCGGCGCCAATGCTAGCAGCACATCGACGTCCAACGGTGCGGGCAGCGCGTCGTCCTCCGCGACGGCGACGGGCGGCGATGGTGGTGGCTACGGCCTCTTCGTTGGCTACGGCGGCGGCGACGGCGGCGATGCGAACGCCAGCAGCACGGCCACCAGCAGTGGCGGAGGCGGGGCGTCGTCGTCGGCGACGGCAGCGGGTGGCAAGGGCAGCGACACCTCCGCCGCTCAATACGCGTCCGGATACAACCGAGGTGGCGACGGCGGCTCCGCCAGCTCGAGCAGCACGGCGACCAGCAGCGGCGGAGGCGGGGCATCATCGTCAGCGACGGCAATTGGGGGCAGCGGCGGTGACAGCGCCGCTGACAGCTCCCGCAGCAACGGCGGCAACGCGGTCGCCAGCAGCATGGCGACCAGCAGCGGTTCGGGCGGCTTGTCATCCTCGGCGACAGCCATCGGCGGCGCAGCCGGGGCGGCCGGCGCCGGCGGAGGCGCGAGCGGCAAGGCCGCCGCTCAGAGCACGGCGCAAAACGCGAACGGCTCGGTGACCGCGACGGCGCAATCCCCCGCCGCCTACGGGGCGGCGAGCGCGTCGACCTTCGCCGGAATTGGCGCCGGGGCGGCAAGGCTCGTCCTCGTCGCGGCCGGTCAAACCCTCTCCAGCGCCGTGCTGACGCCGGGCGGCCCGTCGATCGGCGTCGGCGCGATGGCGGCCGGATATGGCGGATCGGGCGAAAGCCTGACCTTCCAGACCGCGGCGGATTTCAGCTTCACCACCGAGACGCCCGAGGAGTTCTACCTCGGGCTCGACTCCAACGCGTCTTCGGGTGTCGGCTTCGACACGCTGATGTTCGAAGTCACCGTGAACGGGGCCATCGAGGCCCTCGATACGTTCACCTCGCTCAACGTCGCCGAAGCGTTCTTCTCCGGCAACGCCCTCGATCTCGGCGCCTGGGGCGCAGGCGGCCAGACGGTCGACATTTCCACCTGGCTCACAGCGAGCGAACCGGGCGCCGACTTCGGCTTCGACTACGCCCTGGCGCTCTCGCCAGACGCCGCCCTTGCGTCCGCCGGGCTGGCGGCGCCCGAACCCTCGACCTGGGCGATGATGCTCTCCGGCTTCGCGAGCCTCGGCTTCGCAGGCTATCGCCGGGCGAGGAGAGGCCGCGTTGCTTCGCAACGCCACCTTCCCCCGCAAGGGGGGAAGGGTCGCTGCACCCCGAAGTTCTGACCCGGGCTCCGTTTCTGCGTCATGCGTTAGACGTCGCCTGCAAAAGATGTGTGATGTCGTGGGCGGCCGGGCGGAGGGCCGGTTCAGAGGCAGGCCCGCGCAATCATCGGGACGGCTTGTGTTTGTACGCGAGAATCAGGTTCAGATCGTGTTCGGCGGCTTCGTAGGCGCCGCCGCTGGCCTTGACGAGGTCGATGGCGCGGCGAACGAAGAATTCCGCCGCGTCGAGCTCGTGTTCGAGGATCAGGATGCTGGCCAGCCCGTTGACTGCGCTCGCGTCGGACGGATCGACGCAGAGCGCCTCGAAGAATTTCCGCTCCGCCTGCTCGAGGAGCGGGTCGCTCGGGACGCGCCCGGCTTGAATTTCATCCCAGTGTGCCAGCATGTAGTCGTTCTTGCATTGGTAGCCTGCGAGGTTCAGGACCATGGGGTCGTGCGGCGCCAGCGTCTCGGCGCTTTTCAGCTTGGCCGCGACCGTCGCGTTGGCCTTGGCGGCCGCGAAACGGTTCTCCGACATGGCCCGAACAACGCCGATCTGCGCTGCGCCGATGTCATCGAGGAGGGATTGCACGGACGCCTTCCGGCCGCCCATCCAGGGCCCGACCTTGTTCGCCGACGCCGGCGCCGCTCCGATCGCCCGCGCCAGCTTCTCGCCGATGTCCGCCTGGTCGCGCCGACGGTTGAGATAGGCCGTGTTCCGCAGGAACTGCGGCAGCGGCGTTGCGTCGAGCGCGCAAGGGATGATGAAGCGATCGAGGTGGAACGCGGTGAAAATCTCGGCCATGACCCACCGCGATTGGAATGCGGCCTGCGACCAGAGGAGCACGAGCACGCGGCTGTTTTGGATCGCATGCTGAAGTTCATCGCGCAGCAGGTCGCCGAAGGCGAGATCGGAATTATCCATCCAACACTTGAGCCCGCTTGTTTGCAGAGCCCGTTGGACACGAGCGGCAAACTTCACATCCTGCGAGGCATGGCTAAGGAATGCATCGAAGGCGGGGCGCGCGATGCGCGTCTTCGAATTGACGGTCACAGTCTGAAAATCCCGACGCCTCCGTCTTTGATACAAGCCATCCTTTGGAGCGGACTGTGATGGCGCTCACAGTCCGGCCGGCGTCGGGCCCTACCGTTGGGCTTCCCGCGCCCTCAGGAAGGCGCGCATCGTGAAGGCGGCCTGCTCGGCCCCGTGAGCATGCTCGCGGCCGACCGGGCAAGCGCGGCGGGCTAGGCAGCCGCCCGTCATGCAGTCGGCGCCCGCGGCGCCTTCGAGGTGCGTCGCGCAAGCGGCGACGTCGTAGCCGCGCGTTGAAAAGGCGCCGACCGGACAGGCCGTGAGGCACCAGCGCCCGGCGCATGTCTCGCAGGGGCTCGCCGAGGCGTCGAGGGCGGGGATGTCGAGCGCTTGGGCAAAGCCGAGCGCGCCGCGGTAGCTGTGCCAGAGACCGTAAGTCGGATGGATCAGGAGCCCGATCGGTGAGGGATGAACCGGCTCCGCCTTTTGCGCCCATTGCTGGAAAGGCCAGTACGGCGGGCCGCCGAAGGGGTAGAGCGCGACCGCATCGAAGTCTTCGGCCAGCGCGCCGATGATCCGGCGGCTGAAGCGGTCGAGCGGATGGTCGATGCCGTCATGCGCCTCCTCGCTCGCGGCGAACGCGTCCCAGTTCGAGCCCCCCGCCATGCCGATGAGCGCGATCGTGCAAATGTCCGCGAGGTCGTCCCGCCGCTCGCCCTCGTCGAGTCGCAGGGCGCCGCGCGGCGCAAGGCCGGTCTGCTCGATGGCGGCGACAATCCCGGCGAAGGCGGTCGGCGTCCTCACGTCATCCTTCATCGCGCTTCCATGACATGGATTGTCCCCAAAAGCGTCAACCGGCGGACTTACGCGGGTCGAGCGTCTTGCACAGGGCCAAGCCCAGGCGCAAAACCCGGATCCGTCCGCCGCGTGCCGGCGCCTGATCACGGGAGCCCCGACCTTGGACGCCGCCTACGTCGAACTCAGCGACGGCGCCTTTGCCGCGAGCCGGCTCACCCGCGGTCCCTGGCATCCCGACCACCAGCACGCCGGCCCGCCCTCGGCGCTGATCTGCCGCGCAGTCGAACGCGCTGCGGCGGACGAGGGCCTGACCCACGTCGGGCGATTGACGGTCAATCTCCTGCGCCCGGCGCCGATCGGCGAATGCCGGATCGAAACGACGCAAGACTACCTCGGCCGCAACGCCGGCCATTATTCGGGCCGCCTGATCGCCCAAGGCAAGGACATCGCGCGCTTCACCGCGCTGATGCAGCGCGAGAACGACGTGCCGATTCCGGACGGCACGCCGGGCCATCCCGGCCCGCCGGCGCCGAAGCCGTGGCGCGAAAGCCCAGTCGTCACGATGGCCTTCGGCGGCCACGACTTCGGCTACGCCGATCTGGTCGAGAACAGGCTCGCTGCTGGCACGTTCTTCCGCGGGCCGTGCGCGGCCTGGTTCCGCCTGAAGCATCCCCTCGTCAAAGGCGAGGCGCCGAGCCCCTATCAGCGCGTCGCGGTCGCCGCGGATTCCGGCAACGGGATCAGCGCCTCGCTCGACTTCGAGACCTACGTGTTCGTCAATTGCGACCTGACGATCAACCTCTTCCGCCAGCCGGCCGGGACATGGATCTGCCTCGAGGCGAGGAGCCTCTTCGGCGGCGCCGGCTGCGGGCTCGCCGAGTCGGCGCTCTACGACGAAGCGGGCCTCATCGGCCGGGCGACCCAGAGCCTCGCGGTCCGACGGCGATGACCGGCGGACGGCAAGGACTCGGGCTGCCGGCCGGCCTCGCAACCTCCCGGTTGCCGACCCGGCAAATTCCCGGGCGCTTCGCCGTCAGGGTCCCCGGGCGGCGCCATTTCGTCTTGCTTTCGCCTCTCCATTTTTTTCCCTGTTCGGCGCGAGAGCAGGGAAATGATTTTCCCTGTTCCCGCGCACGATGGCGCTCTTCCGACTTCTGCAGATCGTCGTCCAAGCGACTGTGAACACCGCGCCTTTAGGCGGAGTCGGCAAGCGGGAGACCCGCGCTTTTCCGTTTCGGCAGGGAAAAACAGCGAATGCGCCCGGCCGGCTGTCGCGCGCATTCAGGCAAATCGTGGCGCAACCGGACCGCCTTAGGCGCGCAGCGCCTCGACGCCCGGCAGGGCCTTGCCTTCCATCCATTCCAGGAACGCTCCGCCCGCCGCCGAGACATAGGTGAACTGACCGGCGACGCCGGCGTCGTTCAGCGCCGCAGCCGTATCGCCGCCGCCGGCGATCGACTTCAGCTTGCCGTCGCGGGTGAGGAAGCCGACCGTCTTGGCGATGGCGAAAGTCGCCGCCTCGAACGGCGGCGTCTCGAAGGCGCCGAACGGCCCGTTCCAGACGAGCGTCTTGATCTCACCGAGAATCTCTTCGATGGCGACGATCGACCTCGGCCCGATGTCGAGGATCATCTCGTCGTCGGCGACGTGATCGACGTCGATGACGCGCACCGGCGTATGCGCCTTGAGCTCCTTCGCCACCGTCGCGTCGGCCGGCAGGACGATGCGGCACTTGGCCTTCTTCGCCGCGGCCAGGATCGAGCGCGCCGTCTCCGCCATCTCCTTCTCGCAGAGCGACTTGCCGACCGCCTTGCCTTGGGCGAACAGGAAGGTGTTGGCCATGCCGCCGCCGATGATGAGGATGTCGACCTTGTTGACGAGATTGCCGAGGAGCTCGAGCTTGGTCGAGACCTTGGCGCCGCCGACGATCGCCGCCAAAGGGCGCTGAGGCGTGCCGAGCGCGATGGTCAAGGCCTCGAGCTCGGCCTGCATCGCCCGGCCGCAATAGGCCGGCAGCTTGTGCGCCACGCCCTCGGTCGAGGCGTGGGCGCGATGGGCGGCCGAGAAGGCGTCGTTGACATAGAGGTCGCCGAGCTTGGCGAATTCCTCGACCAGCGTCGGGTCGTTCTTCTCCTCGCCCTTGTGGAAGCGGGTGTTCTCGAGCAGCAGAATCTCGCCGTTCCTCATTTTGGCGATGGCGTCCGCAGCGACCTGGCCGATGCAGTCGGCGGCGAAGGCGACCGGGCGCCCGACGATGTCGGCCACCGCCTTGGCCACCGGCCGCAGCGAATTGGCCTCGTCGGGCCCGCCCTTCGGCCGGCCGAAATGCGCCAGCAGAATGACCTTGCCGCCCTTTTCCGAGATTTCCTTGATGGTCGAGGCGACCCGTTCGATCCGCGTCGTGTCGGTCACGCGGCCGTGCTCGGTCGGAACGTTGAGGTCGACGCGCAGAAGCACGCGTTTGCCCGAGACATGCGCGTCGTCGAGCGTGCGGAATTTGTGGGTGGTCATGTCCTGCTCCCGTTTGTCGAGCCGGGGCCGGCCGCCGGACGAAGCCGGCGGCCGAGGTCTCTTTTCAGAGAGCGCGTCGCTTCGCGCTCAGATCAGCTTCGCCATGGCGACCGCGGTGTCGGCCATGCGGGCCGAGAAGCCCCATTCGTTGTCGTACCAGGAAAGAACGCGGACGAAGTTGCCGTCGATGACCTTCGTCTGGTCGAGATGGAAGATCGATGAATGGATGTCGTGGTTGAAGTCGCTCGAGACGTTGGGCTTGTCGGTATAGCCGAGAATGCCCTTGAGCGGCCCGTTGCCGTTGGCGATGGCGGTGATCGCGCGGTTGATCTCATCCTTGCTGGTGGGGCGCTTGGCGACGAACTTGAGGTCGACGGCCGAAACGTTCGGCGTCGGCACGCGGATCGCCGAGCCGTCCAGCTTGCCCTTGAGCTCGGGCAGCACGAGGCCGACCGCCTTCGCCGCCCCCGTCGTCGTCGGGATCATCGACAGCGCAGCGGCGCGCGTGCGGTAGAGGTCCTTGTGCAGGGTGTCGAGCGTCGGCTGGTCGCCGGTGTAGGAGTGGATCGTCGTCATGAAGCCGTGCTCGATGCCGACCGCATCGTTGAGCACCTTGACGACAGGCGCGAGGCAGTTCGTCGTGCACGAGGCGTTCGACACGACGAGGTCGTCCTTGGTCAGCTTGTCGTTGTTGACGCCATAGACCACGGTCCGATCGGCGCCCTCGGAGGGCGCGGAAATCAGAACCCGTTTGGCCCCGGCCTTGAGATGCGCCGCCGCCTTGTCGCGGCTGGTGAAGTGACCGGTGCATTCAAGCGCCACGTCGACCCCGAGTTCCTTGTGCGGAAGCTCGGCCGGGTCCTTGATCGCGGTCACCCGCATCTTGTGCCCGCCGACGATCATGGTGTCGCCATCGACAACGACCTCATGCGGAAACCGCCCGTGCACGCTGTCGAAGCGCAAGAGATGCGCATTGGTTTCAACCGGTCCCAGATCGTTGATCGCGACGACCTGGATGTCCTTGCGGCCCGTCTCGACGATCGCGCGCAAAACCAGCCGCCCGATGCGTCCAAAGCCGTTAATCGCTACCTTCGTGACCATCGTCACCCTCCTCTTCGCCCGCCGCTATGAATTCTTGGCCGAGGACGGGACCCTCCGGTGGAAAAACCGCTTCTTCGAGCCGCCCGCTTCATGCCCCTTCCCTTATCCAAAGTCCAGACGGCGAAGAGCGAATGCGACAATTCGCCTGAGAGGCTCGGTCACGCGGAAAGGCGCTTCACCGCGGCGTCCGCCACCGCCTCCGCGGTGATGCCGAAGAACTGGTAGACCGCCTTATACGGTCCGCTCTCGCCGAAACCTTTCATGCCGATGAACGGGCCGTCGCCGATGATCGCGTCCCAGCCGAAACGCACCGCCGCCTCGACTCCGACCTTGATCTTGGCCGCGCCGATGACCGACCGGCGATAATCCTCGGACTGCTCGAAAAAGGCGTCCATGCAGGGGATCGAGACCACCCGGGCGGCGATCCCCCTGCCCTTCAAAAGCTGTTGCGCCGCGACCGCGAGCGAAACCTCGGAGCCCGAGGCGAAGATCGACACGGCTGCTTCTCCCTCCGCGGCCGAAATCTCGTAGCCGCCGCGCGCCGAGAGATTCTCCGCCACGTGGGTCCGACGCAGCGCCGGCAGCGCCTGCCGCGTCAGCGCCAGGATCGAGGGAGAGTGCGAACGCTCGAGCGCCGCCTGCCAGCACTCCACTGTCTCGACGCTATCGGCCGGCCGCCAAAGCATGAGGTTGGGGATCGCTCTCAGCGACGCCAGGTGCTCGACCGGCTGATGGGTCGGCCCGTCCTCGCCGAGGCCGATCGAATCGTGGGTGAAAACATGCACGACCCGGATCTTCATCAGCGCTGCGAGCCGCAGCGACGGGCGGCAATAGTCCGTGAAGACGAGGAACGAGGCGCCCGAGGGGATGAACCCTTGATGCAGCGCGATGCCATTGCAGGCCGCGATCATGCCGTGCTCGCGGATTCCCCAATGGATGTAGCGGCCGGAAAAGTCGTCGGGGGTGATTGCGGGGGTGGCGGCGACGTCGGTGTTGTTCGAGGGGGTCAGGTCCGCCGAACTGGTCACAAGTTCGGGCACCGCCGGCGCGATCACATTCAGCGCCGCCTGGCCCGCCTTGCGGGTGGCGATCTCGGGCGCGTCCGCAGCGAGCTTCTGCTTGTAGGCGTCGATGACGGCGTCGAAATCCTTCGGCAGATCGCCGCGGATGCGCCGCTCGAATTCCGCCCGCATCGCGGGCTCGAGCGCCTCGAGCGCCCTTTCCCATGCCTCGCGTTGCGGCGCGCCGCGAGCCCCGACCTGGCGCCACGCGGCGAGAATGTCTTCCGGCACGACGAAGGGCTCGTAGGGCCAGTTCAGATTCTTGCGCGCGCCGGCGACTTCCTCGGGGCCGAGCGCCTCGCCATGCGCCTTGTTGGTTCCGGCCTTGTGCGGCGCGCCGAAGCCGATCGTCGTCTTGCAGGCGATCATCGTCGGCCTGTCGGAGCTCTGCCCGGCGTGAACGGCGTTGCGGATCGCCTCGGGATCGTGCCCGTCGATGTGGCTGGCGTTCCAGCCAGCGGATTTGAACCGCGCGACCTGGTCGACCGAATCGGAGAGCGAGGTCTTGCCGTCGATCGAAATGCCGTTGTCGTCGTAGAAGACGATGAGCTTCGACAGCCTGAGGTGGCCGGCGATCCCGATCGCCTCCTGGCTCACCCCTTCCATCAGATCGCCGTCCGAGGCGAGCACATAGGTGCGGTGATCGACGACGCTGGGGAAGCGCGCCGCGAGCATCCGCTCCGCGATCGCCATGCCGACCGCCATCGAAATGCCCTGGCCGAGCGGCCCGGTTGTCGCTTCGACGCCGAGCGTGTGGCCGTATTCCGGGTGGCCCGGGGTCTTGGAGCCGACCTGCCGAAAATGCTTCAAGTCCTCGATCGTCAGCCCTTTGGCGCCGCCAACTCCGGTCAAATAAAGCAGGGCGTACAACAACATGGATCCGTGTCCGGCCGAGAGGACGAACCGGTCGCGGTCGGGCCAGTGCGGATCGGAGGCGTCGAACTTCAACACATCGCGGAAGAGAACCGTCGCAATATCGGCTGCGCCCATGGGCAGTCCCGGGTGGCCGCTCTTGGCCTTCTCCACCGCATCGACGGCCAGAAAGCGTATGGCGTTGGCCATGGAATCGTGCGCCACATTCGTCGCCATGGGCGTCTCCTTCATCCTGTCGGTCGTTCGCTGATGGGTTACCGTCGGCGCCCGGTCGGGCGGACGGCGGGAGTTAGGAACGGCGGCGAAGCGCTGTCAACAGCTACTGCGCCCGTTCGCGTTGACGCTCCGTTCAAGCATCGCGTAAACAAAGCGTCGCAATGGACAGAAGCAAAACCTTATCGGACGCTCTGGAGCGGTCCCTCAAGCGCGTTGGGGCGGCGGTCGAGCAGCTCGAGCGCGCCGCCGAGCGGCGGATGCGCGCAGACGAGGCGCGAGTCAACGCCGAAGAGGAATACGCGCTGATGCAGGACGACCGCTCCCGCCTTGCGGTTGAGCTCGACGCCGCGCTCGACCGTTCGCGCGCGCTCGAAGCCGCCAACGTCGAAGCGGGCGAGCGGCTCGCGCATGCAGCCAAGGCGATCGGCGCCATCATCGAGAGGATAGACCCCGCCGCAAGCTGATCCGGGGGCGGCGCTGAAACAGGGTGTTTCGGGCATGGCGCAGGTATCGGTGACCATCGACGGGCGCAAGTATCGGCTCGCCTGCAATGAGGGCGAGGAAGCGCGGCTCGAGCAACTCGCCGACATGATCGACGCAAAGATCCTCGAGTTGCGGCAGACATTCGGCGAGATCGGCGACCAGCGGCTGGTCGTCATGGCCGCGCTGACCATCGCCGACAATCTGGCCGAGGCGCGCGACGAGGCCATCGCCCAGCGGGAACACGCGAGCGCGGCCTCGGCCCAGGTCGAATCGGTCGCCATCAACCTCGACGCGCTCGGCGCGAGGCTCGAGAGCCTGGCGACGCGGCTGGCGGGAGGCCCGGAGGCCTGAGCCGCAGGACCCGATACTCCGAAGCCTAAACCGTCGACTCCATCTGCGCCATCATTTCCGCCGTCTCGGCCGCCGGCAGCGCCGATCTGAGCGCGAGCTCGATGACGATGAGGCTCCAGATCGCCACCGCGATGACGCCTGGCCAGAAGGTCAGCCAGCCGGCGCCGCCGTCGACGTCGCCGACCGCCGAGAGGATCCACATCCCGCCGAACCAGGGAAGCAGCCAGGCGATGTAGCGCCAACCGAACTCGGCCGCGGGCATTCTGGCGAGCAGGTGGTAGTAGGCGGCGTAGAGGATGAAGACGATGATCATAATGATGTACAGGAAGCTGTCCGTCCTGAAACCGGTCCAATAGAGGATCCAGTTGCTGCAGATGAAGCCGATCGGCGCGAGAACCTCGGCGCCCCAGAGGCGGAACGGCCGCTGAAGCGTCGGCTGGTTGCGGCGCAGAACCAGGAGGACGATCGGCCCCAGTCCATACGTGATCACCGTCACCGAGGTGATGTAGGAGACCATGAGCTGCCACGCCGGGAACGGCAGCAGAAACAGGACGCCGACGATCCACATCACCAGCACGCCGGCCCATGGCGCCCTGGCGGCGTTGAGCGCGGTCAGCCAGCGCGGGCCGGCCGCGGTCTCGCCGCTCGCGAACAGGATTCTCGAGCCGCCGGTCATATACATCAGCGCCGTGCCGCTTGGAGAGATGTAGGCGTCGATGTAGAGCAGGGCCGCAAGCCAGCCGAGTCCGAGCGTCGCCGCCAGCCCCGCGAACGGTCCCGCCGCGCCGGTGAAGGTGACCTGCGCCCATCCATGGGCGAGATCCTCGGGCCTCAACGCCATCAGGAATGCGACCTGAAGCAGGATGTAGATGACGGCTGCAATCAGCACCGAGCCGATGACCGCAAGCGGAATGTCCCGTCCGGGATTCGCGCTTTCGCCGCCGAGGTCGATGGCGGTGCGGAAGCCGAGGTAGCTGAACACGATCCCGGCGGTCGGCAACGCGGTGAAGATGCCGGAGAAGTGATAGCTGTGGGGATCGGCCGCCCATACGTTCCAATGGGTGCTCGCCAGGATGAGGGCGATGATGGTTACGACCGGCACCGCGATCTTCCACCAGGTCACGGTGGAGTTGACGGTCAGCAGCATGCGCACCGCGAGCAGATTGAGCCAGGCGAAAATGAGGAGCAGCGCGGCGCAGGCGAAGAAGCCGGCCACCGTGAGGAGGCCGGAGCTGTGTGGCTGGATGAAGTAGGGCAGATAATTGTTGGCGTAGGTGACGACCGCCTCCGCCTCGACCGACGGGACCGCGACATAGGCGAGAAACAGCATCCAGGCCCAAACGCGGCCGAGCCCCGCCCCATGACTCGCGTGGCTCATATGCACGAGCGCGCCGCTCTTCGGGAACATCGCGGCAAGCTCGGCGAAGCAAAGCGCGAGCAGCATGATGATGAAGGCGCCGACGACCCAGCTCCAGATGCTGAGAGGACCGGCGATCTTTGCTGCGTGAAAGGCGCCGAACAGCCAGCCCGAGCCGATCATGCTCGTGGTGCTGGCGAAAAGCAGTCCGATGATGCGGGCGTCGCGCCGCAGTTGGGTGGGAACGATATGCGACGTATGCGAGGCGTGAGACATCTCCTTGAACTCCTCGAGCCGATGCGCCTCGCGGGACCGCAGAAGCTACGGGGTGTCGGGAAAAGGTCGGGACGCCGGAACTTGCGGATGAAGGCGCAAATCTCGCGCGGAGGCGCTGTCGCGGCATGAAATGCCGCGATGCATCAAGAAGTTCCGCGAACTCCAGAAAAAACCTGCGGGCCGCGGCTCGAAGCCGCGCCTCAGCCCCGCGACTGCGCGAACGCCACGCCGCCCTGGATGACTTCTGCCGCGATCGCCGACATTGCGTCCGCGCTGTCCGGCTTGACGAACACCTTGTTGGCGCCGGCGCGCAAGGCTTCCTCATGCACAGGCCTCTCGGTCGATGTCGTCAGCACGAAGACTGGAAGCTCGCGGAGCGCCAGCGTCTGGCGCAGCGCATTGAGGAATTTGACGCCGTCGAGGCGCGGCATGTTGAGATCGAGGACGAGCGCGTGCGGAAGGCTGTTGGTCAGATCCTCGATCGAGACCTGGTACGCCGCCTCGAGCCCGTCCCGGGCGTATTCGAGGGCGACTTCCTGCCGCAGTCCGGCCTTCACCCGGTCCAAAGCGCGCTCGAAAAGAAATATATCGTCCGGATCGTCCTCAATCAGCATGATTCGACAGGGTGGCGGCGTGGCTGAAGCGTCTGACATCGGGTCCCGTATTCAACAAGCGAGCGCAAAGAGCCTGTCCCCCCGGGGCGCGGCGACAGTCTCATTCCAATCGGGGAACGCGGTAACAGCCTCAAGAGGCTCAAGTGAGGCAAGAGCATGCCGAACCCAACAGGCGGCGACGACCGTTTTCGGCTGGCGGTCGACGCATCGCCCGCCGCAATGATCATGGTCGATCCGGAAGGCAGGATCGAATTCGCCAACGCCGAGACCGGGCGCATGTTCGGCTACGCGGTCGAGGAGTTGATCGGCCAGCCGGTCGACGGGCTCGTTCCCGTCCATCTGAGGACGGCGCATGTCGGCCTGAGGCGGAGCTTCTTCGCCAATCCCACCTCGCGGCCGATGGGCGTGGGGCGCGACCTCAACGGCACACGCAAGGACGGCACGGAGTTTCCCGTCGAGATTGCGCTGACGCCGATCGCCGTCGAGAGCGGTCCGATCGTGCTCGCGACCGTGGTCGATATCACTGCCCGGCGGCAGACGGAACTGCAGCTCGCGCAGCGCGCCGCCGAACTCGAGCAGGCCAATGAGCGCCTCACGCAGTTCGCCTATGTGGCTTCGCACGACCTGCAGGAGCCGCTGCGGAAGATTGCGGTCTATGCCGGGCTTCTCGACGAGGCGACGGCCAAGTCGGACGCCGCGGACGTGGCGCGCGCCACATCCGTCATCTCGACGTCCGCGGTGCGCGCCCGGCGTCTGGTCGAGAACCTGCTCACCTATTCACGTGCGACGCGCGGCGAAACCAACGTTCAGCCGCTCGATCTGCGCGCCGAGGTCGAGGCGGCGCTGAACGATCTTTCGGCGGCGATCGAGGAAAGCGGCGCTGAAGTGCACCTCGAGGTCCCCCCGATCGTCGTCCGCGCCGACCGCGCTCAGCTCGCGCGCCTGATCCAGAACATCGTTTCCAATGCGATCAAGTATCAGAAGCCTGATCATCCGCCCGTCATCGACATTCGAGCCGGCCTCGTCGCCCATGGGATGGCGAGGCTCTCGATCGCCGACCACGGCATCGGCTTCGAGGAGAAATTCGCCAAGGAGATCTTCGAGCCGTTCAAGCGTCTGCATGACCACAAGCATTATCCGGGAACCGGCATTGGCCTCGCCATCTGCAAGGCGATCGCCGACCGCCATGGCTGGGCGCTGGGCGTCAGCGCCCGGCCCGGGCAGGGAGCGACGTTCCACGTCACCCTTCAGGGGTCTGCAAAGCCCGCGGCCGGCCCCGCAGTCACGAATTCCTGATCCAGCCTAAATCCGACGTAACCCTCGCGCCACCTGGAAGCAGGGAACCGCGCGTAATGTTGGCGCGTAATTTGCGCGGACTTACGAGGAGTCAGAGCTTGAAAAGGGGTTCCAGGATCGCGCTGGGCCTGGGCGCAGTCCTGTTGGCGGGAATAGCGGGCTTCGCAGCCCTGCATCGGCCGGCCGAGGCAATCAGGAGCACGCCGGCGGCCAAAGCCGTCCCTGTTGTCACGGCGACCGTGACCGGGCGCGACGTGCCGATCGTGGTCGAGGCTCTCGGCACCGTCCAGCCGATCGAGTCGGTCAACGTGCAGTCGCGGGTGAACGGCCAGATCATGGAGGCCTACTTCAAGCAGGGGCAGGCCGTGAAGAAGGGCGACCCGCTTTTTCTCATCGACCCGCGCCCTTATCAGGCCGCTTTGGACCAGGCAAAGGCGCAGCTCGCACACGATGAGGCGCTGCTCGCCGAAGCGAAGACCGATTTAACCCGCTATCAGAAACTGCTGAAGGAAAATTCGATCGCCAGCCAGCAGGCGGAAGACCAGCAATATGTCGTCCAGCAGGACGAAGGCACCGTGCAGCTCGATCAGGCCAATGTCGAAACGGCCCAGCTCAATCTCGACTATTGCCATATCGACGCGCCCGCTGCCGGCCTCGCCGGCGCGATTGCAGTCGATCCCGGCAACTACGTCCAGGCGGGGGGCAACACGACGCTGGTGACGATCACCCAGCTTTCCCCGATCTATGTGATCTTCCCCATCCCCCAGACCCAGCTCCGCGAGGTGCAGACGGCGCAAGCCAAGGCGCCGCTCGACGTGCGAGCCCTGTCGCAGACGGGCGAGCCGCTCGGCGAGGGCAAGCTCACCTTTATCAACAACCAGGTGGCCGCGACGACGGACACCGACACGCTCTACGCCACCTTGCCCAACCCCGACGGTGCGCTTTGGCCCGGCGCGTTCGTCAACGTCAACCTCATCCTCGGCGTGAGAGACAATGCAATCACCGCGCCGCTCAACAGCGTCATGTCCGGGCCGAACGGCAACTACGTCTACACGGTGTCGCCCGACGACGTCGCCCATCGCGTTCCGGTCCTGGTCGTCGACCGCCAGAACGGGCTGGTCGTCTTCTCGAAGGGCGTTTCGGCGGGCGAAACGGTCGTCGTCAACGGGCAATACAATCTCGCCGACAACGTGAAGGTCGCAATCGAACATCCGGCCGCCTCAAAAGCCCCGGCCGCCGCGGCCCCGGTCGCCTCGGCCAAGCCAGCCGGCTCGCTTCGATGAACATCTCGGAAATCTTCATTCGTCGGCCGATCGCGACGGCGCTGCTGATGGCCGGCCTCTTCGCTTTCGGCGTCGTCTGCTTCAATCGTTTGCCTGTGTCGGCGCTGCCGAGCGTCGACTTCCCGACGATCTCGGTTTCGGCGACGCTGCCCGGAGCGAGCCCGGATGTGATGGCCTCGACGGTGGCGACGCCGCTCGAGGAGCAGTTCGCCACAATTCCCGGCCTCGCGTCCATGACGTCGACGAGTGGGCTGGGTTCGACGTCGATCACGCTGCAGTTCGATCTCAGCGTCAGCATCGACGCCGCCGCCTCGGACGTGCAGCAGGCCATCAACGCGGCGAGCGGCCTGTTGCCGAAGGGCCTGCCGAACCCGCCGACCTACAGGAAGGTGAACCCCTCCAACGCGCCGGTGCTGATCTACGCAATTTCTTCCGACGCCTATCCGATCCAGGACCTCGACCAATACGCCAACACGCTGCTCGCCCAGTCGCTGTCGCGGGTCAGCGGGGTCGGACAGGTGATCATCGCCGGACAGCAGCAGCCAGCCGTCGTGGTCAACCTTAACCCGGACATGCTCTCGTCCCTGGGCCTCGGCTTCTCACAGGTTTCGACCGCGATCCAGAACGCGAGCGTCATGCAGCCGACGGGCAACATCGAGGGCCAACGCCAGGAACTGCCCATCGACACCAACGACCAGCTCACCAACGCTGCGCAGTTCCGGCATGTGATCGTCGCGTACAAGAACGGGGCGCCGGTCCAGCTGGGGAACATTGCGACCGTAAGCGACGGCTCGGTCGGCAGTCGGACCGGCTCCTGGTACGGCACGAAGCTGTCTGAAGTCCTGTTGATCGAGCGCGCGCCGGGCGCAAACACGCTCGACGTGGTCGACAGCGTCAAAGCGGCTCTGCCGCAGCTCGAGAAGTCGATTCCGCGCTCGGTGCACGTATCCCTGGTCTCGGACCGCTCGCAGGAAATCCGCGCCTCTGTCACGGACGTCGAATTCACGCTCGTCCTCACGCTCGCGCTCGTGGTGATGGTCATCTTCCTGTTCCTGCGGAGCTTCTGGGCGACGGTGATTCCGGGCATCGTGCTTCCGGTCGTGCTGGTCGCGACCTTCGCCGGCATGTACCTTCTAGGCTACAGCATCGACAATCTGTCGCTGATGGGCCTCACCATCGCCATCGGCTTTCTCGTCGACGACGCCATCGTGATGATCGAGAACATCGTCCGTCACATCGAGGCCGGCGAGACGCCGTTCCAGGCGGCGATCCATGGGGCTGGCGAGATCGGGTTCACCATTCTCTCGATCACGCTGTCCCTCGCGGCCGTGTTCATCCCGCTCCTCTTCATGGCGGGCGTGGTCGGCCGCCTCTTCCACGAGTTCGCGATCGTGGTGACGCTCGCGATCTTTCTGTCGGCCTTCGTGTCCCTGACCCTGACGCCGATGATGTGCGGCCGGTTCCTGACTCGCGCCACCGGAAATCCTGGCCGGATGAGCCGCTGGCTCGAGAACGGGTTCGACGCAATCCTGCGGGCTTATGATCGCGGACTTGTCTGGGTCATCAAACATCGCTTCCTGATGCTGCTCCTGACCATCGGATTGACTGTCGCCACCGGGTACCTCTACGTCGTGATCCCGAAGGGCTTCTTTCCCGAGCAGGACACGGGCTTCATCTTCGGCGAGGCCCAGGCGCGCCAGGACATCGCCTTCGCCTCGATGGCCAAGATCGAAAACCAGTACGCCACCATCGTCATGCGCGATCCGGCCGTGGCGGGGGTCGTAGGCTTCGCCGGGGCGACGGGCGGCAACGCGAGCGAAAACACCGCCCGCATGTTCATCCAGTTGAAGCCGTTCGATGAGCGGCCGTCGGTGCAGGAGGTCATGGCGAGGCTGCGGCCCGAGGTCGCCAAGGTCGTCGGCGCGAAATTCTTCATGCAGGCCGGGCAGGACATCAATATCGGCGGTCGGCTTGAGCAGGCGCAGTATCAGTACACGCTGACCGACACGAATTCCGACGAGCTCAACCATTGGGCCCCGATCCTGCTGGAAAAGCTCCGGGGCATGAAAATCCTCACCGACGTGGCCTCGGATCAGCAGATCGCCTCGCCCCACCTCGTCGTCGACGTCGACCGCGACGCGGCGGCTCGGCTCGGGGTCGATGTCGCCGACGTCGACAACGCGCTCAACGACGCTTTCGGACAGGCGCAGATCGCCACGATCTATAATTCCAGCCAGCAGGCGAAGGTGATCCTCGAGGTCCAGCAGACATACAATTACGGCTATGGACCTGCGGCGCTCGCGAACATCTATGTCCCCAACGCTTCCGGCGGCCAAGTTCCGCTCTCGGCCATCGCCCATTTGAAGCGCGCGGTCGAGCCCTTGACCATCAACCACCAGGGCGTCTTTCCGTCGGTGACGCTGTCGTTCAACCTGGCGAAAGGCGCTTCCCTCAGTCAGGCGGTGGACGCGATCACGGCCGCCAAGGCGGAGCTCGGCGCGCCCGGCACGATGATCGGCCAGTTCGAGGGAACGGCGCAGGCCTTCCAGGCGTCGCTGGTCACCATGCCGCTGCTCGTCGCCGCGGCGATCCTGACGATCTACATCATCATGGGCATGCTCTACGAGAGCTTCGTCCATCCGATCACCATTCTGTCGGCTCTGCCGCCGGCGGGCGTCGGCGCGCTTCTCATCCTGATGGCGACCGGCTTCGATCTGACTCTGATCGCGCTGATCGGGCTCATCCTGCTGATCGGCATCGTCAAGAAGAACGCCATCATGATGATCGATTTCGCCCTGGTCGCCGAGCGGGAGGGCCACATGAGCCCGGAGGATGCGATCCACCAGGCCTGCCTGCAGCGCTTCCGCCCGATCATGATGACGACGCTGTGCGCCCTGGTCGGGGCGTTGCCGCTGGCGGTGGAGAGCGGGGCGGGCGCGGAGCTCAGACGGCCGCTCGGCGTCGCGATCGTCGGCGGCCTGCTCGTGTCGCAATGGCTGACGCTTTACACAACGCCGGTCATCTATCTCTATCTCGACCGCTTCAGCGGCTGGATCGCGCGCGCCCATCCGTTCTCCTGGATGCGCCTGCGGGCCCGAGCGAGCTAGACAGCTAGTTCCAATCGGCGTCGCTGACGCCGGCCAGGGTTCGCATGCGATCCTCGTCGCCCGCCAGATCGCCCGCTCTGCCCGAATAAACGATCTCGCCGTCGTTCAGGACGTAGACGCGGTCGGCGATCTCGACGGCGGCGCGGACGTTCTGCTCGACCAGCAGCACCGCCAGGCCCTCGCGGCGCATGGCGGCGACGACGGCGAAGACTTCGCGGACGATCAGCGGCGCCAGACCCTGCGACGGTTCGTCGAGCAGGAGAAGTTTCGGGTTGAGCATCAGGGCGCGGGCGATCGCCAGCATCTCCTGCTCGCCGCCGGAGAGCTGTCTCCCCTTGGCGAACTTGCGCTCCTCCAGTCTCGGGAAGAGCGCGAAGACGCGTGGGATCGTCCAAGCGCCCGGCCGCTCGAGCGGCACTTTGAGGTTCTCCTCGACGCTGAGCGACCCGAAGATCCGCCGCCCTTCGGGCACGTAGCCGATGCCGAGCGCCGCGATCCGGTACGGCGGCCAGCGGGTCGTCGTCTCGCCGAAGATGCGCACCTTGCCATTGCGGGGCGGAGTCAGTCCGATGAGGCTTCGGAGCGTCGTCGTCTTGCCGGCCCCATTGCGGCCGAGCAGCGCCACGATCTCACCGTCGCGGACGTCGAGCCCGACGCCGCGCAGGATATGGCTCTTGCCGTAGAAAGTATCGAGGTCGCGCGCCTCGAGCGGCAGGCCTCTCATGCCTCGGTCTTTCCGAGATAGGCCGCTTGCACCGCCTCGTCGGCGACGATCTCGGCGGGGGCCCCGTCAGCCAACAGGGCGCCGCTCGCCAGCACGGTGATCCTGTCCGCCAGCCGCAGGACGAGCCGCATGTCATGCTCGATCAGCACGATCGCGAGCTTCATCTCGCGATGCAGGCGGCCGATGAGCTGCGCGATTTCATAGGTTTCCTTGTCGCCCATGCCTGCGGTCGGCTCGTCGAGCAAGAGGAGGCGGGGTTTGAGCGCCAGGGCCATCATGATCTCGACCGCCCGCTGGTCGCCATGGCTGAGCTCGCCGACGAGCCGGCCGGCCTTGTCGCGCAGTCCCGTCAGGTCGAGCAGGTCGTCGGTCCGCGCGTCGACTTTGCCTGTCTCCTCGTGCGTCAGACGCAGGCGCAGCCGGAAGCCCGACGCCGCCTCGACCGCGATCCGAACATTTTCATAGGCCGAAAGCTGCGGAAACACCTCGGTGATCTGAAAGGTCCGGGCCAGCCCGCGCCAGACGCGACGCGCCGGCAGCAATCGCGTCACGTCCTCGCCGTTGAAGACGATCCGGCCGGAATTCGGGGCGACGAGGCCAGTGATCAGGTTGAAGAAGGTGGTCTTGCCGGCGCCGTTCGGCCCGATCACGGCCCGCAACTCGCCGGGCTCGACCGACATCGACACGTCGTTGACGGCGACAAGGCTGCCGTAGCGCTTGCTGACGTTCTCGACGCTCAGCAGGCTCATGCCTCAAGCCTTCCGCAGGATCCCGAGCACGCCGTTCGGGAAGAACAGCACCACGAGGACAAAGAAGAGACCGATGAACGACATCCAGTGCTCTGTCGAGCTCGAGACGTAGTCCTGCAGGACAACGAAAATCGCCGCTCCGACCAGCGGTCCCCAGAACGAACGCATGCCGCCGAGCACCGCCATGATGACAAACTCCCCCGACTGCTCCCAGTGCAGGTCGTGCGGATCGGCGAAGTTGTTGAGGAGCGCGTAGAGCGTTCCGGCGAGACCGGCGAGCGTGGCGGAGATGAGCCACGAGAGCCAGATATGGTTGTCGACCGGAATGCCGAGAAAGCGCGCGCGTCGCTCGTTTTCGCGGATGGCGACGAGAGTGCGGCCGAAGGGCGACCTGAGCGCGTACGCCATCGCCGCGAGCGAGACCGCGAAGAAGAACAGCACGAAATAATAGAAAGTCTCGGGACTGCCGAGGATGTCGAGCCGGCCAAAGCCGAAATCGATCGGCTTGCGGGTCCAGTTCGACAATCCGTCGTCGCCGCCTGTCACGTTGTTCCAGCGGAAGGCGGCGAAATAGAAGACCTGGCCAAAGGCGATCGTCACCATGGCGAAATAGATGCCGCGCAGATGGACGATCAGGCGCCCGACGATCGCCGCCGCCGCCATCGCCGCGGCGACGCCGACAGCCATGCCGACGAGCGTATTGGGCACGAGATCCTTGATCGTCAGTCCCGCCCCGTAGGCGCCGAGTTCGAAATAGGCGGCGTGGCCAAAGGAAAGGACGCCGGTATAGCCGAGGAGAAAGTTGAGCGCGGTCGCGGCGAGCGCCATGATGATGACGCGCGTACCGAGCTGGGTGTAGCCGCCGAGCGCGTTCAGCCACAACGGCATGGTCAAGAGCAGCAGCCAGACCAGCACGTCGACCGCGTGTTTTCGCATGCGGTCGGCCGTCATTGCATGCGGCCCTCCTCGCCGAAGAGCCCGCGCGGGCGGACCAGCAGCACGAGCGCCATCAGCACGTAGATCACCGCCTCGCTGGCGGAGGGAAAGAACACCGTCGTGACCCCGGAGGCGACGCCGATCAATAGGCCGCCGACCAGCGTGCCCGGCAGGCTGCCGAGGCCGCCGATGATGATGGCGACGAAGCTCGGCATGATGAGATCGTTGCCGATGGTCGGCTGCAGACCGAGCATTCCGGCCGCCAACACGCCAGCCAGTCCGGCGAGGTAAATACCGAGGGCGAAATTGAGGCTGCGCAGCCGGCCGACATTGACGCCGAGGGCGGAGACCGTCTCGAGGTCGACGACGCCGGCCCGAATGCGCATCCCGAGCCGCGTCCACCTCAGCACGGCGAACAGCGCGAGCACGGTCACCGAGGCCAGCGCCACCATGAACAGGCGATAGCCGGTGAGGAAGAAGAAGTCGCTGCTCAACGCGTTCGACAGCCAATTGGGAATGGAGAAAGGCAAGGTCTCCGGACCCCATATGATGCGGGCGCCGTCCTCGAGCATGAAGGCCAGGCCGAAGGTCAGCAGCAGACTGTAAAGCGGATCGCGTCCGTAGACCCGGCGGATGAGCAGCAGTTCAACGAGAAGGCCGAGAACCGCGGTGAGCACGGGCGCGACCGCAAGGGCGCCCCAAAAGCCGAGATAAGGGATCAGCGTATAGGCGAGATAGGCGCCGATCGCCAGGAAACCGCCGTGGGCGAAGTTGATCACGCCCGACAGATTGAGGATGAGCGACAGGCCGAGCGCCATCAGCGCGTAGAACGCGCCGATGATCAGGCCGTTGAAGACGTTGTAGAGGACGAGCTGGGTCATGCGATCCGGCGCGGGGGCCGGCCTGGCGGCGCCCGCCCTCCGGCTCCTCGTTCAGGCAGGGTAGGAGAGATGGCAGCCGGTCTCGCTCGCGGGCAGCGCCACGTCTTCGCCTTTGACGACGGAGTTGACATGGAACAGGTCCTCGGGCTCCGGCCCCTTCTCGACCGCATGGCCGACATAGAGGTCCGGCATCAGCTGATGATCGCCGGCCCGGTAGAAGACCTTGTCCAGCATCAGCGCTATCTCGGGCGGCAGGGTGAAGTTCTCGAGGCCCTTGGCGAGCTTCACCGCGTCGAGAGTCTTGAGCTGGTCGGCGATCAGCGCGAAGGTCCATGTCGATGCGTAGCCGAACCAGTGTCGCGCGGTCGGGACCTTGCCGTTGTTGACCTTGCGGATCGCCGCGACGAAGTCGGCGACGTGCGGGACGTTCGGCTGGACCCAGTACCATTCGAACACCCAGGTGCCGATCCGCGCGTCTGGCGGCAGACCCTCGAGGACCTCGAGCTCCTGCTGCGCTCCGGCGATATGGAACTTCTTATCGAGGCCGAACTGGACGGCCTGCTTCAACGAATTGACCGCGTCCTGGCCTGCGGTCAGGAACAGAATAACGTCGGGCTTCGCCTGCTCCGCCCTGATCAGGTAGGACGAGAAATCGGTGGTGCCGAGCGGCGCGAGCGAGGCGCCGACCTCCGTTCCGCCGAATTTCTTCAGGTTCGCCTCGAACCCCTGCTGCAGCGTATGCCCGAACGCATAGTCGGGCGTGATGAAATACCACTTCTTGCCGAACTTATCGAGCAAGAGCTTCGAGACCGCGTCCGTCTCCATGCGCGTCGTGTTGCAGACGCGGAAGACGTTCCAGTGGCAGTCCTTTCCGGTCACTGCGTCGGTATGGCCGCCGGTTACGATATGCAGCACGCCCGCCTGCGCGGAGACGTCGCCGATGGCCAGCGCCATGGCCGAGTTGACGTTGCCGAGGAGGAAATTGACCTTGTCGCGGTCGATGAGCTTATGCGCTTTCTGGACCGCGACGCCGGTGTCGGTGCTGGTCGAGTCCTCCGACAGCAACGTCACCTGGCGGCCGAGGATGCCGCCCTTCTTGTTGATCTCGTCGACCGCGAACTGGCAGCCGATCTGTTCGTTCTTGCCGAGTTCGGCGTAGGTGCCGGTGAACGGGTCGTCGAGACCGATCTTGATCGGCTCCTCGCCGAGCGCCCTGACGATGAAGGGGCTTGCGACCTGCATTGCGCCGGCGGCAAGACCTGCCTTGAGCAGCGTTCTACGGCCGATCTTCGGCCCCGGACCAGAGTGGAACATGAAAGCGGACATTGTCGACTCCTCCCTTCTGTTCTGCGCTCCGAATTCGGGGCGCCCATTTCTCAGCGCGCAGTCTCTCCCCTGCGTCTGACGACGACGTCGACGGTGATGGAGGCGAGCAGCACCAGCGCGGTCGCCATCAGCTGGATGGCGGCGGGCAGGCCCAGGAGCGCCATCCCATTGACGATCGCGGCAATAACGACGCCGCCAAGCACAGCGTGCAGCGGATGACCTCGGCCACCGAACAGACTCGCGCCGCCAATGACGGCGGTTGCAACAACGTAGAGCACGATCGTGCCGCCGTCAAAACTGGTCGAAATCGAGCGGAGCCGCGAGGCGTAGATGACGCCGCCGAGGCCGGCCGTCATCGCGGCGAGCAGGAAGGCGAGGGTGCGAATGCGCGCCAGATCGATGCCGGCGCGCCGGGCGGCTTCGGCGCTGCCGCCGATCGCGTAGACATAGCGGCCGAAGCGGGTGCGGCCGAGCAGGAACGACCACAGGATAAGCACGCCGAAGACGATCGGGATCACCCACGGCATGCCGTTCAGCGGGAACCGCGGCACGCCCCGGTCGACATTGCAGAGGACGACGAGCGCGACCCCGGCGACGGCCGCGGCGAGAACCTTGAGACCGGTGACGCCGAGCGGCGGCGCGGCCAGTCCGCTGCGGCGGCGGCGTTCGTCGCGCAGGAAGGTCAATACGGCGTAGATGACGACGGCCGCCGCCGTGAGAATCCACCCGGCGGTCCGGCTCAGCGTCGCGTTGGCGAGATTGTTGATCGTGTCGTTGGCGATCGGGATCGTGCCGCCTGCGCCGAGGAGCTCGATCATCAAGCCCTGGAAGCCGAGCAGGCCGGCCAGCGTCACCACGAACGAAGGAAGCCTGAGACGCGTGATCAGCAGACCCTGAACGACGCCGAGCGCGGCGGTGGCGATCAGCGCGGCGCCGATCGCCCCCCACCACGGCCAGGCGAGGTTCGGCTCGACGAGGAGGGTCGCGACGGTCGCGCCGATGCCGGCGACGAAGCCGAGCGACAGATCGATCTCGCCAAGCAGAAGCACGAAGATCTCGCCCATGCCGATCAGCATGAACACCGCCCCCTGCACCAGGAGATTGACGAGATTGCCGGGCGTGAGAAAGCTCGCGTTCTGCACCTGGAAGATGATGGCGATCAGCACCACGCCGAGCACGACCGGCAGCACGCCGCTCTGCCCGGCGAGAATCCGCGACCAGAGCGCGCGAAGATAGTCGCCGAGGCTCTGGCCGGAAGCGTCGGCGACGATCGCCGAACCCGCCGGCGCCGGCTTTTCGACGTCGTCCTCCGGCGCGGTCCTTCGCAGCGACTGCGGCTCGTCGACCGCTGCGCTGCTTTCGGTCGGGGCGCCGACCGGCCGCGACGACCGTCCTGTCGTCATCAGTTCGACGACGCTTCGTGTATCGAACCCTGCGGCGTCGCCCTCGGCGACCGTCCGTCCGAGGCGCAAGACGACGATGCGGTCGGCGACGGCGAAGACATCGTTGAGATTGTGGGAGACCATGATGACGGCGAGCCCATGGTCGGCCAGGCGCCGCACAAGCTCAAGAACCTGTTTCGTCTGCGCGACGCCGAGCGCCGCGGTCGGCTCGTCGAGAATGACGAGCTTCGAGTTCCACATGACCGCTTTCGCCACCGCGATCGCCTGGCGCTGGCCGCCCGAGAGCGACGCGACGGGCTGGCGGATCGAACGGAGCGTGGCGACGCGGAGGCTCGCCAGCGTTTCGGCTGCGGCCCGCTCCATGTCGTCCTCGTCGAGCAGGCCGCCGCTCAGCCGCTCGCGCCCGAGGAACATGTTCTGCACGACGTCGAGATTGTCGCAGAGCGCGAGGTCCTGATAGACGACCTCGATGCCGAGGGCGGACGAGTCGCGCGGATCGTGGATCCTGACCTGGCGGCCTTCCCACACGATCTCGCCGCCGTCGGGCTCGTGAATGCCGGCGATGCACTTGATCAGAACCGACTTGCCAGCGCCGTTGTCGCCGACGAGCGCCGTCACCTTTCCTGCCGGCGCGACGAGGTTGACGTCGGCAAGGGCCTGCACGGCGCCGAAACGCTTCTGCAAGCCCTTGACGGCGAGGAGCGGTTCGGCGGCCCGCGTGTTTGCTCGCAGGGCCGCGACCGTCGCTGCTGTCACGAAATGCCGTCCGCCTTGCAATCCTTCGCCATGTCGCCGCCGCAGAGCTGGGAGGCCTTGACGAAGTTATCCTTGACCACGGTCGAGGCCATGTTCTGTGGCGTGACCCAGATCGGCTTCAAGAGCACCGAGGCGACATCCTTGTTCTCTTTCGAGTCCATCGTCGAACCGTTGACCAGATCGGCCGGCGGCTTCTGCCCGGCGCGCAGGTAGAGGCCGAGCGCGGCCGCCGCCTGCGCCTCGAGATAGATCGGCTTGTAGGCGGTGCCGCATTGATAGCCGGAGAGCACGTTCTGCAGGCCGGTCAGCGTCGCGTCCTGCCCGGTCGTCGGGAAGGTCTTCGGCGGAACCTTGATCGTCTTGAGATAGGAGATGACGGCGTTGGCGGTGTCGTCGTTGGGCATCACCACGGCGTTGATATTGGGATGGGCCGTGTACTGGCCCTCGAAAGTCGTGCGCGCGGTCGCCGGATCCCAGGTTCCGGCGGGCTCGCCGACCAGCGTGTACTTCTTCGAGGCGAAGTCGGGCTTCAGGACGTCCATGTAGCCCTGCGCGAACAGGGTCGCATTGTTGTCGGTCGGCGCGCCGCGCATGACGAGAATCTGCGGGTTCTTGACGTTCCAGGCGCCGATGCACGACGTCATGCCCTGGCCGATCAGCTTGCCGACCTCGACATTGTCGAAGCTGACGTAATAGGCGCGGTCGCCGCCAAGCGTCAGGCGATCGTAGTCGACGACCGGCACGCCATGCGACTTGGCGTAGGATTCGATCGAGGCGCCCACGCCGGAGGAAATCGGATCGACCAGCAGCACCGTCGCGCCCTGGGTGATCGCCGATTGCGCCTGGGTCAGTTCGTTCGATTCGCTGCCTTGCGCATTGGTGATGATGAGGTCGTCGGCCGGCAGCCCCGCCTTCTGGAACGCCTCTTTCAGATAGGGTTCGTCAAATGAGGTATAGCGGGCGGACGTGGTGGTCTCGGGCAGAAGGACGCCGATCTTTCCCTTGCCCTGGGAGATGAGGGACTTGAGCTTCCCCATCGCGGAGAAGTTGCTGGTGAAGGAGCCGGCGGACGGTCCTTCCTGCGCGAGCGCTCCGGTTGTCAGGATGCCGAGAGCGACAATCGACGAGGCCAGCAACCCGAGGCCCGGGGCCGGCGAAAGCAAGGCAAATTTCGACATGGATTTTTCTCCGATGGACTTCGATGCGCGTCCCGCCCTATCGCGATAGGATCTCGCCTACTCCAGCGGCTTGTCGGAAATTGGCTGAAACGCCGCAAACTTTGGCTGAAACCCGGCGCAACCCGGCGCGGCGCCCTACCCTTCGTGGCCAATTTTTATTTGTTCCCGCAGGAAAGCTTACGTTTTGTACAGACTTGCGCTTCGGCGCGACATGCGGGTATATACCCGCAGATGGACACCCCCTGCTATTGCGCGGCGCTTCGCGGCGCGGCCCGCAAAGCGACCGCGATATACGACGATGCGCTGGCGCCGACCGGCGTGAATGTGGCGCAGTTCAGCCTGATGCGAAAGATCGAGCGGACGGGCGCGATCTCGCTGACCGAGCTTGCCCGCGTCGCGGAGCTCGATCGCTCGACCGTCGGACGGAACGTGAAGGTGCTGCAGCGGCTCCGCTTCGTGCGCGTCGATGCCGCAGACGATCGCCGTGAGGCCGCCGTGCGGCTGACGCAAGAGGGCGCCGATACGCTTCGGCAAGCGACGCCGCTGTGGCGGGACGCGCAGCGGCGGATCGAAGCGACGCTGGGCGCCGGCGCGGAAGCGCTGCGCGTCCTGGCGGCGAGCCTGTGAGCTTTTCTCGAGCGGCGGGCGCGTTCGCCTGAAAGGGGAGATCGAGTTGGGTTCATCCGTGTCCGGACTGGCGCCGGCGCCGCAGCCCGCGGCGCTTTCGCTGTCGAACCGGCTCGCGGCCGCGCTGGCGAAGCGCGGCGTCTCCTACGGTTGGGCGGTGGCCGCGGCGACTTTCCTCGTGATGCTGACGACCGCGGGGGTCATGGGCGCGCCCGGCGTTTTCATCGGCCCGCTCGAGAAGGAATTCGGCTGGAGCGCCGCCGACATTTCGGCCGCGCTCGCGGTGCGGCTCGCGCTCTACGGCCTGATCGCGCCCTTCGCCGCCGCCTTCATCAACCGCTTCGGCGTCAGAACGGTGGTGACGGCGGCGATGCTCATGATCGCCGCCGCCATCCTCGCCTCGCTCGCCATGACCAAGCTCTGGCAGCTCGTCGCGCTGTGGGGCCTGATCATCGGCATCGGCACCGGCATGGTGGCGCTGGTGCTCGGCGCGACGGTCGCGGCCCGCTGGTTCGTCAAGCGCCGCGGCCTCGTCGTCGGCATGCTGACCGCGAGCATGGCCACCGGACAGCTCGTCTTTCTGCCGCTGCTCGCCAAGCTGACCGAGGACCACGGCTGGCGGGTCGCTCTCGCCTTCCTCGTCGCCATGCTGGCGGCTGCGGGGACGGTCGCCCTGCTCGTGCTGCGCGACCGGCCGCGCGACGTGGGCCTGAAGCCGTTCGGCGCGTTGGCGCTCGAGCCGCCGCCGCCACAGACCCTCTCCCTCAGCGCCATGATGGCTTCGCCCGTGAAGGCGCTCTACGAAGCGCGGCGGAGCCGCACGTTTTGGGTGCTGTTCGCCACCTTCTTCGTCTGCGGCCTGTCGACCAACGGGCTCATCCAGACGCACTGGATCTCGCTTTGCGGCGACTACGGCGTCGCCCCGGTCAGCGCCGCCGGAGCGCTCGCCGCGATCGGCGCGTTCGATTTCGTCGGCACGCTCATGTCGGGCTGGCTCTCCGACCGCTTCGACAACCGCTGGCTGCTCTTCGCCTATTATGGCCTGAGAGGCCTGTCGCTGATCGGGCTGCCGTTCACCAGCTTCACCGTGGTCGACCTCTCCGCCTTCGCCGTCTTCTACGGCCTCGACTGGGTCGCGACCGTTCCGCCGACGGTGCGCCTGACGGCCGAGCGCTTCGGCGCGGAGAAGGCCAACCTGACCTTCGGCTGGATCTTCGCCGCCCACCAGCTCGGCGCGGCAACGGCCGCCTTCGGCGCCGGCGCCTCGCGCACCGAGCTTTCGACCTACCTGCCGGCGCTCTATGTCGCCGGCGCCGCCTGCGTCATCGCCGCGGCGCTGGCGCTGACGATCGGCCGCGCGCCGCCAAGGGCGCTCGCGGCCGCGTGAGGCGCCGTGGGAAGGCGTCCGTCTCTCCACCGGCTCGCCTCAGCGGAAATCGGACGACCGCCGCCGGCTGTCCGCTAGATCGACTTGACCTCGCCGCCGTCCATGCGAAGGGTCGAGCCGGTCATCCAGCGCGCGCCGGGCGAGACGAGGAAGGCCATCAGTTCGGCAATTTCCTCCGGCGCGCCGTACCTGGCGATGCCGGCTTCCTTCGGGAAGTTGGCCGTCGCCTCCTCGACCGTCATGTCGTGCAGGGGCGCCCAGCGCTCGAGGTAGGATCTGCGCCGCCCCGTCATCACCGGACCGGGCAGGACGCTGTTGACCTGGACCCCGTCGGAGATGCCGCGATCGGCGAAAGTCTTCGCCAGGGCGACGATCGCCGCATTGATCGTCCCGACGGCCGCATACGCCGCTTTCGGGAACAGGGCCGAGTTGCCGGACATCAGCACGACCGACCCCTTGGCTTCTTTCAGCGCCGGCCACGCGGCGACGGTCAGCCGCCGCGCGCCGTGCAGCTTCAGCGCGAGGCCGCCTTCCCATTGCGCGTCGGTCATCTCGAAGAGGTCGACCTGAGGCACTGCGCCCGCGATGTTGAGCAGAGCGTCGATCCGGCCGAACGCGGCCAGGGTCCGGTCCGCCACGCTCTGCGCCGCGGCGGGCTCGGAGAGGTCGGCGTCGAGGACCAGCGCTTCGGCGCCGGCGATCCTGACCGCCTCGGCCGTCTGTTCCAGTTTGGCCCGGTTCCGCGCGACCAGGGCCAGCGATGAGAAGTCGCGAGCGAGGCGGATCGCGGTGGCCCGGCCGATGCCCTGGCTGGCCCCGGTGACGATCGCCACAGATTTTGCCATTCCGAGGTCTCCTTGCTCTTGAAAGGCGAGCGCCTCGCGATGCGGAGGCGTCGCGAGGTCAGCGGTTCAGGAAGTCGATGATGGCGGCGGCGATCTCCTCGGCATGGGTTTCGAGCGCGAAGTGGCCGGTGTCGAAGAGGCGCACGACAGCATCCGGGATGTCGCGCTTGAACGCCTCGGCGCCCGCCGGCAGAAAGAACGGATCGTTCTTGCCCCACGTGGCTAGCAGGCGCGGCTTGCGGGTGCGGAAATACGTCTGGAAGGTCGGGTAAAGCGCGACGTTGCTCTTGTAGTCGCCGAAGAGGTCGAGCTGCACCTCGTCGGCGCCGGGCCGGGAGAGGTAGTAGTTGTCGAGCGAGTAGCCGTCGGGCGACACAAGTGCCGGGTCGGGGACGCCGTGCGTATATTGCCAGGCGGTCGTCTCCGGCTTCAGGAAGGCGCGCAGGGCCTCGCGATTGGCCGGGGATGCATCCCGCCAGTAGGCCCGGATGGGAGTCCAGCCGTCGCTCAATCCCTCCTCGTAGGCGTTGCCGTTCTGGGAGATGATCGCGACGATCCGGTCCGGATGCCGGACGGCCAGGCGGAAGCCAGTCGGCGCGCCGTAATCGAATACGTAGAGGGCGTAGCGGTCGAAGCCGACGCGGTCGGTGAAGCGGTCGATCGTGTCGGCGAGCCGGTCGAAAGTGCAGCCGCGTCCCGGCATGCCGGAGTTGCCGAAGCCCGGCAAATCAGGCGCGATCATATGGAAGCGGTCGGCGAGCAGCGGGATCAGTTCGCGGAACATATGCCCCGCGCTCGGGAAGCCGTGCAGCAGCAATAGCTTCGGCGCCCCGGGGCGCCCGCCTGGCGATAGAAGATCTTGAAGCCGTCCACGTCGGCGGCGCGATAGCCGATGGCGGTCATGACGCATCTCCTTTCCTGGGATCGTAACCTGCGAGGCAATCGTCCTGGCCGGCAGTGACGGCCCAGCGGAGCCCCGCTCCTGCCCCGATGAGCTCATGCCCGGCTCTCGGCCCGGACCGCTGCGATAGCCTCGCGCAGCACCTCCAGGACGACGGCCGGGGCGGTGATGATCGGGGCGTGATCGACGGCGTGAGCGCGCACCCGCGCCCGCATGCGCTCGGCCATGAAGCGCTGATTGCCCTCGACGATCATACGGTCCTGCTCGGCCACCAGGAACCAGGTCGGGCGGTCCTTCCACAACGGCTGCGGCACGGCGACGCTGATGCAGGCAGGCGAGATCGGCCGTTGGACGGCCGCCAGCACCGCCAGCTCTTCCGGCTCGGCGTTCGGCGCGAAGGCGGCGGCGAAGGCCGTGTCGGGCAGATAGATCAGCCCGTGGGCATCGGGCGCGAGCTTGGGCGCCTGCGGATGCGGCTCGCCACGGTAGAAGACGTCCGCGACGGTCTCGCCCTCGTCCGGGGCCAGCGCGGCGACGTAGACGAGCGCTTTCACCTTGTCGCAGCGCGTGGCGGCAATCACCGCGCCGGCATAGGCGTGCGCGGCGAGGACGATCGGCCCCGGCGCCCGCTCGAGCGCGCGATCGAGCGCCGCCACGTCGTCCCGGAACGAGGTCAGCGGCAGCGGCGCCGCCGACACCCTAAGGCCGTCGGCTGTGAGCGGCCGGATGATCTTCGACCAGCTCGATCCGTCGGCCCATGCGCCATGGACGAGCACAACACCCACATCGCTCGAGGACATCGCTGCTCTCCTTCAAAGAAACAAACGATCCCGTGATCGGCTTGATGAGGCGGATGTGAACCATCGGGCATTCGACCCCCGATCGAAGTCCGATACAGCCCAGCGCCTTGCACTTTGAAGTCGCTGTGTTTAATCACAATTGAAATGACCGAGGCTAATGCTGGGCCCCGAAAGGGGTTAAAATTGGACGACGATATTCTGAACTGGGCGGAATCTAATTGCGCCGCTCTATGACTTGTCGCCTGCCAGATGTTACAAAGCCAATTCCGCTTCTGAAAGATATCGGTGAGCCCTGCGCTCCGTCAAAGATCACGAACAAGCGTCGATGGAAAGCCCTTACCTTTTTTCCTCCATGGTTCGACGGCCTCGCGCCGCGAAATCTCCCGGGACGCGTGTCCCAAAACCGGCGCTCTCGATGGCGCTTCGCCGCCAGCCCTCGCCGCCGGCAATCCCCGGTTGCGTCTTTCTCCGGCCCGGGGATCCCGCGTACGATGCCTACCTGCCCGTGTATAACGCGCGCACCGCCGTCGCGCCGGCGCTCCGCGCTGTCTGCAAGACGGCCGACGCCGTTCCTGCGATCGTCCAATGGCTGAGCAGCAGCCGCGTGGCTTTTGCCGTGCGAAGCGGCGGGCACTCTTTCGAGGGATATTGCAACAGTCCGGAGGTTGTCGTCGATCTTCGCGAGCTCGACAGCGTCGCCTTCGACCGTGGGACCAGGATTGTCACCCTCGGCCCAGGCGCCACCATCGGCAAAGTGCAGACGGCGCTGAGGCCCGAGGGCGTGGCGTTCGTCGCCGGGACCTGCCCGACGGTCGGCGTCGCCGGACACGCGATGGGCGGCGGCTACGGGCTGCTCGCCCGCGCCTACGGGCTGGCCTGCGACAACTTGCAATCGATCCGCCTGGTCGATGCGAACGGCGCCGCTATCGTCGCCGACCGGACGACGAATCCCGATCTCTTCTGGGCGAGCCGCGGCGGGGGCGGCGGCTCGCTCGGCATCGCCACCGAGTTTCGCTTCGCCACCCATCCGATCGACTCCGTGACGGTCTTTGGCGTCTCCTGGACGCTGCCTCGAACCCGCGCGCCCCGGATCGTCGACGCCTGGCAGAAATGGGCGCCGGCCGCAGCGAACGGCACGACCGCGCTCCTCAAGATCGGCAAGTCCACCTCCGCGGCGATCGCCCTGAGCTGCGTCGGGCAGAGCATCGATTCCGAGGACGCGCTTCGGCGAGACCTGGAGGCGTTGGCGCGGATCGAGGCGCCCACCGCTCCTGCCAAACTGACCCGGATGAGCTTTTGGGATGCGGTCACGCACTTCGGCGGCACGCCGGGCGGCGACCCGGCCTTTCAGAAAGAGAAGTCCGATTACGTGTCGGTCCTGTCGACCGCGGGCATCGATACGATGCTGGATCAGCTGGCGGCCCGCCCGTCTGGACGTAACGTGACCATCCTCAACGCCTATGGCGGCGCGATCGATGCGCTGAGCGAAACGGACACGGCCTTTCCCCACCGCTCGAGCGTCGGATTCATGATCCATTACTATTCGGGCTGGTCGAGCGCGACCGTGACGGCCCAGCGGGTTCGCGATGTCGCCGCCTTCTATGCCGCGATGCGCCCGCATGTCCCGGGCAAGGCCTATGTCAACTATTGCGACGGCGACCTCGCCGATTGGCCGAACGCCTATTGGCGGCAGAACCTTTCTCGCCTGAAGGCGATCAAGCGGCAGTCCGACCCCGGCAATCTGTTCAAGTACGCCCAGAGCATCCCCTTGCAGTGATCGCCGATTTGGGAGCCGCGCGGCAGTAGTCACAATCTCCCGAGGCACGACATCTCCCCCCGCCCGTCATCTCTCGCAGTTCGAGTTCGGCCACGAGATCCTGCGCGGGACGCGTGGTCGCTTTGAACTCCCGGGCGATGGTTGACTTTGTCATTTCATTAGCTACATAACGACAAAGACAACCGATGGAGGCCGTCTTGGCCCGCGAACATGCACCCTCGAGCTTCATGCTAAATGTCCACGCTGCGCCTGGTTCGGTTCAGGCCGCCTTTCTGCGCCGCGCCATGTCCGCGCTGGAACGAATTGCTGGAAACGCCTCGGCAAAGACGTTGACAGACGCGCTCGCTGCCTCAACCGACGTCGGATCGCTCGCTCAACTGCTGAGCCGATCTGACGTGGTCGGCTCGGCGGTCGTCCATCTCGACCCCCTGGCGCCCATGTTGGCCCGGAATGTGGAGCACCGTCAGAAACTCCTGCAGTCAGCAGGAGGCGCGCTGTCTGCTGAGGAGGCCGGCCACACATTGGGGATTACGCGTCAGGCGGTCGACAAACGACGGCGCGCCAATACTTTACTCGCCGTTCGCGAGGGAAGCGACTGGCGCTATCCCGCCTGCCAGTTCCATCAGGGAGAAGTTCTTCCAGGAATTGCCGACGTCGTGCAGGGCTTCGCAACTGCGGGACCATGGGCCGCGCTCGACTTCTTGCTGGCTTCCGACACAGTGCTCGAAGGCATCACGCCTTTGCAGGTCCTTGAGAGCGGCGATCGTGACCGGGTGCTGCGGCTCGTCCGCTCGAGTCAGGGTGACGGTTTCGCGTGACGGGCGGGCGTCCGTCGAAATCTCGCGGGCCGAGGGGCGCCGCGCCGCCTCCGCCCTCGTGGCTTGACGGAATTAGCCTGCCGATAGAGGTCCTGCCGGCCGGTACGGTGTTCCACCGCATTCATCGGATGACGCTTGAGCCAGTCTTTTTCGGACCGGGCGCGGGCGTTCCGCCAACCTATCGGTTTGACAGCGGAAGCGGTCAGTTTGGCGTTCTCTATGTCGGCTTGAGTTGCGCTGGCGCTATCGCCGAGACGCTTCTGCGGAACCCACATCGGTTAATGGTCGCTACCGCTGAAATTACCGGTCGCGCGGCAGCGGAACTGACGTGTGGCCGCGCGGTTCGGGTCGTGAAGCTTTACGGCGCGGGCCTTCAGACCGTGGGAACTGACAATGCGGTCTCGACCGGTCCTTATGAGCCCTGCGGCTTGTGGTCCGACGCTCTCTGGAGCCATTCGGACAGCCCGGATGGAATCGCCTATCAGTCCCGGCTCGATTCGAACGAACTCTGCGTCGCCCTCTTCCAGCGTCCTGACATGACGTTTGAGATCAAGGCGACAAGGCCGTTGATGACCATGTTGAATGAGGTCGCCGCTCTTCTCGACCGTTACGGCAAGTCCCTTTCGCCAAGTTAGATCAACGTATCTGTTATGTAAGATATGACCGCGCGGTTGCCCGGAAATCCGGCCCAGTTGCGAAAAAGGACACTCAAGCCCCTGAAATCGGCCCCTCCCCCGCAATCCTGCACGCCGCTCCCGGACTGAACCCCTTGAGCCGGACGTAGAGCTCGCGGTAGCGGCCGAAGCCCTCGTCGTGCGCCGCGCGCCGCGCCGGGTTAGGCTCGAAGGTCCGATCGACCCGGCACATGCGCCTTGCCGCCTCCTCCAGCGTGGCGAACAGGCCCGCGCCGGCGCCGGCCAGAATTGCTGCGCCGACGAGGCCGGCATCGATATTGGCGAGGCGGTCGATCGGGCGGCCGAGGACGTCGGCCCGGATCTGCGCCCAGACCTCCGACTGCGCCCCGCCGCCCGCATGCCTCAGCCGCTCCGGCGCCACGCCCGACGAAACCTCGAGCGCCTCGAAGAGCCAGCGAACCGAATAGGCGACGCCCTCGAGCACGGCGCGGGCGAGCTCGGGCGCGCCTGCCGACGCGTCGAGGCCGGCGAAGGCCCCGCGGGCGGCGATGTCCCAGATCGGCGCGCGTTCGCCCTGCAGATGCGGCAGGAAGAGCGGCGCCGGACGGGCCGGATCGCTGCGGCCGGCAAGTTCCGAGATGTCGTCGGCGCTGCGGCCGAGGAGCGCCGCGAGCCAAGCGACGCTGGCGCCGCCGGCTTGGGTCGGCCCGGCGTGCAGGGTTATTCCTTCGCAGGTCGGAAAGGCGATGACGCCCGGCGTCGGGATGCGCTTTCCCGAGACGATGCCGCCGACCTCGCTCGTGCCGCTGAGATAGGCCGCCTCGCCGTCCTTGACGGCGCCGGCGCCGACGATTCCGGCCCAGGCGTCCATGGTCGCGCAGACGACCTCGGCCCCGGCGCCCGGCAGGCCGGCGCGAATCCGGCCGATCCGCTCGGTCGGGCGGGCGAGGGGCGGCAGCCGCTCGGCCGCGCCGGGAACGAGCGCGATCAGCTCGCCGATGTAGCGGAGCGACGCGTCAACGACGCCGAAGGAGGAGAGCGGATCGGCCGCGGCTTCGCCGGTGAGCGCGAGGAGGCAATAGTCCTTCGGGGCCATCACCCAGCGGGTGCGCCGCCAGAGCTCGGGCTGCGTCCGCGCCATCCACGCCATGCGGCTCAAGACATGGCTGGCGTCGATCGGCAGCGGCGCGCCCCACCATTTGAGCCGAGCCGCCTCCGGCACGAGCGCGTCGAGCCGCGCCGCATCCTCGGCCGCGCGTCCGTCCTGCCAGACGATCGCCGGCGCCAGCGCCACCCCGTCGCCGCCGACGAACACATGCGTGTTGACCTGGCTGCAGAGGCCGAAGCCGGCGAGCGCGCCGGCCGGAACGCCGTCGAGAACATGGGCGAGTCCGGCGAGCGTCGCGGCGAGCCAGTCCTCGGGCGCCTGCTCGACGCGGTCGCCCATCGGCCGCGATGTCGCGACCGGCGTCGCCCGCCTTGCGAGAAGCGTCCCGTCCTCGCCGAACACGCCGGTCTTCACCGAGGTGGTGCCGACCTCGACGCCCACAAGAAAAGAACCAGCCATCGCCCAACCGCTGAAACGCGCTTCCTTTGCAGTTTGTAGCCGCAATGCTAGCTTCGCGTCAGCAGGGCGTAGGATCGGGAGGAGCATCCGTGGCGAATTCACTGACGGCGCGCGCGGCAATGGCGGTAGCGGGCGCGCTCATGCTGGCGGGCTCGGCCGGCGCGGCGCTCGCCGCCAAGATCGCGGTCATCACGCCCTATCTCGCCCAGCCGGGCACGCAGTTCTATGTCGAGGCCTTCCAGGCCGCCGCCAAGGGCTACGGCTGGGACGTCAACGTCATCGACACCAAGGGCGACGTCGCCGCCGCCATCAGCCGGATCGAGGATGCGGCGAACGAGAAGGTCGACGCCATCGTCATCAACGTCGATCCGGCGCAGGTCGCGGCCGGCCTCGAGACGGCGAAGAAGGCAGGCATTCCGGTCTTCGGCATGGACGCGGGCGCGAGCCCCCTCCTCGTCACCAACATCACCAGCAACGGTTACGCCATGGCCGCCGACACCGCCGCCTACGTCGCCAACCGCATCAACGGCAAGGGCAACGTCGTCATGTTCGTCTATGACGCCTTTCCGCCGGTCGAGGCGCGTGACGTCGTCGCCGACGCGATCTTCAAGAACAACCCCGACATCAAGGTGATCGACCGGGTGACCCCGGACGTGAAGGACGGCGGCATCGCCGATTCCCGCGCCAAGATGGAGGCGATCCTCGCCGCCAATCCCGCCAAGGGCTCCATCGCGGCGGTCTGGGCGGCGTGGGACCAGCCGGCGCTCGGCGCCCTGCAGGCGATCGAAGCGGCCGGCCGCGCCGGCGAGGGCATCGTCATCACCGGCATCGACGCCAACCCGCAGGCGCGCGAGGCGATCGCCAAGGGTGGCGACTTCGAAGCCTCGATGGCGCAGGACTTCAAGGGCATCGGCGCGACCACGGCGGCGGCGGTGAAGCGGACGCTGGCCGGCGAAAAGATCAAGCAGAGCGTGATCTACGTGCCGACCAAACTGATCACAGCCGCCAACGTCAAGGAGTAGCGCCCTCTCTGGCGAGCGCTTTTTCGCTCATCTGACAGAAGGCCCGTCTTGAGCCTGCTTTCGCTGGCGAGCCTCGCCAAATCCTACGGCGGGGCGGCTGCGCTCCGGAATGCGTCGCTCTCGCTCGAGTTGGGCGAGGTCCACGCGCTGATGGGCGAAAACGGCGCCGGCAAGAGCACGCTCATCAGGATCCTGGCCGGCGTCGTCCCGGCCGACAGCGGAACGATCGCCCTCGACGGCCAGCCGGTCTCGATCACAAGCGCGCGCGACGCGCATCGGCTCGGTCTCCGGTTCCTGCACCAGGAACTGAACGTGCTGCCGCGGCTCAGCGTGGCCGAGAACCTCTATCTCGGCCGCGACTATCCGACGCGTCTTGGCGGGCTCATCGACTGGCGGGCGCTGAACGAACGCGCCCGCGCCGCGCTCGCCGCCTTCGGCATCGCCGACGTCGCGCCCGAGGCCATTCTCGGCCGCCTCCCGGTCGGCGACCGCCTTATCGTCAAGATCGCCTCGACCTTCGTCGAAGACGGAACCCCGCCGGGGCGCATTTTCGTCATGGACGAGCCGACCGCGGCGCTCAGCCACGCAGAAGCCGAACGGCTCTTCCAGATCATCGGCGAGCTCAAGCGGCGCGGCTGCGGCATCATCTACGTCTCGCACCGGATCGAGGAGGTCCTGCGGATCGCGGATTGCATTACCGTCCTTCGCGACGGCGTTTCCGAGCCGCCGATCGCTCGCGCGGAGGCCACGCGCGACGCCCTGATCGAGCGGATGACCGGGCGCGCCTCGCTCGGGGCGGCGCCGGCGGCGCGCGCCGCCTTGCGAAAAGGCGTCGCTCTCTCGGTGCAGCGGCTCGAGGCCAAGGGTCTCGAGGCGATATCGTTCGAGGTCCGCGAGGGCGAAATCCTCGGTCTCGCCGGGCTCGCCGACGCCGGCGGCGACCGCCTGCTGCGGGCGTTGATGACGGGGGCGCGGCGCGGCGCGCTCTCCATCGGCGGACGTCCGGTTCGCCTTGGCGGCGCGGCCGAGGGATGGCGGCGCGGTCTGGCCTATGTGCCGCGCGAAAGGAGAGCCGAAGGTCTCCTGCTCTCTAAGGGTGTCGCGGAGAATATTGCGCTCCCCCATCTCGGGCGGCTCAGCCGTCTCGGCTGCCTTTTGAACCGGCCGGCCGAGCGCGCCCTTGCCGCGGCGCTCGGCCGTCGCGTTCGCCTCCGGGCGACCGGTCCCCGCCAGCGGGTCTCACGCCTCAGCGGCGGCAACCAGCAAAAGGTGATGTTCGCCCGCGCGGTCGCGAGCGCCCCAAGGGTCCTCCTGCTCGACGAGCCGACGCGGGGCGTCGACGTCGCGGCGAAATTCGACATCCATGCGCTCCTGCGCGAGATCGCCGAGGCCGGCGCGGCGATTCTCGTCTCGTCCTCGGACCACGAGGAACTGCTGGCGCTCTGCGGCCGCATCGCCATCCTCGTCGACGGCCACCTGGCGGAAATCGTCCCGACCGACGAGCTCACCCCGGCGCGCCTGCTCGCGCTCTGCTATGGCGAGCGGCCGGCATGAGGCTCGCCCCGACCGCTTTTGTCCGCCGGCATGGAACCCTGATCGGCGTCGCAATCGTCGTCCTCTATTTCTGGCTTCACCTGCCGACGACGTTTCTGACCGGACGCAATCTCCTCAACATTTCCCAGCAGATGAGCATGCTGGCGGTCGTCGCCTCGGGCATGACGATCGTCATGGCGATGGGCGATTTCGACCTCAGCGTCGGCTCGATGGCGAGTCTTGCCGGGATTGTCGCGGCGCTCGTCTTCCTGGCGGGAGGCTCGACCGCGCTCGCGGTCGGCGTCGCGCTTTCGGCCGGGCTCGCCGGCGGGCTGATCAACGGATTTCTCGTCTCCTATGTCGGCATTCTGCCGTTCATCGCGACGCTTGGCGCCATGACCGTTCTCAGCGGCTTCGCCTTCTGGCTTTCCGGCGGCAAGACGCTGTTCGGCAGCGCCATCCCGCAGACCTTCGCCGACTTCGCCCGCGGCGGATTGACCCTCTCGCCCGATCTCACGCTGCCCAATCTGACCCTGGTCGCGCTCTTGGCCGTGGGATCGGTCTTCATTTTTCTCGAACAGACCGTCGTCGGCCGGCGGCTCTACGCGATCGGCGACAATGCGGAGGCGGCCCGCCTCGCCGGGGTGCCGGTGCGGCCGCTGAGGCTCGTCGCCTTCGGCCTCACCGGGTTCGGCGCGGCAATCGCCGGCCTCATGTATGCGAGCCGGGTCGCCTCCGCCAACCCGACCCAGGGCGCCGGCTTGATGCTCGATTCGATCGCGGCGGTCTTCCTCGGCCAGACCATGACCGAAGAGGGCGAGCCGCGGGTCCTGGCGACGCTGGCGGGCGTCCTGATCCTCGGCCTTTTGGGAAACGGGCTGACGCAGATGAATGTCGACAGCTACGTGCGCGACATGCTAACCGGCGGCATCCTCATCGCCGCCGTCGCCGCCAGCAGCTTCGGCCGGCGCGGCGGCGGCTAGGCTCCCGAAACGTCGCGGCGAAATCCGCATTGCCAAGCGTCCAAGCCAAGAGTCCAATTTGGATGTTGACATACCACGGAGCGTCTTAGGCTTGGGGGAGCCGACGGCGCTGACTCCAACATCCACCATCAAGGAGGGATCGTTCCATGATCAGGCTTGCTCGCATCAATGTCGCAATGCCCGGAAAAACATTCGAGCTTCATGCGGCGCTGAAGGAGGCTGCCGCCATCATCAAGCGCGTGGCCGGCGTCGAGGTCACGACGTTTGCCAGCATGGGAGCGCAGGTCGGCGAAACGATCAGCGTGTCGAACTACGGCAGTCTGGCCGATTTCGAGGAGAAGTCGGCCAAAATTCTCGGAAGCCCGGAATACCAGGCGGTTGTGAAGAAATTTGACGGCCTGATTGTTCCCGGCGCCTCACGCGATCATTTCCTGCGCGAGATTTAGCAAACCGGCCGGTCCGACGACCGCGCTACGCGGCCCGGCCGGTAGCAGGGGAATGCAGTAACGACGGCGGCGATGGGACTGGCTATATCCGACGGTCCATGATAAGTTACATGTAACCAATTTGGAGATTTGTCATGGCCTCGGCCTCGAACTCCAAGCCCTCCCGTGCGAAGGTGCGTGCACATCGCGAGCGGCTGCGCGCGCAAGGGCTACGCCCGATTCAGATTTGGGCGCCGGACGTGCGCTCGTCCTCTTTCCGCTTCGAAGCTCATCGCCAGTCGGCCGCCATCGCGGCCAGCGCGCATGCTCGCGAGGATCAAGCGTTCATCGACGCGGTCTCGGACTGGGGCGGTGAGTGAAGCGCGGCGACATTTGGACTGTCGCCGGCGGCAAGGACTATGCAGGCAAGCCGCGTCCCGTGGTTGTCGTCCAGGACGATAGCTTCGACGCTACCGACTCGATCACCATCTGCGCGTTCACCACGGATGAAACCGACGCGCCGCTATTCCGCCTGCCGGTGGAACCGAACGAGCGCAACGGCTTGCGCTCAGCCTGCCGCCTTCGCCTTATGGTGGATAAGATCACCACCGTCCCCAAGGCCAAGGTTGGCGCATGCGTCGGCAGGTTGGATGACGAGGATATCCTGCGGCTCAATCAGGCCGTGTTGGTGTTCCTTGGGCTGGCCGTCTCGCCGAGGACCAAGCCGTCCGACGATCGGGCGCCCTCTCGAGCCCGGCTGCAAAAGGCGCCGTAAGCCTGCGGCTCTTCTCGTTTCGCGGCTGGAAATGGCTTCCCGCCAGGCCAATGCAAATCGGCGCGAGCGCCGGCTTTTCGCCTTGCCCGCGGCGGGCTTTTCTGCTAGCCGCTGGCGCTCGCTGCGTGGCCCCCCATATAGCGATTAAACCTGGGCGTTCGATCGCCGGCCCGATGCGCCGGCCCGCTTTTCAAGAGCGGTGAGAAGGGAAACCTTCCTGGCGAGCGGGCGCCTCGACCGTCAACCTCGAACCCAAACCGCCGGCGCCGCCCCCTGACCGGGGCCCTTTAGGAGAACCAATGGCTTCCATTCAGACCTCGGCGCCGACGCGCGAGGATTTCACTGCATTGCTCAACGAGACCTACGGCGCGGACGAGGCCTTCGAGGGCTCGGTCGTCAAGGGCAAGGTCGTCGCGATCGAAAAGGACATGGCCGTCATCGACGTCGGCCTTAAGACAGAAGGGCGCGTCGCCCTCAAGGAATTCACCAATCACGGCCGCGATCCGGCGCCGGGCCTCGGCGACGAGGTCGAGGTCTATCTCGAGCGCATCGAGAATGCGCTCGGCGAAGCGGTCATCTCGCGCGACAAGGCGCGCCGAGAGGAAAGCTGGATCAAGCTCGAACAGGCCTTCGAAAAGAACGAGAAGGTCGAGGGCGTGATCTTCAACCAGGTCAAGGGCGGCTTCACCGTCGATCTCGACGGGGCGGTCGCCTTCCTGCCGCGGAGCCAAGTCGACATCCGTCCGGTGCGCGACATCGGCCCGCTGATGAACATGCCGCAGCCGTTCCAGATCCTCAAGATGGATCGGCGCCGCGGAAATATCGTCGTCTCCCGCCGCACCGTGCTCGAGGAGAGCCGGGCCGAGCAGCGCCACGAGATCGTCGCCAACCTCGCCGAAGGGCAGGTCATCGACGGCACGGTGAAGAACCTGACCGACTACGGCGCCTTCGTCGACCTCGGCGGCATCGACGGCCTGCTGCATGTCACCGACATCGCCTGGCGGCGGGTGAACCATCCGAGCGAGGTCCTGACCATCGGCCAGCAGGTCAAGGTGCGCATCATCAAGATCAACCACGAGACCCACCGCATCTCGCTCGGCATGAAGCAGCTGCAGGAAGACCCGTGGTCCAACATCGAGACGCGCTACCACGTCGGCCAGAAGCTCAAGGGCCGCGTCACCAACATCGCCGACTACGGCGCCTTCGTCGAGCTCGAGCCGGGCATCGAGGGCTTGATCCACGTGTCGGAAATGTCCTGGACGAAAAAGAACGTCCATCCGGGCAAGATCGTCTCGACCAGCCAGGAGGTCGAGGTCCAGGTGCTCGAGGTCGATTCCTCCAAGCGCCGCATCTCGCTCGGCCTCAAGCAGACCCTGCAGAACCCCTGGGAGGCCTTCGCCGAGCGGCATCCGGTCGGCTCCACGGTCGAGGGCGAGGTCAAGAACAAGACCGAGTTCGGGCTCTTCGTCGGCCTCGACGGCGACGTCGACGGCATGGTCCACCTCTCCGATCTCGACTGGAACCGGCCGGGCGAGCAGGCGATCGAGGACTTCAAGAAGGGCGACAAGGTCGAGGCGAGGGTGCTCGACGTCGACGTGGAGAAGGAACGGATCGCCATCGGCATCAAGCAGCTGGCGAACGACCCCTTCGCCAAGAAGCCGGGCGAGGAGGGCGAGGGCGAACTGCGCAAAGGCTCGGTCGTCACTTGCGAAGTGGTCGAAGTCAAGGACGGCGGCATCGAGGTGAAGATCGCCGGCACGGATCTGACCGCCTTCATCAAGCGCAACGAACTCGCTCGCGATCGCGGCGACCAGCGTCCCGAGCGCTTCTCGGTCGGCGAAAAGGTCGACGCGCGCGTCATCCAGTTCGACCGCCGCGCCCGCAAGGTCGCCGTCTCGATCAAGGCGCTGGAAGTCGCCGAGGAAAAGGAGGCGATCGCCCAGTACGGCTCGGCCGATTCTGGCGCTTCGCTTGGCGACATTCTCGGCGCGGCGCTCAAGGCCCGCGACCAGAAGAAGTAAGGCCTCGGGCTCCATGCAGGGGAGGATGAACCGCCGGCGCGGCGTTGACTTCATCCGCCCGGCGGCGCATAAGCCCCGCTTCCCGGCGGCGCGAAAGCGCCGCCAAGTTTTTCCCGGGGTCGCTGCCCGACTTAAGAGGTTGCCGCGACGACGCTGGGCTGTGCGCGTTCGAGCGCCTTTGAGCGGCATCGGAGACGATCGTGAAGCGGACCTATCAACCCAGCAAGCTCGTTCGCAAGCGGCGGCACGGCTTCCGCGCCCGAATGGCGACCGCCGCCGGCCGTAAGATCTTGAACGCGCGGCGCGCCGCCGGCCGCAAGAAGCTCTCCGCCTGATCTGCCGGCGCGGCGGCCCGGGCGGCCGCCATGACTTGCGGCCTTTTACCAGCCCATGCGACCCAGCGGATGGAGCCCTTTTTGCCGGATAGGGACGCAAGCCGCGTCCCCGCCGCGCCGCCGCTCGGGCGCCTGAGGCGGCGCGCCGAATTCCAGCGTGTCGCCCGCGGGCGACGCAAATCCTTCGCCGCCTTCACCCTGCAATCGGCTCCGCGGCAGTCGACCCCCCGCCCAGGCGCATTGGAAACCGCGCCCTGCCCCCGCGTCGGCCTCACCGTCACCAGAAAAGCCGGCAACGCGGTCGAGCGCAACCGCATCCGCCGGCGTCTGCGGGAGGCCTTGCGGGCGGCTTCCCCACTTGAGGCGGAGGGCGACTGCGATTACGTGCTGTTGGCGCGGCGCGAGGCGCTTTCGCGCCGCTTTGCCGAGCTCGTGGACGATTTGCGCAACGCCTTCCGCGCCGACGCGCGCGGACGGAGGGAGGGTCGCCGCGAGCCGGGCCGGATTATCGCGAAGGACAAAGACAGGCGAACATGAACTCCGAGGACACGAGAAATCTCTTTCTCGCCATCGCGCTGTCGGTCCTGGTGATGGCCGGCTGGCAGTATTTCTATGCCGGGCCGCGTTATCAGCGCGAGCATCCTGCGCAGACGCAGACCCAGACGCAGGCGAACTCGACCGCTTCGAGTTCCGCCAGCCAGGCGACCGGGGCAGCCCAGACGGCGGCACAACCGGGGGCGCCCGCGCCGGCCGGCGGCGCGACGTCGGCGCCGGGCGTCCAAACGGTCGCCGAGGCGCTCGCGGCGAGCCCGCGGGTCGCCGTCGACACGCCGAGCCTTGCGGGCTCGATCGACCTCAAGGGCGGCAAGCTCGACGATCTCGTGCTCAAGGACTATCACGAGACGGTCGACAAAAAGAGCCCACTGGTCCGTCTCTTCTCGCCCGGCGGCGCGCCGGACGCCTATTGGGCTGACACGGGACTCCTGGGCTCCGGCGGCGTCAAGACGCCGACGCTCGACACCGTCTGGACTGCCGACGCCAAGACGCTGACCCCTGAGCGCCCCGTCACGCTGACCTGGGACAATGGCGAGGGTCTCGTCTTCAAGCGCGTCATCGGGGTCGACGACAAATACATGTTCACGATCACCGATTCGGTCGCCAATTCGAGCGGCGCCGCGGTGACCCTGCGGCCCTACGGGCTGGTCCTGCGCCACGGCATGCCCCATGTCGCCGGTTATTCGGTGCTGCATGAGGGATTTGAGGGCGTGATCGGCGACCAGGAGCAGGCGCCGACCTATGCTTCCGTGGACAAGGCTGCCGGCAAGACTGACACCTACAAGGGCGACGGCGGCTGGCTCGGCTTCACCGACAAGTACTGGGCCTCGGCGGTCATTCCCGAGCAAACCGCGCCGATCGAGGCCCGCTACTCGGCCAGCGGAACTGCCCAGCCGGAGGACTACCAGGCCGATTTCGTCGGCGCGGAAAAGACGATCGCCCCGGGAGCCTCGTACGCCGCCACGACCCGCCTCTTCGCCGGCGCCAAAGAGGTCAGCACGATTTACGACTACCAGGCCAAATACGGAATCAAAAAGTTCAATTTGATGATCGACTGGGGCTGGTTCTACTTCATTACACAGCCAATGTACTGGCTGATCGATACGATCTACAGATATGTCGGCAACTTCGGCGTCGCCATCCTGATCGTCACGGTGCTCGTCAAGCTCGTCTTCTTCCCGCTCGCCAACCGATCCTACCAATCGATGGCGAAGATGAAGAAGATCCAGCCGCAGATCGCTGCGCTGAAGGAAACCTACCCCGACGACAAGGTCAAGCAGCAGCAAGAGCAGATGGAGCTGTTCAAACGCGAGGGGGTCAACCCGGTCGCCGGCTGTCTGCCTATGGTCATCCAGATCCCGGTGTTCTTCGCCCTCTACAAGGTCATTTTCATCACCATCGAGATGCGGCACGCGCCGTTCTTCGGCTGGATCAGGGATCTCTCCGCCCCCGACCCCACCAACATCTTCACGCTCTTCGGCCTCATTCCCTGGGAGCCGACCGCAGTCCCGGTGGTCGGCCACTTCCTGGCGCTCGGCATCTGGCCGCTGGTCATGGGCTTCTCGATGTTCCTGCAGATGAAGATGAATCCGGAGCCCGCCGACCCAGTGCAGAAGACGATGTTCTCCTGGATGCCGGTCATCTTCACCTTCATGCTCGGCACGTTCCCGGCCGGCCTCGTCATCTACTGGACCTGGAACAATACGCTGACCGTCATCCAGCAGTATTTCATCATGAAGAAGGCCGGGGTGAAGGTCGAACTGTGGGACAATCTCGGCAAGCTGCTCGCCCGCCCGGCCAAAACGCCGAGCGCCAAAACGCCGAGCGCATGACCGAGGCCGCGGCTGCGATCGACTGGACGGAAGCCGGACGGAAGCTGTTCGCCGGACCGTGCGATTTCTTTTTCGCCGCGGCGCGCTCCGACGGACTGCCGCCGGTCGGGCCGCCCGAGGTCGCCTTCGCCGGCCGTTCGAACGTCGGCAAGTCCTCGCTCATCAACGCGCTGACCGGCCGCTCGAGCCTCGCCCGCATCTCGCACACGCCGGGACGGACGCAGGAACTGATCTTTTTCGATCTCAACGGCCGGGCGACGCTGGTCGACATGCCGGGCTACGGCTATGCGGCGGTCGCCAAGGCGAAGTCGGCCTCCTGGGGCCGGCTGGCGCAAGACTATCTGCGCGGCCGACCGTCGCTCCTGCGGGTTTTCCTGCTGGTCGACGGACGACACGGGCTGAAGGAGAGCGATCACGAGACGATGCGGATGCTCGACGCCGCGGCGGTCTCCTACGTCGTCGTCCTGACGAAGCGCGACGAAGTGAAGGCGGCCGAGCAGAGCGCCCGGGTCCAGTCGACGCTCGCGGCGCTGCGCAAGCACGTCGCGGCCTACCCGGAGGCGCTCTTCACCTCGGCCCGCAGCGGCGAGGGCGTCGCGGACTTACGCGGTCATATCGCGAGGCTGCTGGCGGAACGGGGCCCGCGGGCCGCGGATTGACCTCGCGCGGGGTCCATTGCGATGGTCGCCCGATGGAGATGCATTACAATCGCATCGCCGGCGGCGACGTCGGCCGGATCGAGGCGCTCAGCGACGGCATTTTTGCCTTTGCGGCGACGGTGCTGGTGCTCGACTTTCGCACGCCCGAGGCCGCCGACGTCCATACCGAGGCGCAATTGCTCGGCGCGCTCTGGGCCTCGGCGCCGAGGCTCCTGCCCTGGCTCCTCAGCCTGATGACGCTGGGCATCTTCTGGGTCGGCCAACAGACGGGACTGAGCCAGCTCGAGCGCTCGGATCGCGACCAGACCTGGCTGCACTTCGTTTTTCTCGCCGTCGTCACCGTCCTGCCGTTCTCGACGCGGTTGCTTGCCGACTTCTTTACCTTCCGCACCGCGTTCATCATCTACTGGGCCAACATCCTCCTGCTTGGCGCCAGCCTCTACGCCACCTGGGCCTATGCCGAACGCGCAGGGCTCATTCGAGAAGACGCCCACGGGCAGATCTCGCGCGCCATACGGCGTCGCATCGTGATCGCTCAATCGCTTTACGCCGTCGGCGCGGTCGTCGGCCTCTTCGACGTCACGCTCGGCATAGCGCTGATCATCCTGATCCAGCTCAACTACGCCGTCGCGCCGAGGCTGCCCTTTCTCTGGCGCTTGTAGCCGCGTCGACGACCGCGCCGCGGTCGACGATCGCGGCGACAGCGTCAATCCTCGAAGGGCAGACCGGCATATTGCTCCGCCAGCGACGCCTGGGCTTTCGGCGACGCCTGGAGATAGTCGAATTCGCTCGTTTTGATCCGGGTTTCGAAGGCGTCCTCGTCAGGAAAGACGTGCAGGAGCTTGGTCAGCTGCCAGGAGAGACGCACCGCTCCCCAGACGCGGCGGAGCGCCATGTCCGAGTAGCTGTCGAGATAAAGATCGCTGTGATTGCGATAATGCTCGATGAGGGCGCGCTGGAGATAGAAGACGTCCGAGACCGCCAGGTTGAGGCCCTTGGCGCCGGTCGGCGGGACGATATGCGCGGCGTCGCCGGCAAGGAAGAGCCGCCCGTAGCGCATCGGTTCGGCGACGAAGCTTCTGAGCGGAGCGATCGACTTTTCGATCGACGGCCCGGTGACGATCCGGCCCGCGATCTCCGGCGGGAAACGCAGTTTGAGCTCCTGCCAAAAGCGATCGTCCGGCCAGTCGGCGATCTCGGTATCGAGGCCGCACTGGATATAATAGCGGCTGAGCGCCGGATTGCGCAGCGAGGCGAGCGCGAAGCCGCGCTCGTGCCGCGCGTAGATGACCTCGCCCACCGGCGGCGTTTCCGACATGATCCCGAGCCAGCCGAACGGATAGGCGCGTTCGAAGGTTCTGAGCAAAGTCGCGGGAACGCTGCGGCGCGACACGCCGTGAAACCCGTCGCAGCCGGCGATGAAATCGCAGGCGAGGATGCGGGTCTCGCCGTCCTTCTCGTATATCGCCTTTGGCGCGCCGCCGACGAGGTCGTCCAGGCGGACGTTCTCCGCCTCTTCGACGATGCATCCGCCGTCGCGCTCGCGCACCCGATACAATTCCTCGGTGATCGCCGTCTGGCCGTGCGACCACATCGGCCTGCGGCAATGCTCTTTCGTGTTGATCAGGAACGGCTCGCGGTCCTGCCAGGCGATCCAGCTCCCGTCATGGGCGTGCGCCTCCCGCTCCAATCTCTCCGCCAGCCCCGCGTCGCGCAGGAGCTTGACCGTTCCGTATTCGAGCACGCCGGCGCGAATGCGTTTCATGACATAGGCCTTGGTCTGCCGCTCGAGCACGACGCTGTCGACGCCGCCGAGATGCAGCATGTGCGACAGGAGGAGGCCCGCCGGCCCGCCGCCGATGATCGCGACCTGGGTGCGCTGCTGAGGCATGGAATCTCCCCGGCGCCGAAGCCCCTCTCCCATCGGCAGAGCGGCCGGGGCGAGGGAAACGCGCCTTCAGTCGAAAGGCAATCGCAGCGCCGCGAGAATCCGGGCGATGACGCTGTCGAGATCGTTTTCCTTCAGCCCCGGAAATGCTTCGGGAACCTCAGGCCCCTGATCTAGCCGGGCGGCGGCCCGAGGGTTGTCCCCGGCGGCAAGCCGAGGAGCGGCAGCGGGGCATCCGGAATGAATTGCCCGGCCATCATCGCGCGATGCAGTTCTTCGTGCGACTTGCCTGCCTTGAAGGCGTCGTAAGCGCGGTCGGCATCGAACGGCACGCCGATCGGGTTGGCGGCGAATTCCGGTGAAGTTCGGATATATTCCGACGATTTTGCCCAGTCGTGGAAATTGTCCACTTGCAATTCGACAGCGTTCCGGTCGGGGTCGGCGTAGTACATCGAGGTCGTCAGGCCGTGGTCGAGGCAAACCACCGGCGAAATGGCAAGGTCCCGCAGCCGGGCAAAATTGTCGAACAGATCGGCGAGCGAGGAAAACTCGAAAGCCATGTGATGGATGCCGGTGTGGCTGTCCTTGTCGGCATTGTCGGACATGCCCGGGAAAGCCAGCAGCGCGAGCCGATGGTTGGCGGTGTCATTGGTCAGCCACGCGCCCACCGGCGCGACATGCTGGGGCTTAAAACCGACGACGGCGCCGTACCAATCGATCATCTGCTTAAGTCGCGTGGTCTTCAGATTGATGTGATGAAGCGTCGGATTCATCGCTCGTCCCCTCCCTAATTGTTCCTGACCATCCCCAGCAGCAATGCCAAGGACAGACCTACGCAAACCGGGAGGTCTTTGTCGAGTCGGATTGGCGCCATCGCGCCGGCCATTAGGCGGCAAACGTGTCCGCGCCCGCTCGACTGTAGGCGCGGTCGATGACCGCGCCAGCCACGATCAGCGATCGCGGCTAAAGCCCCACCGCCTCGAGCCCTTCGGCCTGGCGCTTCGCCACCGCCGTCTCGCTGAAATCGGCGATCGCGTCCTCGTAGATGCGGTGGAAGTTGAGCCGCGCGCCGAGCCTTAGAAAAGCGCCGCCGAGGCCGATGGTGGCGCGCTCGAGAAAGACGAATTCGCGCGGCACCACGAGGCCACCGCCCTCCGCGCGAAGCGCGCGCATGACCTGACCGATCTCGCGCCGTCCATATTCCGCCGGGCTGACCCCGTCGGCGGCGGTGCGCACCCGATCGTCGAGAATGGGCCCGCAGATGAAGCGCGCCCAGAGGGTCATCGCCTCGAACGCGCCGCGCGTGAGCTTGGGGAAGCCCCACATCGTATAAGCCTCGGCGATGCGCGCCTGGTCGTCCGCCTTCAACGCCCGGTAGAGCTCGACGACGCCGCTGACGAAGCGCGGCGGGAAGATGCGCACGCAGCCGTAGTCGAAAAGATTGACGCCCTCGATCTCGCGCGCTTCCCCCTGCCCCGAAGCCTCGACGGCGTAATTGCCGAGATGCGGATCGCCGTGGATGATGCCGTAGCGCAGGAACGGCCGCCACCAGGCGTGGAACAGGCCGACCGCGATCGCATCGCGTGCCGGCTGGCTCGCCCCTTCGAAGGCCGTCAGCCGCTCGCCGCCGAGCCATTGCATGGTGAGCAGGCGCCGGGTCGAAAGGGCCTCGACCACCCGCGGCACGCGCACGAAAGGCTCGTCGGCGAGCATCAGACCATAGAGCCGCGCCACCTTCGCCTCGCGCACATAGTCGAGCTCCTCCCGCACCCGCTCGCGAATTTCGTCCGCGATCTCGCGCGTGTCGATCGCCGCGCCCATGCGGCGATGAAGCGAGAACAGGATGTCGAGCTGTGCGAGATCGGTTTCGACCGCCGAGGCCATTTCCGGATATTGCAACTTGCAGGCGACCCATTGGCCGGTAAGCGTCCGCGCCCTGTGCACCTGGCCGAGCGACGCCGCCGCCGCCGGCTTCAGATCGAACTCGGCGAAGCGCTCGCGCCAATGGGGGCCGAGTTCGGCCTGCATGCGCCGGCGCACGAAGCCCGCGCCCATCGGCGGCGCCTGCGACTGAAGGCGAATGAGCTCGTTGGCGTAGTCGGTCGGCAGCGCGTCCGGGATCGTCGACAAGAGTTGGCCGACTTTCATCATCGGTCCCTTCATCGAGCCCAGCGCCGAGGCCAGCGCCTTGGCGTCGGTCTCGCGCCCGCCCCCGCGCAGCCGGTTGACGCCGATCCGCGCCGCCAGCGCGCCCGCGTTGACGCCGAGGCGCGCGTAGCGGGAGGCGCGCGCGCTCAGGCGATTGGCTTCGTCGTCTCGGGTCACCAGGGATTTCCCGCCTTTGGGGTTGATGGGAGAGGCAGGGCGGCAGCCCCGCGTCGATGCCCGTCCGGAGGATATAGGAAGCGCGCTACCCGATTTCCCGGGCCAAAGGAAGATGACGATGCGAAAGGATCATTGTTCGAATGAGCCTTTCATCGCGGCCCGCGTTCCCGGGCATCGTCCCGCGACGCCCTGAAACCCAGGATCATGCGCTTCTCCTTCTCGTCCGACGAAAGGCGTCATACGATTTCGGTTGGTCCGCTCGCCCGGACCGGGAGCCCAGGAGCATCCGCTCAGGAGAATTGCGGCATCATGTAGCAAGCTCGGGAGGTTGCTACACAACGCCGCACGTTCTTGATTCGTCCGCAAGACTTGGATACCGTCGTCCTATATCCGCCCCGCCGACAAACTTACGCCAGCGGGCCCGCACCACCTGAAGCTGCGATCCGTGAGCGGCGCGATCCGGGGAGGAACCATTGAAGAAGCTCTCTTATCCAATTGCCTTTCTTACCTTCTGGATGTCGCTTGGGCTCTCCGCGTTTGAATCGGTTTCCGCTCAAGAATGTCTAACGACCCCTCAACAGCTATCCCAAAAGAAGATGGGCGACAGGTGGAAGGAGTTGCATCAAAAGGACAACCAGCCCCTGTTGCTGACCATCAGTGCGGGGCAAGGGAATGAGCTGCAATTTGTAGGCAAGAAGCCCGACGGAAGCACCTGGATCAGTGGCGCCATGAGCATCTGTTCAAACGCGGGAAACAGTTATCAGGTTAAGCTCGACCGTATTGACAAGGCTCCCCTGTTTGTTGGCTCGAAATTGACGGGAATGTCGGACACAATTCCGGCGGGCAGTTCACACATCAAATTCGGAGCCGGTAAACATTGCGGCAATCCCGACCCATGTATAGAATTCGCCAAGGAATAATAATACCAGATCCATTACATCTCGGAGCATCGCCATCCAGACCTTCGAGGGTACGCCCATTTAACGCGACCCTGGATGCACGGGTCGAGCCCGTGCAGGACGGCGAGGGGCTTGCGCAGGCCTTGGGGCGCGTCCTGCCCGGCCTTGAGCCGGGCATCCAGGAGCCGAGCTTTCGCAAGTGTCATCTGACGTAACCCTGGATGCACGGCTCAAGCCCGTGCAGGACGGCGAGGGGCCGGGGCAGGCCTGGGGCCTAGAGCCGGGCATCCAAGAGCCGAGGTCTGGCAAATGTCTCCGGCGCTACCTGGATGCTCGGTCAAGCCCGTTCAGGACGGCGAGGGGCTGGCGAAAGGCCTTGGGGCGATGACGGCGAGAGCTGGCGCAGGCCTTGGGGCGCGTCCTGCCCGGCCTTGAGCCGGGCATCCAGGTGCCGAGCTTCGCAAATCACGACCCACGCAGCCCTGGATGCACGGGTCAAGCCCGTGCAGGACGGCGAGGGGCTGGCACAGGCGGCGGCGAAAAAGCTTGTCAAAATCAGAACGTCTGTGTTATCTTTCTGTTAAAGACAAAGAAGGAAACGAGGACGAGCATGGACGAGGAGAGGCCGGGCCGGCGGCAGACGCGGTTCAGCCGAGCGGCGCGGACGAAGCGCATTCTCGAGCGGCTGCGCGAAGGATGGGCCTATGACGAGGTCGCCGCCGAGGTCGGACTGAAAGAGCGGCGCGTCCGGCAGATCGTCACGCAATTCCTGAAGGAGCGCGAGGCGGTCTCCGGGGCCGCCCACGCCCACATGCAGCTCGACCGGCTGGGCCAGGCGATGCGGGTCGCCGGCGATGCGCTCTCCCGTGGCGACATCCGGGCGATCGCCCCGTTCATCCGGGTGATCGACCGGCTCGACCGCTATCACGCGCTCGTGGCTGAGACCGCTGCGCCGCCGGAGCGGGTCTATACGGCCGGCGACCAAGTGGTCATGGATTCGATCGTCGCCCGCCTGAGACGCGGGTTTCTCGCGGAGGGGCTCCGGGAAGCGCCCAAAGACGACGCGGCGCCCGCCGGGCCGCCGCCGGAACCGGATGGCGATTCAGCCGCCCTCCCGCCGCCCGTCGTCGCCGAGGCGCAAGACGCCCCGCCGGCGCTCCTGCAATCAGCGCCGCCCGCCCCGGCGACGCTACTGCCGAACGGCGTCATGGCTGGCGCCAGCTTTTTCCCTTACGTTCGTCCATAAGCCATTGATAAGTCCGGATTCCGGGAAAGGAATCGCAATTTTTGGCAAGTTTTTGCAGCCTTTTGGAAGGCCCCGCGCACGGGATTTGCAGCATCCGGCAGGTTTCTGAAAGCAGTGGCGGAGACGGCGCCGCGTCCCCGCCGGGCTTCTCGCGTCGGCTCCGCCCCTCAGCGCCGAGCGCCTTGGCCGATCACGCCGGCAAGGCCTCGAGCTCGCCGATCATCCGCTCGATCACCGAAAGGCCGATGCTCCAGAAGGCCGGATCGCGCGCGTCGAGGCCGAAGGGCGCGAGCAGCTCGGCGTAGGATTTCGAACCGCCGGCCGCCAGCATCGCGAGATAGCGATCGGCGAAGCCCTCGCGCGAGCGCTGGTAGACGCCATAGAGCGAGTTCACCAGGCAATCGCCGAACGCGTAGGCGTAGACATAGAACGGCGAATGGATGAAGTGGCCGATATAGGCCCAATAGGTCTCGTAGCCCGGCTTGAGCTCGATCGCCGGCCCCAGGCTCTCGCCCTGGACGCTCATCCAGAGCTCACTGATCCGCTCGGGGGTCAGTTCGCCGTTGCGGCGCTCGAGATGGACGAGGCGCTCGAACTTGTAGAAGGCGATCTGCCGGACGACGGTGTTGAGCATGTCCTCGACCTTCCCGGCCAGCATCGCCTTGCGCTCGGCCGGGTCCGTCGTCGCCGCGAGCAACGAACGGAAGGTCAGCATTTCGCCGAACACCGACGCCGTCTCGGCCAGCGTCAGCGGCGTCGGCGCCATGAGCGCGCCGTTGACCGAAGCGAGCACCTGATGCACGCCGTGACCGAGCTCGTGCGCCAGCGTCGTGACGTCGCGCGGCTTGCCGAGATAATTGACGAGCACGTAAGGGTGCGCCGAGGGCGTCGTCGGATGGGCGAAGGCGCCCGGCGCCTTGCCCGGCCTGACGGGCGCGTCGATCCAGCCCTCGTCGAAGAATTGCCGGGCGATGTCGGCCATGCGCGGCGAGAAACCGGCATAGGCGCTAAGCACCGTATCGCGCGCGGCTTCCCAGGCGAAGACCCGCTGCGGCGCGTCGGGCAGCGGCGCATTGCGGTCCCAGTGCGCCAGCCGCTCCTTGCCGAACCACCGGGCTTTCAGCGCGTAGTAGCGATGCGAAAGGCGCGGATAATCCGCCGTCACCGCGGCGACCAGGGCCTCGACCACCTCCGGCTCGACGCGGTTGGCGAGATGGCGCGAATCGGCGACGTCGGCGAACTTGCGCCAGCGGTCCGAGATTTCCTTGTCCTTCGCCAGCGTGTTGGTGATGAGCGAGAAGAGCCGCAGGTTGCCGCCGAGGGTGGCGGCGAGCGCGTTGGCGGCCGCCTCGCGCTTCTTTTCGTCCCGATCCTGGAGCTTGCCGAGCAGCGGCTCGAGCGTCAGGCTCTCGCCCTCGAAATCGAAGCGCAGCGCCGCCATGGTGTCATCGAAGAGCCGGTTCCACGCCGCCGCTCCCGAGACCGACTTTTCCAGGAACAACTGCTCGATGTCGTCGGGCAGCTGATGCGGCTTCTCCTTGCGAATGTCCTCGAGCCAGGGCCGGTAATGGGCGAGCGCCGGCGTCGCCATCGCCGCCTCGAGCCGGGCGTCGTCGATGCGGTTGAGCTCGAGCTCGAAAAAAAGCAGGTCGCCCGCGAGCGCGGTGACGCGCTCCTGCGTGTCGCCGTAGAACTTCGCCCGCGCGCCGTCGCTGGTGTCGGAGGCATAGAGGAGCGAAGCGTAGGACATGACCCGGCCGATGAGGTCCTGCAGCGCCTCGTACGCCTTGACCGCCTCGGCCAGCCGCTCGCCGGCGTGGTCCGCGCCGGCGATCGCCGCGAGCTTGCCGCGCCAGGTTTCGGCAAAGCTTTTCGCCTCGCGCCGCGCGCGCTCGAAATCGGCGGCGAAGCGCGGCGAATCCATGCTTGCGTAGAGATCGTCGAGACGCCACTGCGGCAGCGCGCCGAGGTCCGTCGAGGCGGGCGACGGCGGCGACGCGGCGCGGACAGAATCGAATGGCAATGTCATCGGGCGAGACCTCTTGCTTTTGCCTTGGGCTTCAGCCGGATCCTTCGCGCCGGCAAAACGGCGCTTTTAAGGGACCAGGCGGTTCGCTGCGCGCCATTAACATGGCGTTTACCGCGATGTCCGAATCTGGCGCAACGCTTTCGCCGGCGATCGCCGCCGCTCAGGATCTCAATGGCCGCCCTCATCCTCATCGTGGACGACGACCCGATCCAGCGGCGCCTCATGGAGGCGATGGCGCGGCGGTTCGGCTACGATGTCGAGTTCGGTCGATTCCGGCGAGGCCGCGCTGGCGCGTCTCGAGGCCCGCGACCGGCCGCCGGTCAGTCTCCTCATTCTCGATCTCGTGATGCCGGATCTCAACGGCATGGGCGTGCTCGCCGAAATGCGCCGGCGGGAGATGGCGGCGCCCGTGATCGTGCAGACCGCGCACGGTTCGATCGAAGCGGTGATTTCGGCCATGCGGGCCGGCGCGATCGACTTCGTCGTCAAGCCGGTCGGCGCCGAGCGGCTTCAGGTGTCGATCAGGAACGCGCTGCGCGTCGATGCGCTCGAGGACGAATTGCGCCGCGCTACGCGTCGCAGCGCACGCGAACTCGGCTTTCGCGACATCGTGACCAGGGCCGAGTTGATGGCGCGCACGCTGCGTCTCGCTGAACGGGCGGCGAAGTCCAACATCCCCGTCCTGATCGAAGGCGAATCGGGAGTGGGCAAGGAACTGATAGCGCGCGCCATCCAGGGCAGCTCGGAGCGGCGGGGCAAGCCCTTCGTTTGCGTCAACTGCGGCGCGCTGCCCGAGACGCTCGTCGAATCGATCCTGTTCGGGCACGAGAAAGGCTCCTTCACCGGCGCCACGGAGAAGCACGCTGGCAAGTTCGCCGAGGCGAATGGCGGCGCCTTGTTCCTCGACGAAGTTGGCGAGCTCTCGCTCGACGCCCAGGTGAAGCTCCTGCGGGCCCTGCAGGACGGCGAGATCGATCCGGTCGGATCGCGGCGTCCGCTCAAGGTCGATGTCCGCATCGTCTCGGCGACCAACCGAAACCTGATCGAACTCGTGAAGGCCGGCCGTTTCCGCCAGGATCTCTTCTACCGTCTCAACGTGTTTCCAATCTCGATCCCGCCGCTGCGCGCGCGCGCCTGCGACATCCCCGACCTCGCCATGCGCTTTCTTGCCCGCTTCTGCGCCGAAGAAGGCAAGCGCATCCGGGGGATTTCCCCCGCTGCGCTCGCCCTTCTGACGGCCTACGACTGGCCCGGGAACGTCCGTCAGCTCGAAAATGCGCTGTTCCGGGCCGTGGTGCTCGCCGACGGAGACGAACTGACCACTGCCGAGTTTCCCCAGATCGCGGCGCAAGTCGAGGGGTTTGAGGTGCTGATACCGCCGGCGTCGCCGCCGGTCGGCGCCGACCCGGTCGAGCCGCCGGCGTTCCGGACGCTCACGATCGAGACGCGCGACCCGCACGCGCTGCGGCTCATCAACGACAGCGGCGACGTCCGCCGGCTGGAAGAGATCGAAGCCGAATCCATCCGCTTCGCCCTCGCCTACTATCGCGGGCGGATGTCCCAAGTCGCGCGCAAGCTTGGCATCGGCCGCTCGACCCTCTACCGGAAGATGAAGGACAGCGGGATCGCGGACGATTTGATCGACGACGCTGCCGCGTGAGACGCGCCTGAGGCGCCGGTCCGACGAACGAGTCCTGTCGCACAGCCGTTGTCGAGGCCGCGACGGGCAGCAGGAAGGACGAATTTCCGCAGAGACGCGCCGGGACTCAATTTTCCCGTGCGAACGATCCGCATTCATATAAAGTTTTGAACTTGCCGCTAACCCTCGGCTGATGGATCGACGTGTGAGCCTAGGCTGCCGAAACCTGCTTCGCCTGGTCCTGTGGAAGGGGGTCGCCCTTGCGGCGGTAGCCTGTGGCGCGCGCGCGGTCGGCGCTGAAGAGCTTCGTCCCGCGCTCGCGGCGAGCAACGTCGAGCCTTCCGCTGTCGAGCTAAGGCCGGCTTTCGACCCAAGCGAAGACGCGGCAAGCCCGCTCTTGGCCGTGTTCAACGCCCCGCATGCGGCGGCCGAGCTCGTCGAATCCCCATCTTTCGCTCCGGGGCCGTTCGACATCGATGCGGGGCCGGGCCCCCTCCGCGCCGCGACTGACGACACAGTTGGAGTGGCCCAGACTTCCGGGCGAGCCTCATCGGCGGAGGTCGAAATTCGGCCGCCGCCGGCTGTCGAAGCGCCGCCTCGTCCGCGGGTTCCGACGCGGTCGGAAAGCCCGCCGCCAGAGCCGGTTCCAACGGCGATGGAGGCGGCGCTGGTGCGGCTCATCGTTGACGACGCGGCGATCAACCCGCTCGGCGAAGGCGACTGGCGCGGCGCCCGGGCCGCAATCGGCGCGTTCTACGCCAGCCATGGGTTCGCGCCTGTCTGGGTCGCCCAGACCGGCCTGACCGCGGCCGGCCGCGCGGCGCTGGCGCAATTGCAGCGCGCGCCCGACGACGGCCTCAATCTGTCCGCCCTCGACGTGCCGCGCCACGTTGAGGCTGGCCTTCCGCCGCACGATCTGGCGCAGGCGGAGACGGCGATCGCCGAGGCCGTCGTCGCCTACGCCGAACAGGCCAGCGGATCGCGGGTCGCGCCCTGGCGCATCTCGCGCCTCGTCTCGGCCGAGCGCAACGTGGTCGATCCCGGCGTCGCGCTCGAGGAGACCGCCTCGGCCCCCGACCCCGGCGCCCGGCTCGCCGAATTCAACCCGCCGCAGAAAGGCTATCGCGAGCTGCGCGACGCTTTGAAGCGTCTGGCGGAGGCCCCGCCGCGCGCAGGACGGCGGCCGAGCAGAGCGGCGATCGATCTCAATATCGACGCCTCGGCCGACGAGCCGATCGACGACATCGCCATCGATCCGGGCGTTGATCCGGAATCCGACCGGCCGCGCGGTCGCAGGAAGCGCGCTGCGCCCCGTCCGGCCCCGCTTTCTCCCGGCAGCGCGCGCGAGCGCCTGGCAATCCTCGCCAACATGGAAATGTGGCGCTGGCAGCCGCGCGACATGGGCGAGCGGCGAATCGAGGTGAACGTCCCGGACTATTCGGTCGAGGTGCTCGAGGGCGACGCAGTCATTCACCGCGCCCGGGTGGTCGTCGGCAAACCGGAGACGCCAACGCCGATCTTCTCGAACGTGGTGCGCTACGTGCTGATCAATCCGTCATGGCGGGTGCCGGACTCCATCATCAAGAAGGAGATGATGTCGCGGCTCGGCTACCTCAGTCATCACGGATACGAGGTGAAGACGCTCGACGGCCACATCACCGTGCGCCAGCTCCCGGGCGACGGCAACGCGCTGGGCCGGCTCGCCTTCATGTTTCCGAACGATTTCTCCGTCTACCTGCACGATACGCCGTCGCAAGAGCTATTCGACGCCGATCGGCGAGCCTTCAGCCACGGCTGCGTGCGCGTCGAGGACCCGATCCGGCTCGCGGAGCTTGTGCTCGGATGGCCCGAGGCGCGAATCGATGCGGCGATCGGCGGCCCGGAAAAAACCGTCTTCCTGCCACGGCCAGTGCCCATCCATATCGAGTACTTTACAGATTTTATTGACGAATTCGGGGACTTGCAACAGCGCCCGGATGTCTATGGGCTGGCGCGAAAGGTCGCAGACACACTGACCGCGGAACGTCAAGATTGAAATGCCGGCGAACTCGGCCTATACGGCTTACAGTTCAATTCTAAGGTTTCTGTGATCTTGAGGTCACAGAAGTTCGATGGGCGCCCGCGGCAAGATGCAGACTCGGCGAGGCGGCGCAGCGGGCGAAAGTGGGGCGGGACTGCTGCCGAGGCGTGGCGGATTCCCGTATCAAGGTTGCAGCGGCAGGCATTTGGGCTGAAGTTTCGGTTCAGAAAGGAAGGATGTTGGCGACGGGCAGCGGGAACAGGCGCCGGGAGATGCTCTCGCAGGCTGCGGTCGCGGCAATTCTGCTCGCTGCCTCGATCATCCCGAACTCGACCGAATCGGCAGTCGCCAACGGCGATACGCGCACCGTCGTCTTTTCCAATTCGCATACCAACGAATCGGGCTCATTCACCTACATGGTGAACGGCGTCTACGACCAGGCGGTGCTCGACAAGCTGAACTGGTTCATGCGCGACTGGCGACTCGACGAGCCGACGAAAATGGACCCGAAGCTCTTCGACATCATCTGGGAAGTCTATCGCGAATCGGGCTCGCGGGAGCCGATCGATGTGCTTTCCGGCTATCGGTCGCCGCAGACCAATGCGATGCTGCGCCGGCGGTCGCGTCAGGTCGCCGAACACTCGCAGCACATGCAGGGCAAGGCGATCGACGCGCATTTCATCGATGTCGGACCGGCCCGCATCCGCGACATCGCGATGCGGATGGAGGAGGGGGGCGTCGGATTCTACCCAACCGGGTCCACGCCCTGGGTGCATATCGACAGCGGCTCGGTGCGCTATTGGCCGCGCATGAGCCGGGACGCGCTGACGCGCCTCTTCCCCGACGGCAAGACGATTTTCATTCCCTCCGATGGCCAGCCGATGCCGGGCTACGATCAGGCGCGGGCCGAGATCGAGGCCCGCGGCGGGGACGTGCAGACCGCGAGCAGCGGCGGTTTCTTCGCCTGGTTGTTTGGCGCGCGTGGCGGGGGCGACGACGATGCGGAGGAGAGTTCCGGACAGGAGACGCTAGCGGGCGCGCGAAGCGGCAGAAGCGGCAGCGCTTCGACGGTCCAGATCGCCGACGCCGGTCCTGACGCCGTCGCCAAGGCGAAGCGCGATCTGCCGACTGGCCCCGCCTACGCGGGCCCGGCGCCGGCCGACGCCCCGGCGCCGAAGCAGGCTACGCTGAAACCGCAGGTGGTGGCTACGCTCGAGCAGCCGAACGTCGAAAGCGACGTCGGCGACGCGGCGCCAGTGAAGGTCCGCAGTCCCGTCGCGGCGCTCTACCTTGCTCCGCCGCCGCCGCGCCGACCGAGCGACCTCGGTCAGCAGCTCGCGGTCGCGAGTTTCCCTCTGCCTCCTGTTAAGCCAATCGATCTCGCGCCCGATGCGACCGGATCGGCCGTACCCCTGCCCCCCGTTCGCCCGGCAAGGCTCGTCGTCGCCTCGGCGCCGGACGCCGGCGTCCGGGTCAAAGCGATCCCCCGGTTCGGCCTCGCCAATCCGATCGGCTTGCCGAAGGCCATTGTCGGAAGCGGCATTCCGGCCGTGACAGACGCGCTGGCCTTGGCCGAGACGCCGACCGCGCCCAACGACGACGCGCTGCTCGCCCGCGCGGCCGAATTGACCGCGCCGTTGCCGCCGATGCCCATTCCCAATGTCGGCCCGGGCGCGATGATCAAGGAGGTCGCGCCTGCCTCCGCCGATGACGTTTCGAGACTCTTCGGGCCCCTGCCGATCGACGCGTTCAAGACGCCGGCAACCGGGGCGCGGACGGGCGATCAGCAGCAGTAGCGGCGGTTCGGGCTCCCAGGAACCGTGGAGCCGGCCGAATTTGCTGGTAAGGGAAAGAATAGCGAATCCGCTCTTCTTGGCGACCCTGACCCTTTTTTGGTGTAGAAAACTATGAATCGCGAGGCCGAGGCCGCCTTCGGCCGGGCGATTCATCGCATCGAACCTACATGCTCACGCGCCGATAGACTGCGAGGGTGTGGTCATGTCCGGCACCATGACGCCGCGTCAATCCTTGTCTATGGCCCACGGACCGGGCCCTGTCGCGGCGAAGTAGAGGAAGATGAAGCAGTAGAGGACGGCCGGTTCGCCCATGTTGATCGCCGGGAAGAAGTTCACCGGGAAGTGCGCCATGAAATAGGCGACCGCCATGAAGCCGGAAAGGACGAAAGCCGCAGGCCGAGTGAAGAGACCGAGCGTGATCAGAAGGCCGCCGACCAGCTCCAGCGTTCCGGTCGTATAGAGCAGTCCCGCCGGCATCTGATCGATGAACGGCAGGTGCGCCGGGAAGCCGATGAGCTTGCCCGTCCCGTGCTCGAGAAACAGGAGTCCCGTGGCGATGCGCAGCACGGAGTGCAGCGCGGGTCCGAGCGACGCAGGAACAACCGTCAAGCCGGAGGGAGCGCGAGGCAGGATTGTCGAACTCATCTCGAATAGCCTTTCTTCGACGGTGAAGGTTGATCGGAGGTCAGAGGATGGTCGCCATCTGCTCGAACGAAAGCCTCGGGTTGCGCGCAAACAGCTTTGCGTCATCGCCGTAGCCGATATTGATGATCACGTTGGCCTTGATCTTCCCCTCCGGGAAGAATTCCGCCTCGACCTTGGCGGCGTCGAAGCCGCCCATGGGACCGGCGTCGAGACCGAGGGCGCGCAGCGCCAGGATGAAGTAACCGACCTGAAGCGTGCCGCTCTGGGCGGCGCTGCGGGCCGCGAGCTCCGGATTGCTGGCGAACATGGGCTTGAAATCGGCGTGCGGCATCAAAAAGGGCAGATGCTCATAGAACTCGAGGTCGTAGCCCGCGATCGCGACGACGGGCGCGGCCATCGTCTTTTCCACGTTTCCCGGCGCCATGGCCGGACGCAGGCGCTCCTTGGCTTCCTTGGAGCGCAGGAAAATCAAGCGCAGGGGCTGCTGATTGGCCGCCGTCGGGCCCATCTTGGCGAGATCCACCGCCTCGCGCAGCAGCGCCTCGGGCACGGGGCGGTCGTGAAAGGCGTTGTGGGTGCGCGCCTCGGTGAAGATCTTGGCCATGGCCGCGGCGCCGAGCGGCGCGCGCCTGTCCAGCGTCGTCCTGTCGAGATTGACGGTCATTTCGGATTCCCTTGCGATGTCAGGAGTTCGATTCGTGGGCCTGCGGTCGCGTCACTCCGCCGCGAGCGAGCCCGCCTTGGCGGTTGCCTCCCGCGCGGTCTTCAGCGCCTTGGTCCACCAGACGAGCTCGTCGAGCATCGCGTCGGCGGTCGGCTTCAGATAGGCGAATTCGGCGATGGGCTTGCCTTCGCGCAGCGCCGCCATGAAATCCGCCCCCGCGAGGTGCACGCCGGTTCGCATCGGGGCCATCTGCAGTTCGACGCAGATCAGGCGCAACTGCTCGATCGCCCGAGCGCCGCCGACACCGCCGTAGCCGAAGAACGCCGCGGCCTTGCGGTTCCATTCCGGATAGGCGTAGTCGAGGGCGTTCTTGAGCACCGCCGGCACCCCGTGGTTGTACTCGGCGGTGACAAACACGTAGCCATCGTACTGCCCGACTTTTTTCTGCCAGCGCACGCCCTCGGCATTCTGCGTCGGGACCCAGGCGTTGGTGGCGACCTCGTCGAAGAAGGGCAGCGGGTACTCGCGAAGATCGATCTGCTCGACCTCCATGTCGTCGCGCTGAGCGGCGATGTCGTAGAGCCACTGCCCGGCCTTATGGCCGAAGCGGGCGGCGCGGGTGGTGGACAGGATGATGGCGATCCGGGGCTTGGTCACGTTCGATCCCTCGCGATTAAACATACGATTCGAGTGCAAGATGACTTCGAACCGCAATCTGGTGTCAATGACGCATCATGACAATCGGCCAAATTGTGCTAGATACCATCGGCGCTGCCGATAGAATGAAAGCCAACCCATGATTGATCCGCTCACGCTCGACCAAATGCGCATCCTCGTCGCCGTTGCCGACGCCGGAAGCTTCTCCGCGGCGTCGCGAGCGCTCGGCAGGGTGCAATCCGCCATCAGTCAGTCGATTCAGACGCTGGAGACGACGCTCGGGGTTTCACTGTTCGACCGTTCCCACAAGACGCCGCGGCTGACCGAGGCAGGGCGCGCGATCGTCGACGACGCGCGCGCGCTGATCGTCGCGGCGGGAGCGCTGCGCGCCCGTGCCCAAAGCATCGCCGAGGATGTCGAGCCGGAGCTGACGCTGGCGGTCGATGCGATCTTTCCGATGCCGCTGCTGATGGAGAGCCTGAAGGCGTTCCGCAGCGCGTTCCCTCTGGTGCCCGCGACGTTGTTCACCGAGGCCCTCGGGGGCGCCGAGCAGAGGCTGCGCGAGGGCGCGGCGCGACTGGCGATCTACACGGTCCAGCCAACCCGCCCCGGCGACCTCTTCGCCGAGTTCATGACGAGAATCGTCATGTGGCCGGTGGTCGCGGCCGACCATCCGCTGGCGCGGCTTCCCGGGCCGCTGACGCGCGAGGCGCTCGAGCCGCACGTGCAACTCGTGCTCACCGACCGCACGCCACTGACCCAGAACATGTCCGGGGGAATCGTCAGCCGGCAGATCTGGCGGTTCGCCGATCTCTCCACCCGCCTAGACTTCCTGCTGGCGGGATTCGGCTGGTGCAACATGCCGATCCACATGGTCGTGGATCACATCGCCGCGGGCAGGCTGAAGCGGCTCGACGTCGCCGACCGGGATGAAGTCGCCCTGCCTGTCTACGTCGTGCATGAGCGGGGGCGCTCGCCGGGCAAGGCCGGCCGCTGGCTGGTCGCCGATCTGCGGGAGCGGTTGAAGTCCTGCCCGGCCGCTTACCAAAGCGGCGAAGCGCGTTTCCTGGCGGCAGCCGCAGCCGAGTGATCGGTGCTACCGCGATCTGCTCTCGCGGCCGTAGAGCAAGAGCATGGCGATGATGACGACGCCGTAGATGATCTGCCGGCCCGCATCCGGAATCTGCACCACCGACAGGATCGACTGCAGCAGCGTGATGAGGATGACGCCGGCGATCGTCCCGTAATAGCTGCCGCGCCCGCCGAGGATCGAGGCGCCGCCGAGCACGACCGAGGCGATCGCCGGCAGGAGATAAGCGTCGCCCATCGCCTGCGCCGCCTTGCTGGCGTAGCCGGCGAGCAGCACGCCGCCGAAAGCCGAAAGACCGCCTGCGATGGCAAAGGCGGTCAGAACGATTCGCTGGGTATTGATGCCTGATAGATAGGCGGCGCGCTCGCGGTTGCCGATGCCGTAGACCGCCCGCCCGAAAGTGGTGCGGTTGAGCAGGAAGATCGCACAAACGCCGACGACGGCCCAGACGATGAGCGCATTGGGCAGCCCGAAGGCCAGATTGCCCGTCGCCAGGGTCCGCATTGCCGGAGACGACGAATCCTGAGGCGAGAAGCCGCCAGTGTGCACGACCATCAGCCCTTGCGCCACGGCGTTGACCGCGAGCGTGATGATCATCGAGGGAATACGCAGATAGGCGACGCCGAAGCCATTCAAGAGCCCGAGCAGGACCCCGCAGGCGATCCCAAAGGGAATGGCCAGCGCCTCGCCTGCCGGCCCCCAACCGGTCGCGGCCGTCGACATCATGCCGCCGACCGCGACGACCCACGGCACCGAGAGGTCAATCTGGCCGAGCAGGATGACGATCATCGTGCCCGTCGCGATGACGCCGAGGAACGAGGCGACCTTCAGTTGCTGCAGCAGATACTCCGGCGAGAGGAAGCTGCGCGAATAGATCGACCCCACAAGCAGGAGAGCGACGATGCAGGCGAAGGCGACCGCGACGGGGCGGTCGATCTTTTTGGCAAGCCCTCCGGCAAGCTTCGGTTCCCCGCTGATGGTCATGGGAACAGTTCAAGACGGTTGCGGACCTGGAACAGCCGGGCGGCGCCGACGCTCACTGCCGCGAGCAGCACCAGACCCTGAAAGAGCGGCTGCCACAGCGGGTCGAGATTGAACACGAACAGCAAGTCGCCAATGGTGCGAAACATCAGCGCGCCGAAAATCGCGCCGATGGCGCTTCCCGAGCCGCCAAAAAGCGAGACGCCGCCGAGCACGACTGCGGCGATCGAGTAGAGCGTGTAGGTTCCGCCGTTCGCGGCCGAGGCTTCGCCCGAGTAGGTGACGAAGGTCAGGAAGAGGCCCGCCATGGAAGCGGCAAGGCCGGACAGCACGTAGGCGCCAAATTTGGCCATATCGACCGGGACGCCGGACATGAAGGCCGCCTGCTCCGAGGAGCCGACGGCGTAGGCCGCCCTTCCGATCACTGAGCGCCGGTAGGGGACCCAGACGACGAGGACGATCGCCGCGAGCGCGATGAGACTGGCCGGCAGGACGACGAACACGCGGCCGGTCATCGCGTCGGCGAGCGGCCCATAGACGTCGCCGCCGGGCGTCGGGCGCAAGAGGAGCGCAAGGCCGAAGTAGACCGCGCCGGTGGCGATCGTGACGACGATCGGTTGCAACCGACCGACGATCACGATGATGCCATTGACCGCGCCGCAGGCGAGACCCGCCACGAGAACGCCGACGACGCCGAGGGCGGCATTGGCCGCCGTCCCGACGACGATCCACGAGGCAAGGCAATTGGTCAAAACGAACACCGCCCCGACCGAGAGGTCGATCCCGGCGGTGATCACGACAAAGGTCTGCGCCATCGCCACCAGCGCCAGCAGCACCCCCTTGTTGGCCGCGGTCTGAACAACGTTGGCGCTGAAGCCGGCCGGGTGGTTGCTCGTGTAAACGGTGAACATCGCGACGAAGAACACGAAGGCGAGCAGCGTTCCCCTGTTCTGGCTGAACGCATAGCGCCAGTCGCTCATGGCCGCGGCGCTCCGCCCGACGCGCTATCGGAATCTTCGGCGATGTTGAGAGCGCTGCTGATGAGGGCGCGCTCGGTGATCTCGTCGCCGACCAGCACCCGCTTGATCGCGCCATCGTACAGCACGAGAGCGCGATCACAGCAGCCGATCAGTTCGCTGTAGTCGGTGGTGTAGAAGATGATGGCCGCGCCGGATTCAGCGAGGCGGCGCAGCAATTGATAGATTTCCTGCTTGGTGGCGACGTCGATGCCGCGGGTCGGGTCATTGAGGAGGATGATGCGCGGCTCGGCCATCAGCCACTTGGCGATGACCACCTTCTGCTGATTACCGCCCGAGAGCGCTCCCGCAGGGATGTCGATCCCGCCGGCGCGGATGGCGAGCAGATCGATCATATCGCCGACCAGCTTCGTCTCGCGGCCCTGATCGATGATTCCAACATGCGAGATCCGCTCGAGCGCCGCGAAGGACAGGTTGTCGCGAAGCGACATCGGCAGCATGAGCCCTTCCGTTTTGCGGTCCTCGGGAATGAGGGCCATGCCGACCCTCTTCGACTTCGCCGCGTGCGGGCTCGAAGGCGCGACCGGAACGCCCGCGACCCGAATCTCGCCCGAGACGCCGCGCAACACGCCGAACAGCGCCAGCAGAAGCTCGCGTTGGCCCTGCCCGTCGAGCCCGCCGAGCCCGACCACCTCCCCCGCGTGGGCATGGAACGAAATGTCGCGCAGGCGATCCCCCCAGTTGAGACCGCTGACTTCGATCAGCGGCGTCTCGGCCGTTTCGCGCGGCGGCGGCTTCGCCGGAAACACGTGACTCCATTCGCGACCGATCATCATCTCGACGACTTCGTCGTCGGTCTTCGTGCCCGCGAGATAGCTCGCGACATTGGAGCCGTTGCGAAAGACGGTGCAATCGTCGGCAAGCTCGGCGATCTCATGCATCCGGTGCGAGATATAGACGAGCGCGAGCCCCCCGTCCCGCAGTCGCTTCAGGACCACGAAGACCCTGGCCACGTCCGCCGCGGTCAGCGCCGACGTCGCCTCGTCCAATATGAGGATACGCGGGTTGCGCGCCAGCGCCTTGGCGATCTCGACCATCTGCCGGCGCGATAGCGGCAGGTCCCTGACGAGCGCCATGGGGTGGACGTCCGTCGCGCCGGCGCGCTCCAGCGCCTCCTCGGCGACGCGCCGCTGCGCGCGCCGGTCGATGAGGCCAAGGCGTCGCGGCGGATTGCTGATGGCGATGTTGTCGGCGACCGAGAGATCGGGGATGAGCGACAGCTCTTGGAAGATGCAGACGACGCCGGCGCGGTTGGCGGCGGCAGGCGAGTCGAAAGCCACCTCGGCGCCATCGAGCGCAATGCGTCCCGCATCCGGCCTCACGACGCCCGAAAGTATCTTGATCAGCGTCGACTTGCCGGCGCCATTCTCGCCGAGAATGGCGTGAATCCGTCCGGCGTAGACCGCGAGATCAGCCTTCTCGAGCGCGCGCACGCCGCCGTAGCGCTTGGACACGCCCTCCATGCGCAGGATCGGGGCATTCGGCTCCATCCGCGTCAATTGCCTCGATTCCGGCGCAAGGGGATCGTGCGGCGCCGCTCAGGAGAGCGAGCGGCGCCGCGCCGCTGCTACTTGTTCTCCTTCGTCTGGCCCATGATCTCGGCCGCGTTGAAGTTGATGTTGCAGGTCGGGAAGGAGTTGCCGACGAAGAAATTGTCGGACAGATCCGGATAATAATCCACCCCGGCCTTGAAGTTGGGATATTCGGCGGTGGCGAGCGGAAGCTTGATCGATTGCGGCACCACCTGCCCGTCGAGCGCGGCGAGCGCCGTCTTGATCGCCACCGCGACCTGCGCCGGGCCCGTACCGCCGGAGGCGCATTTCAGCCCCTGATTCCCGTATTTCGCGCAGAACTTGCGGAAGCCGTTTTCCGTTTCGCCGCCGAACGGGACGAACGGCTGCTTGGCGTCGATCATCGCCTGCACCACGCCGGTGTCCCCGCCCTGGGCGGTGTAGCCGTCGAAGTGCTTTTGCACCGCGATCGCGTCGGCGGTCACCTTCTGCGCCGTGGGGTCGTCCCACTTGCCGTAGACTTCGATGACGTCCCACTTCTTGCCGCTCGCATCGAGCGTCTCATGGATGCCGTCGTGACGGTCCTTGTCGACCGAGGTGCCGGCGACGCCGCGCACCTCAAGAATCTTGCCGCCATTGGGGATATTATCGACCAGCCATTTCGCCCAGTAGACGCCGAGGCCCTTCTGGTCGACGTCGACGTTGATCGCATCCTCGGTGTCGAGAATGTTGTCGAACGCCACCAACACCACCCCCGCCTGGTTGGCGCGCTTGATCACAGGTTTGAATGCCTCGGGATTTTGTGCGTCGGTGACGATCGCGTCGTATCCCGAGTTGATGAAGTTGTTGACCGCGGCGATCTGCGCGGCAACGTCTTCGCCGGTCGAGACGACCTTGAACTCCTTGAGCTTGGCGGCGACGTCCGGTTGCGCCGCGTAGGCCTTGGCTGTCTGGATCATCTGGATGCGCCAGGTGTTGGCGATATAGCCGTTGGCGAGCGCGATGCGATACGGGCCTTTTTTGGCCGGGTATTTGAAGAACTTGGTCTTGTCGGTCCACGGAACGAAGCACTTCGGTTCGGCGGCCGGCCCTGAGACGACCTCCGGTCCGGCGGCATAGGCTGGCGCCCCGAAGGCGCAAACGGCCGCGGCCATGCCGGCGAACGCGGAAACGACGAAAAGTCGAACAGACTGCATTGTCATCCTCCCTGACCTCTTGTTTCCCGGCAAAAGCTTAGCGCGCTTTCTGACCGGAGATCGTCTATTATTTGTCCGCCGTTTCTTGGCTGACATGTCAGTATAACCGGGCCGCGAACCGGCGCAAGCCTGCTTTCCGCGGCGCCTGCGGCGCCGGCAGTTACCGCCGAGTCAGCTCGCGAGCTTGTCGTCCTCCCAGGATTCAGCCGGCCCGGGTCGGCGCTGCCAACGCGGGCGCAACTTCGGAAGGCGCCGGGTCTGCGCCAAATATGATTTTCCGATCGATGCTGGCGATCGTGTCCCAGCCGCCGAGCGCCATCGCTGTCGTGATTTCACGGCGGAAAAGCTCGAGGACCCAGTAGACCCCCTCCTCGCCCGCGGTCGCGACGCCCCAGAGGTGCGGCCGTCCGATCAGGACCGCCCGGGCGCCGAGCGCCAGCGCCTTGATGACATCGACGCCGCGGCGGAAGCCGCCGTCGACCAGCACCGGCATCGTGTCGCCGACCGCCTCTACGATTCCCGGCAGCGCCGTGATCGAAGCGACGGCGCCGTCGAGCTGCCGGCCGCCGTGGTTGGAGACGACGACGGCGTCGGCGCCGCGTCGCTTCGCCTCGCGCGCCTCCTCGGGATGCAGGAGGCCCTTGATCACCAGCGGCCCACGCCATTGCTGGCGGAGCCTCTCGACGTCGCCCCAGCCGACGTCGGGATCGAGCTGCTCGACCATCAGCGGCCCGAAGCGCCCTCCCCAGCCCCGCTTGGCGTAGTTGGCGAAAGAAGGCGACGGCGTCTCGCGCATGCGCCAGAGCCAGCCGGGATGGAGGGCGACGTCGAGAAAGCGGCTCGGTCCCCAGCGCAAGGGAAAGGTCAGGCCGTTCCTCGCGTCGCGGTCTCGGCCTGCGACGACCTGATTGTCGACCGTGAGGATCAGCGCCTGGTACCCCGCCGCCTGAGCGCGCGCGGCGAATTCGGCGGTGAGGCCACGATCCTTGTAGAGAAAGAGCTGCATCCACTTCGGGCCTGCGGTCGCCGCGCCGATCGCTTCCATCGTCGCAGTCGAGGCGTGGCTGGTCGAATAGATCGTTCCAAATCGCGCCGCGGCGCGGGCGGCGGCGAGTTCGGCATGCGGCCAGAGGAACCCGGCCATCCCGGTCGGTCCGATGACGACGGGCGAGGTGAGCTTCACGCCGAAGAGCTCGATTGACTGGTCGCGCTTCGGCGCGCCCGCGAGCAACTTGGGGAGAAGCGCGATCTCCGCCAGCGCCGCTTCGTTGCGGCGCATGGTGATCTCGTCGCCAGCGGCGCCGTCGACCATGTCGAAGAGCATCCGCGGCAGCTGCTGTCGCGCCAGAGCGCGCAAAGCGGCGATGCTGTAGCCTTTGCGTCGGAGCGCCGCGGAATCCATCAGGGTTTTAGCCGGTAAGCCCTGAGCGCATTGTCGTGGAAGAGCTTCCGTTTGTCGGCCGGCGAGAATCCGGCGGTCGCCCAGTCGAGGGTGGCGAGCCACTGGAGGTAGCTCCCGGCGAGCTCGGAGACCGGCCAGTCGCCGCCGTAGAGGATGCGGTCAGGGCCGAAACACTCGATCACGTGATCGATGTAGGGCCGCAACTCATCGCGGCTCCATGTCTCGTGGTCCGCCTCGGTGGTGACGCCGGAGAGCTTGCAGACGACATTCGGCAGCGCAGCCATCTCGCGCATCTGCTCGCGCCACGGATCCATGAGGCCCGCCTTGATGCCGGGCTTGGCGATGTGATCGAGGACGAACGCAACCTCCGGGCAGGCGCGGATCATCTTCAGCGTGTTCGGCAGCTGCGGATGGAGAATGCAGATGTCGAACGAGAGATGATGGCGCGGCAGGAGCCGGAGCGCCTCGAGGAAGGCCGGCTTCAGCGCGAAGTCGGGGTCCGGCTGGGTCTGGATCAGGCGCCGCACGCCGCGCACGACCGGCAGTTTGGCGACCCGCTCGATCTCCGGCTCGATCGCCTTGCCCCGCTCGAGCGGCAATGAGACGACGGCCCCGAGGATGCGCCGGTCGCGCTTCGCCAGCGAATTCACCCACTCCGCCTCGTCGAGATATTGCGGCATGTCGACGTCGACCTCGACGAAGACAAAGCCTTCGATCTCGTAAGGCCTGGCGGCGGCGGCGAGGTCGTCGGGCGTCCAGTCGCGGCTCAGCGCCGGCGCGCCGCTCGCCCAGGAATAGCCGAACCGTTTCTGGTCGAGGAGATGGATATGGGCGTCGATGATGGCAAAGTCGATCATGGGGGCAAGGCTCCAGATGGCGCGCGCTTCGGTCAGGTTGCGCTCGCCGGGCGCTTTGCGGCGGCGCCGACGGGAAGCTCGCGTGCGCCGCCGCGGACCTGCGCGAGCATGGCCGCTTCCGCGGCTTTCACCCGGTCGAGCCGGACAAGCGTCTCAGCCAGAAGCGCGCGCGGCACCGCGACGACGCCGTCGCGGTCGGCGACGATGACGTCGCCGGAGGCGATGGCGCGGCCGCCGCAGACGATCGGCAGGCCGACCGAGCCCGGGCCGCGCCGACCGGGAGAATTGGGGGTCAGACCCATCGCGTAGACCGGCATGCCAAGCGCCTCGAGATCGGCCACATCGCGCACCAGGCCGTCGGTGACGAAGCCGACGGCGCCGCGGTTCTTCGCGACGCCGAGCAGCAGGTCGCCGGTGACCGCGGCCATGCACGCGCCGCCGGTCGCGGCGATCAGCACGTCGCCGGGCTCGCACTCCGCGGCCGCGGCGATCAGCGCCAGATTGTCGTTTGCGCCGCAATCGCAGGTCAGCGCGACGCCGAGAAGCGCATGGCCGACGATCGGCCGGATACGCCAGTCGAGCGCGCCCGAGCCGCCCAGGGCATCGACGACGAAACTCGTCGGCGCGCCGCGGAGCCGCTCGACGAGTTCAGGCGGCGGCCGATCGATGGCTGGCGCGAAGGCGAGCGGCGGCGTTTCCTCGATCATGTCGGACCCGTTGAGAAGACAGTCCAGTTTCGCGGCTGGCGTTCGTTGAGCCAGCCTCGCGCGGGAAGGCGATAGAATGCACGTTCGAAGCGCCCGGGCAACTGTCCGGGCGACAATTTGCGCCGCGGCGCGGCGGTTCCGTCCTCATGGGGGAAAGAGCCTGCCCCCGGGCTACGAACCACGGATGTCGTTGCGAAGCGCCTACTGCGGCGGCGACCGCGATGTGTTAAATAGCGCTCGTTCCACGGCGGCTGATGTTTGATGCCCCAGCCAGCACTGTCACCGGAACCCACGCGGCCGGAACCACCGTATCCGCACCGACCGCGGCGCTCAGCCGATCTTGAAGTTCGCGGCGCTGAGCGAGGACTTCGCCACGGCGGCGATGTCGAGCGATCCGTCGACCCCTAGCGACAGCAGGCTGCCGCCGGAGCCGTCGCTCGTCAGCGAGGCATATGCCTGCGAGGCGGTCGTATAGCCGCCGATGCCGCCGAGGAGATCGAAGACCCCGGAGGCCGTGTCCGCTCCGAAGCTTGAAACCGTTAGGCTGCCTACACTCCCCCCGATCTTGAACAGGCTGCCTGAGCCGCCGTCGGTGATCGAATCGTTGAGCCCGACGTAGACGATGTCGGCCGTGCCTATGATCTTGAGCCCGACCCCGCTCCCGGCATTGACGGTGAAGCGCGTCCCGGTGATCGTGTCGCCGGTCCCCGTCTTCAGGTTGATCGTGTCGCCCGATGCCGCAGAAATCGCGTCGTTCGAGCCGGTGACCACCAGGACCGAGGCCGCGCCCGCGGTCATCGTCACCGTGTCGTTCGACCCCGTCACATCGGCATGCGAGTTCGTCTCGACCCCGACCGTGGCGCTCGAGCCGTCGACGACGTCGAGCGGCCCAGTCTCGGTATTGCCGCCGACCGTCGCGCCCGTTCCGCTCGACGCATTGACGGTGAAGCCCGTCCCGGTGATCGTGTCGCCGGTCCCCGTCTTCAGGTTGATCGTGTCGCCCGACGCCGCAGTAATCGCGTCGTTCGAGCCGTTGACCACCAGGACCGAGGCCGCGCCCGCGGTCATCGTCACCGTGTCGTTCGACCCCGTCACCTCGGGGTGCGAATTCGTCTCGACCCCGACCGTGGCGCTCGAGCCGTCAACGACGTCGAGCGGCCCGGACGCGGTGTTGCCGCCGACCGTCACGCCCGTGCCGCTCGACGCGTTGACGGTGAAGCCCGTCCCGGTGATCGTGTCGCCCGTCCCCGTCTTCAGGTTGATCGTGTCGCCCGACGCCGCGGAAATCGCGTCGTTCGAGCCGTTGACCACCAGGACCGAGGCGGCGCCCGAGGCGATCGTCACCGTGTCGTTCGACCCCGTCACATCGGCATGCGAGTTCGTCTCGACCCCGACCGTGGCGCTCGAGCCGTTGACCGTGTCGAGCGGCCCGGTCGCCGTGTTCCCGCCGACCGTCACGCCCGTTCCGCTCGACGCGTTGACGGTGAAGCCCGTCCCCGTGATCGTGTCGCCCGTCCCCGTCTTCAGGTTGATCGTGTCGCCCGACGCCGCAGAAATCGCGTCGTTCGAGCCGTTGACCACCAGGACCGAGGCGGCGCCCGCGGTCATCGTCACCGTGTCGTTCGACCCCGTCACATCGGCATGCGAGTTCGTCTCGACCCCGACCGTGGCGCTCGAACCGTCGACGACGTCGAGCGGCCCAGACTTGGTGTTGCCGCCGACCGTCACGCCCGTTCCGCTCGACGCGTTGACGGTGAAGCCCGTCCCGGTGATCGTGTCGCCCGTCCCCGTCTTCAGGTTGACCGCGTCGCCCGACGCCGCAGTAATCGCGTCGTTCGAGCCGTTGACCACCAGGACCGAGGCGGCGCCGGAGGCGATCGTCACCGTGTCGTTGGACCCCGTCACCTGCACGTGCGAGTTCGTCTCGACCCCGACCGTGACGTTCGAGCCGGAGACGACGTCGAGCGGCCCGGTCGCCGTGTTCCCGCCGACCATCACGCCTGTCCCGCTCGACGCATTGACGGTGAAGCCCGTCCCGGTGATCGTGTCGCCCGTGCCACCGGTCAGCGTGATCGTGTCGCCCGAGACCGCCGTGATCGCGCCGTTTGATCCGCTGACCTTGACAGAAGCGATGCCGAGCAGTTCGAGCGTCTCCCCGGCGGTGAACTCGATCGGCACGCTGACCGAAGAGCCGCCGGCGATCGTCGTGGTCCCGCCATCCAGAGCCAGCGTCCCGGCTCCGCTCGTCGTTCCGCTCAGGCTCGCGCCCCCGCTCAGCGTCAGCGAATCCCCAGTCGCGATGGTGGTCGTCGATCCCGCGCCCTGGCTGAAAGCGCCGGTCAGCGTGAGAGAGCTGCCCGTCAGAGCGAGCGTCGCGCTGCTGTCGAGGGTCACCGCGCCGGAACCGAGGGCGCTATTGTTGGAGACCGACAGCGTGGCCCCGGAATCGACGGTCGTGCCGTTCGAAAAGGTGTTCGCGCCAGCGAGGACAAGCGTGCCAGCGCCGCTGACGGCCATACCGCCGGTCGATGCGCCGCCGTTGCTAATCACTCCGCTGATTGTGACAGTATCGCCTGTTGAAGTTGCAAAATCCGAAGCGCCCGAGACCGAAATGGCGTTGGCGAGGGTGAAATTGCCGGCCAAAAGGAAGCCCGCGCCGCCCTCGAGGGTCAATCCGCCTGAGCCGAGGTTGTCGCCGGCGATGATCGCGAGCACCGCGTCGTTCACAGTCGTGCCGCCGGTGTAGGTGTCGTCGCGCTCCAATGCGAGGCCGCCGCCGCCGGTCACCACCAGGGCGCCGGCGCCGCCGGTTCCATTGGAGATGGCTCCGTCGAGGATGTTGCCATCACTCGTGACGTCGACCGTCGAGGCGCCCGAAATCGTGAGGGCTGCGTCGACTGCGGCCGCCGGAGCGAGGTCGATCGTCCCGCCCGAATCCGCGATGACTTCGCCCGTCGTCCCGTCTTCCAGACTCAGGACGCCGCCTGAAGAGAGCTCGATTTCCTCCGATCCGCCGACAGCGCTGAGGCTGCCTCCGAAAATCGCCTCCCCATTTTGCCCGATGTTGATCGTGCCGTTGTTGACGGCCGAGCCGACGACATCCAGGATCGCCATCGCGCCGGAGTGGCCGGCGAGCGTAATGACGCCCGCATTGTTGAGGGTAGCCGCTTTGACCTGATCCGCAGCCGACAACGATCCGCCGCTGACGCCGACGATAATGTCGCCCTGGTTGCCAAGATAGCCTCCGATCGAAAGACCGGAGCCGGCGGCGCCCGAGGTCGTGTCGAAATCCATTTGGCCAGAAGTGATGACGTCGTTGGCGACCGTGCTCAGGCCGGCGGACGAGAACGTGACCGAGGCCGTAATTCCTAGGGCCGCGACCTCGAAGGGCGCGGTGACCTGCGGGTCGCCCTCTGCGACGTCGACGTCGCTCGAGGACGTCGGCACGCCGAGGGTCCAGTCGCCCGCGGTGGACCAGGAGGCGCTTCCGGAATTTTGCCAACTATCGGCGGGCGCCCAGCCGAGCGCCTCCATGACTTGCACGTCGACGGGCGTGAAATATTGCACGATGCCCCGCACGCCGCTGCCGGCGCAATCGACGGTGCTGCTGTTCCAATCCGCGAGATCGCCCATCGATTCTCCCATGCTCACTTGCTCGTCCGTCAGCAAGTCAGTCACCCCGCCGTTGATCGAGAAGTAGTCGCCGATGTCGTCTGTCGTGTCGATTTGGCCCGACGGCGTATACCGGAACAGAGCGAGCGGCTCGGCGATGAATCCCGAACCGACGGCATTTCCGCCGCATTGGCGGCCCAGCACCTCCGAGATTTCATGCTCCAACGTGCCCACCGCGTCGAACTGGTCGGACCCGACACCAAGGCCCGGATAGAAGCTGTAGGAAAAATCGGAGTTCAGCGTGGTTGTGGCGTCTACAGTCGTATTGGTGGGGCTGGAGTCCGGCGAGGGAAATCCAAGCACAGCGGCCTGGGAATTCGTCAGCAGGAGTTCATTCGATTCGTTGAGGCCGCCGGCTGGAAACGGATCATTGGCCGGTGGCGGCGCCAGCCCTTGATCGGCGGGTATGCTCCCATCGACTGCCGTCAAGGCGCCGATGACGCTGGAATACGAGTAATAGGTGTATGGGGCGTCGAGGGTTGATGCGACGGATCCCGATGTCCCCAAAGGCGCCCAATCAAACGTGATGTTCATGGTCACGTTGGCGGAGAAAGTAGTCTCGAAAAAAGCGATGGCGACGTCCGCCGCGTTCACGAGCCCGGCCGGCACGCCGGCGCCGAACGTTGCATTGATGATCAAGCCGCCGCCGGAGGAACTGTCGGTCGCCGTCACTTGGGCCGTCCCGCCGGCGCCGCTGTCGTTGACTAGCCCGCCCTGCCTCACCGTCGTCGCCGAGCTTGGCGCGCTGACGCCGAGCACAGCCGAGCGGGGGTTCGTCGGCGCGCCGCCCCCGCCAGCCTCATCAAGCGCCGGCGAATTGCTGGCGGCGCTGTTGCTGGGCGCGCCCGTCACCGTCAGCGCCGAGGCCCCCGAAAGCGTCGTCGACCCGCTGTTGGCGAAGCCACTGTTCAACGTCAGCGGCGCCGCATCGGAAGGCGTCACGGCGCCGCCGTCATTGACCGGCCCTCCCACCGTGAGCGTCGTCGCCGCGCTCAAGTCGGTGTTGGCGACCGTCGCTGAGACAGAGTTGGTCAGCCCGCCGCCGATGGTCAGGCTCCCGCCGCGGCTGTAGTCCGCGTCAAGATCGAGCGTGCCGCTGAAGCCGCTGTTCAACGTCAGCGGCCCCACATCGGAAAGCGTGACGGCGCCGCTGTCGCCAGTGAACCCCGCCGAGCTGCTGAAGGGCTGCGTCGCCGCATCGCTTGGCGACCCGTAGACCGAAAAGCTGCCGCCGCTGTCGTTGACGAGCCCGCCGAGCGTCGTCGCCGCGCTCATATCGCCGTCGCCGCCTGGCGCCGAGCCGTTGTTGGTCAACGCGGCGCCGATCGCTAGGCTGCCGCCGCCGTCGCCCTCATAGTCCGAGTCAAGATCGAACGCGCCGCTGCCGGCGAAGACGCCCGTCGCCGTCAGCAAAGACATCCCCTCCAGCGCAAGGGGCGCGCTTGCGTCCGTCATGCTCGCCGACTCGGCCTCGCCGTCGGAAATCGTGCTTTGATTACCGTCGGCGGCGCTTATGTCCGCAACCGCGCTCGAACTGTTTGGCGCCACACCTGTCCAGTCCGCGCTGTCGCTCCAACCGCCGTTGACGCCGTTCCAAGTCGATGTGCTCATGGGTTCCTCCTTCGACGCCTCAGCAGACGGTCTCGTCGCACTCAGTTCAAAGCCTCTCTTCCTTTCTCAGTCGAGGTTGCCCAGCTCCGCAGCCGGAGTGGCGCGATCCCGCCGGCTTGATTGTCTATTTGCCAAGTCCTCCGACTCATGTCCGATCGGTCATCACGTTCCTCTCTCGGAACCGTCGCGCCGTTTCAGATTGTACAAAGGGGTTTCCGGCGTCCCGGCTCGTTGACGCGCAGTCGTCGTTGGTGCAAGACGGTTCCGCACCCCAATGGCGGCCAGTCAAACGTGATGTTCAAGGTCACGTTGTTGGTGAAGGTCGTCCCGAAATAGTCGATGGCGGCGTCAACAGCGTCTTGAAAACCTTCCGGTGCGCCGTCTCCGATTGTCGCATTGATAATCATGTCTCGTTCCACGCCGCCCACACGACTGCGCTATTTCGCTTTAAGCGGACGCCTTGTACGCCCGAATGCGGCGGAGACGCCCGGCGCCGACCCGGAGGCGACGCTTTCGGTCGACGAACCGGAGTTGGCGGACGCAAGGCCCTCCGACGAAGTCGAAACCACGCCCCAAACGAAATGCCGCTGCGAGCCCGTCCCGGCGCCATAGAACCTCGGGGACCAGTACAGTGCATCCGGGTCGACCTGCCTCAAGAAATCGAACGAATACTGGCTATCGCCTTGCTGGAACTGATCGGCCGCGGATGAATTGTCGCTATTGTCGCCGTCAACATTAAATGCCGAGGATTAAACTGTGTTAGCATCGCCGTTCTCCCCCACCCCAAGCAGGTCGGCCGCAGCCTAGGATCGTGCGTTAATTAGCCACAACCATATCGTTGCATATTTTACGCAATGGTTCAAGAGTGCCCGAAGTCTTCGATACTTTGGCATTTCAGTGCGCTATTGCGCGGTTCCCCCTTCCAATATACCAAAATCAAGAGCTTGATCGGATCGGGCGCAAATACTCAACCGTCAGCAATTCGCGAGCTGACACTATATACTGGATCCTCAAAGTGTCTTGGATTATACTCGAAACCAGTAGTTCGTTCTCCCTGCGGGATCGGGGGACGATGCGACGCTGCACGGGGTGGGCGTTTCGGCGGACGGGATCGCCTTGCGCGAGCGCAGGCTGTCGCCGCGCGACTCCGCCGAGGCCGCCCGGACGATGGTCGAGGACCTGCCCGTGCCGCCCGGCTTGGCGGCCGGACTCGCGCCTTTGCTGCATGACCTCCTGGCCGCGGAACGGCTGGCGGGTCAGTGCGTCGAGCAGGTTGAGTCCGCCGATCGGGCTTCGGGCGTCGCGCCGAGGCTGATCGCCTTTGGAATCTCCCGCTTTCTCGCCGTCGCCGTCGCCGAGGCCTTCATCGAACGGCCGACGGCGAAGTTCGGCCTGGAAATCCTCCAGCGCTGTCGCCGCGACGAGGGTTTCGCCGGGCTGCTCGGCGCCGGCGCGGTCGCCAAGGCCAATGCCGGCGACGGCCTCAACCTCTTCCCGTTCTGCTGGCTGCAGCGGCCCCGGGACAAGTCGAGCCCACTGGGGAGCGAATTGATGGCGCAGCGCATGAAGTTGTTCCTGAGTCTGCACACAGGCTACAATCTGAAGCGGATTCTCAAGGAGGGCACCCGCGAAGACGAGCCCGTCCTGGCGAGCGGAGGCTTCATTCGCCTGAAGGCGTTCGCGGGCCCCGCATCCGAAACGCAACGGCTGCTGTTTGTCCTGACCCGGGAACAGGCTGACCACGAAGCCTACGGTTCGGCGCTGAGTCTGCTGTTCTCAGCCGCCCGTCCGCGCCTGCGCTTGACGCGCATTCAGCAGCACGTGCTTCTCTCAGCCCTCGACGACCTCTCCGACGACGAGATCGCCGATCATCTCAACATCTCCAGGCACGCGGTGAACATGCGCTGGCGGACGATCTATGATCGCATCCTGCAGCATCCCGAACTGGCGGCCGCGATTTTCGACCATCGCGACGCCGGCAACGGCGGCGGCGCGCACACGCAAAAGCGCCGCCGGGTGACCGCGTTCGTCCGCGCCCATCCCGAGGAACTGCGCCCCTTCGCGCCGTGAGACGATACTTCTATCGGGATCGACCGGCGCGACCCGCGCGGGCCGACCTTTTCCCTGCCTGCGACAATCGCTTGCAGAAAATCAGAACATCGTCTACATTCCCGCTATGAGCTCAAGACGCTTCCGTCACCGCCATCTCTTGGGTTGGGCGCCGCGCGCAATTCAACCCATTGAGATCGCTCAATCGGGCGACGGGCCAGTATGTTTTTCTGCCAGAGACTTGCTCGCAACCCATTGATATGGCTTATTTCTGACGAAGGAATCCAGAGAATCCAAACAGGACGAAGGGGGTAACCGAGGAGAAACCGGCGAATATCCCGAAGATTCCAAGAAAGTCCAAGCCGAAGGACAACCCTGTCGCTCCGTCGAGAGTCGATCCCAAGTGACACATGACCCATACCCGGCGCCCGGGATAGCTACGCCCTGCCCTCCCGCCGCATGAGCCGGAGCACGGCGCTCAGCGTCGCCTTCAGCGACGCCGTCACGATGCTGGGGTCGATGCCGACGCCGTGCAGGACGCGGCCCTCCGTGTCCTGGATCTCGACGTAGCTCGCCGCCGTCGCGTTGGCGCCGCGGCCAACCGCGTGCTCGTGATAGTCGATGAAGGCGAAATCGACGGCGAAGGCTGTCTTCAGCGCCTCGACGAAGGCGTCGACCGGACCGTTGCCTTCGCCCTCGATCGTGAACGTGGCGCCGTCGGCCTTCTTGAGGGTCGCGACGAGCTCGCGATTGTCGGGGCTCGTCGGCAGGGTCTGGTGCTTGATCAGCGTCATCGGCGCATCGTCGAGCAGATAGGCCTTGCGGAAGAGCGCCCAGAGCTCGGGCGACGTCAGCTCTTTGCCGTCGGAATCCATGCGCTCCTGGGCGATCCGGGAGAACTCGACCTGCAGGCTGCGGGGCAGGTCGAGCCCGTAATCGGCGCGCAGGATATAGGCCATGCCGCCCTTGCCGGACTGGCTGTTGATGCGGATGACCGCCTCATAGTCACGGCCGAGGTCCTTCGGGTCGATCGGCAGGTAGGGCACCTGGAACAGGGGATCGTTGCGCTTGGCCTGGGCCTCGAAGCCCTTCTTGATCGCGTCCTGGTGCGAGCCGGAAAAGGCGGTGTAGACGAGCTCGCCGACGTAAGGGTGGCGCTGGTGCACCGGCAGCTGGTTGCAGTGCTCGACGATGTCCTTGACCGCGTTGACGTCGTGCAGGTCGAGCCCCGGATCGACCCCCTGGGTGAAGAGGTTCAGGGCCATCGTGATGATGTCGACGTTGCCGGTGCGCTCGCCATTGCCGAAGAGCGTCCCCTCGACCCGCTCGGCGCCAGCCATCAGCGCGAGCTCCGCCGCCGCCACCGCGGTGCCGCGGTCGTTGTGCGGGTGGACGGAGAGGATGACGCTCGCGCGGTCGGAGATGCGCCGGCCGAACCATTCGAACTGGTCGGCGTAGGTGTTCGGCGTCGCCATTTCGACGGTCGCCGGCAGGTTTAGGATGAGCCGCCGTTCCGGCGTCGGCTGGATGACCTCCTTGACCGCCTCGCAGATCTCGAGGGCGAAATCGAGCTCGGTGCCGGTGAAGCTCTCGGGGGAATATTCGAAGGCGAAATCCGTGCCCGGGGACGCCTCGGCGAGCGACTTCACCTGCTTCGCCGCCGCGACCGCGATTTCGGTCACCCCCTTCCGGTCGGTGCGAAAGACGACTTCGCGCTGCAGGCTCGAGGTCGAATTGTAGAAGTGGAGAATGACCTTCTTCGCCCCTTTGACCGCCTCGAAGGTGCGTTCGATCAGTTCCGGCCGGCACTGGGTCAGAACCTGGATGGCGACGCCGTCGGGGATAGCCCCGCTCTCGATGATCGAGCGGACGAAATCGAAGTCGGTCTGCGAGGCGGACGGAAAGGCGACCTCGATCTCCCTGAAGCCGAGGTCGACGAGCAGCCGGAACATCCGGTTCTTGCGCTCGACCCCCATGGGCTCGATCAGCGCCTGGTTGCCGTCGCGAAGATCGACCGAGCACCAGGCCGGCGCCTTGTCGATGACGCGCGAGGGCCATTGCCGGTCCGCGAGCGCGACCGGCTGGTAGGCGCGATATTTGGAAATGGGCATGGCTGTCATGACGAACCCTGGAGACTGTGGCGGCGGCCCTGCACGAAATGCAGTCGGCCTAGCCCGTTGGGTGGGAAATCGGAAGCGAAACTATGCGTCCCGGCGCTTCAGAGCGCCGGGCGACTAAGGTGCAGGTTCGTCGACTGCCTTCGCATGCCCCGTATAAACCAGAGACGGGCAAGGAAATCAACTCTCAGCCGCCCGGCCGCAACCTGGGCGCCTCCCTACGCGTCGGCAAACTGCCGGATCGAGGCCATCAGCGTGAGGCGCGCCGTCGCCATGTGAGCGTTGCAGCGTTCCGCAACGGCCGAGCCGTCACGGCTTTGCAAGGCGTCGATGTAGGCGAGGTGCTCATGCATCGCGACAATATTCCGCTCTCTCTCGTTCTGCTTGTTCCACTGGTAATGGTAATGGAAGATCATTGAGATCACGTCATAAAAGCCGACGATGAAGCGATTGCGCGACGCATCGTTGATGCGGCGGTGAAAGCGTTCGTCGAGTTCGGAGAAATCGGTGAACCGGGTCTCGGCTTCCTCGAGGAGAGCAAGGTGCTCGCGCCTGATGCGCTCGAGGTCGGCCCACGCGGGCTCATCGTCGTCAAGCGAGATGAAGCGCTGCGCCGAACGCAATTCGAACATCGTCCGCACCTCGCACAGCTCTTCGGCGAAGTCCTCGGTGAAACCCTTGAAGACCCAGCTGCCGCTCGGCCGCCGTTCGAGCAGGCCGTAGCGGGGAAAACGGTTGAGGTAGTCCCTGACGGCGGAGGGCGACACGCCGAACTGGCGCGAGAGCTCGAGGGCGTTGATTTGTTCTCCCGGCTTGCAGTCGCCGAGCAGGATCCATTTCATGAACCGCTTTTCGACGATCGCGCCGACCTGCTCCGTCTCCACCTCGGGATAGAAATCGGCCGCGACCGGGTGGCGGATCAGCGACTTCCGCCGCCCTTCGTAGGCGATCAGTCCGCCGTCGGCGAGCGCCGACAGCATCGCCCGGACGGTCGTGCGGCTGACCCCGAGCGCTTCCGACCACGCCGGCTCCGAACCGATGTCGGACGCAACGGCGAATTCCCGCAAGCGGGAGAGCCCCCGGTTGTAGGTTCGCTTGAAGACGGTGTTGGGCTTCATCCGCGACCTTCAGTCTCCGCCTGTCTTTTTCGGCGCAGGGACACCACTAAAAAAACAACTTGACCCGCGGCGCAAGAGGTTTTTTATCCATAACGAACAGCACTGGGTTCGGGAGGGGCGAGGTTGCGGGCATTGTTGTGCGTCAGGCCGGGGGAGCTGGCTGTGGTCGAGCGCTCCCGCCCTACGCCGGGGCCGGGCGAGGCGCTCGTGCGCATCCGGCGCGCCGGAGTGTGCGGCACGGACCTGCATATCTACGAAGGTTCGCATCCCTTCCTCGAATATCCGCGCGTGATCGGACACGAACTGTCGGGTGAAGTGGAGGAGACGGGGCCGGGCTGCACGATCCCGGTGGGCCAGAAGGTCTTCGTCATCCCATACTTGTCCTGCGGCGTCTGCGTCGCCTGCCGGCGCGGCAAGACCAATTGCTGTCAGCGCATCGCCGTCCTCGGCGTTCATATCGATGGCGGGATGGCCGACTATGTCTGCGTGCCGGAGGGCAATGTGGCCGCGGCCGACGGCGTGACGCTCGACCAGGCGGCGATGGTCGAGTTCCTTGCGATCGGCGCCCATGCAGTGCGCCGGGCCAACCCGCAGAAAGGCGATCGCATCCTCGTTGTCGGGGCGGGTCCAATCGGCGCCGGATGCATGATCTTCGCCAAGCTCCGCGACGGATCGGTGACCGCGTTGGATGTGAGGCAGGACCGCCTCGACTTCTGTCGTGACATTCTCAAGGTCGATGACACCGTCGTGGCGGGCGGCGGCGCGCTGGAAGCCTTGTCAAAGCTCACGGGCGGCGACCTTTTCGACGTCGTCATCGACGCCACCGGGCAAGCCGGCGCCATGGCCGCCGGGTTCGACTATGTCGCGCACGGCGGGACCTATGTGCTGGTCAGCGTCGTCCGCGACACCATCTCCTTTTCCGACCCGAAGTTTCATGCGCGCGAAATCTCGCTGCTCGGCAGCCGCAACGCGACGCGGCAGGACTTTGTCGAAGTCTTTCGCGCCATGCGCGATGGGCTCGTTCCGACCGACGCGCTTGCCACGCATCGGGCTTCGCTCGAAGAGTTCCCCGCACGCTTCCCCGACTGGATCAGGCCGGAGACCGGCGTGATCAAAGCGCTGATCGAGATTTAGCCGCCATGACGTTCCCGATCATGCAATTCGGCACAAGTCGTTTCCTGCAAGCGCATGTGGATCTGTTCGTCAGCGAAGCTCTGGCGCAAGGCCGCGCAATGGGACGCATCGTCGCAGTGCAGACGACATCGAACCCGGAAAGCCGCAGGCGCATCGCCGCTTTCGCCGCGGGCGCGCCGTATGTCGTCCAGATCAAGGGGATCGCCGGCGGCGCCGTCGTCGACACGGAGGTCGAGGTCACGAGCGTCGGCGGCGGGCTCGATGCGAACGAGCAATGGGCGGAGGTCGAGCGCCTCTTCAACGAGGCGCGGTGCATGGTCTCGAACACCGCGGACCGCGGTTATGAAACTTTCGCCTCGGACACGCCGGAGGGCGAGACGCCGCGTTCCTTTCCCGCCAAGCTGGCGAAGCTGCTCCTGGCCCGCTACCGCGCCGGCGCGCCGCCGATCACGCTCTTTCCCTGCGAACTCACTCCCGACAACGGCAAGACATTGCGCGCGACAGTGCTCCGGGTCCTCGACGGATGGTGCGTTGCGCCGTCGGCGCGGCGCTGGATCGCCGAAGACTGCGTCTGGGTCAACTCGCTCGTCGACCGCATCGTCTCGCAGCCGCTCGAGCCCTTGGGCGCGGTGGCGGAGCCCTATGCGCTATGGGCGATCGAAGACCGGTCGGGCCTCGAGATTCCCTGCCGCCACGCCAATATCGTGGTGACGAGCGATCTCAAGCGCTACGAGCGTCTGAAGCTCTTCATTCTCAACCTCGGCCACACCTATCTCGCCGAACTCTGGCGCCGGCTTAACCGCGCTCCGGCAATGACAATGCGCGAGGCGATGGCCGACCCGGCCATGCGAGGCGAGTTGGACGATCTCTACGAAAAGGAAGTGCTGCCCGTATTCGCGTCGATTGGAATGGAGGAAGAGGCGCGCGCCTACCGCGACGCCGTCATCGACCGGTTCCGCAATCCGTTTCTCGATCACCGCCTGGCCGAAATCTTCACCAACCACGAAGCCAAGAAAAGACGGCGTTTCGGCGGCCTGATCGGGCTTTCTGAAGCCGGCCGCTGTCGCCTGAGCCAGCCGCGCCTTAGGGCAGCGCTGGCCTCGAACGAAGGAGCCGTTTCGACCCCTGCCGGATGACGAGTCATCCCACGAAGCACGATCCGGTCTTTACCGGAATCGGACGCAGACGAGAGCCGCGAGGGCTCTCACCAAAGGAGGAAAAAGCATGAATAGGCTTGTCATCGCCACCGCTCTCACGGCGCTTGCCGCCGCTAGCGCGCCGAGCTACGCAGCCGACCAACCGACCATTCCTGTCATCGTCAAGGACACCACATCGGCCTACTGGCAGATCGTGTTCGCCGGCGCCCGCCAGGCCGCCAAGGATCTCGGCGTCAAAGTGCCCGAGCTCGGCGCCCAGTCCGAGTCTGACATCAACGGCGAAATTACGATCCTCGAGAACGCGGTCGCCGAAAAGCCCGCCGCGGTCGTCATCGCGCCGACTCAGTTCAAGGCGCTCGGCAAGCCGGTCGACGAGGCCGCCAAGAAAGTGCCAATCATCGGCATCGATTCCGCAGCGGACTCCAAGGCCTTCACCTCGTTCCTGACCACGGACAACGAGGTTGGCGGACGCAAAGCGGCCGACGGGATGGCGGAGGCGATCAAAGCGAAATACGGCAAGGACGAGGGCGAGGTCGCGCTCATCACGCATCTGCCCGGCGTTGGCTCCCTGCAAGCTCGCGACAAAGGATTCCAAGAAGAGCTGTCCGAGAAATATCCCGGCCTGAAGCTGGTCGCACACAAGATCTCGGACGGCAACGCCACGACCGGCCTCAACATCATGACCGACCTCATCACCGCGAACCCAAACCTGCGCGGCGTGTTCGCCGACAATCTCATCCAGTGTCAGGGCGCGAGTCAGGCGGTCGCGGAGAACAAGAAAGGCGACCAGATCAAGCTTGTCTGCTTCGATGCCGACGACAAGCTCATCGGGTATCTCAAAGACGGCACGATCACCGCGTTGCTACTGCAAGATCCCTATCGGATGGGCTATGACGGCGTGAAGACCGCGCTGGCCGCGTCGAAGGGCGAGAAGGTGCCGGCGAACGTCGACACCGGCGCGAATCTCGTCACCAAGGCCAACATGGACCAGCCAAAGGAGCATGCGCTGCTCTATCCGCCGAAGTGAAGTAACCATCACTCCGGCGCGCCGGCGCTTTGGCGTCGGCGCGCCCCTCGATCTCCGCCATATTCTCCCAGCGAAGCGGCGACTTGCGAAATGTCGGCATGGGGTCGATGATCCCGCCTGGGCGAGAAGAACCCATCACGCAGAGCACGACGCCCCATGACTTCGATTGAGACCGCCGCCCGGACGGATAGCGCGCCGCTCGTCGTCTTGCAGAAGCTCGACAAACGCTTTGGCCCGACCCATGCGCTGAAAGCCGTCGATCTGACCTTCGAACAGGGCGAGATTCACGCGATCGTCGGCGAGAACGGCGCCGGCAAGTCGACGCTGATCAAGCTCCTGACCGGCGTCTATCCGCGCTCGTCGGGCGAAGTGTTCTGGCGCGGCGCTCCGGTCGCGCTGGCGACGCCGCACGAGGCGATCCACCTCGGCATCAACGCGGTTCACCAGGAAGTATTGCTCTGCCCGCACCTCACGGTCGCAGCCAATATCTTTCTCGGCGACGAAGAGATGCGCGGCGGCTTCCTTGCGCATGGTCGAATGGTTCGCGACGCGCAGAAGCTTCTCGACGACCTCGGCTTCGCCTTGCCGGCCGGCGTGCTCCTCTCCTCGCTGACGATCGGCCAACAGCAACTCGTGGCGACCGCGCGCGCCGAACGGCGCGGCGCGAAATTCCTCATCTTCGACGAGCCGACCGCCTATCTCACCCGCCAGGAAACGGCTGCCCTGTTCAAGCTGATCCGTCGGCTGAAGGCCAACGGGGTGACGATCGTCTACATCAGCCACCGCCTTGAAGAGGTGTTCGAACTCTGCGACCGGGTCTCGATCCTGCGCGACGGCTCGCTCGTTGGCACCCGCCGCATCGGCGAAACCAACGAAGCCGACCTCATCGCGCTGATGATCAACCGGACCATCGATCAGATCTACCACAAAGACATGGTCCCGATCGGCGCGACGATCCTCAAGACCGACAGGCTCTCCGGCAACGGATTTCGCGACGTTTCGATCACTGTGCGCGAAGGCGAGATCGTCGGCCTCTATGGTCTTATTGGCGCCGGACGAAGCGAGTTCGTCCAGAGCGTTTTCGGCCGCCAGCCCGCCGCCAGTGGGCGGATCTCGTGGCAAGGGCGCGACGTCTCGATTCGCAGCGAACGGCAGGCGATGAATCTCGGCATCGCGCTCGCCCCCGAAAGCCGGAGAGACCAGGGCCTCTGTCTCAATCTCGGCGTCGGCCTCAACCTCAACCTGCCGATCTTCAAGAGGCTGAGCCTGGGCCCGCTGATCAACCGGGGGCGCGAATCCGCGGCGGCGGACGAGCAGATTCGCATCGTCCAGATCAAGGCGTCTTCCCGCGCCGCCCCGGTCACCAGTCTCTCCGGCGGCAATCAGCAAAAAGTCGTGATCGGCAAGTGGCTCAATCACGGCGCCAAGCTTTTCATTTTCGACGAGCCGACAGTCGGCGTCGACGTTGGCACGAAGGCGGAAATCTATCGGCTGCTCGGCTCTCTGCTCCAGAAGGGGGCCGGCATCATCATGATCTCGTCCTATCTCCCGGAGGTCTATGAGCTCGCCGACACGCTGCACGTCTTCCGGGGTGGCGGAATCGCAGCCAGCCACGGGCACAAAGACGCTTCGCACGAAACCATACTGACCGAGGCCATCGGCGTTTAAGGCAAGGGGATTGAAGCAGGCATGACCGATCAAACCATCTCTGCCGCCCCTAGGGGCGTCGCGCGGCTCACCGGACTGCTCGGCCTCACCTTGCTCGGCCTCCTCCTCGTCATGTGGCTCGCGCTTTCGATCGAAACCACGACCTTCTGGACCGCCAACAATATGGCCAACCTCCTGCGTCAGGGCGCGATGATTGCGATCCTGGCGATTGGCGAGACTTTCACCATCATCACCGGCGGCATCGACCTTTCGGTCGGGGCGATCGCCGGCTTCACCTCGATGACGGTGGCCTTGCTGCTGGCGAATGATCTGGGATTCGCCTCCTCGATCGCCGGCGCCATCGCCATCTCGCTCGCCATCGGGATTTTCATCGGCGCCTTTCACGCCTTCGGCGTCGTGCAGATGGGCCTGCCGCCCTTCATCATGACGCTGGCGACGATGTACGCGCTGCGCGGCATCGGCCTGCTGATCACCAACGGCGCGACGATTTCGATCGACAACGAGGCCTTCACCGGTTTCTCGCGGGCGAGCTTCCTGGGATTTCGCTGGACCGACGGCACCTGGTTCCAGATCCCGATGCTGTTCTGGATGGTGCTCGTCGTCGCCGTGCCCGCTTACATCCTGCTTAGCCACACCCGCTGGGGCCGCTATCTGTTCGCCGTCGGCTCGAACAAGGAGGCGGCGCGACTCTCGGGCGTCAACGTGAAGGCGATCACCTATCTTGCCTACATCGTCTCGGCCTTCTGCGCCGCGTTCGTGGGCATTCTCCTCGCCATGCGCATCGGCATCGGAAACCCGACCCAGGCCGACGGGTGGGAGCTGCAGGCGATCGCCTCATCCGTGATCGGCGGCACGAGCCTCTTCGGCGCGGTCGGCTCGGTGCACGGGCCGCTGATTGGCTCCTTCATCCTGACGACCATCAACAACGGCGCGAACCTGCTCAACCTCAATCCGTTCTGGCAGCGGATCATCACCGGCGCGCTGATCATCATCGTCGTCTATTTCGACACGCTGAGGCGAAGGAAGGGGTGAGTGGCGGCGCTAAGGTCGACGGAGCGCGTTTGAAGGCTCGGGTCGTCCGGCATGGGTTTTGGGGTACCAGCGGATTTGGCCCCACCGATCCGTCCGCCTAGTCTGACCCCATCATATGCGCGGGATCGCTGCCTGTTGGATCGAACAGGGGGGCCGCGACTATCGGTCAATGCTAGAGCGAGACGAGCTGCAATCGATCGCTTCTTCAATGATTGGCAGAGCGAGCCTGTTCGACGCGCTCTTTCGGTTCACGGCCCGGTGATCGGGGCTTTGATCCTCCAGTCGATCAGCAACGGCGCCAATCTGCTCAACGTCAATTCCTTCTGGCAGACCATCGTCACCGGCGCGCTGATCATCGTCGTGCCTCTTTCGACGGGCTTGGGCGCAGGAAGAGCTGAGCGCGCACCTTCTCCAAGATCACGCTTGTCCAATTGGACATCGACACGGTCTTGCGGCCGCGCGACGCTGGCCTGATTGCTGCGGAGCCGCGGTCGAAGACCGCTCAAACTTTGCGGTGAATCCCACTTGATTCGAGTTCGCCCGCTGCGCGTCCGCTGGCGATGGCGACCGGGCTCGCGTTTGACTTCGCCCCTTTACAGCCAGTGAAAAAACTTTATCGATCCTTTTACGTCCGAAAAATATTATTATTGTACTGGTCTTGACGGCGCTCGGAATGGCTAAAGTTATGCTGACAAGATTCAAAAAGACACTGCCCGCCAGCCGCGGAACTAAGCTTCTGGACGAATTGTACGAAATCCTTCCTGGGTTGACTTGTTTTGACGAAAAGCAGGCTGCGTACTGTGCGATGATAATCAGCTCGCTTGCGGATTATTGGGAACGCGTTCGCCCTAGCCTTCACCAAACAGACCGACAAATCCTCGCACAACAATTGCGAGAATTATATGAAGATAGCGCAAATTGCAACGTAGCATTGGCCTCCGGCATTTATATTATATCGTTATACATAGAATGCGTGGACTTGCCCGACGAGCACGGCAAGCTGGTTTACAATTTGGCTAAGCTTTATATCAGACGTTCTAATTCTATCCTCTCGGGAGAGTGATCTAACTTCGACGTTGACGCGCCGCCGCCGAAGCCCGGTGCGCGCAGCCGTTAGCCATAGATTAACGAATCCTTTGCCATAAGCGCCCCTCCGGCCACAACCTCAATTGAGGCCTCGTGGCGGAATGGCTACGCAGAGGATCGCAAGTCCTCGTATGGGGGTTCGATTCCCTTCCGAGGCCTCCAGTACGCTCGCGGGAGCCCTGAACGCAGGGGGTCAGCGCCGTACAGCGCCAGGCGCAATCGAAGCCGCAGCAGCTGAGCAGATTCTGTTTGGTTAACCAACGGATAAGTGTTTTGCGATTCGCTGCCTGCGCCGATTCGCAAGGTGTGTGGCATGGCGGGAAAGTCTCCGGTTACGGCGAGCGATAAACAACGCGCCGGCCTCTTGGCTCTTGCCGGTTCACGGGATCGCGGCGAGGCGGACCGGGCGCGCGCCGTGCTTTTGACGCTGGCTGGTTGGACCAGCCCCAAGATCGCGGAGGCGTTTGGCGTGCGGGAGGATACGGTTCGCCTGTGGCGCAGCGACTTCGCCGCCGGCGGCATCGCAGCGCTGAAGGCCAGCATCGCGCCTGGCCCGCCTCCGCTGAAGAGCGAAGCCGCCTTGCGCGTCGCCACCCCCTTGCTGGAAGAACCTGTGGCCGACCGGCGCAACTGGACGATCCACCGCCTTCGGGCCGAGATCGAAGCGCGCGAGGGCGTGCGCATCAGCCGTTCGCAACTGTCCAAGGCCTTGCGAAAAAAAGTTCCGCTGGCGGCGGCCGCGGCACACGCTGAAGGGACGTCAGATGCAAAGCGAGGTGCAACGGGTGGGCCTGCGCCTGCAACTGCGCAAACAGCAGGCCGAAGCGGGCGACATCGTTCTGCTCTACGGCGATGAGAGCGAGGCGCTGACCCATCCCTATCTCGCCCGCGCCTGGGCGAGGTCGGGGGCGGACTTGCGTGTGCCGGCGCCGGGGCAGGCCGAGAAGGTCGCGATCCTGGGGTCGCTCGATCACCTCACGCGCCAACTCATCGTCCATACCAGCCCGACCAAGCGCAGCAGCGATTTCATCGCCCATCTGGAGCAACTCGACCGTCTCTTTGGACCGCAGCCCGGGCGACAGGCCAAGCCGGTCGTGCTGGTCGAGGACAATGGTCCGATCCACACCAGCAAACGCTCGCTCGCCGCCCTGGCCGCCCGCGCACACTGGCTCTCCGTCGAGTGGCTGCCGAAATACGCCCCCGAACTCAATGACATCGAGCCGGTCTGGCGCGATCTTAAGGCCCATCACCTCGCCCACCAGACCTTCACCGACGCCGCCGCGCTCGACCAGGCCATCCATGACGCCGTCATCGATCTCAACCGCGAGCGCATCCTCGATCCGTTGGCCACGCCGCGAATCTCTGCTTAGCGTCGTACCATTGTCGAAGCGGGGATTCCCGCGACCGGTCGCTGCGGACCGCGACGGAGGCTCCGCGGGCTGCGCGCCAGGATCAAGCCGCGCCGCATTTCCTCTTTTGCAACTCTTTCGCAAATATGTTGTCGCCCGTGATCGCGTCTAATCTCGAAGTTTCGGTGAGGCCATCGAACCTCAACCAGGGGCCTATTTTCTTGCCAACAGCCGTGAACCGCTTGCTTATAGTGGAAGCCGCAAGTCCTCCGTCTGCCCCGACGCTTCGACAGACGGGCCCCGCGGCCGTTAAAACGCCGCGTCTGATGAGGGGCCAATTCGTCAGGATTTGGTCCGCGCGACAAATAGCCGACACGCTCGACAGCGGCGGCACGCTCGACGGCGTCCCGTTCATGCCGGAAATGGCCGCGCATTGCGGAGAGATCGCCCGCGTCGGTCGTCGCGCCGATGTGACCTGCGTCGAGGGCTTGGGCCGGCGGCGGCTGAAGGAGACCGTCTTCCTCGAGCATCTCAGGTGTGACGGGTCCGCCCACGACGGATGCCAGCGCAATTGTCTCCTCTTCTGGAAGGAAGCGTGGCTGCAGCCCATCGACGGGGAACTCGTCGCCGGGACAGACGACGCACAGCGCGACCAAGCCGCGGATCGAGCTTTGCGCAGCCTGCCGGTTCGCAACCGCAGCCGATACCTTTGCCAATCGACGGCCTTGGCTAAGGCGACCGGAAGCATTGGCCACTGGAATCTGACCCCACTCGTTTCCCAGGTCCGCGACGGGGAAATTTCTCCTGTCCGGCTGTTTCAAATCTTGCGGCGACTGATCTTCAATCGGGTTCGCCGGCGTCTGGGATTGAAGGAGATCGGCCGCCTTGACGGCGCAAAGTCGACTTCGCCGCGCGAGACACTCGGGCTCGAGCCCGGCGATAGCGTCCGGATTAAGTCGTGCGAGGAGATAGCCAGGACTTTGGACGGCCATGGGCGGAATCGCGGGCTGGTCTTCGAGGCCGAAATGTCGGAATATTCCGGCCAGATCCATCAGGTTGACTACAGAATCGAAAAAATCATCCACGAAGAGACCGGCGCGATGATCAATTTGACCGGCACCGTCGCGCTCAAAGATTTGGTCTGCCGGGGGCTTTGCGCCAAGGGCTGCCCGAGAGCCAATACTTGGTTTTGGCGAGAAAGCTGGCTCGAAAAGGTTTCTCCAACAGATCCAGAGCATTCGTCATTTCGACCCCGAGTATCGCGAGGGGCAGCAATATTGGGCCCTTCGATCACCCGGATTGCTTCGTTGCTTCGCTCCGCGCAATGACGGTTCCTCGGTCCATCGACACTTTGACCGGACGGCGCCTGGCAATGGCCTCCTGGTAGCCGCTCATGACCGAATCAGCCATCGTTTCAATGGTAAAGTTCTCGGCTACGTAGCGGCTCAGATCCTTCGCCTGCCGGTCGCGAACTACAGCCGGCATGTCCAGCACGTCGATGATGCGGCGCGCAAGATCCTTCGGGTCGTTGGGCGGCCCAAGGCGGTCGCGGTGGGGACCGAAGATTTCCGGAATGCCACCGACCCCGGTTGCGACCATCGGCACCCGTGCGCCCGCCGCCTCGATCACGACATAGGGCATCGACTCCCGCCGGGATGGAACCACCAGAACCCGGCCAAGCCTGAACGCCTCCCGGATCGGCATTGGTCCGGGAAATGTGACCTTGGCGAAATCGCCCATCTGTTCCGCGCGCTCGGCCAGACGTTCGCGATCGGGGCCCGATCCGACGAGCACGAGCCGAGGAGCCACGCCGCGCGCGCGGGCGATTATGGGCAGAGCATCCAAAAGAGTGTCGATGCCCTTGGCCTCGCGCAACTCGCCGACGTAGAGCAGGTCACCGGCGTCGGCGCACGGCGCGACGCTGGCGAATTCGGCCTCGCGCAAGCCGTTGAGGACGACCCGACGAGACCGGGTTTCGCCGCCGACTTCGTCGTTGAACCGGCCCTCGATATACTGGCTCTCGAACAGGAAAAGGTCTGTCAGAGGCACAAGGAGGCGTTCCGTGATCATGTAGGCGCGGTGCACCACGCTGCCGGGCTTATAGTGGAAGCTGCCGCCGTGCGGCGTATAGACGCGTGCGGCGCCCGGGGCATGACCCACGATCCGGCTTGCCCGTGCAAAAACGCCGCCTTTAGACCCGTGGCCATGCACAACGTCAGGCTCAATCTCGTCGAGCCACGAACAAAACTTGGCGAAGGCCAGAAAGTCGCGGGGCCCCGGATTGCGTTGGATCGGCGCGGTTTCGACCCCGAGGCGAAGGCCGCCGGGAATATGCGCAAGCGCGTCGCCGACGCGGCCGCACATCCCGCCGCTGTCGAAAAACATCCCGAGCTGATGGCCCCGCAGCGCCTGCTCACAGGCCAGATCGAGCGCGTGTCGGAACAGTCCTCCGAGCGGCGCGCGAAACACATGGACGATTTTCAGATTTCCGAGGCGATCGCCTGTCAGCCCCACAGAAGGACGAACGCCCACGGGGCCTTCCCCGGACACGATCCGTAGACCGTCCCGGCGATTCCCGCGGAAGTGCTGCAAAATACCGTCCGACATCAGCGCCGCTTGCCGTAGAGATAGCAATCCGCCCCGTTAGCGGATTCTTCTTGCACTAGTAGCTTTCTGACGTCCTTCCGAAAGGTAATAGATTAAATTAACCTTTACATTTGGCGCTTTCGGTGGATTTCGGGCTCAAAGACGTCCGCGCGACTGATTGCTCTTGCGGCACCAAGGACGCTTCGGCCCCGTTTTTGTGAAAAACTCCTGCCATTTGACCAGAGCGCGCGACCCCCTCTCCTGCGGCGATCTCATCGTCGAGCGGCGCTACGCCTACGGCAAGGCTGCCGCCGAGGATGGCGACTTCGCGGCTGCGGCGGAGATGTTCGAGCAGGCGCTCGAGCAGGCCCCGCACTGGGCGCCGGCGTGGTTCGCGCTTGGCGAAATGCGCGAGAAACTCGGCCAAGAAGAGGGCGCAGCCGAAGCGTTCCGCGCGACGATCGAAGCCGATCCTTCCGACACGCAGGGCGCGGCGGCCCGCCTGGCGCTGCTCGGACAGGGCGAACCGCCGCGCGCCCTCCCCCAGGCCTATCTAACGCGCCTTTTCAACGATTACGCGCCCCGCTTCGCGGCGCACCTGACCCAGAGGCTCCACTATCGCGGCCCGGCCCTGATCGCCGCGGCCCTGGATGTCGCCGCGCCCGGCCGCCGCTTCACCCATACGCTCGACCTCGGCTGTGGCGACGGGCTCATGGGCGTCGCGGTGCGCGAGCGCGCCGAGCGGCTGACCGGGGTCGACCTTTCGCCCGCCATGATCGCCCGGGCGCGCGAGCGCGGTCTCTATGACGACCTCGAGGCCGCCGAGGCGACCGGATTCCTGCAGCGTTCGGCGCCGGCGGCTTTCGATTGCATCCTGGCCGCCGACACGCTCTGCTATTTCGGCGACCTCAGCCCGATCCTCGATGCTTCGGCGCGGGCGCTGGCGGAGGCCGGCTTGTTCGCCTGCTCGATCGAGCCTCATGCGGGACGGGAATTTCTGCTGCGGAAGACCATGCGCTTCGCCCATTCGCCCGCCTACCTCGAGGCGGCCGCCCGCGAGGCGGCCCTCCGCCCGCTTCTCATGCAGGCGGCCTCAACCCGGCGCGAGGCCGGCGCCGACGCCCCCGGCCTCATCTGCGTCTTCGAGGCGGAGCGGCGGCCGCGCGGATCGCTTTGAGAAGGACGATCCGTACGCCATGTGCTGAAGTCGGCCCGAATGGGAATACGATGACGCGGCCGACCGGGCGATTCGCGGGCGACCCTAAGCAAGATTTTTGGGCAGGCCAACGAATC
>CAVYXQ010000002.1:0-33352 GCA_963772555.1 uncultured Alphaproteobacteria bacterium | reverse complement strand
CGAACACCCCTCTCCAGCTGAGGCCCTTCGGGCCGCGCAGGGACCTCGCATCGCAGCCTTGGCCCAAATTCTTGCCCATACGCCGCGCGAAACGCGAGCGCCGGACCACCCGTGGCTGCTCGCGCCTGTCGACCTGCAGGCGATCAAGGCCGCCGGGGTGACGTTCGCCCAGTCGCTACTGGAACGCGTCATCGAGGAACGCGCCCGAGGCAGCCGGGAGGCCGCCGCGAAAGCCCGGGACGCGATCGTGAAGGCGCTCGGCGACGACATGCGCAAGCTAAAGCCTGGGTCGCCGGCCGCAATGCGGCTCAAAGAAGCTCTGGTCGCGGCTGGGCACTGGTCGCAGTACCTTGAAGTCGGGATCGGTCCGGACGCGGAAGTTTTCACCAAGAGCCAGCCAATGTCCGCAGTGGGCTCGGGCGATGACGCCGGCTTCCACAGCGCTTCGCAATGGAACAACCCTGAGCCCGAGGTCGCGCTCGCGGTCGCATCAAGCGGCCGGATCGTCGGCGCGACACTCGGCAACGATGTTAACCTACGCGATTTCGAGGGGCGCTCCGCCCTTCTTCTCGGCAAAGCAAAGGATCAGAACGCGAGTTGCACGCTGGGGCCGTTCCTGCGATTCTTCGATTCGACGTTCTCCCTGGACGATGTTCGTCAAGCCGTCATATCGCTCACGGTCGAGGGCGAGGACGGGTTCCTTTTGAAAGGCGGCTCGTCCATGGCCGAGATCAGCCGCGACCCGGCCGATCTCGTTTCGCAGACGCTGGGGTCGAGCCACGCCTATCCGGACGGGCTCGTTCTGCTGCTCGGCACGATGTTCGCGCCAGCCGCCGATCGGGACGAACCGGGGATGGGCTTCACCCACAGAGCCGGGGACGTCGTCACCATCGGGACGGCAAAGCTCGGCCGCCTCGTCAATCGCATGCGCCCTTGCCACGACTGCGAGCGTTGGACATTCGGAACCCATGCGCTGATGCGCAACCTGGCGAGACGGCAGTTGATTTGATCGTAAGCGGCGGACAAGATTGGGCGGCAAGCGAGGAAACCAGAATGAGTGCGTTGCACAAGAACTTCATCGCTGGAGAATGGGTTGCGGGCGCTGGCGTCACTCGCGACGTCAACCCCTCCGACACCAATGACGTCGTTGGCGAGTTCGCCCAGGCGGATGCGGTCCAAACCGACGCCGCAATCGAAGCGGCCGGTGCCGCATTTCCGGCCTGGTCGCGGACGACGCCGCAGGAACGGCACGACCTGCTGCTTCGGGTATCGACGGAGATTCTCGCGCGACGCGAGGAACTTGGCAGGCTGCTCGCTCGCGAGGAGGGAAAGACTTTGCCCGAGGCGATCGGCGAAGTCGCCCGGGCGGGTCAGATTTTCGACTTCTTCGCCGGCGAAACTCTCAGGATTTTTGGCGAAAAGTTCGCTTCTGTCCGGCCGAACGTTGACGTCGAGGCGACGCGTGAACCCATGGGGGTGGTCGGAATCATCGCGCCCTGGAACTTTCCGATCGCGATCCCTTCCTGGAAGATCGCGCCCGCGCTCGCCTACGGCAACACGGTGGCGTTCAAACCGGCCGACCTCGTTCCCGGCTGCGCGCATGCGCTCGCCGAGATCATTGCGCGCGCCGCTGTCCCAAAAGGCGTGTTCAACCTCGTCATGGGGCGAGGTTCGGTCGTCGGTCAGGCAGTCCTGGATTCGAAACATATCGACGCGATCACCTTCACGGGTTCGGTTGCGACCGGCCGTCGGGTCGCCGCCGCCTGCGCCGGCGCCATGCGCAAGTTCCAGCTCGAAATGGGCGGCAAGAATCCGATCGTCATCCTCGCCGACGCCGACCTGCCGAACGCAGTGGAATGCGCAGTCAATGGCGCCTACTTTTCCACCGGGCAGCGCTGCACTGCGTCGTCGCGGATCATCGTCGAGGAGCCGGTCTACAGGCGCTTCGTCGACGCCCTCACCGAGCGCATGCGGAACCTCGTCGTCGACGACGCCCTGAAGCCGGGAACCCATATCGGCCCTGTGGTCGATTCAAACCAGCTCGAGCAGGACCAGTCCTATATCCAGATCGGTCAACACGAAGGCGCCAGGCTCGCGCTCGGCGGCGAACGGCTCAACCGCGCGACGCCCGGATTCTACATGGCGCCGGCCCTCTTCACCGACGCGGACAACGGCATGAGGATTTCGCGCGAGGAGATCTTTGGTCCGGTTTCGGCGATGATTCCGGCGCGTGACTACGAGCATGCGCTGGCGATCGCCAACGACACCGAATTCGGGCTCTGCGCCGGCATCTGCACCACGAGCCTCAAGCGCGCCTCGCACTTCAAGCGGAATGTCGAAGCAGGCATGGTCATGGTGAACCTGCCTACCGCCGGCGTCGACTATCACGCCCCCTTCGGCGGCAGAAAAGGGTCGAGCCTTGGGGCGCGTGAGCAGGGTCGTTATGCGGCCGAGTTCTATACGACGGTGAAGACAGCCTACACGCTGCCCTAAGAACGGCGGTTCAGCGAGGTCACGCGCACGATGATCCTGATTTCCGGCGAGGCGCTGATCGATCTCATTCCGGATCCAGTCAAGGCGAACGCCTACGACGCCGTGCTCGGGGGCTCGCCTTACAATGTCGCCATTGGCCTCGCCCGCCTCGGCTCACAAACGGCGTTCGTTTCGCGCATCTCGGCCGACGCCAACGGCGACGCGCTTCTGGCCGCGCTCGCCGACAACGGCGTCAAACTCGGTTTCGTCTTGCGCGACGCCCGGCCGTCCACCCTTGCCTTTGTCATGCGGGGGACGGCCAAGACCGGTTCGCGCTACTCGTTCTATCTCGATGCGACGTCGTTCGATGGCCCGTGGCCATTCCCCGCGGCCTGGCCGGCCGGCGGGCGTCATCTCCATGTGGGATCAATTTCCGCCATCGATCCGCGGCACGGCGAGACCGTGATCGAGGCGCTGGAAGCCGTCCGCGAAAAGGCGAGCGTCAGCTTCGATCCCAATATCCGCCCGCTGGTGACTTCCGATCGGGAATCGGTCGGCAAGCTCGTCGAGCGGCAGGCTTCGCTGGCCCATATGGTCAAGGCGAGCGAGGAAGACCTCGAATGGCTCTATCCCGGCCGGGCGATCGAGGAGAGCCTTGCGGCCTGGGCGAAGCTCGGTCCGCGCTTCTGCGTGGCGACGCTCGGCGAGCGCGGCGCGCTCGCCGTGCTCGGGGGCGAGCGTATCAAGGTTCCAGCCCCGCTCGTCGATGTGGTCGACACGGTCGGCGCCGGCGACAGTTTCATGTCCGCTCTGCTCTCCGCTATGGATCAAGGTTCCGCTCTGGGAGCGGTCGCGGCGCCGCCTGAGCGCGCCGACCTCGAACGATGGCTGAGCTTCGCCGCCGCCGCGTCGGCGATTACCTGCACGCGCAAGGGATCGAACCCGCCGACACGCGCCGAGGTCGAGGCCGCGCTCCGAGGCTGAGGCGCTTGCCCGAAAGACGATCCGGAACTATAAACTGCCCGCAGCGCGTGTGGAATTAGTTGGCCTGATGACCCAGGCCCCGTTTCCAGCCGCTGCGCAGGTTGACCTCGGCATGGAATTTCTTGGAATATCCGGGATTCTCCTAATTATACCTTTTTTACTTGTTTGATTCTCTTGGATTTCCTTGGATTCCTTCGTTGGAAATGAGGAATATCAACGAGTTGCGGGAGAGCTCCTGGCAAAAATATTTTTGAGGCGCGGCCTCGACCGATTGAGCAATCGCGACGGGTCGAATTGCCGGCGGCGACGGAGCAGCGATGACGACAACGGAAGCGTCTTGAAGTCATGATGGTAGGGTAGCCGACGTTCGGATTTTCTGCAAGCGATTGTCGCAGCGATATCGAAATCGGAATGACGGAGCAACGCGGCCGTCTTCGTCGTGGGCCTGGCAACCTGCCCCAGCGCCATGTGTCTGAGTCGCATTCCCATGCCGATCCCGGCCATTTCGCTCGTCCGGAGCGCGGGCGAGGTCCGAACCGCATGGGCGCGCCAACGGGCTCGGAACTGGGAGTCGACGAAGGCGCAATCACGGCGACCGAGCGAAACCGGATGGCGCTGAAAATGTGGGCGCCTCGCAGGAGCGATCTTGTCGCGCCGTTCGCAGAGGACGGGCGCTTCCAATCTCTGGTCCTGAAGGGCAGCGAGACCTGCACGAGGGACTCGGCTTGGGACGCCCTTGAGGCGGATGCAGACGCAGGAGCGTTGGCGGTGAAACACGCGATTGTTCTTCCGCTCGGTTTTCACTCCCACGCTGGCGTCGTTTCTCGACAAGGCACGCTCGACCCCGGCGCGTGTGTCGCCTTCGCAGATCGTCTGACAAACGGGCTTAAACGTCGGCTCGCCGCCAGTCCCGCGACCATGCATTCACTCGTGCAGACCGTCGTCGTCGCAAAACGCGGAAACGGCCATCCTTCAGGCGAGGTCTGAGCAGCGGCCTCATTGAACTTTCGATGAAGAAATCCCACATTGCGAGCCGCATTGCAGCGGTCTAGAACTCTGGCCGAACCGCAAGTGGGATTTCTCCAATGGCAACGACCGACGCCGTCGCCGGCAAACGCCGCCCGCGGCCGCTCTCGCCGCATCTGAGCATCTATAAGTTCACCATGACCATGGCGATGTCGATTGCCCATCGCATCACCGGCGGTGGGCTCTATTTGGGCGTCCTGCTGCTCGCCTGGTTCCTGATCGCGGCCTCGACCGACGCCGCGGCGTTCGGCGTCTTCTCGGCCTTCCTCAAATCGTTCATCGGGCAGCTTGTGCTGCTCGGATTCACCTGGGCGCTGTTTCACCACCTGATCGGCGGAATTCGACATTTCCTCTGGGACTCCGGCTACGGCATGGACGCGCCGCTGCGCGATCAACTGGCCTGGGCGACGTTGATCGGCGGCCTGACGCTGACCATCATCGTGTGGGTCCTCGGCTATGCCCTCTGGTAAGGAAGCTCGTCATGGCTGATCGCCCCGCTGGCTTCAGCACCCCGCTGAAACGAGTTCGCTTTCTCGGCTCCGCCCGCACCGGAACGACGGAAGCCTGGCTCATGCACTTGACCTCGCTCGCGCTGATCCCCTTGTCGCTCGGCTTCGTATGGCTGGCGCTTGACCTTCTGCACATGGATTATAACGGCGTGCGCTCGACGCTGGCTCGACCGTTTCCGGCCATTCTGCTGCTCGCCTTCATCCTCGCCGGCGTCTTCCACATGGAGCTGGGCATGCGCTCCATCATCGTCGACTACATCCACGGGCGCGCCCGCTCCTGGACTCTGCTTGCAAACACCTGTTTCTGTGCGCTGCTCGGGCTTGCCTGCCTTTACGCCGCGCTGCGCATCGCCTTCACCTGAGAACAAGAGACGGAACTTCGCATGGCGACGAACGGCTCCTCCGCCCAGAGCGCACCGGCGGTCGCGGGCAAGGCCTATTCCATCAATGACCACACCTTCGACGTGGTCGTCGTCGGGGCAGGCGGCGCCGGCTTGCGCGCCAGCGTCGGCTGCGCCGAGGCGGGTCTGAGGACTGCCTGCATCTCGAAAGTGTTTCCGACCCGCTCTCACACCGTTGCGGCGCAGGGCGGGATTTCCGCGGCGCTCGGCAACATGGGCCCCGACGACTGGCGCTGGCATATGTACGATACCGTCAAGGGGTCGGACTGGCTCGGCGACCAGGACGCCATCGAATATCTCTGCCGCAACGCGCCCGAGGCGGTCATCGAACTCGACCACTGGGGCGTGCCGTTCTCGCGCACCGAGGCCGGCAAGATCTACCAGCGGCCGTTCGGCGGCATGACGACCGACTTCGGCAAAGGAATCGCGCAGCGAACTTGCGCTGCCGCCGACCGCACTGGGCACGCCATCCTGCATACGCTCTACGGCCAAGCGCTGAGAGCACGCTGCGAGTTCTTCATCGAATATTTCGCCATCGATCTGATCCGCGACCCCGAAGGCGCCGTCCGCGGCGTCGTCTGCCTCAAGATGGACGATGGCTCGATCCATCGCTTCCGCGCCCAGAAGACCATCCTGGCGACCGGCGGCTACGGACGCGCCTACTTTTCCGCGACCTCGGCGCACACCTGCACCGGCGACGGCAACGCGATGGCGCTGCGCGTCGGCCTGCCGCTGCAGGACATGGAGTTCGTGCAATTCCACCCGACTGGCATCTACGGCGCGGGCTGCCTGATCACCGAGGGCGCGCGCGGCGAAGGCGGCTATCTCGTCAACTCCGCCGGCGAGCGCTTCATGGAGCGCTATGCGCCCTCGGCCAAGGACCTGGCTTCGCGCGACGTCGTCAGCCGTTCGATGACCCTCGAGATCCGCGAAGGGCGCGGCGTCGGCAAGAACAAGGACCACATCTTCCTGCACCTCGATCATCTCGATCCGAAGGTGCTGCACGAGCGCCTGCCCGGCATTTCGGAGAGCGCGCGCATCTTCGCCGGCGTCGATGTGACGAAGGAGCCGATCCCGGTCCTGCCGACGGTCCACTACAACATGGGCGGCATCCCGACCAACTATCACGGCGAGGCGCTGACCAAGGTCAACGGCGATCCGGATGCGATCGTGCCGGGTCTGATGGCGCTCGGCGAAGGGGCTTGCGTGTCGGTGCACGGCGCCAATCGGCTCGGCTCCAACTCGCTGATCGACCTCGTCGTGTTCGGCCGCGCCGCGAGCCTGCGGGCCGCCGAGGCGCTCAAGGCCAACGATCGACAGCCCGAGTTGCCGAAGGACAGCGCCGATCTGGCGCTCTCCCGCCTTGACCGGTTCCGCTACGCCAACGGCAAGACGCCGACCGCAATGCTGCGGCTTTCCATGCAGAAGGTGATGCAAAGCGACTGCGCCGTCTTCCGCACCGGCGCGGTTCTGGCCGAGGGCAAGGAGAAGATACACGCCGCCTGGCGATCGGGTGCGGACGTCGGCGTGACCGATCGTTCGCTCATCTGGAACTCGGACCTGATCGAGACGCTCGAATACGACAACCTGATCGTGCAGGCGGTGGTGACGATGGAGGGCGCGGCCAATCGCCTCGAAAGTCGCGGCGCGCATGCGCGCGAGGACTATCCCAAGCGCGACGACGTCAACTGGATGAAGCACACGCTCGCATGGATCGATCCGGTCAAGCAGACGGTCGCCCTCGACTACCGGCCGGTGCACGCCTACACCTTGAGCAACGACGTCGCCTACATCGAGCCGAAGGCGCGGGTGTACTGAGCCGGTCGTGGGGTGGAGGAAACCATGAGCAAGGATCCTGCGATAAGAAACGATGACACTATCGTTGTCTAAAATCGCAAATCCTTAGATGATATAAAGGGCGAAGGTGGGTGCGGCTACTGGGCGATTGGAATGAACCCGAACGCTCTTGCATCTAAGGGAATAAAGTATTTGTGTGTATTTGTAACAGGCCCGGCGACCCAAGACATGGAGAACATATTTTATTGCGACCGTGAAAGGAACGCCCGAATTGATGCCTGTCCATCCGGGCAGCCATATAAGATAACAACTTATAAAACTTGGTGAATACGCTGAGATACCACCTGGTTACACCGTTAGATTAAAAGTGCTCGAAAATCATTACTATACAAAGCTTACTGCTCTCGGTGTCGATCTTAATAAATTGAAATTGATTCCCTTTGGTTCCGCGATCTAAGTGAGATCAACATGGTCCAACTTGCCCTCCCCGAAAGCTCCCGCATCAGGCCCGGCAAGACCTGGCCGAAGCCCGCCATCGCCAAGCGGGCGACCGAGTTCCGCATCTGCCCCTGGAAGCCGGACGGCGGCCCTATATCATCAGGGGTTGTTGCTCCGGTCTGTAAATGGGCGGTTCCCGCATGACCCAGATCGTCCTTGAACATGTCGAGGAGGCTGTCGTCGCGAAGTTGGCCGAACTCGCGCGGACAAATCGTTTGTCGGTCGTGGAACAGGCGCACAGGCTGCTCGTCGAGGCTGTCGACATGGCCGATCGTCGCCGCCGTCGGCTGGAAATCGCGGATCGAATCGCGGCGATGACGCCCAAAGGAATCGTCCAAACAGAGAGCACGATCCTGCTCCGCGAGGATCGCGATTGATGACCTTGGTCGTGGACCTTTGGATCGGCAGACTGAACCAAGGCTCTGTCGCCCAAATCCAGTGTCTCCGCCGAGGGGTGCAGTTCAGCAAGCGTCACCCGTAATACCGGATTTTTGCGACGGCCTTTAGAGTCCCACCTTTGGGATCCGTAAACCCCTCGCCTTTAGGCGACCGGGATGCGACGCTGCGGGTATGCAAGACGCGAAGCCCGGAAGTCATACGGTCTGGGACTGCAAGTATCACATCGTGTGGATAACAAAGTACCGGTTTCCTGTGTTGGGCGGAGATGTCGGACAACGGGCGCGGGAGTTGCTACGGGAAATCGCGCGGGCGCACGAGATGACCATCTACGCTGGGGCGATCAATCGCGACCATGTGCACATGCTGATAGGGATACCGCCGCATCTATCGGTGTCTCGGGCGGTGCAGTATCTCAAAGGCAAGAGCTCGCACAAACTGCTGTCGGAATATCAGTCGCTTCGCAAACGGTATTGGGGTCAGCATCTCTGGGGTCGGGGCTATTGGGTGGCGACGAGCGGCAATGTGACGGACGAGGTGTGGAAGAAATACATTGAGGATCAAAAGCCCGAGATACCTGACGACAACTTCAAAGTCGTCTAGCCAGTTGGCGAGTCGGCCCCCTGGGCCGACCCAATCCGGCTTTAAGCCGTAACCCGAAGCCACCGCCTTTAGGCGGTGGTCGTTCACCGATTGGCGTTCACCCGGGTGGCGATTTTGGCCACGCCTTCTTGCGCGCAGGCCTCGTCCCTATCGCCGCCTGGTGCTCCGCCGACGCCGAGACCAGCTACGATCTCATTGCCGCGCTTGATCGCGACCCCGCCAGGAAGGGCTATAATATCGGGAAGGCTGAAAAGCGCCGAGCTGGCGCCTGCCGGATTTTTGCTGACGGTCTCGGCAAAGACGCTCGTCCGGTCGAAACCGAAGATCGGCCCCATCGTCACCACGGTATAGGCTTTACGGAATGCGGAGTCCTTGGTGTGGATGGTGCTGTGGTCGCCCTTGAGATGCACCTTAACGACGCCGGAAGTATCCACGACAAACGCCGAGACCGGCCATCCCTTCGCCTCACAGGCATCGATCGCAGTAATTGCCGCTTCCAGCGCCAGAGTAAGCGGCAGCTCATATCCGGATTGCGCGACCTGCGCGGCCGCGGAGAACGGATGCGCGATTGAAGCGCACGCGCTAAACGTTAGCGCTACGACCACAGATTTCATCATGCACGCCTCCTTGGCCGATGCGATTCGATTGGTGTCCCAGTCTCCGCTTCCACTTAGGCGCCGAACGGCTGAGGCGGCGCCGGGAGCTCGACGCAAAACTCTTTTAAGAGCCGCTCTCCCCCAGCCTGCCGAGAACCTTTGCGGGTCACCATTTGCCGACGTGCGCGCCGCCGTCCACGTGCAGCACCTCCCGGTCACCTGGCCGGCTTCTGTCAGATAAACAATCGCGTCCACGATGTCTTTTACGTCGGAAATCTGTCCCATGGGCTGCAGCGTCTTGAGAAAGTCCTTGCGATCATCCTTGTGCAGGGCGTGTCGACAACGCCCGGCGCGACCGCGTTTACGCGGATGCCCTGTTTCGCATATTCCATCGCGAGGCCCCGGGTTACGGCCTCGAGGCCGCCTTTGGTGATCATCGGCACCGCGCAGTTTACTCCGGCGATCGGGTGATCGACCATCGTGGACGTGATATTGACGATGCTTCCGCCAGTTTTCTGAGCCAACATCTGCTTGATCGCCAGCTGGCTGATGAAGAAGAAACCCTCGATGTTAACAGACGCAAGAGCCCGCCAAACTTCGATCGTGTAATCCGTGAAGGACTTCGAGAAATAGATGCAAGCATTGTTGACGAGCGCATCGATCGATCCGAATTTGCTCTTGGCTGCCTCGGCGATCTTCGCCGCTGTCGCAGCTTCGCCGATGTCTCCGTCAACCAGAGCGAGCTTGTCCGATGCGGCCAACGCGCCCGACTGGGTGATGTCTAGCGCACTCGCGACCACGTTCTAGCCGAAGCGGTCGCGTCCGTCCATCGAAATCGCGACGCCGGCCGCCGCGAGCTTGCCGGCGAAAGCCTCGGCGGTGAACGTGGAGCCCCGAGGAGACGCGCAGTTGAGCGGCGCGCCGGAACGAGTTTTCCAAGCGACGCTAAACGGGTCGTAAGCCATTGAAAGGATTGAACGGCGACGCTAAATTGGCGCTAAAACGGCGCCAAGGCCGATTTAGGGCTCTCCGGGAGCTCGGCAAACCAGCGTGGCGCCACACGTGTACCGCGCTCGCCGACGCCACATTCGGCGAAACTGCTTAAGCCGCTCCCCGTTGACGGACGATCTTTGTTGCACCATTGCTGGGAGCCTCTGAGGTAGCGCTTATGGCCCAACTCACTCTGCCGGAAAACTCCCGCGTCAAGCCCGGCAAGACTTGGCCGAGACCCGCCGGCGCCAAGCGGCTGACCGAGTTCCGCATCTATCGCTGGAACCCGGACGACGACGCCAATCCGCGCATCGATGCGTATTTCGTCGACCGAGACGATTGCGGGCCGATGGTGCTCGACGCCCTTATCTGGATCAAGTCGAAGGTCAATTCGACACTGACCTTCCGTCGTTCCTGCCGGGAGGGCGTCTGCGGCTCCTGCGCGATGAACATCGACGGGCTCAACACCCTCGCCTGCACCAAGGGGATCGACGACGTCGCGGCGCCGGTTGCGATCTATCCGTTGCCGCATCAGGAGGTGATCAAGGACCTCGTTCCGGATCTGACGATCTTCTACGCCCAGCACGCCTCGATCGAGCCGTGGCTGAAGACCGTGAGCCCGCCGCCGGAGAAGGAATGGCTGCAGACCCCCGAGGAGCGGGCCAGGCTCGACGGCCTCTATGAGTGCATCCTCTGCGCCTGCTGCTCGACCGCCTGCCCCAGCTACTGGTGGAACGGCGACCGCTATCTCGGGCCGGCGATCCTCCTTCAGGCCTCCCGCTGGCTCTCCGACTCGCGCGACGAGGCCGAGGGCGAGCGGCTCGACAACCTCGAAGACCCGTTCCGCCTCTACCGCTGCCACACCATCATGAACTGCGCCAAGGTCTGCCCGAAGGGCCTGAACCCGGCCAAGGCCATCTCCGGGATCAAGACCATGATGATCGAGCGGCAGATGGGCTGAGGGGACGGGGGCCGGTCGTTCTACGGGCGGATATGGCTATCTAAAGCAAAATAAACAGTGATTGCGCCGAGTTGACAGACCGCCTCGCAAGGACCAGATTCAGCCTTGCTCGAGGGGCGTCCCGAAACGGGGCTGAGACGGCGCGACGCCGAACCCTTTGAACCTGATCCGGGTCATGCCGGCGAAGGGACGTAGCGGCCGCCCTCCTCTTCCTGCCGCCCGTTCCGCCGTCGGATTCCCGCCACGAGGAGACGGCCATGAACGAGATGCCGAAATTCGCTGCGCCGCAGACCGTCACCGCCGGACCGATCGGCGGCTCCCGCAAGGTCTATGCGGCGCCGAAGGGTCGCCCGGATATCCGCGTGCCGTTCCGCGAGATTGCGCTCAGCGACCCGAAAGAGCCGCCGGTCAGGGTCTATGACCCGTCCGGCCCCTATACCGAAAGCGCGGCGCGGATCGATCTCGAGCGTGGTCTCCCACCGGTCCGCGAACGCTGGATCGCCGCGCGCGGCTATTCGGCGATCGAAGGCCGGGCGATCCGGCCCGAGGACAACGGCGCCGTCTCGGCCGACCATCTGACGCCGCTTTGCCCGGCGGAACGCACCCTGAGAGCCGGAAGGCCCGGCCAGCCTGTCACCCAGCTCGAATTCGCCCGCGCCGGAATCATCACTGAAGAAATGATCTATGTGGCGCATCGCGAGAACCTGGCGCGCGAGGCGGCGGTCGAGGACGCCGGCCAGCGCATCGCCGACGGCGAGAGCTTCGGGGCGGCGATCCCGGAATTCGTGACGCCCGAATTCGTCATGAGCGAGGTGGCGCGGGGGCGCGCCATCATTCCCGCCAACATCAATCACGTCGAGCTCGAGCCGATGGCGATCGGCCGCAACTTCCTCGTCAAGGTCAACGCCAACATCGGCAATTCCGCCGTGAGCTCGGGCGTCGCCGAGGAAGTCGAGAAGATGGTCTGGGCGATCCGCTGGGGCGCCGATACGGTGATGGACCTCTCGACCGGACGCAACATCCACAACATCCGCTCCTGGATCCTGCGCAATTCGCCGGCGCCGATCGGCACGGTGCCGATCTATCAGGCGCTGGAAAAGGTCGGCGGCGATCCCTTGAAGCTCGACTGGGAGGTGTTCAAGGACACGCTGATCGAGCAGGCCGAACAAGGCGTCGACTATTTCACCATCCACGCCGGCGTCAGGCTGGCCTATGTGCCGCTGACGGCGAAGCGGGTGACCGGCATCGTCTCGCGCGGCGGCTCGATCATGGCGCGCTGGTGCCTCGCCGGCCATCGCGAGAGCTTTCTCTACGAGCGCTTCGGCGACATCTGCGACATCATGCAGAAGTACGACGTGTCGTTCTCGCTCGGCGACGGGCTTCGGCCTGGCTCGATCGCCGACGCCAACGACAGGGCGCAATTCGCCGAGCTCGAGACGCTCGGCGAACTGACCAAGGTCGCCTGGGACAAGGGCTGCCAGGTGATGATCGAGGGCCCCGGCCACGTGCCGATGCACAAGATCAAGGTCAACATGGAAAAGCAGGTCAGCGAGTGCGGCGAGGCGCCGTTCTATACCCTCGGGCCGCTGACGACCGACATCGCGCCGGGCTACGACCACATCACCTCGGGTATCGGCGCGGCGATGATCGGCTGGTTCGGCACGGCGATGCTCTGCTACGTCACGCCGAAGGAGCATCTGGGCCTCCCCGATCGCGAGGACGTCAAGACCGGTGTCATAACCTACCGGATCGCGGCGCACGCGGCCGATCTCGCCAAGGGCCATCCGGCGGCGCGCATCCGCGACGATGCGCTCTCCCGCGCCCGCTTCGATTTCCGCTGGCAGGACCAGTTCAACCTCGGTCTCGATCCTGACACGGCGCAGAAGTTCCACGACGAGACGCTGCCGAAGGACAGCCACAAGGTCGCGCATTTCTGCTCGATGTGCGGGCCGAAATTCTGCTCGATGCAGATCACTCAGGACTTGCGCAAGGAAGCGGAAGCCATGGCCGGCATGGCGGAGAAGTCGCGCGAATTCGTCGCGGCCGGCGGCACGCTCTACGTCAAGGCGGCGGAGTGAGATGCGCGCGACTGTCGTCGGCGCCGGCGTCGTCGGCTTAGCGACCGCGACCGAGCTCGCAGAGCGCGGCGCAAGGGTGACGCTGGTCGAGCGGTCGGCCGACATCGGCGGCAACGCCTCGTGGCTCGCCGGCGGCATGCTGGCGCCGTTCTGCGAGGGCGAGAGCGCGCCCGCGCAGGTGGTCGCGCTCGGCCAGCACGCGATCGACTGGTGGGCGGCGCACGCGCCCAGCGTGGTGCGCGAGGGCACGCTGGTCATCGCGCCGCCGCGCGACGTCGGCGAGATCGAGCGGTTCGCCCAGCGCACCTCGGGCTACGAGCGCGTCGACGCCGCGCGCATCGCCGCGCTCGAACCTGATCTTTCCGGGCGCTTCCAAAAAGGGTTGTTCTTCGCCGACGAGGGGCACGTCGATCCGCGGGCCGCGATGCGCGCGGTGGTCGAGGCTCTGCGCCGTCGCGGCGTGGAGATGCGCTTCGGCGAGGATGGCGACGGGCTCGGCGCCGACGCAGGTATTGTGATCGATTGTCGGGGATACGGCGCGCGCGCCGATCTGCCCGAATTGCGCGGGGTGCGCGGTGAGATGATCCGCGTGCGCACGCGCGAAGTGAAACTCACGCGCACGGTTAGGCTCCTGCATCCTCGCATTCCGCTCTATGTCGTGCCGCGCGCGAACGACGAGTTCATGATCGGCGCGACGATGATCGAGAGCGCCGAGAAAGGCGCTGTCTCGGTCCGCTCGGCGATCGAGATGCTGAGCGGGGCGTATGCGCTCCACCCGGCCTTCGGCGAGGCGGAGGTCCTTGAAATGAGCGCCGACGTGCGCCCCGCTTTTCCCGATAACGAGCCACGCATCTTGGAGCAGGACGGCCGCATCTACGTCAACGGCTTCTACCGTCACGGCTTCCTGCTGGCGCCGACGTTCGCCGCGCGCGCCGCGGCGCTGGCGTTCGAGCGGTCGGGTCTAACGCTTGAGTTATTAAACTAAGTCTAGTGTAGACTAAATAAATCTCAAGAGGGCCATCTCTCATGTGGACCGTGCAGGAAGCGAAAGCGAAGCTATCCGAGGTGCTGGAGCGCGCCCGGGCGGGAGAAGCGCAGGTCATCGGCGCCCGCGATCCTTGCGTGGTCGTCTCGATGGAGGACTACAAGCGTCTGACGAGGCGCGAAGAAGAGCCGCTCATGGGCAAATGGCTGGTCGAGAACCTGGCTGGTCTTGGCGAAATCGAGTTGCCCTCGCGCGGCGACGATCGACCTACTCCGTTCGCGGACTGGTCCGATGAGGACCTCGAGTCTTGAGCGCTCGCCCCACCATGCTCGACACCATCGTGCTGTCGGAACTGCTCCGCCCCGCATCGGATCGGAGGGTGATCGCCTTCGTCGAAGAGCAAACAGACCCGATCGTCTGCGCCGCGGCATTCCACGAATTGACCTACGGCGTCGAATTGCTGCCCGCGGGCACGAAAAAGGCGAGATCGAGCGCGGGGATCGAGACGTTTCGTATGCGGTTCCGCGAACGGACAATCGTCATAGACGCCGAGATTGCGGACATCTCGGGACGGCTTCGCGCCGGCGAGAGGCGATCCGGGTTTGCGTTGCAGCCGATCGACGCCTTGATCGCGGCGAGCGCAATCGCCGCTTCCGCGCGGCTCGCTACGCGCAACATCAAGGATTTCGAACGACTGGAAATCGAACTTGTGAATCCGTGGGCGCACTGAACCTCGCCGGCGCGTCGAAGACGCTGCTCGTCAATGGCGACTCGCGGGAGATCGTCGCCGCAACTCTGGCGCAGGTTCTCGCCGCGCTCGGCTGCGCCGACGCGACCGTCGCGACCGCGCTCAACGGCCAGTTCGTGCCGGCGCGGGCGCGCGAGGCCACGCCTGTGAAAGACGGCGACCGGATCGAGATCGTTGCGCCTCGGCAGGGGGGTTGAGGCGCGTCTCACCCAAAGGAGCACGCTCGTCATTGCGAGGAGCGGCAGCGACGAAGCAAGGGCGCCCGACGATGATTGGATTGCTTCGCTTCGCTCGCAACGACGTCTGCGTGGAGTCACCTGAAGGACGGCAATCGTGAACCGCACCTCTCAACTTACCCTCTACGGCGCAAGTCTCGGCTCGCGTCTCATGCTGGGCACGTCGCAATATCCCTCGCCCGCCGTCCTCGCCGAGGCCGCGCGCGCGTCGGGCGCGGAAATTCTCACCGTCTCGCTCAGGCGCGAATTGGCGCGGCTGAAGGAGGGGCAGGATTTCTGGCGGCTCATCAGGGGCATCGGCGCGCGTGTGCTGCCCAACACCGCCGGCTGCTACAGCGTCAAGGAGGCGGTGACGACGGCCGAGATGGCGCGCGAAGTCTTCGGCACGCCGTGGGTGAAGCTCGAAGTGATCGGCGAGGCCGACACGCTGCAGCCGGACGTCTTCGGCCTCGTCGAGGCAGCGCGCATACTCTCGTCGGACGGCTTCGAGGTCTTCCCCTATACGACGGAGGATCTCGTTGTCGCCGAGCGCCTCATCGAGGCCGGATGCCGGGTGCTGATGCCGTGGGGATCGCCGATCGGCTCGGGCAAGGGGCTCAACAATATGTTTGGCCTGCGGGCGCTGCGGGCGCATTTTCCCGACGTGCCGCTGATCGTCGACGCCGGCGTCGGCCTGCCTTCTCACGCCGCGGCGGCGATGGAGCTCGGGTTCGACGGCGTCCTCCTCAACACGGCCGTGGCCAAGGCCGGCGATCCCGTCGCCATGGCGCGCGCCTTCGGCCAGGCGATCGAGGCCGGCCGCGCTGCCTTCCTCGCCGGGCCGATGCAGCCGCGCGACATGGCCGCGCCCTCGACGCCGGTCGTCGGCAAGGCCGTGCTGACGTGAGGCGACCCCTTCCCCCCGACTGCGCTCCCCCGGGCGGGAGAGGGGAAACGACGCTCGACCCGTTTTATCCGATCGTCGACAGCGTGGACTGGGTCGCCCGGCTCGTCGGCGCCGGCGCAAAACTCATCCAGCTCAGGGTCAAGGACAGGGACGAGGCGACGGTTTCGCGGGAAGCGCGCGAAGCGCTGGCGATTTGCCGGAGGCGAGGCGCGACGCTGGTCGTCAATGACCATTGGCGGATCGCAATCGATGTGGGCGCGGACTGGGTCCACCTGGGCCAGGGCGACCTCGACGGCGCGGACATCGGCGCCATTCGCCAGGCCGGCCTCAAGCTCGGGGTCTCGACGCATGACGACGCCGAGCTTAACCGCGCGCTCGCGCTCGAGCCCGACTATATCGCGCTGGGACCGATCTATCCGACGATCCTCAAGGCGATGGCGTTCGCCCCGCAGGGCCTCGCCAGCATCGGCCAGTGGAAGCGGCGCATCGGCGGCGCGCCGCTCGTCGCCATCGGCGGCCTCAACGTCGAGCGCGCCAGGCTCTGCCTCGCCGCCGGCGCCGACATCGTCTCGGTCGTCACCGATATCACGCTGAACGCCGACCCGGAGGCGCGGGCGAGGCAATGGATCGCCGCAACGCGACGGACATGACGGCTCGCACCCCGATCGCGCTGACGATCGCCGGCTCGGACTCCGGCGGCGGCGCAGGCGTCCAGGCCGACCTGCGGACCTTTGCCGCCCTCGGCGTCTTCGGCGCGAGCGCCATCACCGCGCTGACCGCGCAGAACACGAGAGGCGTGCGCGCGATCCATCTCGCGCCGCCGGACGTCGTCGCGGCGCAGATCGAGGCGGTGCTCGACGACTTTTCCGTCGCTGCGATCAAGATCGGCATGCTCGGCAGCGCCGGGATCGTGCGGGCGGTGGCCCAGGGGCTCCATCCTCCCTCGCCCCAGCCCGGCCGGAGGGAGGATGAGTCCCTTCTCTCGCTTGCGGGAGAAGGGGGCGCGCGAAGCGCGACGGATGAGGGGTCGGCGCGCGATGAGCGCGGCTTGCCGCGCCAACCCCTTGCCTCTGACCCCTCTCCCACACGGGGAGAGGGGAAAAGCGCCTTCGTCGTCTACGATCCCGTCATGACCGCCTCGTCCGGCGATTCGCTGAGCGACGTGGGCTCCCTCGAGGCGGTGAGGGCCAAGCTCCTGCCGCTTGTCGATTGCCTCACTCCCAACCTCGCCGAGGCGGCTCTGCTGCTCGGCGAGCCTATCGCCCGGAACGAAGCCGACATGGAGCGGCAGGGTCGCGCGCTGCTTGCGCTCGGCCCGCGCGCGGCGTTGATGAAGGGCGGGCATCTCGATGGCGACGAGGCGGTCGACCTCTTCGTCTCGGCCGGGGTCGTCCATCGCTACGCTGCGCCGCGGCTCGCCTCGGGCAATCTGCACGGGTCCGGCTGCACGCTGTCGAGCGCGGTCGCGGCCTATTGGATTCTGGGCCTGTCGCTGCCGGAGGCGATCGGCGCGGCCAAGGCCTTCGCGCGCGAGGCGATCGAGAGGGGTCGGGGCGTCGCGCTCGGAACCGGTCCCGGCCCGCTGATTTAGGTCGATCTTCGCAGGCGCCGCTGATTTTTTCGCCGGCTTGCCTTAGGCTTCTGCGTCGCTCAATAGAGGCAGCCCGACCCATGCGCAGCGACGATCGCGAATTCTACGCCTCCCTGCCGATTCTCCGCGATTTCGCCGAAGCGGTGAAGGCTGAGAACTACCGTCCGCTGCCGGACGACTGGGTCGTCGGCTTCTCCGACGTCGTCGGCTCGACTCAGGCGGTCGCTGAGGGGCGATACAAGGCGGTGAACTTTGTCGGCGCCGGCGTCATTGCCGCCGTCGCCAACGCGCTCAGCCGGCGGCCGTTTCCCTTCGTCTTTGGCGGCGATGGCGCGAGCCTTGCCGTTTCTCCCGCCGACGCGCCTGCCGCCGCGGCCGCGCTCGCCGGGATGGCGGTCTTCGCGCATGCGGAATTCGGCTTCGAGCTGCGCGTTGCGATGATCCCGGTTCACGACATCAGGTCCGCCGGACGCGACGTGCGGGTCGCCCGGTTCGCCGCATCCGAGCACTGTCTTTATGCGATGTTCGCCGGCGGCGGACTGATGTGGTTCGAGCAGGAGGCGAAGCGCGGCCGTTACGCTCTGCCGGCCGCGCCGGGCGCCCGCGCGGATCTGACCGGTCTTTCCTGCCGCTGGGGCGTCGCGCCGGCCCGGCACGGCGTCGTGCTGTCGGTCATCGTTGCGCCGCGCGGCGACGATCCCAGCTACGCGGCGCTGGTCAGCGAGGTGGTCGGAATGGCGCTCGACGCCTCGCAGAGCGAACGGCCAGTCACGGTCGACAGCCTGCAGATCATGCGGCCGCGGCAGGCCATCGCGCTCGAGGCCGCGGCCCTCAAGGCCTTGGGCGGTTGGGGCGCCAAGGCGCGGCTCAACGCCGCGGCCAACTATCTGCTTGGCGTTACCTTTCACGCCTTCAGGCTGAAGGCCGGCGGCTTCGACGCGGCGGTCTACGCCGGCGACGTCGCCGCCAACGCGGATTTTCGCAAGTTCGACGATGGGCTGCGCATGACGCTCGACTGCTCGGAGGCTTTCGCCGATTCGCTGGAAGCCCGGCTCGCCGCGGCCGGCGCCTTCGCCGACTGGGGCGTCTACCGGCAGAAGGCTGCGCAGCTCACCTGTTTCGTCCCCTCGATCACCGAAAGGGGGCACGTCCATTTCGTCGACGGCGCCGACGGCGGCTACACGATGGCGGCGACGGCGATGAAGGCGCGTCGCCTCCTGAAGGCGGCCAAGGCGGCCTGAACGCCTCGCCGCATGCGACGAGAGGGTGGATTTCGCCTTCGCCGGTCCTGCGCCGGCAGCGCTGATTTGCTAGCCTGGGGCGCATGGACCTTTCCCGCGCCGTCCCCGAGCCTGAAGGCGCAGCCCCGCGGCTGACGCCGATGATGGCGCAGTATTTCGACATCAAGTCGGCCAATCAGGATTGCCTGCTGTTTTACCGGATGGGCGATTTCTACGAGCTTTTCTTCGACGATGCCGAGATCGCCAGCCGGGCGCTCGGCATTGTCCTCACCAAGCGCGGCAAGCACGATGGCCAGGACATTCGCATGTGCGGCGTGCCGATCGAGCGCGCCGACGATTATCTGAACCGGCTGATCGCCCTCGGCCATCGCGTCGCGGTCTGCGAGCAGATCGAGGATCCGGCCGAGGCGAAGAAACGCGGCGCCAAGTCGGTGGTGAAGCGCGAAGTCATCCGGCTGGTGACGCCGGGCACCATTACCGAGGAGCGGCTACTCGAGCCGGGCCGCGCCCGCCTGCTCGTGGCGGTGCAGAGGGTCCACGCCGGCGAGGCGCGCTGGATCTACGGGCTTGCGGCGCTCGATCTCTCGACCGGCGACTTCGCGCTGTCGGAGACGGACGAGGCGGGTGTCGCCCTGGAGCTGGCGCGACTCGAGCCGAGCGAAATCGTCGCGGCGCAGGCTGTGTTCGACGAACCGATGTTTCAGCGTCTCGTCGCCGATCTCGGCGCGCCCGCGCGGCCGATCGCGCGGGAAGCCGGCGACGGTCCGATCGCCGAGCGTCGGGTCTGCGAATTCTATGGCGTCGAGACGCTGGACGGCTTCGGCGCCTTCACCCGCGCCGAAGTCGCCGCCGCGGCGCTGGCGCTCGCTTATGTCAAGCGCACCCAGTTCGAGGCGCGGCCGGCGCTTTCGCCGCCGATCCGGCGGGCGCGGGGCGCAGCGCTCGAAATCGACGCGGCGACGCGCGCCAATCTCGAGCTCACCCGGGTCGCCAGCGGAGGCCGCGAGGGCTCGCTCTTGGCGACGATCGATCTCACCGCGACTCCGGCCGGCGCGCGGCTTCTGGCTGAGCGCCTCGCGAGCCCCTTGACCGAGCCTAGGGCGATCAACGGGCGGCTCGATTCGCTCGATTTTCTTATCGAGGCGGCGCCGTTGCGCGAGAGCTTGCGCCGGACCCTCGCGGGCGCGCCCGATTTCCTCCGGTCGCTGTCGCGCCTCAGTCTCGACCGCGGCGGCCCGCGAGACCTTGCGGCCGTCGCTCAGGGTCTCGCCGCGGCGGGCGCGCTCGTGCGCCTGCTCGAGGCGGCCGACGACCTGCCGCCCGAACTTCTGCGCAATCGCGCCCTCCTCGGGGGCGATTGCGGCGGGCTGGAACACGACCTTGCGGCGACGCTGGCGGACGATCTGCCGCTCATCAAGCGCGACGGCGGCTTCGTTCGGGCCGGCGCGGCGCCGCCGCTCGACGAAGCCCGCAGCCTTCGCGACGAAAGCCGCCGCGTCATCGCCGAGATGCAGACCGCTTACGCGGAGGAGACCGGGGTCAGGCAGCTCAGGATCAAGCACAACAACTTTCTCGGCTACTTCATCGAGGTCCCCCAGGCGCAGGGCGAGGCGCTCCTGAAGCCGCCGCTCAATGCGAGCTTCATCCACCGCCAGACGATGGCCGGCGCCTTGCGGTTCACCACGAGCGCGCTCGTCGATCTCGAGGCTCGGATCGCCTCAGCGGCCGACCGGGCCCTGGCGCTCGAGCTCGACGCCTTCGAGCGGCTGCGCGAGGCCTGTCTCGCGGCGAGCGAAGCCTTGCGCGGCTTCGCCGCCGCGATCGCTGCGCTGGATGTCGCCGCGGCGCTGGCCGAACTCGCGGTCAAGCGCAACTGGACGCGGCCGCTGGTCGACGCTTCGCTCGCCTTCCGCATCGAAGGCGGGCGCCATCCGGTGGTCGAGGCGGCGCTGAAGGCGGCGGGCGAGCCGTTCGTCGCCAATGATTGCGATCTGTCGGGCGATCCCGCCGACGGCGGCCGGATCGCCGTCGTGACCGGGCCGAACATGGCCGGCAAATCGACCTATTTGCGCCAGAACGCGCTGATCGCGCTGATCGCGCAAATGGGGTCTTACGTGCCGGCGGCACGCGCCCACATCGGCGTCGTCGACCGCCTGTTCTCGCGCGTTGGCGCAGCCGACGATCTGGCGCGCGGCCGCTCGACCTTTATGGTCGAGATGGTCGAGACGGCGGCGATCCTCAATCAGGCGAGCCGGCGCTCGCTGGTGATCCTGGACGAGATCGGGCGCGGCACGGCGACCTTCGACGGCCTGTCGATCGCCTACGCCTCAGTCGAGCATCTCAATGCCGTCAATCGTTCGCGGGCGCTGTTCGCCACCCATTTCCACGAGCTGACGCAACTCGCCGGGACGCTGCCGCGGCTCGTCAACCTGACGATGCGGGTCAGCGAGTTCAAGGGGGAGCTGGTCTTCTTGCACGAGGTCGTGCCGGGCGCCGCGGACCGCTCCTACGGCATCCAGGTGGCCAAGCTCGCCGGGCTGCCCGCCTCGGTCGTCAAGCGCGCGCGCAAGGTGCTGGCCGACCTCGAGGCGTCGCGGCCGAGCGGGACGCTCGATTCGCTGCCGCTCTTTTCCTACGAGCCGCCGCAGCCGCAGGCAGCCGCTCACGACGAACTGCGCCAGGTGGTGGCGGCGCTCGATCCGGACGCCATGACCCCGCGCGAAGCGCATGCGGCGCTCTATGCGCTGAAACGGCTCATCGAGGAGAAGCCCGCATGACCGACCCGCAGATTCTCGCCGCGACCCTCATCGCCGCCTTTCTCTACGTCGTCACACCCGGGCCGGCCTTCCTCGCGCTCTTCACCCTCGCCGCCTCGCGCGGGCGCGCCTCCGGCGCGTGGTTCATCACCGGCCATCTTGTCGGCGACGTCACCTGGGGCGCGCTGGCGGTCGCCGCGATCGTCGGCGCGAACCGCATCGGCCCGACCTTGTTCGAATTGCTCGGCCTTGTCTGCGGCCTCTACCTCATCTATCTCGGCCTGCGCGCCGTCATGATCCGCAAGGACTCGAAGCCTCGCGCCATCGGTGCGAGCCGGCCGCTGGCGACCGGCATGGCCTTCGGCCTCACCAATCCGAAATCCTATCCGGTGGCGCTGGCGATGTTCTCGGCGATCGTCGCGCCCTATATCGGCGCGCTCCACGCGGCCGACGCGCCGCAGATGTTCCTGGCCGCGTTTCTCGGGTTCCTGCTCGCCGACGCGACGCTGATCTTCGCTGCCGGCCTGCCGGCGGTCAGGCGGTTCTTTCTGACGCATGGCGTCGCGGTGACGCGGGTCGTCGGCGTGGTCTTCATCCTCTTCGGCGCCCGCTCGATCGCCGACGCGGCGGGGAGCGCGATGCGGCGGACGGCGTGAAAAAAGAAGCGCCGCGCTGGAAGGCCTGCCGCGTGCATCGTTTCGGCGGGCCGGAAGTCATCGTTATCGATGACCTCGAACAGCCCGAGCCGGGCGCCGACGAGGTCAGCGTGCGTGTCGTCGCTGCCGGCGTCGGCCCTTGGGATGCGTGGGTTCGGGCCGGCAAGAGCGCGTTGCCGCAGCCGCTTCCGCTGACGCTCGGCGCCGATCTCTGCGGCGAGATTGTCGCGATCGGCGCAGGCGTCAGGGGATTCTCGATCGGCGAAGCGGTGTTCGGCGCGACCAACGCGCGCTTCACCGGCGCCTATGCCGAGCGGGCGATTGCTGTTGCGGGGAAGCTTGCCCGAAAGCCGAGACAGATCTCCGAGATCGACGCTGCCGGCGTTCCGGTGGTCGCCGTCACCGCATGGCAGGCCTTGTTCGAAGAAGCGGATTTGAAGCGGGGCGATCGCGTGCTGATCCACGGGGCGGCCGGCGGGGTCGGCGCATTCGCGGTGCAGCTTGCGCGGTGGGCGGGCCTCGAGATTGCTGCGACCGCCGAGGGGCGTGACCTCGACTTCGTCAAGAGCCTGGGCGCGACGGAGGCGATCGACTTTCGCGCCGAACGCTTCGAGGATCGAGTCCACGATGTCGATGCGGTCATCGATCTCGTCGGCGGTGAAACGCAAGCGCGGTCGTTTGAGGTCCTTAAGCCCGGAGGGCGGCTCGTTTCAACGGTTGCCCCTCCCGACCCATCGCTCGCCGAGCGCCGCGGTTCGTCGGCGCGCTTCTTTCTTGTCGACGTGACGACGGCTCGTCTCGATGAAATCGCTGCTTGCTCGACTCGAACGTTCTTTCGGTCGAGGTGGGAGCCGTTCTACCACTGGACTCGGCCAAAATCGCCCATGAGATGCTGGACGGCCAGCGCCCGAAGCCGCGCGGCAAAGTCGTCTTGCGGACAAGTTGACCAAGGGCGGATCCTTCCAGCCTCATGACGAAAACAAAGGGGCTCGGGGATGCAAAATTAAGCCGTCCTCGGATACTATGCTCCGATGAAGCCCAATCCCGCCGTTGCCATCCCATCGATCGTGAGTTCCAACGACAAGACTTGGCTTACCGGATTTCGTTCACGAATCCTGAATGCCGGCGTTCCGGAGATCGTGGCGGCGATCGACAAACGCCTCGGCGAACTCGGAGAAAGCAGTCTCCGTTCAGCGATCGGTAAGCCTCTGGCCGATCTGACACTTATCGAGCGAGTTCATGAGGCGGTTCGGGTTTACGAGCAATTTTTGGCTTTCAAGCATGGCGGCAAGCGGGTTGCCGCATCCCGGACGAGGGGTATGATAAAGCGCTGGGGTGAAAAGGAAGCCGTTCGACGGACAGTTATGAATATGACAATGTCAACTGGCCTGGAGCTGCTTGCAAAATACGACCGATTAGACTGCGCCTACGAGCAAATTATTTTGGACTTCCCGGACGAGTTCCATCCGGCTGTTATTACCAAGGCCCGAGAGAACCTAGCGCGATTGGCGGGCGGAAAACCCGAGACCTAGGACAATGGTTGCGGGCGAATTGGACGCCTGCCTTCCGCCGCAGCTTCCCTCATGAGCAATTGCGGAGCAAGGAGCGGAGTTTGTCGGCAGAGCCGTCGCGCTACAGAGGCGCGACAAGCAAAAGTCCGGAGCGCTCCTTATGTCTATGCCTATACTCATCCCCGTGGTCGAAGCCAGCCCGTCCATCGCCCCCGAGGCAATGTGGGAGGCGGTGCGCCGCCGCGACCCGACCTACGACGGCGCATTCTTCACTGCCGTCAGAACCACCGGCGTCTATTGCCGGCCGAGCTGCGCCTCGCGGCCGGCCAGGCGCGAGAACGTCTCGTTCTATCCGAGCGCCGAGGCGGCGGAGCGGGCGGGCTTCCGCGCCTGCAAACGCTGTCGGCCCGACCGGCTGGGCGCGCCAGACCCGCAGGTCGAGGCGGTGAAGCGCGCCTGCGAGCGGATCGAGGCGGCCGAGGAAGCGCCCTCGCTTGCGGACCTCGCGGCGGACGCGGGCTTGAGCCCCTTCCACTTCCACCGCGTGTTCAAGAAGGTCGCGGGGGTGACGCCGAAGGCTTTCGCCGCGCAGATGCGGGCGCGCCGCGCCGCCGAGAGACTCGCCACCGCCGGGACGGTCACCGAGGCGATCTACGACGCCGGGTTCAACTCTTCGAGCCGCTTCTACGAGACCGCGGCGGCGCGTCTCGGCATGACACCGACCGCCCTCCGGCGCGGCGGCGACGGGGCGACGATCCGCTTCGCGGTCGGTGAGGCCTCGCTCGGCGCGGTGCTCGTCGCCGCAACCGACAAGGGCGTCTCGGCCATCATGCTCGGCGACGATCCCGACGCGCTCGTCCGAGAGTTGCAGGACCGTTTCCCGCGCGCCGAGCTCAAGGGGGGCGACGCCGCCTTCGAGCGCATGGTCGCTCAGGTCGTCGGCCTCGTCGAGGGGCCGGGCCAGCGCCTCGACCTGCCGCTCGACATTCGCGGCACCGCCTTCCAGCAGCAGGTCTGGCAGGCGCTCCGCGCCATCCCGCCGGGAACAACGGCGACCTACGCCGAGATCGCCAAGGCGGTCGGCCGGCCCAAGGCCGTGCGCGCCGTGGCCCAGGCCTGCGCCGCCAATCCGCTCGCCGTGGCGATCCCCTGCCATCGGGTGGTCAGGACCGACGGCAGCCTTTCCGGCTATCGCTGGGGCGTCGAGCGCAAGCGCAAGCTTCTCGACCGGGAGGCTGCGTGATGCCAACGAATCCGCCCGCCTCAACCCTTTTCCAACATAGCCCGTCGAGAGACGAGCGTCAGCCGACGCCCTACGCGGGAGAGGGCCGCGCGCCCTTCTCCCGCTCGCGGGAGAAGGTGGCCGGCGACAGCCGGCCGGATGAGGGCGCGCCCATCGCATCAACGATCGACGCCCTCGACTGGCCGGCGCTGGAGGACGAGCTCGACGCGTTCGGCGCTGCGGTCGCGCCGAAGCTGCTCACGCCTGAGTCCTGCCGCAAGCTCGCGGACCTGTACGAGGACTACGCCCGCTTCCGCTCCCGCATCGTGATGGCGAGCCATGGCTTTGGCCGCGGCGAGTACAAGTATTTCGCCGACCCGCTGCCCGAGTCAATCGTCGCGCTGCGCCGCGGCCTCTACCGCCGGCTCGCGCCGGTCGCCGACCGCTGGAACGAGGCGATGGGCGTAGCGGTCCGTTATCCCGCCGAGCACGAAGCCTACCGCGCGCGCTGTCGTGCGGCGGGCCAGACGCGTCCGACGCCGCTTCTGCTCCGCTATGGGCCGGGCGACTACAATTGCCTGCACCAGGACGTCTACGGCGAGCATCTCTTTCCGCTCCAGGTCGCGATCCTGCTCGCGGCCCCGGGGCGCGACTTCACCGGCGGCGAATTCGTGCTGACCGAGCAGCGGCCGCGCATGCAGTCACGCGCCGAAGTCGTTAGCCTCGGCCAGGGTGACGGCGTGATCTTCGCCGTGCGCGAACGGCCGGTGCAGGGGGCGCGCGGAAGCTACCGCGTCAACCTCCGCCACGGCGTCAGCCGGATAAAGAGCGGGCGGCGCTTTACGCTCGGAATCATCTTCCACGACGCGGCGTGAGGGAGCAAGGGATGGCTGACGTGGCTCGTCTATCCTTGCGATTCCGTCAGCGCCATGGAAAGGCGCAGCCAAAAAGTCGCCGAGGCTCTGAGTGACGCTCGCCTTCATTGCGAGGAGCGTGAGCGGTGAAGCAATCCAGGCCGCAGGGGGCGAACCATGGATTGCTTCCCCCCGGGCTATGACCCGGGGGTCGCAATAACGGCCGCTGACGACATGGAAACTCAGTCTTCGTCCTCCTGGTGGCCAAAATCGCGGCGCCAGCTTTCGGCGGTAAGCTGCTCGATGGCGGCGTTGTAGGCCTCCCGCGGGAAGACCCTCGCCTCGGGGTCTTTGAATGCGTCAAACAGCTGACCGGTCAACACCGAGGCCACTGCATGAACGGCCTGGTGACGGTCCAGGCCTTCCCCCATTAGCCGATCAATGGCGCGCCGGACCGGCAGCTCATCGCCCAGCGCGATCTGGTTTTCGACGGTGACGTGGATTACGGCATGAATCTCTTCGTTGGGCGGAAAAATGCCCGCGCGGCGATGGTAGTCCAGTACCTGGTCGAGCCGTGCCTGTTCGTCGAGAGCCAGCCATTCCGCGGCATCGGGCGCGACGGCAGGATCATAGGCGCCGTCGATGTCGAGCTCCTCGTCCTGCTCGACGTCCAAGACGTCATCCTCATCCTCCAGCGCTTCGAGAGCGTCGGATGCGTCTTCAGTTCCGCCCAAGACAAAGCCGTCTGCGCCGAGCTGTCGGCGCAGGCGATCGAGCCGACGCCTGATCTGCGTTGGCGACTCGGTCGGACCCGGGAGGTAAAGCGGCTTCCCCTGGTAACCGAACTGGAATTGGACGTCGCCGGAATCAGCGGCGACATCGCCGAAGAAAGGCTCCACGGCGGCATAGTCGGCATGGGGTTCCAGCCCGAGGGAGCGGGCGTAGGCCACGGCCTCGTGCAACAGCTTTCGAGCATAGGAAGGATCGACAGCCTCGAGCGGCGCGGTCGCCTCGAACGTCTCGAGAAGCAAGTCGATCTCCGCTTCGTCCGTTTCACGGAAAAAAGCATCCTTGACGCCGAGGCAGAAGACGTCGACCAGGAAGGCGGCAAGACCGAACCTGCCCGCACCGCTTTTGCGGGTCAGGACGACCATGCCGAAGCCGGACTCGAACATCCCGTTTTGCATGAGGCAGGAGTGGAGCGGCGCCGTCCTCCCCCGACGAACCTCCTGGACGACCCTCCCCCTGGAATTGGCGACCTCAAGCCGGCGTCTTTCCGCCAGCAGCTTCTTCCTGCGCACGGCCTTGGCCTGCCTGCGTTGAGGGTTCCTTCCCATCACACTCTCCTGCGGAAACAGGTTATGAAGCTTGCGCGTCGCCGCACGGCGGGGTTTGCCGCGTCGGCCTGTCGCGTTCAAGCTCCCTGCGGGACACTTCCACCGTTTCCTTCGGGCTTCGGTTGGGTCTAGCCTGCGTTCTGCTGAGGGTCGCAAGGGCAGGGGCAAACATAGCGAACGGATCAAGGCTCCGGAACGGCTGGAGCGCAGCCTGCTGCGCGATTTGCGCTGCCCGCGGAGTTGCTTACGCCCGACGCGCAGCTTAGATGTGTTTTGAAAATCCAGCGCCCAAGGCTTACCAATGTCCGTCCTCCGTCAGCCCGCGATCTTCATCCCCCATGGCGGGGGGCCCTGCTTCTGGATCGAATTTCCGCCGCCCTTCGGGCCGCACGCCTGGGACAAGCTGCGCGACTATCTCGCAGGGCTCGTCGCCTCGCTGCCCGAGCGGCCGAAGGCGTTCCTGGTCGTAACGGCGCACTGGGAAGCGCCTCAGCCGACCGTCAGCGTCAACCCGAAACCCGGGATGCTCTATGACTATTACGGCTTTCCGGAGCACACCTATAAGCTGAGCTACCCCGCTCCCGGCGCGCCCGAGATCGCGGCCGAGGTCAAGCGCCGGATCGAAGCGGCAGGCGTGCCGGTCGCGACCGACGGCGAGCGCGGCTTCGACCACGGCGTCTTCGTGCCGTTTCTCATCATCGATCCGAAGGCGGAAATCCCGGTCGTCATGCTGTCGCTGCGCCGCGACCTCGATCCGAACTTTCACATTGCGCTCGGCAAGGCGCTCGCGCCGCTCCGTGACGAGGGCATCGCGATCGTCGGCAGCGGCATGAGCTTCCATGATCTCCGCCATTTCCAGGACGGCGACGGCGCGGCTTCGGCGACCTTCGACGCCTGGCTCGATGAAACCGCGAAGGCGCCGCCGCCCGAGCGCGAGGCGCGGCTCGCGGCCTGGGACAAGGCCCCCGCCGCCCGCGCCTGCCACCCGCGCGAGGAGCACCTCCTGCCGCTGATGGTGGTCGCCGGCGCCGCCGGCGAGAGCCAAGGCAAGCATGAGTTTCGCGATACGATCGGCGGCAAGGTCATCTCCGGCTTCCGGTTCGGGTGAGAATCGCCAGTCCTCACGCCAAAGGCGCGCGGAGAAGGACTCCAGACCCTACCCCTTGAGCTCCGCCGGGAAGCCGGCCGCGCGCAGGTCGGTGTGCAGCGCATCCTCGAGGAGCTTGATCACCTGCGTCGACCAGGCGCTGCCGCCGTAAGTTTCGCGCGCCCGGATAAAGGTCTGCGCGGCGATCGCGGCGAGGTCGAGCGGCACGCCGAGCTCGCGTCCGAGCTTCATCGCGAAGCCCAGGTCCTTGCAGGCGAGGTCCATGGTGAAATTGATGTTGTAGGAGCCGTTGAGGACGAGCTGCGACTCGGTCTCGTGCACGAAAGAATTGCCCGAGCTCGCCTTGATGACATGGAAAGCCTGGGCCAGATCGAGGCCGCCGCGCTTGGCGAGCATCAGGGCTTCGCCCGCGGCAATGAGATGGACGAAGGCGAGCATGTTGGTGATCACCTTGATCACCGAGGCGGAGCCGAGCGGCCCGACGTGAAAAACCGGCCGGCCCATCGACTCGAGCGCTGGCCGGTGTCGCTCGAAGACGGAAAGCTCCCCGCCGGCGATGACGGCGATTTCGCCGGCCGCCGCCTTGTGCACCCCGCCGGTGACCGGCGCTTCGAGGGTGAAGACGCCCTTCTCCGCCGCGCGCGCCGCCAGATGCTGGATCGCGTCGGGATCGTTTGTGCTCATCTCGATCCATGTCGAACCGGGTCTGAGACCGAGGAGCAGCCCATCGGGGCCGCTCAGGACCCGCTCGGAGGCTCGCGGCGAGGGCAGGCAGGTGATCGCCGCATCGACGCCTTCGGCGAGCGCGCGCGGCGAATTGGCCCAAACGGATCCGGCGGTGAGAAGCGGCTTCGCCGCCTTGGCGTCGATGTCGTGCACGGTTAGATCGAACCCGGCGCGCCTGAGGCTTGCGGCGAGCGCCCGGCCGAGATTGCCGAGCCCGATGAAACCATAACGCAACGTCATTCGCGCATCTCCGCGGGCTCCGACCCAAGAGAAGCATAGGCTCCGGAATCTTCCGGGCAAAGGGTGCTTTCGCGAAGCTTGCCAGAGCGGCCGCCGCCTCTGGCGCTGAGGCTTGGCTTGCACTAAGTTCCAAGGCGGGGATGCCGGCCGACTAAAACGCGGGACTTGCGCCGATGCTTCCAGGAGCCCGTGACGTGGATACAATCGCGGCAGTGGCGGCGAAGAAGCTCGGCAAGTTTCTGGCCAACGACTTTCGGGAGATCTTCGGTTCCGCCCAGAACGAAAGCGCGGAGCGTCTCGGCGCGCTGGCGAGAAGCACGATCGAGTGCATCGCCAGGAGCGATGCGCTCTATCACAACTTCGAACACACGATGCTGGTGACAATCGTCGGGCGCGATATCCTGCGCGGGCGGACGCTCAAACAGAAAATCGAGCCGTCCGACTACACGCACCACATCATCGCCTGCCTCTTGCACGACATCGGCTTCGTTCGCGGGATCTTGAGCGGCGACACGACGACCGAGTATGTCGTCGGCCAGGATGGGCAAAAGGTCACCCTGCCGCGGGGCGCGTCCGACGCGGCGCTTGCGCCCTATCACGTCGACCGGTCGAAGCTGTTCGTGTACGAGCGGCTCGGGAACTCGACGACCGTCGACGCCGCCCGGGTCGCCGAGGCGATCGAGCTGACGCGCTTTCCGCCGATCCTCGACGATCGGGAGAACGCAAGTCTCGAAGCGAGACTCGTCCTGGCCTCCGATCTGATCGGGCAGCTCGGCGACCCACTCTATCCAAAGAAGGCCAACGCGCTCTTCGCCGAATTCGAGGAGCTCGGTAGCAACCGCCAGTACGGCTACGATACGCCAGCCGACCTCGTCGACAAATATCCGAGCTTCTTCAATCAGAGAGTTTCCGCCAATATCGAGGAGGGGCTCAAATTTCTGGCGCTGACCGCATCAGGCCGCCAATGGGTCGCCAATCTCCACAATCATGTGTTCTGCGCCGCGAACGGCGCCTGGATGATGGGGCCGCAGCACTGACCGCTCGGCCTCCGAGTCAATCCGGCGCATGGACCGGCCCGAATCGCGGCACGAGATGCAGCGCGTCGCCCGTCCAGGGATGCTGGGCGGCGACCTCTTCGTCGAGCTCGACCCCGAGCCCCGGCTCGTCCGGCGGGATGACATAGCCCTCCTCCCACCGAATTGGCTTTTTGAGAATGCTGGCGTGAAAGCCGTCCCAGCGCTCGATGCTTTCGAGAATGAGGAAATTCGGGCTGCATGCCGCAAGCTGAATGTTGGCCGCGCCGACGATCGGCCCGCAATAGAGGTGCGGCGCGATTTGCGCATAATGCGCCTCCGCCATCGCCGCTATCTTCTTGGCCTCGAGCAGCCCGCCGACCCGCCCGAGGTTCATCTGCAGGATCGAGGCGGCGCCGGTCTCGAGCACCCGGGCGAACTCGTACTTCGTGGTCAAGCGCTCGCCGGTGGCGATTGGCATGCGGCATTGCGCCGCGACCCTGGCCATTTCTTCCGGCGCCTCGGGCGGCGTCGGCTCCTCGAACCAAAGCGGCTCGTAAGGCTCGATCCGGCGGGCGAGGCGCAGCGCGCCCGAGACCGTGAACTGGCCGTGCGTGCCGAACAGAAGGTCGCACCTTTCGCCGACCGCCTCGCGCAGCCTCTTGCAAAAGGCTTCGCTCAGCGCCAGGCGCTCGAGGCTCGGTTGGCGCGGGTCGAAGGTGGAATAGGGGCCAGCCGGATCGAACTTCACCGCGGTGAAGCCCTGCGCCAGATATTTGAGCGCCCGCTCCGCCGCAGCTTCCGGAATGGAATAGACCGGACTGTCGGAATAGGCGTGCGAGCCCGGCTCGTCGGGATAGAGATAGGTATAGCTGCGCAGCCGTTCGTGCACCTTGCCGCCGAGCAGCTCGTAGACCGGCTTGCCGACGGCCCTGCCGACGATGTCCCAGAGCGCCATTTCGATGCCGGACAAGACGCCCATCAACGACACGTCGGGCCTGAGTGTGTAGCCGCGCCCGTAGACGTTGCGCCAAAGCGTTTCGATGCGGAACGGATCAGCGCCGAGCACATGGCGCTCGAACACGTCCTCGATCATCGGCACGATCGCCTTGGGTGCGAAGCTCGCCGCATAGACTTCGCCGACGCCTTCAATTCCGCAGGCGGTCTTGAGCTTTAGGAAGAGGAAATAGCGGCCGCCGAAGGCGGGCGGCGGATTGCCGACGACAAAAGTCTTGAGTTCGGCGATTTTCATGCTTCACCACCCGGAATGGCAAGGCTGCAAACCCGGAAAACCAAATGGCCGGGCCTGTCCCGGCCATCCACGCCGTTGCGCGAGCAGCAATCGCAAAGCGGAAAAAACGGGGCGCTAGACGCAGAGGCGCGCGGCGGTTGAGGCACGTGGGTGGCCAGGACAAGCCCGGCCATGAGACTGGTTGACGTCATTTGCTTTTCCGCTCCCGATGGAGCCGCCTTCCTCAAAAGACGATCACATTGCGCAGCGCGGCGCCGGAACGCGAGGATGCGAGCGCCTCGTTGATCGCCTCGAGCGGATAGCGCCTTGTGATGAGCTCGTCGAGCTTGAGGCGCCCTTCCCGATAGAGGGCGACGATGCTCGGAACGTCGATCGCCGGCCGGGCAGAGCCCATCTTCGAGCCCAGAATGCGTTGGCCGTCGGCGGCGAGCCAGCCGGGATCGATCGTCGCCGTGACCCCCGACGGCGGCATGCCGACGAGCACGGTTGCGCCATTGCGCTTCATGAGCGAGACGCCCTGTTCCGCTGCCCCCTTGACGCCGACGGTGACGAATACCGTGTCGGCCTTGCGGCCGCCGGTGACCTCGGCGACCCGTGCCGCCACATCCTCGCTTCTCGCATTCACGCCGTGGGTCGCGCCGAATTCGCGCGCCGCCTTGAGCTTGGCCGGATCCACGTCGACGGCGATGATCGGCGAGCACCCGGCGAGCCGCGCGCCCTGGATGGAGTTCAGCCCGACGCCGCCGCAGCCGATCACAACGGCGCTCGAGCCGGTCTTCACCTTCGCCGTATTGACCACCGCCCCCATGCCGGTTAGCACGCCGCAGGCGATGAGCGAGGCGCTGTCGAGCTTGACGTCCACGGGGATGGCGACTGCCTGCGACGCGTCGACCACCATATGCTCGGCAAACGCGCCGGTGCGCAGGCCGTGGACGACCGGCTTGCCTGCCGCGTCGTGCAGGGGGGTCTTCCGGTCGAGCGGAAAGACCTCCTCGCAGAAGACCGGCGCGCCTTCGGCGCAGGCGGCGCAAAAGCCGCAATACCGGATGAGGGTCGCGACGACGTGGTCGCCGGACTTCAGACGCGTGACGCCCGGGCCGACGGCTTCGACGACGCCCGCCGCCTCGTGCCCGTAAACCGCCTGTAGTTCGCCGCCCCAGGCCCCGTCGATGAAGAAGATGTCGCTGTGGCAGATGGCGCAGGCCGCGGTCTTGACGAGGACTTCGCCAGGGCCGGGCTTGGCGAGGTCGATCGTTTCGATTGTGCAGCGGCGCGCCGAAGGCGCGGCAGACGGCGGCTCTGGTTTTCATCGGAAAGGCCTTTGGCGAATTGGACTAAGCGGGCAGGCTTGGGCGGTCGGCCTAGAGAGTTCAAGCGCAACCTGATGCGGGCCCCATGCTTTTTTGTGAGAGGCGATCGGTCGACCGGTTTTGGCATCCGTCGAGCGAGAGGCCCTGATCCGTCTGAGGTCTGCGACCCATCCCGCGCGGCGCCGCGAGGTCGCCAACCCGTTTCCACAGGAGTAGAACGGTGTTCTACCGTTTGCACTGACCGATCTTATCCACAGGCAGGCCAACGATCGCGCGCCGTCTGTGATCGCCGTCACGGCGGGCGCGAGGCGACGTCGTTAGGCAGCAGTGAAATAGCGCTTTGGCGCGCCGCACGATCGGGGTTACCGA
>CAVYXQ010000001.1:0-585731 GCA_963772555.1 uncultured Alphaproteobacteria bacterium | reverse complement strand
GGCCGGTCCCTTTGCTTTTGCAGAGGATAGGTGATTCGGCGTGCGCTGTCCCGCTGCGCCGGCCATTTGTCAGGCCAGCAGCCTGGCCCGTCCTCCCTGCTTCAGGATCAGCGACACGGCCTTCTTATCGAAGGACACGAATGTCTCCGCCCCAAGCCAAGCCCCGTCGTAGGCTATGACGCCGTCCGCGAAGTCGCCCCCCGCGTCGAGCACGCTCAGGCCCGCTTCGACCGCCGGGCGGTTGACCACAACGTTGCGCGTGTTCGCGAGCCCACGGATCGCCGCGCTGACGTCCGCTCGCGAGACTTCGTACCTTCGGCTCAGAACCCAGGATAACTCGCAGAGGGCCTGCAGATTGACGGCGACCATCTCGGCAGCCTCGAGCATCTCGCTCGCCAACTTGGATTGGCCTTCGTCATCGGCCACAAGCGCGCGCAGGAGCACGTTCGTATCCGCCGTTATTTTCATCCCTCGTCCGCTCCTGCAGCGGCCCCGCTCTCGGCGATCGCGTCGTTGATGGCTTCGAGGCTCAGGCGCTTGCGGTTGGTCTTGTCCCTCAAGAATCCGCGCAAGTCTTGAAACGATCCCTTGGCCTTCTCGGCACTGAGTTCCGCCCGCCCGTCCGGCAGCAAGTCCAGACGGATCTTGTCCCCCGGCTGGACGCCCAGATGCTTGAGCACGTCCTTCCGAAAAGTGACCTGTCCCCGTGCGGTGACGCTCAGAGTCGTCATGTCAGCATCCCCGTAAAACTCCAACTGTAATGCTTGTAATGCAAATTTGCATGAGGGCAATGACCGCTCGCTTCACTTTTGCTTCACCGCGCCGGAGGCTCCACCTCTTTGACGCGAGCAAGCTGGCGAGCGTTCAGCCTAGATTGCGGGGCTTTGCACGAGCCGGCGCAAGAACTCGATGTCGATGAGGCCGGCCTGTTGCTTCACGACCTTGCCGTGGTCGAAGACGATCAGGGTCGGAATGCCGCGGATGCCGTAGCGCCCGGCGATGCTTGGCTCTTCGTCGACATTGACCTTGGCGAAGCGGACGCGCGGCTCGAGCTCCTTGGCCGCGCGTGCGAAGATCGGCGCCATCCCCCGGCACGGGCCGCACCACGGCGCCCAGAAGTCGACGACGACCGGAATGTCGTTGCGCTCGAGGTGCTTGTCGAAGTTCGCCGCCGTCAGCGCAATCGGCTCGCCGCTAAACAGCGGCTTCTTGCAGGCGCCGCATATGGCTTCCGTCGCAGGTCGGCCGGCGGCGATGCGATTGACGGCGTTGCAATGCGGGCAGACGACGTGGAAGGATTCGGACATAGGAAGCGCCTTTCTCCCGGGCCGAGGGGGATATGGCGAAGGAATTGAACGCTACAAGCCCCGGGATCTTCGCTGATTGTTCCCTTGATCACGGCTTCGTGATCATGCCGGCTCGTAACCTCGCGAGCTTGGCTCCGTAAAGCTTAGGTGCGGGCCGCAAGGCTCCCGCCGATCGGCGAGGCGGACCGCCACGCCGCACCATACGCAATTGATTTAACGGGAGAACGGAACATATGAACGCCAGGACCGCCATCACCGCCGCCGCGCTTGCTGCTTCGCTGGCCGGGGCGCTCGCCACCGCCGCCAAGGCGGGTCCCGCCCCCGCCCAACCCGGCGCCGACAAGTGCTACGGCATCGCCCTCGCCGGCAAGAACGACTGCGCCGCGGGCGCCGGCACCACCTGCGCCGGCACCTCGACCGTCGATTACGATCCGCATCACTGGAAATATGTCGCCAAGGGCTCCTGCGAGAGCATGACGACGCCGAAGGGCCACGGCTCGCTGACGCAGATGTAATTCAGTTTTTCGCTTTCTTTTCGCATGGGCCCCGCTTGGCGACGAGTGGGGCCTTTTTGTTTCGTCACTCGAGGAAGCAATATTTGCTCGGGCCCCGCGTCTTGCTGGCAAGGCGGGCATCAGGCATTCCCCACTGTCCGCCGGATGCGAGGGCGGCGTCGTACAGAATTTTGCACTTGGACTTCTGAATGCCGCATCGTTCGTAAAGGGTTTCGCATTTGATGCCGTGACTGTTCTTCTGGAACGCACTCTTGTTCTCGTGGCTCGCGCGCGCATCGGCCGAGAATGACAAAAGCGCGATCGCGAGAAGGAACCTGCCAGGGCTATTCTTTATCTGCATCAAGTATAACATCGTCCCCCCAATGAAATTCACGTCGCAAATATCGTTGCGGCTCTGATTTAGAACACGCAGGAATGACGCCGTCAAGACGTGACATAAGGCGTCGGCGGTCGCTTCCGTTGACGGCGATCAAGCGCCGGCAAAGCCGATGGAAGACAGGCCGATCAACCGTCCGGAAAGTCCTCGATGCGGAACTCCCGCTCCGCCCGCTCGCCGCGCTCGGCCAGCGCCGTCTCGCGCACCCTGAGTTCGACCCGGCGGATCTTGCCCGAGATGGTCTTCGGCAGGTCGGCGAACTCGATCCGCCGCACGCGCTTGTAGGCCGAGAGGCGCTCGCGGACATGGGCGAAGATCGACGCCGCCGTGGCTTCGTTCGGCTCGAACCCGGCCCTTAGCGCGATATAGGCCTTGGCCAGCGTGTAGCGCATCGGATCGGGCGCCGGCACGACCGCGGCTTCCGCCACCGCCTCGTGCTCGATCAGCGCGCTCTCGAGCTCGAACGGGCTCAGGCGGTAGTCGCTCGATTTGAACACGTCGTCGGCGCGGCCGATGTAGGTGATGTAGCCGTCCGCGTCCCGTCCGGCGACGTCGCCGGTGCGATAATAGGCGCCTTCGAGCGGCGCCGTCTCGCCGGCATCGTCCTGATAGCCGCGCATCAGGCCGACGGGGCGCGGACGCAGCGGCAGCGCAATCTCGCCCTGATCCGCTTCGAGCCCCTCGGGATCGAGGAGGACGACCCGATAGCCGGGCAGCGGCCGCCCCATCGAGCCGGCGATGACCTTCTGCCCGGGCGAATTGCCGATCATCATCGTCGTCTCGGTCTGGCCGTAGGAATCGCGGATGGTCAGGCCCCAGGCGCGGCGCACCTTCTCGATCACCTCCGGGTTCAAGGGCTCGCCGGCCGAATTGACCTCGCGGAGCCTCACCTTCCACTGCGCCAGGTCCTCCTGGATCAGCATGCGCCAGACGGTCGGCGGCGCGCAGAACACGGTCACCCCGTGCTCGACCAGGATGTCGAGCGCCTCGCGCGGCTCGAAGCGCTTGGCGAGGGCGAGCACGGTCGCGCCGGCGTTCCAGGGGGCGAACACGCTCGACCAGGCGTGCTTCGCCCAGCCGGGCGAGGAAATGTTGAGATGCGCGTCGCCGGGCCTGAGGCCCAGGCCATACATGGTCGAGAGATGGCCGATCGGATAGCTCGCATGCGTGTGCAGGACGAGCTTCGGCCGCGCCGTCGTGCCCGAGGTGAAGTAGAGCAGCATCGGATCGTCGGCGAGCGTCGGCCCGTCCGGCTGAAAGCGCATGGCCGAATTCATCACCGCCTGGAAGGCGCGCCATCCCTCGGGCGTCTCGCCGACCGCGATGCGCTCGACCTCCGCGGTGAGCCCGGCGAACTTCGCCACGTCCTCGGCGTGGGCGACGATGAATTTAGCCCGGCCGCGCTCGAGTCGGTCGGCGATGTCGGTGGGGCCGAGCGTCGGCATCGCCGGGATCAGCACGAGGCCGAGCTTCATCGACGCCAGCATCGTCACCCAGAGTTCCGGCGTCGTTCCGAGCATCATCAGCAGCCGGTCGCCGCGCTTGGCGCCCAGCGCCCGCAAGCCCGAGGCGAGGCGGGAGGAGGCTTCCGACAATTCGGCGAAGCTCTTCGTCTCGACGGTCCTGCCGAGCACCTTCAGCGCCGGCCTGGCGCCGGCTTCGCCTGAGGCAAGCTCGGCGTCGAACCAGTCGAGCGCCCAGTTGAAGCGCTCCGGCCGGGGCCAGACGAAGGCGGTCTTGGCGTCGCAGTAATTGTCGTGAAGTTCAAGCAAGAGGTCGCGCGCCTCGCGAAAGGTCGGCGGCGGGCTGATGATCGGCTGGGAGGCGGTGGACATGGCTCAATCAGCGGTTTCTCGGGGGACGGATCATTGCGCAAGACTGAATGACGGGAAGCCAGGCTCGGAAACAGGCGTAACGCGCTGGCTCTCCGTTAGCATGATACGCGCTCGCGTGCTTCGCAACCGCTCGATTGTGAGGCCATTTGCGCCGCTTGTCACGCAGGAAGGCCGTCCGCCAGGATTTCGATCGGGAGCGTTCAGGCTCGAGTATGGCGCCAGTGTAAATTGCGGACCCCAGGCGCATTGAATAATTCACAGAACTATGCTGAGATGTTGCTCCGCCGGCCCGTCAGGGGCCCAGGTCGACGGGAAACTCAAACCAACCAAAACAGCCCCGTTGAGAGGGAAACGCCATGCCCACCTATGTCACGCTCTCCAACTTCACAGACCAAGGGATGAAGAACATCAAAGACACGCTCAAGCGAACGGAAGCGTTCAAGAAAGCGACAAAAGAAGCCGGAATCACCGTGAAAGAAATCCTATGGACGCAAGGCCAATATGATCTCGTCACGATCGTCGAAGCCCCGGACGACGCCGCAATCGCCGCGATCGGATTGAGCGTCGCCAAAATGGGTAACATCACCGGGCAGACATTGCGCGCCTTCACGGCGTCAGAAATGGAAAAAATTCTGGCCAAAGTCGCCTGAGAGGCTAATCCGGCCGCCGATCGCTCCGGCGGCCGATCGTCGCGCGATTTGTTGCCAGCGACAACGTTCCGTGTCGCGGATTTCAGCGGGGGTGTTATGACGGGTATTTCCCCACGCGCCCGGCATGCTCCGTCATATGCGACAAACGCGCGCCATGCATGTGACTATCGTGCAACGGTTGCCGAAATTCTGTCAAATAGGCGCCAAACTCGTGGCTAGGTCCGTTCCGCACCCTCGCGCGAGACCGGCGCATGGTGGTAGCGTCAGGAAAAATTTGCCCTGTTGCTCGGGGACTTGGTCATGGGCGTCAATCCTGCTTGGGCTGGCCTTCACCAGCGCCGGAGGGTCGGCCTGAGGGGTCGAGGCGACGGGCGCTGCTGTCGACCAGCGCGCTCGCGGGCGCGGCGCTGCGGGGCGCTGTCATCGCGGCCGGCATAGCGGTCTCGCCGAGTGTCGCTCGGTAAACCGAGCAAACACCGCGGGCGGCGCCGCGACGCTCAAGGGCCAAGCGGCGTGCCAAAATGTGCAAAAAGGTGACTATTTTGCAACAGCCGCCAAAAAGCTGCTCACATGATGGGCAGCGCGCCGCCCGATGACTTTACTTTGTTGAACCTCGGTTTTGTAATGTCATAAACTCACGCCGAACCAGCCAGCGTCGAGTTCGGACGAGGGAGCCGCGGCTCCGGGATGGGGGCGCAAGTGGTGGGCGGAATCGATTTTCGACGCTTGGCAGGTGACCGGTCTCGCGCTGCCGGAAACCGAACGGCGAACCTTTCGCTGCGCGCGCTGCTGTCAACCAGCGCTCTCGCCGGGGGCGCGCTTCGCGGCCTGGTGCTGGCTTCGGGCGCCGTAGCAGGCGCTGCGATCATGGCCGGTCCGGCGGACGCGTTCACCTGCGGCAATTCGACAACCGGCACGGGCGACGTCGCGGGCGGCGCCGCCGGGGCCAACGATCATGGGATTGCCGCCGCGACGGCGTGCGGGCAGAGCGCCGACGCCAATGGCGCCAACGCGACCGCGACTGGAGAATTCAGCAGCGCGACCGGAGATTTTTCGACGGCGACCGGCTCGGGCGCCGTCGCCAAAGGCCAGGAAGCAACGGCGACCGGCGTCAACTCCGCCGCCAACGGCGCGCACGCCACGGCGACCGGCGTACACGCTAACGCCGCTGGCGCTCAGGCGACGGCGACCGGCGTCCAGGCGACCGCCACCGGCGCCAACGCCACTGCGACCGGCTTCAACAGCAGCGCCACCGGCGACAGCCCGACGGCCACCGGCAATGGCGCCGTCGCCAACGGCGACCACGCCTCCGCCTACGGACATGGGTCCAATGCGACGGGCGTCAGCGCTTCCGCCTATGGGGCCTTCTCCGCTGCGAGCGGCCCCGGATCGATTGCCGTCGGCGGCAGCGACGGGACGGCGGCGAGCGCCACTGCGAGCGCCAACAATGCAATCGCCGTCGGCGGCAGCACGGGCGCAGGCGCCAATGGCGCGGCGGCGAGCAACACCGATGCGATCGCCATCGGCGGCGGTGACGCTAACCACGGCGCGACCGCGTCGGGCGTGGCTTCGCTGGCGATCGGCAGCGGCGCCAATCTGTACTTCGGCGCCAACGCTGCGGGCGACTATTCGGTCTCCCTCGGTACGAACTCCGCCGCCAACAATACCGGTGACGTGGCGATCGGCGGCTCGGGCGCGACCGGCACGGGCGCCGGCAACAGCGCGGTGGCCATCGGCACCAACACCAACGCCATGGGCTCGGGCGCAGTGGCGATCGGTTCGATCGGCACCGGCCAAGTGAGCAACAGCATGATCGCCACCGGGAGCGGCGCGGTGGCGCTCGGCCTCGGCCAGAATGCGACGGGCAACGGAGCCGTTGCGATCGGCGATCCGAACGTCTCGAACGGCACGGGCGCGGTCGCGATCGGGGCGAACAACACCGCCGCCGGCAATACGGCCGGAACGCTCCCCGCCAACGGCGCAATCGCGCTCGGGGATGGCAACACCGCCGTGGGCCAAGGCTCGGTCGCGCTCGGCAACGCCAGCACGGTCAGCGCCGCGGGCGGGCTTGCGTTCGGCGACACGGCGACGGCGTCCAGCGCCGACGGCATCGCGCTCGGCTCGGGCTCGACCGCCTCGGGGACCAACGCCTTTGCGGGCGGCTCCAGCGCCACGGCGAGCGGATTTAATTCGACCGCGCTCGGCGTCGGATCGACAGGCTCGGGCATATCGGCGACCGCCGTCGGCTATGCGAGTTTTGCGAATTCAACCGATTCCTTCGCCGGCGGCTACAATGCGCAGGCCACCGCGATCTCGGCCGTCGCCGTCGGCAATAGCGCCCAGGCGGGCGGAACGTCATCAACGGCGGTCGGCGATCATTCCATCGCCGGCGCCGCAAATGCTGCGGCTTTTGGCGCCAATGCTTTCGCCACCGCCGCCAATTCGACGGCGGTCGGCGTCGGCGCCCAGGCGAGCGGGGCGAATTCCTCGGCCTTCGGCTTCAGTGCGACTGCAGGCGCCACCAACTCCTCCGCATTCGGCAGCGGCTCTTCCGCGCTGGCCGCGAGCACGGTGGCTATCGGCGACACCTCGACCGTCGCGTCGACCGCGGGCCTCGGGTCGATCGCCATGGGCTACAAGTCGAGCGTCACCGGCTCCGGCAGCGCGGTGGCGATCGGCAACCAGGGGACCGCGAACGGGAACGGCGCGGTGGCGATCGGCGATCCCAACATGGCGACGGGCACGGGCGCGGTCGCGGTCGGCGCGAACAATACGGCGACCGGCGCCGGCGCGCTGGCGATCGGCAACATGAACGCCGCGACCGGGAATGCGGCTCTCGCCCTGGGCGGGAACGCGACGGCCAACGGGGCGAGCGCGCTCGCAATCGGCGAGACCGCCACGGCGACGGCGGGCGGCGCGATTGCAATCGGCCCGAGCGCGACGGCGGCTTATGCGAATTCCGCCGCGATCGGCGCAGGCGCGAAGACCACCGCCGCGAACCAGGTGGCGATCGGCGTCTCCGGCACGACGTATGTGCTGCCCGGCCTGACCTCGTCGGCGAGTCTGGCTGCGCAGAGCGGCTCGACCGACTTTGTGACGACCAACTCGGCGGGCCATCTCGCCGCGACGCCCTATGGCGCGCAGGACATCGGCAATCTCTACAACTCGGTCAACGCCCTGAACGCCAACGTCGCCAACCTCTACGGCAACATCGCTTCGCTTCAAAGCGAGATGATCCGCGCCTACGAGGGCTCGGCGGTCGCCATCGCGCTCGGCGGGGGAACGCTGCCCGACAACAAGCGCTACGCCATCTCCGCCAACTGGGGCGGCTATCACGGGACCAACGCCTTCGGCGCGACCGCGCTCCTGCGCGTCAGCGACAACATTGTCCTCAACGGCGGAGTGGGCGTAGGCTTGACCAAGGGCGACGTGGGCGGACGCGTGGGCGTGACGCTCGCCTGGTGAGACGATGAAGCGATTGAGGGTTTGGGCGCTCGCGGCGCTGCTGGCTGCGGGCGCATTGAGCGTTGGGCTTGCGCAGGAGGTCAAGCCGGCGCAAGAGCCGAAGCCCGCCCAGATCGACCGCAACGGCGTCCTGATCCTGATCCGCTCGACGCTGCTCGCGCTCGACCAGGCGAACAAGACCGGCAATTACACCGTGCTGCGCGATCTCGGCGCCCCCGGCTTCGAGGCCGCGAACACCGCCGCGCGGCTCGGCGAGATCTTCGCCAACCTGCGGCGCGATAAGATCGACCTTTCCGGCGTCGCCGTGCTCGAGCCGCAGCTGACGTTGCTGCCGCAGATCGAGGCCAATGGCCTGATGCACATGACGGGCTTCTTCCCGTCCGTCCCCGCGCAGGTCAAGTTCGAGCTGCTTTACGCCCCGGTGGAGGGCCAATGGAAGCTGTTCGGGATCTCGGTCGGCCTGGCGCAGAGCGGCCCGGCAGCGCCTGCGGCCGCCCCCGCGCCCCAGGCGCAGGCCCGCCCTCCCGCTCCGGCTTCGCCGGCGAAGAAGCCCGCTCACGCCGCCGCGACAAAGAAGGCGGCCACGCCCGAGGAACCGGCAAATCCCCAATAGAGGCGGCTGAGGCTCGCGGCATTGCGCGCGCTCGGCCGATGCTCCCCTGCCCCCAAATCCGGTGTCTCAACCGAGGAGCGCAGTTCGACACATGCATATTTCCCGTGGCGTCGGTCCACGTTCAGCGCCTCGCCAGCCGGCGTTTGCGCGCGGGGCGCTCGCGCACGACGGCTGCTGTCTTTGTTTTCGCCAAGGACCGAGGCGAGGCGTCGCGCTGCGGCAGTCGCGCGAGCTGTGCGCCGACCGCATGCGCGGCGCGGCGCCGCTCATAAAGCTGCTGCAGATTCATCCAGAACTGAGGACTGGTCCCGAACCTATGTCCCAGGCGCAACGCCGTGTCGGCGGTGATGCCGCGCTGGCCGTTGATGATGCCGGTGATCCGGTTGACGGGAACCTCGATCTGCCGCGCGAGCCCGGCGGCGGAGAGGCCAATTTCGGCCAGCTCTTGGCCAAGATGTTCAGCCGGGTGAATGGCGGTGCGGGACATCTGTTGAACCCCTTCAATGATAATCGACGATTTCCACGTCCGTCGGGCCGGGCGATCCGGCCGGCCAAGCAAAACAGATCCGCCAACCTCGCAGGCGAGCCATTGGCGACGAACTTGCGCCTGGCTTGACTCGTATATCTGATCGGTTATAGGTCGAACCAATAGCCGACGAGTTATCAATTGCGATGCCAGAGGCCCACGACATCCTGTTCCGAACGCTCGCCGATCCGACCCGCCGGGCCATTTTCGAGCGGCTCTGTCGCGACGGAGACCAGACGGTCGGGGCGCTGACGGCGCAGGCCGGGGTCTCGCAACCGGCCGTCTCCAAGCATCTCGGGGTCCTCAAACGGGCCGGGCTGGTGCGCGACCGCCACAAGGGCCGCCAGACGCACTATGGCGCGCAGCTCGGCGCCCTCACGCCGCTGATCGACTGGACAAGTCAGATGGCCGGCTTCTGGCAAAGCCGGTTCGACCGCCTCGAAGATCTCCTCAAAAGGATGGACCAATGACCAAGGCCGCCACCGAAGCGCTTTCCGTCGTCGTCGAACGGGAGATGCCATTTCCGCCGGAAAAGATCTGGCGAGCGCTGACGCAGCCCGAGCTGATCGAGGAATGGCTGATGAAGAACGACTTCAAGCCTGTCGTCGGCCAGAGTTTCACCCTTCGCGCCGACTGGGGCTCCGTCGACTGCCAGGTCCTGGCGGTCGAGCCGCACAAAACGATGGCTTACACGTGGGGCGCCTATGGTCTCCAGAGCGTCGTCACCTGGACCCTCACGCCCACGAGCGCCGGAACCCGCCTGCGCATGGAGCAGTCCGGCTTCCGGCGGGACCAGCCGCAATTCTACGAGGGCGCCAAGGGCGGGTGGCAGCGGTTCTTCGCCAACCTCGAGCAGGTCCTGGAGCGGATCGCCTGAAGCGCAAACGGCGGCAGCCGCTTGGAGGCGCCTTGACTAGGCGACGGCCGGGAACTCGACCCGCAGGACCTTCGCCGTCCGAAAGACTCCGTCTGGCGGCTGCGCGGTGCCGCCATCCGATGAGAAGTAGGCGACGCGGCCGCGCTCGCCGGGCGCGCGGCTCCACGCGCCTGCCGAGGGCCCGACGAGGGTCTCCGTGAACGGATCGCCGGCGATCACCATCCTGCCCTCCCGGTTGCCGTCATGGGCCAGACGCACGCGATCGATCGTGTTCTCGCGATGGGTGGTGACGTAGGCGACCCCGGCGCGTTCGTCGATCAGGAAATCGTCCCATTCCCGCCCGCCGGCCACGAACTCCGGCAGGTCGGCGGGCTCGAGCGTGTCCGGGTCGACCTTCACCCGCAGCATCATCTGCTGGGAGGTCGTCGTATAGTAGAGGTAGCCGGCGCCCGCGTCATATTGCACGCCGTTCGTGCCGGGCTGCTCCGGCTTCCTGTCGCCGGGGCGGTTTTTCATGCTGTCGTGCTCGAGCCAGGGACGAACGGCGGCGCGGCCGTCCTCCGCGAGGTCGACCCGCCAGATCAGGTTCGCCACGCCGGCGGCGAGGAGCACGTTCGGCGCAATCAGGCAGGCGCCGTTCAGGCCTGCCCATGGTCTGGGAAATTCGAGCACGAGGCGGGGTGCGATCGGCTGGCCCTGCCTCCAGCCGCGCAGATCGATGGCATAGAGGCGCGCCTCGAGCGTCTTGTAGACGTCGGCGACGCCGAGGAGGAACAGATCCGGCTGCCACTCCACGATGAAAGTCGTGTTGAACTCGAAAGTGTGGAGATGTGCCGGTTGCGCCGGGAGCGTCTCGCCAGGCCGCGGCACGAACCAAAGCTCCTTTCGGTTCTGGACGGTGATCAGCATGGAGCCGTCGGCGCGAAGCGTCATGTTCTCCAGAAAGAACTTCTCCGGGAACTCGGCGACGACGGCCAGTTTGGCCTGAGGCAGCTTGAGCATGGGCATCGCTCCTTGGCGGCGGTGAGGGAAGTTGCAGGCGCGTCCAGCGACCGGTCTATTGATCGAGGCCGGTGGAATCCGCATCGGCCGGCACGTCGAAGGCGGCCAGGGTCATGCTGACCATGGTGAACCAGCCGATCAGCACGCTTACGTCGACGACGCCCGCATCGCCGATCTGAGCCTTGGCCTCGCGATAGAGGCCGAGCGAGACGGGACGTTGCTCCACCAGCGCGTAGGCGAGCTCATAGACGATCTCCTGGCGCGGATCCTCGAACGCCACGGGCAGGCCGGCGATCAGCCGCCGCACCGTCTCGGGGTCGAGTCCCCCTTGCGCCTCTCCGATCTTCTCGTGCTCGTAGCTGGCGTAAGCGGAAAGCCAGCGCGCCGCGGTGAGGTTGGTGACGATCTCGATCTCGGCCTTCGTCAGGGTCGATTGCGTCTGATAGTAGGCGCCGATGGGGATGATCGTCTTCGACAGTTTCGGATTGGCGAGCCAGAGTCTGTGCGGGCCGGGCACGATCCCGCGCAGCCGCATGGTGAATTCGTAAGCGTCCCTCATTTCGGGGGACATGCGATCGACGGGAATCTCCTGGTATCTGCCGAACGTGCCGGAATCAGACGGTTGAGACATCCTGCGGGACCCTGATGTTTAAGCTGCGGCGCGGCGACGCGCGCCAGCAGCGAGCCTTTCCCCCGCCGGAAAACCCATTCCCCATGCTCACGGCCACGGGAACGCGCCGAGCGGGGACGGGTTCCCTGAACTCGGCCGGCCGATCGTTTCGACCGGGACGGAACCGATCGGCTTGCCCCGCCGGCCGCTCCGCCGGAACATTCGCCCGGGACTCTCCCGCGACGAAGCGCGGAAACCCGCCTGGCGCATGGAGCCGTCGGACTTCCGGACCAGCAGCAGGACTCCGAGGGCGCCAGGAGCAGTCAGCAGCGGTTCTTCGCCAACCTGGAGCCGTACCGCGGCTTCCGCATGAGCATCCTGATCCTCGTCGCGGACGACGACGAGCCCGGCGTTGAGAAACTGCTGCGCCGCTCGCTCAGGCCCGCCGGAACGCTCGAACGGAGGCGTCCGCGCCGGTTGGAGACGCCGCCGCTTTGGCTGAAGCGGACGCTGGCCCGGCCGCCCGATCGAAGCGGCCTTGCGCCTGAAGACCGGGAACGACGATGTCATCGGCTTCGCCATCGAACATGGGGCCGGCGCGAGCGCCGAGCGGCGAGCGAAATCCAGGCGATGAGCCGGCGGCGCGCGACGCCAAGATCGACCCCGGCTTGATCCGCTGACGCGGAGCCTTGGCCGGGCGCTGTTCGACGACGACGCCATGTTCGAAGGCGGCCTCGAATTCGATCATCGGGGCCTTCGCGCCCCGATTGGCCGCCCGCCCGTAGCGGCGCCGGCGCGCGATGACGCCAGGCCCGGCGGCGCGGGCGGGTCCCAGAGGGGCGGAGACCAAGCCTACGGGGATCGCTTAGTGAAGGACCGGAGTCCGCGCCATAGCCGTCAATCCGTTGCGAGCGCGAAGTGGGGTTCACCAAGCGGACCTATGCCGCGAGCCGGACGGCCGCTCGTTAGTCCTGCGCCGCCCCCTCGCAGATCACGCGGCGCAACCAGATCAAACCCGCGTCCTGCGAGCGGTATTTGTGCCATTGAACGACCTGGCGCATCTTGGGGAGACGATATGGAAGCTCGAGAATCCTGATTGGCAGCGTCTTCGCCGCCTGCTCCGCAAGTCGCCGGTGGATGGTCGCGATACGGTTCGTCCCAACGAGGAGGAGGGCCATGGTGTTGAAACTGTAGGTCGCCACCTCCACGCGACGGACGAGGTCGTGTTGCCGGAAGAAGACCGACTCGAGGGATTGCGCTCCGTCCGGCGTCCGCATCACGACGTGCGATGCTTCCTTGAAGCTCCGGCGCGTAAGTTTCTCACGCGCGAGTTCGCCACCGCTCCAGACGATTGCACAGAATTCTTCTTCGAGAATGACCTCGAACGGGTGCTGCCGTGAGCAGAATTCCTTCGGGATGATGAGCAGATCGACGTCGCCACGCTCCAGAAGCCGCTCGGGTCCGGCCACCTGGTGAAGGAAATTGAACCTGACGGTCGACTCCGCCTTTCGACAAAGCGCCAGAACCTTCGGGATCAGCGTCGCGAGGGTGTAATCAGAGACCAGCACATTGAACTCTCGGTCCGACTGCGCCGGATTGAAATCCGCGGTCGTCGCGATAGTCCATTCGACCCGCACGAGCACGTCCCGCACCGCGTCCTTCAAAGATTCCGCGCGGGGCGTCAGCTCCATGCGCCGGCCGATCTTCACAAGCAGATCGTCGCCGAAATATTCGCGCAGGCGAAGGAGCGCGTTGCTCATTGCGGACTGCGTCATGTTCATCCGCGTCGCTGCGCCGCTCACACTGCGCAAGTTGAGTAGGTGGTCGAGGGCGACAAGGAGATTCAGATCGAGCTTGTTGAACCGCATGGGTCAGGCCGAGGTCGAAGTCTGAGTCAATGCTCATTCATTCATGGAATCAATACTCAGTATTTTAACAATCAATTTTCATTGTGCAATATCCGCTGCTATGGACGTGGAGAGGAGGACGTCCATGGCCTTTTGCAAGACCAGCGCAGGTACGCGCCACACCGGCGCGCAGTCCCGAAACGGGATCGGCGGGTAGCGCCGATGTTCAGGTACTTCCCGACCAACTACGTCTGGAACCTCTCAGTCGATCTCGCGATCGAGATGGGCGCCAAGATTGGCGAGATCGAGGAGATGTGCGCGCCCTTGCAGGAGGCCGCCAAGCAGCCCGACGCCTCCGGAACGGCCGCCTTCCGCGAGACCTGGTCGAAAATGGGCGACAAGCTATGTGCGCTTGCCGAAGAGGACGAAGGACGCGGCCGGCTGATTTCAGCCGGCGACAAGTACGGGCGCGCAGCGACCTACTATCTGACGGCCGAGCGCTTGCAGGCGCACAACGCGCCTGGACGCCTCGATCTTTACAAGCGCTTGCGGTCCTTCTTCGATCGCGGCGTGCGGCTTGCGCACGAGAACTGCGAGCGCGTCGAGATCCCTTACGGCGAATCCCATCTGTCGGCGCTTTACACCCGCGCCGAAGGCGTCGAGGGGCGCGCGCCGATCCTTGTCCAGCTCAATGGCCTCGATTCCACGAAGGAGATGAAATACCGCGTCGGCCTGCCGCGCTGGCTCGCCCAGCGCGGCGTCTCGTCCCTAGTCGTCGATCAGCCGGGGACAGGCGAGGCGCTCCGTCTTCAGGGCCTGCACGCCGTGTACAATTCGGAGATTTGGGCGAGCAAGATCGTCGACTGGCTCATCACGCGCGACGACGTCGACCCGAAGCGGATCGGCCTCGAGGGCGTTTCGCTGGGCGGCTATTACTGCCCGCGTGCCGTCGCCTTCGAGCCGCGCTTCGCCTGCGGGGTCGTCTGGGGCGCCAATCATGACTGGCGCGATGTCCAAAAGAAGCGCCTCGAGCGCGAGGGCAATTTCCCGGTGCCGCACTATTGGGAGCACGTGCGCTGGGTCTGGGGCGCGAAGGACCAGGACGACTTCATGCGGATCGCCGAGAAGGTTCATCTGGACGGCGTGCTCGACCGCATCGAAGTCCCCTTCCTCGTCACGCATGGCGAGAAGGACTCCCAGATCCCGCTTAAATGGGCGCAGCGCACATTCGACCAACTCGTCAACAGCCCGAAACGCGAACTGAGGATCTTCACCGACCGGGAGGGCGGCGTCCAGCATTCGAGCTTCGACAATTCCGCCAATGCCGGCGCCTATATCGCCGACTGGGTCGCCGAGACGCTCGGTGGCCGCACCGCCATCGCCAAAGCGAATTGAGACAGGACGCCCCATGAACATCATCGGACCCGACGCGCTCGCTTTCGGCGTCGACGACGTCGCCGCCTGCAAGGATTATCTGATCGCCTTCGGGCTGAAGCCGGTTGGCGTCGACGAGACCGGCGGCTTCTTCGAGGCCCTCGACGGCACTGGCGTCCTGATCCGCAGCCGGAACGATCCGCGGCTGCCGGCGCCGTTCGAGACCGCGGCCATGCTGCGGCAGACCGTCTATGGTGTCGCCGACCAAGCGACAGTCGACGCGATCGGCGACGAGCTCGCGAAGGATCGGCAGGTCAAGCGCCTCGACGGCGGCGCCGTCGAAGCAAGCGATGACCACGGCTTCGCCCTGAAGTTTCAGGTGACGAAGAGGCGCGAGCTCGACATGCCGCCCGAGATCGTCAATGCGCCGGGTTCCCCTCCCCGGCGCGGCCCCAACAAGATCGGCGTCTGGGAAGAGATGCCGGCGGCGCCGCGCACCCTTTCGCATGTCGTCTGCTTCGTGCCGGACATTCCCAGCGCGGAGGCCTTCTACGTGAAGCGCCTCGGCTTCAAGGTGACGGACCGCTTCAACGGCGTCGGCCCGTTCCTGCGGCCGGCCGGCACGACCGACCATCACACGCTCTTTTTCATCCAGACGCCGATCCACATGAAGGGCTGCGAGCATTTCGCCTTCCACATGGGAGGTCCCACCGAGCTGATGCTGGCCGGATCACGTTTCATGCGCGCGGGCTACCAGTCCTTCTGGGGTCCCGGGCGGCACAAGTTCGGCTCGAATTGGTTCTGGTACTTCAACAGCCCGCTCGGCTGCCACGTCGAATACGACGCCGACATGGACCAGCACGACGACGAATGGTCTCCGCGCGAAGCCCCGATGGGACCGGAGGGCGCGCAGGCGTTTCTGTTCGAGTACCGCGAGCGCTGGGCGCCGGGCGGTCCGCCTCCCGGCGCGAAGGGGCCGGGCCACTGATGACCCGACTGATCGGACGGATAGACGATCTTCGCGAGGGGGAAGCGCGCGCTTTCGGGCCGTTCGACGGCTCGCGCGTCAAAGCCGTCGCAGTGCGCAGGAACGGCTGTCTCTACGCCTATTGGGACGCCTGCCCGCACTACGGCGGCACGCCGATGGCGTGGCGCAGCAACGCCTATCTCAACGCCACTGGCGATCGCATCGTCTGCGCCTCGCACGGGGCCGAATTCGAGATCGAAACCGGGCTATGCGTCCACGGGGCCGCGCTCGGACTGACGCTCGACCCTGCGCCCATCGCGACGACAGCGGACGGCGCAATCGTCTTCAATCCATAAGGAAGCGGGAGGAAACATCATGTTGGCTAAGGGACTCAAGGTCCTCGTCATAGGCGGTGGCTTCTCAGGCATGACCGCCGCCATCCAGCTGCGCAAGGCGAGCGCGGACGTGGAGATCGTCGAGATCGATCCCGGCTGGCGATCGTACGGGGCGGGCATCACGCTTGGCGGCGCGACTCTGAGGGCCCTTCGCGAGATCGGCGTTCTCGACGAATTCCTGAAGCGCGGCGACGCAGCCGACGGGGTCGAACTCTTCACCGCGGGCGGACACAAGATCGCAAGCATTCCGACGCCGCGCCTTGCCGGCCGGGACGTTCCCGGCGCAGGCGCCGTCATGCGGCCGGTCCTCGCCGCCATTCTCGCGGAGGCCACCAAGGCTGCGGGAGCGAAGGTCCGGCTCGGAAGCACCTTCATAGAGATCGTCGACGGCCCCGACAAAGTGCGCGTGAGGTTCAACGACGACTCGCAGGCGAGCTACGATCTCGTGATCGGCGCGGACGGGCTCTATTCGAAGACGCGGAAGGTGATCTTCCCCGACGCCCCCACGCCCCGCTACACTGGACAGTGCGTGTGGCGCGCCGTTGTGCCTCGCATGGCTGAGGTCAACGCGCCGATCATGTGGCTGGGGGACAAGGTCAAGGTCGGCGTCAACCCGGTCTCGCGCGACGAGATGTATATGTTTGTCACGGAAGACCGGCCGACAAACGACTATATTGATCCTGCGCGGTTCGTGTCCCTGCTGAAGGCCATGATCGCGCCCTTTGCAGCTCCAATCGTCAGGGCCATCCATGATTCGCTGAATGATCAGTCGCGCATTGTCTACCGGCCGCTCGAGGCGTTGCTTCTCCCGCAGCCCTGGTCGAAGGGACGCGTCGTCCTGATCGGCGACGCCGTTCACGCCACGACCCCGCACCTGGCCTCGGGCGCCTGCATCGGCATCGAGGACGCGATCGTGCTGGCGCAGGAGATCGTCGGCGCGGACAGCATCGCCAGCGGGCTGAAGGCGTTTGAGGACCGGCGCTGGGAACGCTGCCGCATGGTGGTCGAAAATTCCGTGCGTCTTGGCGAACTCGAAATCACCAATGGCGACAGGGCCGAGCAGGCCAGCATCATGCAGGCCTCGTTGGCGGCGCTCGCCGCGCCGATCTGAACAGCACGGCGAGTCTGAGAGGAGATGACAATGCAGACAAGCACGGAGAGCTGGGGCGGCCGCGTTGCGCTGATGGTCGCCCATTGCGCGGGCATGATCGATCTTGTCGCTTTGCCGGTCTGGGTCGGCGCGCTGATCGCCCAATATGGCTTCTCGCCAGCGCAGGCGGGGGGCCTCGCGACGCTGTTCCTCATCGGCGCCGTGGTGAGCAGCCTCGTCTGCGCTCCGCGCTTCAACAAAATCGACGCGCGGCTCATGGCTGCCGTTGGTTTCGCGCTGGCGGCCGTCGCGTTCTTCGTGGCCTCGTTGCTATCGGGCTTCGCGGCGTTGGTGCTATGTCACGTGATCGCCGGCGCGTCCGTGGGCTGCGCGCTGAGCTTCACCCACGGCACGATCGCGCATAGCGGGCATCCGCATCGACTCTTCGCTACCGTCGGCATGGCGCTCGGCGTCTTCGCGATCGTCTTCCTCGGTGCGACTCCGAACCTGATCGCCGCCTTCGGCGGCCCCGTCCTGTTCAGGACCTTCGCCGGCATTATGGCGGTCGCCGCCATCGCCGCGATTGTCGCGTTCCCGACGGCGACGGCGCGCAGCGACGAGGACATCATCGAAGAAGTCTCCCATCTGCGCCCCGCAGTGTGGTTCGGCGTCGCAGGTATCAGTTGCATGGCGCTCACACAGGCGATGATGTTCAGCTTCCTCGAGCGGATCGGCATCGACCGCGGATTTGGGCGGGAGGCTGTCACGGGCGTTTTGATCGCGCTCGGCTTCGTCAACCTCTTTCCTGCGCTGCTCGCCGCGTTTCTCGAAAAGCGCGTTTCGCCGCACGCAGTCCTGCTCGTCGGGCCGATCGTACAGGCTCTGATCGCGCTCGCCATTTCCTTTGGCGGCAGCTTTCCGGCCTACGCCGCGCCCGCCGTCTTCTTCGCCGCAGTGATGATTTTTACCCACACCTTCGCCTTCGGCGTGCTCTCGAAGCTCGACCCGACGGCCCGGGCTCTGGCCGGCACGCCGGCGATGCTCATGATCGGAGCGGCGGTGGGCCCAATCCTCGGAGGTACGCTCGTACAGAGTTTCGGCTACGGCAGCCTCGGGGTTGCTGCCGTCATTGTCGCGGCGATTGCAGTTTTACTCTTCTCGAAGGTGCACGCGCCACACGTCCCTATCCTCAACATGCCACACGAACCAAAGGGGGCCTGATCGATGAGCAAGGACCCATCATTTCCACCGATCCGTCGGATCGTCACTGGGCATAGCGCTGACGGCCAGGCGATAATCGCTTCGGACGGCCCGCTGCCGACCGTGGTCGAACTCTCCGCATTGCCGGGAACAGTCTTCCATGAAGTGTGGAGCACGGAGGGCAGTCCAGCGCCGGTTGGAAACGGACCCGATCCATCGACCGGCCCGATCAAATTGTCGCCCCCGATGCACGGGACGCGGATCCGTTTCGTCGACATTCCGCCGGATACCGAGGACTTCGTCAATCGGGGCGCCGAGCGGATGAACGCAGCTTTCACCGAGATCGGCGATGCACACGCCTCGACCGTCAAGGCCGACTCCCCGCATCCCCTGATGCATCGCACCGAGTTGGTCGACTACGGCATCGTTATCTCGGGTGAAATGACGCTGATTCTGGACAAGGGCGAGACGCTCCTGCGGGAGGGGGATGTCGTCATCCAGCGGGGCACGAACCATGCCTGGGCAAACCGGTCCGGTACGCTCTGCCGGATGCTATTCATCCTCGTCGACGGCCGTTTTAAGCCAGGAATTCCAGGCGCCAGGGAGGACTCATGAAGTTTGCCACCTACGACGACGGTTCGACCGACGGGCGACTGTACGTTGTCTCCAGCGACCATGCCCGCGCCGTCGACGCCTCGGCGATCACCCCGAGCCTGCTTAGCGCGCTTCAGAACTGGCGCGAGGTGGAAGCGCCACTGAAGCGTCTATCCGAGGACCTCGATAACAACCATTCGGCGGTCGGCGTCGTCTTCGAACCGCGGCTGTGCCTGGCGCCGCTGCCTCGCGCCCCGCAGTGGTGTGACGGATCGGCCTTCCTGAATCACGGGCGCCTGATGGAACGGGCGTTCAACACCCCGTCGATCCCAGACTTCGAGACGATCCCGGTCATGTACCAGGGCGCAAGCGACGACTTTCTGGGACCTTGTGCCGACGCGCCGTTCGTTAGCGAGGTGGACGGGATCGACTTCGAGGGCGAGTTCGGAGTGATCGTCGACGAGGTTCCGATGGGGACGTCTGCGCAAGCCGCGGCGAATTGCATCCGCCTCGTCGTTCAGATCAATGACTGGAGCCTGCGCGCGATCGGCGCCTACGAAATGCCGCGCGGCTTCGGTTTTCTGCAGGCCAAGCCCACGACCAGCTTCGCGCCGATCACTGTGACCCCGGACGAGCTTGGCTCGGCCTGGCGCGACGGCCGCGTCGCCCTCAACCTGCACGTCGCGCGAAACGGCGAACGCATCGGCGGCGCCTCCGGGGCCGAGATGGCGTTCTCGTTTCAAGACCTGATTGCTCACGCCGCGCGCACGCGTCGCCTGCGAGCAGGAACGATCATTGGCTCCGGAACGGTCTCGAACAAGGACAGGGCGGCGGGGTCGAGTTGCCTCGCTGAGAAGCGCGTGATCGAGAAGCTGGACCTTGGGGAGGCGCGCACGCCGTTCCTCATGTTCGGCGATCGCGTCGAGATGGAGGCGCGCTTCGCCGATGGGCGCCCAGGACCATTCGGACGCATCGACCAGAGGGTGGTCGCCGCGAGGTGAAGCAGGCCGCTCAGACGTGCGTTGGGGACCGCGCAGCGCCGATTGGAGACTGAATGCGCATCCTTGTCACCGGCGCCGCGGGCTTCCTCGGGCGGGCGCTACTTCGCACCATGGCTTCGCGCGCGCCGGACGACGAGATCACCGCCCTGGACGTGACGGCCAACTCGTCCGAAGCGGCCGCGCCCGGTCAGATCTCCTGGTTGTCAGGCGCTGTCGACGACCGCGAAGTCATGGAGAAAGCTGGGCTTCAGGATTTTGACATCATCTATCATCTCGTGAGTGTTCCCGGCGCTCTCGCTGAACGCGAGCCGGCGCTGGGGCGGCGCGTCAATCTCGATGCGACGCTCGACCTTTTCGATCGCCTGGCCGCCTCCGGCCGAAGGCCGCGGGTCATTTATGCGAGCAGCGTCGCGGTCTACGGCGAGATGGAGGGACAGTCGATCGGCGCCCACAGTCCGACCCGGCCAACGAGCACGTACGGCGCCCACAAGCGGATGGCGGAGATGGCCCTCGCAGACCATTCACGGAGGGGCGGGCTTTCCGGAATTGCGCTGCGCCTTCCAGGCCTCATCGCGCGACCCGGAAAAACGACCGGCTTCGGCTCGGCCTTCATGAGCGAACTACCACGCGCCTATGCGGCGGCCGAGCCCTACGTCTGCCCGGTCTCCGATCAGGCCACCGCATGGTGGATGTCGGTAAGCTGCGCTGCCAGTAATCTGGCCAGAGCAGCCTCGATTGACGTCTGCGGCGAGCTTCAGCTTCCGGCGCTTCGATTGTCGGTCGCCGAGATCGTCGATGCACTTTCCGATCTTTTCGGGCCGGATCGCCGGGCGCTCATTTCGTTCAATCCAGACCAGCGCATCGAAGCGCTGTTTGGCCGCTTTCCGGAACTGGCGACCGCAAAGGAAGAGGCCCTCGGCTTTGCCCACGACGGAACGCCGATAAAGCTTGTCAAGGAGGCCTTGGCGCCATGATGGCGCCATGACACTCGCATTCCCGAAATTCCGCCTGCTCGACCTCTCCGTCGCCCTGCCGTCGCATTCTTGGGGCAGTAGACCGGCCTTTTTTCGAACGCCCACTCTTGGCGCTTCCGTCGCCTTCGGCCTTCGACCGCAATGGGACGCAAACCGCTCGTTCGCAGAAGCCTGTGGCGCCAACCTCAACGACATTCGTAAAATCAAGCCGATATGGCGTGATCCTCACGAAACCCCGCAACAGAGCCGGCTCCCGGCGGTTTCGTTTAGACCGAACTTCCGGCGCTTCTGGTCGCAAGCCATTGATGTGAACTCGATCTGGGAATTGAGTTCTGCCTACGCGGCGATCTTGAGGCGGAGGAGTTCGAAGGCTCGGGTCTGGGTTGGGGTTGGCCTTGACAGGATTGTCGTGGGATGGGCGTCGCCGAAGCGGACGCTGTTTCGAGTGAGATTGGCAAGGTCCTGCAGTAGGGTGCGGAAGCTGTGGACGGGCTGCCCGTCTTCGGTGCGCCTGTCGATGGCCTTGCGGCGCGCCGCGGGCGAGACCTTGGCCTTGGCGACGGGGGAGGCGCGCTCAGCGGCGGCGGCTTCGAGATCGTCGTCCTTGAACAGCATCGGGGCGAGGTCGCGCTTCATGTGCCAGACGACGTAGTAGGCAAGCATGCACAAGAAGACGTGGGCGCGAACGCGGTGGGCCCGGCGATGGTGGATCGGACGGACGTCGAGGTCGCCGGATTTGATGTCGCGAAAGCCGCGTTCGGCGTGGCTGAGGCCCTTGTAGGCGAGGACGAGGTCGGCGGCTGCGAAGCCGTCCGCGGGAAGAGAGCTCCGGATCACGTAGATACCATCGAGCGCGGCCTCCGCGGCGATCGCCTCGGCTCTGCGCGACCATGCGAGGCCGGTCTCGGTGATGGCGAGGTCGAAATGCTTGGCCATGCGGCGACGGTCGATGACGGCGCCGACCTTGAGGGCGATCTTGTCGGCGCCGCGCAGCGGATTGCGCTTCTTCTCGGTCATGGCGCGGATCTTGATCAGCGCCATCTCGGTCGCATCGAGGAGTTCGACGCGTTTGCGCACGCGCTCGGCGGCGAGTTGGGGGTTGCGGCAGACGACGAGACGCTCTCCGGGATAGTCGCCCGAGACGATCTCCGCCATGTCGCGCTCGTCGAACAGCGAGAGCTGCAGCGGGCCGCCTTCGGCCGCGAGCGCCTTGATCGCCGGCGCGCGGAGCGCGGTGATCCAGTCGAGGCCGGCGGGCGCGACATCGGCGTCGATGCGCGCCTTTGTGATCATGCCGCGGTCGCCGACGAGCACGACGCGCTTCAGCCGAAACCGCATGCGCAGCTTCTTGACCTGACTGGCGAGGGTGCTCGGGTCGCCGAGGTTGCCTTCGAACACCTCGACGGCGACCGGGCAGCCGTCCGGCGTGCACAGGAGCCCGAAGACGATCTGCGGTCGGTCGGGACGATGATCGCGGCTGTAGCCGAATTGCGCCAGTTCGCAGCGCCGTCCCTCCAAATAGCTCGAAGTGACATCGTAGAGCACGAGCACGCCGTCCTCGAGGTGGCGTTTGGCGAAGACTTTCTCGATGTCGGCCTGGCTGCGGCCCAACAGGTCGAGGGCGGCGTAGAGTTCGTCCTCGTCGACAGCGCCGAGGTCCAGCACCGCGCCGAGCGAGTGGGCGGCGGTCGCCTCGCTGAGTTGGCGCGCGGTGGCGAGCTTGGCGGCCGGCTCGACGATCCGCGCCGCGATCATCGCCAGGATCAGCTTGGCCGGACGGTCCGGCCCTTTCGGCAGCATCTTGTCGAGCCCGAGCCGGCGCACCGTCCCGAGCGCCGCGGCGACATGGCCGTGCCCCAGCGCGCGGGCGATCTCGAAGCGCTCTTCGCCGAGCGGCACGAGGGCCTCGCCGGCCAGCACCCGCCGCAGGCTCTCGATCTTCGCCTCCGGCCAATCGGAGATATTGGCCAGCGTGCGCGACTTGACCTTGCCGCCCTCGCGATAGCTCTCGCGCAACAGGACGGCGGGGCGCGAATCACGGTTCGGGATGCGCGTGACGTACATGAACAGCTTGAATCACGGCCTCAAGCCGAACGCAAGCAGATATTTACATGCCTACAAAATCACCGCCAGTCCCCGCGATCCGGCACAAAACCTCACCTTCTCGCCTTACCCCGCCCGGAAGTTCGGTTTAGATTTTCTTGACGATCGCGCCTCCGCGCCGGACATGGGGAAGCCCGTTTTCGGGCTCTCTCGCAATTCCCTGTTCCTTGGCCGAACAGGGAATTTGATTTCCCTGTTCCATCTTTCTCTTCCGCATGAACGAATCCGCTCAACGAAGTGGAATAGCGCGGATTTGGGCAAAAACTCACGGCGCGGCGGGAGCGATTTTCGCATTGGCAGGGATTATCAGCGAAAAACAGGCGGAACAGCGATGGCCGCCCCGAGCCGGCAGGACCGGCCGGCGGCAGGGGATCGTCAAGATTTCTTGCGCCTTTCACTCCTTGGGGAATTCGAGCCCCATCGCCCGGTAGCGCTCGGGGTCGTCGAGCCAGTTCTCCCGCACCTTCACGTGCAGGAAGAGATGGACATTGGCGCCGTGCGCCTCGGCGATGTCCTTGCGCGCCGCTGTGCCGATCGCCTTGATCGTCCGGCCGCCCTCGCCGAGGACGATCTTCCGCTGGCTCTCGCGGGCGACGAAGATCGTCTGCTCGATCCGCGCCGACCCGTCCGGCTGGTCCTTCCAGCTGTCGGTCTCGACCGTCGCCTGGTATGGCAATTCGTCGTGCAGCCGCTCGAAGAGCTTCTCCCTGGTGATCTCGGCGGCGAGCGAACGGATCGGCGCTTCGGCGATCTGGTCCTCGGGATAGAGCCAGGGGCCGGGCGGCGTCATGGCGACGAGGCGGTCGACGAGACGGTCGAGCCCGTCGCCGGTCAGCGCGCTGATCATGAAGGTCTCGGCGAAGGCCAGCGCGCCGTTGAGCCGGGCCGAAAGCTCGAGCAGCCGGCCGCGGTCCATCGCGTCGATCTTGTTGAGGACGAGGACCTTCGGCGCGCCGAGCCCGGCCAGCGTCTTCAGGATCTCCTCCGTCTCCTCGCTTGCGGCCGGCTCGGCCGCGGCGCGCCGCGCATCGACGAGCAGCGCCAGCGCGTCGGCGTCCGCCGCGGCTCGCCAGGCGGAAGCGACCATGGCGCGTTCGAGGCGCCGGCGCGGGGCGAAGAGGCCGGGCGTATCGACGAAGACGATCTGCGCCTCGCCGCGCGTCATGACGCCGCGCACCGTCGAGCGGGTGGTCTGGGCCTTGCGGGTGACGATCGACACCTTTTCGGCGACGAGCGCGTTGATCAGCGTCGACTTGCCGGCGTTCGGCGCCCCGATGAGCGCGACGAAACCGCAGCGGGTGGCGCTCATGTGGCGCTCCATCGGTCGAGGAAGGCCTGCGCGGCGGCCTGCTCGGCGGCGCGCTTCGACTTTGCCGCGCCCATCTCCGGCGCGTAGCCGGCAAGCACGACGCGCATGACGAACTCAGGCTCGTGGTCCGGACCGCTGCGGGAAACCTCCTCGTAGCGCGGCGCGGCCAGCGCGCGCGCCTGTGCCCATTCCTGCACCGCCGTCTTGGCGTCGCGCGCCGGCTCCGCCCCGGCCGTCAGCCGGCCTCCCCAGGCGCGCAGAACGAGGGCCCGGGCCGCCTCGAAGCCGCCGTCGACAAAGACGGCCCCGATCAGCGATTCGCAGACGTCGGCCAGGATCGCCATTTTCTTGCGGCCCCCGCCGCGCGCCTCGCCCGGGCCGAGGACCACATGCGGCCCGACGTCCCATTCGGCGGCGATCTCGGCGCAGGTCTCGCGGCGAACGAGCTTGGCGAGGCGGATCGACAGTTCGCCTTCGCTCGCCTGCGGAAAGGCGCTGTAGAGCTGCCCGGCGACGACCACCCCGAGCACCCGGTCGCCGAGGAACTCGAGCCGCTGATAGGAGCGCCCGGCGGCCTGGGCGGAGAGATGTGTCAGCGCCAGCTCCGCGAGCTCGCGGTCGCGGAAGCGGTACCCGAGCCGCGCCTCGAGATCGGCAAACTCAACTTTCGCGCGCTTGTTCATCGCGGACCGGACGGCCGATGCGGGCGGCGGGCCTTCGCTCCCGCGCTTAAGAGGGCGCTGCGCCTGGCTAACGCACCCGCTGAAAGATGCGGTTCCAGCGCACCGCCCGGGGCCAGCGCCAGATTTCCCAGGCCGGCGTGTCGTCGCGGATCGAAAAGAAGATCACTTCGCCCCGTCCGATCAGATTCTCGAACGGCACGTAGCCGACGCCGCCCTGATCGCCGGCGAGCCGCGAATCGCTCGAATTGTCGCGGTTGTCGCCCATCATGAAATAATGCCCGGGCGGCACGTCGTAGACCTTGGTGTTGTCGAAGGTCCCCTCGTCGCCGTCGATCTGGATGATCTGGTGCTGCACCCCGCCCGGCAGCGTCTCCATATAGTGCGGCGCCTCCTCGGGCTTGCCGAAGTGGTTGACCGTCGGATAGGGCGCGATCTGTTCGCGCGGAACCATCTGGCCGTTGATGATCAACCGGCCATGGGTGACCTGGATCTTGTCGCCCGGCAGGCCGATCAGCCGCTTGATGTAGTCGGTCTGGCCGTCGCTCGGCAGCTTGAAGACGATGATGTCGCCGCGCTTCGGCTGCGAGGCGAAGATGCGGCCCGGCATCGCCGAGGGATCGAGGTCGAGGAAGCTCGGCAGCGAGAAATGCGAATAGCCGTAGGCGTATTTCGAAACGAACAGATAATCGCCGACGAGCAGCGTCGGCACCAGCGAGCCCGAAGGGATGTTGAACGGCTGGAAGAGCAGCGTCCGCACGACGAGCGCGATCAGCAGCGCCTCGATGATGACCTTGATGGTTTCCCACCAGCCCTCTTCCTTCTTGACCGGCGTCGCGGCCGCTTCGGCCGGCTTCAGGCTTTTCTCGCTCATCTGGGTCAAAACGCCCTTCCTCTTCGATTAGCGTCGACTGCTCGAATCCGCCCGGCCGCGCTGCTATACAGAGACGGGCCGGCCTAGCCAAGCCGCCCGGGCTCTTGCACACGAGAACTTGGCGCAACAATGGCCGGGGGCTTACGGCTTACGGCAGGAGGACGAGCGAGCCGGTCGTCTCGCGCGCTTCGAGCGCCCGGTGCGCCTCGGCGGCTTCGGCGAGCTTGTAGCGGCGGCCGATGTGTATCGTGACCACGCCGCCGCCGACCGCGCGGAAAAGGTCGCGCGCCATCTTCTCGGCTCGGGCCCGGTCGGCCAGGAAGGTGAACAGCGTCGGCCGCGTCGCGAACAACGAGCCCTTGCGCGCCAAAAGGCCGATATCGAACGCTTCGATCCCGCCCGAAGCCGAACCGAAGCTGACGAACAGGCCGAACGGCCTCAGGCAGTCGAGCGAGGCCGGAAACGTCGCCTTGCCGACGCCGTCGTAGACGACATGGCATTTCTCGCCGTTGGTGATCTCGCCGACCCGCTTGGCGAAATCCTCCTCGCGGTAGAGGATGGTGTGACCCGCGCCGGCCCTCCGGGCGATCTCGGCCTTTTCGGGCGCGCCGACGGCGCCGATCACCGTGGCGCCGAGCGCCCTGCCCCACTGGCACAGAATGAGCCCAACGCCGCCGGCGGCCGCGTGGACGAGAATCGTGTCGCCTTCCTTGACGCGGTAGGTCTGGCGCAGAAGGTACTGGGCGGTGAGGCCCTTGAGCATCATCGCGGCGGCTGTCTCGTAGGAAATGCCGCGCGGCAGCTTGAAGAGGAACCGCGTCTCGATGTTGCGCTCCTCGGCATAGGCGCCGATCGAGCCGCAGTAGGCGACCCGGTCGCCGGTCTTGAAGTCCTTGACCCCCGGCCCGACCTCGACGACCTCGCCCGCGCCCTCGTTGCCCGGCGTCAGCGGCATATGCGGCGCGGGATAGAAGCCGTTGCGATGGTAGACATCGATAAAGTTGATCCCGACCGCATGCTGACGCAGCCGGACCTCGCCGGGACCAGGCTTCGGCAGCTCGACCTCCTCGAGCTTCAGGGCCTCCGGACCGCCATTCTGATGAATCTGGATCGCGCGCACCCTGGCTCTCCCCGAAGTGGACCGCCCGGAGAGCATTGTCGCGCCCGTGCGCATCGCGCAAGGCCTGGCTCGTTAAGTTGCAGCCCCCGGCCGCCTGGCGAGATCGCCGGTCTTGCGCCCGCAATGCGACGCCCGTATAGCATCGCTGGGCCCCGGAGCCGCCCGGAGCCGGTCCATCCAAGCGTCTCTCAGCGCCCATCGTCTAGCGGTCCAGGACGTCGCCCTTTCACGGCGAAAACACGGGTTCGAGTCCCGTTGGGCGCGCCAGAAAATTCAATAAATTACCTGGGAAGTTCTGGCTTCGACTGGATGTCTACGCTGGCCATGCAAAGAGCACGCGAGCAGACGGCGCCCGACAGATTTCGGGCCGCCGCGACGACGTCGCGCCAGCCCGGATTTTTGGAGGCGCCGACACTTCGCGTTCGCCGCATGGCAATGTGACAGGCGCCGTCACCGGCAAGTCGCGGGCTCGATCATGCCGGCTGTCGTGGTTGGCCGATTTTTTGAATCACCGGGCGCCGCTCGCCGCCCAAGCTCCATCCGGCTGACGGGCCAGCATGGGCGTTTCGAAGACCGCCCTCATTCGCCCCGGCCAGCTCTCGCCGGCTTCTCTCAAGCGACTTTTCCAGCGCTCGGTTTGAGGCATCGCAGCGCCGAGGACGACGGGTTCGATTCCGCAAACCGTCATCAGATCAATTCCGGCCGCCATCGAGACGCCACTTGAAATCACATCGTCGACAAGCGCGATCCTCGCGCCTTCCAGGAGCGGCAGCGTCCGCGGATCCACATAGAGCCGCTTGCGATGACCCGGCGCGATGTAATCGACGAGAGCGGAACGGACAGGTCTTCTTCGTACCAGAATTTGCGCGACGTTCCGAGCGGCACATACCGGGCATGGGCCAACCGTCGCGCAACCGCGGATGCGAGGGTGAGCCCGAGCGTTGGAAGTCCGACTATGACCTCCGGCCCAAAGGATGCGAGTTCGACGGCGAGTCCCTCGGCGATCGCGTCTTGCACGGCAAAGCTCGCCTGGTTGATGATGAGCGAGGCGAGCGCGTGTCTGCCGTCCGGAAGGGGCCGGATCGGCAAGAGGATCTGACGGCCGTCATGCAGCCTGGCTGGGAAACGATCCCTGTAGCGCCCCTCAAACCCGAAGGAACCCGGAGGATACACTTCTTGCCAGAACTCCTGCGGCAGCATGCCTTGTCGCTTTTCCGGTGGAGGGGTTATCGTAGTCTGGCGAGGGCTCGTTCAGGTGGCGCTGATTTGTTTATAGAAGCCGGTGCGGCGATCAAGCCTGCGCGATCAGGCCCACTGCGACGAATGTGCGAACGCAACCAAATCCAGAAGCTGTTCATGCCTCTTCCCGAAGACATCGCTTCCGATCTGCCTTATCTGACCGCGTTGCGGCGAGATCTTCACGCGCACCCCGAGCTTGGTTTCGAGGAGGCGCGGACCAGCGAAATTGTGGCGACTGTCCTGGAAGAGGCCGGGCTTGAGGTGCGTCGCGGTCTGGCGGGCACCGGCGTCGTGGGAACGTTGCGTGTCGGCGAGGGCGCGCGAGTCATCGGGATGCGCGCCGACCTGGACGCGCTCGCCATGCGGGAGACGGCCGATCGCCCCTACAGGTCGACCGCGGGCGGCAAGATGCACGCCTGTGGGCACGACGGACATACCGCCATGCTCCTGGGGGCGGCCCGTCATCTCGCCGCAACGCGAAGATTTTCCGGCCTGGCGCATTTCATCTTCCAGCCCGCCGAGGAGGGCCGCGGCGGCGCGAAGCGCATGGTGGAGGACGGGTTGTTCGATCTCTTCCCGTGCGACGCCGTCTACGGCCTGCACAATATACCCGGTCTTGCAACCGACGAAATGGCTGTCGTGGAGGGGCCGCAGCTCGCCTCTTCCGACAGTTGGCTAGTCACGCTGCTCGGCGTTGGCACGCACGGGGCGAAACCGCATCTCGGCAAGGATCCGATCACCGCCGCGGCGACATTCCTCTCCGCCCTGCAATCGATCATCGGGCGAGTCGTAGATCCCCTGCAGCCCGCCGTCGTTAGCGCCTGCTCGCTTCAGGCCGGCAATCCGGAAGCGCTCAATGTCATTCCCGACGTCGTGCAAATCGGCGGGACCGCCCGCGCCTACACGCAAGAGGTCCGGGACATACTGGAAGAAGAGATCGGGCGGCTCGCCCGTGGCGCGGCCTCAATGCACAGCGTTGAGGCTAGCTACGAGTTCATCCGGCGCATTCCGCCCGTCGTCAACGATCCGGACGTAACAGCACGAGCCCGCCGAGCCGCGACGGCGGTTTTCGGAGAGGCAAGGACAATCACCAGATTTCCCCCGTCAACGGCCGGCGACGATTTCGCCGTCTTCGCGGGAGAGGTCCCGGGCTGCTATGTGTGGCTCGGCAACGGGCCCGTCGTCGACGGCGCCTTGCACCACAACTCAGCATACGACTTCAACGACGCCGCCATCGCGTCGGGCGTCAAATTCTGGACGACGCTCGTCGAACAGGAACTGGCGAGCGACATCGCTTCAGTCCAGCGGTCCGAGCACCGGCGTCTGAAGAAGCCGGCCGGTTGAAACATCAGAGATTCCGCGATCTGTCTGGTGGGGCCCCGCATTGCAGGCGAGCGCCGCCCCGAAACAGGCCTTGAATACGAGATAGGGCGGCCGCCAGCCAACGATGCGGTCGATCGCGGCGCGTAAGTCGGCGAAATTTTCTGCGACCTCCGCGAGTCCCTCGCACGAGACAAGGCCCGCCAGCGGCAACGGCAGCACGCAATCAACCTCGCCCTCCGACGCCACCGCCATGCCCCCGCCTGCGGCGATGACCGCGTTGGCCGCCGCCGCCATGTCTTCGGCATTCCCGCCAAAGACCGTTAGGTTGTGGCTGTCATCGGAGACGGTTGTGCAAAATGCGCCGCGCCAGCTGCCCCAATCGGTTAAGAGGCCGACGCGGGGACAATCGTCGGCGCGTCCATGACGATGGGCGACGGCAATCAGCTGGCTCCCGCCGGCGGAACGACGTAGCCTGCCGCAACTTGCGCTTCGGCTTCGCCCCAGTGGGTGAAGCGCGGCCGATCGATGGTCGCGACGCGAACCTTGCCGCCCGTGGCGGGGATACGGAAATCGTTCGCTTTCAGGGGACCAAGCTTCATCGTACCGAAAAGAGCATCAGGAGCGCTGCGCTTGAGATCAACGAGCATATGGCCAGCCCCCGCGACGGGGCGGCCGCTCGCCAGAACAATTCGCGCTCGAAAATCGGTAAGATCCTCGAAAAGCACGACGTCCGCCCGCCGGCCGGCCGCAATGAGTCCGAGGTCGCGTCTTCCGAGCCTGACGGCCGCATTGAGTGTTGCCGCTTGGAGCGGCCATTCCGCTCTTAGCCCGTAGCGCACCAGGCGACGGACTACGTCGTCGACGCCGCCGTTCGCATGAAGATAGTCCGGAAAGACATCGTCGGAGCAAAGGGTCACGGACTGCGGCAAATGATCAAACGTCTTCAGGGCCTCCACGAATTCGGGCAGAAGGTGGTCGTGCGAACCGCGCAGCTCGATTGTCAGCCCCGCTCTCAAGCTTGGCGAGTAGATCGTCCGCCGAAATGAGCTCGTGGTCGGATTCTACGCCGGCCGCCATGAAGGCGTTCAAGTCCGCGCCTTCGAGACCCCGCGCGTGCCCGCACATCAGCTTGCCAGAGGCCAAGCCCACCTCGACGATCGCCCGCATGCGCGGGTCGCCGCCGATGACGCCGCGCATGTTCATGACTTCCGCAACCCCGCCGATCTCCGGCCACGCCAGCATCTCGACCATAGCGGCGCTGTCGAAGTCTGCCCCGGAAAGCTCGAAACCCGGCGCTGAAGGGACGCATGACGGCGCTAGGACGATCGTTCTGAGCGGCAGGTCGCGGGTCGCCTGCACCGCCCATCGCACCCCATCGAGCCCCATCACGTTGCCGAACTCATGCGGGTCCCAGACGATGCTTGTCACGCCCCGCGGAAGAACCGCGGCGGCGTAGACGGCAGGCGTGACCATCGAGCTTTCGACATGCATGTGCGTGTCTATGAGCCCGGCGAGATGAAGGTGTCTGCCGCGTCGATCGTCTCGACAGCGTCGGTCCTCTGGTCGGAAGCGTGGACGCTGGCGATCAGCGGACCGACGATCCCGACGTCGGCGGCCCGCAATTCGCCGGTCGTCATGTCGACCAGCGTTCCCCCGGCAATCAGGAGGTCGAACAGCCCGTCGCCGCGGGCAGCAGCCACGGCGCGGCGCCGCAAAGCAGGCTCGGCAAGATCGTCAGGTTCCGGAATGTCCTTCATCGGGGCACAGCCTCTGCGAGAAGAGCGCTCCACATTGTCTCGACTTCGATTTCCATTCGGAGCTATCCGAAGCGCTGAAGCGGCGCCGCGTTGGACACCGGTAGGTCAAAGCGCACGCTGGCGCCGAGAGCGTGCGTCGGCAAGTGGGCGCTTGCCTCGACCTTGATGGGTCCTAGGGGCGTGTCCAGCAGATATTGACGCGTTCCGCCAGCGAAGGACACACCGCGCACGCTTCCCTCGAAAGGACCGCCCCCCAGTTCGACCATTGACGGACGCCACGCAAGTCCCTCCGCCCCGCGCGGGATCGCGCCGCCCAGCGCGAAGCGTCCGGTCTCAGTGTCCAATTCCCCGGCGCGCACCCTGAAGACGTTCTCGAAGCCGACGAAATCAGCGACGAAAGCCGAATTCGGCAATTATAGATCTCTTCAGGAGCGCCGATCTGTTCGATCGTCCCATCGAGCATGACAACAATGCGGTCGGCCAGAGCCAGCGCCTCGGCCTGGTCGTGGGTGACGAAGATCATTGTCACGCCCGTCTCCCTTTGGACCCGCTGCAGCTCTGTGCGCATTTCGAGACGAAGGCGAGCGTCAAGATTGGATAGGGGTTCGTCGAGCAGGAGAACCTTTGGCTCGATGACCATGGACCGGGCGAGGGCAACGCGTTGCTGCTGGCCCCCCGAGAGTTCGCCGGGTTTGCGCGACGCGAAGGAAGACAGACCCACCGTCTTCAGCCCGGACTGGACCCGATCTTCTCGCTCCTTCCCGCGCATTCCCTTCAGCCGCGGCCCGAAGGCGATGTTCTCGAAGACCGTAAGATGTGGAAAAGGCCTTGAGCCGCGCGTCCCGGAGCCGGGCTTTTGCAAGCGCCGTCTGGCGCATCCCTGGGTGCAGGGGTCAAGCCCGTGCAGGACGGCGGGAGCCGGGATGCGGCACCTGGCGCCGGCCTGGTGGCGCGTCTCGCACGCCTTCAGCGGCCTTGGTTTAGATTTTCTTGACGATCGCGCTCTGGCGCCGGACTGATGAAGCCGGTTTGCCGCCTCCCTGTCCCCCTCCTGTTATGGGGCTGAACAGGGAAAATGATTTCCCTGTTCCGTCTTTGCCCTTCGCACGAGAAAATCCGCCAAAGCGAATGAAATGTAACGCATTCGATCGCCAGATTGAGGGCGGCCGGAGCGGTTTTTGCGATTCGCAGGGATTATCAGCGAAAAACAGGCGCAAGGCTTTGTTTTCCGCGAACGCGTCAAAGCCGGCCGGCGAGCAAGCGATCGGAAAGTTTTCCTTGCCTGTCCTTCCCTCCCGGCCGGCGGCGGTTCGACCGGGATCAAGGCTCTGGGAGCGTGGCGCCGCCTCAGCGGCCGCGCCGCTTCTTCGGCGCATAGGGGTTGTCGCCGCCCGAGCGCATCGAGAGCCGGATCGGCACGCCGAAGAGGCCGAAGGTCTCGCGCAGGCCGTTGACGAGATAGCGCTTGTAGCTCTCCGGGATGCTCTCGACCGAATTGCCGAAGAGGACGAAAAACGGCGGCCTCGCCTTCGGCTGGGTCATGTAGCGGATCTTGACCCGCCGCCCCGACGCGGCCGGGGGCGGCGTCGCGTCGACCACCGGCGCGAGCCAGCGGTTCAGCCGGCCGGTCGAGATGCGCGTGTTCCAGATCTCGTGCGTCGCGATCACGGCTTCCAGCAGCCGGTCGACATGCGCCCCGGTCAGACCCGAAACGGGGATGACCCGCGTGCCGCGCAGTTGCGGCAGGAGCCGGTCGGCCTCCTCGCGCAGTTCGCGCGCCTTGTCGCTCTTGTTGTCGATGAGGTCCCACTTGTTGAGGCCGATGACCAGCGCCCTGCCCTCGCGCTCGACGAGATCGGCGAGCGTCAGATCCTGCTTCTCGAACGGGATGGTGGCGTCGAGCAGGAGCACGACGACTTCGGCGAAGCGCACGGCGCGCAGCGCATCGGCGACCGCGAGCTTTTCGACCTTCTCGACGACGCGGGAGCGCCGTCTCAGGCCCGCCGTGTCGAAGAGCTTGAGCTTGCGCCCGCGCCATTCGGTCTCGAGCCCGATGCTGTCGCGGGTGATGCCGGGCTCGGGGCCGGTGAGCAGCCGCTCCTCGCCGAGGATGCGGTTGAGCAGCGTCGATTTGCCGGCGTTCGGCCGCCCGAGAACGGCGATGCGCAGCGGCTTCGTCGGGTCGAGCTCGCTGCCGTCCTCCTCCTCGCCGAGCACGAGCGGCTCGCCCTCATCGTCCTCGTCCGGATCGAGCCGCGCCGCCGGCGGCAGCGCCTCGACGAGCGCATCGTAGAGTTCGCCGAGGCCTTCGCCATGCTCGGCCGAGAAGGCGATCGGATCGCCGAGGCCGAGGCCGAAGGCCTCGTAGGTCCGCTCGCGCCCGGCGAGGCCCTCGGCCTTGTTGGCGACGACGATGATCGGCTTGCCGGCGCGGCGCAGCGCCGCGGCGAAATGGCGGTCGGCCCCGGTGATCCCGGCGCGCGCGTCGACGACGAAGAGGATTGCGTCGCAGTCGAGGAGCGCCGTCTCGGTTTGCGCCCGCATGCGGCCGGCGAGCGTCGCCGGATCGCCCTCCTCGAGACCCGCGGTGTCGACGACGGTGAAAGCGAGATCGGAAATCCGCCCGTCGCCCTCGCGGCGGTCGCGCGTCACCCCTGGCTGATCGTCGACAAGCGCGAGCTTGCGGCCGACGAGCCGGTTGAACAGCGTCGATTTGCCGACGTTCGGGCGCCCGACGATCGCGACCTTGCTCACCGGGCTTCTTGCCCTCCGTTGCCTGGCTCGCTACTTGGCGCCGATCCGGTTCGAGGCGACGAGGGCGAGCCAGCGTTCGGCGAGCTGCCGCTCGGTCGGCGAGGCCTCAGGGTCGGCGAGCACGAGGTCGAGCTGTTTGGCGGCCTCGTCGTACTCGCTGCGGCCGAGCGCCAGCGCGCCGAGCGTCAGGCGCGCGAGCCGGCGAAACGCGCCTTCTCCCGCCGCGAGCCCCGTCAGGGCCGCCGCGCCGGCCTGCTCCTCGCTCGGCTGGTCGAGCCTGATCATCGCCGCGCGGAAACGGGCGGCGTCGCGGAAGAGCGGATCGATCGAGGCGTCACCGGCGATGGCGTCGTAGGCGGCGATCGACCCTTGCGGGTCCTTTGCCGCCTTCGCGCCGGCTTCCGTCATCTGGGCCAGGACCCGGTAGCCGCCAGGCGCGCTTTGCGCCAGCTTGCCGAGGCCGCCGAAGGCCTCGTCGGGCTTGCCGGCCTCATAGGCGGCGATCGCCGCCTGGAACTGGTCGCCGGCCGCTTGCTCGGCCTTTTCCTTTTCGTACTGCCAGTAGCGAAAGCCGGCCGAGGCGAGGACGAGCAGCACCGCCGCGCCGATGATGAGGTTCTGGTATTTCTTCCAGAATTCGGCCGCCTTGTCGCGCCGGACCTCCTCGTCGACTTCCTGAAAGATGTCTGTCATTTTTGGGCTCGCGCCATTGCGCGCCGCGCCGCCTGTCGCGAGGGGCTGCGGCAATTTCGCGCTGGCCTACCACGCCAGCCCGGGGAAAGCGAGCGCGGGCATCGAGGCCCAGGTCAGGCGCCACGACAGCAAGAGTGGACAAGGGAAGCCGCCCGGCTCTAAACCGACCGCCATCGATTCCGAGGGCCTATGGCGCCGATGTGCGTGCGATGAAAGTCCTGATCGTCGAGGATGATGAGGAAACTGGCGAATTCGTCGCGGCGGAACTCGCCGCGCGCGGCCACGAGGCAATTCTTGCGAAGGACGGTCGCGAAGGCTTCGAGCTCGCGACGGCGGGCCGGTTCGACGCGATCGTGCTCGACCGGATGTTGCCGGAACTGGACGGCCTCGGGGTCGTCGCTCTGATGCGGCGGGAAGGCGTCGCCACCCCGGTGCTCTTTCTCACCAATCTGTCCGGTATCGGCGATCGAGTCGACGGCTTGGAAGCCGGCGGCGACGACTATCTGGTCAAACCGTTCGCCTTCGAGGAGCTGATGGCGCGGCTCGTCGCCCTGGCGCGCCGGCCAAGTCTCGGTGCGTCGCCGACGCAGCTCAGCGTCGGCGAGCTTGAGATGGATCTCGTCGCCCGCGTCGTGCGCCGAGCGGGCGAAACCATCGATCTCCAGCCTCGCGAATTCCGCCTGCTCGAATTCCTGCTGCGCAGCGAAGGCCGCCTCGTCACCCGTAAGATGCTGCTGGAACAGGTCTGGGACTTTCACTTCGATCCGAAAACCAACATCGTCGAGACCCACATCAGCCGTTTGCGGACCAAGCTCGATCGGGCCCGCGGCGCTTCGCTGATCCAGACGGTTCGCGGCGCCGGCTACACGCTGCGTGTCCCGAATCCGGCTCTTTAGAACAGCCAGCTTTCGACTGGCGACGCTCTATCTGGCGCTCTTCGCGGTGTCGGCGCTGGCGCTCGGCGCCTTCGTCTATCTGTCAATCCGCCATCAGATCCTCTCCGATTTCGACGAACGGATCGTCGAAGAGGCGGACGCCCTTCGCGGCGTCTTCGCCCAGGGCGGTCGCGAGCGGCTCGCAGCGATGCTGGAGGCGCGTGGCCCGAATGGGGGCGGCTTCGTCTACGGACTCGTCGGTCCGAACGGCGCCCGCCTCGCGGGCGAACTTGCGGCGCCGCCCATCCCGGCTGCCTCCGGGAGGACCTGGATCGAAATGCCGGAAGCGGAAGGCGACGAGCCTCCGGAAGCCCGGCCGGAAACCGTCAGAGCGCTGATCTCGCGCCTGGCCGACGGCTCGACCCTGATCGTCGGAGACGAGCAGCGTCGCCCCGACGAACTGCTGCGACGCGTCCTTTCGGCCTTCGGCTGGGCGGTCGCCGCCACCGTCGGACTCGGCGTCGTCGGCGGTCTTTGGCTCAGCGCCCAGTTCCTCAGGCGCATCGACTCGATGCGCCTGACCGCGCAGGGCATCATGGGGGGAGACTGGAGCCGGCGTATCCCGCTCGCCAGCATCGACGACGATCTGACGGCGCTCGGACGGACATTCAACCGTCTGTTTGACCGCATCGAAAAGCTGCTTCTGGCGAACAAGCAGGTCAGCGCGAACATCGCCCACGACCTGCGCAAGCCGCTGGCGCGGGTGCTGCGCCGCCTGCAGGCGACGATCGACAATCCCGCATCAGCGGAAGTGCGGGCGGCCGTCCGGGCGACGATCGGCGAGGTCGAAGGGGTGCTCCACACGTTCAACGCGCTTCTGCGCATCGGCGAGGTCGAGGCGGGCGCGCGCCGGGCCGCCTTCCGCCCGCTCAACCTCGCGGAGGTCGCCGCCGAGGTCGTCGAGGCGTTCCAGCCCGCTGCCGAGGAGGAAGGGAAATTCCTTCTCTGCCGCCTCGACGCGGACCTGCCGATCAAGGGCGACAGGGAGCTTCTGACTCAAATGCTGGCCAATCTTCTCGACAACGCGCTCCGGCACACCCCGGCCGGGGTCCGGATCGAGGTCGCGGGCGAGCGGACGCCCGTCGGCGTCTCCGTGTCGGTCTCCGACGACGGCCCGGGCGTCCCGGCCAAAGACCTGAAGGCGATCTTCCGGCGCTTCCATCGCGCCGAGGTCCCCGATCAGTCGCCCGGAACGGGCCTCGGCCTGAGCCTCGTCGCGGCGATTGCGGAACTGCATGGTCTCGAGTGCGTGGGCTCGGACAATCGCCCAGGCTTGCGCGTCACATTGACGACCGCGCCGACCGAGGCGTGAGACGAACTCAAGCTCCAGACTCTCGGAGCCGGGCATCGTTGTTGGTTGCGGCGCTGACCGCGTCCGCGAGCTGGGCGATGACGCACCTTGCGTATTCGACCGACAGAATGATGTCGACGCTCTCGACTTCGCCGGGAGACGAAAAATCGGCCGCCGTCACCGTCAGATAGATGTCTTCGTCGATCGCGGTCGCCGACGGCGGCTGCCGCGTCGCGAAAATCAATGGCGAACCGCGCTCGGGAACCTCACTCATGAACAATCGTCCTGGTCAAACAGCATCGTCGGGTCCGGCAAGCCGCTTTTCGCCGGAGAGCATCGCCGCCGGCAGGTTCTCGCTGTGCCTGAGGCTGGCCAGGGCGACGCCCGCAAGATGCAGTCCGACAAGCAGGAGGACGCCGTGCGCCAGGGCGGAATGGACCCGCTGCGCGGCGGTCGAGCCCCAGAAGGCGTCGGTGGTCAAGAGCCAGCCCGTTCCCGCGGTCAGAGCCACCGTCGCAAGCAGCAGGACGATCATTGCGCCGCCGGCAGGGTTGTGGCCGATGAAGCGTCTTTCCCTGCCTTCGGCGATCGCCCGGAGATAGGCTGCGACCGCCCCGGGCGGACGGACGAATTGCGAGAAGCGGGCGTAGCGCGGGCCGACGAAGCCCCAGCCGACGCGCGCCAGCACCAGCGCGCCGGCGACATAGCCGGCCGCCTCGTGCAGGCGGCCGGAATTCTCTCCCGTCATCCAGGCAACGGCGAAGCTCAAAGCCAGCGTCCAATGGAACGCCCTGACGAATGGGTCCCATACCCGGATCATCGGCGTGAGCTTCAGTTTTCGCCCGCTTCCGGGTTGTCGAGCTTCTGCAAGGTCTCGGCGTTGTAGGCCATGTTGGCGCGCTTGCCGTCCTTGTCCGTGGCGTAGACCTCGTAGCAGCCGCCTTCGATCTTGATCTGACGAACCTTGTAGCCGTCAGCCTGCAATTGCGATTCGAGCGCCGATCTCGGTTGCCACTTGGTCTTCGGCGCGCTTGTGCATTTGCCTTCGGCGAAGGCTGGCCCGGCGACGGCGACGGCAACAATGGCAACGGCGGTGAACAACTTCATCGGGGACTCCGGATTTGTGGTCGCTGGCGTCGATCGCGATTTGCGGATCGATCGCAGTCGACGATTTCGCCGTCCAGTTCGCCCGATTTGCGGTTCTGAGATTACCGATCGCCAATGTGCGGGACGCGGAATCGCGCCCCGGAGTTCGAGGCCCGCCGGCGTCAGCCCCCCACCTTGAGCGAGGTCAGCGACGCCTGGACTTCCGCCGTACTCTGGCCGGCGGCGGACCCGGACAGCGGCTTATAGTCGCCGTCGCCGTCCTTCGTCGATGCGCTTTGTACGCTGGGGGCCTTGTAGTCGCCGTCCGCGGCGCGAGCCGCGTTGTTGGCGACGGGAGCGGCGACGGTTGGCGCGGCTGAGGCGCCGGGAATGGCTGCGACTGACATTGGAATCGTTCTCCGGTTGAGCCCGCGTGCGGCGACCATCGTTCGATGGCGGGGACATCCAGCGTTGTGGCTGGGCGGAAGGAGCGGCTTCATGCCTCCGCGCCGTTCAGGGCGCCGGTCCATCCGTCGACCAGGGAGGCTCGCATGCGAGTGTAAACGCGGTCTTAGGCGCAGGGCCGAGGAGGGCTACATTGCCGAATGTTATAGTTCCGGCCGCTTTTCCGCCCACCCTTCCACCGGAACTTTCGGAGTGCGATGACTATCGCGCTCGTCCCTGAAAGATGTCTGTGACGGTCGGCTCGTTGGGGGATTCGCTCGACCGCGGTTCGCGGGGGCTCAGGGGCGCTTGCCGGTCACCCTAACACAATGGGATCCGCCGCCGCGCCCAGATTCTGATATTTTTCCAGAGTCCGCCGCTTGGTTGCGCCGGACTTCCTCGTCCACGTCCTCGAAGGCGTCTGCCATCGTTGGGCTCGCGCCAGGCGCCGCGTCGCCTCCCGCGAGGGCCTTGGCAATTGGCGCGAGGCCCCGCCACGACTGGATCAAGCCGTGCGGAAGAGGCGCTCGCCGATGAATTCGCCCTCGGCGACGCCCCCGGAGCACGCAAAGACGCCGCTGCCGATATGGGTGGTGAACTGGTTGAGCATGTCGAGCTTCGACATCCGGTCGAAGATCTTGATGAAACCAGTGCGGGGATCGCGCTGATAGGACACAAAGAACAGGCCCGCGTCATATTCGAGCCCCTGGCGCCAGGGCGGCCAGCGCTCGGCGGTGAAATTCGCGCCGTCATTATAGGAGAAGGCGCGGCGCAGGATCTGGGCGCCGTCGTTGCTCGCCGGGGCGGCCATCCTCACGTGGGCGTTTTGAGGAATGGCGGGCTTGCCGTTCGCGTCGGGCGCGGCCAGATCAAGCGGATCGAATTCGGCTTTGCCGCCGAGCGGGGCGCCGGAATATTTGTGGCGGCCGATCGTCTGCTCCTGAAAATCGACCGGCGTCCGGTCCCAGTGCTCGAGCGCGATGCGGATCTTGCGGACGACGAGGTAGGATCCGCCTTGCATCCAGTCCGGCCCCTCCTGACCAATCCAAACAACGCTCTCGAGATCGTTTGGCTGCTGTGTTCCGTCCTTGAACCCCATTAGATTGCGCGGCGTATTGTCGCCCGCGGATGGCGCAAATCCCGCCTGGGTCCAGCGCAGGGTCGCGGCGCCATAGGCGAGCCGAACGAGTTGCCGCACGGCGTGAAATGCGACCTGGGGGTCATCCGCGCAGGCCTGGATCGACAGGTCGCCGCCGGTGTGGTCCGGCTGGAGCTGGTCGCCGTTGAATCTCGGCAGATCGACCAGGGCGGCCGGTCGCGCCGACGCCCAGCCGAAGCGATCCTTGCCGTCTTTGACGAAGAGCCCGGCGCCGAAGCCGAAGGTCAGGGTGAGGCGGGCGGCGCCGAGGTCGAGCGCTTCGCCGCTGTCCGTCGCGGGAAGGCTGAGGTCGGCGCCGATGGGCCGAGCCGTCTCTCCGCGCGTCAGGCGAGCCGCCGCCGCGGTCCAGGCGCGCATCAGGTCGGCGACCTCGCCGGGACCTTTGGCGGCGACATCCAGGGCGGCGAAATAGGTGAAAGCCTGCTGCGGCGTCGCGATGCCGGCTTGATGGGCGCCCCAGAACGGCTCGATCGCGGGGCGTTTCGAGCGGGCCGCCTCCTGGTCGGCGTCCGCGACGCTGCTCGCGGCCGCGAGGGCCAGTCCGGCGGCTCCGGCGAGAAAGCCGCGTCGCGAAGCGCCAACGGATTTGGCGCCGGGGCCGCTCATTGCGCCAGCACCAGCGTGTTCGAACTCGTCTTCCACGTAATAGAAGCCGGAGCCGGATGGGGTCAAGGCGATGCCGAAAAGATCGCCGCTGCCGGGAGGCGTTTGCGCCTTGTTTTCATCGACCCAGATCGCCGAGAGCTGTTTGCCCGTCGCGGGATCGACCTCGACGACCTGACCGTTCTGGGCGTTGGTGACGATCAGGTTGCCGTTCGGCGCCGTCATCATCGCCAGCGGCCGCTGCAACAGGCCGTCTTGGGTGACGATGCGGCCGATACCGGCGCTGGTGGTTCGCGTGCTGGCGTGACGGATCGCATTGATGCGGTTGCCGATCGCATCCGACACGTAGAGCGTGTCGTCCTTGCCGAGCTGCAGGCCGGTCGGGCCGATCAGAAAGACGTCCTTGTCGGCCTGCGCGCCGAAGCCGCTGCCGATCACCGTCAGGCTCTTGACGACGGGCGGCTTGCCCTCAGGAACGGCGAGTTCGAGCCTCAGCACGGTCGACAGTTTCACCACCGGCGCATCGCTCGTCGGCGCGCCGAGGTCGAAGCCCGCGTTGCTGACGAACAATGTGGCCGTGCGCCCGTTGTCGATCGTCGCCATATTGCCCCAAGGGGCATTGATGTTCGGGCCGGCAATGACGTCGGCGATCTTGCCGTGCGAATCGAGAACGAGCAGGCAGCCCGCGCCCTTCGTCTTCGTCGTACCGTCCTCGCTGGGGGCGCTGCCGACGATCACCCAGCCGGTCTTCAGCATGGTCATCGCCGTGGTCAGCCCGATGCCGCCGGGGCATTGCGGCAGATGTCGCGGCAGTTCGGCGAAGACCGACAGTTTCTTCGTCGAGGGGTTGAAATCGACGATCGTCGTGCCGAGGCCTTGAAGGTTCTTGTCGTTGTTGAAATTGGTGACCAGCACGTCGTCTTTCTCGATCGCGCCGCTCGAGACCGGCGCGACGACGATCGCGTAGGGATTCTGGTCGCCGTTGGCGGGAACGGTCGTGCTCATGGTCGTGTCGTTGTGGATCGAGCCAAGGAATCCTTCGGCCGCCTGCGCCCCGCTCAGAGTTGCGACGCCGAGCGTCAGAAATGATGCCGCGGCGAGCAAGGCGGATCGGGCGAGGCCCTTTTGCGGGCCGGCTCCTCGGGCGCTGATCATGGACGTTGCTCCTTCATGGGGCGGTCGCGCTGAACTCCGGATGCGCCCGCGGCGATCGGTCGGTTTCACTCTGGGCGGTGGCCGCGGTCCCGCCGCCTCGCCTGGGATAGGCGACAACCTCCCCGGCGACCTGAACCGCGACCCAGTCTCCGGGGCGCGGGCAGGCATGGCCGAGCACCCGGGCGGACAGGGCGACCGGCGGGTCGGCCCCCGACAGCGAGAGCCGCACCTCGGCGTCATGGCCGAAGAACGTCACCGCCATCACCTGCGCCCGCGCTCCCGTCGCCTCGACGATCGGGCTCAACCGGATCTGCTCCGGCCGGATCATCGCCTCCACCTCGCCTTCCGGCGCCGAGGCGTCGAGCTTCAGGTCGCCGAGCGCGCAAGCGACGTGGCCGCCGCGCGCCATGCCCGGAAGCAGGACGGCCTCGCCGACGAAGCAGGCGAGCTCGGCGTCGACCGGCCGCCGGTAGAGAACCTCCGGCGTCGCGACCTGAGCGAGCCGCCCGTCGCGCAGGACCGCGACCTGGCGCCCGGTCGACAAAGCCTCGGCCTGGTCGTGGGTCACAAGCAGAGCCGTCGCCCCTGCGTGGGCGAGCGCCGCCGTCACCGCCTCTCGCGTATCGGCGCGCAAGGCCGCATCGAGGGACGAGAACGGCTCGTCGAGCAGCACCAGCTCCGGGTCAGGCGCGAGCGCGCGCGCCAGCGCCACCCGCTGCTGCTCGCCGCCGGAAAGCTGCTGGGGACCCCGCGAAGCGTAAGTTCGCGGCAGACCGACGAGCTCGAGCAATTCGTCGACCCGCCCGCGCTCGCGCCGCAACCGCCGCGGCAACCCGAAGGCGATATTTTCGGCGACGTTGAGATGGGGGAAAAGCGCGCCTTCCTGCGCGACATAGCCGACGCGCCGTCGCTCGGGCGGAACATGGGTCTTTGCTCCGGCGACGATGGCGCCGCCGATGCGGATGGCGCCCTCGTCCACCCTCTCGAACCCGCAGATGCATCGCAACAGCGTCGTCTTGCCGCTGCCCGAAGCGCCGAGGATCGCCACCAGTCCGCCCGACTCGACCGTCAGGTCGAGGCCGCGCAGCACGGCTTGTGCGCCGAGCGCCTTCCTCAACCCGTCGATCGCGAGCTCGGTCATTGCGGAAAGCTTGGGCTTGGCGGAAAGCTAGGCTTGGCGGCGCCGAACACTGCAGAGGCTCCGAAGCGCTGGGCGAGCAGCCAAGTCGACGCGAGCGAAATCGCGACCATCAGCGCCGCATAGGGCGCCGCCGCGGCGAAGGCGAGCGTCGAGGTGTCGGCCCAGACCTCCGTCGCCAGGGTCTGCGTGCCGATCGGCGCCAGGAGCAGCGTGGCGGTGAGTTCGGTGACGACCGAGACGAACACCAGAGCTGCGGCCGCCCCGAGGCCGGGGCCCGCCAGCGGCAGCGTCACCCGAACTGCGACGCTCATCCAGCCGAGCCCCAGCGAACGCCCCGCCTCCTCGAGGCCGGGCTCGGTCTGCATCAGCACCGCGCGCACGCTGACCAGGGCCAGCGGCAGGAAAAGGATGGCGTAGGCGAAGACGAGCAGGGTCGCGCTTTGGTAGAGCGGCCGCAGCGCATGCACGGTCAGTGAAACCAGGGCGAGAGCCACGACGATCGCCGGCATTCCCTGCGCCAGATAGGCGGCTCGCTCGAGGAGTGTGACCCGCCAACCCTGATAACGCGTGGCGAGATAGCCGAGCGGTAGCGCCAGCGCCAGCGTCAGCGCGGCCGCCGAGGCTCCGAATCCGAGCGACGCCGCAGCGGACCTGGCGAGCAGATCGGCCGACACTGCGATCGGCGACGTCGCGGCGGCGGCGTGCTGCATAAGCCAGAAGACGATCATCCCGAGCGGCACCCCCAGCGTTGCGATCACCAGCGCCGCGAGGCCGACAAGAACGGGAACGAGCGCAAGGCCAAGCCGGTGCGGCGCAGCCCGGCGGCGCGCGCCGGCGCCGATCCGTGCATAGCGCGCGCCGCCGCGCAGGCGAATCTCGAGCGCCAGGAAGGCGAAGCAGAAGGCTAGCAGAACGACGGCGAGAAGCGAGGCCTCCGGCCCATTGAAGCCGGTTCTGTATTCCGCATAGATTTCCGTGGTGAAAGTGCGGAAGCGCAACAGCGAGAAGGCCCCGAACTCGACCAGCACATTCAGCGCGACGAGCAGCATGCCGCCGAGCAATGCGGGGCGCAGATGAGGCAGAACCGCACGCGCGAAGCACCCCCACGGCCCGCAACCGAGCGAGCGCGCGGTCTCTTCAAAAGCCGGGTCCATGTTGCGCAGCGTCGCGGCGACCGGCAGGTAGACCAGCGGGTAGTAGGACGCCGTCACCACCAGGAGCGCGCCGGCAAAATCCTGCAGGTTCGGGCTGAGCGACACCCAAGCGTAACTGGCGATGAACGCCGGCACGGCGAGGGGCGCCACGACCAACGCCGACCATATCCGCTTTCCGGGGACTGCCGTCCGCTCGAGCACGTAGGCGACGGCCGTCCCGAGCGCGCCGGCGCAGACAGTCGAAGCGCCGACGAGCGTGAGCGTATTGAAGAGCAACCGGCCGACCAAAGGCCGGAAAAGCACCGCGGCGGCATGCGCGATCCCGACATGCGCGGCCTGCATAAGTGTAATGCAGAGCGGCGCCACCACCAGCAGCGCAGCGACCGCGGCCGGCGCGATGAGCCCCAGCGGCGGCCGCGCTTCGATGGCGCGCGCGCCGCTCACAGCAGCCCGGCCTCGCGCAGCAAGTCGGCGGCGCCGCTGTCGTCGCCCAAAGCCGAGATGCTGATCTTCGGCGGCCTGAGCTCATTGAACGGCTTCAGAACCGGGTTGGCGGCGACGCCGGGGCGCAGAGGATATTCGAAGTTGACGTCGCCCTGAGCGAGCAGCGTCTGCGCCGGCTCGCTGACGAGATAGGCGAGAAACTTCTGCGCCGCCTCGCCGTGCGTCGACGACTTCAGGACCGCCGCGCCCGACACGTTGACGACGGCGCCGACGTCGCCGGCGGGGAAGTGGTAAAGGGCGCTGTGCATCTTGCCCTTGCCGACCTCCTCCTGCAGGCGCGCCCAATAGTAACTGTTGATGATCCCCATGGCGACGCCGCCGCGGTCCACCGCCGCCACGACGCCTTCGTCGTCGTCAAACGTCTGGGCGTTCTCCTCGAGGCCCTTGAGCCAGGCGAGCGCCGCTGCTTTTCCCTTGAGCGCGGCGACCGCGCTGACGAGCGGCAGGAAGTCCGCGTCGCTTGGCGCGATGCCGATCTTGCCCTTGTAGGCCGGCCCGGCCAGATCCATGATCGACTTGGGCAACTGGCCTGGCTTTACCATGCCAGTGTTGTAGGCGAGCACGTTTTCGCGCGCCAGCACCCCGACCCAGTCGCCTTTCGGCGAGTTATACTGCGAGGGGATTTGGGCCAGCGTTTTCGGGTCGACCGGCGCGAGCAGGCCTTTTTCAGAGAGGAGTTGCAGCTCCGGCGAATTCTCGGTGAAGTAGACGTCCGCCGGCGACGACGCGCCTTCCTCGGCAATCTGATTGGCGATTTCCGGTCCCTCGCCAGACTTGACCTTGACGTCGATCCCCGTGCGTTTCTTGAAGCCGGCAATCAGGAGATTGACCGATTGCTCATGCTGGCCGCTGTAAAGCGTCAACGACGGGGCGTCCTCTGCATGCGGAGGCGCCGAGGCGCCGGCCAGGACGACGAGAAACGTCAGCGCGGCGACGAGGGCAAGTCTACGGCGACAAAGGGGCGGCGACGCGGGTCGAAACATTGAACATCCTCTCAAGCGAATCCTCGTCAGCCCGCGGCCGCCGGCGGGTCGAGGTTTACACTTGATTTTCCGATACCAAGCCCGCGTCGTAGGGACAATCGCTCAAGGTCCACATTAGAAAGGATTCAAATTAGAAACGATTCAAGTTGGAAGCCCGGCCGAACGCGCAGATCCGCCGATCCGAAGCGCTGTCGCAAAAGCTCAAGACCGGCGACGGCGACGAGCCTTGCCCGGATCACGAGGCTTGATTCCGACCACGAGGGATTTTCCGGATCCCGCGCGGGCTTGGCGTCATCGACCTCCCGGCCCCGGGCGCCCGCGGCTAAGCGCCGCAGAGCGTCCGATCGCGAGCTTTGGCGCCCGCTCTTTCATCGCGTCGTGTTGGCCCCCCGGCCGTTGCCGGAGCCCCTGTCGGAGCGCCGGGCGCCCGACGTGTCCATCTCGTCGAGCGGGTTCGCGACGTAGCGGAACGCGGGCTCCCGGTTCCACGGGCCGCGCATGTCGGCGCCGGGGCCGGACGACATGTTGAAATAGACGTTGACGCTCTCATCCGGCTGCAGGTCGCCGAACAGCGGCTCCGTCAGCTTGTTGATCGAGTTTAGGGCGTCCATGAACATCTTCGTGTGCGCCACCTCGCGCGTGGCGAGGAAGTGCAGCGCCTTCTTCGATCCTTCGTCGTCGGTCAGCTTCAGGAGCGCCTCATAGGTGGCGAGCGCGCCGGCCTCGGCGGCGACGTCGGCGCGCAGATCGCGCGTCACGTGACCGCCTTCGTTGACGTAGCGCGCGTCCCAGAAACTCCCCTTGGAGTCAACAAGGTGCGGTCCGGGGCCGCGCACGGAGAAGAGTGTGCTGCGATAGGCGCGGTCCTGAGCGTCCTGCGAGGCCTTCTTCGTGTGCTGCTCGATCAGCATCGCGATCATTTCGAGATGAGTGAACTCCTCGGTGCCGATATCCTGCAGCATGTCGCGGATGCCGGCATCCTCGGTATGAAAGGACTGCGTCCAATAGGTCAGCGCTGCGGTCAGTTCGCCGGTCGCTCCGCCGAACTGCTCGAGCAGCTTTTCGGCAAATACCGGATCGGGGTTTTGGACATTGACCTCGGTCTGCTGGATGGGACGATGAAGAAACATTGCGAGCTCCGTGAGGCGAAGGCCCCCGTCCCCGCCCGGCAACCCGCGCGCTATCTGATCGTTCCACACCACGCCGCGTTAACTTCCATCGTGGTGGCGCTCGACGGCCCCTTCTCCCCACGGGCCCCCAGGGGGGAAGGGTCAACGCCGGCGCCTCACCCGTTGCGGAACGCGTAGGCGTAGCCGTTGAGCGCCGGCGCGCCGCCGAGATGGGCGAAAAGCACCTTCGATCCCTTGGGGAAGAACCCTTTGCGGACGAGGTCGATCATCCCCTGCATCGATTTGCCCTCGTACACCGGGTCGGTGATCATGCCCTCGAGCCGGGCCGAGAGGCGGATCGCCTCTTTCGTCTCCTCCGACGGCACGCCATAGGCCGGATGGGCGTAATCTTCGATAAGCACGATGTCGTCTTCGACGATCTCCTGGCCGAGTTCGACCAGAGCGGCGGTCTTCTGCGCGATGTCGAGCACCTGGGCCTTGGTTTGAGCGGGCGTGAACGACGCGTCGATGCCGACGACTCTGCGCTGCCGGCCGTCCTTGGCGAAGCCGACCGCCATGCCGGCATGGGTCGAGCCGGTGACCGTGCAAACGACGATAAAGTCGAACGCGAAGCCCAGCGCGCGTTCCTGCGCCCGCACCTCCTCGGCGAACCCGACATAGCCGAGGCCGCCGTATTTGTGCACCGAGGCGCCGGCCGGAATGGCGTACGGCCGCCCGCCCTTCGCCTCGACGTCCCTGATCGCCTCCTCCCAGCTCCGGCGGATGCCGATGTCGAAGCCGTCCTCGACCAGGCGCACGTCCGCGCCGAGGATGCGGCTGAGCTGGATGTTGCCGACCCGATCGTAGACCGCGTCCTCGTGCGGAACCCAGGCCTCCTGCACCAAGCGGCATTTCATGCCGATCTTGGCGGCGACCGCCGCGACCTGACGCGTATGGTTCGACTGCACGCCGCCGATCGAGACCAGCGTGTCGGCGTTCGAGGCAATGGCGTCGGGAATGATATATTCGAGCTTCCTGAGCTTGTTGCCGCCGAACGCTAAACCGGAATTGCAGTCCTCCCGCTTGGCAAAGAGTTCGACCTCGCCGCCGAGATGCGCGCTTAAGCGCGACAGCTTCTCGATCGGCGTCGGCCCGAAGGTGAGCGGATAGCGGAGAAACTTTTCGAGCATGCTTCGGTCAGTCCTTCGCGTCCCAGCATGGGGACCACGTTAGCATGATCGCCGGGAGTGCCGAGGCCGATCAACATTTTCTTGCCAGGCCCTGCTTTTTGTTCTATGTTTGTTCTTTGCCGCAACGGAGAGCGCCGCTTGTCCGGTCCATTGAATCTGCGCCGGCCAATCGGCGCGATGGCTCGATTGAGGCGCGAGGGCTTGGAGGCGAAGAAAAGCCGAACCCAAGATGGGATCGTCGGCTCCGCGAACCGCGGCGAGCGGCCTCGCCGATTTTCCCCGCCATTTTCGTAACCGGGGCAAATTCTCGGGCGGAGGGGGGAGTCAGCGGCGACAAAGTGTGATTCAAGCTTGGGATGGCGGCGCGCATCCCTGATTCGCTTGATCGGCTTTCGCATGAGGACCTGCTCGGCGTGGTGCGCGATCTAATCCATGAGGTGAAGCGGCTTGGGGCGGAGAACGAGAAGCTGGTCGGCGCGTTGGCCAAGCTGAAAGTCGAGCATCAGGCGGTCAAGGACGAGCTTGCGCGGCTGAAGCATTTGCCGCCGCGTCCGCCGGTCAAGCCGTCGGGCATGGACAGGGCGACGGACGCGAAAGGGCCGCAGGCCGGGGGCGGCGAGAAAGGCGGGCGCTCGACGCAGCGGCGCGGCAGCCAACTCGACAAGCTGACGATTGGCGCGACGGTGGTGGTGAGGGCAAATGCGCCGGCGGGCTCGCGCCGCAAGGGCTACGAAGACATGGTGGTTCAGGACTTGAGCCTGACGCCGACAGTGACGCGCTACCGGCGTGAGCGGTGGGAAACGCCGGACGGCGAGACGGTCGTCGCCCATCTCGGTTCCGGCATTGTCGGGGGTTATGGCCCCAACCTGAATCGCCTGGTCTTGACGCTGCACTTTGCCGGACAAATGACCTGCGAGCGGATCGTTGCGCTGCTCAATGGGATGGGCGTGGTGATTTCGAAGCGGCAGGTGGTTCGCCTGCTGACAGTCAAGCTGGAGACGTTTCGCGCCGAGGATGCGGCGGTGCTGAAAGCCGGCCTGAGCGGCGCCTATGTCACGGTCGACGATACGGGGGCGCGCCACGCCGGCAAGAGCGGCTACACCACGCAGATCGGCTCTTCCAACTTCACCGCGTTTCGCACGGGGCCCTCCAAATCGCGTCTGGCGTTTCTGTCGCGGCTTTGCGGCGGAACGTCGCTCTGGGTGATCAACCAGGCCGCGCTCGACTATATGAAAGGGCGCGATCTGTCGCAGATCGTGATCGACAAGTTCATCGCGCATGAGGCGCGCATCTTCGCCTCCTCGGGCGAGTGGGAGCGCCATTTGCAGGCGCTGGCTTTGGGCGCGATCAAGGTCCTGCCGGATCCCGTCTTGATCGCCAGCGAGGCGGCGCTGTGGGGCGCAGTCCATCATCAGGGCTTGCTGCAGGGCACGGTGATCGTCTCCGACGACGCCGGCCAGTTCCGCGTCGGCGTGCACGCGCTGTGCTGGGTTCACGCCGAGCGGCTTGTTCACAAGCTCATTCCCGCCAACGACAAGCAGCGCAACGCCGTCGAGGTCGCCAAGCGGATGATCTGGTGGTTCTATCGTTGCTTGAAAGACTACAAGCTCGCGCCGGACCCCGAACAGGCCGAGTTCTTGCGCTCCCGCTTCGACCGCATCTTCAAGCGCGCGCGAACCGGCTACGCCACGCTCGACAGCCTGCTCAAACGCCTTCATCGCCACAAGGACGAGTTGCTGCGCGTGCTCGAGCGGCCAGAAATCCCGCTCAACACCAATGCCTCGGAAAACGACATCCGCGCCTTCGTCACCAAGAGAAAAATCTCTGGCGGAACCGTCTCCGACAAAGGCCGCGACGCCCGCGACGTCATGCTCGGGCTGGCCAAAACCTGCATGAAATTGAAAGTGTCGTTCTACGCCTTCATCGGCGACCGACTGGGACTTCCAGGCCCAAAAATTCCAGACCTCGCAACCCTCGTCAGTCCAGCCCCTGCTTGAACCAGCCCAAGCCCGCCCGGCAATTTGCCCCGGTTACGCCATTTTCCCCGTAAGGCTTTGATAAGTCCCGAATCCGGGAAAGGAATTGCAATTTTTTGCAGGAAATGGAAGGCCGTTGGCAGGCTTTTGCAAGCAAATTGAAGTTTTTGGCAGCATCCCTGTGAGAAATGAAAGGGACGCGCTGCGGCGCTTAATTTCAAAGCCAGCCGCAAACGCCCGAGCCGTCGCCTCGACCCGAACCGTCGGGCTGGACATGCCGCCCGCAAGCCATTGAAGACCCTCAATCCGCGGCTGGATAGGGCTGCTCCTGCAGCCCCTTACGCCTGGGTCTGCATCCCCGCCTGCTCGACCCGGATCGCCGTCTCGACGACGTCCTCGCCGCTGCCCTGGGCGCTGCGGACGAAGGCGCCGTCGCGGGCGTCGAAGCCGACGGCGACGCGCACGAAACGCTCGTCGGCGCACAGCGGGATCGTCGGATCGAAGGCGATCCAGCCGAGACGCGGCGCGTAAGCCTCGGCCCAGGCGTGCGCGCCGGGCTTGGCGCCGTCCTCGTCGACCGCCCGGTATCCGGCGACAAAGCGCGCCGGCAGGTTGAGGAAGCGGGCGCAGGCGATGAAGATATGGGCGAAGTCGCGCGCCCGGCCGCGCCTGAGCGCAAAGGCCTCGACCGCCGTCTCCGGGTCGTCGGCCTTGACCGGGTCGAAGGCCATGATCCGGTTGACCTCGCTCATCAGCCGATGCAGGGCGTCGAGCGGATCGGCGGCGCCGGCGGCAGCCTCGGCGGCGAAGTCGCGCAGCGCTCCGTTGGCGTAGGCGAGCGGGCTCTCGCGCAAGTACATTTCCGCCGGCAGCCGCTCGACCGTTCCCCTGACGACCCCCGCCGTGTCGGTCGTCTCGACGTTGCCGCCGGCGGTGACGGTCAGCCGCTCGACCGGCACGCCATGATGCGAGAACGAAGAGACGACGTTGCCGTGCGCGTCCTCGCTCGCACGCAGCGCGCTGTCGACATCGACGGCGATGCGCCAGCCGAAAACGTACTGGCTGTCGAAGCCGTGCGGGGTGAGCCGCAGATTCTGGATCAGCATGCGCGCCGGCGGCGCGAAGCGGTGCGTTATCTCGTGCGAAATCCGGATCCGCATGTCTTTGGGCCCGCCCGCATCTTCAGGTGAAGAGATACTGCTCGGAGATCGCGTTCGACAGGCGCGCGTTCTCCTCGATGAAGGCGGTGATGAACTCGTGCAGCCCGCCCTGGAAGATCTGCGTCATGCTGGAGCGCTCGAGGTTGGCGTGCGTGGCCCGCGCCTGGCGTTGCGCCGCGCCGCTGCGCCCGTCGTCGCGCGCCAGCGAATCGAGCGCGCGGTCGATGCTCTCGTAGCAGGAGATGAGCGAGCGCGGCATCGCCCGCTTGAGGATCAACAGATCGGCGATCAGCCAGGGCTTCACCCGGTCGCGGTAGACCCAATGGTAGGCGGTCGCCGCCGAGACGGCGCGCAGGATCGCCACCCACTGGAAATAGTCGAGCGAGCCGCCGACCGGCTCGGTCGAGGGAAGCAGCAGGTGGTATTTGACGTCGAGGAGCCGCGCCGTGTTGTCCGCCCGCTCGATGAAAATGCCGAGCCGGTTGAACCAGTAGGCGTCGTTGCGCAGCATGGTGCGATAGCACGAGCCGTCGAAGTCGAGCGAGGCCTTCTTCACGTAGTCGAGGAAGCGCATCAGCGCCAGGCGGTCGAGCGTGCGCGCTTGGCGGTGGCTGGTCTCGAAGCGCTTGAGTTCGAGCCACGCGTCGTTGATCGCCGTCCACGTCTCGGCGGTCAGGGCGGTGCGCACCGCCCGGCCCGCGGAGCGCGCGTTCTCGAGGCAGTTGCAGATCGACGACGGATTGGTCCGATCGAAGGTGAGGTGCTCGACCGCGCCCTCCTCGTCGAGTTCGCCGTGGGCTTCGATGAAGCTGTCGTAGGCGCCGGCGGCGTTGAGGGCCCCCTCCCATTCCACCGTCCGGTCGCCTTCGGACTTCGGCAGATATTCGAGCCTCAGCGTCGCCTCGATCGTGCGGGCGATGAAATCCGCCCGCTCCATCGAACGCGCGAGCCAGAAGAGGTTGTCGGCGGTGCGCGCAAGCATGATTCAGGCTTCGCCGTCCGGGTCGTCGACGATCCAGGTGTCCTTGGTCCCGCCGCCCTGGCTCGAGTTGACCACCAGCGAGCCTTCCTTCAAGGCGACGCGGGTGAGGCCGCCGGGGACGATGCGCACGCCGTCGGCGCCGGAGAGCACGAACGGCCGCAAGTCGACATGCCGGGGCGCGACGCCGCTCTCGAACGAAGCAGGACAGGTCGACAGCGCCAGGGTCGGCTGGGCGATGTAGTTGTTCGGATCGGACCGGATCTTGGCGGCGAACTGCTCGCGCTGCGCCGCCGTGGCGTGCGGCCCGACCAGCATGCCGTAGCCGCCGGAGCCGTTGACTTCCTTGACCACAAGCTGATCGAGCCGCTCGAGCACGTAATTGAGCCATTTGGGCTCACGGCACCGGTAGGTCGGCACATTCTTCAACAGCGGCTCTTCGCTGAGATAGAAGCGGATCAGATCGGGGACGTAGCTGTAGATGGCCTTGTCGTCCGCGACCCCGGTGCCGATTGCATTCGCCAGCGTCACATTGCCCGCCAAATAGGCGCCCACCAGCCCGGGCACCCCCAGAACCGACGTCGGATTGAAAACCAGCGGGTCGAGGAAATCATCGTCCACCCGGCGGTAGATAACGTCGACGCGGCGGGGACCCAGGGTCGTTCGCATGAAAACCTGATCGTCCTCGACGAAGAGATCACGGCCCTCGACCAGTTCGACGCCGAGCTTGTCGGCGAGGAACGAGTGTTCGTAATAGGCGGAGTTGTAGAGCCCTGGCGTCAGGAGCACGATCGTCGCCGCGCCGCGGTCCTCGCGGGGGGCGACCGAGCGCAGGCAGGCGAGCAGCTCGTCCGGATAATCGTCGACCGGCGCGACGTGATGCCGGGCGAAGAGATCCGGCAGGAGCCGCATCGTCACTTCGCGGTTTTCCAGCATGTAGGAGACGCCGGACGGCGTTCGCGCATTGTCCTCGAGCACGTAGAACGACTGGTCGTCCACCCGCACGATGTCGATGCCGGCGATGTGCACCCAGATGTCGTGCGGCGCGCGGCGGCCGATCATCTCGGGCCGGTAATAGGGATTGCGCAGGATGAGTTCGGGCGGGACGACGTCCTCCTTGAGGATGGCGCACGGCCCGTACACATCGCTGAGGAAGAGGTTCAGCGCCTTGACGCGCTGGGTGAGGCCTGCTTCCAGCCTCCGCCACTCGGCGCGCGATATGAGCCGCGGGACGATGTCGAAGGGGATCAGCCGCTCAGCGGCATCCTTGTCGCCATAGACGCCGAAGGTGATGCCGATGCGGCGGAACATGTATTCCGCCTGGGCGCGGCGCGCCGAAAGCAGATCGGGCGGCGTCGCCTTGAGCCACAGCGCGACTTCACGGTAGAGCGCGCGGGTGCGGTCGGCCGCGAGCCCCATCTCGTCAAAGGCTTCCACTCCCGCCATGCGACATCCTGCGTCAGACCCGATCGCGAAGCAACGGAACCGCCCGTTCAGCTTGGCTTTGCAACTTCCGTGCCGAAATCCTGGGCGCGCCGCAGCGTCTCGGCCCCCGACATCGCCCGGCCCGCCGGCCAGGCGGCGAAATTCGCTCTGCTCTCCATCGCCGCCGCGAGGCGAAGGCGGAAGGCTTCGCGCGGCATCCCGATCGCCCCCAGGCTGACGAGATGCTCAGTGAGGAACTGCGTGTCGAGCAGGCGAAAACCGCCGGCGCGCAGGCGGGCGAAAAGATGGACGAGCGCGACCTTGGAGGCGTCGCGGGCGCGGTGGAACATGCTCTCGCCGAAGAAGGCCGAGCGCAGGCTTACCCCATAGAGTCCGCCGACGAGCGCCTTGCCCTCGTAGACCTCGATCGAATGGGCGTGTCCGGCGTCGAAGAGTTCGCCATAGAGACGCACGATCTCGTCGTTGATCCAGGTCTTTTCCCGTCCGGCGCAGGCGCGGATCACGGCCGGGAAATCCCGATCGGCGACCACGCGAAACCGGTCGGAACGCACCGTCTTGGCCAGGCTCTTCGAAACGATGAGCCCATCGAGCGGAAAGACGCCCCGCTCGTGCGGCTCGACCCAGAAGAGTTCCTTGGCCTCGCGGCTCTCGGCCATCGGAAAGACGCCGATGGAATAGGCCCTGAGAAGCAGGTCAGCCGTCAGCTCGAATTTCCGCGGGCTCGCTTTCATGGCGCAGATGGTGGGGCGGAGGCAGGCCAAGCGTCAAGCGGCGCGGCATGGATCGGTTCGGTCGCCTTCTTCAGCTTCATGCGTTACGACGATCTCGAGCTCACGGTCGGGCTCCCGGATCGGCATCGTAAAGGTTGGGCCACGCCGACGCGCCGGGTGCGAATCTGACGGACTTAGCCTCGCGCCTGCCTTCCCACAACCGGGGTCAGTTGGTCGCGCTCCGCCTCGGGCTCCAGGCCCTGGGCGCCGAGCCGCGCCGCCTTCAGGATGTGCTCGGCGAGGAGGCGGCAGGCGCGTTCAGCGTCGGGCTTGATCGCGGCGTCGAGTATTCGCCGGTGCTCGTCGGCGGATTGCGAGCGCGGAAAGGGCCTGGTCTTCAATGACAGCATGCGGTAGCGCCGGCTGTGATCGTACATCGTATGCAAATAGAGGCGCAGCCAGCGCGAGCCGCAGTTGGAAACAAGCGCCTCGTGGAACTCCTGGTTGGCGCGCTCCCACGGTTCGCCGTAGCGGTCCGGCTCGGCCTCGACCAGCGCCTCGACCTTCGACAGCTTGTGATAGGCGCCGACAACACGCGCTTCCCAGTCGAGATCGGCGGAGGCGATCGACTGTTTCAGAGCGTGACACTCGAGCAATTGCCGCATCTCGGTGATGTCGCGCAGGTCATCGTCGGATACCGGCAGGACGGCAAATCCCTTCTGCCCTTCGGCGACCACGAGGCCGTCCGCGGCAAGACGCGCCAAGGTTTCGCGCAGGGTGTTGACGCTCACGTCGTAATCCTTGCTCAGCTTCTCGAGCTTGAGCTTGGCCGAAGGGGGCAGCACGCCCAGAATAATATCCTGGCGCAGTCTCTCGTGCAGCGCCTCGGTCAGAGTCGGCGTAGCGGCCGGCTTCGCCGTGCGATCGTCCATGGTTCTCGCGTCCGATTCCGCTTTCTGCAGTTGGAGGATTATTTCATATTGCAGAGACTCTGATCAATCGCATATACGAGCGAAAATATAGGAGATTTATTCGATGCTCAGATGGTCGATCGCGTCCGTCTGCATGGGCGGAGCGCTGGAGGGCAAGCTGGCCGCGGCGGCCAAGGCAGGCTTTCGCGCCGTCGAGCTCTTCGAGAACGATTTGACCTTTTTCAGCGGCAAACCGCGCGACGCGCGACGGATGGCCGACGATCTCGGCCTCGAGATCGTCGCGCTGCAGCCCCTGCGTGACTTCGAGGCAATGCCCGATCCCCTCCGCTCCCGCAATTTCGAGCGCGCGGCGCGCAAGCTCGAACTCATGGACGAACTCGGCGCGAGGCTGCTCTGCCTGTGCTCCAACGTCTCTCCCGAGGCCATCGACGACCCCTCCCGCGCCGCGGGGGATCTCGCCGAGCTCGCCGATCTTGCCCGGCGGCGCGGCATGCGGCTGGGGTACGAGGCGCTCGCCTGGGGCCGCCATGTGAAGGACTGGACGGCGGCGTGGGAGATCGTCCGCACCGCCGATCGTGACAACCTCGGGATCGTTCTCGACAGCTTTCACATTTGCGCGCGGCGCAATCCGATCGAGCCGATCGCCGCCCTGCCGGCCGAGCGGATTGCGCTGGTCCAGGTCGCGGACGCGCCGGCGCTGGTGATGGACCCCCTGTCGCTCAGCCGCCACTATCGCTGCTATCCGGGCCAGGGCGACTATCCGATCGTAGATTTTCTCGACGCTGCGACGCGCGCGGGCTATCGCGGTCCGCTCTCGCTCGAAATCTTCAACGATCAGTTTCGCGGCGCCGCAGCCGCGGCGATCGCCGTCGACGGCATGCGTTCGCTGCGCGCGGCGGGCGAAGCTCTCTCCGAAAAGCGAGCCGCGCGCGGCGAGGCGCCGCTCGCCGATCTTCCGGAGCTGCCGCCGGCGCCCGCGGTCGAGCGCGTGGAATTCATCGAATTCGCCGCCAGTGACGGCGACGCCAATGCGCTCGTCGCATTGATCGAAGGGCTCGGCTTTCATCGCGCCGGCCATCACCGTTCGAAGGACGTCGAACTTTATTCGCAGGGCGCGATCAACCTCGTTATCAACCGCGAGCGCGAGGGTTTCGCGCATTCTTTCTCGCTGCTGCACGGACCTTCGGTCTGCGCCCTGGCGCTGCGGGTGGATGACATCGGCAAGGCGCTCGAGCGGGCCAGCGCGCTTGAATGCAAGAGCTACATCGGCAGGATCGGACAGGGCGAGGCGAGCGTGCCCGCAGTCGCCGGCGTCGAGGGCAGCTTGATCTATTTCATCGGCCCGGGCGACCTCGAGTGGCGCGACGATTTTCTCCTGGTCGACCGCGAGCCTGTTGAGATCCTTCTGCGCAAGGTCGACCATCTCTCGAATGTCGTCCGCCGTGGCGAATTCCTGAGCTGGTCGCTGTTCTACCGGACGGTGCTCGGACTCCTGCCCGATCCGCAGGTCGAGATCGCCGATCCGCACGGCGCCTTCTTCAGCCGCTCGCTCCGCAGCGCCAACAACGAAATTCGCATCGCGCTCAACATCGGTGAAGGCGGCGCGACCGGCGTCTCGAGGTTCCTGGACGCCTTCGGCGGCGCGGGCTTCCAGCAGATCGCGCTCTCGACCGACGACATCTTCGCTGCCGTCGAGGCCGCGCGCGCCCGCGGCGTCGCCTTCCTGCCGATCCCGGACAACTACTACGACGATCTCGCCACACGGTTTGAAATCGCCCCCGACAGGCTCGCTCGCATGCGCGCCCATGGCGTCCTGTACGACCGGATCAGGGATGGCGAATTCCTCCATATTTACACGCGCACCTTCGAGGAGCGTTTCTTCTTCGAGATCGTCGAACGGCGGAACTACGATCTCTTCGGCGCGACCAACACGCCTGTGCGGCTTGCGGCGCAGGCGAGCCTCAGCGACGCCCAGGATCGCGCGGAGATCGCTTTTGACTGACGGCCCGGCGCGGCGGCGCGCGCGTCAGCCCAGCTGGATGGACGGCCATGATAAACGGCGACACCAGGATCATTGCCCACATCGGCTATCCGACGACGACGTTCAAATCGCCGATGATCTACAATCCGTGGTTCGAGAGGCGCGGGATCAACGCCGCGGTCGTCCCGTTCGGGGTCAGGCGTGAGGACTTCGCGCACGCCTTTCCGCAGATCTGTCGCTTCACCAATGTCATTGGCGCGCTCATTACCATGCCGCACAAGATCGCGGTGGTCGAGATGATCGACGAGGTCTCGACGGCTGTGCAAATCGCCGGCTCGTGCAACGCGGTGCTTCGCAGCGCGGATGGCCGGCTGATCGGCGACATGTTCGACGGCGAGGGCTTCGTGCGCGGCGTCGCGAGCAACGGCGGTTCGCTCTTCGGCAAGCGGCTGCTCATCGTCGGCGCGGGCGGCGTGGGCTCGGCCATCGCCGCCTCGTCCGCCGCCCAGGGCCCCGCCGAGATCGCGCTCTATGATGTTGATGGGGCGGCGATGGATTCCCTCGCCGACCGGCTGCGGGAAGCCTATCCCCTTCTCAAGGTCTCGACCGGATCGAATGACCCCTCGGGATTCGACGTCGTCGTCAACGCGACGCCGCTCGGCATGAAGCCTGGCGACCCGATGCCGCTCGACGTGACGCGCCTCGCGCCGGGAACCTTTGTCGCGGAGGTCGTGATGAAACAGGAGACGACCGCCTTTCTCGCCGCGGCGCGCGAAAGGGGCTGCCAGACGCAGGTCGGCGTCGACATGCTGTTCGAGCAGATTCCAGCCTATCTCGAGTTTTTCGGCTTTCCGCCGGCGACGCCCGCCGAACTGAGAGCGGTCGCGCAGGTCGACTACTAAATAGGCGTCAAACCACGCAAAGGGAGGAGAACCAATGACGCAGGCGACGCTTCACGAGCCGTTGGGGCGCCACCAGAGCCGAGTCGCGGCGGCGAGCGGCTGGATCGGATCGGCGCTCGAATACTATGACTTCTTCATTTACGCGACCGCCGCCTCGCTGGTCTTTCCGCAGATCTTTTTCCCGTCCAGCAATCCGAAGGTCGCCATCGTCGCCTCGCTCGCGACCTACGGCGTCGGCTATGTGGCGCGGCCGATCGGCGCCTTCGTCCTCGGTCATTTCGGCGACACCCACGGGCGGCGAAACGTGCTGCTTGTATGCCTCGTCCTCATGGGCCTCTCGACGACCGCGGTCGGCCTCCTGCCGACCTATCAGCAGGTCGGCGTCTGGGCGCCGGTCTTGCTGGTGGCGCTGCGCCTTATCCAGGGATTTGCGGTTGCGGGCGAAATTTCCGGCGCAAGCTCCATGATCCTAGAGCACGCTCCCTTCGGCCGGCGCGGCTATTTCGCCAGCTTCACGCTGCAGGGCGTTCAGGCCGGCCAGATCCTTGCGGCCGCGGTCTATCTGCCGCTGAGCTACGCGCTGTCGAACGAGGCCTTCATCAGCTGGGGATGGCGCGTGCCCTTCCTCCTCAGCGTGCTCGTCCTCGTCGCTGGCTATGTCATCCGCCGCGAGGTCGAGGAGACGCCGGCCTTCGCCGAAGAACAGGCGCATCGCGAGGTTCCGCGGACTCCCGTCCTCGAGGCGCTGACGCGCCACTGGCCGGACATGCTGCGTGTCGTCTGCATGTCGCTGATGAACGTCATCCCGGTGGTGGCGACGATCTTCGGCGCCGCCTACGCGGTGCAGCCAGGCTACGGCGTCGGCTTCGACAAGAGCGTCTATCTCTGGATACCGGTCGTCGGCAACGTCGTCGCGGTTCTGGTCATTCCGTACGTCGGAAACCTCTCCGACAGGATCGGCCGGCGCCCGCCAATGATCGTCGGCTCGCTGGCGGCGGGGCTGCTGTCTTTCGGCTACCTCTATGCCATCAGCATCAAGAACGTGCCGCTGGCGTTCGTTCTGTCGATCTTGATGTGGGGCATCTTCTATCAGGGCTACAACGCTGTGTTTCCGAGCCTCTATCCCGAGCTGTTCCCGACCCGGGCGCGCGTCTCCGGCATGGCGATCGCGCAGAACATCGGCACCATGCTGACCGCCCTGCTGCCGGCTTTGTTCGCATCCGTCGCCCCGCCCGGCTCCCAGAACGTGCCGCTCGTCGTCGGGTCTCTCGCTTTCGGCGTCACGGTCGTCTCGGCGATTGCCGCCTGGAGCGCCCGAGAAACATTCCGGGTCCATCTCAACGATCTCGGCGAACCGGGCGCCACGGCCGTCGACAAGGCGGAGTACGACCGCCTGCGGGCGGCGAGCGTTGGGGCAGCCGGTTAGGCCGAACTTCCGGCGCTTCTGGTCGCAAGCCATTGATGTGACTCGATCTGGGAATCGAGTTCTGCCTACGCGGCGATCTTGAGGCGGAGGAGTTCGAAGGCTCGGGTCTGGGTTGGGGTTGGCCTTGACAGGATTGTCGTGGGATGGGCGTCGCCGAAGCGGACGCTGTTTCGAGTGAGATTGGCAAGGTCCTGCAGTAGGGTGCGGAAGCTGTGGACGGGCTGCCCGTCTTCGGTGCGCCTGTCGATGGCCTTGCGGCGCGCCGCGGGCGAGACCTTGGCCTTGGCGACGGGGGAGGCGCGCTCAGCGGCGGCGGCTTCGAGATCGTCGTCCTTGAACAGCATCGGGGCGAGGTCGCGCTTCATGTGCCAGACGACGTAGTAGGCAAGCATGCACAAGAAGACGTGGGCGCGAACGCGGTGGGCCCGGCGATGGTGGATCGGACGGACGTCGAGGTCGCCGGATTTGATGTCGCGAAAGCCGCGTTCGGCGTGGCTGAGGCCCTTGTAGGCGAGGACGAGGTCGGCGGCTGCGAAGCCGTCCGCGGGAAGAGAGCTCCGGATCACGTAGATACCATCGAGCGCGGCCTCCGCGGCGATCGCCTCGGCTCTGCGCGACCATGCGAGGCCGGTCTCGGTGATGGCGAGGTCGAAATGCTTGGCCATGCGGCGACGGTCGATGACGGCGCCGACCTTGAGGGCGATCTTGTCGGCGCCGCGCAGCGGATTGCGCTTCTTCTCGGTCATGGCGCGGATCTTGATCAGCGCCATCTCGGTCGCATCGAGGAGTTCGACGCGTTTGCGCACGCGCTCGGCGGCGAGTTGGGGGTTGCGGCAGACGACGAGACGCTCTCCGGGATAGTCGCCCGAGACGATCTCCGCCATGTCGCGCTCGTCGAACAGCGAGAGCTGCAGCGGGCCGCCTTCGGCCGCGAGCGCCTTGATCGCCGGCGCGCGGAGCGCGGTGATCCAGTCGAGGCCGGCGGGCGCGACATCGGCGTCGATGCGCGCCTTTGTGATCATGCCGCGGTCGCCGACGAGCACGACGCGCTTCAGCCGAAACCGCATGCGCAGCTTCTTGACCTGACTGGCGAGGGTGCTCGGGTCGCCGAGGTTGCCTTCGAACACCTCGACGGCGACCGGGCAGCCGTCCGGCGTGCACAGGAGCCCGAAGACGATCTGCGGTCGGTCGGGACGATGATCGCGGCTGTAGCCGAATTGCGCCAGTTCGCAGCGCCGTCCCTCCAAATAGCTCGAAGTGACATCGTAGAGCACGAGCACGCCGTCCTCGAGGTGGCGTTTGGCGAAGACTTTCTCGATGTCGGCCTGGCTGCGGCCCAACAGGTCGAGGGCGGCGTAGAGTTCGTCCTCGTCGACAGCGCCGAGGTCCAGCACCGCGCCGAGCGAGTGGGCGGCGGTCGCCTCGCTGAGTTGGCGCGCGGTGGCGAGCTTGGCGGCCGGCTCGACGATCCGCGCCGCGATCATCGCCAGGATCAGCTTGGCCGGACGGTCCGGCCCTTTCGGCAGCATCTTGTCGAGCCCGAGCCGGCGCACCGTCCCGAGCGCCACGGCGACATGGCCGTGCCCCAGCGCGCGGGCGATCTCGAAGCGCTCTTCGCCGAGCGGCACGAGGGCCTCGCCGGCCAGCACCCGCCGCAGGCTCTCGATCTTCGCCTCCGGCCAATCGGAGATATTGGCCAGCGTGCGCGACTTGACCTTGCCGCCCTCGCGATAGCTCTCGCGCAACAGGACGGCGGGGCGCGAATCACGGTTCGGGATGCGCGTGACGTACATGAACAGCTTGAATCACGGCCTCAAGCCGAACGCAAGCAGATATTTACATGCCTACAAAATCACCGCCAGTTCCGGCAATCCGGCACAAAACCTCACCTTCTCGCCTTACCCCGCCCGGAAGTTCGGGTTAGGGCAGACTTGCCGCGCGGCCGAGCCTCGATCGCCTCTGGCGCATGCTCGAGGAGCGCAAAGACGCGGATCTGCCCAGCGAAGCGCCGTGCCGCTGACCGGTTGGACGCGGCGCGGCAGCTCAGGCCAAATGCGAGGCCTTGCTTCTCGCCGTCGCGGCTTCGCCGGCCTGGTCCCGCTGCCGCAAAAACTCCCTGACGTCCTCGATAGAGTCGCGCAGAAGTTCGGCCATGCGCTCTTTCGCCAGTTCGGGAGCGCTGTCGCGAATTGCTTCGAATATGGCCCTGTGCTGGTGCAGGCGGTCGTCCTGGATGCGGGCGGCGCCCTGCCAGCTCAGCTTGAAGGTGCATTCGAGGGCGGCGTGAATGAGCCCGCCGAGCGCCGCGAGGAACGGGTTTTCCGTCGCCTCGAGGATACCCATGTGAAAGTCGAGATCGGCTCCGGTCAGATCGCCCGCGCCGTTCTTGAAGCGCTCCATGCGCTTATAGGCGTCAGCGATGCGATCGACCGTGGCGCGCGAGCGCACGGAAGCCGCGAGCGCCGCCGCCGGTGGCTCGACCATCTGCCGCAGAACGAACAGATCGTCGACGAGATGTTCGGCCGGGCCCGCCTCGAGGCGCCAGCCGAGCACCTCGGGATCGAGCAGATTCCACTCGGACTGCGGGCGCACGCGCGTGCCGATCTTCGGTCGGGCGACGATCAGCGCCTTCGCGTGGAGCATGCTGTAGGCTTCCCGAAGGGCGGTGCGGGAGACGGAAAAGCGCGCGCACATCTCCAGGACATTGGGCAGCAGCGACCCGGGCGGATAGATCCCGCCGACAATCTCCCGGCCGAGCATGGCTGCGAGCTGCGAGTGGATGTTGCGTTCGAAGCGGTTGTCGCGAGGTCGCGCTCCCCGGGCGGTCACGGTCCGGCCGGAGTTCGCACGATGCCTCAAGACACCGCCTGGCGATGGTTTCAGCGTACGCGCCATGCTTTCCGACGTTTCTTCAAGACGAGCTTCGCAGCCGGAATGAACCGACCAGCGATCTTTGCATTACGATGAACACAAACAGCAGGACCCCGCCGCTGATCATGATCCACGCCCCGTTCAACGAGCCGTTGAAGTTGATGAGGGTAGCGATCAAGCCGAGGATCATGCCGCCGAACAGCGTCCCCGCGACCATACCGACGCCCCCGGTCAACATGGTGCCCCCGAGGACGACCGACGCGATCGCGGTGAGTTCGTTGCCTGTGCCGGCGAGCGGGTAACCCGACGAGGTATAGAACGCATAGATGACGCCGCCGAGCGCGCTGTAGAAGCCGCCGAGCGCGTAAATGCCGACCGTCGTGCGCCGCATCGGCACCCCCATCAGCCTCGCTGACGTCTTGTCGCCGCCGATCGCGTAGACGTTGGCGCCGAATCGGGTGAAGTGGGCGACGGCGATCGCGGCGGCAAGCGCGATGAGCATGACAATCGCCGAGCTGTGCAGTTCCCCCTCTCCGGGCAGCGGAATGCTGAGGCTCGAGAACCAGGCGACGAACGGATGATGAATCGGCACCGAATCGAGGTTGATCATGAAGCAGCTGCCGCGCAGCAGGAAGAGGCCGGCCAGCGTGACGATAAACGGCTGAATCTCGCAAAAATCGATGATCAGGCCCTGTAGCGCGCCAAACATGAGGCCGAAGGCCAGCATCATCGCGGCCGAGGCGAGCGGATGCCATCCGGCGAGGTCGAGATTGGCGATCACGACGCCGACGAAGCCGATCATCGAACCAATCGACAGGTCGATGCCGCCGGAAAGAATCACGAAGGTCGTGCCGATCGCCGCGGCGATGATGAAGGCGTTGTCGGCGAGAATATCGCCGAGAACCAGCGTCGAAAGAAAATTCTTGTAGAGAAAGCCGCCGATGAGAAAAAGCGCGACGAAGACGGCGATCGTGGCGAGAAGCGGCAGGTACTTCTCGTTCATCGTTTCGTCCTCGCGAAAGCATTATACAGCGCGACACGCAGGTTGGTCGACTGGAGGAGCAGCACGATGATGACCACGATTGCCTTCACCACCAGGTTGTATTCCGGCGGCAGGCCGCTGGTCAGGATCGAGGTGGTCAGGGCCTGAATCACCAGCGCGCCAAGAAGCGTCATCCCGAGATAGACGCGGCCGCCCGACAGCGAGCCGCCGCCGATCACCACCGCGAGAATCGCGTCGAGTTCGATGTAAAGGCCAATGCTGACGGGGTCCGAGGTGTGGGTGTCCGCCGCGAGCACCACGCCAGCCCAGCCCGCGCAAAAGCCTGAGATGAGATAGGCCGCGTAGATGATCAGACCCGCATTGATCCCCGCGAGTTTGGCTGCGGCCGAGTTGCCGCCGACCGATTCGAGGAAGAGCCCAAAGGCCGTGCGCCGGATCAGCAGCCACAACGCTGCGAAAATCGCAGCGAACAGGATAAGCCGGGTCGGGATCAGGCCGATGTGACCGACGCTGAGGCCCTGCAGCAGCGGACTGGTGAAACTCGGATTGGTGCCGCCGTAGAGCAGATTGATCATCAGCCCGATGCCCCGGCCGGAGGTCATCAGGATCAGGGTCGCGATGATCGGCTGAATGTCAAGAACGGCGACGAGAAAGCCGTTCCACAGGCCGCACAGCAGGCCAGCGCCGAGCGCGATCAAGAGAACGAGCCAGTGCGGATCGCCGGCATGAATGCGCCAGGTGATGACCGCGCCGACGATGGCAATGATTGCGCCGACCGACAGATCGATGCCCTTGGTGCCGATGACCACGGCCATGCCAAGCGCGACGAGCGCGGTGGGAACCGCGCGATAGAGAATGTCGATCAGGTTGCCGAACAACCGGCCTTCGACGATGCGGATCTGGAAGAAGCCCGGCGAAATGATTCCGTCGATGATGAAGATCAACACGAGCGCGACGATCGGCCAGACGGCGCGGTGCTTTAGGACCTCGCGCAGCCGCGAAGAAGACGGGGCTTCCGCCTGGACGTCGGCTGAATGCTTCACGTTCGTGCGCCCGCGATCGTGTCGATGATGGTCTGGCGGTTGATATCGCGCTCGTCGATCTCGCCGACCTTGCGCCGGTCGCGCAGCACGGCGATCCGGTCGCTGACGGCGACGAGCTCGTCGAGCTCAGACGAGGCGACGAGCAGCGCGAGACCTTGAGCGCAGAGCTTTCGAATCAGCGCGACGATCTCGGCGTGGGCGCCGACGTCGATGCCGCGCGTCGGCTCGTCGAGAATCAGGATGCGCGGCTCGGCGGTGAGGGCGCGCGCGAGCACCACCTTCTGCTGGTTGCCGCCCGACAATTGGCCGACCGGCTTGTTGGCGTCTGGCGTCGCAATCGCCAGCGCTTTGATCATCTCCTGCGCCAGCGCCTCCTGCTGGTCATGAGAGAGCCGCCTGAGCCAACCGCGCTTGGTTTGCAGGCCCAGAATGATGTTCTCGCGCACCGTCAGTTCGCCGAAGACGCCCTCGACCTTCCGGTCCTCGGGACAGAAGGCGATCCCGAGATGAAGCGAATGGCCCGGCGAGGCCGATGTCACCGGCGTTCCCTTAAAAGTCAGAGTTCCGGAATCAGGCTTGATCGCGCCGAAGACCAGCTTGGCGACCTCGGTGCGGCCGGAACCTAGGAGTCCGGAGAGCCCGACGACCTCGCCGGCACGCAAGGACAGGTTGAACGGCGCCATGACGCGCCGCCGTCCGAGCCCCTCAGCGACCAGGATCGGCTCGCCTTTCGTGGTCGACTCCGCCTTCGCCGCGCGCTCCTCGGTGCGTTCGAGTTCGCGCCCGAGCATCAGCGAGATCAGCTTCAGGGCCGGAAGCTCGGCGGTCGGCGCCGAGCCGACGAGAAGTCCGTTGCGCAGAACCGAGATCCGGTCTGCGATTTCATAAACCTGGTCGATGAAATGGGTAATGAAGACGATGGCGATGCCGCGCGCCTTGAGGTCGCGAACGATCTTGAAGAGAAGCGCGGTCTCGTTGGCGTCGAGGCTCGCGGTCGGCTCGTCGAGCACAAGCACGCGAGTGTCGTCCTCGAGCGCGCGGGCGATCGCGACGAGCTGCTGGATGGCGACCGAATAGGAGCCGAGCGGCCGCTCGACGTCGATGTCGATATCGAGGCGCTTCAGGCGCTCGCGGGCGCGCTTTCGCGCCGCTCCCCAATCGACGAGCCCGAATTGGCGCGGCTGGCGCAGAAGCGTGAGATTCTTCGTCACCGACATGGTCAGGACGAGGTTGACTTCCTGATAAACCGTTCCGATTCCAAGCGCCTGCGCGTCGCCGGTCGAGCCGACCTCGACAGGACGGCCGTCGAGCCGGATCTCGCCCTTGTCGCCCTGCAGGGCGCCGGTCATGATCTTGATCAGCGTCGATTTGCCGGCCCCATTCTCGCCCATGAGGGCGTGAACCTCCCCCGCCTCGACGCGGAAATCGACGCGCTCCAGCGCCCGGACGCCGGGAAACGTCTTCGACACGCCCACCATTTCAATGCGCGCAGTCACGGTTTCCGCTCCGGCGTCGTCGCCAAGTCAAAACAGCCGTCAATTGGGCAGCTTGGCACGGTTAGGCGCGGCCACAGGAGGCCGCGCCCCGCGCGATCGAGAGATGCAGGCGGAGCGCGCGTATTTCGCTGCAGAACCCGGTTTCAGCTCAGTTGCCGGGCGTCGCGGCAGTGTGGAGGTCGGAGGGGATCAGGATCCACTTCGGCAACTGCTCGGTCTTGTCCTTCAGATATCCGAGCACGACCGGATAGATGTACTTGCCGATCGCCGAACGCAGCTCCACCGATGCGTTCGAATTGCCCGCCGCCAGCGCCTCCTTCATCGCCGGCACATAGTCGACCGAGACCATGAGGAAGTCCTTGCCGGGCTTCAGGCCCGCTTCCTTCATCGCCTGGATCGCGCCGAGCTGCATGTTGTCGTTATGCGCGAAGACGCCGCAGACGCCTTTAAGGTTGTCGGTCGCCTTGATGAAGGCCTCCATCACCTTCTTGCCGCCCTCGGTGGTGAAGTCGCCGCTCTGCGACTTGACGATCTTCATGTTGGGGAAGAGCGAAATGACCGCCTCGAAGCCCTTCTTGCGCTCGATCGCAGGCGCCGAGCCGACGGTGCCCTGGAGTTCGACGATGTTGCAATTGCCCTTGCTCGCCTGCGCAAGCCAGGCCCCGGCGAGCTTGCCTTCGAGGTTGAAATCCGCGGAGATGCGGGCGACGAACAGGCTCTTGTCGCCTTCGACGTCGCGGTCGGCGAGGAACACCGGAATGCCGGCTTTTTTGGCCTCCTCGAGCACCTGACCCCAGCCGGTCGTCACGACCGGCGCGATGATGATGGCATCGACCTTCTGGGCGATGAACGCCCGGACCGCCTTGAGCTGCTCTTCTTCCTTGCCCTGCGCGTCGGCGAATTTCAGGTCAATGCCCTCCTTCTTCGCCTCTTCCTGCATGTCCTTGGAAAAAGCCGGCCGCCAGTCGCCTTCGTCGCCCACCTGCGAGAAGCCGATGGTGACGGCAAAAGCCGAGGATCCGGCGAAAAACAGAGTTGCGCCGAGCACAGCGCCGCCCAGCCATTTCACGAGTTGCATGAATTCCTCCCAGTTTGACGATGTTTCCCGAAGCTTGGCGCCGATCTGACGCAGGCAGGGCAACACGTTCCCCGCCCAGCTCCATTAGTAATACAATAATATCGTACGCCGGTTGTCAACGGCCCGAGGCTCGCGGCCGGTCCATTGTTCAGCCCCAAATCCTCGCCGTGGCGCCCATGGTCGCCGCACAGCCTCAGGCGGCGACCCGCCTACGATTCCACAGCCAGAACGGAGCGCCAGAGAGCAGCACCTCGAGCGCTTCGACATTCTGCCAGCGGCCGTTGACGGAGACCCGCGGCAGCTCTGTCATGCGTTCCGCATGCTCGAAAAACAGCATGCCGGGGCGGCTGGTGACCGCCGTCGCGAAGCCCAGTTCACGCGCCAGCGCGAACTCGCGCGGACCCGCGCTATTCCGATCGCCCACCGGATAGGCGAAGTGACGGACCTCCATTTGGAGCCGGTTCTCGAGCGCCGCCTTCGAATCCGCCATTTCCGCGCGCGCCTCTTCGACGCTCCAGTGAGCGAGACGGCGGTGCGTAACGCTATGGGCGCCGATCGTCGCGAGCGGATGACGGCCGAGCCGCTCGATCTCGCTCCAATCCATGAAGAGACCTTCGCCCAGCGCGCCGCAGTCGACGCGCGCGCGGCGCGCCAGATCGCCGGTCGCCTCGAGCATTTCCGCTTCCGGCCGGCCGCGCAGGCGCCAGTACAGGCTGGCGAACGCCGCCGATTTTTCGGCCGGGGTGCGGGCGGCGATGCGCCATGGGCCCACTTCGACCTCGTCGAGGCGGCGGATCGCTTCCTCGAGCTCGAGCCACCAAAGCCGGGCGCTGCGCTCGATGAAGCCGGTGGCGCAAAAGACCGTGAACGGGGCCCGTTGTCGTTCGAGCAGCGGCAGAGCGACCTCAAGCGTGTCTCTATAGCCGTCGTCGAATGTCAGGGCGGCGAACCGCCTGCCATCGCGCTCGGCGAGCCGCCTTTGCGCCTCGTCGAGCGACACGAACTCGAAGCCTTCGCGGGTGACAACGTCGAGCGCGAGGCCGAGAAATTCCGGCGTGACGTCAAGTCCGGCGTTCGGCGCGTAGTCCCACGTCATCCCGGCAGCCCGGCGCACCCGATGCAAGGCGAGAATCAAGCCGCAGCCCTGCGTGGCAGGGCGCACGAGGCGATGCAGCCTGCTCATGCGAAAGCCGGCGAAGCCGGCGGCGATGAGCGCATATCTGATCGTCATCCCGGAAGAAGAGCATAGCGGCCTTGTCAAAAAGTTGACGTCCAGCGAATCGAGCAACGCAATGTTGACTGTTTGCGCCGATCATCGGCTCTGACGTCCCCGAGTTCCCCGTGCCGCCTTGACCACTCACGTCAGACCGCAATCCGAGACGCTTGCGCCGCGGGCCGACTGCGGTGTGGCTGCGGTCCACATCGCACGCGTGGATGTCTTTTCCTCTCTCGCCGAGGCCCGGAGCGATTGGATCGAACTCGAGTCGGCTGCCTCAGCGTCGCCCTACCAGGCCTATGCTTTCGCCGAGGCCTGGTTCTCCACCATCGGCGCGGCGACCGGCGCAAGCGCGTATATCATCGTCGCGCGGGACGAGTTCGGCCGGCCTCAGGCTCTCTTGCCGCTGGCCCGCCGCCGCATCGGTCTTCTCGGCGTGGCGGCCTTCCTCGGCGACCGGGACTCGAATTACAACCTCGGCCTGTTCAGGCCCGGCCATTTCTGGAGCGGCGAAGCGCTCAGATCCCTTTTGGCCTCGGCGGCGGCCGCGAGGCCGACGCGCGTCGACTGCTTTGCTTTGCAAAACCAGCCTTCCACATGGCAAGGCGTGGCCAATCCGCTCGGGGCGCTCGGCGGCTGGCCGAGCCCCAGCTCCGCGTACAAATCCGAGTTGCCGCGATCATTTTCAGCCTGGTTCGACGCCCATACATCGAAAGAGGCGCGAAAGAAGCAACGCCGGAAGAGAGCGCGGCTCGAGTCGATGGGTCCCCTGACGCATGTCGTTGCGGCTAACGAAGCCCAGGCGACGCGTCTCCTCGACGCCCTGGTGGCGTTCAAGGGGCTGCGCGCGTTGGAGGGCGGACCCGCCAGCTCCTATGAAAGCGAGGCGGCGCAGGCGTTCCTCCGCCGGCTGGCGACGCAAGGCCTCGACGAGAGGCGGCCGACGATGGAACTCCACGCGCTGATGCTCGGGGATCGCGTCATCGCCGTGCTTGGCGCGCTCGCGGGGGGAACCCGGCTCAGCACCCTCGTGATCGCCCATGACCGCGGTCCCGACATTGCCCGTCACAGCCCCGGCAGCCTGCTCCTGGACGAGGCCGTGCGGTCGGCGATCGAGCGCGATTTCAAGACCCTGGATCTCGGCGTCGGCGAGGCGCGCTACAAGAGCGCCGCGTGCGAAACCGAGGAGGTTCTCTTCGACGCTTTTGTCCCGACCACCGCGCTCGGCCGCTCGGTCGCGCTCGCCTATCGCTTTCGCCAGCGTCTGAAAGGCCGGATCAAGCGGTCGCCTCGCCTCATGGCGGCGGCGGCAAGTCTGCGCGCCTGGCTTCGCTGACGCTTCAGGTGGCCTCTTCCATCGCCGGCTCCGCCGGAGCCTCCGGGAAGCCAAAAATTTCCGCTCGCGCTTCACCGAGCGCCGCTCTCGCCTGCTCGACGGCGCGTCGCGTTCTCTGCGCCGGCGCGACGACGACGATTGCGCCCGCGAGCGCCGCGGCGGATCGCGCCCGCGCTGCACGCCAGTCAGATGCGTGCAGGATGACGCAGACGTAGGCCGACACGAACGCGGCAAGAACGTCGGCGAGATTGTCGCCGTGGACCTCTCCTCCGGCCGAAACGACGTCGAGGCCGGAGGAAAGATCGCGGCGGATAACCTCGCCGAAGGCCGCCCTTCCCGCCAGCAGATCGGCGAGACCCGGGATTTCCACCGCCCCGGCGTCCTCGCGGTCGACAATGTCGGCAAACCAATCCTGGGCCGCGCCGAGATCGACGAGCAGAGTGGATTCTCGCGCTGAGAGCCGCCGCGCCGTCTCGAGCGCGATTGGAAGCGCGCGCGCGGACCCGTCCCCCGCGATCAGGACGACAAGCACGCCATCCGAGGCCCTGAGCCGCGTCAGACGGTCGGCCAGCACCCGCCCCGAGCGCCGCAGGTCGATCGGCGCGACGGCGGCGGCTTGCGGATTCGGCAGGGCAAGATCGACCGCGGCCGGCGGATTCGGCGTAGGTTGAGCCGCTTGACTGGCCGCCTCGGCCAGGGGCGTCATGGTGCGCGACTGCGGCGCCGGATCGGGGCCGGACGACGCATCATCCGAGATGAGGCTCGCCGCGGCGGCGACACCCGTCGAGACGACGAAGGTCGAGAGGGTCGCGAGCAGAATGGTTGGCCAGATCTTGGGAAAGGTCGGAAGACGCGGCGGCTCCGCGTTGGCGATGATGCGGGCGTCGGCCGGCGCGGCATCGGCCACATCGCGCGCCGCCGCCTCGCGATACTTCTGCAGATAGGATTCGAGCTGGTCTCTCGCGGCCTTCGCGTCCATTTCGAGCGCGCGGAGCCGCACGTCGTCCTCGTTTCCGGTCGCAACCGTCCTGGACTGTTGGGCGAGAGCCGCGGAAAGGGTCGACACCTGATTGTGGGAGAGCCGCGCATCGTTCTCGAACGCCCGGACGTTCCTGGCTGCGGAGTCCCGGATTTGCGCGTCGAGCCCGGCCAGCTGGGCGCTCAGCTCCTTCATATGCGGATGTAGGGGCAAAAGAGTGCGCCCCGCCTCGGCGATCTGGTCCTTCAGAGCCACCCGCTGCTCGACAAATCGCCGCATCGATTCATCGGTAATCGAGCTCGGAGCCTCGTCGAGGCGCCCCTCCTGCTCGAGCTTGCGCAAGAGGTCGGCCTTGGCGGTCGCGGCCGCTTCCGCCGAGCGGGCGTTGGCGAGTTGTGCGCTGAGATCCGACAGCTGTTGGGAAAACACCGTCTGCCCATTGGCGCCGGCGAGAAGTCCTGATTGAGCCCGAAACGCTTCGACCTTCGCGTCGGCGGCGGCGACCTTGCCGCGCAAATCCTCGATCTTCCCCGAAAGCCACTCGCTGGCCGCGCCGGCGGCCTTCGCCTTCGCCTCGGTCTGCGATTGCAAGAAGAGCTGCGCGACAGTATTGGCGCCGCGCGCCGCCAACCCCGGATCGCGCGACACGAATTCGATCTGCAGGACCCTCGATCTCGGCACCGGAAAAACAGTCAGCCGCGACATGAACCTGTCGACCACGCGTCGATCGTCGTTCGCCACGTGATCCGGGTTGAATTCCGCGGTCGTCGCAAGACCGAGCTTTTCGACCGCCTTCCGTCCCACATCCGTGGTCGCAGCGGCCTCTGCCTGGCTTTGGACGGCTTCATCGTCGATCGTCGCCGCCGGATCGAAACCGGAGGCTTTGTCGGGCCGGGTATAGTAGCTCTCCTGATCCTCGAGCAGCACCTTGGCGACGCCAGTGTATCGCGGACTGACAGTGAAAACGAAGGCGGAAGACGCAAGCAGCGCCGCCACCGTCGGCCAGACGACCCAGCGCCAGCGCCGCCGGACTCCGCGGACGAGATGATTGAGATCGACCGACTGCTCGTTGTCAGCGCTCTCACGCGTTCGTCCGCCGTCCATTCCGCATCGCTCCTCGGCTTCCAATCGAGCGCTCCGCCCGCAATCTCGGCAAACATAGTTTCCGGCGCGTTAACTCTTGCTCGAAACGCCACATTCGCCGTTCGTTAACCATACCCCGATAGACGTGGCTTTGCGCTGGTCTGATCGCGGATTGTTTCATGTATCCTTTCCGAGTTCTGATGGCGATGTTGGCCGCCATGTCGCTCTGCGGTTGCCTCTCGCCCGCTCCCGAGGCCGCCGCGCCCCTGGCCAGCCTCGATACGCCCTACCGCCTCGGCAGCGGCGACCGCCTGCGGGTCATCGTCTTCGGCCAGGACAATCTCACGAATTCGTATTCGGTCGAAAGCGCGGGCTTCGTGTCGATGCCGCTGATCGGCCGTGTGCAGGCGCAGGGCCTCACGACCTCGATGCTCGAGCGGTCCATTGAGGCGCGCCTGCGCCAAGGCTTCCTGCGCGAGCCCAGCGTGTCGGTGGAAGTGGAAGCCTATCGGCCATTCTTCGCCCTCGGGGAAGTCAACATCGCCGGGCAGTACCCCTACATCAACGGCATGACCGCACAGAAGGCCATCGCCGTCGCCGGCGGATTCACTCCGCGCGCGTTCCAGAGCCAGGTCGACGTGACCCGCATGGTCGGTGACCGGACAGTGACGTTTTCAGCGCCGTTGTCTTTTCCCATCTGGCCTGGAGATACCGTCACCGCCGAGGAACGGTTCTTTTAGGACTCGCGCGCTATCGAATGACGCGGGGAAGCAAGACCATCCGGGTAGCGTATCGTGTCGAACTTTGGCGGGGCGAGCGGCAAGCTCAAGATCGTTCACGTTTTTCGCGCGCCGCTTGGCGGCCTGTTCAGGCACGTGGTCGATCTTGCCTGCGAGCAGTCGGCGCGCGGCCATGAGGTCGGCATGTTCTTCGACAGCGGCGGGCTCTGCCCGAGCGTAGAACAGGCCCTGGCGCGCATCCCCGGCGGCCTTCGCCTCGGCGCCGCGTTCGAGTTCGATCCCTCGCCCTCCGCGCCCGTGGGACGTCGTCGCTCTGGCGCGCTTCGGCCGCTGGATCGCCGACGTCGGACCCGACGTCGTGCACGGGCATGGCTCGAAAGGAGGCGTGCTCGCCCGCGCGAGCAGGATGGCCGGCTTCGCTCCCGCGGCAGTGCGCGCCTACACGCCCCATGGCGGCAGCTTCATTCACCGCCCCGGAAGCCCAGCGCATCGTCTCTACATGACGATCGAGCGGCTGCTGGTCCCCTTGACCGATGCGTTCCTTTTCGAAAGCGCTTATGTCGAGGGCTGTTTCGATTCGGCGGTCGGCGTCAAAACCGGTCTCCGCCGCGTCGTCCTCAACGGGCTCGGAGCAGCCGAGTTTGCTCGAATCGAGCCTAGCCCTGACGCGGCCGACTTCGTCTACGTCGGCGAACTTCGGCCGGCCAAGGGCGTCGACATCCTGATCGCGGCGCTCGCCCATCTTGGCGCCAGAAGTCCGCCGCCGCGTCTCGTCGTCGTCGGCTCCGGAAGCGAGAATAGTCGCCTCGTCGAGCTCGCGGCCCGCGTCGGCGTCTCTGACCGTGTATCCTTCGTCGGCCCGGCGCCGGTCCGCGTTGCTATGACGCTCGGTCGCGTCCTCGTCGCGCCGTCGCGCGCCGAATCGCTGCCTTACGTGCTCCTCGAGGCCGCGGCGGCGCGGGTTCCGATCGTTGCGACGGACGCCGGCGGCAATCCGGAGATTTTCGGGCCCTTTCGCAATCGCCTGGGACCGTGTGGCGACGCGGCCGATCTCGCCCGCCGAATGGCCGCCGCGCTGGATCAGGACCCCTCGCAGCAGGAGCGGGAGGCCGCCGATCTCAGCCGCTTCGTCGCCCGAACCTTTGCCATCGAGTCGATGGCGGATGCGGTCCTGTCCGGATATCGCGACGCCCTCGCGGCCCGGCGGGCGATTTTGGCTTCTCCCGCCGCGACGCGACGGATCGGCCTGGAGAACTCGGCGTGAACCAGCAACTCGCCGCCGAGCGCAGCCGGGCGGAGCACGCGAACCCCGCGCCGGTTCGAACTGCGTCGCCTGATCGCAGCGTCCGGCAAGCGCTCGCTCAGGATCAGCCAAAGGCCGTCTATTCGGCGGTCGTCATGTCCGGCCTAGTCGGCGCAGGCGAATGGCTGGCGATCGTGCTTGCCGGCGCCATCCCCTATTACCTGCACGTCGCGACGCAGGCGCGACCCGATCCGCTTACCCTGACCCTCGTCGCCTTCTTCGCCTCCAACGCCATCGTCGCGTTCCACTCGCTGCGCCTCTATTCGATGTATGCCTTTCGGCGGCCCATTCTCTCCTCGGCGCGCATGGCCCTCGTCTGCATCGTGCTCATTGTCGGCATCACGGCGACGGTGTTCTTTCTCAAGGCCGAGGACGAAATCTCCCGTGTCTGGATCGCGACCTGGTGCGCGCTCGACATTGTCTTCCTCACGCTGATCCGGCTCGGTCTTGCGACCTTCGTCTCCGCGCTCGCGCGGTCCGGGCGGCTGCAGCGCCGCGTCGCGGTGGTCGGCGGCGGCGAACTCGGCCGCGAGGTGCTGCGCGATCTGAAAACCGCCGATCCTTCGGAGATCCGCGTCCTGGGGGTTTTCGACGACCGCAGCGACGCACGCTCGCCGAGCGCCGTCGAAGGCTTCCGCAAGCTCGGGACGGTCGGAGATCTGGTCGATTTCGCCCGGGTCTCGCGGGTCGATCTCGTCATTTTCGCGCTGCCGATCACCGCGGAAGAGCGCATTCTCACGATGTTGCAAAAGCTGTGGGTATTGCCCCTCGACATCCGCCTCTCGGCGCATTCGAACCGACTCCGCTTCCTGCCCCGCTCGTATTCGTACATTGGCCGGCTGCCGGTGATCGACCTTCTCGACAAGCCGATCGCCGATTGGGACGTCGTGATCAAGAACGCGTTCGACAAGGTCGTGGGCTCTCTGGCGCTGATCGCGCTCTCGCCGATGCTCGCCCTGACCGCGGTCGCAATCAAGCTCGAGAGCCCAGGCCCCGTCCTGTTCAAGCAGAGGCGCTACGGCTTCAACAACGAGCTGATCGAGGTCTATAAGTTCCGGTCGATGTACGCCGATAGGGTCGACGCCGACGCAGCCAAGCTGGTCACGCGCGAGGATCCGCGCGTGACCCGAGTCGGCCGGTTCATCCGCCGGACGTCCATCGATGAGCTGCCGCAGCTTTTCAACGTCGTCTTCAAGGGCGACCTGTCGCTGGTAGGACCGCGCCCGCATGCCGTCCAGGCCAAGGCGGCCGACCGGCGCTACGACGAGATTGTCGACGGCTATTTCGCGCGGCATCGGGTGAAGCCGGGGATCACCGGCTGGGCGCAGATCAACGGCTGGCGGGGCGAGACCGACACCCGGGAAAAGCTCCAGCAGCGTGTCGAACACGATCTCTACTACATCGAGAACTGGTCGCTCATGTTCGATCTTCGCATTCTCGCCCTGACGCCGCTCTCGCTCGTCAGGGCGACCAACGCCTTCTGACGAACATGGAGCCGTGCGCAGTCTCTGTGGGGAACGGCGACGCCACCGGCAGCGGCTGGACAATCAAGGTCGCAAGCCTTCAGCGCGGGCTGCTCTGGGCTTTTGTGGCGAGCGGGGCGTCGGCTTCCATCGAGCCCTCCCCTTACGAGTTCATGTTCCTCGTCGCGGCGCTGGCGCTCGGGCCGACGGCGATGCGATTTCACCGCATCATGATCCCCATGATCGTGCTGCTTGCGCTCTACAACGCCGGCGGCCTCTTGTCCCTCATCCCGGCCCTCGACGAGACGCGCAGCATCACCTTCATCGGCATCTCCAATTACATGGCTCTGACTGCGGCGTTCTTTGCCGGCATCGTCGCGAAAGAGCCGATCGGACGCATGACGACGATCCGCTCCGCCTATGTCGCGAGCGGCGTCTTCGCCTCGGCGCTCGCGCTCCTCGGCTACTTCAACGTCCTCGGTCTCAGCCAGTTCTTCACCCTGTACGGCGATCTTCGCGCGTCCGGTCCCTTCAAGGATCCGAACGTGCTCGCCCCGTTTCTCGTACCGCCCGTCATCTTCCTGATGCAGGACGTCCTGCTCGCGCGCGCCGCCGGCTCGTGGCGGCGTCTGCCGCTGATGCTCGTCGTGATGCTCGCCATTCTGCTCACGTTCTCGCGCGGCGGCTGGGGCGTGCTCGTGCTCTCGTCGGTCGGGCTCATCGGCCTGACCTTCGCCACCACCGGCTCGGCGCGGCTGCGCCTGCGGATCGTCATCGTCGGGGCCGGCTGCGCATTGCTTGCGGTTCTGGCTCTCGCCCTCGTCGTGTCGATCCCCTCGATCGGCTCCATGTTCACCGAACGCGCCTCGCTCGACCAGTCCTACGATGTCGGAGAGCTCGGGCGCTTCGGATCGCAGCTGCGCTCCATTCCGATGCTGCTCGAACGACCGCTTGGGTTCGGGCCGCTCCGCTTCGACGAGTATTTTCCGGCTGCCCCGCACAACGTCTATATCAACGCCTTCTCCGCCTATGGCTGGCTCGGCGGCGTCAGCTACCTTGCCTTCGCCCTGACCACGATCGCCGTCGGGCTCCGCGCCGTCTTCCAGAAATCGCGCGTCCAGAGCGAAACCGTGGCCGTCTGGTCATGCCTCCTGCCGCAGATCCTTCAGGGCGTTCAGATCGATACGGACCACTGGCGTCATCTCTTCCTGCTGTTCGGCTGTCTTTATGGTCTCGCCGCGGCGGCCGCCATCGAGGCGAACGGCCGGAATCGCACCCGGGCGCAGTCCACGCTCCGCGCCGCGAAGACATCCTGACGGGTTCGCCGCGATCCCGTCCATGGCTTTCAGAAGGCTTCCGAACGTTTCAATCACGCTTCCGTCGGCTTCAAACCGCCTGCAAATTATTTCCGAAAATTGCAATTCCTTTCCCGGAATTGGGGCTTATCAGCTGGTTATGGGCGGATGAGCGGAAAAAGGGAAAAAATTACTCCCCAAGCTCCCGCAAAAAAAGGCGTTTCTACTCCGCCGCCCCCATCGTGAGGGCTCGACGCGATTTGGTCTCAGCACGCTCTTCGTTGGAAAGTCCGAACAAAGGTAGAACACAATTCGGGGTTTGCCAAGCATTTGTCGATCGGCCTCGGCGCGCGAAATAAGGACGCCCTGCCGCGCTTGCTCGACGGGTCGCAATAATGGCGCCGGCGTCGCGCCGTGGGGCATGTTTCGTCAATCAGATCGAATGACAATTCAATGAAGTTCCCCTCGCCTTGAAGCGCGCGCTGCGCCCGCGCCTGCAGCCCTTTGGAAAAGCTCAGAACGGCAATCGCCGGGTCTCGCCGCGAGTTGGCGTCCGGTCTGGCGCGGCTTCGGCTTGGCGTCCGCGCCGCGCCGAAATGCGTACGCTCGATCAGGAGCTCGCCTGAGGCGGCCCCGGCGGGGCCAGCCGGAGGCCGCTGTCGCCGGGACGTCGCGTTGCAAGCTCGCGCAGCCTTGCCGCCGCCAGCGCAGGCCAGTTCGGCGTCATGAACGGTCGCTCCACCCAGACGTAGAACGTCAGGCCGACGGCAACGACCAGCACCGCCTGCATCGCCATCACTGCGAGGACTGCGCCGAAGGAAAGCCCCGGCGCATGCTTGCCGACGTAGACCGACGTCGCCTGGATCAGCTGCATGTGCATGAGATAGATGGAGTAGCAGGCGCCGCCGACGAGCGCGATCCAGGGCAGCGCGCAGAAGCGGCGAAAGCCCGAGCGCGGCGCCAGCGCGGCGAAGAACATGCACCCGACGGCCGCTCCCGCCGCGCAGCGCACCGCCATGCCCGCAAGGAAACTCAGCGGCGCCTCGGGCAGGCTGACGAGCATCGCCAGGCCGATCAAGCCGACCGCCGTGACGGCGCTGGGCCTGAGCCGCGCCGAAAGCCTGTCGATCGCCCGGCGGCTGTCCGCCAGGACGACGCCGAGCCAGAAGTAGCCGAAGTACCGGAGAAGCGAATAGCCGACGAAAACCGGCCCGATCTTCGTCGGCATCAGCGTTGCAACGACATTGGCCCCGATCCAGACGCAAATGGCGAAAGCGGCTCGGAACCGCGCGCCGTCGAGGCGCCGCCAAAGCCAGAACAACAGCGGCGCCAGCACATAGAACTGGACCTCGACCTCGAGCGTCCAGCCCGGCGGAAACAGGCGCGGAAACGCGCCCCAGATCAAATCGTGCAGATAGACCACGCTGGTCAGGAGCGACAGATGGATCGAGTCCGGCGCGGTGTAGAACTGCCGCGTGCCCTCCGGCTGGTAGCCGGTCACGACGAGCAGGGTCCATGTCGCAAGCAGCACGAGGAGGTAAGGCGGCTCGATCCGCAGAACCCGGCGGCTGAAATAGGCCTTGAGGAAGGATGGGCTCAGCGGAGACTTTTCGCTTCGTCTCGCCTGCGTGGCGATGATGAAGCCGCTGACGGCGAAGAACAGGAAGACGCCAAGACCAGGCAAGACAGTGAGAACGGCGGACCCCGGCTCCGTTTCTGTGGCCGCGTGAAAATTGGGGAAGAATTGATCGCCGCGCTGAAAGAGATGGCCGATGACGACGATCGCGATGGCGAAGAACCTGAGGCCGTCGACTTCGGGCCGGTAGGCGCCGGTCGAGACCTCCCGGCGAAAGCGCGAGGGAGCGCCGTCGATCGCCGACGTCAGCCGCCGCCAGAGGCGGCGCGGCGCGTTCCCGATCACCTCCGCCCCATCGTATAGGCGTAGCTCGTCAGAAATCGCCAGTCGCGCGCTTCCGCCAGCGCGCTGAGCGCGTCGTTCGCCTCCCGGATCAGCGGGATGCGCTCGAAATAGCGATCGCCCCAGAACGGCGCGCTGAGGGCCTCTCGGAACCTGGCGCGCCGCAGCGTCGACTGCACGACATCGGGATCGCCCGTGCAAAGCTCGTAGCGCGCCGGGAATTTGGGTTCGTCGCCGTCGTGCCGAGTGGGAAAGAAGAACCGCAGCGCCGGCCCGGTCAGCGCCTCCGGCAGGAGCCGGTTGATGACGAAGGGCGGCGCGTAGAGCGTCGGATGGAAGGCGAGCGCCACCCCGCCGGGCGCGAGTAGCAGCGCCATGTTCGCCCATGCGGCTCCGGCGTCGCGGACGTGCTCCATAACCATCTGCGAGATGACGAGATCGTGGCGTCCGTGCAGCCCAGGATCGACAGCGCCGGCGACGTCGAACTCGGCTTTGGCGAATTCGGCGGGACCGAGCGCCAGCTCGCGAGGCGAAATGTCGTTGACCATGAGGGCGACCCCGGCGGCGCGGGTCTCGTCCGGCGTCAGGAGCGGAGCGCGTCCGCCGCCGATTTCCAGCACGCGCACGCGACCGTCATCGTGCCGGCCGGCGTCACGACAGGCTTCGACGAAGGCGAGAACGGTCGACTTATAGCAATCCCAGGCCCAGAGCTCGCGGCTGTCATAGCCGAGCCTGCGCAAAGGCGAGGCGAGGAATGGCGAGACGCCGAGCCGTCGCGCAATTCGGGACTGTCGGCCGGCGTCGGGCGGCGCGGCCGGGTTCGAAAGCTCCGCAGCGTAACTCATGCGAAAGAACCGCCAGGACAGGACGGGCCCCAGTCTAGCGAACCGTTCTTTAGAAACCGGTAACGCGGGTGGGCGCGATGAAAAGTTCGCGGCCGCCCAGATGGTCGCGGCGGCTCCCTTTGTGATAGGTTCGGCGACCAGCCGGCGCCTTCGGCCGGAGCGCGGAAGGGAGCTTTTCAATCCATGAGAACTGTCGCCGCTCTCGTGACGACGGCCGCCGAAGGCCTGCCGCGCCGCCGCTTCACCGTCGCCGAGGTCGAAGCGATGGTCGCGGCCGGCGTGCTGGACGAGGACGAGCGCGTGGAACTGATCGGGGGGGAACTGGTTCCGATGTCGCCGAAGGGAAACCACCACGAAGTCGTCAAGAACGCCCTCATCGATCATTGGCATCGCGCCCGGCCTGAGGATTGCCGCCTGGCGTCGGAAACCACCTTCCGGCTCAGCGAGGACACCTATCTCGAGCCGGACGTCGTCATCTATCCTCGAGCCACTGGACTTGCGGGAATAACGGGCGCCAATGTCCTGCTCGTCGTCGAAATCGCCGATTCATCATTGCGCTACGATATGGGCCGCAAGGCGGCGCTCTACGCCGGCTTCGGCGTGCGCGAACTCTGGGTCATCGACGCGGTGAAGCTGACCGCACGCGCTTTTCGCGATCCCGCCGTCGAAGGCTACCGCGAGACGAGCGACTTCGGCCCGTCCGACCGCCTCGCGCCGCGTTTCGCGCCGGACGCCTTCGCGCTGCAGCTCGATCAGCTCGACCTCGTATGAGACCCCGGATGCGGCAATGAGCGGCAGCTTCCCGGTCACCGAGCACTTCGCCAGAACCGCGCGCCATGGCTCGTTCTATCTGGCCTCAGGGCCCGAGGACGGAACGCCGATCATGTTCCTGCACGGCTGGCCGGAGCTGTCGCTGTCGTGGCGCGGCCAGCTCCCCGTCTTCGGCGGTCTCGGCTTCCGCGCCATCGCGCCCGACATGCGCGGCTATGGCCGCTCGGACGTCCCGCAGCGGCGCGAGGACTATGCCCTCGAAGAGATCGTCGCCGACATGCTCGAGCTCATCGATGCGATCGGCGCTCGAAGGGCCGTCTGGGTCGGCCACGACTGGGGCGCGCCGGTCGTCTGGTCGATTGCCCAACATCATCCGGAGCGCTGTCACGCGGTCGCCGCGCTCTGCGTCCCCTATATCCCGGAGGGATTTACCCTTTCCGCAATATTGCCCCTGGCCGATCGCAAGCTTTATCCCGAGGGCGCGTTTCCGTTCGCGCAGTGGGACTATCAGGCCTTCTATCTGGAGAGCTTCGAGCGCGCCAGCGCCGGCTTCGCCGCCGACGTGCAAGCGACGGTGCGGGTCCTCTTTCGCGCCGGAAACCCCGCGCTTCGCGGCAAGCCCTCGCGCACCGCGTTTGTCCGCGCCAATGGCGGCTGGTTCGGCCCCCAGAACGTGGCGCCCGCCGTGCCGCGCGACGAGCGGGTGATCGGCGAAGAGGACGAGCGCGCCTATGTCGAAGCGCTCGAGCGCAACGGCTTCGCCGGCCCCGACAGCTGGTACGTCAACCCCGACGCCAACGCCGCCTATGCGAACCGGGCGCGGGCGAACTGGCGGCTCGGCATGCCGGTTCTCTTCCTGCACGCGGCTTACGACTATGTGTGCGAGACGATCAACTCGCGCCTCGCCGAGCCGATGCGCGCCCATTGCGCCGATCTGACCGAGGCCGTCGTCCCGTCGGGACACTGGATGGCGCAGGAGCAGCCGGCCCGGGTCAACGCCGCGCTGGCGCGCTGGCTCGCCGAGAAGCGGCCCGAGCTTTGGCTCAAGGGCTAAGCCGATTTCTTCAGCCACCCCACGAAGGCCCGATCAAGGCCGGTTCGATGGAAGATTCACCCCAAGCGACGCGTCGAGCCGATCCGCCTGTTTTTCCCTGATATTCCCTGCTGATCGAAAAAAGCGCTCCCGCCGCTCTTCGGGCAATGCGCAAATCCATTATATTTCATTTCGTTCAGCGGATGGGCTCGTGCGGAAGGTAAAGACAGAACAGGGATTTTGTTTTCCCTGTTCCGCCCCTTAACAGGGAATCGAGCGCGAGGCGGATAGCCCGCTTGCAAACCAGGCCGCCCGGAGCCGGCTCTGCTGTGCGGTTGGATGAGCATGGCGCCGTATCGACTTGATTCTACGAATAGAGCTACGGTTATCGCCAGCGCTCCCCGCCTTCGCCGATTTCTGCCCATGTCGCAGCGGTGAGTTGGTCTCGCTTGATCCGTTTTTCTCAAGCTATCGTCGCATAGCTTCGATGTTCGAGACGCGACCCGGTGGCCAGGGCGCGCGAAATGGCCGTGTGTGTGGTAGGCTTGGCGGAGGCAAGGCCTGACGACTTCGATCCCAGCGCGGAATGGAGAGCGCAAACCCATGAGAACCGCCGCCCAGCGGGCGACAATGGCCGCGGAAGGCCTTCCCAGGCGCCGCTTCACGGTCGCCGAAGTCGAGGCGATGGTCGCGGCCGGGGTGATGGAGGAGGACGAGCGCGTCGAGCTGATCGGGGGGGAACTGGTTCCGATGTCGCCGAAGGGAAACCACCACGAACTCGTCAAGATTGCACTGCTGCGCCGATGGTACCGGGTCTCGCCGGACGATCTTGAGCTTGCGCCGGAAACCACCTTCCGGCTGAGCGAGGACACCTATCTCGAGCCGGACGTGGTGGTCTATCCGAGTGCGATGGAGCCGAAGGACCTTAAGGGTCCAAACGTGCTGCTCGTTGTCGAGATCGCGGATTCGTCGCGACGCTACGATATGGGACGCAAGGCGAAGCTCTATGCGAGCTTCGGCATCCGCGAACTCTGGGTGATCGACGCGGTCAGGCTCACGGCGCGCGTCTTTCACGAGCCGGAGGCAGCCGGCTACCGCGACGCCCACGATTTCGGCGGCGCCGAGCGGATGGTCCCGCTCTTCGCCCCGGAGGTCTTGGCGCTCCGTCTCGACGAACTCAAACGCAAATAGGTCCAGGCGGGCGGCCGCCATGCCCGGCGGATGTGTCCGCTCGGAGCCGAAGCCCGTGCACGGGAGCCGCTGAGGAGGGTCTCGATCGTCCGATGGCTCACGCCGGCTTTTTCAGCTTCACCACATTGTGCAGCGTCGCGTCCGCGGTCTCGAAGAAGCGACGCACGCCGCGGGCGGCCTGGCGGATGCGCTGCTCGTTCTCGACCAGCGCCAGGCGGACGAAATCGTCGCCGTGCTCGCCGAAGCCGACGCCCGGCGCGACCGCCACGTCCGCCTTTTCGATCAGGAGCTTCGAGAATTCGAGGCTGCCGAGATGGCGGAAGCGCTCCGGCACCGGGGTCCAGGCGAACATCGAGGCCCGCGGCTTCTCGATCGGCCAGCCGGCGGCGGCGAAGCTCTCGATCATCACGTCGCGGCGGCGCTTGTAGGTGGCGCGCATCTCGCGCACGCAATCGTCCGGCCCGTTCAGCGCCGCGGCGGCCGCGACCTGGATCGGCGTATAGGCGCCGTAGTCGAGATAGGACTTGACCCGCGCCAGCGCCGCCAGCAGCCGCTCGTTGCCGACGGCGAAGCCGATCCGCCAGCCGGCCATCGAATAGGTCTTCGACATCGAGGTGAACTCGACCGCGACGTCGAAAGCCCCCGGCGCCTGCAGGACCGACGGCGGCGGCTCGTCGTCGAAATAGACCTCGGCGTAGGCGACGTCGGAAAGCACGAAAATCTCATGCTTCTTGGCGAACAGGACGAGGTCGCGGTAGAAATCGAGCGAGGCGACCATCGCCGTCGGGTTCGACGGATAGCAGACGACGACGGCGATCGGCTTCGGAATGGAGTGGTTGATCGCCCGCTCGAGCGCGGTGAAGAATTCCGGGCCGGGCTCGGAGGGGACGGAGCGGATGACGCCGCCGGCCATCAGGAAGCCGAAGGCGTGGATCGGATAGGACGGATTGGGGACCAGCACCACGTCGCCCGGCGCGGTGATCGCCTGGGCCATGTTGGCGAAGCCTTCCTTGGAGCCGAGCGTCGCCACGACCTGGGTCTCGGGATCGAGTTTCACCCCGAAGCGGCGGCCATAATAGCCGGCCTGCGCCCGCCTCAGCCCGGCAATGCCTTTCGAGGCCGAATAGCGGTCGGTGCGCGGCTTGCCGACGGTCTCGACGAGCTTGTCGATGACGTGCTTCGGCGCCGGCAGATCCGGATTGCCCATGCCGAGATCGACGATGTCGGCGCCGTTGGCGCGCGCCTTGGCCTTGAGCTTGTTGACCTGCTCGAAGACATAAGGGGGCAGACGCCGCACCCGGTGAAAGTCGCTCATGATGAAACCCTTTGGCAGTCCCCCGCCGACGCGCGTCGGGCGTCGTTCAAGGCTCTGTTAGCACCGCCGGGACCGGCGCGGCAAACCCCGTGTCACTTGCCCGCGGCGGCGTCGGCTTTCGGCTTCTTGCTCGCCGCCTGCTGTTCGGCGACCGCTTTGGCGGCTGGTGGATAGGCCGAGCGAAGCGCGTCCATATGTTTCTGCGACGAATCGAGCTCGCCTTTCATCGCCTTCAGCTGGTCGCCGGTCAGCGCCGGATTTGCCGGCTCGGGGGGCGACTGAAAGACGGGAATGTAGTCGAGATCGCCTTTCGGCCGCGACTGGATGACGAAATCCGGCGCCTTCGGCGGGTCGGTGGCGAAGCCGAGCAGTTTCATTGCGCTCTTCAGCGGGCTGTCGGCCTGCTGCGCCCGGGCCGCCGGCGCCGAAGCGCAAATGGCGGCGCCGATCAAAACTCCAAGGGTCGCCTTCCCGGCCTCCATGACGCCGTCCTCTGCTGCTACGCCCTACGGAAACGCGAAAGAATCGGCTGCCGTCGAAAGTCGTTCTGGCGTCGCGGACGGGTAGTGCCCTATTATGACAAAAACGGGACCGGGTCTCCCGGCGGCGACTAGGAAACGCTTCTCCATGGCCAAAATCGGCGACAAGAAACCCGGCCCTCCGAAAAAGTCGGGTCCCCCCGAAGCGAGCCCCAGGCGCCCGGGCAATCTCATCGGCGAACCGGCCGCGCCGGCGCCGCCGAAGGCTGAGGCGCGACGCGCGCGCGGCGCATCCAAGCTCGTCGCGGAGCCGACAGACAGCGCCGCTGCTTCGGCAGTTCCGCCGCAGACGGGGAAAAGCCGCGCGCCGGCAGGGGCCGCCCCGCAGAAGTGGGTCAACGCCCTGTCGTCGCCCGTGCCGCCGAGCCCACCGCGGAAGTCGCCGACCCCGCCCTCCGCCGCTCCGGCGGGGCAAGACGGCCCCGCGGCCGGCCCGCCCGCGGCGGCGAAGCCGAAACCTCCAGCGGCCGAACTGAAGCCGCCGGCCCCGGCGAAGGCAAAGCCTCCCGAGCCGAAGCCTACCATGCCTTCCGCGCCTCCCGCGCCGTCGCCCGCCGGGCCGGCCATGGCGGCAACCCCCGACCTTCCGGCTGTCCGCGTCCCCGCCGCGGCCGCGGCCGAACCGGCAGCGAAAGGGCCGCATTCGCCGGCCGCTGCCGGAACCAGCGCGGCAGCGCCGGCGCAATATCCGCTGCCCAATGTCGAGGCGCTGGCCAGCAACATCGCCTCCGCCATGGAGCATGCCGGCAAAGCTTTCGCTGCCTACATGCGGCCGCGCGAGACCGGCGAGATCAGGACGAAGATCGCCGACGACGTGGGCGAAATGATCCGCTCGTTCGGACATGTCGCCGAATATTATCTGTCCGAGCCGCAGCGGGCGTTCGAGGCGCAGGCGGCGCTGACGACCCAGTTCATCAGCCTATGGGCCTCGACGCTGCAGCGCTTCCAGGGCGCCTATGTGGCGCCGGTCGCCGAGCCCGACCATTCGGACAAGCGCTTTTCGGACGCCGCCTGGCGCGACAATCCCTTCTTCGATTTCATCAAGCAGGCCTATGTGCTGACGACGCGCTGGGCCGACGATCTCGTCCGCCGCGCCGACGAGCTCGATCCGCACGAGCGCGAGAAGGCGCAGTTCTATCTGCGGCAGGTGAGCGCGGCGCTCGCGCCCTCGAACTTCATCGGCACCAATCCGGAGCTTCTGCGCGCGACGCTCGAGGAAAGCGGCGAGAATCTGGTGCGGGGCCTGAAGATGCTGGCCGAGGACATCGAGGCCGGAAAGGGCAACTTGCGCATCCGGCAGTCGGACGCGCGCGCCTTCAAGCTCGGCGTCAACATGGCGACGACGCCGGGCAAGGTCGTCTACCGCAACGATCTGCTCGAGCTCATCCAGTACGAGCCGACGACGCCGCAGGTGTACAAGCGCCCGCTCTTGATCGTGCCGCCGTGGATCAACAAGTTCTACATCCTCGACCTCAACCCGGAGAAGTCCTTCATCCGCTGGGCGGTGGCGCAAGGGCTGACCGTCTTCGTCATCTCCTGGGTCAATCCGGACGAGCGCCACGCGGAGAAGGGCTTCGACGCCTATATGCGCGAAGGTATCCTCAGCGCGCTCGACCGCGTCGAGGAGGCGACCGGCGAGCGCGAAGCGACGGCGATCGGCTATTGCGTCGGCGGCACGCTGCTCGCGGCGACCCTGGCCTATATGGCGGCCGTGGGCGACAAACGCATCAACAGTGTCACCTTCTTCACCGCCCTCGTCGATTTCACCGACGCGGGCGACCTGAGCGTCTTCGTCGACGCGGAGCAATTGAAGGCGGTCGAGGAGCGGATGGCCGAGCAGGGCTATCTCGAAGGCGCGGCGATGGCGCAGGCCTTCAACATGCTGCGGCCGAACGACCTCATCTGGTCGTATTACGTCAACAATTATCTCAAGGGCAAAGAGCCGATGCCCTTCGATCTTCTGGTCTGGAATTCCGACTCGACGCGAATGCCGGCCGCCAACCACAAGTTCTACCTGCGCCACTGCTATTTCCAGAACGACCTCTCCGGCGGACGCATGGTGCTCGGCGGCAAGACGCTCGACCTCAAGAAGGTGACCATCCCGATCTACGAGCTGGCGTCGCGCGAGGACCATATCGCCCCGGCGCGGGGCGTGTTCAAAGGGGCGCAGTTCTTCGGCGGTCCGGTGCGCTTCGTGCTCGCCGGCTCCGGCCATATCGCCGGCGTCGTCAACCCGGCCGGCAAGCCGAAATACCAGTACTGGACCAACGGCCCGCCCGAGGGCGATTTCGAGTCCTGGATCGCCAGGGCGAAGGAGACCCCCGGCTCCTGGTGGCCCAACTGGATCGAGTGGGTGATCGCACAAGCACCGGAAAAAGTGCCGGCGCGCAAGCCCGGCGAGGGCAAGCTCAAGGCCATCGCCGATGCGCCGGGAGAGTATGTGAAGGTGAAGGTGTAGGTTCGAAGACAGCATCGATCTGGGAGCTCGGATAGCGTGAATTCCTGGAGGCTTGGAATGACCACCTCGGCAGACCCGGCTGGCGCGCAGGCGATGAGCGTGGACTTTAACGACGCCTCGATCCGCGTCGCGCTGGCGGACGGCCGCGAAATTTCGGCGCCGCTTGCGTGGTTCCCGCGCTTGCGTGACGCCTCCCCCGAACAGCGCGCCAACTGGCGACTGATCGGTCCCGGCGAGGGCATTCATTGGCCGGACATCGACGAGGACGTGTCAGTGCGCGCGCTGCTAGGGCTTCCAACCTAGCGCTCCAGTTTCCGGTCGGAGCGCACAGATCCACACGTCGTGGAGGGATAGCGATGTTTTACGCACTTGCGCTCCTGGCCGGCATCGTCGCCGGCTCGCGCGCATTGACGGCGCCGGCCGCGGTCAGCTGGGCGGCCCGGTTGGCCCCGCTCAATCTCGGCGGCTCGTGGCTCGCCTTCATGGGCTATGCCTGGACGCCCTGGATTTTCACGGCGCTTGCCCTGGTCGAGCTCGTCACCGACCAGCTGCCCTTGACGCCGAGCCGGAAGAGCCCGCCGCAGTTCGGCGCCCGCATCCTGAGCGGCGCTCTCTGCGGCGCGACGCTCGGCGCCGCGGCCGGTTCCTGGATCGCCGGCCTCGTCGCCGGCGTCATCGGCGCGGTCATCGGCACATATGTCGGCGCCGAGGTTCGCGCCCGTATGGCCAAGGCCTTCGGCCGCGATCCGCCGGCCGCCTTCATCGAGGACGCTGGCGCGATCGTCCTCGGTCTCGTCATCGTCCTGGCATCGCGATGAACCGCCGCTTCGACGCCATCGTAATCGGCGCCGGCCAGGCCGGCCCGCCGATGGCCGGCCGGATCGCAGCGACGGGCAAGACGGTCGCCCTCATCGAGCGCAAGCTGATCGGCGGCACCTGCGTCAACACGGGCTGCACGCCGACCAAGACGCTGGTCGCCAGCGCCTATGCCGCCCATCTGGCGCGGCGCGCCCGCGATTTCGGCGTCAGCGCCGGACCGGTCGGCGTCGATTTCGCCGCCGTCATGGCCCGCAAGGATCAGGTCGTCGGCAATTCGCGCTCGCATCTGACTGCCTGGCTTAAGGGGCTCGCGAACTGCACCGTGATCGAACGTCAGGCGCGCTTCGTTTCGCCGACGCGCATTCAGGTCGGCGACGACACGCTCGAAGCCGAGCGCTTCTTCATCAACGTCGGCTGTCGCGCCGTCGTGCCCGACTTTCCCGGCCGCGATCAGGTGAAGACGCTGACCAATACGACGGTGCTGGAACTCGACGCCCTGCCCCGCCATCTTGTCGTGGTCGGGGGAAGCTACATCGGCCTCGAATTCGCACAGATTTTCCGGCGCTTCGGCTCGGTCGTCACCGTGGTGGAGAAAGCGCCGCGCCTCATTGCCCATGAGGACGAGGAAGTGTCGGACGCGATCCGCGAGATCCTCGAAGCCGAGGGAATCGCCATCCGCCTCAATGCCGAATGCATCCGCTTCGCCCCGCGCGGCGCCGAGATTGCGGTGGGAGTCAACTGCACGTCGGGCGACCCCGAAGTCGTCGGCTCGCACGTGCTGCTTGCCGTCGGCCGCCGGCCGAACATCGACGACCTCGGGCTCGAGGCGGCCGGCGTCGCCGTCGACGCGCGGGGCTACATCGCCGTCGACGATGAGCTGAGGACCAGCGTTCCCCACATCTTTGCCCTCGGCGACTGCAACGGCCGCGGCGCCTTCACCCACACCTCGTACAACGATTTCGAAATCGTCGCTGCGAACCTCATCGACGGCGCTCGCCGCAAGGTAAGCGACCGCATTCCGGTCTATGCCCTCTACATCGACCCGCCGCTCGGCCGCGTCGGCATGACCGAGGCGCAGGCGCGCGCCAGGGGCCATTCGGTCCGGATCGGCCGCCGGCCGATGACCCGCGTCGGCCGCGCCGTCGAGAAGGGCGAGACACAAGGCTTCATGAAGGTCGTGGTCGACCGCGACAGCGACGCCATCCTCGGCGCCGCGATCCTCGGCGTCGGCGGCGACGAGGCGGTCCATGCGGTCATCGAGGCGATGGCCGCGGGCGTCACGGCGTCCGCCTATACCCGCGTGATGGCGATCCACCCGACCGTCGCCGAGCTGACGCCGACGGTGTTCGGCGAGCTGACGCCTTGAGGCGGCGCCCTCAAGCCATAGGTTGGAGGTCTTCAGCCGCCCCAACGAGGGAAAATTCACCCAGACGCGTTCGCGCCGCTCCGCCTGTTTTTCCCTGTTAATCCCTGCAAACCGAAAAATCGCTCCCGCCGCCCGTCGAGCTTGCGCGCAAATCCATGGGTTTTCATATCGTTCAGCGGATGCGCTCATGCGAAAGGCAAAGACGGAACAGGGAACTTGTTTTCCCTGTTCCGCCATTGAACAGGGAAAACAGCGCGAAGCGGGAAACTCGCCTCGAAACCAGGCGGCCGGGAGCCGGCGCCGCTGCGCGGTTCGATGAGGACAGCGCCATATCTGTCTGATCTTACGGATGTAACTACGGTTGGCGCCGGGGCGCCTGCCGCGCGCTCGGCGAAGGCGAGCTGAGGGCTGGCCTCAGGTCAAACGCACCAGCAAGGCGCCGGCGAACACGAGCGCTGCGCCGAGGAGGCGTCCGGCCGACAATCCGCGCAAGGCGAAGTCGAAGAGCCCCAATCGATCGACCATCATGGCGCCGATGAGCTGCCCGGCGATGACGAGAGACACGGTGGCGGCGCTGCCGAGCCGCGGCGCCACCAGAACGTTGACGCTGACAAAGATCGCGCCGATCGCCCCGCCCATCAACAGCAGGTGGATCGGCGTGCGGGCGATCTCGGCAACCGAGGGAAACTGGCGAAACGCCGCCGAATTGATCAGGATCAGAAAAAACCAGCCGGCGGTGAAGGAAATAATGGTCGCCGCGATCGCGCCGCCGACGCCTTTGCCGAGTTCGGCGTTCGCCGCCATCTGAATGGGCGCAAGCGTCCCGACGGCCAGGGCGATAAGAGCGAGCAGCAAGGTTTGAAGGCTCACGATCGTCTTTCCCCTAGAAATCCATCGGGACGAAGAAGCAGAATACGGCCGAGCGCGAGCCGTCGAGATTGTCGCGGTAGAAAATCCAGTAGTCGCCGTCCTCGCTCGGCAGCGCGAACCTGGCGGCGATGGGATCGCGGTAGCCTTGCACGAGATAGTCGCCGCGAGCGTTCTGCCTGACCTGATCGGGCCGGAGACGATGGGCGTCGGCCTCGCCGCAGCACGCCGCCTTGACCCAGCTGGGGACGGGTTTGCCGTTCGACCACAGGTCGTGCGCGACGGCCGGAGCGACGCCCAAAGCGAAAGCGGCGGCGAGACGCGCCGCGACCCCCACCAAGGTCGATCCGGCTGCACCGACAGGGCTCGCGCGGATGATGGGTGACATGGCGAGTCAGGCTTCCGCCAAAACTATGGTATCATCATCGCTGTTTGCGTGTACTGCCTGATATCGCCGGCAATGGAAATATATCCCCATCTCTGCCACTCCAAGTATCTTCCTCCCCAAACGTAGAGATCGCGGTTGGTGCGCAGTCTGAAATGCAGTTTGTTCATGCCGTGTGCTCTTTGGCTTCTCGCTTGATCCGCTTCGTCGCGACGCAGCATTGCGATGGTGATGCTCGGTGACCGGCAGATGCTTGACGATTGGCCGACGCGAAGCCCACTGCTGCCAAGGGGATGCATGAGGTGGCCTCTCTTTTGAGCGTCGTCGGAGAATGCCGCTAAACGCGCAGTTTCCGAGTCAAGCCGGGGCGAAACACTCTGATCACCGCGCTGTCTCGCGAAAGCAGCATCGAATCAGCTATCGCCCAGATCACGTAGCAAGCCAGCATCGCCAAAGAGATGAACGCAAAGGCGCCGTCGGTCTGCGCTTTGGAGGAGAAGACATCAGCCGTGCTCGCGATGATCGCGGGAACGCGGCTGATCAACACGATGTTGCGGCAAAGCGTGCCGCCTTCCATCTTGAGCCCCGCAAACGACAGTTCGCCGCGGACGTCGAAAGCGCTGCCGAACTTCCCGGCGGCATGAAGCAGTCCTGACGTCGCGGCGAGGACGGGATTGCCGAGCAGGTATAGGCCCGCGCCAAGCGCGATCGCCCCGAAGCCCGACAAGAGATCTCCACGCCGCGTCAATTTCGGATCGGGCGGATATCCGTTCGACCAACCCTTATGGTAAACTTCGCCGCTCCAAAAGAAGATCGCTGACGCGACTGTGAGAGCGACGGCGGCCGGACTTCCCGCAACATATCGCATTCCGATCGACAGAACGTTCGTTAGGCTATTCGCCGATTCCGGTGTGCCGAGAAACGCCACCAACAGCCCGGCGGAGAATCCAAGCGCGTTGCCCAGGTTATAGACCCCGCCAGGCCCCTTGAGCCGCCCAAGAAGCAACGTGAGCCATCCTGACGCGGGCCGCCTCGTGGATTCGCGCGGACGCTGTGGCTGCCTCATCGACCTTCCCTCCCGAGTGCGGCTTGGCGCCGCAAGTTTCCTCTGATCGTGATCGCGATCACGCGACCGCCTCATTGCCATCGGCGCGGGGAGCGCCGCCGTCGAGCGGGGGGCGGACCCGCGCGGCCGTGTAGCCGGACCCGGCGCGGGGTCGGACGGGTGAACGTTCCGCTACGGACACGGCGACGAGCGTCACCCGAGCGTCGGGCAGGCGCTGCTCGAGCTCCTTTTTCAGGAATTGGTTGATCGTGTCGATCTCGCCCATGCGCCGGTCCGCGACAAAGCCGAGGCCGATCTCGATGTACTTGATCACGCCGGAGCGCCGGCTGCGCACGTGATGGATCGCGTCGATGCTGTCGAAGTTGCAGAGGAGCACGCGGTTGACCAGCGCGAGCTGCGAGGGATCGAGCATTCTGTCCATGAGGTCGGGCAGCGCGCCGGCGATCAGCTGGTAGGCCGTCCAGAGCATCATCTCGATCACGATCGCCGAGCCGACGAGGTCCGCGACCCGACCGCTGACCTCTCCGGCGAATATCGCCGAGACAAGGATGGCGAGGGTCGCCGAGGCTGACGAGACGACCTTCAGCAATCGCGTCCTGACCTGTCCGTCGATGAGAATGGAGGCGCCGAGGCGGCGGGCGCCGAGAAATGTCACGAACATCCAGGCGTTCTGGGTGGTGTTGACCGCGCCAATGGCGGCGGCGACCGCGAGCCCGAGTGGGCTCGGCTGCGGCGGCTGCAGCAGGGAGAGCACGCCGAGCGCGAAAATCCAGATGCTGGACAGTACGAGCGCGATGCCGATTAGCAGATTAAGGAAGCTCTCGATCTTGCCGCTTCCGTACTGATAGCTGGGCAGACGCCCGCGGTGGATGCGCCGCATCACGACATAGGCGAAGAGTTCGAGCAGGGTGAGAAGGCACGCGCGCATCGCGTCGGCCAGCAAGGTGAGCGAACCCGACCAGATCGCGATGACCAGGATCGGCGTGCAGAGCAGCACATCTGTGCCCACCCCGAGCGACATGGCGCGCTCGCGTCGCCGCTCGGCTTCCGACATCGGCCAAGCGGCGATGGACCGCCCCGCGCCAAATCCAAGTGCGTTGTCCAGGGTAAAGCCTCCTCGTAATCGTGGCGCACAACCGCCTCATCCGGGGACATGGCAGTAATTCGCGCTAGAGGTTGTAGCGGGAGCGCTTGCCCTATCGACCAAACGCTGACCAGACATCGTCTTTGCTTCACTGAGGACACAACTTGTCGCTCGCGCGACTTAAAGTCCCGAAATCGATCCGAAAAAGTTGCGAAAAATCGTCGAAGCGGTGCTACAACTACCCACGATGATCCTTGCACTGGGGCCCTTTCGCCTGGACACTGAGGCCGGACTGCTGCTACTCGGACGAGAGCCCGTAGCGCTCGGTCGGCGGGCGATCGCGTTGCTGCGGGCGCTGGTTGAGCAGCCCGGCGCATTGCTTTCGAAGGACGCGCTGATCGAAGCCGGGTGGTCCGGCCAATTCGTCGAGGAAAGCAACCTCACGGTTCAGATCGCGGCGTTGCGCCGGGTACTGGGCAAGACCCCCGGCGGCGCCGGTTGGATCGAGACAATGCCCGGCCGCGGCTATCGATTTGTCGGGCCGGTCGTCGCCGAGGCGCAGAAGGGCGCGCCCGAAAAATCCACTCCCCCACGCCTCTCGACGGTCGTCCTGCCGTTCGTCGCCGAGGCGCGACACGCGGAACCCGGCGAAGTCGAACCCGAGCGTGCGCTCGAGCCGCCGCCGCCAGCGACGCGCTCGCTCGACGAAGGGGAAGGGCGCGGCCCGGAGTGGCGCTACGTCGCCGCCCTCGCTGCGGAACTGGTTCCCGTTGCCGGGGGTCGCATGCCGAGCGATCCCGAAGACCTGAGCGCAATCATCGCCGGTTTCCGTCACCAAGCCGCAACTGTCCTGACCACATACGGCGGCGTGATTAAGGAGCGGCGCGGATGCGAGATCGTCGCATACTTCGGTTTTCCCCACGCCCAGGAGAACGACGCTGAGCGCGCGGTCCGCGCCGCGCTCGCGATCCAGCGGGCTCTGGTCGATCTCAATGCGCCAAACGTGGCGACCGACGCACCCCAATTCGCCACGCGGATCGGGCTCGAGAGCGGGCGGGTCGTGGTCGACTCCGCCGGCGAGGTGTACGGCGAGGCCCCCAACGTAGCCGCGCGCGTGCAGAGCGCGGCGGCGCCCGGAGAGGTCTGGATCACGCTGGGGGTGCATCGGCAGATCGCGGGCCAATTCGTCGCGGAGGACAAGGGCGAGCACGAGCTGAACGGCGTGCCAGACAGGGTGCGGCTCTATCGCATCGCGCGCGCAAGCGGCGCCGGGCGGCGCGGCGGTTCCCACGCGCAGACGACGCTCGTAGGCCGCGGCGAGGAGCTCGAGATCCTCCAGCGTCGATGGGAGCGCGCGCGCCGCGGCGATGGCCAAGTCGTGCTGATCGTCGGCGAGCCCGGTCTCGGCAAGTCTCGGCTGATCGAGGAGTTCCGCGCCAGGCTGGCGGAGTCGCCGCACACGTGGGTCGAGTGGGCCTCCTCTTCGCTGCTGCAGAACACGCCACTGCACCCGATCATGGAATGGGGCCGCGCCCGCTTCGGCGGCGCCGAGGTTGTCCGGGAAAAGCGCCTCGCCGAACTCGAAGCGGCGCTCGCCTCCGTCGGAATTGACGCCGCTGAATATGCGCCGCTGCTGGCGCCCGTGGTCGACGCGCCGCTGCCGCCCGAACGCATACCCAAACTCTCGTCCGCGGAATTGCGCAGCCGTCAGCTGGCGGCGGTCGTCGCCTGGCTCTTCGCCGGCGCGCGGACCCAGCCGATCGTGCTCGCCTTCGAGGACCTACACTGGGCCGATCCGACCTCGCTCGAAGTGCTGCAGGCGCTGGCCGAGCGCGGTGCGCAGGCGCAGCTGTTGATCGTAGCTACGACACGGCCCGACTTTCGCCCGCCCTGGAGACCGCGCTCGCATCATGGCGTAATCTCGCTCGCGCCGCTCGACCCTGATGAGATCGCTCGGATGGTCGTTGACATAGCGATGCGCCATGCCCTTTCGAAGGACGTGATCGCCGGGGTCTCCGAACGCAGCGGCGGCGTGCCGCTGTTCGTCGAGGAAGTGACCCGGCTGCTGCTCGAGCGCGGCGAGCAGGGCGGCGTGCTGGCGATCCCGCCGACCTTGCAACAATCGCTCGCCGCTCGTCTCGACCAGCTCGGCTCGGCGCGCGAGATCGCGCAGATCGGCGCGGTGCTCGGGCGCGACTTCTCGCACGCGCTGCTGCAAGCGGTGTCGGGGCTGGAAGAGCCGGCGCTGCGCGCCGCGCTCGACCGGCTCGCGGACGCCGAACTGCTGTTCGTCGAAGGCGTCGCGCCGCACGCCAACTATCGCTTCAAGCACGCGCTGATCCAGGACGCCGCCTACGACAGACTGCTGAAGAGCCGCCGCCAGACGCTGCACCGTCGCGCGGCCGAGGCCTTGTTAGCCTCGCCATCGCCGGAGGCCGAGGCGCTCGCGCATCATTTCACGCAAGCGGGGCAGACCGATCTCGCGATCGAATGGTGGGGCAAGGCCGGCGACCACGCCCTGCGCCGCTCCGCTTTCGTTGAGGCGATCTCGCACCTCGGCAGGGCCATCGCGCTCTCGGACAAGGCGGGCGGCGCGGCAGGGTCGCGCGACACCGCCGTGAGCTTATCGGCCCGCCGACTGAAGTTGCAGATCAGCTATGGCCAGGCCGTCATGTGGTCCAAGGGCTTCACCGCCGAAGAGACGAAGGTCGCCTTCGCGCGCGTCGAAGAGCTTGCGACCGAGGTTGGCGATGCCGAGGCGCCGCTCGACGCCTGTTATGCGCGATGGGTGCACAGCATATGGCGCGGCGAGTTTCGGTCCGCCGGGGAAGCGGCCGAGAGCTTCCTGCGCGTAGCGGAACGCGCGGCGCGGCCGACCGAGGCGGCGGTCGGGCATCGCATTTTAGGATGGACTCGCCTCCTCCAGGGCGATCTCGAGAAGGCGCGGACGCATTGCGAGCAGACGTTGCGCATCTACGACCCCGAGCGCGACCGCGAAGCCAAGTTCCGCTTCGGTCAGGACTCGGCAGTCGCGGCGACCGGGCTGCTCGCTCTCGCCGCGTGGCGCCTGGGAGACGTCGAACGCGCGCGAGAGCTCATGGACGAAGCGGTCGCGCGCGCGGTCGAAACCGCTCACGTCCCGACGCTCGCCAGCAGGTATAGCGGCCAGAGCGTGCTTGAAATGGTTCGTGAGGACGCCGTGGCGGGCCGTCGCGCTGCGGAAGCCGCTGTGGCGCTCGGCCGGGAGCACGGCCTAACGCTCTATCGGACCCTTGCGGAGCTCAACTTGGCCTGGGCGCGCGCGAAACTCGGTGATCGGAACGCCGATCCGACGGAACTTCGACAGGCCGTGGGGGCATACGCCGGTCAGGGCAACAAGCTCCAACTGCCGTTCTATCAGGGACTGGTCGCGGAGATCGAAGCCGAGCGGGGTGAAGTGGAAGCGGCGCTCGCTAAGATCGACGAAGCGCTGTCGCTGGCGGGCGAGACCGGAGAGCATTGGTTCGACGCCGGACTCCACCGCATTCGCGGCGAAATCCTCCTCAAGCAAAACGCGGCTGACCCCGTCGACGCCGAAGCCGCTTTCCTCGCCGCCATCGCCGTCGCGCAGCAGCAAAAGGCCCGCAGCTTCGCGCTGCGCGCCGCGCTGTCGCTCGCCAAGCTCTACGAGTTCACCGGCCGCCCGATCGACGCCCAGGACGTTCTGGGGCCGGCGCTGCGAGGCTTTTCGCCGACGCCGGAGTTTTCGCAGGTTCATGAGGCATTGGAACTAATGGCTAAGATCAAGACAACGCCACAATTTTAACGCGGTCACGTCGTCGGAGCCGATCCTCGCCGCGATCGAGGGCGGCGAGACCACGCGCGACGTCCGCAACGCCCGCGCTTTGCTGGCCGAGCAGAGCCGACCCGCATGCGCAGAGAAGGGATGGGGGTCTCGCGGCTTGGACGGTCTCCATGACCGTGGGTACGGCATCGCGCAATCTGAGCCCGGACGTCGACGGGTCGAGTTCAGGTGAGATCATCGCCGGCCCGATCCGCATGGAGATAAACCGCGGCCTCCTGACCCGGTCGAACCCTTTTGCGGAGGTTCTACGGCGCGAAGTTCTGGTCGCTAAGCTAGAGAGCGGGTTTCGATCAGGCAAACTCGTTTCCGTCGCCCGCGGGCTTGACCCGCGGGTCCATGGATCGCCGGGTCAAGCCCGGCGATGACGGATCCGGATGGGTCAACCTGGTCGGAACCTGCGCCAGCGCGTCTTGGGCGACCGCTTCGGTCATCACCGCGGCGCGCCAGGAACCATTGTTGGACGGCGGTCGGCCGCCCGCAGAGCCTCGAACTCCGCGTCGGTGAAAAGACGCGAGCGCGCGATGAAACGGACGCCGTCCGCCGCTTCCAGCGAGAAGCTGTCGCCGCCCTCGGTCGTAACGTCGACGATGATCTGACAACCCGACCAATAGTCGAATTGCGCCGCCCCGACATAGAACGGGCAGCCGTCGACCTCGCCGAGCAACACATCGCCCGCGCCGACGCGAAAGTCGCTCTGCCGGAAGCACATGGGCGCGCTGCCTTCGCAGCATCCGCCCGAGAGGTGAAAGATCAGCGGACCATGCTTCGCCTTCAGCCCCGCGACAAGCGCGACGGCTTCCGGCGTGAACACAACTCGTTCGGTCATCGGCCCTCCACGGTCATCGATTGACGAAGAGGCGTCCGGCGCCTCCTCCCGAGCGCCGGACGCCGCTTTCGACGGCCGCGCCTTTCGGCGCGGCCTCCTTCCGACGGCTCAGAAGAAACCCATCGCATTCGGGTTGTAGCTGACGAGCAGGTTCTTCGTCTGCTGGTAGTGATCGAGGATCATCTTATGCGTTTCGCGGCCGAAACCGGACTGCTTGTAGCCGCCGAACGCCGCATGCGCGGGATACACATGATAGCAGTTCGTCCACACGCGCCCCGCCTGGATCTCGCGGCCGACGCGGTAGGCGGTGGTCCCGTCGCGCGACCAGACGCCGGCGCCGAGCCCGTAGATCGTGTCGTTGCCGATCTCGATCGCCTCCTCCATGGTCTTGAACTTCGTCACCGAGAGAACCGGCCCGAAAATCTCCTCCTGGAAGATGCGCATCTTGTTGTTGCCGACGAAGACGGTCGGCTTCACATAGAAGCCGTTCTCGAGCGCGCCGCCGAGATGGGCCCGCTCGCCGCCGGTCATGCACTTCGCGCCTTCCTTCTTGCCGACGTCGATATAGTTCAGGATCTTTTCGAGCTGCCCTTTGGAGCATTGCGCCCCCATCTGGGTCGCCGGGTCGAGCGGATCGCCGACCTTGATCTTGGCGACGCGGGCGACCGCCTTTTCCATGAACCTGTCGAAGATCAACTCCTGCACGAGCGCGCGCGACGGGCAGGTGCAGACTTCGCCCTTGTTGAAGGCGAAGAGAGCGAAGCCTTCGAGCGCTTTGTCGAGGAAGGCGTCATTCTTGTCCATGACGTCGGCGAAGAAGATGTTGGGCGACTTGCCGCCGAGTTCGAGCGTCATCGGGATGATCGTCTCGGCCGCATATTGCATGATCTGCCGGCCGGTCGTCGTCTCGCCGGTGAAGGCGATCTTGGCGATCCGCGGGCTGCGGGCGAGCGGAGCGCCGACTTCGGAGCCGTGGCCGAAAACGACGTTGAGAACGCCCGGCGGCAGCACGTCGCCGATCAAGTCCATCAGCACCGCAAGGCTCATCGGCGTGTCGGAAGCCGGCTTGATGACGACGCAGTTTCCCGCGACCAGCGCCGGCGCCATCTTCCAGGACGCCATCAGGAGCGGAAAGTTCCAGGGAATGATCTGACCCACCACGCCGAGCGGCTCGCGGAAGTGATAGGCCATAGTGTCATGGTCGATTTCGGCGATCGTTCCCTCTTCCGCGCGGATGCAGCCGGCGAAATAGCGGAAATGATCAGCCGACAGCGGTACGTCCGCGGCCATCGTCTCGCGGATCGGCTTGCCGTTGTCGCGGGTCTCGACGTGGGCGAGCAGTTCGAGATTCTCCTCGATCACGTCGGCGACCTTGTTGAGGAGCTTGGCACGCTCGGTCGGCGACGTTCGGGCCCACTTATCCTTTGCCGCGTGGGCGGCGTCGAGCGCGCGCTCGACGTCCTCGGCGTCCGAGCGGGCGACCTCGCACAGCGTGCTGCCGTCGATCGGACTCTTGTTCGTGAAGTAGCGCCCTTTCGCGGGCGCTTTCCATCCGCCGCCGATGAAATTGTCGTAGCGGGTTCGAAGACGGCTCGTATCAAGCGTCGATTTCTGAACTTTATCAAGCATCTCTGCCTCCATTAAGCAAGGCGCCACCGCAGCCGAGATCGACACGATCTCCACTTTGCTTGGCCCACCGTCCTCGACGGGAGTCAATAATGGCAAATAACGCCGCGTCTCCTGCCGGTAGGATAGAGGCTCTTATGAGCCATGAACGCCAGCAAGCGGCCGAAATGCACTTCACGCCAACTCAGGTTGAATGTCAATTTGACTTATTGTCGCGGGCCAACATACGATGACCGGCTTGCAAGCCGGTCATGCGATGGGCGCCGAACGATGGCGCAATACTGCGCACGGGTCGGACGAATGTGCACCGAACAAGCGGGCATTCGCGGCGTTTCGTCGATCCGGGGGCGAGGCGCGCCCGGCTCGCGACAAGCAGGATCAGTGCGAGCAACGGCATCAAAATCGCGAAGACATTTCGCGACTTGTCGTAACTGATGGTAGGTTGACCGGGGAAGGCGCCCTTGGTCGACGCTAGGCCAAGTGAGAATTGGACATCCAATGAGCCTCCAAAAGAGGAGATCGGCTGTGAGCGCCGAATTCAACTCGCTGGTCGAAATCCTGGATCTGGCCAACGTCATCATCCATGACATGCAGGGCAAGATTCTGCAGTGGACGACGGGCTGCGAGCGCCTGTACGGCTGGACCAGGCGGGAGGCGGTCGGACAGCTCGTTCATGAACTTTTGCACACCCATTATCCCGTTCCGCGAAGCGAGATCGTTGCCGCGCTGCGCCAGGCCGGCAGCTGGGAAGGCGAGCTCGAGCATCGGACGAAGACTGGATCAGCCGTTTCGATCGGCAGCCTCTGGGTCGCGCGAAAGGCTGGAGACGGCACGGTCCGTTTCGTGCTGCAGAACAACATCGACATTACCGGACTGAAGCAGGCCCAGGCCGAGCTGGCGACGCGCGAGGCTCACCTGCGCTCGATCCTCGACACCGTCCCCGAGGCGATGATTGTCATCGACGAGCAAGGCCGGGTCACTTCTTTCAGCGCCGCCGCGTCAAAATTGTTCGGATATCGTGCTGAGGAAGTCGTCGGCCGTAACGTCAAGATGCTCATGCCCGAGCCCTACAGGAGCGAGCATGACGACTATGTCGCCAACTATCTCAGGACCGGCGAAGCACGCATCATCGGCTATGGCCGGCTGGTCAAGGGCCTCACCAAGCAGGGCGCAGTCTTTCCGATGGAATTGGCTGTCGGGGAGGCGCGCGCCGACGGAGAGCGAATCTTCACCGGATTCGTCCGCGACCTCACCAGCCGGCAAAAGATTGAGGAGGAGCTCCGACAGTCGCAAAAGATGGAAGCGATCGGCCAGCTCACCGGCGGCGTGGCTCACGATTTCAACAATCTTTTGACCGCGATCATCGCCAACCTGGAAATGCTCTACCCTCGTCTCAGCGATCCGGACCAGCGCGAGCATCTCCTCGAGGCTCTGGACGCCGCGCAGGACGGCGCCAAGCTCGCAGCGCAGCTCCTCGCCTTCGGCCGGCGCCAGCCGCTCAACCCCAAACCGATCGATGTCGGACCTCTCGTCTCGAATTTCGCCGACCTCCTGCGGCGGACGCTGGGGGAAGCCATCGAGCTTCGGATCGTCGTCGTAGGATCCGCGCACCGGACTGTGGTCGACGCTTCGCAGCTGCAAAACGCCCTTCTCAACCTCGCGATCAACGCCCGGGACGCGATGCCTCGCGGCGGACAACTGACGATCGAGATCACCCACGTCCGGCTCGACGCCGATTATGCGCAGACCTATCCCGACATCCGCACCGGCCGCTATATCCTGATAACGGTCACCGACACCGGATCTGGCATGTCGGAAGAGGTGCGCCGGCGTGCGTTCGAGCCGTTCTTCACCACCAAACCGACCGGCGCCGGCACCGGCCTTGGTCTCAGCATGGTCTACGGCTTCGTCAAGCAGTCGGGCGGGAACATTCAGATCTACAGCGAACTCGGGCGGGGAACGAGCGTGCGGGTTTTCCTGCCCGTTTCAGACAGCCTCGGCTCCGGCGCGGAGCCAAGGGGCCCCGAAGCGCGAGAGGCGGATTTGCCGCAAGGATCCGAGACGATTCTCCTGGTGGAGGATGACCCGCGCTTGCTCCGGGTCCTCAGCAAGCGGCTCAGGAGCCTGGGTTACCAGATCATCGAGGCGGACAGCGGGGTCGCCGCCATGGCGCAGCTCGCGGCTCGGCCGGAAATTGCGATGATCTTCACCGACATGGTGATGCCCGGCGGCATGACCGGCTACGAACTGGCGCAGGCAGCATTGGTCGCAAAACCGGGCCTCAAAGTCCTCTTCACCTCCGGCTACGCGGAGCCGGGGGTCGCTCGCCTCGGACTGAAGGCCAACGCCTGGCTCAAGAAGCCGTATACGGCCGACGAGCTCGCCGAAAAGATCCGCGCCATTCTTCACGACCAGCCGGATTGAGCGCCGCCATTCTGCGCCTCCGGCTCAGGCCAGCGCCTTTCGCGCGGCCTCGGCCGCGGCTCGCCCCAGGAGCTCTTGCTGGTCGGCCTCGAAGTGAATGCCGTCGAGGTCCGAGCAGCGGATGACGGCGCCGGCCTCGAGCAGCGCGACCCGGTCGCGAGCGGCGATTTCGCGATAGCGCGCGCCCAGCAGACGCGACTTTTCCGCGGCCCCTTCGAACATCTCGGCGAACGCCGTAAGCTTGGCGACCGGCGGCGGGGCGATCAAAAGGACCCTGGGCGCCCCGCCGTCAGGGCCGACGGTTTGGGTGCGCGCGATGGCGACGAGGCGCGCCGCCCCCTCGGCAATGTCGCCCGGCGAAACGGAAAAGCGCTTCTTGAGGTCGTTGCAGCCGAGCGCGATGATGACGAGGTCGAGCGGCGCATGGCTCATCAGGCATCCGGGCAAGGCCTGCGCGCCGCACCGGTGCGGTTCGATCGGATCGTCGTGCACGGTGGTGCGGCCGTTGAGGCCCTCGGCGATGACCTCGAATTCGTCGCCGAGCTGGCGCTGCATCACGCTCGGCCAGCGCTTCGCGCGCGGAAACCGGGCGCAGGTCGCGGGGTTGTAGCCCCAGGTGTTGGAATCGCCGAAGGCGACGATGACGGGCATGGGCTTGCACCTCGGAGTTGAGCCGCTTGGGCGCCCCGTTCTACGCGCGCCTGTCTCCCCCCATCAACCCGGTCGCCGTCGCGCCCCTTCGGCTGGCTATAGCAGAGAGAAAAAGCGGAGATGGCGGCTGGCCTCGATGGGCCGCCGCGCTGGCTTAAAGCCACCGCCGCATGAACTCCCCCGCCTGCATCAGCGCCCGCTGGCCGGGCTTGAGACGCGCGTTCCACATCGGCCAGGCATGGATCATATGCGGCCAGATCTCGAGCGTGACGGCGACGTCGGCCGCGCCGGCCGCTTCGGCGAAACGCGCCGCGTCGCTGAGCAGGGTCTCGGCCGAGCCGACCTGGATCAGCGTCGGCGGCAGGCCGCCGAGATCGGCGTAAAGGGGCGATATTCGCGGGTCCCTGCGGTCCATGCCGGCGGGAACATAGGCGCTCGCCAGTTCCTCGAGATACTCCTTGTGTATCAGCGGGTCGACGGCGCTCTTCGTCGCCAGCGTCGCCCCCGACAGGGTGAGGTCGGTCCACGGCGAGACGAGCCACAGGCAGCTGGGCAATTCGGCGCCCGCGCGCTTCAGCTCGTTCGTCAGCGCCAGCGTCAGCCCGGCGCCGGCGCTGTCGCCGCCGATGGCGATGCGCCCGGCCGGAACCCCGTCGTCGCGCAGGAATCGCCAGGCTCGCATCGCGTCCTCGAGCGCCGCCGGGAAGGGATGCTCCGGCGCCAGCCTATAGCCGACCGCCAACGTGCGGGCGCCGGCGTATCGCCCGGCTTCGGTGACCATCCGCCGATGGCTCCTGATCGAGCCGGAGCAATAGCCGCCGCCGTGGAAGAACATCAGCGTCACCGACTCGTCGCTCTCCGGAACGATCGACCATTCGCCCGGAACGCCGCCGCAATCGACCGCCTCCAGCGTCACGTCCTCGGAGACCGGCCAGACGACGCCCACTTCGTCGAGGCGACGGCGCCGCTCCTCCCAGCCGACCGGCCGCGGCTTCTCCGTCAGCAGCGCGCGGATAGCGTCGATTCCGTCGTCGTCGTTCACCGGCGTCATCTCCCGAGGATCCGCGGCAAGCTTAGGGCCCGCGCTCCAATGTTCAAGCCGCCGCGTGCCGGCGCGCATGCTGTTCGCGCTTCGGCGCGATCAGATAGCTCTCGCGCCTCGGCGCCTTCAGGAAGCGGGTCATGCGCTCTTCGATCAGCGCGTCGGCCCGGGTCTCGCGGGCGGCGCGATAGCGGAGCTCGAGCAGCGAGCGGACGAGGCAGGTTTCGACAAAGCGGCCGGCCTCGTCCGGATCCTCGAAGACGTTCCAGGCGTAGGCGCCGTCGCGCCTGCGCTCGTCGCCGACTTCCCGCGCCAGCGCGATAAACTGGTCGCGGTCGGCCGGATCGATGCGGTACTCGACCAGCATCAGAATCGGCCCCTCGTCATCGTCGAGCCGCTGGACGAAGCAGGGCGCTTTCCAGTGCATGGACGGGGCGAGATCGCGCGCCGACCCGGCTTGCAGCTTGAAGCTCCAGGTCGCCAGCGCGGCCAGTCCGGCCCCCGCCGCGGCGGCGGCCTGCGCGACCGGCAGGCCGCCGAGGTGGGCGACGCCGCCCCACAGCGCGCTGCCGAACGTCATCGCGCCGAAATAGGCGGTGAGAAAGATCGCCAGCCCCCTGCCCCGCACCCAGTCCGGCAGCGCCAGCTGGGCGGAGACGAAGAGCGTCGCCAGGACGACGATCCACGACGCGCCGGCGACGAAGCTTGCAGCCAGGGCGACCTCGGGCCTTCGCGCAACGGCGAACAGGACGAGCGCCAGCATCGTGCCCGCGGTTCCCAGCGCCGCCAGAGCGTCGGGCCCCAGCCTCGCCTTCAGCGTCGCGAGCATCACCGAGCCGACGATCGAGCCGAGGCCGAGGACGCCCATGATGAGGCCGTAGAGCTCCGCGCCGCCGTGCAGCTGATGGCGCGCGACGAGCGGCATCAGCGCCCAATAGGCGCTGGCGAAGAGAAAGAACGCGACGGCGCGGACGATCGTTGCGACGAGCTCGCGGCTGTTCCGCGCGTAACGAAGGCCTGTTGCGACCGCGCTGACGAACCGCTCCGCCGGCAGGCCGTCCATCGCCCGGGGCGGCCTCCGCCACCAGACAAGCGCCGAGAGCAGGATGAGGTTCGTCGCGCAATAGACCCAGAACGGCAGCTTGATGCTGATCGCGGTGATCGCGACCCCGCCGACGGCCGGTCCCAGCGCGCGGGCGACGTTGTAGCCGGCGTTGTTGTAGGCGATTGCTTCGTCGAGCTCGGCTTTCGGCACGAGCATCGGCGTGATCATTTCCCACGCCGGCGCGGCGAGCGCGCCCGCCGCGCCGAGGAGAAACTCGGTCGCGAGCAGCATCGCCGGCGTTTCCAGCGACAGCGAGATGATGGCGGCGAAGGCGACGCCGACCAGGACGACGAAGGTCTCCGCCGCGATCAGGAGCCGGCGCGGATCGAGGATGTCGGCGAGGGCGCCGGCCGGAATCGTCAGTAGGAACATCGGCGCCATGGTGGCGACCTGAACCGCCGACACCAGGATCGGGCTAGGGCTGAGGCTCGTCATCAGCCAGCTCATCGCCGTGTCGAACATCGAGATGCCGATGCTGGAAACGGAAGTGGCGACGAGAATGACGGCGAACGCCGGGTAACCGAAGACGCCGAGCCGCGACGGCGCGGCCATGGAAGCGCCCGGCGCGAGGTCGGGTTTGTCCGTCACCCCTGGCTCATGTCGGCTCGGTCAGCCTGCCGGCGCGGAGATCGGCAAAGGCCTCGAGAATCTCCTCGCGGGTGTTCATCACGAACGGGCCGCCCATCGCCACGGGCTCCTCGATCGTCGGGCTCGCCATGACGAGGAGCCGGGCGCCGCGAGGCGCCGCCGCTGCGAGCTCGCCGTCGCTCGACGACAGCGCCGGCCAGACGACCTCGCCGGTCTCCGCCATCTGTCCGTCCGGCCCGAATGCCGCGCTTCCGTCCAGGACATAGGCGAACGCCCGCCAGCCCGCCGGGACGGGCGCGTTGAACCTCGCGCCGGCCCCGAGCCGCGCGTCGATCATCGTCAGCGGCCAGATCGAACTCTCCGGGACGACAATGTCGCCAAGCCTGCCGGAATAGACCCGCGCCTCGACGCCCTTGTCCCGCAAAGTCGGCGCATCGGCCGCGCGGACGTCCTTATACCGCGCCGGGGTGCGCTTCAGCCTGGCCGGCAGGTTCAGCCAGAGCTGCAGGCTGCGAACTCCGTCAGGCCCCGGCATCTCGCTGTGCATGACGCCGCCGCCGGCGGTCATGAACTGCGCATCGCCCGCGTTGAGCCGGCCGGCGCCGCCAGTGTGGTCCTCGTGCAGCATTTGCCCCGAGATCACGAAGGTCACCGTCTCGATGCCCCGGTGCGGGTGCGTCGGAAACCCGGCCGGCGGGGCGAACCAGTCCTCGGCCATCAGCAGGAACGGGCTGTGCTCGGCGACGTTCTCGGGCGGAATGACCAGCCTTGCGCTGTGTTTCTGACCCCGCGGCTCAGGCGACCCGGCCCGCTCGATGGATTGGATGGAAAGCTGCATGCGACCGGCTCCTCGCGTTTTCCTCGGCAAGAAGCATATGCGATCTGACATGCCGACGGGCAACGGCATCGCTCCCCATGGCGCCGCAGATCCCCGGCTGGGCCAGTGCGATTTGCAAAATGTCTGAGGCGACGTAACCGCCCGCGCGCCCGCCAAAACGCTCTACGCCTTCAACGCCTCCGTTTCGATCGGCAGACTGCGGACGCGCTTGCCGGTGGCGGCGAAGATGGCGTTGCAAAGCGCTGGAATCACCGGCGGCAAAGCCGGTTCGCCGAGACCGGTCGGGGGATGGTCGGCGGCGACAAAATGCACCTCGACCGGCGGGGCCTGATCCATCCTGAGCGGCTTCACGCTGTCGAAGTTGGATTGGACGACCCGTCCGCGATCGATCGTGATCGCCTGCCCGAGCGCGGCGCCGAGCCCATCGAGCGCCGCGCCTTGCACCTGGTTCTCGGCGCCGCTGGGATTGACGATCTGGCGGCCGACGTCGCCGACGACCCAGACGTGATCGAGCTTGACGTCGCCGGAATCCGCCACTGTCGCCTGCACCACTTCAGCAAAATAGCCCAAATGACTGAAATAGAACGCAACGCCCTTGCCGGTGCGCGCGGGTAACTGGTCGCGGCCCGCCCAATCGGAAACCTCCGCCGCCCGGACCAGGACGTCGCGCATGCGCCCGGTGTTGAAATCGCGCAAAGCATTGGGCTTGCCGGAAGAATTGACGAGCACGCGAGGCTCGCCCAGCAAAGCCAGGCGAAACGCGACAGGGTCTTTGCCGGCCTGATGCGCAAGCTCGTCGATGAAGGATTGAAAGACGAAGGCGAGCCCGTTGGAGCGCGGCGCGCGCAGCGGTCCGGTCGGCACGCCCAATTCCATCGTCGACTGGCCGTATTCGAGATGCGGCACGAGCTGGGCCGGGAATTCGTCGGCCGCCAAACCGGCCGAGTTCGCCACTTCGCCGTTCCTGGCGAACGTCACGAAATGATCGCTGAACGCGACAAGCCGGCCCGCGGCGTCGAGGCCGCCCTTGAAAAAGTGGAAGCCCGCGGGCCGATAGAAGTCGTGCTGGACATCGTCCTTGCGGTCCCAGAGCAGTTTGACCGGCGCGCCGGCGCGCTTGGCGATCCAGGCCGCCTCGGCCATGAAATCGTTGCGCAAACGGCGACCGAAGCCGCCGCCGATCCGCGTCATATTGACGGTGACGGCGCTCGGCGGAATGCCGAGGGTCGCCGCCACCAGCTTGGCGCCCGGTCCGGGAAGTTGCGTCGGCGCCCAGAGGACGACCTTGCCGTCGGCGAAATGCGCCGTGCAATTTTGCGGCTCGAGACTGATATGGGCGAGGAACGGGTAGGAATAGGCGGCTTCCACGACGTGCGCGGCCCCGCGGAGCGCGGAGGCGACGTCGCCGTCGCGGCGCAGATAGCTTGCCGGCGCCTGGGTTGCGAGCCTGGCTGCAGTGTCGCCGAACCCGGCGCTGCTCTGCGCTGCGGTCGAGCCTTCGTCCCAGTCGATCTCAAGCTTTTGCCGCGCCTTGTTTGCCGCCCACCAGCGCGTCGCGACGATGGCGACGCCGTCGCTGACGCCTTCCAGGTCCCCGTTCGGATTGGCCTCCCGGGCGCGGACGATGAAGGCGTCGCGCACGCCCGGCAGCGCCTTGACCGCGTCGACATTGGCGCTTCTCACCGTCCCGCCGAAGACCGGGCATTTCTCGAAGACCGCGCAGAGCATGCCGGGCACGACGACATCGATGCCGAACAGCGGCTCACCGGTCACGATCCTGGCGTTGTCGACGCCGGGGGTCCAACGGCCGATGATCTTGAAGGTCTTCGGGTCCTTGAGCTTGACGTCAGCCAGATCCGGCGCCGGCAGCAGGGCCGCCTTGGACGCCAGCTCGCCATAGCCGAGCGAACGCCCGCTCTTCTCATGATGGACGACGCCCGCCTCGGCGCTGCATTCGGACGGCGGCACGTTCCAGGTTTGCGCCGCCGCGGCCACCAGCATCTGCCGCGCGGCGGCGCCGACGCGGCGCAGCGGATCGTAATTCAGCGTCGTCGCCATGCTGCCGCCGGCGAATTGCTGTCCGTACTTGGCGGCATCGAGGGGCGCCTGTTCGATCCGCACGTTCGTCCATTCGACGTCGAGCTCCTCGGCGATCACCATCGGCAGCATCGTCTTGATGCCTTGGCCGATCTCCGGATTCTTCGACATGATGGTGACGAGGCCGTCGGGCGCCACGCGGATGAAAGCGTTGAGCGGCGCGGGTTCGCCCGCGCCGGAGACTTCCGCCATCGCGACAGTCGCAATCGGCGGCAGCATCGCTTGCAGCAACAGTCCGCCGCCGGCCGCGGCGCTCGCCTTGAGGAAGGAACGGCGCGAGGGACTTGGGGAAAATGTTTCAGTGGCGGCGGCCCGATCGGAGCGCTTGGCGGCGAGGGTTGTCATGGTCACTTCGCCTCCGCATGGGTCGACGGCGCCACATTCGTGGCCGCAGCCTTGATCGCGGCGCGGATGCGCAAATAGGCGCAGCAGCGACAGACGTTGCCGCTCATCGCCTCATCGATCTGACGATCGTCGGGATGCGGGTTTTTCATCAGCAGCGCGGTCGCCGACATGATTTGACCCGCCTGACAATAGCCGCACTGCGGCACGTCGAGCGCCATCCAGGCGGCTTGCACGATCTTTCCGACAGGATTGGCGGCCATGCCTTCGATGGTCGCCACGGCGGCCCCGCCGACGGTCGATATCGGCGTCAGGCAGGAGCGCGTCGCCTCGCCGTCGAGATGGACGGTGCAGGCGCCGCAGAGCCCGACGCCGCAGCCGAACTTCGTGCCCTTGAGATCGAGTTCGTCGCGCAGCGCCCAGAGAAGCGGCGTATCCCCGTCGACATCGGCGGTTCGCTTCAAGCCGTTGACTTCGATCGTATAAGCCAATGTCCGAGCCCCTGATCTCGATCGCTGCCCCGAGGACGGCTTCGTGACTGTGCGCGGTATAAAAGTCGAGTCAGCTCGGCAGCGGTCTTCGATTGCCTCGAAGCCGCCGAACCTGGCGGCCAAATGGGAGGACATCGTGGCGTCGAGAAGACAATCTTTCGTGACCGGGCCGGGCGCGCTGACGCAACCCCGGCGAAGGCGGCAGACTGCGTCGGGAAACGCATCGCCGCTTCGAGAATTTGGCTCTTGGCGTTAGCTTGACCAGACCTGACCCGGCCATCCACGCAGCGCCGCGCTATACTGTTTTGCCGCGTAAACGAAAGCGCGGCCCGGTTCAGACGGCGTTCAGGTTCCTGATTGCCTACTAACCGTGAGCGCGCGGGGCGCAACGGAGGAAAGTCATGCCGAAGTCAATTCTTTCTAGCCTGCCGGTCGCCGTCCTCGCCGGCGGCGCGATGCTCGCGCTCGAATTGAGCCCTGCATCGGCATTCACGCTTTCCGGACCATCCGTGCAGCCCATCGCTTCAGGGCAGTTCGACAAGGTCTATTATCGCGCCTACCACGGCGGCTATCACGGCTACCACGGCGTTTATCGCGGCGGATATCGCGGCGGTTATGCATATCGCGGCGGCTACGGTTATCACGGCGGCTACCGCTACGGCTACGGATACCGCCCCTATTATGGCTACGGCGGCGCGGCGGCGGCGGGCGCGGCGGCGCTCGGCGCAGCGGCGGTCGGCGCAGCGATCGTGGCGCCCCATTGTTGGATCAACCCCTACGGCGCCCAGGTCTGCAATTGATCCCTCTGTTTTAAGGGCCGGTTCGGCTCGGTCGCGGTAGACGAGGACGATTTGATGGCGGCGGGAGGCGCTGTTGCGCTCGATCCGGTCGCCGGGCGCGGCGAAAGGCGAGGCGCCAAACGTCACGAAAAAATCGATTGCCGGCATGTTTACCGTAATACGGGTTAACGCGTGGTGGTTCCAGCTACAGTAAAGGGCAGTCGATGCGGGCGACTCTCGCCGTCATTGCGAGCGAAGCGAAGCAATCCAGGTCGTAGAGCGCCCTACGATTGATGGATTGCTTCGTCGCGCGCTCCTCGCAATGACCTATTGAGAATATTGGACGACGCTATTGCTGTTCAGGTCGACGATGGCGCGGTGGCCGTTGACGATCGCGGCGCCGTAACCGGGTCGATCCGGGATCGGAGTCGGACTGACATCGCCAGGAAGTTGCGTGCCCTGATGGACCGTCCCGGAGACCGTGACGGCGGGGCCGCCGTCCAGGGGGCCATAGTTCGGCGGCTGCAACGTTGGTTGGCTCGCTTTGCCGGACTTGCCGGCGCCCGGCGCTGTGGGCCATGCCGGTCCAGGAGGCGGGTAAACGCCACGGAGCGTGTCCTGCGCAAATCCCGCAGTTCCCATTCCGAATAAGGCCACGAAAGAAAGCACAATCTTGCGCATATCCGTCACCGCCGTTTGGGGATGTTGACCGTTCGGAAAGCAGCAGCAGTTGGCCGGACCTTCGCACCGCGATCCTAGCAGGCGAGCTCGATCGACGCCAACCATGCCCGCAACGCCGGACGCGACGTCGCGCTTGGGCTTGGGTCCCGCTGGCCGGGCCGCGTCGCCAGCCATACCTTTGCGGGATACGCTCATTTGATGCAACCCTGGATGCATGGGTCAAGCCGTGCAGGACGGCGGAGAGCATTGAACAGGCCTGGAGGCGCGTTCTTGCCCGGCCTTGAGCCGGGCATCCAGGAGCCGAGCTTTCGAAAACGCGCCACCCTTCATCGTGCAGCGACCCCGAGCGAAATCGAAAATTTCCGCAAGGTTTTGGCGTACGGGCGGGCTGAACTCGCCGCCCAAATCGGCCGGTCTTGACTCCCGGAGATTACACGCTCTGATAAGGACTGGACTGGCCCTATTCGAGCGTTAAGCGCGCATCTGGCAGCTCCGCGACGACGGGCTCGTCGCCGTCCGGCCCCTGCTCGACCGGGCGCCGAATTTCAGCGACCTTTTCGACAGGAACCTCGACGAATCCGGCTTCGCCGCGCGGCGTCGAAACGCGTTGATCGCCCGCCCGCCGCGCGACCGCGCCTTTTGAGGATTCGATCGGTCGCCGCCTCGGTCGCGTCGTCACGCCCGACAAGCGCGGGCCCAAGCCGAAGCGCCAGGGCGACGAGAGGTGAGGGGCGAAACGGGCGAGGAAAAAGGGAATTGAGGGTGAAGTGCACCCCTCGGCTGAGACACTTTAATTGGGTGACAGGGCTTTGGTCGTGTCGTTTCAGACCGTTGCGAGTTGGCGAAGTTCGGCTTCGAACTCAACCGGGGGTTTGTAGCCGAGGGCCGAGTGTAGTCGGGCTTGATTATAGACGTCTTCGAGGAAGGCGCCGATGTGGATTCGGGCCTCGTCGATCGACGCGTAGGTTTTACCGTTCACCTCTTCCTCCTTCAAAGTGCGCATGAAGCGCTCGGCCTTCGCGTTGTCGTAAGGGTTGCCGGCGCGGCTCATGCTGACCAAGACGCCGCGCGCTTCCATCCTTTCGCGGTACTCTGCGCAGGCGTATTGCACGCCCCGGTCGGAGTGGTGGATGAGGCCGGGCTCGGGGTTTCGCGCGGCCAACGCCATGTCGAGCGCTTCGATCGCCAGGCTCGCTTCCAGATGGTCGGCGAGCGCCCAGCCGATCACCTTGCGCGAAAAGGCGTCGAGAACGACGGCCAGGTAGATGAACTGCACGGCCAGCCGGACATAAGTAATGTCGGCGACCCAGATCTGATCGAGCCCGGTCGGGACGAGACCGCGCGTCAGATTGGGGACGATGGGGAACTCGTGCCGGCTGTTGGTGGTGTAGGGAACGAACGGCTTCTGGCGCAAGCAGAGCAGATTGTCCTCGCGCATGAGGCGCAAGACGTGCTTGTGATTGACCTTGAGGCCATGGACGCGCCAGAGGTCCCGGCAGACCCGCCGATAGCCGTAGAAGCGGTTTTCGAGCGCGATCGTCTGGATTTTGTCACGCAGATCCGCTTCCGTCCGCTGTGGCGCGCGAACCTCGCCAAAGCGATAGAAGCCGGCGCGCGACACGCCGCCAAGCAGGCAAAGATGCTCGATCGAGGGGGCGCCTTGCGTCTCCTGCGCGTTCATTTCTTCAATGACCGCGTAGATGGCGTCGCGCGAGACGACCGGTCCCGCGCGTCGATGAGCCGCAAGGCTTCGCGAAAAAAATCGAGGTCCATCTGCTGCTTGCCGATCTTGCGCTCGAGCTCGGCGATCCGCGCCCGGGCTCGCGCCAGGTCGGACAGCGGAGCCGGCGTAGCCGGCGCAGCGTCCGGACTGGCGCGAGCGCCGCCCGGCTTCCGTCCGCGCTTGCGATTCAGCCCGGCCGCGCCAAGCTTGCGATAGGCCGCCCGCCATTCGTAAAGCAGCTTGCGCCTGATCTTCAGCTCGTCCGCGACCGCCGCGAGCCGCTCCCCGGCCTCCAGCCGAAGAACCACAGCTTGCTTGAACTCAGTCGAAAATGTGCGCATCCCTTGCGGTGACATAGAGCCTCCTAACAGGCTCTGTCACTCAATTCGCGCTGTCTCACTTTCAGGGGGCAGTACAACACCCGTCTTTACCCTTTTGCGTCTTTGCGTCGCCGCCCGGGACGTCGCCCTTCGGCTTGGGTCCCCGCTGGCCGGGCCGCGTCGCCATCCATACCTTCGCGGATATGCTCGTTTGACGCAACCCTGGATGCGCGGGTCGAGCCCGGGCATGACGCTGGGACAGCATCTGGGGCCTAAGATGCTGAATCAGGGGCGTGGGCGCCGAATTCACCGCTCTTCACCCACTCCGTGACCGAGCTCATCACGAAGGGCCCGATCTTCGACTGTAGCGAAAAAGCTTGCCAAAACCAGAAGAGCAGCGCTATCCTTCTGCTGACCACAAAAGACGCCGCGCCGGGCGGCAAGCGAGGACGAGCATGGACGAGGAGAGGCCGCGCCGGCGGCAGACGCGGTTCATCCGGGCGGCGCGGACGAAGCGCATTCTCGAGCGGCTGCGCGAAGGCTGGGCCTATGACGAGGTCGCCGCCGAGGTCGGACTGAAAGAGCGGCGCGTCCGCCAGATCGTCACGCAGTTCCTAAAGGAGCGCGAGGCGGTCTCCGGCGCCGCCTATGCGCACATGCAGCTCGACCGGCTCGGCCGGGCGATGCGGGTCGCCGGCGATGCGCTTGCCCGCGGCGACATCCGGGCGATCGCCCCGTTCATCCGGGTGATCGACCGGCTCGACCGCTATCAGACGCAGGTGGAGGAGACCGCGGCGCGGCCGGAGCGGGTCTACACGGCCGGCGACCAGATGGTCATGGATTCGATCGTCGCCCGCCTGAGACGCGGGTTTCTCGCGGAGGGGCTCCGGGAAGCACCCGAAGACGAGGCGGCGCTCGACGGGCCGCCCCCGGAGCCGGATGGCGATTCCGCCCTCCCGCCTGTCGTCGCCGAGGCTGCAGACGCCCCGCCGGCGCTCCCGCCATACGCGCCGCCCGCCCCGGCGACGCTACTGCCGAACGGCGTCATGGCGGGCGCCAGCTTTTTCCCTTACGTTCGGTAACCGGGGCAAATTCTCGGGCGGAGGGGGGAGTCAGCGGCGACAAAGTGTGATTTAAGCTTGGGATGGCGGCGCGCATCCCTGATTTGCTTGATCGGCTTTCGCATGACGACCTGCTCGGCGTTGTGCGCGATCTAATCCATGAGGTGAAGCGGCTTGGCGCGGAGAACGAGAAGCTGGTCGGCGCGTTGGCCAAGCTGAAAGTCGAGCATCAGGCGGTCAAGGACGAGCTTGCGCGGCTGAAGCATTTGCCGCCGCGTCCGCCGGTCAAGCCGTCGGGCATGGACAGGGCGACGGACGCGAAAGGGCCGCAGGCCGGGGGCGGCGAGAAAGGCGGGCGCTCGACGCAGCGGCGCGGCAGCCAACTCGACAAGCTGACGATTGGCGCGACGGTGGTGGTGAGGGCAAATGCGCCGGCGGGCTCGCGCCGCAAGGGCTACGAAGAGGTGGTGGTTCAGGACTTGAGCCTGACGCCGACGGTGACGCGCTACCGGCGTGAGCGGTGGGAAACGCCGGACGGCGAGACGGTCGTCGCCCATCTCGGTTCCGGCATTGTCGGGGGTTATGGCCCCAACCTGAATCGCCTGGTCTTGACGCTGCACTTTGCCGGACAAATGACCTGCGAGCGGATCGTTGCGCTGCTCAATGGGATGGGCGTGGTGATTTCGAAGCGGCAGGTGGTTCGCCTGCTGACAGTCAAGCTGGAGACGTTTCGCGCCGAGGATGCGGCGGTGCTGAAAGCCGGCCTGAGCGGCGCCTATGTCACGGTCGACGATACGGGGGCGCGCCACGCCGGCAAGAGCGGCTACACCACGCAGATCGGCTCTTCCAACTTCACCGCGTTTCGCACGGGGCCCTCCAAATCGCGTCTGGCGTTTCTGTCGCGGCTTTGCGGCGGAACGTCGCTCTGGGTGATCAACCAGGCCGCGCTCGACTATATGAAAGGGCGCGATCTGTCGCAGATCGTGATCGACAAGTTCATCGCGCATGAGGCGCGCATCTTCGCCTCCTCGGGCGAGTGGGAGCGCCATTTGCAGGCGCTGGCTTTGGGCGCGATCAAGGTCCTGCCGGATCCCGTCTTGATCGCCAGCGAGGCGGCGCTGTGGGGCGCAGTCCATCATCAGGGCTTGCTGCAGGGCACGGTGATCGTCTCCGACGACGCCGGCCAGTTCCGCGTCGGCGTGCACGCGCTGTGCTGGGTTCACGCCGAGCGGCTTGTTCACAAGCTCATTCCCGCCAACGACAAGCAGCGCAACGCCGTCGAGGTCGCCAAGCGGATGATCTGGTGGTTCTATCGTTGCTTGAAAGACTACAAGCTCGCGCCGGACCCCGAACAGGCCGAGTTCTTGCGCTCCCGCTTCGACCGCATCTTCAAGCGCGCGCGAACCGGCTACGCCACGCTCGACAGCCTGCTCAAACGCCTTCATCGCCACAAGGACGAGTTGCTGCGCGTGCTCGAGCGGCCAGAAATCCCGCTCAACACCAATGCCTCGGAAAACGACATCCGCGCCTTCGTCACCAAGAGAAAAATCTCCGGCGGAACTGTCTCCGACAAAGGCCGCGACGCCCGCGACGTCATGCTCGGGCTGGCCAAAACCTGCATGAAATTGAAAGTGTCGTTCTACGCCTTCATCGGCGACCGACTGGGACTTCCAGGCCCAAAAATTCCAGACCTCGCAACCCTCGTCAGTCCAGCCCCTGCTTGAACCAGCCCAAGCCCGCCCGGCAATTGGCCCCGGTTACTTACGTTCGTCCATAAGCCATTGATAAGTCCGGATTCCGGGAAAGGAATTGCAATTTTCGGCAAGTTTTTGCAAGCTATTGCAAGGCCCCGCGCACGGGATTTGCAACTTTCGGCAGGTTTCTGAAAGCAATGGCGGAGACGGCGAGGTATACGCGCCCTGCATTAATATCTCTTCCGAAGCCGTTGGAAAACCACATCTTCCTCAAGGCCGCGCCTCGCACCTGAGGCCCTCGCGCGCCAGTATCGGGATCAGCGCCCGAAACATGGTCTCGGCCATCCGCCGGTTGCCGGCTTCGGTGAAGTGGACGATGTCGAGATAGAGGTCGTCGTCCCAGGCGCCGTCGAGGCCCGGCGTCGCGTCGATCAGCGGCACGCCCTCCGCTTTGGCGATCAGCCGGACCATCCGGTTGTGGGCGGCGTTGGCGGCGATGATGTCGTCGATCGGCCTGAACACCGCGCCGTAGAAATCCTTGACCGCGCGCGGCGAGGCCTCGTCGACCGCCATGCTGGCGGTCGAGAGCGCGATCGGAACGCCGTTGGCGCGGGCGAGCGCGATCAGCCGGCGATAGGCCTCGGCGTAGCGGCTCTTCATGAGCGCTTCGTCGGAGAGCGGCGGCGGCTCGGCGGCGGGCGGCGCGTGCCGCGTCCGCCAGTCATGCAGCGTGCGCTCGATCGTCAGCACGGCGCGGCCGATCAGCGCCGAGGCGCGCGGGCGCAGGCCCGGCTCGTTCGGCTCAGGAACCTGCCGCAAGCCCAGCGCCAGGAGGCCGTTCATGCCGTGGGCGCTGACGATGAGATCGGGCTTCAGCGGCAGCACGTCGCGGCGCATCCGCTCGAGGTTGTCCTCGAGCGTGTAGGCTTCGGTTCCGGCGTTGACGACCTCGATCGGCCGGCCGCAATCGGCGCGGGCCGCGAAGAGGCCCTGCAGCTGCTCCGGCCAGGGCTTCTCGCCGTCGCGCAGCGTCGGCCCGAAGGTCTGCGATTCGCCGAGCGCGACGATGCGGAACCGGTCGCCCTTCACCGCCGCGATCTCGGGGCCGCGAAAGCCCGCGGCGTTGATCCGGATCGTCGTGTCGAACATCCGCCCGGAGCTGCCGGGCACGAGGACGAAGGGCAGCTTCTTCTCGGGATCGGGCTTCTCGATCGCGCCGCGGACGCCGTCGTCGCGGATCCATTCGTTGAGATAGTAGAACCACCACATGGCGAAGGCGGCGGGATTCTCGTGCGCGGCGCGGTAGGAATAGGTCGGCGTGGCGACCGAACCGGCGATCGGCACCCCGGTCGAGGCGCGGTAGAGCCCGTCCGCCGCCGGCAGGACGAGGGCGAACAGGAAGAGGGCCCGCGCCGCCGTGCCGAAACCGCCCGCCGCCCGCCCGGTAAGCTCGGCGAGCGCCATGGCGAGGACGGTCGTTGCGATCAGCGTGGGATAGAACAGCAGCGGCGCGTTGGCCATGAAGGCGCTGCGGGCGAGCGCGGCGCCGGCGATCAGCGCGAGGCCGAGGGCGATGGGCGAAACGAGGCGGCCGAAGCGGGGACGTTCGCCCCGGCGCTCGGGCGCCGGCAAGCGGCGACGGCGCGGGGCCGGCCGCGCCAGCGCGCGGATCGCGTAGTCCGGCCGCCGGGCCAGGATCGGGCGCTCGAAGCCGCGCCAGAACAGGGTCGAGAAGCCGCACACGATCGCGAGGTAGAGCGCGAGCTGCGCCATGAGCGGCCAGCCCGCGGTCATCGGCTTCAGCGCCATGACGATGATGATGTGGAAGAGATAGGCCGAGTAGGAGATCCGGCCGAGGTACAGGCTGATTGCGCGGACGAACCGCCCCTCGAAAAGCGGATCGGCGACGAAGAAGAAGCCGACCGCGGCCATGCCGAACAGCGCCGAGGAAAACGGGAAGACCTGGCGGGCGACCGGGTTTCCGCCGACGGCGCGCGCGGCGACAAAGAGCTCGAGCGCCGTCGCCAGAAGCGCGAGAAGCCCAAGCGCGGGCAGACTTCGCATCGGGCGCGGCAGAGCTTCGAGCGGTCTGCCGCGCTTCTCGAGCGCCAGATAGAGCAGATAGCCCCAGACGATCGAATCGATCCGGAAGACCGTCACCCGCCGAACGTCGAGGTCCCAGTCGTGCGGCGCGGCGAAGATCCTGAGCGCCGACACCGCCAGGATGACGAGGACCGCGAAGGCGACTTCCATCCTTCGGTCGCTGCGGCCGAGCGCCCGCCCGACGAGAAACAGACAAGGGGTGAAAAGCAGATAGAACCATTCCTCGACGCTGAGGCTCCAGGCGACGGGGTAGAAGTCGGTCGTGACGACAACGCGAAAAAGGTTCTGGACGTAAAAGAGATAGGCGAGGAAGTCCGGCGTCAGCAGATTGCCGGTCATCGCCGCGACGATCGCCAGCGCGACGACATAGGGCGGGATCGTCCGCAGCCACCGCCTGGCGAGGAACACGCCCAGATTGCGCCACGGCTTGCCGATCACCCAGCCGACGATCTGCGGGGCGAGGACGAACCCGCTCAACACGAAGAAGACTTCGACGCCGGCGACGGCGACCGCGTCCGCTGCCGGCTCGAAAGGCGCGTTCGTCGTCAGGTAGTGGGGAATGGCGACGGCGAAGGCCGCCGACCCGCGCAGGAAATCCAGCGCCGCACTGCGCTTCATTGCGGACTTGCGTAGACGAACGGAGCGTTGACGGTCTGACCGGCGAGGGCGAACAGCAGGACGAACAACACTAGGCAGATGAGCGTGGGGGCCGCCCACGGACGGGCCCACTGCCGGGCGATGAAATCAACCATGTCCTGACCGGCGCCGCGTCCTCGCCGCGCCCGCAGGCGCCCCCCGCCTTATAGCGGCTGTCTCTCAGGCGGCAAACGCGGCCAGACGCTGGCGAAGGCTCATGATGGAATCGGCGTTGGATGACTGCGCCCAGTGGTGCGCAGCCTGCCAGTCGATGCGAACGTGGGGCTCAATTCCCGGGACGGTGCCCGCTTCGATGCGCAAGCCTCTCGCCAGCGCCTGAGACGCGAAGGCCTTGGCTTCGTCTTCAGTGCGGCAGGGGACCAGCAGCCACTCGAACGCCGTAATGCGACCCGGGGGCGGACCGGGTCGTCGACACGAACCAGGAAGTCATTTGGCTCCTCGACCGGGGAAATGCTGCCGCCGCCCACCCATCAAAGGGCGGATTTGTGTTCGGACGATGACAGCGCCAGGTTGAGGAATCATTCATGGAACGCGGCGGCCGCGGCGCGACCAGGCGCAAGGCGTTCCCCGCGCGGACCTTCAGGCGATCCGGAAGCGCCCGGAAGGCCGTTTCCTCGTCGCGAGAACGAGCCCGCCAACGCCGATCAGAAGCAAGTAGGAAATCGAAGGCTCGGGGATCATCGCCGGGCCCGATCCAGCGGAAGTGCCGGAATAGACCGTACTGACCGGGTTCGTATCATCCGGCACGTTCGTATCCCCCGCTGGTTGGGCGAGAGACCCGACCGGTTGGCCCAGAGACCCGATATCTCCTTCGAATCCGGGCGCCTCCCCGCCACAGCACCCATTGGCGACGGCCAGATCGACCAGCATCGCGACGTATGCCTGCAACGCCAAGATTGAACGCGTGTCTTCGGGATAGGGATTGCCCTGACCAAAAGTTCCCTACCAGAAAGAAGGGGCCCGCCGGAGACCTCGTTGCGCAATGCGGAAGTCGAATTTGGGATTGTCCACCCGCTCGAAAGAAGATCGTTTTCGATGTCGCAATTGGCCTCAGCGCTCGAGGGGTCGACTTCGCATGCGTCAGAGCTGTTCCGGTGAATTGCGTCGGATTGCTGATTCGAGAGCGCCAACGCCCGAAGAGCAGACGCGAAGGCTGTCCTGTTTAGATCATCGGTTGTGTCGACGAAAAACTCGTCGTGCAGCATCTCGATCCATATGTCCAGCCCGGTTTCCCGGAGCAGCAATCGAAACCATGATTCGGATGGTGCTCTGTCGGGATAGTAAATGAAGTCTATCACATCTGCCCTCGGCGACGGGCCGATCGTCTGCACGTCTGCGCGAGCTGTCGATAGAGCAGCAAATAAGACGACGCAGACGCTGAGGAGCCGTCTTATGGTCAGATCCGCCTCCCCCACTCGACCCCGATCGAACCTACCGAATTCGTGCTCGCTAGTCTACAGCCGCCCTGACGTACAGGCGTAGTAACTGCTATGGAAACACATCCCGCCCCTCGCCCCATAACAGTGTTTACGCCGATACGCAAGCCGAAACGTCATGTAGTTGATATATGTTAATGGTGAAAACTTAGCAAGAGGGTTCGGACAATCGTCTCGGCCTCAATGATTCCATTGGCACAGCGTCAGTCCGGCCTCCGACCTCGGCAAAGGCGACATTGATGAAGCGGGCATCCGTGATTGCGAGCGCAAAGTGACCGCCATTTGCCGGCGACGACGCTGGAGAGTGGGGCCGGGCGAAGATTGCCGAGCTAATTAATGGCCGACGGCCGGTGGGACCGGCTTTTTACGGAGCCCGGCCGCTAATCGGCCGGCTGAGGCGGCGGCGACGCGGCCAACATCGGGATATTGAGCAGCCGCGGAACTTGGATCCCCTTAACCAGGCTGCGCGAAACAAACGACGGCAGGGGCGGTCCCTTCGCTTGCGCGTCCAGCATGGCCGCAGCCGCCTGCCGGTCGTCGTCAGTCGCCGCGTCAGCGTCGCGCTCATAGAGCTGCCGGATCCACTCCTCCTTGCCGGCGCCCTCGGACCCTTTCCTGGCGATCTGAAGCCACATCAGCCCTCGAGCGCGCTGTGGTCGAATCCCGTCTCCGATGAACAACATATGGCCGAAGAGCGCCTGCGACGGGCGATGACCCTTGTTCGCCGCCAACCCAAGCCAGCGCAGGGCGCTGATATTGTCTTTGGCAAGGCCGCCGGCGCCTACCAGATACATGTGCGCCAGATTGTACTGCGCATCCGGATTGCCGAAGGTCGTCGCCGCATACAGGAACAGTTCGCGCGCCTTGGCCGCATCCGGGTGGACGTCGCTGTTGGGAATCCCGTTGAGGCAATAGACGCCGACCGCAACGAAGGCGTTCGAAATTGCGCCGCGATTGCGCTGATCCGGCGCGTCCTCGTCATAGTCGTCGACGAGTTGATTAAAGTAATGATAAGCTTTGAGATCGTCGCGGGCGACGCCGACGCCATCGGCATACATCTCGCCGAGCTTCCAGCGTGCGATCGGCTGTCCACCCTCGGCGGCGTAGGTTAGGGCCGCCACCGACGAGGCCGCGTTCCCAGCGTTAAGGTCGTCGATTCCGGCGCGCAGCGCCTGCTGGGCGCTGGAAAAGCTTTTCGGGGAAATCTTCGCAGGCGCGTTTGACGACGAGCCGTCAAAAGCAAAGCCGGGAAGCGAGGCGCAGGCCAGAAAGCCGAATGCTGCGAGAGCTACGCTCCGACGACCCGCGCCCGCCGCATTTCCGACCCGTAGCTCATACGCGTCAACGCGCATCAATTCCAACCTGCCCACGGCCCGTACCGCGGCCCCCAAGGAGGCGCTCACGTCACGCGCATCAACGGTCGCGAAGCTGCGAGTCCTTTATGGCGCAATCGCGGCGCGTTCCCGCCCGAATCCCGGTTCAGACGCGTTGCCTGCCACGTGTTGCGCGGAAGCAACATTTTGAGGAGCGGCCGATGGATTTAGACCCGCTGCAGGCGCTCCACCGCGCTCGCAAGCTTAACAAGTTGCTGCCGGAATACCTCGCGACGCTCCTCATGCTCCGCGATAACCTCATCGGGAGCCCGGGCGAGGAAATCTTTGTTGTCGAGCTTCGCCTCGACCTTGCCGAGTTCGAGCCCGATCCTGTCGATCTCCTTGCCGAGACGCGCGCGCTCAGCTTTGAGGTCGACGACGCCGGCGAGCGGCAGCGCGACGACTTCGCCGCGCACCACGAGCTGCAGCGACCCCGTGGGCGCGGCGGCGGCCAATTCGATCGTTTCCACCCGCGCCAGGCGCTTGATGGCTTCGCTCCAGGCGCTGGCGCTCCTGGCGGCACGTTCGCTCGGCCCGACCAGAACGAGCGACATCTGGGCCGAAGGCGGCACGCCCATTTCCGATTTCACCGAACGGATTTCGCCAATGAGTTCGACAACCCAGCCGATTTCGGACTCGACCGCTTCGTCGACCTCGACGCCTTCCCGCGGCCAGGGGCCGAGGGCGAGAGGTCCGGCGCGCGGCGGTCCCTCCGCGCCCTTGATGGCCCAGAGTTCCTCGGTGAGGAAGGGCATGAATGGATGGAGCATGGCATAGATCATGTCGAGGACACGAGCGATCGTCGCCTGCGTCTCGGCTTTGCCGGCCGGGTCGGCGCCGCCCTGCAGGACGGGCTTGGCGAGTTCCAGGTGCCAGTCGCAGAAGACGCTCCAGACAAAGCGATAGGCCGCGTTGGCGGCGTCGTTGAAGCGATAAGATTCAATCGCGCCGGCCGTCTCGGCGGCGGCCTTCGCCGCCTCGCCGAGAATCCAGCGATTGAGCGGCTTTTGGACTTGCGCCGGATCGAAACTGTCCAACCTCGCGCAACCGTTCATTTCGGCGAAGCGCGAAGCGTTCCAAAGCTTGGTCGCGAAGTTTCGATAACCCTCGACCCGGGCTTCCGACAGTTTGATGTCGCGTCCCTGCGCAGCCATCGCCGCCAGGGTGAACCGTAGCGCGTCCGCGCCATAGCGGTTGATGAGATCGAGGGGGTCGATGACGTTGCCCTTTGACTTCGACATCTTCGCCCCCCGCTCGTCGCGGACCAGGGCGTGAATGTAGACGTCGCGGAACGGTATCTCGTTCTGGAAATGCAGGCCCATCATCATCATCCGGGCGACCCAGAAGAAAATGATGTCGAAGCCGGTGACGAGGACATCGGTCGGATAATAGCGCTTGAGCTCCGGCGTATCGTCCGGCCAGCCCAACGTCGAGAATGGCCAAAGCGCCGAGGAAAACCAGGTGTCGAGCACATCCTCGTCGCGGGTGAACGTCGCCGCGAGGCGGCTGGGGTCGCCGGCCAGACTGTTGGCCTCCTCCTCGGTCAGGGCGCCGCGCTCGACCCCATCGGCCAGCGCCGCGGCGTATGCGGCCTCCTCCATCTCCTCGACGAAGATCTGGCCCCAAGGCGAATACCAGGCCGGAATCTGATGGCCCCACCACAACTGGCGCGACACACACCACGGCTCGATCTTATCAAGCCATTCATAGTAGGTCTTTTCCCAGTTCTTCGGCACGAACTGGGTTTTGCCTTCGCGAACCGCGGCGAGCGCCGGCTGGGCGAGCGTTTTAGCGTCGACGTACCATTGATCGGTCAGCCAGGGCTCAATGACGGCGTTCGAGCGGTCGCCGTGCGGAACCGTGTGCGCATGCGGCTCGATTTTCGCCAGAAGCCCGGCGAGCGCCATCATCTCGACGATCCGAAGGCGCGCCAAGAAGCGATCCCGGCCATCGACGGCGGCGATCAGCCGCGCGTGGTCCTGATCGCTCTCGACGCCGACGAAGAACTCGACGTTGTCCTTCAGCACAACGTTCGCTTCCGCGTCCAGAATATTGATCGGGCGAGCGCCTTCGGCCTCATGCCGCTTGCCGACTTCGAAATCGTTGAAATCGTGGGCAGGCGTGATCTTGACGGCGCCGGTGCCCTTTTCGGGGTCGGAATACTCGTCAGCTACGATCGTCATGAGACGTCCGACCAGCGGCAAGCGGACCCGCCGGCCGATGAGATGCCGATAGCGTCCATCATCGGGGCGGACCGCGACCGCGCTGTCGCCGAGCATCGTCTCGGGCCGAGTGGTCGCAACGGTGATCCGTTCGTCGGTCTCCTCGCCGGCGGAGTCGACGACCGGGTAGTCAAGGTAATAGAGATGCCCGTTCGGGTTCCTTGCGAGAACTTTCGCCAGCGCCGCAGTGTCAAGAGGCGTGTCAACGTCGCGCGACCACCTGAACGAGCCTTTGCATTCGACCTGGACGACTTCGAGATCCGAGATCGCGGTCTGCAGTTTCGGATCCCAATTGACCAGCCGCTTGTCCTTGTAGACAAGGCCCTCGCGATAAAGCTGCACAAACACCTTGGCGACCGCACGGGACAGCCCTTCGTCCAATGTGAAACGCTCTCGGCTCCAGTCGCACGAAGCGCCAAGCCGCTTGAGCTGCTCGACAATCGCACCGCCCAATTCCGCCTTCCACGCCCAGACACGATCGAGAAACGCCTCCCGGCCCATGTCTCGCCGGCCCGGCTCCTGCGCCTCCATGAGCTTTCGCTCGACGACCATCTGCGTCGCGATTCCGGCGTGGTCTGTGCCCGGTTGCCAGAGAACGTCGCGGCCGTTCATGCGCTCGTAGCGGCACAGAATGTCCTGCAGAGTATTGTTCAGGGCGTGGCCCATGTGGAGATTGCCGGTAACGTTCGGCGGCGGGATGACGACGCAGAACGGCGGCGCCCCGGCGCGATCCGGGCGCCCAGCGCGAAACGCTCCGGTCTCCTCCCAGAGGGCCGAAACGCGCGGTTCGACCGCGGCGAAGTCAAACGATTTATCCATCATGGAAGACCAATGACGCTTCCGCCGGCGAGGGCGATCATTGCAACTGAGCGAAGGCGTTCCCGGCAGAGCCCGGATCGCCGAGGCGACAACCAAAACCGCGACAGGCTTTAAGCCCATCGCGTCGGCGCGAGTCAACGCGCGAGCTTCGGATTGAACTTGTCTGGTCTAGCGCGCCTCGCGCGCCAGCCGCTCGATTTCCGCGCCTACGAGCCGCTCAACGATCCCCGGCAGGTTCTCGTCGAGCCAAACCTTCAGCATCGGACGCAGCATCTCGCGCACCATTCCGTCGGCGATCTCTGCGCTGCGCGCCGCCAGATTGGCCGATAAAGCGCCAAATGCCGTCGTCACGACGGCGGCGGTCTCGACGGACAGCAACGGCTCGTCCTTTGCCGTCTCCTGCTCCCCCATCGGCGCCGGCTTGGCCGGTTCGGGCGATCGCAGGGCCAGGATCTGCGGCGCCTCCGGCTCCGGCGCCCGCGCGGCTTCCTGCTTCCGCGGCGCGGACGCCGCCGGTTGTGCGGACGGCGCGTCTCGCGAGTGGACGATCTGCGGCCCTGGCGAAGCGGTCGCAGGCTTTGGCGACGTCGCCTTGAGGTCGGCGGGCTTCGCCGGATCGCGCTCCTCGGCGATGATGTTGCGGATTGAGGCGAGGATTTCTTCCATCGAGGGTTCATGGGCGCGTTGGGCGCGGCGCAGGGCTTCGATTTCACGATCGCCGGAATTCGAAATGACTGCGCTCATTCTACCGCTCCGGCTCCGGGGCGCTATGCAGGCCCCTCTGACGCCGGGTCGCGCGAACAGGTAGCCCCGCGCAGCGAACCGGCGATTCGAATCAGGCTTCGAGTTAAATCGAGGTTAATCGCACAGACCTCGCGCGAGCAAGCTTCCGTCGCGGGGTCGAATCTTACTTCCCGTCAGGCGTTCGCAGCCCAATCCATTTGCTCTTCACCTGGTCGAAATGCACGCGCGGATCGTATTCGTCGACCGCCAGCCCGAGGGTCGGTACGTTCAGACGCCCGATCGCCGACAAAAGCGTGTAGGAGTTGACAACCTCGTCGTGTTCTGCCGAAACGAGCTGGACGCGCGCATTGAGGAGGGCCTGCTGAGCGTTCAGGACGTCGAGCGTCGTCCGCTGACCGACCTTGGCCTCCTCGCGCACGCCCGCGAGCGCGACTTCGTTCGCTGAAACTGCAGCTCGGGCAGCGCGAACCACGCCCACTGACGCTTGATTGGCTCCCCAGTAGGCAACGACGTTGGCGCGGACCAAGTTGCGCTGCGAATCTGTGGTCAGCTCCTCTTGCGACACGCTTTCCTTGGCCTGGCGGATGTTCGCATATTCGAGGCCGCCCTGATAGATCGGGATACTAAGTTGCCCCATGACGGTGCCGACCACGGCGTGCAGCCCCGGCGTGTTGTCGAGGTCGAATCGGTCCGACAAGGAGGCGCTGACGCCAACCGAAGGATAGAGGGCGCCTTCCCTGATCTTTACCTGAAGCAGCGCCGCATCCACGCCATGCAGCGCTCCGACAATTGCCGGGTGCTCAATCTGCGAGATCGAGATCGCCTCGGGCAGCGTCTTCGGCAGCGGCCTGACGAGCGGCTTGACCGGCGCAAGGCTGGTCGGCTGGTCGCCGATCACCTGGCGATAGCGGGCGATCGAGGCTTCAAGCGTCGATTCGGCGCTGAGGGCCGTCGCCTGAGAGCTGGAGAGGCTTGCTTCCGCCTGGGCGACGTCCGTGCGGGTGACTTCGCCGACCGTGAAGCGGTCGCGGGTCTCGCGAAGCTGCTCTTGCAGGACCTGGACGTTGTTCCGATCAAGCTCGAGAATAGCCGTGTCGCGCAGCACATCCATATAGGCCGTCACGCCCGCGAGCAGGGTGTTCTGCTCGGTGTTGCGCAGCTGCGCGCGTGCGCCGAGCACCTGCGACTCTGCCTGTCGGATGGAATTGATTGTCTCGTTGCCGTTGAAGATCGTCTCATTCGCCGTCACACCGACCCCGCGCGGCTTGCTGGTGTAATACGCGTTGGGTGTGGTGGCGCCGTTCAGCGAGTTTATTGCGTTCGCGCCGACCCGCGAGAGCGCGACGTCGCCGGTGGCGGTGACGGTCGGAAGATAGCCGGAGTTCGCGCGCGGGACGTTCTCGTCCGCGACGCGGACCGCGGCGCGCTGCGTATTGATGTCGGGATTGTTCAGGTAGGCCTTGACCAGGGCGCCGCCCACGGTTTCCGCGCGACCCGCGCCAGCGAGCGCGCATGCGGCGCTTAGCAGAACCAGCGCCTGAATGAGGCTTCCCCCCCGTGCACCGCCGCGGACGGTCGACCGCACCTTAGCTGCGCCTGTCCCCCAATTCATCGCCGCCTCGCCGACGAGAACCCAAAGTCCCCGCCCTGCCCCGACCGCACACCAACCGACAAACGCATAAGCCCCCGCGATGCTTAGACAAAATCACGCCACAAAAGAAAATCGCGGCGCGAACCGCTCCTCTCCGAGTAGCGGACCATCATAGACCGTCAATTCTTCGACGCCACCGGAGCTTCGCGAAAGCGGCGCCAAAAGGCCCAATTATTCCGTCCAGCGTCGCAAACGGGCGACACTTCACCCTCTGCCAAAGTGTAAATTTGCCCAATTGCTGACGCTAAAAGACGAAGCTCGCGCGGGACTGGAAGCCGTCCAGCGTTTCCGCGCTCGTCTCGAACAGGGCGCGTCGGCTGGTCGCTTGTCCCCTTCTTTCATAGAGCGCCGCCTGCGGGGACCCGATTATCGCGTCGACGCCCACGAGACGCCCGCCGTCGGCGAGCAGCCCGAGCAGGCTGTCGGGCCGAACCCGAAAGGCGCCTTCGACGACGATCACATCGAACGGGCCGCGGTCCACGGCGCCGCGGTCCAGCGGGCCCTCCACTACGGTGATAAACTCGCGGCCCGCGAACTCTTCTCGGGCAGCCGCAACGGCGCCGGGGTCGGACTCGAGCGCCACGACCTTGGCTCCCAGGAAGCCGAGAATGGCCGCGCCGTAGCCCGATCCGCCGCCGACATCGAGGGCGCGATCGCCCGCCCTCACCTCCGCCGCCTGCAGCATCCGCGCGAGGGTCAACGGCGGCAGAAGTCTCCGCGTCTTCGCGCCCCGGGCCGGCAGATCGCGATCGAGATAAGCGAGAGCGGCAAATGCAGGCGCGACGAACCGCTCCCGCGGAATTTCTAAAAAGGCCGCCAGCAGTTCCTTGTCGTTGACGTCGCCGGTGCGAAGCTGGCCGTTCACCATCGCCAGCCGCCGTTCCGCCTGCGTCTCGGACGACAAAGCTTCCGTCATCGGTCTTGCCCCCTGCGGACGTCGCCGCCTCTCGCTTCGCCTGACGAGGGACCGAAACTCCTTCGAGGTCGATACGGATTGAGGAACGCGCCGTCAAGACAACGCCGGCGGCTGACCAAAGCCCGATCACTCCGCGAGACCAAGAGGTCGGCTTCGCCCTCCTCATCGACACGCATTTCGGACCGGACGGGGGAAGGCTCCGTGCGACGATGCCGAGAAGCTGCCCTGGCGGATCAACTGTGGACCCGCCGAACGCTGGGAGGTCCTGCGAGAGCGCAACCGTCAAGTCTTGACGGCTGGATGGGTCGATAATTTAAGATCGGATGATCGACCAGGCGACCGGCGAAGACCGAGCATGCAGGAGGGCGTGGCCTATGAAGATAGCGGCCATAGAACCGTTCATCGTCTGGGTGGGCATCCGCAATCAACTCATCGTCAAGGTTGAGACGGACGCTGGGGTGGCCGGCTGGGGCGAGTCCGGGCTTTCCGGCCGCGAGCGCGCAGTCGTCGGGGCAATCGAGCACTATCGGGAGTTCCTGATCGGCCGCGACCCCATGCGCGCCGGCGCGCTATGGCAGGAGATGTATCGCAGCCAGTATTTCGAAGGCGGCCGCGTACTCAGCGCGGCCATTAGCGCCATCGATATCGCCCTCCACGATATCAAGGGAAAGGCGCTCGGTGTTCCGGTTTACCAGTTGTTGGGCGGCAAGCAACGCGACCGCGTGCCGACTTTCGCAACCACCTCGGCCGCCCCCGGCCCAGAACTGATCGAGCAGGCCAAGCAACTGGTCGCGGCGGGTTGGCGCTGTGTTCGCTTCATGGCGGCCGGCCAGGATTCACGCGAGTTCTTCGAGCCGCGCGATTTGATTGCGGCGACGGCGCCGGCGCTGGTGCGCGCGCGCGAGGAGCTTGGCGAGTCGGTGGTGCTCGGCATCGATTACCACCATCGCCTCAGCGTCGCCGAAGCAGCTTCGTTCTGCCAGAAGATGCCCCGCGGCACACTCGATTTCCTTGAGGAGCCAATCCGAGACGAGGCCCCCGAGGCCTATGCCGCGCTGCGCCGGATGGTGGATGTGCCGCTCGCCATCGGCGAAGAGTTTTCATCCAAATGGCAATTCCTTCCGTACATCGAACGCGACCTGCATCAGTTTAACCGCATGGATATCTGCAATGTCGGCGGCTTCACCGAAGCCATGAAAGTCGTCGGGTGGAGCGAGGCGCATTATGTGGACCTGATGCCGCACAATCCGCTCGGCCCGATCTGCACCGCGGCCTGCATCCAGCTGGCCGCCGCCGTGCCGAATTTCGCATGGCTGGAGTGCCGGTCCTCGCCTGTTGAGCGGCGCCTTGGGTTCGACTCGGATGAGTTCTTCCCGGTGCAGCCGCGCCTGCAGGGCGCAGATTACCCAGTTTCGGACGCGCCCGGCCTGGGCGTGGAAGTCGACGAAGCGCGCGTGCGCGCACAATCCTTCCGGTTTTCGGAGCCGCCGCACCTGAAGCGCGCGGATGGTTCGCATACCAACTGGTGATGCGCGCACCCGTCGCACTCAGGCGCACGCCGTTTCCAGGACCGGTCGGGGCCGCCGTGCTGCTGCTGTATCTGGTTGCCGCGTTGGCTTCGCCTGCTTTCCTGCAGCGGTGACGCGCCAGGCAGTATCTTTCAGGTGACGGCGTTCCTCGGCGTTCTGGTGTAAGATAGACGATTGCACTGCTGGTCGGCGGCGTCGATCTGTCAGTCGGCCGAGCGGCGACGCTGACGAACATTCTCGCCACCGCCGCGGCGCAACAACGGGGCCGGTCCAGCCCGCGACCGCCTCAAGACCCGCTGCCCTCCGCGGTCAGGAGCGCTTGCGCGATCGCCGACCATTCCTCGTCGAGCGAGGCCCGGCAGACCGGCCTGCCGGCGCGGCGGTACCAGTAAGCGGCGTTGCCGGCGTCGCCCTCCTTGCGATGCAGATAGGCGTGCACCCAGTCGCCGGCGCCGCCCTCGTCCGCCTGCGCGGCGTCATGCGCGGCGTCCCAGTCGCCCCTGGCATCGAGCCACAAGGCGCGGAGCGCGTGGCTGAGGCCGGGCGGCGCGGATGCGGCGTCGAGCGAGGCGCGGAAAGACTTTAGGTCCATGGCGCCAGCTTGGCGCCGGACGCCGCCGGGGTAAAGCGCCCGCCCCACGAGCCGCTCAGGAATGCCTGCTTCCCGGCGCCATCGCCGCCTCGACATCGGCGCGGCGAGGCAGGGGCGCGACGGCGCCATAGCCGAGCGTCGAGAGACCCGCTGCGACATTGGCGAAACGCGCCGCGGCGAACGGGTCGGCGGTGCGCACGAATTCGGCGAGGAAGGCGCCGTCGTAGCAGTCGCCGGCGCCCGTCGCGTCGACAGCCTTCACCGCCCGGGCGGCGATACGCTCGCGCGCCTTCGCCGTCGCGACGATCGCGCCGGCCTTACCGCGCTTGAGCACGACGACGCGCGCGCCGAGACGAAGGTAGAAATCGACGATCGCGTCGGGTTCGGCGAGCGAGGTCAGCGCCAGCGCGTCGTCCAGCCCCGGCAGCGCGATGTCGCAGGAGCGCATCGCCTCATGAATGATCGCGCGCGCCCGGCGCAGCGGCCAGAGCTTCAGCCGCAGATTCGGATCGTAGGAGACGAGGCGCTTGGCGTCGCGGGCGATGTCGATGGCGGCGAAGACCGCGTCGGCGGCCGAGGACGAGATCGCCTGGCTGATGCCGGAGAGATGAAGGATGTTGCTGGCGCGGATGCGGTCGACCGGCAGATCGCTCTCGCCGATGCGGCTCGCCGCGGAGCCTGCGCGCAGATAGGAGAACTGATGCCCGTCGGGGCCGTGGGTGACGAAATAGAGTCCGGTATGGGCGCCGCCGCTGATGACGACCCGGCTGGCGTCGACCCCTTCGCGCATCCAGAGCTCGATCAGGGACTGGCCGAAGCGGTCGGCGCCGACGGCGGTGAAGTAGCTGGCGTCGGCGCCGAGGCGGGCCGCGGCGATCATCGCATTCGACGTGTCGCCGCCGAAGCCCTGGACGAACGGCGCGCCGTCGCTTGGCTGGTTGAGTTCGACCAGCGCCTCGCCGATCGCCAGGAGATCCGACATGGGTTCAGCTTGCTGCGACGGCGACCGCGACGCTCGCCATGGCCCCTGCCGCGGCGCGACGGGCGAAACGGGCCGCGCGAGCTGACTGGAAGAGCGCCCGCGCCCGGTTGGCCGCGAGCGCGTAGGCGCCGAGCGTCGCCGAAATGATGGTCGCGGACAGGGCGGCGATCTCGATCAGCGACGCCGGGGTCAGCCTCCGGACATCGACTGCGAGCGGCATGATCGAGAGAAAGAAGACAATCACCTTCGGGTTGCCGAGCGTCAGCGAGAGCGAACCGAGAAAGGCGCGCCAGCCGCGCGAAGCGACAGGCGCCGCGTCTCCCAGCGCGACGGGGGCGGTCGCCATTTTGAACGCCACAAAGAGAAGATAGGCGGCGCCGGCGAACTTGAGGACGACGAATACGCCGGCGAAGGCATGGGCGACGACGCTGAGACCCGTCGCTGCGAGCATGAGCCAGATCATGTCGCCGACGACATAGCCTGCAATGAAAGGCGCGACGCCCTCGAGGCCATGGGCGAGCACTCTCGCGGCGAGCGCGGCGACGCCGGGACCCGGCGTCGCCACCGCGACGAAATAAACTGCGGCGAAGATGAGCAGAGAGGTCAGCGTCACTTGGGTCTCTTGGCGTTGCGTCGCGCGAGCGTGTTCAGGCCCTCGACGAGGGAGGAGAAGAACATGGCGGCGTAGATATAGCCTCTTTCGATGTGGAAGCCGAACCCGTCGGCGATCAGCGTCATTCCGATCATCAAGAGGAAGCTGAGCGCAAGCATGAGGACGGTCGGGTTGCGGTTGATGAAGCCGCCGAGCGGGCCGGAGGCGAACATCATCGCGACCACCGCGACGACGACTGCGGCCACCATGATCGGAAAATCGTTGGTCATGCCGACGGCGGTGATGATGCTGTCGATCGAAAAGACGATGTCGATGACGACGATTTGCGCCAGTGCGGAGGCCAGGCCGAGCGCGCTCCCGCCGGAGCCCTCGCCCTCCGGGTCCGGATCGACGCGTTCGTGGATCTCGGTCGTGGCCTTCCAGACGAGAAACAGCCCGCCCGCCAGCAGGAGAAGGTTGCGCGCCGAGAACGGATGGCCGAGCACGGTCGCAAGCGGAGCGCTCAGATGGACGATCGCCGCGGCGGAGGCCAGCAACGCCAGGCGCACGATAAGCGCGATCGAGAGGCCGAGGAAGCGCGCAAGCGCTCCGCTTCTTCTCCTCGACCCGTCCCGCCAGCAGCGCGATGAAAACGAGATTGTCGACGCCAAGCACCACTTCCATGACGATCAGCGTGGCGAGCGCCGCCCAGGCGGCCGGATCGACGGCGAGCCGCCCGATCGTGTCCATGCGGCGTTCCGCTCCGTGCCCGATCCCGACGCAACGCCCCGCAGGGCGACGAGGGCGTCATAGGGCACAACTCGCCGCCATTCCAAGTCCTCCGCTAGCAAGTCTCTCCTTTAGAAGGAATGCCCGGCCCGCTCGGGCGCCTACTTCCCCTCGATCCGCTCGACCATCTTCCAGATCGCCGAGACCTGGACGCCCCGCTTCGTCAGATATTGGCGGTCGTCGCTGTAGCCCCACCAGTTCCAGCAGCCCTGCGGATTGGCGAAGAGGGCCGCGTCCGCGCCGAGATCGGCCGGCAGCTCGGCAATCGTCGTTGCATGCGCCTGCGGATAGAGCACGAGGATGGCGTTCGCCTCGGCCCACTCGTTCACGCCGATCCTTGTGTAGAAGACGTCATGCAGTTCCTCGGCCGACTGCTTGCATCCGTGCAGCACGACCTGGAGGCGACACGGTTTCGCGGCGCCGGGCTCGCAAGCCTTGGGCACGTAGAGATAGCCGGTGTCGGAGAGGCCATTCGCGGCGGCCGCCTTGACTGGCGCGAATTCCCGCTGGTCGAACGCGATGATCCGCCCTGTCGCGGCGGCGGGCGGCGCGAGGTCCGCCCCATAGATCGCTTTGAGCTCTGCGCCAGCCTGGTCATAGCGGCAATCGTCGATATAGGGCGGCGCGTTGGCGTCGCACGTCCCGCCGAAGTTCTTCGTGACCCAAGAATGCCCGGCCCTGGCCGCGGGCCCGCTGCGGTCCTCAAACACAATGTTGCCGGCAGGCACGCCGAGCGCGTCGTAAAGCGCCTTGCCCTCCTCGACGGTCTCCCGCGGGACGACGCTGTCGGAACCGCCGGTGAAAAAATAGATCCTGGCGCGGGCGAGGTTGGAGGGCGGGTCGATCCAGCCTTTGGCGGCAAGCTTCTCGAGACGATCCTTGTAGGTCGAGACGTCGTCCAGCAGGAAGGGAACATTCGTGCACGCGCCGACCGCCTCCGAGGCCGTCGCCCGCACGCCGTCGGGCGTCACCTCATCGACGGCGCAGCCGTAGAGGCCGCCCGCGATCATCGCTGCGCCGACGACATCGGCCGAGTGCGCGATATCCACCTGGTTCGCCATGAAGGCGCCGGATGAAATGCCGGCGACGGAGATTTCAGCGGGATCGATGGAGAAGCGGCCGAGTTTCTCGGCGGCATGGGCTGAGCCTAAGCCGAGCGTGAGCAAGAAGGCGGCGATCCGCGCAAGGGGCGTCATCGGGAGCTTCCTTTCGTCTGAGACGGCTGCGGCATACGCCGCGTCGCCGCCACCAAGGCCATGCAAAGCTCAGGCCGCAGCCTGAGCCGCAGCCCGGACCGCCTCCTCGACCTGACCGAGCCGCTCCTTGCCAAAGAACATCTCCTTGCCGACGAAGAAGGTCGGAACGCCGAAGACGCCGCGTTCGACCGCCGCCGCGGTGTTGTCGGCGAGCTTCTGCTTGACCGCGTCGGTTTGGGCGAGCTCCATCAGGCTCACGCCGTCCAACCCGGCATCGACAACCGCCTGCCGCAAGACCTCCGGGTCGTCGAGCTTGAGCCCATCTTCCCACATGCCCTTGAGGCCCATTTCGAGATACTTATCCCCGTATCCGCGCTCCCGCGCGGCGATGAAGCCGCGCATCAGCGTCAGCGAATTGACGGGGAAGTGAGGGTTCATGCGGAACCTGTCCAGTCCGTGCCTTGCAATGAAACGGTGCACCTCGAGCATCTCGTATTCGAACTTGCCCTTGATCGGCGCGTAGGCGATGAACGGCGCCTTGTTGTTGGTCGCCTTGAAGATGCCGCCGAGAAGGCAAGGGATGATCTCGAGCTTCGCCCCGGCGCGCTCGAGCATTGGGGGCATGACTCGGTACGCCAAATAGGCATTGGGGCTGCCAAAGTCGAAAATGAACTCGATCGTCGGTTGCATCACCAAGTCTCCGCCCAGGGCCTCAGGTCCATTTCGAAGGTCCAGGCGCTGCGCTTCTGGCGATGGAGCCAGACGTAGTTCCTGGCGATCTCTTCGGGCGCGAGAATCTCCTCGCGATCGAGCTTTTCTGCGGCGTCGGGCATGATCGAGCGAATGAAGGCGCCGTCGATCGCCCCGTCGATCACGACATGCGCGACATGCACCCCCTTTGGCCCCAGTTCGCGCGCCAGACTCTGCGCCAGCGCCCGCAGCGCGTGCTTCGCGCCGGCGAAGGCCGAGTAGCCCGCGGCGCCGCGCAGGCTGGCGGTCGCCCCGGTAAAGAGGATGGTGCCCCGTCCGCGCGGGACCATCGCGCGCGCCGCTTCGCGGCCGGCGAGGAATCCGGCGAATGAGGCCATTTCCCACACCTTGGAATAAACCTGCGAGGTCGTCTCGACGATGGGAAAGCGCACGTTAGCGCCGATGTTGAACACCAGGACCTCGATCGGTCCCACGGTCCGTTCGACCGTCTCGAAGAAGGCGGCGACGTCGGCTTCCTTGCGTGCATCGAGCCCGAACGCATGCGCTTCGCCCCCTTCCGCGCCAATGGCCTTGGCCAGGGTCTCGAGCGCCTCCAGATGCCGGGGACGCCGCGTGACGCAGACCGCGAGGCCCTCGCGGGCGAAGGCGCGCGCCACCGCGCCGCCGAGGCCGTCGCCAGCCCCGATCACGATGCAAGCGCCGCACACCGCCCCGCTCACGCCGACTTCCTCTCAGGCGAGAGGCGCGGCAGGACGCAAAAGGCGATCAGCCCTTGCGCCAGATAGTATGTCGGCAAGGTCCATTGATCGACTGGCCAGCCCGCGAACTTCCACAGGGCGATGGTCAAATCCGACAGCATGAACAGCGCCGCCCCTATCGCCACAGCGATCGCGGCCGCGTCGCGCAGGCGGGTCGCCCGCCCAGCGGCCTGCGCGACATCGAACGCGATGATCGCGACATAGAGCGCAACGGGCGCCTTCAGTCCCGCTTCGACGCCGGGCCAGACAAAGCCGAGCGCCAACGCGGCAAAGAGCGCGACCGCCGCCGCGGCGACGCGCGAGGGCAGAAAACCGACGCCGTGCGAGAACGCCGCGATATAGAAGCCGTGCGCGACGAGAAAGGCGGCAAGGCCAAGTCCGAAGAGCGACGGCCAAAGCAAGAGGACGTCGCCGACCAGCGATGCGGCGAGCGCGGCGAGGACGAGGCGCTTGACGTCGCCCGGTCCATCGCGCGTGGCGAAGGCCGCAATCAGGATCGCAATCGCCGCCGGCTTCGCGGCCGCTTCGACGCCGGGCCAGCCGACCGCATAGGCGGCGGACGCGAGGGCGGCTGATAATACATACAGCGCCTCGGCAATCGAGAGGCGCCCGTCGAGCAGCCAGCCCATGGCCCACAGTACGGCGACAAGCGACAGGAACGCGACGAAGCTGTTGGCGAGCGACATCGTCGGCGCGGCGAGAAGAAACGCCGCCGTCGCGCCGATCACCGCAACGAGCGCCGCGAAGACCAGGATCGAGGCAGCCATGCCGGCCGGCGGATCGTAGGCCTTGACAGCGCGGAGGTCGAACGGCGGGCGCGGCTGAGCCGGCCTTAGATTGGCCGGGACCCATCCGGGCGGCGCGAACCAGACCCGCATCTTGTCGCGCCAGTCGCGCGCCCTGACACAATGGGCCGTCATCGTTCTGTAGTAGGACAGATTGGCCGAGATCGGATCGAATGTACGCAGTCCGCCCCTGACACCGTAGACGGGCTCTTCGAGCTCAGCCGCGAAGGTGCCGAAAAGACGGTCCCAGACGATGAGAATGCCGCCGTAATTCTTGTCGAGATATCTGTCGTTGACGCCATGATGCACGCGGTGGTTCGAGGGCGAAGCGAAAACCCGGTCGAACCAGCCGAGCTTGCCGATGAGCTCCGTATGAACCCAGAACTGATACAGAAGATCGATCAACCCGACCGTCACGAAGACGACCGGCTGGACGCCGGCCACCGCCATCGGCAGATAGAAGATCCAGCCCAGCAGCGCGCCGGAGCTCGACTGCCTCAACGCGGTCGAGAGGTTGAACCTCTCGCTCTGGTGATGGACAACATGCGCCGCCCAGAAAAGGCCGACCTCATGGTCAATGCGGTGATTCCAGTAATAGAGGAAATCGTAGGCGAGGAGCGCGCCGAGCCACACAAGCCCATCGTTCGCGGGCAGCTGAAAGACGGCCAAATGCGTATAGACGACGGTGTAGATGCCGACGGTCAACGCCAGCATGAACACGCCGGAGATCTGGCTCAGGATCCCCGCCGACAGCGAACCGACCGCATCGTTCAACCGATAGACGTTTCGCCCGGTCGCCAGCCCAACGCCGAACTCGGCCAACATCATCGCGACGAAGACCGGTATCGCGTAGACGATGACGTTCAACCGCTCCTCCTCAAGATCGGCTGCCAAGACTACGCCGGCGGCCGGTGAAGTCAAAAGCCTCGAGAGCTCGCCGCGGGAGCGGAGACTGCCGGCTAATCGGCCTTTGCAACGAGGATAACCATGTTAGGATGGATCCCAACCCCCGTTCGGACCGTATCGACGCAATGACTGCCTTCGCCGCGCGCGTCGTCGCTTCCCTCGCCGCAGTCGACGCCGCGGCATGGGATGCTTGCGCCAACCCCCCGGGCCGAAGCGAGACGCAAGCGGAAGGCGAGCGGTTCAATCCGTTCGTGACGCACGCCTTTCTGCACGCGCTCGAGGCTTCGGGCTCGACCGGCGGGCGAACCGGATGGACGCCGGCCCATGTCATTGTCGAGGACAGGTCCCGTCGGATGGTCGCCGTCGCGCCGTCCTACCTGAAGAGCCACAGCCTCGGAGAATATGTCTTCGATCACGCTTGGGCCGACGCCTATGAGCGGGCGGGCGGACGATACTATCCAAAGCTGCAGGTCGCAGCGCCGTTCACCCCGGCGACGGGCCGCCGGTTGCTTGTCGCAGCCGATCCGCCCGAGGGCGCCGGCCAGGCGCTGATCGACGGCTTGCGCGACCTGCGCCGGCAGACGAAGGCCTCGTCAATCCATCTGACTTTTCCTACGGCCGAGGACGCCAAGCGCCTTGGCGACGCAGGATTCCTGATCCGCCACGGGGAGCAATTCCATTTCCATGCCGACGGGTTTTCCAGCTTCGAGGACTTTCTTGCGGCGCTGTCTTCCCGCAAACGCAAGACGATCAAGCGCGAGCGGCGAGACGCGCTCGGCGACGACGTCGAGATCGATTTGCTCACCGGCCCGGCGATCCGCCGCGAGCACTGGGACGCCTTCTTCCGCTTCTATATGAACACGGGCTCGCGGAAGTGGGGCCGGCCCTATCTCACCCGAAATTTCTTCGACCGGGTCGGGGCCTCGATGGCCGACCGGATCCTCCTGGTGATGGCCAGGCGAAACGGGCGCTACATCGCCGGCGCCATCAACTTCATCGGCGACGACGCGCTCTACGGCCGCAACTGGGGCGCGATCGAGAACCGGCCGTTCCTGCATTTTGAGGTCTGCTACTATCAGGCGATCGAGTTCGCGCTCCGGCGGGGCCTCAAGCGGGTCGAAGCCGGGGCGCAGGGAGAGCACAAGCTCGCGCGCGGCTATCGACCGGTCGTGACCTATTCGGCGCACGAATTCGCTGACGCACGCTTGGCGAGAGCCGTCGACGACTATCTGCGGCACGAGCGCGAGGCGGTGGCGCGGACCATCGCCCATTACGAGGGACACGTTCCCTTCCGCCAGAACGACAACGATGCCGAAGCGCTGGGAGAATCCTTTGACGCCGACGTATGATCCCAACAACATCTTCGCCAAAATCCTGCGCGGCGAGGCGCCTTGTGTCAAAGTCTACGAGGACGAAGTCTCGCTCGCCTTCATGGACGTGATGCCCCGAGCCGAAGGGCATACGCTGGTGATCCCGAAGGTCGCGGCCCGCAATCTCTTCGATATAGAGCCCGACGATCTCGCCCGCTTCATGCCCGCAGTGCAGAAGGTCGCGCAGGCGGCAATGACCGGGATGAAAGCCGAAGGGATCACGCTGCAGCAGTTCAATGAAACGCCTGGCGGTCAGCAGGTCTTCCATCTGCACTTCCATGTTCTGCCGCGCTGGACGGGCGTCGCGCTGCTGCCGCCCGGGGGACCGTTTCACAGCGCCGAGGCGCTCCGCCCGCACGCCGAATGGATCATCGCCGCCTTTGCACGCGTTTAACCGGTCGACGACCGGAATATCGAGGGCGTGATGCATCTTCATTACTTTCCGCTGAGCGCAGGCTTGGCGGCGCTGTTTTTCGGCATCCTCGTCGCCCTCGTGGTTCTGCTGGCGATCGGGTCGCTGCGGCACGTCTCCTCGTCGATCGGCTTCCATCCCCTTGTCATCACGCTGATTCTCTTCGCCTCGCTGCTCGGATCATACATAAACATCCCGATATACCGGCTCCCGGAGCAGCGTATCGTCTCGCACGCGGTGGTGCAGATCATGGGCGTGCCGTTCCTGGCCCCGGTCGCGGTCGACTGGCCCGGGACCGTGCTCGCGATCAACGTCGGGGGCGCGCTGATCCCGATAATGCTGTCGTTCTATCTGCTCGTTCGCTATCGTCTCTGGCTCTCGGCGATATTGGCGGTCGCGGTCGTCGCCTATTTTGTCCACCAAATGGCGACGCCGATCCCAGGCGTCGGCATCGCCGTCCCGACGGTCGCGCCGCCGCTCTTGGCCGCCTTTGCGGCGCTGGTGTTCTCGCGGCGTTTCGCCGCGCCGCTCGCCTATATCAGCGGCAGCATCGGCGTGCTCATCGGGGCGGACCTCTTGAACCTCGATTCGCTGCAGACTCTCGGCGCGCCGGTCGCATCCATCGGCGGCGCGGGCACCTTTGACGGCGTCTTCCTGACCGGGGTCATCGCCGTGCTCCTGGCGAGCCTCGTCGCCCGTTAACGCGGTTCAGATTCGCCGTGATTGCAAAGGTTTGCTTAACCAAACCGCTCCATTTTGTGGCTTATTTGCCACATCCTCCCACCAAACCGGCCAAATGCCGCCGGAACGGTGGACTCACGGGGCGATTCTCCCTATACCTTGAGCGTTGATTTTCACGGGCGACGGCGCGCGTTTGGAGCGTATGGCGGAGCCGATCTAAACGGAGAAAAGGGAATGACACATCGTTGGCTCGTTGGGACCGCAACTGCGGCTTTAACCATTCTGGGGGCTTTCGCCGCACAGGCTGCTGATCTTCCCACTCGGAAGGAGGCTCCGGCGCCGGTGTTCGTGCCGCCGCCCTTCACCTGGACGGGGTTCTACGTCGGCTTGAATGCCGGCGGAATTTGGAGCAGCGGCAGCCGCAGTGCGACGCTCATCGACCCCAGCGTCGGCTGGCTGTCGAATTATTTCCCGGGCGGAATTGGAAATAACCAGAGCGGCTTCATCGGCGGCGGTCAGGCCGGCTACAACTGGCAGTCCGGCGCGTTCGTGTTCGGCGTCGAGACGGATTTCGACGGGACGAGCCTGGGCAAGACATTCAGTTACGCCAGCGCTCCGTTTGGCTCCATTGTTAATGGCGTTGCCATCCCAACAGCCCTTGTGGGCGACAGCCTGTATGTGCACGCCAAGGCGAACCTGGATTGGCTGGGAACGGCCCGCGGGCGCGTCGGCTTCGTCGCAACGCCGGACAACCGCCTAATGTTCTACGCGACGGGCGGCTTCGCGTACGCCGGCGGAAGCTCGAACTTCAACGTCTATGACCAAACCCAGGGATTTTATTGGAACGGTAACCCGAGCTCCACGCGAACCGGCTGGACGCTAGGCGCGGGCGTCGAATACGCCATCACCAATAACATCACGATCAAGGGCGAATATCTCTACGTCGACCTCGGCAGCCAAAACATCACGACGACCGGAAACCTCGCCGCCATCAACTTCTTCAACGCCGCGGGCGTGCCCCTCCCGTACGCGACGGCCAAGATCAACTACGACGCCTCTATCTTCCGCGCCGGCATCAACTACAAGTTCTGATTCGGCAGCTCGACGGCTATCAACATTCAGAGGGAAGGCCGAGCGCCTTCCCTTTTTCTTTGCCACGCTCTGCGGAGCGGAATCTTTCCTGGAACGGAAGGCTGCCCCGAACGCAACGGAAGGCCCCCGGACGCGGGGACGCTTTCGTTCTGCCGGCGGCGTGCGCCCGATTATGGCGCCTCTGGCTCCGGTTCGCGCGTCTTGTCGTCGGCAGCGCCGGCGGCGGGCTCGGCCCGCTTGCGCGACCGCCGCGCGCCGGCCGCGACGATCAGGTCTCGCTCCATGCGCGGCTGCGCCGGACCCTCGGGATAGACGAAGCTCAGCTTCTTCTCGCCCGTCTCGTCGGCGACGACCACGACCTTGACGACGCCGCCGCCCTTGAGGCGGCCGAACAGCACCTCGTCAGCCAGCGGCGTCTTGATCTGGACCTGGATCACCCGCGCCATCGGCCGGGCGCCCATCGCTTCGTCGTAGCCGTGCTTGACGAGCCAGGCGCGCGCCTCGTCGGTGAGCTCGATCGTGACATTGCGATCCGAAAGCTGCGCCTCGAGCTGAAGGATGAATTTGTCGACCACCCGCGCAATGACCGATTCGGGCAGGCGCGCGAAGGTGACGATGGCGTCGAGCCGATTGCGGAACTCCGGCGCAAACAGGCGGTCGATCGCCTCGCGATCGTCCCCTTCCCGGGTCGCCTTGTGGAAGCCGAAGGCGGCGCGGGCGAGATCCTGGGCGCCGGCGTTCGTCGTCATGATGAGGATGACGTTTCGGAAGTCGATCGCCTTGCCGGCATGGTCGGTCAGCTTGCCGTGGTCCATCACCTGCAAGAGGATGTTGAAGAGATCCGAATGGGCTTTCTCGATCTCGTCCAGGAGCAGGACGCAATGAGGATGCTGGTCGACCGCATCGGTCAGAAGCCCGCCCTGGTCGAAGCCGACGTAGCCGGGAGGCGCGCCGATCAGTCGCGATACGGTATGGCGCTCCATGTATTCCGACATGTCGAAGCGAATGAGCTCGAGTCCGAGACTGGTGGCGAGCTGGCGCGCCGCCTCGGTTTTGCCGACCCCGGTCGGCCCCGAGAACAGATAGCAGCCGATCGGCTTCTCCGGATCGCGCAGGCCGGCGCGGGCGAGCTTGATCGCCGAGGCCAGCGCGGAAACGGCCACGTCCTGGCCGTAGACGGCGCGCTTCAGCGTGTCCTCGAGGTGCTGCAGCACCTCCGAATCGTCCTTTGACACCGACTTCGGCGGTATCCGGGCCATCGAGGCGATGGTCGCCTCGATCTCCTTGACGCCGATCGTCTTCTTGCGCTTGCCCTCGGGCAGAAGCATCTGCGACGCGCCCGTCTCGTCGATCACGTCGATCGCCTTGTCGGGCAGTTTCCGGTCGTGGATATAGCGGGATGACAGTTCGACCGCGGCCTTCACCGCATCGCCGGTGTAACGCAACTTGTGAAATTCCTCGAAATACGGCTTGAGACCCCTGAGGATTTCGATCGCATCGGCGACGCTCGGCTCCTTGACGTCGATCTTCTGGAAGCGACGGACCAAGGCGCGGTCCTTCTCGAAATACTGCCGGTACTCCTTGTAGGTCGTCGAACCGATGCAGCGCAGCGTGCCCTGGGCGAGCGCCGGCTTCAGAAGGTTCGAGGCGTCCATGGCGCCGCCCGACGTGGCGCCCGCCCCGATCACCGTGTGGATCTCGTCGATGAAGAGGATCGCGTCTTTGTGCTGCTCAATCTCTTTCATCACCTGCTTCAGGCGTTCCTCGAAGTCGCCGCGATAGCGGGTTCCGGCGAGCAGCGCCCCCATGTCGAGGGCAAACACTGTCGCGCTGTCCAGCACTTCCGGGACGTCCGAATTGACGATCTTGCGGGCGAGGCCCTCGGCAATCGCGGTCTTGCCGACGCCGGGATCGCCGACCAGCAGCGGATTGTTCTTCTGCCGGCGGCACAGGACCTGGATCGTCCGCTGCACCTCGGCCTCGCGGCCAATCAGCGGATCGATGCGCCCGTCCCTCGCCTTTCGGTTGAGATTAACGCAGTAAGCGTCCAGCGCGCCTTCCTTTTTCTTCGAATCTCCGCTGTCCTTCGAGTCCTTGGAATCGCGCGCTTCGTGCTCCTCGTCCGCCCCGCGCGGCAGTCGCGACGCGTCGGAGTGCCCAGGCCGCTTGGCGATGCCATGGCTGATGTAGTTCACCGCGTCGTAACGCGTCATGTCCTGCTCCTGCAGGAAAAAGGCGGCATGCGTCTCGCGCTCGGCGAAGATGGCGACGAGCACATTGGCCCCGGTCACTTCCTCTCGGCCGGACGACTGAACATGGAACGCCGCCCGCTGCACGACGCGCTGGAATCCGTTCGTCGCCTTCGCCTCCTCCTGGCTGTCGACGACCAGGTTTTCCAGTTCGGTGTCGAGATATTGGATCACCGTCTTGCGAAGCGCCTCGATGTCGACCCCGCAAGCGCGCAGCACCGCCGCCGCGTCGACGTCATCAATCAGCGCGAGCAGCAGGTGCTCGAGCGTCGCGTATTCGTGCCGGCGTTCGTTCGCCAGCGATAGCGCCTTACGGAGCGTTTTTTCGAGCGCTCGGGAGAAAATCGGCATGGGAGGCGCCTTTCACTTCTTTTCCATGATGCATTGCAGCGGATGCTGATTCTTGCGCGCGTGATCCATCACCTGGGACACCTTCGTTTCCGCGATCTCATAGGTGAAGACCCCGCATTCCCCCACGCCATTGTGATGCACCTGAAGCATGATCTGAGTCGCCTCCTGCGCATCCTTGTTGAAGAACGCCTGAAGGATCGAGATGACGAATTCCATCGGCGTATAATCATCGTTCAAGAGCAGAACCCGGTACATGTTCGGCCGCTTCGTCTGCGTCCGCGTCCGGGTGATGACGGCCGCGCCGTTGCCGGGCGTTTCCCCGCCCCGCTTCGGCTCGCGCGACGCGGACGGACGCGCCGGCTGTGAGGACGCAAACGCGCCAAACCCAGGATTGAACCACCTCACGAGACGCGCCATCCCCGCGCGCAGGCGGACGACAAACGGATTGGAGGCGGTAGGCACGAAACGACCCCGTTGCTCGTCGGTTGCACGCTTTACCCATTCTAACGACGCACGCTAACTAAAGCGACATATATGGGCGCTCCAGGCTCCTTGCGAGAGGACGCCTCGCGCCCAGAATTGCCAATTTGCCCGTCACGCGCAAGAGCCGAGCGCCGTTCTCGACGGCAATCGATTCCGGGCGGACGCGAACGCTGGAGTGATTGGAAAACGCGACGGACTCGGGGTCTGTTCCCTTGCGCCCGGATGTCCATCGCCGCAGCAAGGGGCGACAAAAAAAATAGGCCGGCGCTCCCGAAGGACGCCGGCTCTCAATTCGCTCCGCTTAAAGGGCCCGCGACGGCCCCAGGCGATTACTTCGCCTGCAGATTCGCGTAGGCGGACGTGACCGGCTTCAACGCGTCGGAAGCAACCTTCGCATAGAGTTCGGAGAACTTGCTCGCCTGGGCCACGAAGCCCTCGTAGGCCTGCTTGGCGTACTCGCTCTGAATCTGCACAGCCGCCTCGACGCTGCGCGCGCCTAGCAGCTTTTCGAACACCGCGGAACTGGCGGCGAACGACTTCTTGGTATAGTCCGTCGAATTCGGCGGCGAGCTCCTGCATGCCCTTGGTCCACGTGGTGGACGCGGCGGTCAGAGCCTCGAGCTGATGTTTGGAGAAGCTTTGCAACTCTTCGAAGTTTGGCGTAGTGGTCATTTTCAACCCCTGGGTTAGACGGCAGTCTGGTGGCTGCGGCCGGTGTCGATGGCGTATTATGTGCGCCGCACCATAAAAGTCAAATCTTTTTTTGCACCGCAGCAATCTTTGGCGGCCTAGCCCTGCGGCATGTTGCCGCGAAGGAGCTGACAGCAGCGGCATAAAATCAGTTTTCGCTGCATTTACCGGTGATTTCTTCATCCAAAACATCAAGAGCGCCAACTGACTGGGAATTGAGCCCGCTCCTACGAAAAGCCGTTCAATGCGCGCTTTTGCGTTAACCCGGCCGTAACCGCATCGCCATAACGTTTGTCTGTGTTGCGCAACTGCCCCAGGGTTGCGTGCGTACGGTAGGGCGGGTTCATGGCGTGGCGTATCGAGGACCGGCGGCTTGGCCGCGTGGTGCGGCTTGCAGGCGTGGCTTTCGTTGCCGCTTCGGCATTCGTCTACGCGGGCGCGCCGGCTCAGGCCCACCATTACCGCCACGTTCATCCCTACTGGCGCGGACATGTTGCGCATAGGACGTATCACGTACGATACGCCGCAAGGGTCTCCTCGTCGCCCGCCTTCTCCGCGCTCCTGGTCGACGCCAACAGCGGGCGGACGCTGTTCTCCGTCGCCGAGGACGGTCTTCGGCATCCGGCTTCGATCACCAAGGTGATGACGCTCTACCTTTTGTTCGAGCAGCTCGACAAAGGGACGATGACGCTCCAGACGCGCATTCCGATCTCCGAGCACGCCGCCGCGCAAGAGCCCTCGAAGCTCGGCATCGAGGCCGGCGACACGATCAGCGTCGAGGACGCGATCAAGGCGATCGTGACCCGCTCCGCCAACGACGTGGCCGTCGCGATCGGCGAAGCGATCGGTCATGACGAAAGCGCTTTCGCCGAGATGATGACGAGGAAGGCGCATGAGCTCGGGATGTCGAGCACGATATACCGCAACGCCTCCGGCCTTCCCAATGACGAGCAGGTCACGACGGCGCGCGACCTGACCATTCTCGCCCGTTCGCTGGAGGAACGCTTCCCGCGCTATTTCAAGTACTTTTCCACCCATCAGTTTGACTACGCCGGGGAGGTCATCGGCAATCACAATCACCTGCTCGGCCGCGTCGACGGCGTCGACGGCATCAAGACCGGCTACACCCGAGCCTCCGGCTTCAATCTCCTGACGTCCGTGCACCGGGACGGCCGCTCGCTGATCGGCGTGGTCCTCGGCGGTCGCACGTCGGGCGTGCGCGACCGCATCATGGCGTCCATGATCGAGGACCATATCGCGCAGGCCTCGCCCATGCGGACCGCAACCATGGTCGCCGAAGCGTCGCCGGCCGAGCCGGCTGAGCGCGTGGCGGCCGAGCCGCCGGCGGGCCGTCCGATTCTGGTCGCCGACCAGGTTCCGCCGGTCCGATCGGTCGAGCCTCAGCTGGCGGAGGGCGACGACGCGGAGGACGAGCCGGCGAAGCCTCGCGTCGCGGCCATGGCGCCGGCCGCCCATCCTCATGTCGAGCGAAGCGCGGAAAGCCCCGCAGCGTGGCGCGAACGGAGGGCTCCGCCTGTGCGCGGCTTGGGGCAGCGCGCCGAAATCGCATCGCGGCAGGCCGCCCCGGCAGCCGCGCCCGCGCCCCGGCATGAGGCGCCCACGCCGGCGCAACTCGGCTGGGTGAAGGGAAAGGACCCGGCGACGAAAGTCGCCGCGCTCTCTCCGTCCGAGAAAGTCAGGGCGCCGAGCGAGACGACGGTGGCTGAGCGGACCTTGGCCGGGGGCGAAACCGAGGACGACGCCGGCGCGCATAAGGGCTGGATGATTCAGATCGGCGCCACGGACGATGAAGCCAAGGCGAATGCGCTCCTGAACAAGGCGCGCGAGCGTAACCGGCAGGCCCTGGCGGCGGCGAAGCCGGTCGCCCAAAAGGTGCAGAAGGGCGAGGACACTTTCTATCGCGCCCGCTTCGCCGGCCTCGATTCGGCGTCGGCCGAAACCGCCTGCCGATCCCTCAAGCGCAGCGGGTTTGCCTGCTTCGCCGCCCGGGACTGACGAGGGAACCCTCGAGCCCGGTTCTCCATTGTTCAGGCGGAGCGCCTAGCCTTGTCGCTGCATCAGAACATCCTTGGCCTGATTGATCCGCGCGGCAGAAGCGGTCGAGCCGCCATGATCTGGATGAAACTTCTTCATCAGGGCGCGATGAGCGCGGATAATGTCCGCCGCGCCCGCCCCTTCCGGCAATCCAAGGACCCGGTAGGCCTCAGCCGGCGTCATCGCGCCATCGCCTCCCCGCCGCTGACCCTGACTCTTATCTGTCTCACCCCAGCCGGCGAACCGGCGGTCGAGATACGCCTCTAGAAGAGCTGCGCCGTCGGGGTCGTCACGCAGAAGCTCCTGCCGCAGGCTCAGAAGCTCCGGACGGGACAGGCCCTCTACCGCCTTGCCGGCATAGGCGCCGGCCAGAACCGTTCCGCTCAACCCGCCGCTGTCGTGATCGAGCCGCATCTCGAGCATCGCCGAGCGCGCGGTCGAGACGCGCCCGGAGCGCGCGCCTGCGCCCGCCCCGGCAGCGCCGAACGGGTTCCATTGGCCGCCGGTCGTGCGCCAGCCGGCGAAACTCGCCGCCATCCCGGCCAGCGTCGCGGCGACCCCGACACGGCCCCTGAGCAACAGCAGCGCCGCGCCCATCAGTCCGAGAACGCCCCCACCGTGCCGGACCAGTTTCGCCGCCCGAGCAGCGTCCATGCGCGCGAACTGCTTGATCGCGCCCAGCAGGAGGAAAAGCAAAATCAAGCCGATGACAAGGTTCATCGCTGTAACGCTTTCATTCGAGCGCCCGAGCGCGAAGGGGAGGCGTGGCGTCAGCCCGGGCCGCCTTTAAGGCAAGCTTTAGGCCAAATTCACGAGCGCCGCATCTGCGACAGGAGAAGACGCGCCTCCGGGTCGGCGTCCGCCTCCCGCGCCAGCGCCGCCTGGCCGCCCGCGGCATAGGCGGCCGCCGCGCGCAACAACGCCCCCAGCCTGGCGGAGGCGCCGGCGTCGAAGGCGCTGTAGGCGCCGCCGGTCAGGCGGGCGATCTCGGCAAACGTTCTCCGGGCGGCGGGATCGTACCCCTCCTGGAACATGAACGCCTTCACCCCCTGAAGCGCGAGTTCGCCGGCGAGCGCGGCGAGCCTGTCCGGGTTCTCCTCCATCGCGTCGCCGACAAAGACCAGCGCGCCGACCCGGGCGCGCCTCGCTTCGTCGCGGGCATGGGCGAGCACCTTGCGGATCTGCGTCTCGCCGCCACGCACGCCGATGCGGCCCATGAGCTCGGCGAGCCCCTGCCCGCCCGACACGAATCTGGACGCGCGGCATTCGTTGAGCCCGCGATAATAGACGAGTTGCACGTCGAGCCCGCCGAGCGACGCCGCGACCTGGAACATCTTCGCCTGCAGCGCCTGGGCGAGATCCCAGGTCGGCTGCCGGCTCATGGTGGCGTCGAGGGCGAAGATGAGTCGGCCGCGCGTCGATTGCGACGGCGCGGGAGTCCGGCGCGCGGTCTCGACGAAGGCCGCGATGTCGTCGCTGCCCGCCTTGCGGGCGAGCGGCGTATCCTTGTCCTTATCCATGGCCCCAACGAGCGTTCCGGGTTCGCCGAATAGATTGGCGTTCGTGCGCCTGTCGGCAAGCCGAGATCGAAAAGATCCTCAGAGCAGTCCGAGGCCCGCCAGCTCGCGTCGCATCGCTTCCGGCATGCCCTGGAGCCCCGGCTGGGCGAAGTCGAGATCCGGCGGCGCGTCCTTCGCCGGATGGTACCGCCAGCCCTGGAAGGCGCGCATCGGCCGGGGCGCGACGGCGACCACCGCCCGGTCGAGCCAGAGCCGGCAGCGGCCGACGCCGTCTGCGTCCCTGAACGGCTCGACCTCGAGGATCGCCTGGCGGGCAGAAATCATCCCCTTGATGACCCAGTAGAGCGAGCCGCCGTCCACCAGCTCGTCGGCCCGTTTGGGTGTCATCCGCGTCACATGCGCGTGTCTGAGCGCCGCGCCGCGCCGCTTCGCCTCGCGCATCCGCTCGTCTATCCATTGACGCAGATCGTCGAGCGAATCGGCGCCGACACAGAGTTTGACGAGATGGAGCGGCATGGGCCGACGTATACCCCATTATGCTGTCTGACGGCTGTCGCGAGCACACCTTCCTCAATTAGTCGGTGGACAGCGCCCATCCCCGTGCGACGGGCAGGACGGAAAGCGAGCGCACGCCCTGGGCGCCGTGGATCAAAACCCCCTCGATGTCCGCCGTGGCGGACGGACCGGTGTGGAAGGCGGCATAATTGCTGTTTCGGAATTCCGGTCGGCGATACGCGTGATGGAGATTGACGACAATGTCGGCGGGATCGAGCAGAACAATCAGGTGCTGGGCGAGATAAGCGACGGCGTTGATGCGGAGGGTCTGGTCGTCGAGAAGCACCGATCCGGTCTCCGCGACTGCGAAGGCGGCGCGCGCGATCGCGAAATCGACATCCGCCAGATCCTGCGGCGCGCCGATCCGGGTGATATCGCGGTTGCCCTCGATCTCCGGCGCCGTTGAGCACACGACTTTGGCGTTGGCGATTTTTGCTCGAACTGGCGCCAGGACATCGGCCGCCGGCGGCGGATCGAGAAACAGGCCGCCCATGCGTTCAAGGCTTTCCTTGAATGCATTGAGAAGCGACGGCGGCCGCGCGGCGTCGAACAGCGGAACGCTTGGCAGCGGCCGCTCAACCTGGGGGCGGGCGGCGCGGATCGATGCAAAGATCTCGTCGCGGCTGCTCATTTCTGCTCTCCGCGATTCGCGCGATGCCAGCTGTGGAATGTCTGCCTGGGCGGACGCGGGTTCTCGCGCCCCTTCCCCCAGGCGTTGAGGCCGTTGTAGAGTACGAAGCGCGGCAGATGGGCGAGCGCGACATCGGCCGCCGCGACGGCGGCGCGATAAGCGGCCGGCCGCGACAGCAGCTCGCCCGCCGCTTTCATCGCGGCCTTCTTGACGAACGGGACTTCGTGCCGCTTCACCAGTTCGCGCCGCCAGGCGTAGATCTGCTCGTGAATGTTGATCTTGACCGGACAGACATTGCTGCAGCTGCCGTTGAGGGTCGAGGCGAACGGCAGGTTGCTGTATTTCCGCGCGTTGAACGTCGGATCGATGATGAGACCGATGGGACCTGAATAGGTGGCGCCGTAGCTCAAGCCGCCGCTGCGGCGATAGACCGGACAGGTGTTCATGCACGCTCCGCAGCGGATGCATTTGAGCGACGTCCAGAACTCGGCCATGCCGAGACGCTCGGAGCGGCCGTTGTCGACGAGCACGAAGTGCATTTCGCCGCCCTGCCGCGGACCGCGGAAATGCGACGTGTACTGCGTAATCGGCGAGCCCAGCGCGCTGCGCGACAACAGCCGCACGAAGACCGCAAGATGCTCGAGCCGCGGGATGATTTTCTCGATCCCGATCGAGGCGATGTGCAGCTTCGGCACATTGGCCGAGAGGTCGGCGTTGCCTTCGTTGGTGCAGACGACAATGCCGCCTGTCTCGGCGACGGCGAAGTTGCAGCCAGTCATCCCGGCATCGGCCTTGAGGATCAATGGACGGGTCGCGTCGCGTTGCGATTCCGCGAGGTAGTGCACGTCGCTGTTGTCGGGGTCGGTTCCGATCGTTTTGGCGAACACCTGCGCGACGTCGCTCCTGAGCTTGTGCACGGCAGGCACGACCACGTGGCTCGGATCTTCGTTATCGAGCTGCTGGATGCGCTCGCCGAGGTCGGTCTCGATCACCTCGACGCCGACCGAGGCCATGTAGGGCCGGAAACCGCATTCCTCGGTAAGCATCGACTTGCTTTTGATGAGCGACCTGGCGCCATGATCCTTCAGAATGCCATGGACGATCCGGTTGTGCTCGGCCGCGTCGCGCGCCCAATGCACATGCACGCCGTTCGAGTGCGCCTTGGCCTCGAACTGATCGAGATACTCGTCCAGGCGGGTGAGCGTGTGTTCCTTGATGGCGGACGCCAGCGACCGGAGCTCCTCCCACTCGGCAACGCCGTGCATTTCGCGGTCGCGCTTCTGCCGCAAATCCCAGAGCCGCTCGTCATGCATCTTCTCGTGCTGAGGCGCGGCAAGGAAACGGGCGGCTGCTTCCGCCTGGTCGACCGGTCGATTCCCGTGAATCTTGGCGCCGCGCGGCTGCGGTTCCGGCGCAGCCCGGAGCGGCTTCGAGCTTCCCTCGGCATGGTCGAGGCGACGGCCGTCGGGCTGGACCGGGCGCGTGTCGTCGTGGTCCAGCAGCTCGGGATGCAACATGCCGCGGGGGTCGCTCATGCGCCGGCTCCGTTCAGGATCTGGGCGATATGAATGAACTTGATCGGGACGCCGATCCGCTCGGCGCACCCTTGCTGGTGCATCAGGCACGAGGTGTCGGCGGATACGATGTACTCGGCGCCGGCGCGCGCATGATCGCTGACCTTGTCATAGCCCATCTTGGCGGAGACGACTTCCTCGAAGACCGAGAACGTGCCGCCGAAGCCGCAGCATTCGTCGGGCCGCGACGGCGTGACGAACTCGATCCCTTCGACTTTCGACAAGAGATCCAGCGGCTTGGAAAAGAACGGCTCGCGCAGCTCCGAGGGCGCCGCGTGCTTGAGCTGGCGCAGCGTGCCGCAGCTGTTGTGCAGTCCGACGCGATGCGGAAACCGCGCCCAGGGAAACGCGTCGACCTTCTGGATGTCGTGCAGGAACTCGACGAGCTCGTAGGTGCGTTGGCGAACTTCCTTGACCTCCGCGGTCTGCTCGACCGCATCGAAATTGTCGCGCACGTGGTGCACGCAGCTGCCGGAAGGCGCGACGACAGTATCAAAGCCGGAGAAATTCCTTACGAACAATGCTTCCGTGGCGGCGCAGTCGGCGTTGAACCCGCTGTTGGCCATCGGCTGTCCGCAGCAGGTCTGGTCGCGGGGATAGACGACCTCGTGACCGAACCGCTCCAGCAATTCCAAGGTCGCGATGCCGACCTCCGGAAAGAAGGCGTCGATGTAGCAAGGGATAAAAAGCCCGATCCGCATTATCGCGTCCCTCCGTGCAGAGGCCCCGACATCGATCGGCCGCGCTCGCCATCGTCGGCCATTGCGGTCCCAAAGAGGATTGAGTTTAGCACAAAGACACGCCGGCCGAAGGTCGGCTGACCGTTGAGGCGGCTCGTTCAGCCCCGACCGAGGCCTTTCAATGACGACCAAAGTCGGACCATCATTGCGAGCCGAAGGCGAAGCAGTCCAGACCTGCAGGGCGCGAGGCCGTGGATTGCTTGGGCCCTGCGGGCCTCGCAACGACGACCAAAGCCTGACCCGTTATTGGGAGCCGAAGCCGAAGCGACGATCAGTCGATCAGAAGCGGTAATCCAGGCCCGCGCGGATCAAGCTGAAGTCGAGGTGCGAGGCGCTCGAGATCGGCGGGCTTGCGAGAAACGTCGTCGTGCTGCTGCCGAGATCCAGATAGAGGTATTCGATCTTGGCGCTCCAGTGGGGCGCGAACTCGATTTCGGCCCCGCCGCCGAGCGTCCAGCCGTCTCGCATCTCGCCGCGATTGTCGACGGCGTAGAAGGGTCCGAAGGCGGCGCTCGCGTCGGTGTCGAGCCGGGCGAAAGCGTATCCGCCGGTGGCGTAGAGGAGCCAGTTCCCCAGCGCATAGCCGATTCGCGGGCGGACCGTTCCGAACCAGGGCACAGTCTGCGTGTAGCTCGCGGCGAAAGCGCCGCAGAGCGGCGGGATGCAGGGCGCGGTGCGGCGCCCCTGCAATCCGCTGGCCTCGAGGTCCGCCGCGAGCCCGAGGACCAGGCCGCCCGTCTGCCAGTCGTAGCCGGTCTCGGCGCCGCCGATGGCGCCCGAGAGCGACGTGTCGAACGAGGGAGGCTCGAAGCCTGCGATGCTGAAGGCCGTGCGGCTGGCGCCGAAGGCGGCGCCGGCATTGAGCCCGGCGTAAAACCCGGTCCAGTTTGGCGGCGCTTGAATTGGCGCCGGCTGTGGCCATTGCAGGTCGGCGGCGAGCGCGGCGGCGGTCGGCGCAAGCAGCGATAAGACGGTCGTGACGATCCGGCGCATCTTCGCCCCCTATGCTTTCGCGGCCACGCTGCGGCCCGAGGCTTGCGCCCCGCTTGCGGGCTCAGCCGTCGATGGTTGCGTAAGGTCCGTTTGGCGAGAACGGCGCAGGACCTCTGAGCCGGGTGGCGTAAGCGGCTTTGCTGCGATGGTCCGGGGCGTCCAGCCGACGATCTTCGTGCGCTCTCCGCGGGTGTCGAGGGCCTGGGGCTCAGTAGCTCAGTCTGATCGGCGCCGTTTGGGCGCCGCCGGCATAATTGAAGGCGGCCGCGGTAAACGACGGCGCCCCCAGGCTCGAGGGCGGATTGCGGGAGAACCCGTAGCCCTCCTTCGGCTTGCCAAACAGGCTATATTGCATTTGCGTCTCGTTGCTCTCGGCGTGGAACGCCGCGACCGCATAAGTTCCGGGCTTCACGCCAGCGAAGATACAGATCGCCTGCTGGCCCTGGATGCGGGCGATGACCCCGCGGCTCTCCTGTCCGGCTTTGGGGAAGGCTTCGGCCGCCGCGTAAAGCCCGCAACGCACGACGCCGTTGGCGTTGCGAAGGCCCGAAACCGGCACGGAGATCTGGTCCGCCGCCTGAGCCTTCCCCGCGGCGGCCACGCCGGCGGCCAAGGCGAGCGGAAGCAAGACGTGGATGATTTTGCGCATGGCGGCAGCCCTTCAGGGAAAACCAGCTTCCATCTGCTCTAGACCTAGAAGCATTTCGAAACAGCGAAGCTATTGAAGAGAACTCCAGCAAATCCGACAGGGCTTTCCCCAAACTTGCGAGACGCTCCTCATGGCCGCCGGCAGGCGACATGGGGCGGCCGCCGCTGGAAACGAGGGCGGCTCGATCCGGCTCAAAGGCTCGCCGACCGTCGCGCTCTCCGGGGAGTGGCGGCGAGCCGCCGTCGGCGACAACCGCCCGGTCCAGCCTACCGGAGAGATCGCGCGGTGTGATCCTCGTCACAGACGACCGCGAAGATCTTGTCGCACAAACGGATATGTCTCCGCCCTCGTATCTCGGCCCGGCCGACATAGGGTCAACAAACGGGTCAGAAAGCCCGGACCCAGTGACGACCTGCGACGCCAGCTGGACCTGGGACGTCGAATTCGATCCCAGCCCGGAGCCCATCTACGCCAGGAGTTCCATGGACGGCTTTGCGACCATCGGCGGCAGTTCGGGGTTCGGCAGCGGCGTCGTCGAGTATCGAACCGTGGATTCCAGCGGCCGGCGAACCGTGCACCCGGTCGGCCAATCTGGCGCCAATGGACTGGCCGATTACGTGTGGGACACCCACGTCAGCTCCGTTACGTTCGGCTGGCTGGTCGAGGGAGACAACTTCCGCCGAAGCAAGATCAACATGGAAATCCGGGGGACCCGGCTGAAGTGAAAGCCAGGATCCTACGCGGCGGGAAGCTTGTCCCGGACGAGGCGAGCCAGGTCTGTTTGCTGTTCGACCCCAGGAGCGGTCGGGTTGTTCATGCGCATGGGACGACGGTCCTCGGCTCAGCCAAGCCGGTCGCGTCGGCGGAACTGGAGACGCGGGCGCGAAGTCATGCCGCTCGGCTGGGAAAGCCGACCGCAGAATTGAAGGCCCTGCACATATCGCCGGCGGACCTACGGGGCCTGGCGTCCCTGCGCGTCAACGAGCGCGGCGACGGCCTCGTTCGATGGCGCCAGGACCCGACGCCACGGGGCACGTAAAGGACGCCGTCACCCCTGCCCCGCCCCAGTCAGCCCGGATGATCTTGCCCCCCGACTTGTCGGAGCGCCAAATCAAGAAGATACGGCGTTATCCTCGCGCAACCGCGCAGCGGAGCCGACTGCCGGCGGCTGCGTTTAGAGATTCTTGACAATTACGCTCACCCGCGAAGCCGGTTTCCGCGTCTCGCGCGTTTCCCTGTTAAGTGGCTGATCAGGGAAACTCATTTCCCTGTTCCGTCTTCCCCTTGCGTCTCAGCAAATCCGCCCAGCGAAATGAAATGACGAAGATTTGCGCGATCGCTTGAAGCCGCGCAGAGCGATTTTTCGCATTCGCAGGGATTATCAGCGAATAACAGGCGGAATGGCCGTGTTTCCACAAACGCGTCAGAACCGGCCCGCGGCCAGGGATCGGCAAGATTTCCTATCCCATCCCCGGCCCCGGGACTTGCGGCGACGGTTCGACCCGATCGCCTCACGCCGTCAATTACCCCGCCCCCAACTCGGCCCGGACGATGCGCGCGCCCGCGACCATCGCCTTCATCTTGCCGAAGGCGGCCTCGCGCGGCAGATATTTGAGGCCGCAGTCGGGGGCGACGACGATGTCCTCCGGCTTGCGATAGGCAAGCGCGCGGCGGATGCGGGCGGCGACCGTCTCCGGCGTCTCGACCTCGGGCGTCGAGAGATCGAGCACGCCGAGAATGATCTTCTGCTCCGGCAGGTCCTTGAGCGCCGCGCAATCGAGATTGGACTGCGCCGTCTCGATCGACACCTGCTGGCAGCGGCAGTTCCGGAGCTGGCCGAGAAAGGAATAGGCGCTCGGCCGCTGATGGATGATCGCGGCATAGCCGAAGCAGATATGCACCGCCGTCGTGCCGCTGACGCCTTCGAGCGCCTTGTTCAGCGCGGCGAGGCCGTATTCCTCGGCCGGGCCCGGCCGCGCCTGCATGTAGGGCTCGTCGATCTGGACGATATCTGCGCCGGCGGCGAACAGGTCCTTGATCTCGGCGTTGACCGCCGCGGCGTAGTCCATCGCCGCGTCGGCGACCTTCGGATAGAAGTCGTTCTGCGCCTGCTGGCTCATGGTGAACGGGCCCGGCACCGTCATTTTCACCGGGCGGTCGGTGTGGCGGCGCAGGAATTTCAGGTCCTCGACCTCGACGGCGTGCTTGCGCCGGATCGGGCCGACGACGCGCGGGACCGGATTGGGGTGGCCCGAGCGGTCGAGCGCCATCCCGGGGTTGTCGATGTCGACGCCCTCGAGCGCGGTGGCGAAGCGGTTGGAATAGCTCTCGCGCCGGATTTCGCCGTCGGTCACGATGTCGAGCCCCGCCTCCTCCTGCGCCTTGATGGCGAGGATCGTCGCGTCGTCCTGCGCCTCGGCGAGCCAGGGCTCCGGAATGCGCCACAGTTCTTTCGCCCGCACGCGCGGCGGAAAGCGGCCGGCGAGCTTGGCCCGGTCGATCAGCCATTCCGGCTGGGCGTAGGAGCCGACGAGCGTCGTTGGCAAAAGCATCTTGTTCCTCCCTGGCGCGCCCTTACGGCGCATCTTAAACAGCGCCGCGATCACGAAGCCGGTGTCGCGGGCGCAACCGCGCTTTCTTCAACCGCGCCTCGGCCTCGATCTCGACCTTCATCTCCGGTCTCAGCAGGCCCGAGACGACGACGATCGTCGCCGCCGGGCGGATGTCGCGGAAAATCTCGCCCTGAACGGCGAGCACGGATTCGCAGTGGGAAGCGTCGGTGACGAAGGTGCGCAGGCGGACGATGTCCTCGAGCCCGCCGCCGGCTTCCCTCAGGACCGCGGCGAAGGTGGCGTAGATGTTGCGGGTCTGCTCGGCTGGGTCGTCGGGCAAAGCCATGGCGGCGTAATCGTACCCGGTCGTGCCGGAGATCACGACTTCGTCGCCGGAGACCACGGCGCGCGAATAGCCGTAGGCGCGCTCGAAGGACGAGCCTGAGGAAAGGCGGCGCCGGCCGCCCTGCCCCTCGCTCACGCGAACTCCATGATGACTGCGTCGACCGCCAGCGAGTCGCCTTCCTTGCACAGGATCGCCTTGACGGTCGCGTCGCGCTCGGCGGTCAGCACGTTCTCCATCTTCATCGCTTCGACGACGCAGAGCTGTTCGCCCGCCTTGACCTCCTGCCCGACGTTGACCGCGATCGACTTGACGAGGCCCGGCATCGGGCACAGCAGGGCTTCGGCGTTGTCCGTCCCCTTATGCTCGATCATCAGGGCTGCGAGCTGCGCCTCGCGCCGGGTGAAGACGCGCGCGTCGACCCGGATGCCGGCATGCGACAACGCGACGCCGTTGAGGATCTGGCGGCTCTGCACGGCGATCTCGTCGCCGTCGATCGTTCCGCGCCACAAAAGGTCGCCCGGTTTCCAGTCCGACTGCACCGGCGCCGTGCTTCCGTCGGCGAAGACGATGGCGATCCCGCTCTTGCGCGTAAGGATCTCGAGTTCGACGCGGCTGCGCCCGATGACGACAATCCGATCGGTCTCGAAACGCAGGCGCTCGGGCGCGCGCAACTGCCCCGAGATGCGGCGCTTCCGCTCGTTCTGCATGTGGTCCATGTGCGCGGCGACGACGGCCAGGCGCCGCAACGTCTCGCCTTTGGCGACGAGCGAATGGAAGCCGTCCGGGAATTCCTCGGCGATGAAGCCGGTCGAAAGCCGCCCTTCGCGCCAGCGCGGATGCTTCATCAGCGCCGATAAGAAGGGAAGGTTGTGGCGGATGCCCTCGATGACGAAAGCGTCGAGGGCGATCGCCTGCGCATCGATCGCGGCGAGGCGGTCGGGGGCGTGGGTGACGAGCTTGGCGATCATCGGATCGTAGTAGATCGAGATTTCGCCGCCCTCGTAGACGCCGGTGTCGTTGCGGACGGTGACGCCGTGCCGGCTTCCCTCTGCCGGCGGCCGGTATTTGACCAGCCGCCCGGTCGACGGCAGAAAGCCGCGGCTCGGGTCCTCCGCGTAGACGCGGCTCTCGACCGCCCAGCCATTGAGCCTTACCTCGGCCTGGGTCATGCGCAACCGCTCGCCGGCGGCGCTGCGGATCATCTCTTCGACAAGGTCGACGCCGGTCACGAACTCGGTGACCGGATGCTCGACCTGCAGGCGGGTGTTCATCTCGAGAAAATAGAAGCTCCGGTCCTGTCCGGCGACGAACTCGACCGTGCCGGCGGAATCGTAGTCGACGGCCTTAGCCAGCGCGACCGCCTGCTCGCCCATCCGCCGCCGCGTCTCCTTGTCGAGCAGAGGCGACGGCGCCTCCTCGATCACCTTCTGGTTGCGGCGCTGGATCGAACATTCGCGCTCGCCGAAATGGATGACGTTCCCATGCTTGTCGCCCAGCACCTGGATTTCGACGTGGCGCGGATTGACGATGAACTTCTCGACGAACACGCGGTCGTCGCCGAACGAGGACTTGGCCTCGGAGCGGGCGCGTTTGAAGCCCTCGGAGACCTCGTTCCGGCCGTGGGCGATGCGCATGCCCTTGCCGCCGCCCCCCGCCGAGGCCTTGATCATCACCGGATAGCCGATCTCGTCGGCGATCTCGGCCGCGCGCTCGGGCAACTCGATCGCCCCGAGAAAGCCCGGAACGGTCGAGACGTTGGCGGCGTTGGCGAATTTCTTCGAATTCGATCTTGTCGCCCATCGCCTCGATGGCGCGCGGGTTGGGTCCGATGAAGACGATGCCGGCGTCGGCGAGCGCATGGGCGAAAGCGGCGCGCTCCGACAGGAATCCGTAGCCGGGATGGACGGCCTCGGCCCCCGTCTCCTTGCAGGCGGCGACGATCCTGTCGATCAGGAGATAGGACTGCGCCGCCGGCGGCGGCCCGATGGCGATCGCCTCGTCCGCCATTTCGACATGCAGCGCGTCCGCGTCGGCTTCCGAATAGACCGCGACGGTCCTGATCCCCATGCGCCGCGCCGTCTTGATGATCCGGCAGGCGATCTCGCCCCGGTTGGCGATGAGAATCTTCTTGAACATCGGGCAGCCCAGCGAGGAAGGCGCAAACCCTCCGACGCCGGCGTTCTATTGGAAGGGAGTGGGCGCGTAAACGTCTGCAGGCTCGAGCGCGCCTCGGCAAATGGGTGAAGCCCTGTCCGCGCCGCTTGCGCCCTTTCACCCCGTGTTCGGAGTGAAGGGCGAGGCGCCCCGCCGCTTCAGTAGCAGACCGTCACCCGGCGCCAGGCGCCGCTCAGATGCTCGCGGGTGACGTAGCAGCCGACCCTCGGGGCCGGAATCGGCGCCGCATGGGGCGGCGAGCCCCAGAGGTACCCGTAGAGGCCCGTAGGGCCGCCGAAGATCGTCCCGGGGGCGAAGAGCCAGGCGATCGGGCCGGGATCGGGAGCGTAGGATTGCTGGGCCTCGGCGGCGCCCGGAATCACGAGGCCGAGCGCGAGAAAGGCGGCGGCCAACGGCGTTGCGGCTCCCTTCATCCCGGTGCTCCCGAAAGGACAGCGACGAGCCGAAGGCGCCGAGCGAAGAAGCGCGGGCTCAGCTCATCCGATACCGCGCGGACCCGGCCGCCGCAAGGCTTTCGCCTCGGAGCGGGAGGGCAAATCGCTTGCGGTTGCGGCGCGAAGGGCGGCCTCAACGCCCGGCCAGCCGCCGGCCGCGCGGGCCTTGACGGCGGCGATGAACCACCCCGGCGCGCGATGGGCTTCGGCGAGCACGTTGACCAGCGCCGCCAGCGCATCGAGCGTCTTGCAGGCGTCGGCCCGCTCGATCAGCCACTCGGCGTCGGCCTCGCTGACGACCCCCGTCGGCCGCGCCTGCCAGACGACGTGCTCGGTGATCATCTCGACGAAAAACGCCGTCCATTCGGGCGCGTTCTTCATCCGCGCCCCGGCGACGGCGAACAGCTCGTCGGCCGCCTCCCGCGTCACCTCGCCGTCGGCGAACACCTCGCGCCTCAGCCAGGCGACGTCCTGGGCCGTCACTCTGCGGCCGAGGATCATCGCGCTGATGATCGTACGGCTCCTGTCGATTGCAACGCACATGACGCATACTCTCGTTTTGATATCCGACCCGGCCGGCTCTCACTCGTCCGGCTCTTCGTTGGTCAGAACCTGCGCGCCAATCTTTTCCGACAGGTGAATCCCGACCCAACGGAAGCGAAAGCGTTCGGGGCACAGTTAAAGCCCAGCAAAGCGGCATGGTTTCGCGAAGATGAAGCCTGCCCCGCAGATGGCGGAATACGGCCGCCGAACCCGGCGGCGCGGGAGGTTTCGGCCGGCCTGACAGAGCGTCAGGGTCGACAGGTGAGACGGCAGGCTGACGCCGGAGCGATCGGAATATTCTATGACGCAGCGCCCTGCGTCGGCATGACTGATCACGTCGAGCCCGTCCAGATCGCGGAAATCGGCGTGGATCGTCTCGATCGGCGCGACCTCGGCGGCCGAGGCGGCGAAGAGGGATTGCGCGCGGGCAGGAAAGGTCAGGCGCCGTCGGGCTCCTTGTTGTCGATTACGCGCGGCGGCGAGGTCTTCGGCGCCCCAGGTCAGCGCGGCGAGGCGCGGATAGGCACGCGCGTAAGAACCGAGCGCGAACATCGCCTTCGCCGTCTCGGTCGCCACGACCGCCATCTTGACGGAGCCTGGCATGCCGGCCGTCGTCTCGAACGCGTCGAGGTAATGGCCGAAACGGCAATGTCGCCGCCGCCGCCCGCCTTCGGAATCATGATGGCGTCGAGGCCCGCCTTCACGGGGGCCACGAGATCCTCAAGGGGTCAGCCCGGTGTCGAGGGCGTTGACGCCGACAAAAAAGGACCACTCGCGAGGCGAGCGATCGTCAAGAAGCTTGGCCACGATCCGCCCGGCGATCTCTCGGATCATGACCTCACCGAGACCGTCGGGGCGGAAGGCAACTCGTGTTGACGCGGCCGTCCATCGCGCGCTTCATGACAGCGGTGGTTCGTTGAAGTTGGCCAGCGGTCTTGGCTTAGAACCGGTTCGCGTAAAGCCTCCTCAACGAAGGAAAAATCGCTCTCGTGTACATGCCGTTGCGCCATACCACGTCCGCTTGCAAACGGGAGAAAGACACAGAGACGCTTGTTTCTATCGCGGCGTCGCGCCGCACGGCCTTAAAAAAACCTTTTCTTTATGGCTACTTACAGGAGATATCTAAACAGCGAATTCATCCGCCGCAGACAAAAATACAGACAGTTTTTTGCCCGGCAATTTGAGGGTATGATGGTCTTTATTTCGTAGTGTCCGTGCCGAAATTCGGCAATGGCGTGGGCGGCAGGCTTACCGAAGGGCAAAGAATCGAGCTAGGATGCGCCGAAAGCACCACACTTGAGGGCTTTGCACAGTGATATGTTGTGACTTACAGACAAATTGACACGGTCGGGTGACGGATTCGACGCGCTAATTCGACAGTGTCGTGGTCTCATTTTCGGAATGTCGGCCGCAGAATTTTGGAGTGTCATTCTCAGCCTGTTTCAGCGGAAGCCCATGATAGGACGCGCAAAACCATCCGGAGCACGCGCGTCTGGATAACTTTTTCCGCTGACGCTGACGGCCAGTTTGAATGACGGGCGAGTTGCAAGAGACGCAAACGCCCCCAATGATCCCCCAATAATCTCCAAACAAGTGTCTCCGGAGACAGTTCCGGGACAAAGTTGAAGTCCGTTCTTGCTACGGGGCTACTTAAACACCTACTTTCTAGTGTTGTTTTGCCACGCGTTTCGATGCCTAAGGCGTACAGGGCGAAGAGGCAGAGAACGACCCAAGCCTGCGCCGACAGCACCGCCAAAGGGACTTCCCGCTCGCAACCAAGTTTCATGACAAAGAAACGTGGCATTAAAAAGCCGTCGCTAGGGTCAATACTATCAAATAGGTTAGGAACGCGCTAGGCCTCCTTTGTCCGTTTACTATTGACGTATGGCTAGGGTATCGGGCCCGGTGCGGATATCTACGTGTCGCAACTTCACTTTATAGGGCATGGTTTTTGATGTCGCAGATGCCGAAAAGATCCGCGTGTGGGCGACATCGTTGGCGCGACAGGCCTTGGCAAAGGGATGATCGCTGAACAGCGCCATGTCTTCGTCGAAAGCTCCTCGCAGATCGGTGAATGCCGGATCAATATTGGTTCTGACCGCAATGATCTTTTTCTGCGGAAACTCGGCGATCAGGCGGCCGAGAAACGCAGCCATGGCCTCGGCCGTATCGGCGCCGGTCTCGGCATACATTTCTTGGGTTACCTCTTCGACAGCGAGGAGAACATGACACAACTCGCCGAGGACTCGACCGCGGAAGACGACATCATGGGCGCTGATTTCAAAGCTGTACGGTCCATTCAGCGCTGAGGCCGTCGACAGCGGCGTCATCGCCGTTCGGCCGATCCTGCTCAACCCGTGGCGCTTTAGACATCCATACAGCCTCGAACGGCTCAGCTTAGGCATTTGACGTCTCAATCTCTCGAGGCAGTCATCGAGAGAAAGGCGGGTGCCGTAGCGGAAGACGAGAATGATCGCTTCGTCCGTTTGCGAAAGAACGCTTGATCGCGGTTTTTTCGGCCCCATTGGCTGGTCGAACTCAAACTCGCGACCCTTGCACTTGGCGACCGTCTTGCGATTGACCCCATAGCGCTTGGCGAGAACCGTGTTCTTCTCTTCGCTCGCTCGGATGGCGCGCCGGATCGCCGGGGTCGTCGTCGCACAGGGGTGCGTTCGACGCGGTTTCCCTCCGCTTCGTTTTCGCCCCACTCGCGCCCCCGAATTGGCCCTTCGGCCCAATGATCATGCGGCTTGGAACCCGCGCCACAGCGGCCATCCAACCGGAAAGACTACTCCTGATCCTTCTCTCCAGGAGATGACGTTTCTCTTAATATAATACGTCAACGACAGGCGTTCTCCATAGCTGTCGCATTGGGATAAGCCGTTTGGCTGCGCGTCTGTGTAGGCGTACAGCACGGAATCGCACCCCAGGCGAAAATAAGATCCTCGTCGACTCCTCAATCCAGCGCATTTTTTGACATCTAACCGAACACAATCGGCGTAAAAAGCAAGAACAGGCAAATTATTCCTTTACATGACAGCGATCCTAACTAATATTTGCTCATCAACATTATCGTGAGAAACGCGATGGCCAGTCTAGGCGAAGCTTTCCTCGAAAGCGAACTCAAGTTCGTCGTTCCCGGCCCCTCCTCTCGACGCCATCGAACCGTTGCCATGCGATCGATGGCTGGCCTCGAGCGCCCTGCAAAAGTCGATCCGGCGCGGCGACGTGCTGACCGCCCAACGCGCCCTCAAATCCCTCTATCGTCACGATCCACGCTCGGCGTGGCGCCGATTGCTCGGCATCGCTTGCGAGGACATCGGCATCGGCGCGCTTAGCGCCGTGTTCGCCACCGCCATGGGCAGCGCCAACCCAAAAGCCCGCCGCGCGCCAGCAGGAGACGAAGCGGCCGCCCTGGCGACAGCGCAGATGCTGGCCGAGGCCCCCAAGGAGCGTAGCGCCGATATGCTCTATACCGCCGCGCAGCACGATCCCGCGCTGTCGAACATGCGAGCGCGGTGCCGATCCGTTGCTGTCGCCCGCCGGCTCGAATTTGTCGCGGATCCAACCCTGTCCTTGCCGGAGCGAGCGCTCGCGGCTTGGCATGCCTCGGGCGTCAATCCGCGCGGAGGCCAACGCGTCGGCCCCGGCGACCTTGCCGGGCTGATGCGCGCCTATAAAGAGCTCGGCGTTCCCGCGCCGCTGCTCGCGGCCATCGCTGTAGCGATCAGGACGACCCGCGAGCCGATCACCTTGATGCTGCCCTTGCTCTGGCTGACAGCCGCCGGAGGCGAGACGGGACTGGTCGACTTGCCGCTCGCCCCCTCAAGTCTGGTCAGCGGCGTGCCGCTCTATGCCCTCGACAAGCACACCCGTCTCGGCCGACAGGCAATTGGCCTTTTCGCTCGAGAGAGCGCTGAGATCGCGCAGTTTCTGAGCGCGCATAAGCTCAGCTTCAGCGGCGGGGCGCTCGGCGTCGCGGTCTTCTATGCCGAGGGCGCGCTGACCCGGCCGACCTTGCGATGGCGGCAATCGGCGGAGCTGACGGCAATCGGCGTCGCCGCCGATTTCCACGGCGTCAATGTGCCCGCCGGCGTCGGCGAGGCCCTGGTCTGGCTGGTCAGAGCCCACATCGCCCATCTCAACGCGATCCGCACGCGATTGCTGTGCGGCGCCCTGAACGCTTGATCGACGATCAAGCGGGTCCCTCGCCGTCTCTCAGCGGCGGCGCCCCGTGATAATCAAAGGAGAATATCCATGAGTGGGGATTGGAAGCGGGCCGAGAGGGACCGCCGCGGCTTCATCGGCGGGTCGGACGCGCGGATCATCATGAGTCCGGACGAGACCGCGCTCCTTCGCCTGTGGAAGGAAAAGCGCGGCGAGGCCGAGCCCGAGGACCTGAGCGACAATCTCGTCGTCCAGCTCGGCCTCGCCACCGAGACGCTCAATCGGACCTGGTATGAGCGCAACAGCGGGCGGAGCGTCACCGACGTCCAGCGTTGGGTCCAGCACCCGGTCCACCGCTTCCTGGCGGCGACCCTGGACGGGTTCGTCAACGGCCTCGACGCCGTGTTCGAGGCCAAGTTCATGCTGCCGTGGTCGTTCTCGGAGGAAGCCGCCGCCGAGAAGCACATGGCGCAACTGCAGCACAACATGTGGGTGACCAACGCCCGCTCGGCGGCGCTCTCGATCATCACCGGCGGCGGCAAATGGATCGAGATGACCATCCCCGCCGACGCGCTCTACCAGCACTTTCTCGTCACCGCCGAGCGCCGGTTCTGGCGCTGCGTGCAGACCGGCGAGACGCCAACGCCTTATGGCGTCGAGCCGCCGCGAGCGCGGATCGACGCGGTTCGCCTCGTCGATATGAGCGGGTCCAATTCATGGGCCGAGTTCGCCGGCCTCTTCTGCGCCACCCGATCCGCCTTTCTCGACCATGAGCGCGCCAAGTCCGAGCTCAAAGCCCTGATGCCGGAGGACGCGAAGGAAGCCTCGGGGCATGGCGTACGGGCCAAGCGATCGAAATCGGGCGCGGTCAGCTTTGATCTTCTGACCCATAAAGCGGAGGGCGGCCATGCAACGGTCGAGTGAGACGATCGGGGCGATCGCCGCGGCGCTGGCCAAGGCTCAGGCCGAACTGACCAATCCGGAGAAGTCGCTGACCGCGACCATTCGCGCATCTCACCCGCGCGATCGCGATCAGACCTTCCGCTATGCGGCGCTCTCGAGCGGCCTCGACATCGTTCGCAAGACGCTTGGCGGTCATGAGATCGCCACCGTCCAGACGACCGCGATCGACAGCGAGGCCGGGCTCATCCGCCTGACCACGACGCTCGCCCATGCGTCCGGGGAGTGGCTGTCGTCGGAATGGCCGGTCTGCCCGATCGCCGAGACCGCCACGCCGCGGCGGATGGGAGCCGCCCTCACCTACGCGCGACGCTACGCCCTCTTCACCCTGGTCGGCATCGCCGGCGAGGACGATCTCGACGCGCCGGATCTGGCCGAAGGCGCAATAGCGACACGATGCGGCGACAAAGTCGACGCTTCCGACAGGGCCAGCTTCGCCACGAGACCACAACCAGCGGGCGCTGCAGTGCAAGGCCGCCGGCAACGTCGACTGGTCATAGGACGGAGACGCCCGTCCGTTCTGCTCGGACAGTTCTGGCGCCGGGACCATCAGCGGCATTGCGCGACAGCCTGCTTGGTGACCTCATCCGGCTTCAATCCGCCGATGAAGCCGCCGACTGGGCGCACAACAACCTTCCGGCCAAGAACACGCTGACCGTCGAAGATGCGGACGCGGTCGAGGCCGGCTTCCGCGCAAGGCTCGCAATGATTGAGGCGGAGGGCGCCAGCGAGCCAGACCCGCAGTTTGCGTGACAGATGGATCCTCTTCTCCTGCCGAGAAGGACATCCTTTCTGCCATCGAGGATTCCTCGGCGGCGGCAATTTTCCGACCCGGACCAACAAGCCCTCGCCGGCGGCCCGTTGCGGCGAAGACCATCCGCCTGCGCGACAAGGAGCACGCCAAGTTCGTCGCCTTGCAGCCGTGCGTGGTTTGCGGCCGAACCCCAAGCGAAGCCCATCACATCCGCTTCGCCCAACCGCGCGCCCTTGGCCGCAAGGTCAGCGACGAATACACCATTCCACTCTGTCGGCTCCATCATCGAGATTTGCACCGATATGGCGATGAGGCTTCCTGGTGGGCCGGGGTCAGCATCGATCCTCTCCCGATCGCCTCTGATTTGTGGAGACGAGCTCACCCGTCAATCGACGCCCCGACAGAGTAGAACCGGCTGGTCTAGCAATCTAGCTTCTGTTGTAGGCGGCCCCCGACCTGGCTGATCCAGGACGACGAGGTCGCCTTTGACAGTGCAGAACCTCGCAGATCGCTCGTCCCCCATGTCCAAGGGTGGGAACGAGCGCTATTGGCCAGACCTCAATTACCTCAGAAATTCGATATTGCTTAGAACAGACGTGGCTACTCTAGCCACAAACGCGTCGTGACTTCCTCTTCGTAGCGAGGAATTCAATCCAAGGCAATCGTAATTGAACGTCTTTTTACTTGTTTTATGCAGTTTAAGCAGCATTATAGTATTGTAATAAACCTATTATTGGAAACCTCGCCATGAACGACAAACAGTATCCAGACCTCTATAGAGCGCTAGAACTCATCGTCCAACTCGGCGATGAATTCCTTGAACTGGCGGCCCTGCTGCGCCAGCTTCAGGAAAAGCAACCGGACGACTTCAAGGCGCTGCTCTCGATGCCGGAACTCGGACGCAGGAAGGGCTACTACCTGGTCGAAATCGACCGTGCGTTCGCCGACCTCGGCGTTCCCTCTGAGCGCCTTAACAAGATCGGCTGGACGAAACTGCAACTCATCGCTCGCCACGTGACCCCAGAGAACCTGGAGGCGTTGCTGACGCTCGCCGAGGCGCACACTGCAAAGAACCTCGATCTGATCATGCGCGGCAAGGAACCGATCCTCGGCGGCAAGACCGTCTTGCTCTTCTTCAACAGCAAGCAGTTTGAAGCATTCTCCAAGGCGATCATCGAGCATGGCGCGGTCAAGAACGGCGCCGGCTACATTGGCAAGGAGAAGGCGCTGATCAAGGCGCTACGCAAGAACAAAGAGGGGTATAGGGAATTGAGATCGTGAACACGGCCTTGACCATTGTGATCCGGCTCATCTTCGTTAATTACTCAGCCGGAAGCTCTCTGGTCATCTGCGCTGGGTTCGTGAGGCATGCCGGCTGCCCCACCCGCAATAGCTGCTCTAGGAGAGCAAGTCGGCCGGAAGAAACCGCAAGACGCGACCGGATCGCGTCAAGGTGTCGAAGAGGTCGTCTGCGTCCGCGCCGACGACGGGAAGTAACGTGTTCGTTTTCCGGCGCGGGGTGTATGCACAAGTCGGTTGCGGGCACCAGTTTCAACGAGCCGCTGACGTGCATCGGCAAGGAGCCGTTCAATCAAGGAAGGAACCGGCTGCGCAGAATCGCTCTTGCGGAAATCGTTGATCATTGCGGAACTAGTCCCGCCTTTTCTGCGACGCTCACCACCACCACTTTTAACGGCAGCAGCTCGCAGTGGTTTGAAGCCTGCTCCTGATCGCCGGCTCCGAGGGGCCTGCCCTCATCTCTTCTGCAGCTCCACACCTCCTTTGTAGTCCGTGTGTCCGCGGCGCACGTAGTGGAACCAGTTTGACTTCAGATCGCGCCTGGCTTGGGGTGCTTCTCTGACATGTCTGACATGGATTAGAAATGAACCCATTTGTCGGCTATGCCAAGCCACGAATTTTTGTAATCAGTCCAGCACTTTTCAAAATCACTCTGGTCGACAGGGTGTTGCCTCTCACATGACATTCTGGCCCTCGTGGTCGCAGTGTCGCCATCGCATCCTGCTAATAGCAGCAAACACAGGAAGATGGGGCATCGTCTCACCATCCGACAGATATGTGTCCTTGACGCCTTAGGGGCAAGACCACAACACACCGCTGCCTTATTTGAGACTGGCCCACTACAGGTCAACCCGCCTGACAAAGTTCGGACGCTGGTGGCGGCGGTGCTATCCATTGTTGCGGTTCTCCGATAAAGACGCGGTGCGCCTCGTCGACAGCGCCGCACCGCGCTGCTTCTTCGCGCGGGGGTTCGTAGAGGGCTGAGAGCGAAGCGGTGACGCACGGCACGAAAATAGTGTGGATTCTTTCGATCGTCGTCGGCCTTACGCTGGTGACGGCGTTCGCGACCTTCCCAGCAGGGCTCGACCGGCTGGTGCTATGGCAGGTTGTTCGGGCCTGCGTCGCCGATTTCAAGCTGACTGGCGCTCCCTTTCCCTGCCTGAATGTCGATCTCTCCGCTCGCGAGGAACGCGGCCACATCGTTCTGCGGCCGCCCCTAGCGCATGACTTGATCCTGGCGCCGACGCGAAGGATCGTCGGCGTCGAGGACCCATTGCTGCAGTCACCCGAAGCACCGAACTATTTCAACGCCGCATGGGGCGCGCGATCGTTCCTCGAGGGCGCGGATGGGCGAACGCCGGAGCACGACGCGGTCGCCCTCGTCGTCAACTCGGGTGTAGTCCGGGACCAGGATCAGCTCCACATCCACGTGGGTTGCCTCATTCCGTCCGCCCAGCGCGCGCTCGCGGCTGCCACGCCGACGGTCCCGATCGGCGAATGGGTGCCGATCGCCGCCGTGGTTCCCCATCAGATGTTCTGGGGGACACGCATCCAGGGGGCGGACCTTTCGGACGTCGAGCCGTTTCGGCTCGCCGCGGAGGCTCTTGCCGACAAGGTCAAGGAACGACGGGTCTTGACGATTATGGTGGCCGGGGTCCGCGTCGAAGGTGACGACGAATTTCTGATCCTCGCCTCCTACGCCGGCGCGCCGGGCGCGTGGCGACCGGTCCACGCCGAAGACCTCCTCGGTCCAAACTGCCCGGCCTGAACGCGCTTGGCCGGCTGAGGCGGCGGCAAGAAACCCCGCGCCCGCATATTAATCGCCACCGCCCTGTCCATCGATCCGGCTCCTCAACGCTGAGTGCGGGCGGAAAAACCATACTCGCCGTTCATGCGGAAGTCCCTGCCGTGGCCCAGTCTAATCTAAGCCCACCGTCCTCATTCGCGTCATCGTCTTCTCCCGCCGTGACAACGCGAGCCCGAAGAGAAGCGACGCAGCGACCCAGAGCCGCCGCCGTCGTTCAGGAAGCCCCGACTTTCCGTGCGACCATGCTTGACGTTCGACACATTGAGCCGGAAATGAAGCCGGCAGAGTTGGAACTATGATTACGAATGACGCCGATCATTTGGGAACGAGCGCACCCGATCAGGGCGCCGCAGCGCGTGCGCGCCCGGCTCGGGCGCGGGCCTGGTTGCGCGCCCTGGAAACCACGGCGCGCGCGACCGGCGATCCCGAGCGCATCCTGCCGCGGGCGGTAAGCGAGTGGGCGGAGAGCTACGGCGACGCGACGGCGCTGGTCAGCGACCGCGAAAGCTTCAGCTTCCGCGCGCTCGCGGCGCGGATGAACCAGTATTCCCGCTGGGCTTTGGATGCAGGCGTCTCGAGCGGCGAGACGATCGCGCTCGTCATGGGCAATCGGCCCGAATATTTCGCCATCTGGCTCGGGCTCACGCAAGTCGGCGCGGTCGTCGCGCTGATCAGCCCGGATCTCCGCTCGCCGGCGCTGGCTCATGCCTTGAAAGTGGCCGAAGCGCGACGCGTGATCGCGGCTCAAGAATGCGGGGACGTCTGCGTGGCGGCGGCCGCGGGCCTGGACGGGCCGGTCGAGATTTGGCTCCACGGCGGCGAGCGCTCCGGGGGGCGTCGAATCGACGTGGCGGTCTCGACCTGCAGCGGCGAGCCGCTTGCGCCGAGCGAACGTCGTCCGGTCACGCTCGCCGATCGGGCGTTGCGGATATTCACCTCCGGAACGACCGGTCTGCCGAAGGCCGCGGAGGTCAGCCATCGTCGAATCGTCGTCTGGACCCATTGGTTCGCCGGCCTCGCGGAGCTGACCCGCGAAGATCGGCTCTACGACTGCCTGCCGATGCATCACAGCGTGGGCGGCGTCGTCGCCATCGGCGCTCCCTTGACGGTCGGCGGTTCGGTCGCCATCGCCGAGCGCTTTTCCAGGGACGCCTTCTGGGGCGATGTCGCGCGCTGGAATTGCACGGCGTTTCAATACATTGGCGAGCTCTGCCGGTATCTGGCGGCCGCGCCGGCGCGCGCCGGGGACAAGTCCCACAGGCTCCGGATCGCCATCGGCAATGGCCTTTCGCCGGAGGTTTGGCGCGCCTTTCTCGAACGCTTCGGCCCCATCCGCATCCTCGAATTCTACGCGTCGACCGAAGGCAATGTCTGGCTTTACAACGTCGAGGGCAGGATCGGATCGATAGGACGGGTCCCGCCCTATCTGGCGCTGCGCGAGCCGATCGCGCTCGTCCGCTTCGACCCCGAGTCGCAATCGCCCCTACGCGGGACCAATGGCTTCTGCGAGCGTTGCGCCGACGAAGAAGTCGGCGAGGCCTTGGGGCGCATCGGCGAAGGCGCAGACGGACGCTTCGAGGGCTACAGCCAAGCAAGCGAGACGGAAAAGAAAATCCTGCGCGACGTCTTCAAGGCAGGCGATGCGTGGATGCGAACCGGCGACCTCATGCGTCGCGACACGGATGGCTTCTATGTTTTCGTCGACCGGATCGGCGACACCTTTCGTTGGAAGGGCGAGAACGTCGCGGCGCTCGAAGTCGCCATGGCGTTACGCGCCTGCCCGGGCGTCGCGGACGCGATCGTCTATGGCGTGGCGCTTCCCGGCGCCGACGGGCGCGCCGGGATGGCGGTCTTGCGGACCGACGGACGGCTCGATCTCGATGCGCTTGCGCGTCGGCTCGAAACCTTGCCGCGATATGCCCGACCGCTGTTCTTGCGTCTGACCCGCGAGATCGAAACCACGGAAACCTTCAAGCCAAGGCGGCGCCTCTACGTCGAGGAAGGCTTCGACCCGGCGCGCGTCGCTGATCCGCTTTACGTCTTCGACGGCGAGCGACAGGCCTATGTCGCGCTCGACGCGAACCGCCATGCCGCGATCCAAAGCGGCGACATGCGCTTCTGAGCGATGAGCCCCAGGTCCAGCGGAGGGTCGCTCTGCGGCTGTGCTCCCCGCAGCCACGGGATCAGTAGCTCGACGGCGCAGCCGTTCCATGAAGCCATCCGGGTCATGGGATGAAAAGTCGTCGAGGGCGCACGGAACGTGCGAGGCGCCTCTGGCAAGCGCCTTGTCGTTAAAGGACGACGAAATCGCCGTTCAGGCGGGGGTCGTTCGAGGCGCTGGCCGATACGAATGGGTCGCGGCCCATTGTTCCGCGCCTTTCGAACTGACGCAGAGATCCGTCGGGTCCATCGCCGGCAGCGTCGATCTCCGAAGCCAAATTGCCGTTTTTATGAAGGACGGAGTTGACACTGCTCGCATGGTGATGCATCTTATACATTGTGGTAACCTTATTCGTTCGACCGGTTGCCTAAGGGTAAGGTGCGGATTTAATGGTTTTGACATGTCTGCGCGGTGCGGTTGCCGCGGTGGCTATCCTGGCTGCTTCCTCGGCCTCCGCCGGCGTGAACCTGATCGCGGACGGCGATTTCTCATCGCCGCCCCAGGGCGGCGGCTGGACCATTTACGCGCCGGGAATCAATGGATGGACGAGCGACATCGGCGACGGCATCGAAATCGGCTACTCGCCGATCTATGGGCTCGGGTGCGACAACGCCGGTTGTCAGAACCTTGAGCTGGACGCCAACACCTGGGGCGCCGACAGCTACACAGTGACCGGCCTGCATGTTGGCACGACCTATGATCTCTCCTGGGATTACGGCGGGCGCAGCTCAGGTGGCCCGTCCTCCGCCACCGCAAGCTTCGGCGGCGTTATCCTGACGACAGACAGCGGGTCCGTCGGCGTCTGGACGCACAACGAATTCTCGGTCGTCGCGACGTCGACTTCGGAGACCCTGACGTTCATTGCCGCTGACACCGGCGCGCCGAGCTACGGCAACGAGTACACCAACATCTCGCTGGACGTCCCTGAACCGTCCACCTGGATGATCATGGGCCTTGGCTTCGTCGGCCTCGCCTTCGCAGGGCGTCGCGCGCGCCGCACCGCCATCTCGATCGCGTAAGGCTAGAGCCGCTAGCATAAGGAAAGGCCGCCGTCGTGCGGCCTTTTTTAGTGGGAGGCGGATCGCGCGGGCACGTGGGTGGGCCGACCCCTAGGTGCGGCTTCTCCGCCAAGGCTTTCCGAAAAGCTCGCAACCAAAGTCATGGAACACGACGAGCGTCGCGGCTCAAGCCGATCGATACCGCCAATGGCGCTTCTCGCGAAGACGAAGCGTCAACTCGTTGAGGCCTCATGACGCTTGCGAACCCGTTCTTGTGCTGCCTCGCGGTGTAGCGACCGAGCGTCCGCTCCTTGCGCGAGTGTCAAACGACACCCGGAACTGCACCGGTGGCGACATTGAAAAGTGCACCACCTGAGTGAGGAATCGAGCTGTGTTTCGGGGCCCGCGGGGGAGGCGTAGCCGACCGAAGGAGCCCAAAACACGGGCGGTGGCCGATGGGCTCATGCGAGGGCGCCGTGGTCCCGTCGCCATGACGGGCGGGACGTATGGCCACTCGACCATCCACGGAAATCTCGCGACCGCCCTGGGCGGGCGTCGCCGGGGCGAGCAATGTCGCTTCCACGGGAGCGACCTCAAATTTCAGGTTGCGGAGGGCCACGTCCGCTACCCCAACGGCATGGTCGTGTGGCATACCGCGATGCAATAAAGAGATCCGGGTCAGGCGCGCTCGCCGTCGGGGGTCCGGTGGGCATCCTGCTCCGTCTCAAAGACAATGCCGTCGTAGAGCTCGGCGAGTGGCAGTTCGACGTCGATCTCTGGAAGGGAGAGAATGGAGTCGGCGATCAGGATTTCATGGGTCCACGTCTCGCCTGAGCGGGCGTAGACCGTGGCGCTGACGCCGTCCCGTTCTAGCATGACGTAACGCTGAACGGATGGGGTCGCCTGATACTCGCGAGCTTTGACGATCCTGTCGTCGCGCGCTGTGCTCGGGCTCAGCACTTCGAAGACGACGACGGGGTCGTAAACGACGGTCGCGGTCCGATCCACTGGGGAGCACACGACCATCCCGTCGGGGTAGCGAACGTGGCCCTCCGCAACCTGAAACTTTAGGTCGCTCCCGTGGAAGCGACATCGCTTGCCCCGGAGACGCCCGCCCAGGGCGGTCGCGAGATTTCCTTGGATGATCGAGTGGCCATACGTCTCGCCCGTCATGGCGACGGGGCCGACGCCGTTGAATTCGTAGCGCAAAGGCTGCCGTTCCTCCCATTGGAGGAATTCGGCCGGCGTCATCGGATTGCGTAGGGCGAGGTTCATGTCGAGCCTCTTTTTATCACGAATTGGGGATGAGCGCGACGGAGCCGGATCGGGGGCGGAGCGGCCGGGCGTCAGTTGCCGCAGAGCGTGGCCTCGATGTCGACGATTGTGTGCTAGAGCGGCGGAAGCCTTGAGGTCGCGGGCGATCGGGCGGCGGCTCGAAGGTATTGCCGCCAGTCGGTCTCCGTCCAACGCACGGGATCGCGTTTGCCGTCGCACCGTTCGGAGTCGGCGCGCGGAGATGGCGGCCGATCGGCACCGCCCCCTTGGGGCAGCGCTTGCCGAAGCGGATGACGCCGCCGCGGTCCGCGAAAGGCGACGCGTCGCCTGACTATGCTCCATGGTTGGAGGGCGGCGAAGTGGCCGCGCGTCGGCGGCTTCGCGGACCTGCGGGTCGAGGTCGCTGTCGACGACGTGACAGTCGTCGCCACTGTCCTCGTTGTGGTCCGTCTCTTCCGGGCGCCGAGAGGTCGGCGGCATCGTCGCCGCCGCCGTCCCACATAGGCGTAGCGAGAGCCCTCTTGGCCAATTCTGAGTTCTCCTTCGTGGGGAGCCCGGACTACCTCACCGAAATGCTACGGCTCACCCCCGTTAACCTGGACTCGTTGCCCCTGCGAGCACCCGCAGGTTGGAGCGAGGCAATGCAGTGGAGATATTCGTGCGTATCCCGCGCAGCAGTTCGCGCTCAAGGGACGAGTTGAAGCGTCGCACGGAGCTTCTGACGTATAGGTGTTTCGACATACCGGTAGTGTACAGCCGCCAGAGACACGACTGCGAGTGCCGTAGCCAACAAAAGCAATCGCGCGCTCAGCGTATTCAATTGACTTACGGGATGATGGCTTGCTGCAAATCCAGCCATCACAGCAAAATACACTGGTACATGCCATAGATAAACTGAGTACGACCAGTTACCGAGCATAGTCAAGGGACTTGTCTCTAAGAGAGCCGCTAGCGAAGTCTTGGCGTCAGCGCAATATAATATTAGGAAAGCGAACCCACAGATCGCGATAAAATCTACTCGGATCAGCGCCGATACGGCTAGCAATACAATTGCCAGAATCCCGCTCCACCTGCACATATACTCGGTACGAGACAAATAATAACGATACACGAGGACGCCGAGGGAAAATCCCGCGATTGTCCGGAGTAACGCGCGGACTCCAACGAAATAATTGATGCTCCCCCCATTACGAGCGCTCAATACCGCCAACACGGCGATAAGGCACCCAAAAATAATCCGTGGATATTTGCCCGCGAGGAGTAGTCCAGCGAAGAAGATAAAAAAGATATAGGCCTCGGCTTCGGTGCTGATCGACCAGGATGGATAGTCCCAACTTAGACCCGAAGACCATTGTTGCAACATTAGCGGCTGGAGCATCAGCGATCGGTCGGAGAAAGACACTCCCTCCACGGGCGCATGGTAGAGGGCGACTAAGACCACCATCGCCAACAGCGTAATGACGAACAGGGGATAAAGGCGCACGAAGCGGGCCAGCGCAAACCTCCGCCAATGCGCACGCCAATTCGCTGCAAGTTGGCGGCCATAGACGTGGGCCATAACGAAGCCGCTAAGGAGGAAAAATAAATCAACTGCGAGGTATGCGCGATTGAGGAAGGGCATGATTGTTGAGAGACCTGCCTGGGGCAGAAAGAAAATGTTGAAATGGAACGCCATCACCGCAAGCGCGGCGATGCCCCGCAACCCGTCCAACGACGGAACGCGTCTAGCCCCAGCCATTCGACCATCACCTAGGATCAATCGGGTTTAGGTCTGTTGGAAATCACGTAAGCGCAGCGTCCATCATTTCTGCTACCAACCTAGAGGTTGTGACAAGCAAATCGAAAGGCAGCAAATGAGATAGCCCGAAGTCGGCCAAGCCGACACCGCGGTGCATGTAAGAGGACCACCGCAGGCTGACTCCCGCGCAAAATGCCCCACGCGCAAACGTAGGTTGTACCGAGCCAACGCGACCCAATTGAGCAATTCTTCTGCCGACCTGAGACTGATGTCGAATCGTCGGGAGCGAGCAGGATCCGGCTGCTAGCATCGGCGTCCGTAGCCGCAATCACTTGATAATTATAACGGAATCTAGAGTCTGGCGGGTGCCAGATTGAAAAAGTTGGTGACCAAAAGATGGTGCTGATCTACCTCTTTCGATCAAAGGTTACCCCCTTTGACGCGATCACGGTTGCCGCTGTTCAGTTTACATCGGACTATGTTTACGCTACTGCTTATCCTACGGAAGCGTGTTGCAACCCGGGAATTGCGGCAACGCTCATCGTTACGGTAGGGCTTCGCCTAAACGACTAGCGAGGGGACAATCGCTTGGTCCTTCAGGTTCACACCGTGATGGAAGGCTAAATAACAGGTTCACCTCGAGGGGCGGGCCAGGGAGGAGCTTTTTGTGCTGTGTTGATCCGACCGAATCTTACCGGGGAATGTTGCTCATGGGTGATAATATCGGTCTTATCGGACTTGGCGATGCTCACGCGCTGATGCGGCTGCCGGAGGCTACAAAGGGCTCCGAAGAAAGTTGTCTAAGCGCCTCGGCCGAAGCCGTCGGTGCGATAACTGATGGTTTTATCGCGGTGATTGAAAGCCGTAATTTCATTCGTGAGTGTATTCGGCGGAGCATGCAATCGGCGTTTTCTTTGCAAATTCAACCATTCTCGGCAGCTATCGAATTGCAGCGGAAATGCCAAGTTCTGCCGAGTTTAATTTTACTTTCTGCGTTGCATGATAGCAACCAGGCAAGTTCAGACGTCTTCAAGACTTTGTCTCAAATCGCACCCGGAATACCTATCATCGTCCTCGCTCACAACAACGACGCCCAAATGGCCAGATCCGCAATTTACAATGGCGCGAAAGGTTACATCCCAGTAACGTTGGCATTTGATATCGCGATTGAGGCGGTCCGCTTTGTTCTCGCTGGGGGGACTTATGTGCCGATCGACTACCTCCTCATGAGATCTTGGCCTGGCCAACCGCCGTCCGAGGCGCTTCCCGCATCGGGCACGGTCACCACCCGTGAACTTGCGGTCGTGCGAGGGATAGGGCGCGGCAAGTCGAATAAAGCCATAGCCTATGAACTCGGTATGTGCGAGAGCACCGTCAAAGTCCATGTGCGTAGTATAATGAAGAAATTGAATGCGAAAAACCGCACGGACGTGGCCATCAAATCGCCAACCGTTTTGCACCTTTAGTTGCCTGCCTTGGAATTCGTTGGCGCTGCAGAAAGATCGCAAAAGAGGCACGTGTCCAACCCAGTTTTACCAGTTTAACTCGTCGGCCTGCCAAGCAAAAGTTTTGACCTAGGCTAAGAGCCCGTCCGGGAAGTTAACGAATCGTTGGAATCGCTTATGATTCAAGGAAGGCGGCCCGAATCAGGGGGGTCGCCGATGTGGACCAACGAAAATCGCGCTCGCTACGACCGCAGTCTGCTGCGCTATCCGAGCGATCTGACCGACGCGGAATGGGCGCATGTCGGGCCGCTCATTCCGCCGGCCAAGCGCGGCGGCAACCGACGCCATGTCGATGAGCGCGACGTCGTCAACGGCCTGATGTACGTCCTCAGCACCGGCTGCCAATGGCGCGCCGTGCCGAAGGACCTGCCGCCGCGTTCGACGCTTTACGATTACTTCGATCGCTGGAGTTGGGACGGCACGCTCGATCGCATCCACGACGCTCTCTACGTGAAGTGTCGCCAAGCCGCCGCTCGCGAGGCGAGCCCGACCGCCGCGATCATCGACAGCCAGAGCGTCAAGAGCGCGGAAAAAGGGGGGCCTGCATCGATCCGGCGGGTTATGACGCCGGCAAGAAGATCACGGGCAAAAAGCGCCACATCCTCGTCGATACGCAGGGCCTGTTGATGCATGCGATCGTCCACGCCGCCGACATCCAGGACCGCGACGGCGGCGCGGCGTTGATGGCGACCTTGTTCGGCGCCTTTCCGTTCCTGACCAGGCTCTTTGCCGACGGCGGTTATCGGGGGTCACAATTTCAGAGCGCAATCGGGCGAACTCTGGCGCGCAGACATGGCGAAGCCAAACTGAGTGCACCCCGAACGGCGAGATCGCCATTCCCTGCTTGGCCAGTTCGTTGGAGACCCGCGTCTGGGCCGAGGCCGGCTGGTCGATCGCCATCGCCGCCACGGCCGCCTCGATCTCCTCAGGCATCACCCGGTTCTTCAGGATCGGCTTGCGCCGCGACAGTTCCTGCAGCGCCAGTTCGGCGCCTTTGTCGTAGAGATCCTTGAACCGATAAAAGCTGTCCCGGCTGTAGCCCATGATTTTGCACGCCTGGCTGACGTTGCCGAGTTGTTTGGCCAGCTCGAGCACGCCCGCCTTGGCGCGAAATGATTTTCTTTTCTGGTCCCTGGTCATGACAGTGTCTCCTGAAGCCGCCGTGGCGGGGGCTACGCAACCCCGACCAGCTCCGCCCCGCCACGGCTCCCGTTTACCCGGGATGAGATTCGTCTCGATATGTAAAATCGAGACATTGCTTGAGCGTATAGCGTTGAACCCAACCGAGCTCTTTCCTAAGTTTATCATTCCTAAATCGAATTGGCTTAAACTGTTGTTCGAATCGTTTCGCCATGAGCAGAGATGGCAGTCTGCCCTTTTTCCCAAAGGCCATATGGCTCGTCTTTGACGCTAACTTTGCGAACGCCAGGCCTACATGGTACGGAATAGAAACTATCCATCCCGGACTCCCCGAGCGGCGTCTAAATTCTTTAACGTAGCGCAAAACACTGACTTCCTCCGTGTCCACCACGTTGTAGATGTTAACGCCATCCATTGGAGCTTCAGCGGCCGCCACTATGCAATCGGCGCAGTTCAGAACATGCGACAGCGGCAGCCGAGTTCGCACGCCAAAGGTGAGATATATCCGGCCCGCCCTTCGTCCCATCCCTCCAATTTCAGCGTGGCCTGGTCCCCAAACAAATCCCGGACGCATGATCACAAGCGCGCAGTCGTTATCGATACAGAATCTAGTCACGAGCCGCTCTTGCCAAACCTTCGCGATCGTATACCCACCCATTTCGTACGGGTTTTCGATCAACGGCGCCTTTTCGTCCATGACCTTGGCGGCAAGCGACCAATCGTAAACAACAACACTGCTTATATGTACAGAGTCGCTTCACGGACGAATGCGCCATTGCCTGAATAAGCCGCTCTGTCCCGACTACGGTTGAGGCGAACTGAACGTCTTCAGTACCAGTGACCGCCGCAGCCAGATGAATGACTGTGTCAATACCATCCAACGCCTGCGAAAGATCTCCGCTAACCCGAAGGTCAGCGGGGAATACGTCAACTGAGCCCCTCCATTGGGGCAATCTCGATTTAGGGCGGACTAGTACACGGACCCAGTGGTCTCGCTCAAGCAATCGATCCACAACAAACCGGCCGAGAAATCCTCCCGCTCCAGAGACGAGAATCCTCACAGCATAAACTCCGGGCGCGACAGGCGTTCCACAAGACCGGCGACTTCGTCGATCTCGTCGAGCGGAATTGGCTGCGGCTCATGCAACTCTAAAGCACGGTAAGTTCTATTCAACATCTCCGCGAGGCCATCATAGCTGCTGGTCCCAGCCAACTTTCTCATGAAACCGGCCACGCTTCCGACCATAAGGCCACGAGACTCGGCGACGCCGTCGATTAAAGTCATGATCGCGCGCTCCCCTTGACGCCGTCGCCGGACAGAAAGCCGCGGAGGTTCGAAAAGGTTTGCCTCAACCCGCATTCGGGAACCTACGACCCGCACCCAAAATCCGTCGACTTCCGCCGCGCCATTGAAGCTGACGTATGCCGAAGCGCGCTCTCCCTTGATCAATCCCCTAAATTCGTGCGCCGGAAGCGGCGTATTCTCCAGGCGCTTCTCCCAGATCGTTCGAACCTCAAATACAGCGCCCGTGAACATATAAGCCAAGTATGCAATGTGCGGCATGTAGTCTCCGATCATACCACCAGGCAGAGTCAGACTATAATGGGGAGCGTTCTGATCGGAGCTCGGGCTGTCGCTATCCGTAATATTTTGTGATATGCAAATCTGAACTTCAAGCACGTCACCCAGCTTTCCAGATGTTACGAGATCCCGAATACGACGAACCGAAGAGTGGTACCTAAATTGCTGGTTTTCCATCAATACAAGATTGCTTTTTATTGCAAGTTGTTTCAGGACGAGAAATTCAGAATATTGTATTGTTATAGGTTTTTCACAAAATACGTTTACTCCACCTGTGAGACAATCTTTGGCGATACCAGCGTGGAAGGCTGGGGGCGTCGTGACGTGAACCAAATCTGGACGAGTGTCAGAGAGAAGCTTTATGTGATCTGTATACCAGCGTTGGATGCCGAACCGCTCTGCGGTCGCCTCTGCCCGGACGGGGGAGATATCGCAGACGGCGGCGACGTCGACGTAGTCGAGTTCGGTCAGAACCGCCAAGTGCTCACGCGCAATCGCGCCGCAACCAATAACGACTCCGATCTGTTTTGTCATTTAGACGATCCACAGAAATTACAATAGTACGTAACGGCCAAGGCAAGATCGCGAGCATCGAATGAACGCTTTGATGCCACCGTGGGGGATCACTGTAACAACTCACTCTCCATAATGAAGTTTCGCGACTCCTTTTTGCTTTGAGTCAATCCGTAGTCCTTTAGAATCCCGCGCCATGGCTTGTCTTGAGCAGCTAACCCTAGCGCACGGAGCGGCTCAGGGCTAGTCTGAATTCGTCCGCCTGAGTTCCTCCGCGAGAGAGAGTTTGTGACAGTGCTAGATCAGGCGGCGAATGAGGGGCCGGGGCGAATTCCGCCGCCGAGACAACGGGATGGAATTCCACGGGAGATATGCCGCCCATCGTCAACACGCCCGCCGCGAGCGACGATGTCCCGCCCCCCCCAGGTTGGTGCTTCTGGCCTAGGATTCGCGAAGTATCTGGGTCGAATTATGAGAAAGCGTCGGCCAAACTCCTCGCAAGCGGAGGCACATAATTCGCAACCCCTGTATGGCTCGAGGCGCGGCGGCGCCGACAGCGATTGCGCGAGGTTTGAGCGTTCATCGCGAGCGAGCTCGGTCGATTGTCCGCCAGTTAGCTCCAGTTAGCTCAGTCCAACCTTGACCTCCGCGGCACTTGCGGTAGGAATCGCCGACCGTCCAGGGGGTGCTGCGCCGGTGGCTGTCGCCTCTGCGGCCGGTGGCTGTCGCTTCTACAACTGTGCCGAGTACTGACCCGTGATCCTGAGCGCACAAGACCTCGCGGACGGCGAGATTCTGCAAGCTGATATCTGCGTTGTTGGGGCAGGCGCCGCGGGCATCGCTATGGCGCTGGAGCTGATCGAGAGCAAGTTCGAAGTACTTGTACTGGAATCGGGCGGATTCGATTTCGATGCGCAAACTCAGGCGCTCTATGAAGGGTCTGTGGCCGACGAGCGCCTGCACAGTCTCCCGGTGCGTTTTCGTCAGCGTCAGTTTGGCGGATCAACCACAATTTGGGGCGGTCGGTGCATGCCCTTCGACGCGATCGACTTTGAACAGCGGGACTATGTTCCCCACAGCGGTTGGCCAATTACCCTTACGGATCTGGCGCCCTTTTATCCCAAGGCAAATCGGATCTGCGAAGCCGGGGAATTCGCCTACTCGGCATCTACGGCTTTCTCAAAGCCGGTTCGCCCCATAATCGAGGGGTTCAAAAGCGAGAACTTTACGGACGAAGCGCTGGAGAGATTTAGCTGCCCCACCGATTTCGGTGCGCGCTACCACCACAAACTGAAGGACGCACGGAACGTCCGGGTGGTGTTGCATGCCAACGTGACCTGCATTTGTCTGAACGAGGCCGCCGATCGCGTCAACTCGCTGCGCGTGCAGAGCCTGACCGGACGCACAATCCAGGCCAAAGCACAAAATTTTGCCCTGGCCACAGGAGGTCTCGAGGTGCCCCGCTTGCTGCTAGCCAGCCGTGATCAGCAACTCAGTGGCATTGGCAATGCGCACGGCGTGGTGGGCCGCTATTACATGTGCCATTTGGCTGGCACGATAGGCGCGCTGTATATCAACGGTCCCACTTCATCCGTTCATCACGGGTACGACATTTCTGATGAGGGGATATACTGCCGCCGCCAACTCGCCTTGGCGCCGACCGTCCAGCGCTCGCTAGGGTTGGGCAATTTCATTGCACGGCTGCATCACCCCAACATTCAGGATCCGGCGCACAAGAACTCGATTCTATCGCTGCTCATGCTTGCTCGTGTCTTCGTGCCATACGAGTACGCGAAACGACTGTACGGGCCGGACAAAATCAAACTCGCGCAATGGCTCCAACATTTCGGCAATATAGCCGCGCGGCCTTTCGACGCATTCTCCTTTGCTTGGCACATACTGCGCGACCGCAAACTGGCGGACCGCAAATTTCCCTCGGTCATCATCCAGTCTCGCGCCAATATCTACAGCTTGGACTTTCATGCGGAGCAACAACCAAACCCGGAAAGCCGTGTCAGCCTGGGCAGCGGTTCAGACGTCTTTGATATTCCTCAACTCAATATCGACTGGCGCTACACGAAAGGAGACGTCCACACCGTGGGCAGCGCCCTTGCGCTGTTGGCGTCCGATCTTAAGCGAAACGGAGTTGGTCGGCTCGAGTACGATCAGGCTTCAGTAGAAAAGGAAATGACTCGTTATGGCGCGTATGATGGGCACCACATAGGCACGGCTCGCATGGGAGTTGACCCACGGTCCAGCGTTGTCGATGCGAACTGCCGGGTACACAGTGTACAAAACTTGTTCATCGCAAGTGCGGCGGTTTTTCCAACCTCCGGTCAGGCTAATCCGACCCTGACAATTGTCGCATTGGCCTTGCGACTGGCCGCGCATCTCAGGGCGAAGACCGTCGGGCCCAGAGAGGGCGCTGGTAAATCCCCGCGGTCGAACGCGCTCGCTCCCGAAGCTCGAGAAGTGTTGTGAAAAGGGTCCTGGTCCTAGGTGGCGGCGAATACATCGGCGGACGAGTTCTGTTGGCCCTTGCAGACAGCGATTGGGCGCGACCCATCACTGAAACAGCCAACGCGGCGCTGGCGCGTCATCACAAAATCGAAGGGATCGCGTTCGATATGACGGATCCGGCGTCGCTATCCCTTGCGTTGCGGCGTGTGGATGCAGTGGTGAATTGCCTGTCCGGGCAGCCAAAATTGATTGAGCGGGTCGCGACGGCTCTCATTCCGACCGCAGCTCGTTGTGATGAGCCGCCGCTGATTGTGCATATCAGCTCGATGTCGGTGTATGGCGCCGCAGTCGGCGACGTTCTAGAAGACGCGCCGATGCAGGAAGGTCTGGGACCCTATGCCCAAGCCAAAATCCAGGCGGAAAGAGCATCCGGGACCTATACCCGCAAGGTCGTACTCCGTCCCGGATGCGAGTACGGTCCCGGCGGCGAGCTCTGGAGCAGACGCGTTGCAAGGTGGCTTTTCGCCCACCGCCTGGGAGACTTAGGGGCTGGCGGCGACGGCTATTGCAATCTGGTTCACATCGACGACCTCGTCAATGCAATCCTGCTCAGCCTGCGGCTACCTGCCGCGGTGGGGCAAATCTTCAATCTGGCCATGCCAGATCCGCCGACATGGAACGAGTATTTCGTGAGCTATGCAAAGGCGCTCGGCGCGGTCCCGGTAAAACGCATTTCAAGTCGAAGCCTCGCTCTCGAGGCAAAAGTGTTTGCGGTCCCGCTGAAGGCGCTAGAAATCGGGACGCAAAAAGTCGGGTTCGGCTCCTTTCTGCCGCAGCCAATTCCTCCTTCGTTTCTCGCCCTTGCGCGTCAGGAGATACGGCTCGACAGCACGCGCGCCCGGTCTGCGCTCGGATGGACATGCAAGGCGCTGAATGATGGCTTGGCCGAAGCCTCTGCGTGGTTCCTTCGGACACACGCAAAGCGTCGGAAACGCGCTGCCTAACTCGCCTTCTCCCTCTCGGTTCGGACCCAGTTGCTGGTCTTGCGGCCAAGAAGCAGCCAGATCCTCCATAGAATAAATCCCGGCACGTGCGCGAGCGCCAGCAGTCCCCGGATTCCCATGCCGCTCAACTGCCAACCGCGGAGTACATGCAAAATCAGGACGGCGGCGCACCCGATCGCCCACCAAATCCAAAACGTCGTCGTCGGCGCCCAGATGCTGAGGAGTCCAGCGGCGAATCCGAGCAAAACGATGTTCGCCGTCAAGTACGAAAGAGGGGGCACGATGAGATCGCAAGCGAGGTCGAGGCATACCAGGCTGCGATTCCGCACGGCGGCAAGCAGCAGCGGCACAGTACTGGAGCGCACGAGCTGAACGCGCCCTTGCCCCCATCGCTGACGTTGCGCGCGCGCGTTCTGCTCGGTGGAGGCCATGTCCGCATCGGCATGGGCTTCGTCTGCATATTCCACACGATGGCCGGACCGCCCGAGCGCGATGCCGTATTCAATGTCTTCCGTCAGCGAGTAATAGCGGTAAGGAACTTCGCGCAGGAGCGCGTGAGTGACGCACCAGCCGTTGCCGCGCACCCCGCAGGACACCCCAAGCCGCTCGCGGGCGCGGGATCGGACGACGTGAAAGGCGCCTTTTGCGATCGCCAGCAGCCGCGTTCGCCACGACGTCCAAGGATTTAGGACGCCGTAATGCGCCTGGATCGCCGGCGCGCCCCGCTCGATTCGGGCCGCGAACGCCTCGAGCAGGTTGGGCGAGACGACAGCGTCGGCATCAACCACCACGACAGCCTTGGCGAAGCCGTCCTTGACGCTCCAGGCAAATGCATGGGCCAGCGCATAGCCCTTGCCGCGCAACGTCAAATCCTGACGCTCCAACACATAAGCGCCGGCGCCGCGGGCAACCGAAGCCGTCGCGTCGCTACAATTATCCGCCACGACCACAACCCTGAAACCGCCGCGTGGCCAATCCATCGCCAACAGGCTGGAGACCGTCCGCACGATGCCGGCTTCCTCGTTGTGCGCGGGCACGATCACATCGAATTTCAGCCGCCCCAACGATGGTCCGGGCAAAGGGAGTTTCCGGGACAAGACCGTGAGCAGCCCTAGGTATGCGCACGAAAACGTCGCCGGCAACGCCAGGACCACGAGGAAAAGATTTACCAACCAGGTCACGGCGCATTCATCAATTTAACCAGCCGATTTATGCCCAAAGTCGTTGCCGCGAGGTTGCAAAAACGCCGAGGGTACGCGCCTCGGGAGCGCGCCGATGAGAAGCAAAATCAGCCCGTACCGATTTCATAGCAATCGGCCTCTTTCAAAGGCTTAGGCGCTCTTTTGTGCGACATTCATGACATGCGTCGGCTTCGGGCCGCAGCGCGACGGATCAAAATAAAAATTCTACCACGGATTCCGATTTTCTCGAAGGAAATGTCGACCAAAAGTCCATCCTGCGCCCCGTCGACACGACAAAGCTCAACACACTTGTCACGAAGGCCATGAACCAAAACGAGCCCTTGGCTGATATTATCGTTCAGCCGCGTTTGCCGGGGTTGGCGAGAATAGGTTATGCGACCTGAATTCGGGCGCCGCGGCGAACTCGCCACAACCCAAATGTTACTCACGAACAGTTCGGTATCAGTGTATTTTTTAAAGCTCGTTGCAATCCGGTTGCGATCGAAGCGTTCCGGAGGTGACTTAACCGCCGGCGTAATCTGAACCTTCTCGAAGGAACGCTCGAACAGGTCCCGCCAATCCGGCTCAAGAAGTCGATTTATCCATGCTCCACGCTGCGAGAACATGGCATCCCAAAGCCTTGGCTCGTAATAAAGGAATTGCAGCCTGTTGGTATCGCGGTGCGCATGGTCCTCAAGATCGACCACGAAGATGCACAAACCATCTTGGCGGAGCACCCTTGCCATCGCCGTCACGACATTGCTTGGATATCGCAGGTGCTCGCCAGAGAAATAAGAATAAACGACGTCGATCGAACCAGATTTAATCGGCCAGTCGCCCTCATCATTGACAATAGCATAGTGAAGACGTTCGCGTAACTTTGGATCGATGGATGTTAGGTCAGCATATTCCTTCACGTCAAGCATGTACACTTGCTTTGCCCCGGCCTTGAGCAGTTCAAGGGCGACGCCGATCGAGTGTCCGGGGCCGATCTCAAGGAATGTTGCACCGCAAACGGCTTTACCGGCGGCAGTCACGTCACGCTCGATATAGCCGGCCCATTCGGCCATCACCGCCGGATCATTCATGGCGCCTGTAGTGGCGCGCGCCTGTCGCAGCGTGGAAATCCCGGGAAGGTAACAAGCCAAGTTCTGCGCAATATGCCACAACGGATGATCCAGCATCGCTATATCCACATTCTATCTCAGGCCATTTTCATTCGATTTGGACCAATTCCCGCAGGCATCCGCCTTTACCCAAAAGGCGCATTCGATCACTTTAACGCGATCGTATAGGCGTGGCTCGCCAGCCATCGCCAATCCCGGGATTCCGCGAGCCCGCTCAGGGCGTCGTTGGCCTCCCTGAGGCCGGGCAACTGCTCGAAATAGAGGTCGCCCCAGAAGGGCGCGCTTAAGACCTCGCGGAAACCGGCACGGCGCAGGGCGGGTTCGACCACGCTCGGCGCGGCAGTGCACAAATCGTAGCGGGCGGGGAACTTTCGGGTAGCCGCGTGCGCGCGCGCGGGAAAGAAAAAGCGCAGAACAGGGCCAGTCAGCGCCTCAGGAGCCAGCCAGTTGATAACGAAGGCCGGGGCATAGAGGGTCGGGTGAAACGCGAGCGCCACGCCTCCCGGCGCCAGCAGAGCGGACATATTCGACCAGGCCCGAGCGGCGTCGGGGACATGCTCCATTACCATGCGCGAGAAGACGAAATCGTAGCGGCCGCGAAAAGAGGGATCGACGACGCCCGCGATGTCGAACTGCGCCTTATCGAATTCCGCCGGCGCCGCCGCGAGTTCTCCTTCGTCGATGTCGTTCACCGTATAGGCGATCCGCCCGCTTTCGCATTCCAGTGGGGTCAAAAACGGCCAGCGTCCGCCTCCGATTTCAAGAACCCGCACTCGGCCGCCTTCGCTGCGTCCGGCCGCATGGCAAAGCTCGATGAAGCCCAGCACGCTCGCCTTGATATTGTCCTTCGCCCAGAGCGCTTGACTGTTATACCCCAGCCGGCGCAGCGGCGCGGCGAGGAGCGGCGAGGCGGCGAGCCGCCGTTCTATGCGCGCCTTTCGGTCTGCGTCCAGATCCGCAGCTTGACGATCGTCTAAGAACGACAGGGCGCACGCGCTCGCCGTACTCGTTGACAATTCTTACGTCAGGCCGGCCCTGCGCAGTGAACTCCCGGACGCATTCGAGCGCCGAATCGATCCCGTCGCGATGCTCCACGAGCTCACGACTGGCCGCCCTTGACTGGATTGTGAACTGCATGCTCGCGATCCCCAAGTTGACGTATCACTTGATCCAGGCCTTCGCAAGATGCGAAGCGTCTGTGTCAGCGGTAGACGACTCGTCCGACAGCGGTGTGGAAGGCCAGGGGGATGTGGAGCCTACGGCGATGTAGTGACAACTCAGGCCAGTGCCAGGCGTTGCTCACCACTATCCGCTATCGCTATATAATATCTGCCACCCCGCAACGGCCCGCACGATCGGGACGGCGACTGCCGAAATCGCCGAAAATCAGTTGTGACACTCCAGTTCATAAAGCGCAGGATTGAACTCGTCTGCATTGCGCTGCAAGCGGCTGGCGGCTATATCCTTGTACCTTCCAAGCTCGAGGGCGGGAAAAGACAACGATTTACTCGAAGTGTGGAAGATCCAACATGCAATCGCAGGCGAAAGAAAGGAGGCGCTCAGCCGAGCGCGAATTGGCGCGACGGTAACCCGTTGCCGTCTTTGGTGCCTCGTGTTATGCGACCGTCGGTCGCTCAGGGCCTTTTGTTGGAAGTTGAACCGCGTGAAATGGGTGAGTTTAATTGTCTTGCTCGGGGCCACGCTGTCGCTCGTCCCTTATCTTCGTTACAATATTCGTTTGGTACAGATCGTTTGGGGGCTCGTCGGATTCTTGCCCTTCGTCATGGAGTCCTTCCATTTATATATGTCGGCAGCTTTTCTCGACCACTGGCCAGGATACGTAACTGGATTCGAGCTAACGATCATTGACGCGCTCGCGCTCGCGCTTTACTTAAGTCTACCACGCGGGTCGCACCCACTGCCCTTTCGCATTGCAATATCGCTTTATCTCTTTTCAACTTTGCTTTCTGCGCTTCCAGCCATGGAGCCGAAAGCGGCGCTTTTCTATTCCTGGCAAGTGGCGCGAATGTTTTTTCTCTATGCGGTTATCGTCAGGGCATGCGCCAACCCGCTCGCTCCAGTCGCGCTGCTCAAGGGGATGGCCGTCGGCTTGTTGGTGCAGGTGCCCGTTGTGCTGTGGCAGCGTTTCGGACTGGGTTTGCTCCAGACTCCGGGCACGATGGTCCATCAAAATGAGCTTGGCATGCTTTCGCACTTTGTCGTTTTTCCTTTCTTCGCGCTGCTGCTGACCGGACGAGCTGGACGGTGGCCGGCCATCGTTTTCCCGGCCGGCGCGATTGTCGAATTGATGACGACCTCCCGCGGCACGATCGGCCTCGCCGCCATGGGATATATGCTCGTTTTTGCGCTGTCCGCGCTGCGGGGATGGACCTCTCGAAAGGCGCGTATGCTGGCGGTTTTCGTCGTCGTTGGTGCGGTAGTCGCGCCGATAGCGATCTCTGCAATAGCGTCTCGCGGCGCCGGTCAGATCGAAAGTTCGGACAGCTCACGAGTCGTCCTCGAAAAGGCGGCTTCGCTGATGCTCGCAGACCATCCCTTGGGTGTCGGCGCCAACAATTTCAATTTGACGGCAATTCTCCAGGGCTATTACCAAGGAGCCGGAGTCGACTGGGCAGACTACATCGCCACTGTACACAATTTCTATTGGCTTACTGTCGCAGAAAATGGGTATTTCGGGCTGATCGCCTGTGTAATCTTTCTTCTGTCGCCGTTTTTCGTTGCGTTGCTTTGCGGTGTGCGCTATCGACACGATACGAAAGGCGATTTGTTAATCGGCCTTGCGGTTGCGGTGCTAGCCGTCTATCTGCAAAGTTTCGAAGAATGGGTGTTTGTTACGTACCGGCTTCAATACGTATACGTGATGGACGTCGGTTTGATTGGGGGTATGGCGACACAACTGGGCTACTGGCGTCGCCCGGGCGTGACTCAACTCGCGACGACGCGCCATGTCACAACAGTTGGCGCGGGGCTCGGCGCCTAGCCAGCGCCGAGCCCCTTCGCCCCCACAAACGACCGGCGAAAGGACTTGGGCGCTCGCACTCGATCGGCAGTTTCATCCAAGCAGCCTTCGCATTTGCCCTTGGCAACATCGGTCGGGGCAAGGCCGCGCCGGAAGGCCGTTGAAAAAAAATATTGGTCGGGATTTGATTTAAGGGTCGAGCCTGGCTTGTTGCGCGCCATACATCTTGACCTGTGGTGATTGAGCGCTCGCGAGGTCGACGTTGTCGGCCGACCTGCAGCGCATGTGTGAATGTCGGGATCGAGTCCACACGACTATCCATCGTCGATCGACAGTCTTCGCCAATTCGGACGTTAGAGCTATGAACGTATCCATCAGGGTTCTTTTGCGGGGCGCGGTCTGGACGATCGGAGCTTTTGGCGCCGGTCAAATTATTCGTCTCGGGACCAACATTATATTGGCGAGACTCCTTGCTCCCCAACTCTTCGGGTTGATGCTGATCGTCAGCACGGTGAGATTTGGCATCGAGTTGATGTCGGATATTGGCATTGGCCAAAACATTATTTATAGTCCAAACGCAAATGAACCGGACTTCTACAATACAGCCTGGAGCCTGCAACTCATCCGAAGCGTCGGTCTTTTTCTTCTTATTGTAGCTGTTTCGTCACCCTTGGCGCATTTTTATGATTCGCCGATCCTCGTCTACTTGTTGCCGGTCACCGGGATCATGACTTTGCTCGGTGGACTTACCTCGGTTGGTCCGCAAATAGTGCAAAAAAGACTGCAATTCAGTAGATTAAACCTATTTCAATTGACTATTACGATAGTGTCATCAGTATTGTACATTTTGGTTGTTTATATACGCCCAACAATATGGGGAATGGTTCTTGGTAACATCCTGGGTTCCGCATCGACGGCGATCGGAAGCTATTTTATTCTTCCGGAGATCAAGCAGAGGTTTTATATAGCCAGGCGCTTTTTCAATGAAATTATCCATTTCGGGAAATGGATAACACTTTCATCCGTCGTTTATTTTTTATCGATGAATAGCGATCGGTTGTATTTTGCCAAGGTCGTTCCACTCGAGCTTCTGGGGATCTACGGCATCGCCCGCTCCATATCCGAGCTCTTGAGCTTGATGGCCGCACGCCTGGGAAACGGGGTGGTCTTTCCTTTCGTTGCTTCGCATTCGAACACGCCACGCCCACACTTGCGCGGGGAGGTCGCGCCAATTCGTGGAAAATTCTTGTTGTTGGCGGCTCTCGGCTGCTCGCTGTTCGTCGTCACGGCCGATTTCGCGATCAAGATTTTCTACGATCAGCGCTATCAGGCCGCCGGCTGGATGCTGCCGATCCTGGCCGTCGGGTCATGGTTTTCTATAATGGCCAGCCTGAACGAGTTGACGCTTCTCGGGTTGGGAGCGCCCTCGTTCATGGCGATATCCAACAGCCTGAAATTTGTCCTCCTCCTCGTCGGCTTGCCGTTGAGCTTCGCGACCTTTGGACTTGTCGGCGCCGTCTTGGCGCTGCCGCTGATCGAAGCCTGTCGCTATATTCCGATCTATATCGGTCAGAGACGACACGGCTTTTCATTTGGCAGGCAGGACGTAAGCATCACGATCGCCATGGTCTTGCTGATCGGATTTTTGGAATGGCTGCGATGGCTGTCTGGGTTCGGAACGTCCTTTGATTCCTTGCCGATAAAAGAATTATTGAGGGCGGGTCGGTAGGAGCTCAGTCGATCCACCCCCCCGGTGCCTCCCGAACGTGTCAGCCGAGAGACAACCTTCTCAGCGCCAATAGGTCCCGCTCATTCGCGCCAAGCCTCACCGGCTGCTCGAGTTTGCCAGGTATCTCGTTCGTAATTTACCACCCACGCCCACGTGTTGAGTGCTGCGACAGTCTTTTGCGTGGCTCCTGACGGTGTTTCATCTTTTTTTCGCCGGCGACTTTATACGTTCTGCGACGCTACGGGGGGCCCCCAGTTTACCGTCGGTCGCCCGGCTGCTTGCGACCTGTTTCGCCCTTTGTCGTTTACGCCTTGTCCCCCACGTTAGGGGGTTGCCGGGCTCTCGTTTTAGGCTTGGCGCGCTTGCGGTCGGGGGCTTTTGTGCGGCGTGCTGGGACGAAGTACCTGATAGTTGCTCAGTATCCAAGCGCGGCGCTGCTCCGTGCCGCTCTGCGTCGGTCGGTTCCGGTCTTGCGGCGCTCAATCGCAATGGACTTCGGTCGGTTTACGTCGTGGCGGCTTGTTTGCTTCTCCTGTTTGCCTGGTTCCTCTGCGTGCCTTCTCGGCGCTCGCCCGTGAGGGTGTTGTCGGGAGCTTATAGCTCGGACGTTCCGCACCCTTTCGATCCGCGTCGCGGGCCGGCACGCGCGCGTCCGCTTGGGCGTTTTACGCTGGCTCCTTGCGGGGGTCTGGTCTGTTCGCGGTGCGTGCTCGCGGACGCGGTTCCCGCCGCCTTGGCTGGCGGGGCGTATCGTTGTGGCTCTTGCGCGTCGCTTGGGGTGTCCGTCGTTCACTTCTTGGGCCTTTTGCCGGACGTGTCCGGTGGCTGGGCGGTGTGTGGTTGTGCCTGTCGTACGGGTTTCCGGGGGGTTCCCGCTGCTTTTTGGGCGTCGGTCACGCCGCCTCGTCTGCAGCATCTCCGATGTTCCGGACGTCTGATCGATGGCGCGCCAGCGTTTCCGAGGGGGGCCCGCGGACATTGCGCTGGCCCTGCACGGACACTGACGGATCCGAATTTGTATAATGCTCTTTCCGCGACGCTCCGCTGACGTGGGGGCGTTGGGCCCTGCCGTTGCGCTGTTTTCTGGTCGTGGGGCCTCCTCCCCTGGTTGCGTCGCTGTTTGGGTCGGCCGTTCCCGCGCTTGCGGCTTTCCTTGGGTGTTTGTTGGGACGGCGTGGGCGGGGCGGGTTCGAAGCGGCCCGTATGGCTGTTCCCGGTCTGCCGCGCCCGGGGGCAGTTGCTTCCTAGAACCGTGGTTGGAGATCCGCTGGCGCTTGGAGAATTGCCCGATATGCGGTCCTCCCGGTTTCGTACGCCTTTCGGCACCGCTGCGACTGGTCAGCGGCGTGGTCGGTCTCCTGCCTGCTGCGCTCGTTCTCAATCCACAACCCCTGGGACTGCACCCTCTACGCGTACGTCGCTTACGTCCGTGCACGGGCCCACCTCGCGTGGAAATCGAGCGTGCCAAAAGAACTGGATCATTGCTTTTTCCGGTCCCTGAGGGGCTGCGGCTTTTGGACGTGGTGCGGCGGCGGTGGTTCCCCGCTTTGCAAGGCTCGGAGCGATAACAGGGTTGAGCGAAGTAGCGCCGTCACAGAACGGCAGGCGTTCGCGTCTTCAAGGGACGCTGGAGGAATACATTGCGCAGGCGCTGAGCAACACCCAATTTGACGTCATCACGGCTATCATGTCATTGGCACACCCCTGATCCCGTGCTCTTCGCGCGTGAAGGGCTCCTCGCGCCTGCGGTTCATATAGGATCGCCGTTCCGAACGCGGCCTTCCGATCGCGCGGTCCTTGAAGGGACGATGCACAGCTCCGAATTGCCCATACACCTGATGGCATTTCTCGCCTGCGGCGCCGGCGCGCGGCGTGCGTTGCCAGAGCACCGACTTCAATCTCCGCACGACGCGGCGTCGATTTCCCTGCGCTGCCACCGTACTTTGTGCCTTACCGCGGCTCTCGGCGTGCGCGCCGTCTGCGGGGGTCGGTGCGCTCTGCTGTCGTGCGTCGTGGGGCTGCTGATCGTCCGAGTGCGGATGGCATGAAATCAGCGCGTCGGCCGCGTGTTCAGCTCCCTTATATTGTCGCTACTGCAATAAAAGCCGCGCCGCGTGCAGCCCTGTCGTCACCGAATGTAGCCCGTCGACCCCAGAATGTGTTAGCGTTGCGGCCTCGCCACGCCGACCCGCGCGCAAAGCATCTGCGCACACGAACGCGAGCGGTTTAGCAAAGTCTCTTCAGCTTAAGACGCCGACCAACTTCACCCGCAGCGCGCGCAGCGTGGGCCGGCGGCGGCTCCGCTTGCTGCGCAAACTCACACGCTCGGACCTATTGAAAACTTGCTATTGCAAAGGTTGTTTATGTTGGGTTCAGCGAAATTCAAGTTGGCGAGCACTACGCTGGCGACGCGCGCCGGCGCGCGCCGCCGCGCCCCCTTAGAGCCTGGTCCATCTGCGCCCGGCGGCCGCAAATCGAGCGCATAGCAGAACGAGGCAGCATAAGATCTTTCCTTCCGCGCAAGCTCCGCGCCCGCCGCCGCCCCCCAGGAATGGTTGAACGCGGCCTGCGCAGGTCCCCTGGCGGCCGCAAAAATCTCGACAAGCAGAAATCGCTTAGGCAAAACGCCGCATAAGTGTCACTTCGCATTCGTGCGCAGCACGAAGATCCCGTCAAAGCTCGCCTCTTCGCGAGCTTGCCCACGTCGATCACGAATGAGCGAGCGCCCTTGGCCGCGACTTTGCGCAGAGAGCGCCGCTAGCGGAGTTGCCGATCAGCGCCTTGTGCCTTCTTCAATTGCGCCTCGAGCGCTGAGACATGCACGCGGTCATTGCGAGCATTCATCAGCCTCCCCTCGTTGCAGACGCATAGCGGTTGCCTTCCATATTCTGCTTATTGAAGAGCTCTGGTCTGCCCGCCTGCGCTCTAGAGTAGGGGGACGAAAGGATCGTCGTTCTCGAGCACGATCTGCGCACGATCGCGTCGGAGCGCTCGCGCGCGCCGAGGATATATCGAGCTGCGCTCCTCGAGTCGGCATGGTCGCCGCCGAGATCAGCCACGGTCGGCGACGACGCAGACCCGGCCGATGGAAAGCGCTCCCGCAAGCGGTCGACCACCGGCAACAGCGACGTCACGTCGGCGGTGTTCCCCGCCACACCGGTGCAGATCGGCCGGCCGTCGCCGTCGACGACGAGGCCGAGGATCATCTGCTTCAAATCGGAGCGATAGTCCTCGAGTAGCCGTACTCGCCGAGCGTCTGGCCGCCCTGGCCGTAGAAGGAGAGGCTGGTGGTGTCCATGAATACGACGGAAAGGTCGGTGAAGAGATCGCGCCGGCGGTCGAACAACCGCTCCTCGATCAGGTCCTTGACGCAGCGAGGCGCGAGCGCCCCGTCGGGCTTCTCCTCCACCTCCTCGCCGAGCCAGGCCATGGCGCGGTAGAAGTGATGCAGATCGAGCCCTTCGTCGCCAAGATGTCGTAATCCTCCATCCACGACGAACAGTCGCGATCCGATCCCGAAACGAATAGCCGATGCAGCGCGGCGACGAACACGGCGCGCTCGACCGGAAACTCGAACGCGCGCTCCTTCAGCAAGCCGGCCAGACGTCGGACCGACCGCTCCCAAACTCTGCCAACAGCAACGAGCCCGCCACTTGGCGGCGAACAACAGCTCGCCTTGGCGTCCTCATCGAGCGCATTTATCAGCAGAACCTGATCGGTGAGCTTGGCGCCCGAGGCGATCAGCGAAGCGAGCGCGCCGGAGGCGGCCAACGCGTCGGCACGGCCCAGATTGGCGATCACCCTCTGGCGGACGGCGGCGCCGTCGCGCGTGTTCTCGACGATCTGCACGTAGCCGCGTTCGCCGGACTTCTTGAGGCGGAAAAACATGGCCCTCGCTATCGAGCAACACAACCGACTCGCCGCCAAATATCAAGCGCAAAAACTTTGCAAACGTGGCATAAATTTAGAGAAAATATTTCACCGCCCTCAAGTATATCAATGACTTGCAAACGCGAGGGCCGATTTACTGTCCAAGTAGGTCGAAATATTACACAGGTGTAATTTATAACGTTATCTCTTCCGTCCAATCGAACACGTTTGCTAAGACAATCGAGTCACATCTCTAATCTTAATCTCCGCCCAAAATCGTTATAAGAGCGCTTCAGTCGTTTAGATTTACGCCAGACAAGCTTTGACCCTGTGGCCGCAAAACCGCGCGAGCGTCTCCAACTACAGGGTTGCTGTGATGAAACTGCGATTCCACGCGCTTCGAGATCTCGATCAGACTTCCGACGACCAAAGCTGGCTTGCTTTGGGGAATGTCCTGGCCACGGCGGATTCCAGCGATTACGGTGCGGACCAGCGACTTTGGTTTCCATCGAGTGGCGGCGAGAATTTCGCGTTTCCGGTCGAGGCCGGCCAGGCGCCTCGCGGGAGCGAGGACGCCAACGTCCTGGGGAGCGAGGGGCCGGCTGACGCGAGCGCCGGGTCTGGACCCGCGACCGACACGGCGATAACAATTGCCAATGGGGCCACCGTCGAGATTGACGGTCCGACCGCCCAGTCGGTGACGTTTGCCGGGACGACGGGAACCTTGAAGCTCACGGACGCACTCGTCTATACCGGGCTCGTCTCGGGGCTTGCCGGCGCCGACGCGATTGACCTCGCCGACCTCGCCTACGGCGCGAACGTCACGGCGACTTACCTGGGCAATACGACGGGCGGCACGCTGACGGTGACCGACGGCGCCGAGACGGCGCGCATCGCGCTCTCCGGCAATTACCTGTCGTCGACCTGGACGCTGTCGAGCGACGGGAAGGGCGGCACGACCGTGGTCGATCCGACCACCTCCGCCAACTGGCAGACCCTCAAAGTCGGCGGCGGCGGCTGGGTGACCGGCATCAGCATCGCCAATGACGGCACCATGGTGGTGCGCACCGACACCAACGGCGCTTACTTATGGAACGGATCGCAGTGGGTGCAGCTCGTTACCACGTCGAGCATGCCCGCCGCCTTCGATTTCAGCGGCCACGGCGTCTACGAGATCCAGGTGGCGCCGAGCAATTCAAGCATCATGTACATGACGTTTGACGGCTACGTGTTCAAAACCACCAACCAGGGAACCACCTGGACCCAGACGGCTTTTGCCGGTTTCAACGATTCCGGCGATCCTTCGAACGACTAACTACCGCATGAACGGCCAGAAAACGGCCATCGACCCCGACAATCCCAATATTGTTTATGTCGGCACCCCGTCGAACGGCCTGTACGTCACGACGAATGGCGGGCAGACCTGGACGAGCCTCAGCGCAATTCCGGCCGCGGCGGGCGAAGGCTTCAACATCGTGTTCGACCCGGCCATCGGCGGCGTGGTCGGCGGCGCGACGCAAACGATTTTCGCTTCGAGCTATGGCAATGGCGTCTATGAGAGCACCAACGGCGGCTCGACCTGGACAGCGCTAACCGGCGGGCCAACCAACGTCGAGTCCGCCGCCGTCTCGAGCACAGGCGCCTATTATGCGGTGGGCAATGGCGGTTCCGGGCTCTGGAGCTACGCTGGAGGGAAGTGGACGCAGCTGATTTCAGGCAACAATGGCGGGCAGGGAATCCAGGCGGTCGCGGTCAATCCGTCCAATCCCAACGAGATCGTCGCCGTTGCCGCTTCCGGCTATTTGAACATCAGCTATAACGCCGGCAGCACCTGGACCGGCCCCCTGTGGTCCAGCAACGAGCTGACGTCGGCCGACATCCCATGGCTCGCCGACGCCCAACAGGTCAGCGGCGGGGCGGCGAATTACCTCTCACTCGGCGGGGCGACGTTCAATCCGGCCAATCCGAGCCAGATGATCCTCACCGGCGGCACCGGAGTGTGGACCACGACCCAGGTGCCGACCTCGGGCGCGACCCAGAACACGAAAGTGACCTGGACCGATCAAACCGTCGGCATCGAAAATCTGTGCTCCCAGGAAATCATCGCGCCGCCCGGCGGAGACCCGGTGCTTGCCCAATACGATCGGCCTTTCTTCGTCATCACCAATCCCAACGCCTATCCCTCGACTTACGGCCCGGTGGATCAGGATACGATCACCGCCGGGTTTTCGGTCGATTACGCCTCGTCCGACCCGAGTTTCATTGTCGGCCTCGCCGACTGGTGCGGCGTGGAGGCGTCGGGCTATTCCACCAACGGCGGACAGACGTGGACGAAATTCGCAACCGACATTCCCGGGGCCGGCTCGTCGTTCATTGGCGGAACGATCGCCGCCAGCACGCCGCAAAACTTCATCTGGGCGCCGGCGGACGGCAACCAGCCTTATTATACGCTCAACGGAGGCACGACCTGGAACCCCATCACGCTTCCCGGCGTGACCAGCTGGAGCAATTTTGACTTTGCCTGGTACCTCGATCAACGGTCGGTGACCGCCGACCGCGTGCTGGCCAATACATTCTATCTCTATGATCCCGGCCAGGGGGTATTCTCAACCTCGAACGGCGGCTCGAGCTGGTCGAAGGTCTATTCAGGAAGCATAGGACCTGACGACGGTTTCAATTCGACGCTGATGTCCGTCCCGGGCGAGGCCAGCAATCTTTTCTATACCGGAGGACCGGTCGGAACGCCCAGCGCCACCCCGGCCAACGAACCTTTTTATCGCTCGACCAACGGCGGCGCGACGTGGACGAAAGTTGCGAATGTCCTCGACGTGTTCGCCTTCGGCTTCGGCGCGGCGGCTCCCGGGCAAAGCTATCCGGCCATCTACATCGCCGGATATGTCAACAACGTCTACGGCATCTGGCAATCCACCGACAACGCCCAGTCGTGGACCAATATCGGGACGTTCCCGCTCGGCGAAACTAACGTCATCACCACCGTATCCGGCGATCCCAATCATTTTGGCGAAGTCTACATCGGCTTTCACGGAGGCGGATACGCCTATCTGTCCGCAGCCGCCACCACCGGCCCAACCGTCACAGGCGTCACGGATTCACCAGCCACCGGCGATCTCAACGCGGGCAAGACCGTCGCGCTGACGCTGAGCTTCGGCGAAGCGGTGACGGTGGCCGGCGGCGCGCCGACGCTGACCCTCAACGATGGCGGAACCGCGACCTACGCCAGCGGTTCGGGCACCAGCGCGCTGATCTTCAACACCACTGTAGCGGCCGGCCAGAACGCGGCCTCGCTCGCCGCCACCGCGATCAACCTGCCGACCGGGGTGACGATCACCGACGGGGCCGGCAACGCGGCCAACCTGTCGCTCGCCGGCCTCACCCAGAGCGGGCCACAGATCGACACCACGGCGCCCGCCGTCACCGCGATCGCCGATTCGCCGGCCACTGGCGATCTCAATGCCGGCAAGACCGTCGCGCTGACGCTCACCTTCGGCGAAGCGGTGACGGTGGCCGGCGGCGCGCCGACGCTGACCTTGAACGACGGCGGAACCGCGACCTACGCCAGCGGTTCGGGCACCAGCGCGCTGATCTTCAACACCACCGTAGCGGCCGGCCAGAACGTGGCCTCTCTCGCCGCCACTGCGATCAACCTGCCGACCGGGGTGACGATCACCGACGGGGCCGGCAACGCGGCCAACCTGTCGCTCGCCGGCCTGACCCAGAGCGGGCCGCAAATCGACACCACGGCCCCCGCCGTCACCGCGATCGCCGATTTGCCGGCCACTGGCGATCTCAATGCCGGCAAGACCGTGGCGGTGACGCTCACCTTCGGCGAAGCGGTGACAGTGGCCGGCGGCGCGCCGACGCTGACCCTGAGCGACGGGGGAACCGCGACCTACGCCAGCGGTTCGGGGACCAACGCGCTGATCTTCAACACCACCGTAGCGGCCGGCCAGAACACGGCCTCTCTCGCCGCCACCGCGATCAACCTGCCGACCGGGGTGACGATCACCGACGGGGCCGGCAACGCGGCCAACCTGTCGCTCTCCGGCCTCGACCCAGACCGGGCCGCAGATCGACACCACGGCGCCCGCCGTCACCGCGATCGCCGATTTGCCGGCAACCGGCGATCTCAATGCCGGCAAGACCGTCGCGCTGACGCTCACCTTCGGCGAAGCGGTGACGGTGGCCGGCGGAACGCCGACGCTGACCCTGAACGACGGCGGAACCGCGACCTACGCCAGCGGCTCGGGGACCAGCGCGCTGATCTTCAACACCACTGTAGCGGCCGGCCAGAACGCGGCCTCGCTCGCCGCCACCGCGATCAACCTGCCGACCGGGGTGACGATCACCGACGGGGCCGGCAACGCGGCCAACCTGTCGCTCGCCGGCCTGACCCAGAGCGGGCCGCAGATCGACACCACGATCCCCACCGTCACCGCGATCGCCGATTTGCCGGCAACCGGCGATCTCAACGCCGGCAAGACCGTCGCGCTCACGCTCACCTTCGGCGAAGCGGTGACGGTCGCCGGCGGCGCGCCGACGCTGACCTTGAACGACGGCGGAACCGCGACCTACGCCAGCGGTTCGGGCACCAGCGCGCTGATCTTCAACACCACTGCAGCGGCCGGCCAGAACGCGGCCTCGCTCGCCGCCACCGCGATCAACCTGCCGACCGGGGTGACGATCACCGACGGGGCCGGCAACGCGGCCAACCTGTCGCTCGCCGGCCTGACCCAGAGCGGGCCGCAGATCGACACCGCCACCCCGGCCGTCACCGCGATCGCCGATTTGCCGGCCACCGGCGATCTCAACGCGGGCAAGACCGTCGCGCTGACGCTGAGCTTCGGCGAAGCGGTGACGGTCGCCGGCGGAACGCCCACGCTGACCTTGAACGACGGCGGAACCGCGACCTACGCCAGCGGTTCGGGCACCAGCGCGCTGATCTTCAACACCACTGTAGCGGCCGGCCAGAACGCGGCCTCCCTCGCCGCCACCGCGCTCAATCTGCCGACCGGGGTGACGATCACCGACGGGGCCGGCAACGCGGCCAACCTGTCGCTCGCCGGCCTGACCCAGAGCGGACCGCAGATCGACACCACGACGCCCGCGGTGATCGCGATCGCCGATTTGCCGGCCACTGGCGATCTCAATGCCGGCAAGACCGTCGCCTTGACAATCAGATTCAGCGAGAATGTCACGGTCGCCGGCGGCATTCCGACGCTGACCCTGAACGACGGTGGAACCGCAAGCTACGCCAGCGGCTCGGGCACCAGCGCTCTCACCTTCAACTACACGGTGGTCGCCGGACAAAACACGCCCGACCTGATGGTCTCGGCAGTCAACCTAAATTCGGCGACCATCGATGATGGAGCCGGCAACGCCGCCAATCTGTCGCTGTCCAGCGTCGCACAAAGCAGCCCGCAGATCGACACCACGACACCCAGCGTGACCGGCGTCACCGCCTCGCCCGGGACCGGTACTGAAACTGTCGGGAACGCAATCACATTTACAGTCAATATGAGCGCCGCGGTAACCGTCGCCGGCGGAACGCCGACGCTGACCCTCAACGACGGCGGAACGGCGACCTACGCCAGCGGCTCGGGCACGAACGCTCTCACCTTCAGCTACACAGTCGGGTCAACTGACGGCTCTGTCTCGAGCTTAGCGATCACTGCCGTCAACGTCCCGACCGGTGTCACGATCACGGACGGCGCCGGCAACGTGGCAAACATGGCGGGAGCGCTTGCCGCGTTCACGGGCCTGTCCGTCGAGGCTCCTGTTACGGTGGCTAGCTACCTGGCGAACCAAGCCAAGCTCGATGCTTCGGGAAACATTGCGATCGCGGATACGGCGGCCAACGTTTCGGTGAGTTTCGATGCGCTGAACTCCGACGCCCATGTCGCCTCGATCACGCTCACCGATACGGGAACGCCCACGCTTGCGTTGACGGTCGCCCAGGCGCTTGGTGACACGCACGGGCTCGCCGCGATCACGAATTCCTCCTACGCGATCGCCGTCACCGACACCGCAGCCAACGTCGCCGCCAATATCGACGCCATAAACGTGGATTCTCACATCACTTCACTGAATTTGACCGACGATGGAACGCCGGCGCTCACACTGACGATAGCGCAGGCTTTGAACGACACGGCTGCGCTCGCCGAAATCGCCAGTCCCTATACGATCACGATCTCCGACACCGCGGCGAATATCCAAACTCTGACGGCGGCCCAAATTACGACGCTCCACAATCTGCATGTATCCCAAATTTCGGCGACCGACACGAACGTCGGCCTGACAACCGCTCAGGCGGTTGCGCTGGAAAATCAAGGCGTTTCAGTCTCCGCCCCAGGCGGATCGCTCGTGACGGTCTCCGACACCGCGGTTCACCTGCAGGCGCTGACCACGCAGCAAATATATGGGCTGCCCGGCATGGTCGGGGCCAGCGGCCTTACCTCTACCAATGCGAATGTAACCTTCAGCGCCTCGCAAACTTCGGCCATCCTGGGCGCCAAACTCAGCGTGTCGGCCGCGGGAATTTATAGCGTTACCGAAAAGTTCACCAGCGGCGCCGTGATCTCTTCGTCGAACCAAGGGTCGAGCGGCGGCGCTCTTACGTTGTCGACGAGCGCCAATGGACTGACAGTCAACGTTGGGGCCTCGGCCCTCAGCGTCACGGCGGGAACCGAAACGATCCCGCTCAACCCCCATGCGACCGAGTTGATTACCGCGACCAGCCGGACGAAGGACACTTTTGGGTTCGCACCTGGTTTCGGAAATGACACAATCATCGGCTTCGCCGCCACGGGTTCCAATCATGACACCATAAAGTTCAACGCCTCGACGTTCAGCTACCTGACCTCGGCAATGACGCAGGCCCAGGATCTCGCCGCAGTGCTTAGCCACGCCACATCGAGCGGGGGAACGACAACCATCAGTGATTCCCTCGGCGACAAAATGGCGTTGAGCTCTGTTAGCATCGCAACGCTGAGCGCCAATCCAGCCGACTTCAAGTTCACATGACAGCGGTTTCGACGGGTTTCTTGACTCTGCCGGAGCACCAAACTCCTAATAGCTAAGTGTAACTAATGGGCGCTGATCGGGCGCCGGCGTTCGTGTCGGACGGCGCATCATCCAGCAGACGGCGCGCGTCCTGGCAAGCAAGGTCGACTTGAGCGCAGGCCGTTCGAAGCCGAGCTCGACCCTCCAACCGCCAACCACATGAGAGCGGAGCCCTGTCGCTGATTTAGGCGAGAGGGGGGGTGCAGTGGTGCAGTCGAGTCCCGTACACACTTTCCCCAACAATATACGGGGTCGACAGAATTGTTCACGCCGTAAGAATCTCTATTCCTTACCTCTATAGATGGAGACAATGCACACATTACAAAGCTTTAATCTCCCAGTCACTTCATTAACATCTGCCCGTCCTTACAGTTAAGGTTGGCTGGATTATCAGTGATAATCACGTGCGCTATCAATTAACCAGCACTCTGGTTGAGGGCGGGCGCAGTAACGGATTATCCTGTTAACGGGCCCGCTCAAGGCGGGCGCGCTCGGGGCCGTGCGGCGGCAGCGTTGCCAACAAAACTGGGGAACTATGACTGCGATATACAAATATCAAGGCATTTTTCACCCAATTATCAAGGCATTTTTCGAATCATGAATTGTGAGGGCATGCTAAGCTCTTTAATTCGGAGATGCCGCGGAGAAACTGATACTGGGGTTATAAGCAGAGGTTGCTGTGATGAAACTGCGATTCCACGCGCTTCGAGATCTCGATCAGACTTCCGACGACCAAAGCTGGCTTGCTTTGGGGGATGTCCTGGCCGCGACGGATTCCAGCGATTACGGTGCGGACCAGCGACTTTGGTTTCCATCGAGTGGCGGCGAGAATTTCGCGTTTCCGGTCGAGGCCGGCCAGGCGCCTCGAGGGAGCGAGGACGCCAACGTCCTGGGGAGCGAGGGGCCGGCTGACGCGAGCGCTGGGTCTGGACCCGCGACCGATACGACGATAACGATAGCCAATGGGGCCACCGTCGAGATTGACGGTCCGAGCGCCCAATCGGTGACGTTTGCCGGGACGACGGGAACCTTGAAGCTCACAGACGCACTCGTCTATACCGGGCTCGTCTCGGGGCTTGCCGGCGCCGACGCGATTGACTTCGCCGACCTGGCCTACGGCGCGAACGTCACGGCGACTTACCTGGGCAACGCCTCGGGCGGCACGCTGACGGTGACCGACGGCGCCCAGACGGCGCGCATCGCGCTCTCCGGCAATTACCTGTCGTCGACCTGGACGCTGTCGAGCGACGGGAAGGGCGGCACGACCGTCGTCGATCCGACCGCCTCCGCCAACTGGCAGACCCTTGACGTCGGCGGCGGCGGCTGGGTGACCGGCATCAGCATTGCCAATGACGGCGCCATGGTGGTGCGCACCGACACCAACGGCGCTTACTTATGGAACGGATCGCAGTGGGTGCAGCTCGTTACCACGTCGAGCATGCCCGCGGCCTTCGATTTCAGCGGCCACGGCGTCTATGAGATCCAGGTGGCGCCGAGCAATTCAAGCATCATGTATATGACGTTTGACGGCTACGTGTTCAAAACCACCAACCAGGGAACCACCTGGACCCAGACGGCCTTTGCCGGTTTCAACGATTCCGGCGATCCTTCAAACGACAACTACCGCACGAACGGCCAGAAAACGGCCATCGACCCCGACAATCCCAATATCGTTTATGTCGGCACCCCGTCGAACGGCCTGTACGTCACGACGAATGGCGGGCAGACCTGGACGAGCCTCAGCGCAATTCCGGCCGCGGCGGGCGAAGGCTTCAACATCGTGTTCGACCCAGCCATCGGCGGCGTGGTCGGCGGCGCGACGCAGACCATTTTCGCCTCGAGCTATGGCAATGGCGTCTATGAAAGCACCAACGGCGGCTCGACCTGGACAGCGCTAACCGGCGGGCCAACCAACGTCGAGTCCGCCGCCGTCTCGAGCACAGGCGCCTATTATGCGGTGGGTAATGGCGGTTCCGGGCTCTGGAGTTACGCCGGAGGGAAATGGACGCAACTGATTTCGGGCAACAATGGCGGGCAGGGAATCCAGGCGGTCGCGGTCAATCCGTCCAATCCCAACGAGATCGTCGCCGTTTCGCCCGCCGGCTATTTGAACATCAGCTATAACGCCGGCAGCACCTGGACCGGCCCCCTGTGGTCCAGCAACGAGCTGACGTCGGCCGACATCCCATGGCTCGCCGACGCCCAACAGGTCAGCGGCGGGGCGGCGAATTACCTCTCACTCGGCGGGGCGACGTTCAATCCGGCCAATCCGAGTCAGATGATCCTCACCGGCGGCACGGGAGTGTGGACCACGACCCAGGTGCCGACCTCGGGGGCGACCCAGAACACGAAAGTGACCTGGACCGATCAAACCGTCGGCATCGAAAATCTGTGCTCCCAGGAAATCATCGCGCCGCCCGGCGGAGACCCGGTGCTTACCCAATACGATCGGCCTTTCTTCGTCATCACCAATCCCAACGCCTATCCCTCGACTTACGGCCCGGTGGATCAGGATACGATCACCGCTGGATTTTCGGTCGATTACGCCTCGTCCAACCCGAGCTTCATTGTCGGCCTCGCCGACTGGTGGGGCGTGGAGGCGTCGGGCTATTCCACCAACGGCGGACAGACGTGGACGAAATTCGCAACCGACATTCCCGGGGCCAGCTCTTCGTACATCGGCGGAACGATCGCCGCCAGCACGCCGCAAAACTTCATCTGGGCTCCGGCGGACGGCCACCAGCCCTATTATACGTTCAACGGCGGCTCGACCTGGAACCCCATCACGCTTCCCGGCGTGACCAGCTGGACCAACAACAACGCCTGGTACCTCGATCAACGGTCGGTGACCGCCGACCGCGTGTTGGCCAATACGTTCTATCTCTACGAGCCCGGTCAGGGCGTATTTTCAACCTCGAATGGCGGCTCGAGCTGGTCGAAGGTCTATTCAGGAAGCATAGGGCCTGACGACGGTTGGAATTCGACGATCATGTCTGTTCCCGGCGAGGCCAGTAACCTTTTCTATACTGGAGGACAGCAGAGTGGCTCCACTCTCGCCACGCCGGTGAATGAGCCCTTCTATCGTTCGACCAACGGCGGCGCGACCTGGACGCAGGTGGCCAACGTCAAGGAGGTGTTCGCCTTCGGGTTCGGCGCGGCGGCTCCCGGGCAGAGCTATCCGGCCATCTACATCGCCGGATATGTCAACAACGTCTACGGCATCTGGCAATCGACCGACAACGCCCAGTCGTGGACCAATATCGGGACGTTCCCGCTCGGCGAAACCAACCCCATCACCACCATATCCGGCGATCCCAACCATTTTGGCGAAGTCTACATCGGCTTTCACGGAGGCGGATACGCCTATCTTGCAGCCTCCTCCGCGACATCTCCCTCCGTCACCGGGGTCCACGCCTTCCCAGCCACGGGAACGGAAGTCGAGGGCAATTCGGTAACCTTTACCGTCAATATGAGCGAGGCGGTGACGGTCACCGGTGGAACGCCGACGCTGACCCTGAACGATGGCGGAACGGCCAAATATACGGGCGGTTCGGGCACCAGCGCGCTGACTTTCAGTCACACCGTTGCGTCGACCGATAGTTCCGTGTCGACCCTCGCGATCACCGCCGTCAACCTGCCCTCCGGCGTCACGATCGAGGACAGTTCGGGCAACGCCGCGAACATGGCGGCAGCCGTTTCCTCGTTTGCTGGTTTGTCTGTCAATCCGCCTGTGACCGTCGCCTATTATTTGGCGAACAAACCCGCGCTTGATACGAACGGCAACATCGCGATCGCAGACACGGCGGCCGACGTCTCGACCAACATTGACGCGCTGAACGCGGACACGCATGTGGCCCCGATCAAGCTGACCGGCAGCGGCGCCCAGACGTTGACGCTCACCGTGGCGCAGGCGCTCAACGACACGCACGCGCTCGGCGCGATCACGACGTCGTACGCGATCGCCGTTATCGACACGGCGGCCAACATTTCGGCGAACTTCGACGCTCTCAACGCCGACAGCCACGTGACCTCGATCGCGCCGGCCGGCAGCGGAACACAAACGCTGACGCTGACTGTGGCGCAGAGTTTGAACGACACACGCGCGCTATCGATACTCGATCCTTTCACCATCACGATCGCCGACACGGCTGCAGATCTGCAGACGCTCACAGGGGCAGAGATCACAAATCTCGCCACGTCCGGCGTGACGCTGCTCGAGGCGACCGACAAAGACGTTTCCTTCACGACGGCGCAGAAGCAGGCGATGGGCGCGGCGGGAATCGCGCTCGAGCAGCCGTACAGCGGCGGCACCGTGGAGATGATCAACTATAGTGCAACCGGACTCCTGCAGAGCGTCCAATATCTTGGAATCTCGGGTGCAGCGGGCTACACATCCTGCACTGTAATGTACGGTTCGAACGGCAAGCCGACGAGCGCATCCTACAGCAACGGGATGACGGCGGCCTGGACATACAATGCAAACGGTTCGTATAATATCGCCTATTCTAGCGTGACCGGCGCGGGCTACACCTTCTGCACTGTAATGTACGGTTCGAACGGCAAGCCGACGAGCGCGTCTTACAGCAACGGGGTGACGGCGGCCTGGACATATAATGCAAACGGTTCGTATGATATCGCCTATTCTGGCGTGACCGGCGCGCGCTACACGTCTTATACCGTAATGTGCGGCTCGAACGGCGATCCGACCAGCGCGTCCTACAGCAACGGGATGACGGCGACCTGGACGTACAATGCCGACGGCTCCTATGAGATCGCTTATGCTGGCGTGACCGGCGCGGCTTACACGTCGTACACGGTCGACTACAAGTCGAACAACGAGGCGAAGTCCGCGTCCTATAGCAACGGCATGACCGAGACTTGGACGTGGAATTCGGACGGGTCCTATGACGCCAAGGTCGTTGGCGTCGCCGGTCAGCCATACTCGTCCTACGAAAACGTATTCAGCACAGCCCACGTGCATATCGCAATCGCCGAAGACATCACCGCGGGCACGGGCCAGCTGAGCCTCTACACCAACGGGGTAACAATATCGTCGTCCTCCGGGACGTTGGGCTTCGTGACCGGGGCGGACACGTTCGCCCTTAGCGCCCACTCGACCGAGACGATCACTGCCTCGGGGCAGACTTCGGAAACCTTTGAGTACGCAGCGGGCTTCGGCAAAAGCACGATCACCGGCCTCCTGGCGGGCGGCAGCGCAAGCGACGTCATCCAAATGAATTTGTCGATGTTCAGCGGCTTGACTTCGACAAACACCGCAGCGCAGGATTTGGCGAGCTTGATATCGAGCGGCGCGGCGGCACAATCCGGCCCTAACGTGACGATCAAAGATTTGGGCGGAGACGTCCTGACTCTCGCGGGCGTGACGACGACGACGCTCAGCCAAAACGCGAGCAGTATTTTCAAGTTTGTCTAGGCGATATTGGCGGACTTGCCGCTTTACGCCGCCCATGCGACCGCGACCGGCGGCCGCAACGGCCATACACGGTCGGACGACGGATTGGTGGACGTCAACCTGTCAGTGCCCAAGGAAATGGGCGGCCCGGGCAAGCCCGGAACGGCGACGCCCGAACACCTCTTCGCCGCCGGATACGCCGCCTGTTTTGGCGGCGCGCTCGACTTCATCGCCAAGCAGCACAAGAAGGACGCGTCGAAAGCCACAGTCAAATGCGCCGTCACCATCGGTCCTCGGGAGAAGGGCGGATTCGGCCTTTCAGTCGCGCTCGACGTCACCGACGCGAACCTGCCGACGGCCGAACTGCAATCCTTCGTTGAACAGGCGCATGAGAAGATTTGCCCCTATAGCCACGCGACTCGCGGCAACGTCGACGTCAAGCTGACCGCGCACGGCGGATAGGCTTTCGACACCCGCCCCGCCCACCTTAACCCGCCGCAGCGGTTCGCAGCTGCGGCCAGTAGGCGACGCACTCGGCCTATATCTCGCTGCCGAGCGGGAGCCCGCTTGCCCCGAAGGCGGAACGGGCGGGCATGCGCTGCGGATCGAAATAGGTGACGTAAACGGCGTTGAATTCCGCCCACCGGCGCATGTCGGCCAGCATGATGGTCCACTTGACCGTGTCGGCGAAGCTGAGCCCGCACGCCCGCAGGACTTGCCCGACATTCTCCATGGTCTGGCGGGCCTGTCCGGCAAGCCCCCCTCGACCAAGGTCAGCGTCCCCGGCCGGTTGCCGATGGCGCCGGAGAGGAAGAGGAAGTCGCCGGCGCGAGCCGCTTGGCTAAACCGAACTTCCGGGCGGGGTAAGGCGAGAAGGTGAGGTTTTGTGCCGGATTGCCGGAACTGGCGGTGATTTTGTAGGCATGTAAATATCTGCTTGCGTTCGGCTTGAGGCCGTGATTTAAGCTGTTCATGTACGTCACGCGCATCCCGAACCGTGATTCGCGCCCCGCCGTCCTGTTTCGCGAGAGCTATCGCGAGGGCGGCAAGGTCAAGTCGCGCACGCTGGCCAATATCTCCGATTGGCCGGAGGCGAAGATCGAGAGCCTGCGGCGGGTGCTGGCCGGCGAGGCCCTCGTGCCGCTCGGCGAAGAGCGCTTCGAGATCGCCCGCGCGCTGGGGGCACGGCCATGTCGCCGCGGCGCTCGGGACGGTGCGCCGGCTCGGGCTCGACAAGATGCTGCCGAAAGGGCCGGACCGTCCGGCCAAGCTGATCCTGGCGATGATCGCGGCGCGGATCGTCGAGCCGGCCGCCAAGCTCGCCACCGCGCGCCAACTCAGCGAGGCGACCGCCGCCCACTCGCTCGGCGCGGTGCTGGACCTCGGCGCTGTCGACGAGGACGAACTCTACGCCGCCCTCGACCTGTTGGGCCGCAGCCAGGCCGACATCGAGAAAGTCTTCGCCAAACGCCACCTCGAGGACGGCGTGCTCGTGCTCTACGATGTCACTTCGAGCTATTTGGAGGGACGGCGCTGCGAACTGGCGCAATTCGGCTACAGCCGCGATCATCGTCCCGACCGACCGCAGATCGTCTTCGGGCTCCTGTGCACGCCGGACGGCTGCCCGGTCGCCGTCGAGGTGTTCGAAGGCAACCTCGGCGACCCGAGCACCCTCGCCAGTCAGGTCAAGAAGCTGCGCATGCGGTTTCGGCTGAAGCGCGTCGTGCTCGTCGGCGACCGCGGCATGATCACAAAGGCGCGCATCGACGCCGATGTCGCGCCCGCCGGCCTCGACTGGATCACCGCGCTCCGCGCGCCGGCGATCAAGGCGCTCGCGGCCGAAGGCGGCCCGCTGCAGCTCTCGCTGTTCGACGAGCGCGACATGGCGGAGATCGTCTCGGGCGACTATCCCGGAGAGCGTCTCGTCGTCTGCCGCAACCCCCAACTCGCCGCCGAGCGCGTGCGCAAACGCGTCGAACTCCTCGATGCGACCGAGATGGCGCTGATCAAGATCCGCGCCATGACCGAGAAGAAGCGCAATCCGCTGCGCGGCGCCGACAAGATCGCCCTCAAGGTCGGCGCCGTCATCGACCGTCGCCGCATGGCCAAGCATTTCGACCTCGCCATCACCGAGACCGGCCTCGCATGGTCGCGCAGAGCCGAGGCGATCGCCGCGGAGGCCGCGCTCGATGGTATCTACGTGATCCGGAGCTCTCTTCCCGCGGACGGCTTCGCAGCCGCCGACCTCGTCCTCGCCTACAAGGGCCTCAGCCACGCCGAACGCGGCTTTCGCGACATCAAATCCGGCGACCTCGACGTCCGTCCGATCCACCATCGCCGGGCCCACCGCGTTCGCGCCCACGTCTTCTTGTGCATGCTCGCCTACTACGTCGTCTGGCACATGAAGCGCGACCTCGCCCCGATGCTGTTCAAGGACGACGATCTCGAAGCCGCCGCCGCTGAGCGCGCCTCCCCCGTCGCCAAGGCCAAGGTCTCGCCCGCGGCGCGCCGCAAGGCCATCGACAGGCGCACCGAAGACGGGCAGCCCGTCCACAGCTTCCGCACCCTGCTGCAGGACCTTGCCAATCTCACTCGAAACAGCGTCCGCTTCGGCGACGCCCATCCCACGACAATCCTGTCAAGGCCAACCCCAACCCAGACCCGAGCCTTCGAACTCCTCCGCCTCAAGATCGCCGCGTAGGCAGAACTCGATTCCCAGATCGAGTCACATCAATGGCTTGCGACCAGAAGCGCCAGAAGTTCGGGCTAAAAGGCAGCCCGAGCGTGCGAAATGTCGGCAAAGAAATGTGCTCCATGGCAGGCTCCATGTTGACTGGCGTCAATTTGATCTATCTTTGTGTGTTGCAAGATTACGACCGGACCAGCAGCGTCAATCGGATCTGAAGGAGCCGCCGGATCGAGGTGTGACGCTACGGTGCAATATTCTGATAATTTTTATTTATCAAGCGACTTGCTTTCGACTGCGGATCGCCCAATAGTGGCCACGCTTGCGCGAGGCTGGGGGCCATATCGTGCCAGTGCACAATATGAATACGCAAAGCGTGCAGCCTGGCGGGTCGGCTGCGCGGGAAAGCAAAAGGGTAGATGACACGCCAAGCCCCCCCTGCTTGCGGCGCTGCGCCGCTTGATCCCGGCCTGCGCGCCCTGTGTGGAATTGCAGCCTACTATCGGATCGGCGCCGATCCAGTTCAGCTTCAGCGCGAGCTTGCGCTCGGCGGGCGACCGACCGACGAACCCGATCTCATTCGCGCGGCGCAGAAGATCGGGATGCGCGCGAGGTCCATCAGCGGCGCCGACGCCGACCGGCTGGGCCGCCTGCCGACCCCGGCAATCGTGCGGCTGCAAAACGGCGGCCTCGTCGTCTACGCCGGCCGCGCCGCCTCAGGTCTCTGCCGGCTCGTCGACCCGATCAGCCACGCCGCGACCGAGATGCCGGCCGACGAGCTCGCGCGCGAAACGGACGGACGGGCTCTCCTGATCGCGCGCAAGCTGGGGGGAGCGGGCGTCAACCCGAAGACATTCTCGGTGCGCTGGTTTCTGCCGACCCTGTGGCGCTACCGCCGCCCGCTCGGGCATGTGCTGGCGGCCTCCTTGTTCGTTCAGATCTTCGCCTTGACCGGGCCGCTGATCTTCCAGGTCGTCGTCGACAAGGTGCTGACCCACAAAGGCTACGAAACCCTGTTCGTGATGATTGCCGGTCTCGTGGCGATCGGCCTTTTCGACGTCGTCCTGCAGTACCTGCGCGCCTACGCTCTCTCCCACACCACCAATCGCATCGACGTCGAGCTCGGGCAGCGTTTGTTCGCCCACCTCCTGCGCCTGCCGATGAGCTATTTCGATTCGCGTTCGGCCGGTCAGACCGTCGCGCGGATGCGGGAGCTCGAAACGATCCGCAGCTTCCTCACCGGGCAGGGGCTGTTCTCGGCGATCGATCTTGTGTTCGCCTTCGTCTTCATCGCGGTGATGTTCGCTTATTCCTGGCGGCTGACGCTGATCGTGCTGGCTGGCCTGCCCGTCTATATCGCGGTCGGATTTGGCGTGCGGCCGGCGCTGCGCGATCTCGTCAACGAGAAGTTCAACAGGGGCGCGGCGAGCCAGCAGTTCCTGGTCGAGACGGTCGTGGGCGTCGCCACGGTCAAGGCGGCCGCAGTCGAATCGATCATGCGCGCCGAGTGGGAGGAGAGGCTCGCCGCCTATGTGAAGACGAGCTTCGCCGCGACCGTCCTTGGGACGGGCGGGCAGCTCGCGATTCAATATGTGAGCAAAGTCACGACCGCAGCGCTGCTCTTGTTCGGCGCCATGGCGGTCATCCACGGGGAGCTGACTGTCGGCGCTCTGGTCGCCTTCAACATGATCGCGGCGCAGGCGGTGCAGCCCATTCTCCGCCTGTCGCAGATCTGGCAGGATTTCCAGCAGGCCCAGATCTCGATCGAGCGTTTGGGCGACATTCTGAACACGGCTCCGGAGCCTGCGCCGCTCGCCCGTCTGGCTCCGCCGACGCCGCGCGGCGCGATTGAATTCCGCAACGTCAGCTTCCGCTACCGCCAGGGCGCGCCGGAGGTTCTCAAAAACGTCTCGCTCGTCGTGCGGCCCGGCGAAACGCTTGGCGTCGTTGGCCCGTCCGGCTCGGGCAAGTCGACGCTGACCAAGCTCGTTCAGCGGCTCTACCTGCCGGGCGAGGGGCAGGTTCTGATGGATGGGGCCGACTTGAGCCAGGTCGACCCCGCGTGGCTGCGCAGCCATATCGGCGTCGTGCTGCAGGAGAACCTGCTGTTCAACCGCACCATTCACGAGAATATCGCCTTCGCCAATCCGGCGATGCCGCGCGCGCAGGTGATGGAAATCGCCCGTCTCGCCGGCGCCGACGAATTCATCGACAAACTCGGCGAGGGCTACGACACGATGATCGAGGAGCGCGGCGCCAACCTGTCCGGCGGCCAGCGTCAGCGCATCGCGCTGGCGCGGGCGCTCGCGACCAATCCGCGCATTCTCATCCTCGACGAGGCGACTTCGGCGCTCGACTATGAGAGCGAACGGATCATCCAGCGCAACATGCGCCACATCGTCAAGGACCGTACGGTCATCGTCATCGCCCACCGTCTCGCGGCCGTTCGCGGCTGCGACCGGATCGTCGGGATGGTCGACGGGCGCATCGTCGAGGTCGGTTCGCACGACGAACTGATCCGTCGACCTGGCGGTCTTTACGCCTATCTCTGGGATTTGCAGACCCAGCGGATGGAGCTCGCGTCTTGACCGAGATTGTCCGCATCCCCGCCCCCGGCAGGCCCGCGTCCCCGCCCGCCGAAGCGCCGACCGCGCCCGCCCGGCGCGCGCTTGCTCTTTTGCGCGGGCGGTCGGAAGCGGTGTCCGACCGGGAGTTTCTCGCGCCCGCTCTCGAAATCCTGGAGACGCCGGCGTCGCCAGTCCACATTGCGTTCCTTTGGATCATCTGCGGCATGGTCGTGGTCGGGCTCGTCTGGGCCTGTTTCGGGCGGATCGACATCATCGCGACGGCCCAGGGCAAGTTCCAGCCGACGGGCCGCGTCAAGGTCATCGAGTCGGTGGAGACGGGCAAGGTCGCAGCCTTCCATGTCGCCAACGGCAACCGGGTGAAGGCCGGCGACATCCTCGTCGAACTCGACCGCTCGGCCGCCGAGGCCGACGTCGCCGCCGCCCGAGACGACTACGCCTCGGCCCGCACCGAGGCGCTGCGTCGCCGGGCCGCGCTCGCGGCTGCGCAGGCGCACGCATTTTCGCCGGTCTCCGCCATCGCCTGGCCAAACGACGTCCCGCCCGAGTTGCGGGAGCGTGAAACGCGCGTGCTGGCGGCCGACCTCGGCCAGCTCGGCGCCACTCTCGCTTCGTTCGAGGCGCAGCACGCCCAAAAGACCGCCGAGCGCGACATGCTGGAGCAGACGATCGCGACGCAGAAGAAGCTGGTGGCGACCCTGCAGGAGCGCGTCGACATGCGCGCCAAGCTCGTCTCGCTGCAGGCCGGCTCGAAGTCGGCGGTCATCGACGCGACCGAGACGCTGCAATATCAACTGACCCAGCTAGCGATGCAGGAGGGCCAGCTCGCGTCGGCGACGACCGGGCTCGACGTCATCGAGCGCGATGCGGAGAAGGCCGTGCAGTCGTTCCTGGCCGACGACGCGCAGAAGCTCAGCGACGCGGAGCGGCGCGGCGAGGACGCCAAGGAGCGTCTTGCAAAGGCGGAGGCGGCCGTCGATCATCTGACGCTGCGCGCCCCGATCGCGGGCCGCGTGCAGTCCTCGGTCATCGCCAACGTGGGCCAGGTGGTGACCAGCGGGCAAGAGATCATGCGCATCGTGCCCGAGAATTCGAAGCTTGAGATCGAGGCCTATGTGATGAACCGGGACATCGGCTTCCTCCGCGTCGGGCAGGAAGCGGTGGTCAAGGTCGAATCGTTTCCGTTCACCCGCTATGGCTCGATCAAGGCGCGGGTGACCCGGATCGCCAAGGACGCGATCCCCGCGCCCGACGCCAGCGCCATCGAAGGCGATCCCACGCGGCCGTCGAACAGCGAGGGTTTCGCCGGCGGCGAGAGGACGCAAAATCTCGTCTTCTCCGTCGTCCTCGAGCCGACCGCCTCGACCATTGCGGTCGACGGCGTCGATCAGCCGTTGACCTCGGGAATGGCGGTGACGGTCGAGCTCAAGACCGGCGCGCGCCGGCTGATCGAGTATATCTTCTCGCCTCTGGTCGAAGTCGCCTCGCGCGCCATGCGGGAACGGTGAGAGGCAAAGCGCAAGCGCTGCCGCCCTGCCAACGTCGGCGTGATTTCAGGATATCAAACCCCTAAGTCACGGGTCGCGGACTTTACGCTTATGCGCGCGTCGCTCCAGGCAAACGCGGACAGCGTATTGGGTTGCGTCTCGATTAGTGCCCCGCCCGCAATCGAAAGCTCTTGTCCCTTCGAGCAAGGCGGCGGCGCCACCGGATACACAAATTTGACAGTACACGGCCGGCGCGGCCGCCCGCAACGCTTGATCGAGATCCTCGATGATGTCCTTTGTGTCTTCGATCCCCACGCTGAGTCGAATCGTTTCGGCGTACGCCCGCTCGACGCTGCTCCTCGGGGGTCATTTGCCTATGGGTGGTCGATGGTGGATGACAGCACGGCGTGCACAACCCCGACCAGCTTCGCCCCCGCCACGGCTCCCGTCCTCGGTCGGGATCAGCCCCTCCTGGGCCGTCTAGCCCGAGCGCTTTCAGCCGGTGCTTCATGGTCTGCAGATCATGGCGGAGCCAAACCGAGCGCTCCCCGAACGGCGAGATCGCCATTCCCTCCTTGGCCAGTTCGGAAAACGCCGTCCGTCAGACTAAGCTAGGGTCTGTACCTAATTAATTTGGGTGATTTGCCGTGATTCAAGTCCGTATGGAGGGCTTGATTCGTGGCGGACAATTTTTGGCTGACGGATGAACAATTTGCGGCGCTCGCGCCGCATCTTCCGATGGTCCACACTGGGCCGGAGCGGCAGGACGATCGACGCATCATCAGCGGGATCGTCCATCGGTTACGCGAGGGCTGTCGATGGCGGGCGCTTCCCGAAGAATACGGGCCGTATACGACGGTCTTCAACCGGTACAATCGTTGGAGCCGGCGCGGTCTGTGGCAGCGGCTGTTCGCCGCTCTCGTCGAACACGCTGATCCTCCGGCCCTCGTCATGATCGACAGTTCGGCGGTGAAGGCGCATCGCTCGGCGAGCGGCGCCCAAAAAGGGGGTCCCAAGACCAAGCCATCGGCCGCTCGCGTGGCGGCCGCACGACGAAAATCCATGCCCTCGTCGAGCAGAAGGCCGGCCGCGCGCCTTCCTGCTGACCGGCGGAAACGTCGCCGACATCAAAGGCGCTGCGCCTCTGCTCGCCTCGATCGGCCCGAGCAAACACACCATCGCCGACAAGGGCTACGACGCCGATCACTTGCGCTCCTTCCTCGATGAGCGCGGCACGGAACCGGTCATCCCCAACAAGTCCCATCGTAAGCGCCGCTTTCCCTTTGACGCCGAACTCTGCCGTCTCCGCAACGTCATCGAGCGCACCTTCTGCCGCTTGAAGGACTTTCGCGCCATCGCGACCCGATACGACAAAACCGCCCGCAACTTCCTCGCCGGCCTCTGCCTGATCGCCGCGCTCTGCTATTGGATCAATTGAGTCCACACCCTAATACTTTCTCGGATCAACGGCCTGTCCGCCGCCGGCGCGCGCCGTGCGCCAGGAGAAGAGCATTCCGTTGGTCGCTGCGCTAGTCTAGCCCGACTTGAACACCTGATTTTTGCAAATGGTTGATTATGTTGGTGTTCCGGCGAAATTCAAGTTGGCGTGGCACTACGCCTTGGGCGACCGCGGCGTTTTCGGTCGTGTTTGGGCGGGGGCGGCGGCGGACGGGCCTGCCGGGCGCGGGACGGCAGGGCGACATGGGCGCATTTGAAGAGCCTGGTCACATCTGGCGCGGCGTCGGTGCGCACGAGCCAGTCGGCGGCTCGGTAATGGATGCGCACCTGTTGTAGACGATCGAGATCGCGCAAGAGGTCTTTCCATTCCGGCGCGAGGCTGGCCTGGCGGGCGAGGTCGTCGAGATGCTTCTGCATCGCGAGCGCCAGGAACGAGCAGAAGACATGGCCGCGGATGGCGGCGTCGGAGGAATGGAAGATCGGCCGCGTGCGCATGATCGCCTTGGTTCGACGGAAAAGATCCTCGACAAGGAGAAGATCGCGATAGCGCAAAACTGCCTGCAGAGGGGTCACCTTCGCATTCGTGCGCAGCACGAAGATCCCGTCAAAGCTCGCCTCTTCGGCGAGCTTGCCCACGTCGATCACGAATGAGCGAGCGCCCTTGGCCGCGACTTTGCGCAGATAGCGCCGATAGGCGGAGTTGCCGATCAGCGCCTTGTCGCCCTTCTTCAATTGCGCGTCGAGCGCGGCGACAATCGCTTCGCGGTCCTTGCGGTCGTTCTCGGCCTCCGCCTCGTTGCGGCAGACGACATAGCGGACGCCTTCGATCTTGACCTGCTTGACGAAGAGCTGGGTCTCTCCCGCCTTGCGCTCGATGAGCAGGGGGACGAAAGGATCGTCGTTCTCGAGCACGATCTTGCGCACGATCGCGTCGGAGCGCTCGCGCGCGCCGAGGATATATTCGAGCTTGCGCTCCTCGAGTCCGGCGATGGTCGCCGCCGAGATCATGCCACGGTCGGCGACGACGCAGACCCGGCCGATGGAAAAGCGCTCCCGCAAGCGGTCGACCACCGGCAACAGCGACGTCACGTCGGCGGTGTTCCCCGGCCACATCTCGGTGCAGATCGGCCGGCCGTCGCCGTCGACGACGAGGCCGAGGATCATCTGCTTCAAATCGGGGCGATAGTCCTTGGAGTAGCCGTACTCGCCGAGCGTCTGGCCGCCCTGGCCGTAGAAGGAGAGGCTGGTGGTGTCCATGAATACGACGGAAAGGTCGGTGAAGAGATCGCGGCGGCGGTCGAACAACCGCTCCTCGATCAGGTCCTTGACGCAGCGAGGCGCGAGCGCCCCGTCGGGCTTCTCCTCCACCTCCTCGCCGAGCCAGGCCATGGCGCGGTAGAAGTGATGCAGATCGAGCCCTTCGGCGCCAGGGATGTCGTAATCCTCCATCCACGACGAACAGTCGCGATCCGATCCCGAAACGAATAGCCGATGCAGCGCGGCGACGAACACGGCGCGCTCGACCGGAAACTCGAACGCGCGCTCCTTCAGCAAGCCGGCCAGGACGTCGGCGACGCCGAGCCGCTCCCAAACTCTGCCGAACAGCATCGGCCCGCCGATCCGCTTGGCGGCGACCGACAGCTCGCCTTGGGCGTCCTCATCGAGCGCATTGATCAGCAGAACCTGATCGGTGAGCTTGGCGCCCGAGGCGATCAGCGAAGCGAGCGCGCCGGAGGCGGCCAACGCGTCGGCACGGCCCAGATTGGCGATCACCCTCTGGCGGACGGCGGCGCCGTCGCGCGTGTTCTCGACGATCTGCACGTAGCCGCGTTCGCCGGACTTCTTGAGGCGGAAGAACATGGGCCCTCGCTATCGAGCACCACGGAATCCGACTCGCCGCCAAATATCAAGCGCAAAAACTGTGCAAACGTGGCACCACATTTTGAGAAAATACCTCACCGCCCTCAAGGATATCAATGCCTTGCAAGCGCGAGGGCCGGTTTACTGTTCAAGTAGGGTCTAGAAGGCTGGACGCGCGCCGAGCGCGCCAAGCTCTCGCGTGATGCCGCTTTCGCCAAGGCGATCGACCACAGGCTCACGCGTTGGCCATCCTTCGACCGATTCCTCGAAGACGGCCGCATCTGCCTCTCAACAACGCCGCCGAACGCGCCTTGCGCGGCCTCGCGCTCGGCCGGAAGAGCGGCCTTGATGTACACGCTTATTGGGACAGCAAAGCTCAACGAAATTGATCCGCAGGCTTGGCTCGCCGACGTTCTCCCCAGGATCGCCGATCATCCTGTGCATCCTCTAGAGTAGAGACTACGAGGAAGAGCGCCGGAGATCGGATCTGGGCGTCGCACCAACTCGCATCAGGCTGACGCTTCGACCTCCGTTTTGTCGGACCACAACCGCTAGGTTGAAAACAGTTGACACCCGATTTCCCTTATGTCAGCTTTGTCAACAGGCGGTTTCGTTAGGGTGAAGTGAAGCGGGACTACAATTCGTTAGGGTGAAGCGGGACTCCAAACTTGCCGGGTCAGTTAGGGAATGACCCCGCTCGCAGCGGCGGCGAGTTGGGGCGATGTTTTTGTTTAGCTTTGCTGGGGGCAGAACAGATGACAGTTCATGCAATCGATCGCTACCATACTGTTATAAGTGAGATTGGCGCTCTCAACTGGTCGGCGCTCACGCACGAAGAACTGATGGCGGCCTGTCGCGCCTATTATTATTTCTCGGTGCAATTCGTGGAGGCGGTTCACATCGCCTGCGAACTTTATCCCTCGGATCGGAAACTCATTGAGCTTTGCGAGGGCGAATGTGATACCGACAATCTATCTCCCTATCCAGGCATAGCCCAAGCGGGTGAGAGAATAAATCATGATGAGTTCATGCGGCGGGTCGTCGCCGTGTCAGGCCTCAATCAGACTACCCGAGACCGGGTGGACAGCCTCGGTCGGTCCTACCTTAAGGAGGTTCATCGAATGCACCCGCTTACGAGGGCGATGAGCTTGTCAAGCTATGAGGACGGCGGGCTGGAGACCGTGTTCCGTGCGATGCTGTCCGCTCCGGATTGGGATGAACCTTCCCTTGGCGCATTTCGTCATTTCCTGGTCGAACACATTCGCTTGGACAGCGGCGAGCACGGTTCCTTATGCCGGCATCTTGTCGCGGATGATCGCATTCTTCCACTCTGGAAAGCTTTTCGGGATCTCCTCGTCGAAGCCGCGCCCCGCCTTGCCGCGTGACGACACTGGCCTCAAACTTCCGGAGCAGCGTGCCCTCTACGGCGCGCAGCACTGGACGCCGATCTTAGTCTTACTGTAACCGGGCGACGTTCATGTCCTTGAGGGCGACCATTCTGGATGAAATTCGCACTGTCGCTGCAGAACAGCGCAAAGTCTTGGCGCCGTTGACCGACGACCTTATCCTCCATGATTCAGGGCTCGACTCGCTTTGCTTCGCGATCCTTGTAGTGCGCCTCGAGGACCTGACCGGCCGCGACCCGCTTGGATCGGCATCGGACGCGCGCTTCCCCCGCACAATCGGCGAGTTCGTCGCTCTCTATGACGAAGCCCTTGCCTGAAGCGCCCAACCTCGCGGGTCTTATCAGGGCGCGGCAGTCCGCGTTTGAGTCGTTGCAACGCGAAGCAATGTGCTACCGCTCGACGGTTTCGAGCGTGCCTCCGAGCCTTCGCTGGAATCTTGCTCGCCACGCCTCGATTGGCGCGCGGGTGCGCTCTCCGTGGGCGACGTGGCCAAAGCAGCCGCAGCGCTGATTGACCCTGGCGGTTGCGCGGGTCGGATTGTGCTTTGTCCACCGGGATGGGGCTCCGGCGCGACCGCATCGGGGGCGCGTGACGCGGAGGCTGACGCGCTGGTCTGTGACGACGCAGACGCCGCTCTCCGGATTCCCGTCGAGTTCGCGGCTCCCTGCCGATTGCTGCTGCAGCCGCTGCGTTCGCCGCGCAACGCGAACCGAGAAACAGAATGGATTTGCCGACCTCCGCGACGAGCGGACCGCCCAAGCTCGTCGCGCACACCCCGCGCACGCTGATGGGCGCGATCGCCGATGCCCCGTGCAACAATGGGCGACCTTTTAAAGCGAATACGGCTTCGGCTTCGGGAATCACTTCCTTCGGAAGTGAATTGTTCGCCCGCTAAAATGGCTTCCAACCGGACACAGCTTTGCCTGCGGCGGCTTCGTTCAATCCGGCTTCAATGAGGTGTGCTACCATTGCCGCGGAAAAATCGTGCAAGGACCTCCTCTAGTTTCAAAATGACAGTCCGCCGCTCTAGCCCTCGCCGTTGTACCCCCGCCCCACGCTGACACATCGAAAGCCTAGGGCCTTCATTGTCTTAATCGGATAGATGTTCCGCATATCGATCAGGGTCGGCGTAGCGAGCGCGGCTTTGACTCGCGCGAGATCGAGGGCCCGGAACTCATCCCATTCGGTGATGATGACGCCCGCGTTTGCACCCTCAAGGGCACTATAGGCATCGTCAGCGAACTCGACTCCGGGCAGCATAGTCCTCGCCATTTTGGTGCCCTCCGGGTCGTAAGCGACGATGCGGGCTCCGGCGACCTGCAATTCCGGAATGATGACGAGGCTCGGGGCGTCCCGCATGTCGTCGGTCTTCGGCTTGTACGTTAAGCTCAGAACGCCGATCCGCTTGCCGGCGATGGAACCGCCGCAGGCCTTCACGACCTTCGCCGCCATCGCCAGTTTGCGCTTGTCGTTGACATCCACCAGAGTCTCTACCAGCCGGATCGGCGCCTTCGCCTCGATGGCAAGCTTGGTCAGGGCAAGGGTGTCTTTAGGAAAGCACGAGCCGCCGAAACCGGGCCCGGGGTTGAGGAACTTCGCTCCGATGCGGTCGTCCAGGCCGATGCCGAGCGAAACGTCCATCACGTCGGCGTCAAGGCGCTCGCAAAGATCGGCGATTTCGTTGATGAACGTCACCTTCATCGCTAGGAAGACGTTGGCCCCGTATTTGATCATCTCCGAACTGCGTCGCGAGGTGTAATACCAAGATTCGCTGATTACGACTTACGGATGCGATTCCCGATCAGCCCGGGCGGATGATGTCTGTTGGAATGCGCGAATTGGCACACCGGTCCCGATCAGCGAGTTCTTGGTATAAACTATTCGGCCGCCCGGCGGATCCGACCTCCGCCAGTGATGGCGTTCCCACCGCGATGAAGATCGCTTTGGCGCCTTGTCCGGCATCCTTGAGGCTCGTTGTGAATGCGAGGCGCCGTGCGCTTTGATTGGCCGCCACCAATTCGCCAAGGCCTGGCTCGTAGATCGGCACCCGACCCGCTTGGAGGGCCGCGATCTTGCCTACATCGGTGTCGACGCAGATGACCTCCTGTCCGAAATCAGCCAGACAGGCTCCAGAAACAAGTCCGACATAGCCCGCGCCGATAATCACTATTCTCATCGCATGCGCCGCAATTCGTTGTTGTCCCCGACGGCGCTAAACAGCCCATTCTGCCGCGACGCCAAGACGAACGATCTTCACTGGCCGACGGTCGATCCTTCGAGCCGGACGCTGGAAGCGGTCGCGCTCGGCGTCTGTCTGATGGCCTCTCGGGCGACTGTCCGCCGTCAATCTCCGAGGTTCCGGCAGTCCCCGTCCGTGATGCGAACGATGGTAGAGGTACCTGCCGGTCTGCCCTCGAGTGGTGTTTCGGGTAAGACCCCGATGCAGACCTTCCTTGACGCGCTCCCGCTCGTGCGCAAAAAATCCCTAATCCGGTTCAAAGTTGCGCAAGTTTAGCATTATTATGTGATCCATCGATGATATCAACAAAAAATTGTCGGTACTCTTTAGCAATACTACTCCAAGAGAACTTACTTGCTCTTTCAATTCGCTCCTGTCGTCCAGCAGTATAGGACTGACGCGCACGTTGTATCCCTTCGGCCACGGCCGTCGCATCAATTGTGTCAACGAGACTCTCGTGATCTCCCACAATCCAGCGCGCACGCGGCGTGTCATGAGCAACAATTGGCAAACCGCACGCCATTGCTTCAACGAATACATTTCCAAAAGACTCATCTAATGAACAATGTAAGAAGACGTCTGCAGATTGGTACAGCATCGGGATTTTTCCCGATGGAATAGTCAATTGTGTGAACCTGCCGGGCAATGATCTTGACGCCGCGGCCGCGATTGAGTTCCGCAAAGGCCCATCTCCGGCAACCACCAGATGCGCATCCGGGATCCGACTGACCGCTTCAATACCAATCTCAACGCGTTTGCTCGGAATCAGGGCGCTCACCATCAGTACAACACATCGCTCGCGTGGAAGGCCTAGCTCGTCGCGCCGAGACGCGCCAGGCCAAAAACGATCACAGTCAACGCCATTTGGAATAAGGCGGCAATTCCAATAGTGTTTGTTTCGTTCGAAGAAATCGGGATTTATGCAAACGAGTCCATCGCATCCAAAAAATCTGTATTCTGATTTCCTGCCACCGGATTGACTTGCCGTTGCTGGAAAGTCACCATTTTGGGTAACAAATATATGTCGTGGACGGAAGCCATGCAGGACAGGCCGGCGAAGGATCCAATTCGTAAACGGATAGCTACAAGTCACCGTTATATCGTAACAGGTTGGCCTATACTTCAGACTTAGGCTAGGCGTAAATGTGAGTTCTTCGTAACCACATTCATCTCTGAGCGTAGGCAAAGAAGGAAATCTCTCAAAGTACTCACGCCTTATACTGCCGGCACGTAAGAATTTATAACGGTCATTGTTCGTCTTGCGACCCGATCCGATTAGAGTGACTGTGTCTCCCAATTTGGCCAATTCATCGGCGACTGATATGAACGCGCGCTCCGCACCTCTCTCCACACGATGAAGCCCAGACAATACGAATGCAATTCTCATTGCTCTTTATCCTACCTATTCGTCTGTTTGGAGTTGTCCAGCAATAAAGTGCCGCACCGAATACCACTGCCAAATTCCTTGGGCAAATCCTCGTCGGTCGTGTGCCTGCGAATCGAACCAGTTCGCTTCCACGAGGAAGGCGCGCGCCGCGAGGCACCAGCTCCTTGGGAGCTACACCACCCCTCGGGACATGACCCTCGTGAGGCCGGGCGACTCTGTCCAAAGGTTCTCCCTGGGTCACCTTATTGGGTACAAAAGAGTCACGCGAGTGAGGCTACTGTGCACGACTGGGAGGGGGGCGCCAACTCGGGCGCCAACTTTTCGGCGAATTAGGGGCCCCAGCTTCGGCCGGCTCCTTTCCTGCGAGTTGGCGAGGATGGCGAGGCGACGTCCAATAGGCGAAACTGGCGAGAAACAACAAGCTGTTTTGAAAACGCTCTAAACTATTTTACCTAGCTACGTGGGAGGCAGCAGCGGTATGTACGACGATGATGACTCTTGGCCTGTCAAGTGCCCAACATGCGGACACGGGTTCACGGAGAGCATCGGACGGGTCAAATCGCGCTTAGTCTCAACTTGCCCCAGGTGCTCAACAGATTTTGGTCATTGTGGAGAACAGTTTCTCCTTGCACTGTCTGAGGCGCGAAAGGGGCGGTACAATCCCTGGTGGGAAATCCTGCGCTATCGTCCAGCCGATTAGCTGCTTGTGCCGTAGAATAGCTAGAGTTGCAGTCTCACGGTTGGGCTTGGGCATACATGCGTGGATCGCGCCAATGGAGCGAAGTAAGCCGAGCGACAATATGTGACGAACTCACAGTTCACGTCCCGGACGAGGTCACTGCCCAGGACGTTCAACAAGAAGACCCGCGTCGTCTTGGAAGAGATAGTCGTCTGTGAAGTATCCCAATCGCGCTGCTTTTCAGCGGTGTTCATCGGCCAAGCGAGCCGGTCAAGCGGCTTGATTCCTTGCAAATTGAACGGCGCTGGCCGCGGTTCTCTGCCGCTATTGGCTGGTGGGAGTGTGATTCGATGCGGCCGAAGGAGCGGCGGGACAGCGGACAGAACGATCCTTTCCCGGCGAGGCTCGATCAGATCGTCGATATGGGGCATGCGTTTTTTGTCGTCGACTGGTGGAGGAGCGGTTCGCGTCGGTCCACACCGACCGGGGCCACCCGCCGTTGCCGGCCCGGCGGATGGCGGGGCTTGCGATCCTCAAGCACGTGCACACATGCACAACCTGTCCGAGGAGGAGTCGTGCGCACGTTGGGTTGAGAACCCGTGATGATCTGCGGCGAGGGTGCGATCCAGTCCATACCGCAGCAGTGTCAGAGAGCGATCCAGCCGCGCCTCGCCCTTGAACGGCTTCCGAAGTGACCGCGTGGGTTGTCGAGTAACATGACGCTGCCAATGTCAAACACGACGACCAGGTGAATGGCCCTGCCGCAGAGGACGTCTCGTATCGGCGCCCTTCGCTGTCTGGGCGTCGAGCTCGAGTACGCCTGGATGCTGCGGTAACATATCTACAGAATAATCAGGACGAACCCTCTCGCTCGCACCCGATAAAGCGCTTGTTAAGATCTTCGCCAACCAACTTGCTTCGGTGTCGAGATTAAATTCTCGCTCGACTTTCGCGCGTCCGGCAATCGCGAAACGATTTCGCAGTTCCGCGTCTTGGAGCAGTTGATGGACTGCAGTCGAGGCGACGACCGGCTCGCCAGGCGGAACAAGAAACCCATTTTGCCCGTCATCCACCAATTCCGGAATCCCAGCGATCCTTGTCGCAACAACGGGCACACCTGCCGCCATGGCTTCCATGAGAACGACTGGCAAACCCTCCGCAAAGCTTGCCATCACAAAAACATCCGCGTGGCGAAGCAGCTCGCTCACCTGGGCCTGAGACTGATAACCGAGAAAGCGTACTCTTTGACCAATTCCAAGCGACGCCACTTTCGCCTCCAAGAAATTCCGCTGGGGACCATCGCCCGCAACATCAAGTATTGCGTCCTCGATCCTCGCAATTGTTTCGAGTAGAAAAAGTACACCTTTAGCAGGAACCAACCGGCCAACGAATAACAGCCGCCTCGCCTGCCCTTCGTGTCGCTTAACTTCAAAAGAACTTAAATCTACACCGCAGTGTATAACTCTTAATTTTTCCCAGTCCTCCGGATCTGATAGCATCATTACCTGACTGCGACAGAAATAACTAATACAATTAACAAATAGAGCGCGTCTAGTTTTTTCACCGATCCACCAAAGATTAGTCGCATAAAATTCTGCTGGCCCGTGGATTGTAAAGCTAAACGTGAATCCTCCCATCTCCGCCGCGATGGCAGCGACAGAACAGCTCGAGTCGGCAAAGTGATTATGAAGATGGAAAAGCGAGTGCTTTGACATTTGCTGCGCCAGAATGGCAGCCTCGGCAAAATAGGCTCCTTGCCGTAAAAGTCCCCTAATCCCGGGAGAGCAAAACTTATACGCGACCATAAGCGCCGAAATATATCTGCGCGGCGACGACAAGAATTGCGCTACATGCGCGCCAACCAACCCTCGGGGTGGCAACAAATAGATTGTGGTGCGTCGCGATTCCGACAACTCAGCATCGGAGGCCTCCGCGTAAGGAGGTCGACGTACGGAAAATGTCTGTACGTGATTTCCTAGCTTTCTCAGCGCAGACACCTCGCGTTGTATGAATGTGTCTGTCAGCCGCGGGAACTGCCCTGTCATATATGCCAGTCGAAGGCTCAATGCATCGCCTCAGGTGGTCTGAACACGGCGCGACCGAGAGTGGGGGGCCGGGCCGGCGTGGATTGTCGGGTGTCGGTAGGTACGTACGTAGGGCGAGGCCGACCGAAGTTGCGGTCTGGGAACGAGAGAAAAGGTTCGTCGGCGCCGGGACGGCCTGCGCATACTCATTTGTACTCAATCAATGTCGCCGCGCCTTGCTGCCGTTTGCGAAACAAAAACATCAAAATCCCTTGAAATTCGGCGAACCTCGCGAGAGTTAGGAAAAGCGCGCGCAACCACGGCCGACGAGAGATCGGTCTTTCCCTGAGGGCAATTCTAAAGATTTGAAGAAAGTACGCGGACCCGACCAGTAAAGCTGCGGGATAGCGCAACGTGGCAAGGCCTATGCTTACTGGCAAAAGCCCGCCCCAGAGAAACGCCCGTAACGTCTCTGCTCTCCAAAGGCCAACAGTTGAATTTCTATACAACCATGAAACATCGGCAATTCCGTAGCCGCTTCTGACGGTGCGCGTCCACCACTGCTGAAACCGCGTCATCGACGCATCGTGCTCGGTCATCTCCTCGTGGAGGCGCCAAATTTTCCATCCATTTGCTCGCAGTCGAAGGCAGAGCTCCGGCTCTTCTCCTGCAACCAACTCCGACCGGAACCCGCCCACAGTCTCGAACGGCTCAGCCCGCATAAGCGCGTCTCCCCCGCAGGCCAGGGTCTCACCGGTCGGCGTGTCCCATTCTAAGTCGCAGAAGTAATTATAGATTGACGCCTCGGGATGACGCTCTCGTCGGCGGCCGCATACAACGGCGATATCGTTGTGTCCTCCGATGAACGAACGCGCCGTCTCGAGCCAGCCCGGAGCCAGGCTGCAATCACCATCAATAAATTGGACGAAGCCGACATCGGGCGACAGCGACTTTAGTGCGGAGTACCCTTCGTTTCGAGCCCGGGCCGCGGTAAATGGCCGCGTCATATCTAGTCTTACGACGCAAGCTCCAATCTCCGCTGCCGCGTCGACGCTTCCATCGGTGGATCCGGAGTTGACGTACACAAGAATCTTCGCGCAGGCCTTAACAGAAGTGAGGCACCTAACTAGGCGCTCGCCTTCATTGCGGCCGATAACAACTACTCCTATGTCTTCCAGTGTCATTAGGTACGACCGCCTTCGATTATGACGAACTCATATGCGCAGGGCGCCGACAGCACAACGTCATTTCTCGCGCTTCGCAGCGGCTGTGGGTTTCCGCATAACGGGAGAAAGCCGGTCGCCCCCGCCGCATCGCTCCGGCGAGCCGTTCCCCATGGCGGGATGCTTGTGAGCCGCGTAATTGTCGAGGATCGCACGGACGGTCTTTCCGGCCGGAACCTCGCGTTCGATCGCATTGAGGATGCGAATGAACTCCTGGGGCAATGTGCCACATGTTTCGCCCGATCACGGTTCCAAAAAGACGGCGACATGTGCGGCGGCTCGACACGAGCCCGACCAACTGACCCTGACGCCAGCCGATTCGGCCATGACTGTGCCGGTCCAATGGCTGGTCTCGCCAGCGGCGCCTCCATCGTCAGGACGACGACACGTTCCTCGATCGCGGAATGCAGTTTTGCAATTCGAGAGCGTCGCGTCTTGTCGCGCAGAAGGCGTCCGAACCTCCCGGACGCAAGACGCTTCCGCCATAGCCAGACGCAGGTCTTGAATTTGCCCGTCTCGTGCGTGATCGCCTTCGCGCCGACGCCCTCGGGTGCGGGGCGCGTGCCCACCAATGTCACAAACAAGTGATAACAGAATCGTTTGAAATTCCGGCCGCAACGAAGCATCCTGTTGATCCAATGACGCACGATATTGAATTGCGGGCTGATCTTGAGAGGTACCCCCCGAGGCCCTTTCGGAGAGAGCAGTCCATTTGGGCGATTTGGGTATATCGTTTCGGACGGCGAGTGCTCAAGCGAAAACCAGGTCTGTTGCGCAGTCTGCTACTCTATATTTTCTGGGCTATGTTTCGCTCCGTCGAGACCATCACCGGTATTAGTCTTCCATTACACACGCAGATAGGCCCGGGGCTGAGGATTTATCATTTTGGCAATATATTCATTCATTCCGACGTAGTCATCGGACGAAATTGCACGCTCCGTCAGGGCGTAACGATCGGAAATCGTAGCGAAAATGGCGGCGTCCCCACCATTGGCGATAACGTGGAGTTTGGCGTCGGCGCTATTGCAGTTGGTCCTATCCACATTGGCTCGGGCGCGAAAATTGGGCCCTTGACTCTCGTTACTTTCGATGTACCAGAAAACGCCCGCGTTGTAGGAAACCCGGGGAAGATAGTCGGGGCGGGACCCTCTTATCCGGACAAAAGGGCAAGTGGAGTTTCGGCCTGACTGTGGCGAGGGCTCTCCTTGTGATTCGGGAACACGAAGACGACGAAGCGCGTCACTCACCCACCAGTATGAGGGCGGCCCAGCTTCTTTTTCATCGCGGACCAATCGGTTTTGACTTGGCTATTGCGCTAAGATCCCAGTCGAGCAATAATGTAATCGGCTGAAGTCCAGCCACAAAGACATGAGCGCTGTATCCGATGACGCGTGACGCTGACTTTCAGGCTGACCTTCAGCGTTACCCCAAGAGGCCTTTCCTCAGAGAGCAATCTATTTGGGCGATTTGGGTATATCGCTTTGGTAGAAGACTGGTCAAGCGAAAATCTGGTTTATTTCGAAGTCTTCAGCTTTATTTTTACTGGGCTATATTTCGTCTCGTCGAAACACTCACTGGCATTAGTCTCCCGCTAGATGCACAGATAGGTCCAGGACTTAGGATCTACCATTTCGGTAATATATTCATCCATTCCAATGTAATTATTGGGCGGAATTGCACGCTGCGACCCGGCATCTCAATCGGTGTTCGGAACGAGGATGGCGGAGTACCGACCATCGGCGATGACGTGGAGTTCGGCTTTGGTGCGGTAGCAATAGGTCCCATCCATATTGCTTCGGGCGCAAAGATCGGGCCATTGTCCCTCGTGCTCTTTGACGTTCCGGAAAACGCAGTGGTTCTGGGAAACCCGGCGAAGATCTCGCGAGCGGGCCTATGGACAGCGGGATAGTTGAATTTTCTGCCTTGACGCCAGCGCGGATCCTCGACACCGTTCCTGATCGAAAAAAGGGGCCTTTGTTTTTGGCATTCTATTCGCGCACCTCTATTATCGAATTATGTGTGGCGCTGATTTGGTTTGGAGTGCGGTAAAATGACGATCGCGATCGCAAAGCGCGTACTTGTTAGTGGGGGCGCAGGTTTCTTGGGCTCTCATCTCTGCGAGCGAATCCTAGAGCGAGGTGATGAAGTTCTCTGTGTCGACAACTTCTTCTCCAGCACCCGGCACAACGTGGAGCATCTGCTCGATAATCGCCGCATGGAGCTGCTCCGCCACGATGTGACGTTTCCTCTCTACGTAGAGGTTGACAAGATATTCAATCTCGCTTGCCCCGCTTCGCCGGTCCACTACCAATTCGACCCCGTCCAGACTACAAAGACGAGCGTCATTGGCGCAATCAACATGCTCGGCCTCGCCAAGCGTCTGAAGATCAAAGTGCTCCAGGCGTCGACTTCAGAGGTCTACGGCGATCCCACCGTGCATCCGCAAACGGAAGAATATTGGGGCAACGTCAACACAATCGGCGTGCGATCCTGCTACGATGAGGGAAAGAGGTGCGCGGAAACGCTGTTCTTCGACTACCGTCGGCAGCATAATTTGCCAATCAAGGTCGTCCGGATCTTCAACACGTATGGCCCGCGCATGCATCCTAACGATGGACGCGTGGTCTCGAATTTCATCGTGCAAGCCCTGACCGGCCGTGACATAACGATTTATGGCGACGGAAGTCAGACCCGCTCCTTCTGTTACGTCGATGATCTGATCGAGGCGATGCTTCGAATGATGAGCAGCCCTCCTGAAGTGACGGGCCCGATCAATATCGGTAATCCGCGGGAGTTCACCATCCGAGAGCTTGCCGAACTCGTCATCGAAATAACGGCGGCTAAATCCAAGCTCAACTTCCAGCCTCTCCCCTCTGACGATCCTAGGCAACGCAAGCCGGATATAACCAAGGCGAAAGCCATCCTGGGGTGGGAGCCGAAAACTCAGCTGCGCGAGGGGTTGGTGAAGACAATCTCGTATTTTGACGCATTGCTGTCGGAAGGAGCGACACCCGCGCTGGCGGCGCGGCGCGTCAACTGACAGGTTCTAATAGAGATTTGTTTGGGATGCGCTCTGCCCCTGAACCTTCGGTCTACCGATCGAGTACCTCGTTGATCTGCCGCGCCAACGAGGCGACATTTTCGTCGCCCACCATGGACCCATGATCTCCAGTAGCTTGAACGATCTCAAGGCCCCGGGAGAAAAGGCCGTGCCATCCGTTGGTAAAATCGTAGCCAGGCAGCAGCTCCTCGCCCGGAGAATTCGCGCGAATAAGCACGCCCCGGGAATCGAGCGAATTCGGAAGAAACGTCCTCTCACCGAACCGAACCGAACTGAGGAATGCCTGATGATCGATCGGCACGCCGTCTTTATCGAAATAGGCCGTAGGCCGAGTCCCGCGTCTTTTCATTTTGGCATAGATCCGCACCAGTAACCATTGGAACAGCGGCCACAAATACTTGAGCGTTGCACGCAACCCGTTCCTTGATGGTACGCCGTTAGCTGTTGGAAACCCAGCGCCGCTCCAGATCCACAGCAAACCTCGCTTTGCCGCCCCACGAGCACCTCCAATCACGCTGAAGGCGTGCGAGTCAAGGAGAAGGACGAACGCAATATTGCCTCCTGCACGGTTCAGCGCATGGGCTGTTTCGAATGCTATCTTGCCTCCAAAGGAATATCCTGCAACCACGCAGGGCGACGATCCAGCATGCGCTCTTATCAAATCGCCACACTGGGCACCGAGTTGTTCCACAGTCGGTTGTGCCCGATCCGCCGCTGAAACCGGATGTTGCCATTCTTCCGGAAGTGTTACATCGATCGCAAACACCGCGCGATCGTTACCGAGCAACTCCACTGCCCGACATACTCCTGGGGCCGCCCCGATAATATACATTGGCAACCCTTGGTTCCCCGGTTGCAGTTGTACCAACCGGGGTCCGGGTCCAACGCTGTGCCTCTGCTCGAGAGCCCTTGCCAGTTCTCCGATAGTTGGGTTTCGGAAAAACATAGGAACATTCAGATGCGCCTTCAGTGTTTTGTTGATTTCGCCAATTACACGAACCGCGAGAAGCGAATACCCGCCCAGCTCGAAGAAGTTGTCCTGAAGCCCCAGGCTTTGAACTCCAAGAGCTTTGCCCCAGATGTCCGCGAGAGCCTTCTCCGTCTCGGTACTTGGCGGAATGAGTTCGGCCGGATTCAACGATTGGAGGTCCGGCCTCGGCAGGCCTTTGCGATCGACTTTGCCGTTCGGCGTCAAGGGCAAGCGGTCCAGAATGACGAACGCCGAAGGGATCATGTATTCAGGCAGTTTCGCTCGAAGCAGGCCCCGCAGCTCCGAATCCGTTGGTGGTTCTCCCTCTTTGACGGCAAGGTAGGCGACCAATCGCTTCATGCCGGGGTCATCCTCGCGCGCCAGCAGCGCCGCCTCGCGCACCGCCGGGTGAGCGGCCAAGGCCGTTTCAATTTCCCCTAACTCGATGCGGAAACCGCGAATTTTCACTTGGTGATCCAGACGTCCCAAAAACTCGATGGCCCCGCTAGCCAAGCGGCGCACGAGGTCCCCGGTCCTGTAAAGCCGCGCTTCCGGCTCGCGGCTGAACGGGTCGGCGATGAACTTCTGCGCCGTTAGCTCCGGCCGACGGAAGTAACCGCGCGCCAGCCCATCTCCGCCGACCAGCAACTCGCCCGGCACGCCGATCGGAACGGGATGACCCGATTTGTCCACGACATAGAATTGCGTATTGGCGATCGGGCGGCCGATCGTGATTGGCTGGCCTGTCCGGATGCGATCGAGGGACGACCAAATCGTCGTCTCGGTGGGGCCATAGACGTTCCAGACCTCCTTCGCGCGTAGCGCCAATCCGTCGGCGAGCGCGGGCGTTACGGCCTCGCCCCCGCACAACACCCGTAGTTCGCGATTGCCACGCCAGCCCGCCTCGATCAGCATCGCCCACGTCACAGGCGTCGCCTGCATTATGGTGGCGCCCGACAGCTCTAGCCTCGTGCGCAGGGCGAAACCGTCAACCAGTTCCGACGCCGGCGCCACCTCAACTTGTCCGCCGGCGACGAGCGGAAGGAACAGCTCCAAAGCGGCAATGTCGAAGCTTATGGTCGTCACGGCCAGCAGCTTGTCGCCAGGCGTGACACCTGGCTCTCTCGCCATCGCGCACAGAACGTTTGCCACATTTCGGTGTCTGATCTCAACGCCCTTGGGTTCTCCAGTCGAACCGGAGGTGTAGATCACATAGGCGAGATTCTCGGGCCCCACGCGAGACTCTGGGATTCTGGCTCTGCGATTTAACGATCGTTCCCCAATCCGCGTCCAAACAAAGCATGCTGACGGCGAGGTTTCCAACCTCTAATTGCTCGCGCAAGCGTTGATTGGTCAGAAGCAGAAGCGCGCCCGAGTCACGGAGCATGAAAGCCAGTCGTTCACTCGGGTAGATGGGATCCAATGGCACATATGCGCCGCCGGCTTTGAGGATGCCCAGCAGCCCGACCACCATCTCCAACGACCGGTCTAGACAGAGCGCCACCAGCCTGTCCGGACCGACGCCCAGCCTTTGCAGATGGTGGGCCAACTGGTTGGCGCGCTCATTGAGCTGCCGATAGGATAGCTGCTTGTCTTCGAATACGACCGCGATCGCGTCCGGCGCACGCTCGACCTGCTCCTCAAAAAGTTGGTGCAGGCACCGGTCTTTGGGATACGGGGCCTCTGTCCGGTTCGACTCAACAACCAGTTGCTGACGCTCGGCGTCGGTCAGCAGCGGCAATTTTGACAATTGCTGACCTGGATTTGCAGCAGCGGCTTCGAGCAGCGTGCGGAAATGCCCGGCCATGCGCTCAATGCGGCCTTCGTCAAACAGATCTGTGCTATATTCAACTTCCAGATCTATGTTGTCGCCACCGTCGGTCAACATCAGCGTGAGGTCAAACTTCGCGGTTCTGCTCTCGGCCAAGACCGATTCTTCAACCTCCAGCCCGTCCAGCCCGATGAACGAGAGTTGCTGATCGCCATCACGCCAGTTAAGCATAACCTGGAAGAGGGGGGAGTGACTCAAGGCGCGCTCGGGCTGAACTTTGCTCACCACTTCGTCAAAGGGCGGAGAGCGATGGGCATAAAGATCAAGCACGCCCTTTTGCACCCGAAGCAACAGTTCGCGAAAGCTCAAGTCTCCGGAAAGCCGCGTTCGCAGTACATGAGTGTGCAAAAGAAATCCGACCACGAATTGCAGTTCTGGACGGTCCCGATCAGCCAGCGGAATTCCAAGAAGGATGTCCTCCTGGCCGCTGTAGCGATAGAGCAGAGTATCCGTTGCAGCGGCAAAGACAGTAAATAGACTGACCCCTTCTCTCCGACTGCAACCTCGCAAAGCAAGCGTCAGTTCGCGCGGGATTTGGAAGCGTCGCTTTGCGCCCCGATAGGAAAAAACAGCAGGACGGGGCCGATCCGTCGGAAGATCGAGCAGCGCGGGGGCGCCTCGCAGATTTTCCGCCCAATATTCCAAGTCTTGAGCAAATTCGCCGCGAGTTAACAGTTGCCGCTGCCATACGGCGTAATCGCCGTGCTGAATCGGCAAGGCGGGCAACTCAAGCGCGCTCGCCGCGGCAACCGGCACGATAGAAAGCCGACAAATCTCGCCAAAAATTACCTATCGAAGCCCAGTCGCAAACGATGTGATGCATCATCAGGATCATGACATGATCCGTCTGCCCAAGGCGAAGCAAAGTCACACGGATTCCAGGCTGTGCCTCGAGGTGGTACCCAATCCGCGGCTCGTCGATCAACAAACGCTCGACTTCCGCTTCGCGCCGTGGCGGCGTAAGCGAACTCAAGTCAATTTGCTTGAAATGGACCGGCCAGCTGTCGTGCGCAACCGCGAAAGGCTCATCGTCGACGACCTCTATTGTGGTTCGAAGATTTTCGCGACGCGCGACGATGGCGTTCAGGGCCTTCTCTAGTATGCCAACGCTCAGTTCTCCCCGAATCCGTACCGCCTCAGCTTCATTATAAACGGGCGCGTCACCAATCAGTTGTTGCATAAACCAGATTCGTCGCTGGTTGGGACTGAGAGGACATGGGAGCGAGCGGTCGCGCGGCGGGATCGTCTCGTCGACCGCCGGCGGCCCTGCCTTCTGCAACAGTTCTTGCTCCCAGGAAACCGTCGAGTCCGTGGAAGAAAGATTGTCGGGACGTAAGCGACTCCGGATCAGCGTCGCCTGTTCCGCGACAGTGGCGTTCTCGAAGAAATCCGCCAATGAAAGTCGAATTGGCAGCTTCTCGCGGAGCAGCGACAGACATTGAATGGCCAGCAGCGAGTGGCCGCCTAACGAGAAAAAGTTGGCGTGCGGGTCCACCTGCGGCTGCTTGAGCAGCGTCGCCCAGGTTTCCGCGATGATTTGTTCGATCGGCGTCGACGCACGTCACGTCGTCGCCGTGGCCACGGAAGAAGCCAGCCTATCGATCGTTCCCGTGGCCGCGATGAAGGAAACGGAGCGTTCCGCCGCCTCCTCCTGCAGCTTTAGCCGTTGGACCTTGCCCGAAGGCCCCTTCGGCAAATCGCGAACAAAATGGATGCGACTTGGCGTCTTGAAGTGGCCGAGACGGCTCTCGCAGAAACTGAGCAGTTCCCCTTCGTCGCACTTCATTCCATCCCGCAAAACAGCGAACGCGACAACATCCTCGCCGACATAGCGATCGGGAACGCCCACCGCGGCAGCCTCCAAAACCGCCGGATGTGATTCCAGAATTTCATCGATCTGCTTGGGAGCGATGTTCATTCCGCCTTTGATGATCAATTCCTTCGAGCGGCCAACGACGAAGAAGTAGCCATCCTCATCCTGATGAGCGAGATCGCCGGTGTGCAGCCACCCTTCAGCGTCCAGCGCCGCCGCCGTTCCGGCCGGGTCCTTGTAATAGCCCCGCATCATTCCGTCGCCGCGGATCAGAACCTCACCCGCCTCGCCGGGGGGCAATTCCTCTCCCTCGCGACCGACGATCTTCGCCTCAAAGCCCCATGGGAGGCCCGGCGATCCAATCTTATTTGTGCCGGGCGGCACAGGATTTGAGAAGACATTGCCCGCTTCCGACGACCCCATCGCCTGAATGAGCGGCAACTTGAACTTGTCGAGGAATTCGCGATGCAACGACGGCGACAGCGGAGCCGACGAAGTGCGCAAAAAACGAATGCGCCCGAAGGCGGCCGCCCTACTTTCTGCCTGTGGGTCCTTCCAATCAAGGAGCTGCGAGATAATTGTCGGCACCAAGGCCGACCAGGTGCAGCGGTGGTCGTCCAGCCAGTTCCAAAACTCGCTTACAATAAATCCATGCGGTATGACCACCGAACCTCCGCTCATGAGGGCCGGAATCAAAGTCACGCATTCGGCGTTGATGTGATAAAGGGGGAGTACAAGAAGAGATCGATCCGCTGCTGTGAGCTTATGTGAAAGAATGGAGTTTTTTCCATGGGCGAGAATAGACCTATGCGTATGGACGGCTCCTTTCGGTTGCCCTGTGGTTCCGGAGCTGTACATAATCAGAGCGGCGTCCTCAGCACCGAGCGAGGGGAACTCGTCGATTACGCATGACGGGCCGTTCTCTTCGTAGAAACTGTCGATATCGGCGGACACCACGTCAACCGGCCGTTCAATTTCTTTCATCACTTGCCTGATGAGCGCGGCATATTGGCCGCCCGCGAATACGACCTTGGCGTCACAATGGCCGAGCATGTACGAGAGTTGAGCCACGCCGGCGCGCACGTTTAGCGGGACCGATACAAAGCCCCCGTACATCGTTCCTAGAAGAAGCTGCGCGGTGAACAGCCCATTATCCATCAGGAAGGCGATTTTGTCACCAGGCTGCAAGCCCATTTGCCGACACCGCCCGCACAAACGCCTCGCCTGCTCGCGGAACTCCTCGAAGGTCAACGCGAGTCCCGTCTCCGGGCTGATCAAAAAAGCGACTTCCGGCTGAGCCGAAGCCATTTGGTCAATGAGATTGCGAACCGTATCGGTTTCGCCTTTCAAGACTGTATGAAGCATCCCGGTTTCTCCGCGACAGGAATGAGTTGTCCACGGAACGTCTTTCGTTGACCTCCGTTTAGGGCGTGACGCGATTATTTCCCCACATTAGCGAGAGGGAGCAAAAGCGCAGACAGATGGAAGCCTGGCGACACAAATTCTGACATCCGGTAGACAACCTCTTGGCTCAACTGACGCCAAAAAAATCGCGCCGAGCTCTGCTCAACGTCAGTTGCGACGTTTGCGTTCGGCCACGGAATCCGCAGAAAGGCCAGCAGGCAGTGACGATTTCATGACATCCCCTATGATGAGCCGAATGACCGCCGCCAATGCAACCAACCACGATGTAACATTTTCGTCAAGACTTCAATATCATCACCAACTTGCGGCCTTGCGGCCAACCCGAGCCCAATTCAAAACTTCCCTTGCGAGATGCATATCGTTTCTCTGCCGCCGTGGAGCCGTAGTCACAGGATGGCCGACAGTGAACTTATTTCCGATGCACGCCCGAGGCGGGCGTGACCTCCAGAAAGTCGATATGCTTAAGCAAATTAGCCCTCGACCAACGCGTGGGATGCAGGGAGGTGGCTCGAGGTAGCGCTATTGTTCTCGGATGCCGATCGACGTGATTTTCCCGAGCTAATCACCCAGTCTTTGTCTTTATCTCTGACCATGAGTTTAGTTTAACGTTGCTTTTTGGACTTACCCAACAAGGGCTGAGCGTCAGCGCGCCCGCCCGGAGCCGAAACGAATCATGACCATCGCTCGACCAACACAGCGGTTATGATCAATCCGGCCTGAACAATGATCTTGCCATCGAAGGACGCCATCAGGCGCCCGTCAACAATAGGTTTTTCAGCAAGGAAGCGTGCCCTAAATCGGTTGTTCTCGGATTCGAAATTGACCGTCACGTCCTCAAATCCGAGCCAACGGCCGGTGATAGGGAACCACGCCTTGAAAACACTCTCTTTTGCGCTGAACAGCGCCCGCTCCCAACAGACGCTTTGACAATGCTGGCTATTGAGCCGGTCGACTTCTTCATCGCAAGCTATGATCTCGAGAACGCCCCGAGGAAGCGGCTGGTTTACTTCGGCATCAATGCCAATCGAGATCAAGCGCTCTCGACGGGCGACAGCGACCGCGTAGTAGCCTCGAGAGTGCGTGATGCTACCGACAACGCTATCTGGCCACAAGGGTTCACGAAAGGAACCGCGCAGAATTGGCAGGGACGGAAACCCCAGTTTGGCCAGCGCGCGGCGTGCGCAACTTCTTGCGATCGTGAATTCGCGCAGCCGTTCCGGCGATGCGCCATGCATCAGCGTAGCTTCTTCCGTCAATAGAGGTTCGGCCAAGCTGCCATCGTTCGCTTCTTCCGCGACGACGTCGGCAGGTAGCAATCGGTCTAACATCGCAAACTTCTTACGTCGTAAGGCCAAGGCTGGAAAGTTCTCAGATCCAGCTGAATTGGCCTGGGCCGACCGTACCGGTATTCGTCACAGCAAGCCGCACGCAAGGGCCCACACGGCCGACGACCCACAGAGCTAACAGCGAGTCATATATCAGATAGTCCAAGGCGGTGGGGCTGACGGATTCACGCCGTAACGTTCGATAGCGTCAGCCACGACTTCTGGCGCAATTAGCCGCTCGCTCGCGAGCGAGGAAAGGGCTGCGATTACGATAGAGCGCCGGTCGACCTCGAAAAAGGCGCGGAGCGCCCGCCGGCTGTCGCTGCGTCCGAAGCCGTCGGTTCCAAGCGCGATGAACCGGGCGTCCACATAGGCGGCGATCATCTGCGGGTAAGCGCGAACATAGTCTGACGCCGCGATGATGGGCGCGACGCCGGGCAGGCAGGTGGTCAAGTGGCTGCCGACCGGTTCCTTCAGCGGGCTGAGCCGGTTTCGGCGTTCCGCTTCACGCGCGTCGCGAGCGAGTTCTGAATAGCTGGTCGCTACCCAGAGTTCGGAGGATACGTCCCACTCGGCGTCCAGCATCTTTGCGGCTTCGACGACTTCTGGAAAGATGGCGCCCGAACCAAGTAGGCGAACCAGGGGATTAGCTTCCTTGGACCCGTGCGACGTGAAGAGGTAGAGGCCCTTGATTATGTCCGCCTCGGCACTCAGCGGGATCGAAGGTTGGTCATAGCTCTCGTTCATCGCGGTAATGTAATAGAACTCGTCCCTGCCCTCCTCCATCATTGAGCGGATACCGCGATCGAGAATCACTGCCGCTTCATATGCGAAGGCGGGATCATAAGCACGGCAGTTCGGAATAGTCGCAGCTATCAAATGGCTTGAACCATCCTGGTGCTGGAGCCCTTCGCCGGCGAGGGTCGTTCGACCGGCGGTCGCGCCAATCAGGAACCCGCGGGCTCGCTGGTCCGCAGCGGCCCATATGAGGTCGCCTACGCGCTGGAAACCGAACATCGAGTAGAAAATGTAAATCGGTAGCATTGCGAGGCCATGAACGCTGTAGGATGTGGCGGCGGCGACCCATGAGGAGATGGCGCCGGCTTCGGTTATGCCCTCTTCAAGAAGCTGGCCGTCCTTCGACTCTTTGTAACGGAGCATTGATCCTGCGTCTTCCGGCTCATAGAGCTGACCTACCGACGAATAGATGCCGATCTGCCGGAACAAGTGCGCCATGCCGAAGGTGCGAGCTTCGTCCGCGACGATCGGAACGATGCGTGGCCCAAGCTCCTTGTCCTTGAGAAGATTACTGATGAGGCGAACAACCGCCATGGTCGTCGACATTTTCTTCCCGCCGGCGTGGAGCGCAAAATCCGCATAGCTTTCGAGCGCGGGCGCGGCGACCGGGCGCGCATCGCGCCGACGGGCCGGTAGGTAACCGCCCAGCGCTTGGCGCCGGCCGCGGAGATAGGCGAGTTCTGCGCTATCATCTGCGGGTCGGTAGAATTCGAGATTCTCAACCTGCTCATCACTGAGCGGCAAACCGAAGCGATCGCGGTAGGCGAGGAGTGCATCGAGATCGAGTTTCTTTGCCTGGTGAGCGGTCATGCGGCACTCTCCCGCACCGTCCATGCCAAAGCCTTTCTTCGTCTTGGCAAGGATGACGGTAGGTCGTCCTTTGGTCGATTTCGCCGCCTCCATGGCCGCAAAAAGTTTCCTGAAATCGTGGCCGCCCCGCTTTAGCGCATCAATATCCCGCGACGACATATGCGCAACGAGCGCGCGGACTTCGGGATCCTCCTCGAAGAAATGCGCGAGATTGTAGGCGCCGTCCCTGGCGCCAAGTGTCTGGTACTTGCCATCGACGGTCGCGGCGAAGCGGCGCAGCAGCGCATTGTTGGCGTCTCGGGCGAAGATGGCGTCCCATTCCGAGCCCCAGAGAACCTTGATGACGTTCCAATCGGCTCCACGAAAGGTCATCTCCAGTTCTTGTATAATTTGGCCATTGCCACGTACCGGCCCGTCAAGTCTCTGGAGATTGCAATTGATGATGAAGGTCAGGTTGTCGAGTTTCTCGCGTACGGCCAATGACAGGGCCGCGATTGATTCCGGCTCGTCCATCTCGCCGTCGCCGAAGACCCCCCAGACGCGCCATCCATCCGTGTTAAGAAGACCGCGGTCGCGCAGGTAGCGCATGAAGCGCGCTTGGTAGATCGCACTTATCGGGCCGATGCCCATAGATCCCGTGGGAACCTGCCAGAAGTCGGGCATCAACCACGGATGGGGATAAGAGGAGAGGCCGGGGCTTTGGATCTCCTGCCGGTAGCGCTTCAACTGCTCCTCGGTGAGCCTCCCCTCGAGGAAGGCACGAGCGTAGACGCCCGGGGCTGAGTGAGGTTGGAAAAAGACGACGTCGCCACCGCATTCGTCGGTCGTTGCGCGGAAAAAATGATTGAAGCCGACCTCGAAAATCTCGGCGACAGAGGCGTAGCTTGCGACATGACCGCCGAGCTCGCCAAGCGCCCTGTTGGCGCGCACGACCATGGCCAGCGCATTCCAGCGAATGATCGCAGTGATCCGCGTCTCAATATTGAGATCGCCGGGGAACGCGCTCTGTTTTTCGAGTGGGATCGTGTTTCGGTAAGGCGCGAAGAGCAGCCCGTCGGGAACGATGCCGAGATCGTTCGCCTTTCGGTCAAGCGCAGCCAGGATGAACTCAGCGCGCTCCACTCCTGCCGTGTGAAACACGGACTCTAGCGCGTCCAGCCACTCAGCCGTTTCGGAAGGATCGCTGTCGCGAACTACGGTCAAATCATTGGGGGCCGGATCTACTCTCGCGAACATGACGCCCATCCAACTGTCGACACGCTGCCTTTCACGCCACTAAACACCAACTGAACCTCCGTCGCCGACCTGCCTCCTTCAAGCGGCCCAGTAAAATGGGGACCCTCGCGCGTCCCCATTAGCCGCTTTGAGCGGCTCAGATCCTGACAGCCCGGCTTTGCGGGGGGATTGTTACTCTCGTGGGTGGAATTGACAGCGTCATGGTGGACGCGGTCGGGCATGTCTGGACGGCGCCCCTCCCCGACCCGGCTCTCTCAGTGTTCCATTAAGCTTGCCGAACACCTCCCCGGCGTGTGCGCAGCTCGCTGTACTGAACCTTGCGACGAAACTTCGGAATGAAAACGACGTGATACTTGCACTCCCACACTCCCACCTCGGGTGACTTATATTCACATGAACGGCTATCGGCCAGCCGGGGCGCCAAGAACATGCGAAACTGCACCGCTTCGCTTCGGCTCATGTGCGCCAGCAAGCAAAAGGCGAGTTCTACCCGTGCTGCATTCTACCCATGCTGCTGATCGCCTTTTTGGAAGTAATAACTTGTTAAGTATGGATCATATTTCGCTAGCTGCTTTACATCGGCTTTATTCAGAGCCGCACCAAGTATAGATTCGCGAACGCCCGGCGCCGCGCGAAGGGCGTGCTGCACAATATCGATATTTGTACGTCCCCATTCAATGATAAGCACATAGGAGTTTATTAGTTCAGTCGTCGCACAAACATCTATCACGGGTGCAAGCGGAGACAGATCCACTATTATAAACTCATATCGATTTCGTAATTCATCAAAAGTCCGTTTCAATTCAGTGGAGGCGAGAATGGACGACGGGTCGGGAGGTCCAGAGTGCGGGATCGCCGGTAGGAATGCCAATTGCGTCGAACCATCCTTCCACACAACATCGTCGAACAGCACTTCCCCTGCAACTAATTCTGCGATCCCGCTGGTCGCGTCCGGGGCCACTGATCGGGTGAGAGAGGGATTTCTCAGGTCGCAATCGACGACGATAACCGGAGCGCCGTTTCGTGCAATGAGTTGTCCGACAGCCAATGCAATGGTCGATTTCCCTTCGTTAGGGACCGCGGAGGTGAACCCGATCACACTGCTCGACCTCGCTCTGTTCTCCAAGTCGATCGCTACCTTAATCGACCGGACGCCTTCCGAGAACCGCGAGAATGGGTAGTCGACGACGGTCCAACTGATCCCCCTGTCCCCGCGCACAAGGGTCCTTGGAGCCGTGCCGCGCCGTGCATGTTTTGAACTTCTCGGCCCTTTGCCGGCTTCGACCTTCGAAAGGACGCCAACGCAGGCCATATGCAATCGCGATTGAACTGATTTGCTCGTCAGAAAGACGCGGCCCGCCAGAAGTTCTCGCAACAGCGCTCCGCCCAGGCCTAAGGCCAGTCCCGCGATCGGAAACAGAACAGCGACCTTGTAGGTCTTCTTGTAATCTCTTGGGACAAGCGGCGTTGCCCGCGTAATGACGTTTGCCTCTGCGACTGGCGACGCCGCCTGTTGAAGGGAAGCGTTGTAGCGATTTATGAAAGTATTGTACAGGTCTTGGTACGCTCGAGAAGACGCCTCCAATTCCCGCAGCTTCACCTGCGCCTGGTTAGCCGCCTGCGACTGTGCAACCGCCGTGGCATAGTCCTTCCCTATTTCGGCCGCACGCAACTCGGCGGTCGCGTAATCAATCTTGGCGGATTCTCTCAGCCGTTCAAGTTCATCAGATATCTCGGAACGCAACTGAGCTTTTTGTTTGCGAAGGCTAACGATACTCGGATTGTTGGTCCCCAATTTTACAGAAAGATCAGCCTCACGGGAAGCCGCGTCAAAGTACTGATCCCGTAATTTGTCTAAAACCTCGTTCTTATCGCCATTGTCGATCGACGCATTCACGCCCGCGTTCGGGAGGGCTGCGGCGCCGATTGCATTGAGCTGATCGAGCCTGGACTTGGCCTTGACCGAGTTGTCGCGCGCGACGTTCAATTTGGTGTTGAGATCACTGATTTGCTCATCGTTCACCAATTTGCCATTACCCGTTTCGACGATGTTATTGTCCCTCTTGTATTCAACAACCGCCCTCTGCGCGGCCTCGCTCTTAGCGCGTAACTCTGGAATGCGCGTTTCGAGCCAGTCGCTTGCTTGGCGCGCTGCGTCATTCTCGGACGTTCGCTGCCGATCGATGTACGCCTCGGCGATGCCATTCGCCACTTGCGCGGCGAGCTCTGGGTATTGCGATTTAAAGCCGATTTCAATCGCGTACGTGTTGCCGACCCGGTTGACCGATAGCCTTCGAGAAAACGCATTCAGCGCCTGTTCCATTCGCTCCGCATCGCTGGGCAGAGGTCGTTCAGGAAAAAACACAGGAAGATAATTGTGCAATAACCTCGCGACAAACCCGGGCTTTCCCACGGATATGAATCTTGGATCATCTGAGAGTCGTAGCTTTTTGACCACCGCAAGCGCGACTTCATCAGACTTCAATACCTCTACTTGGCTTTCCATTGCGCCCAGGGCTCCTATGGGCATTTCGCCTGAAACGGCGGGCTCCCGCAAGATTTCGATTTTCCGGGTATCGATCAGTAGCGTCGCCGTAGCCGTATAGGTTGGAATGGCTTTGAGGAAGGCAACTGCGCCAAGCCCCGTGCCAAGACTTGCAAAAAGAAGGACGACAAGTACTTGCCGTCGTGCAACGGCAATCGCGTACGCGAGCATTTCCCCGACGGAAGCCTCGTCTGCAGCGGCCGGGGCTAAACCGCTGGGCAGCACAACTTGACCCTTGTTGACGTCTAGCATACGCACCTCAGGCTTCGGGGGACCTCCATATCACACCCGTGAGCAAGTTCACACTGCTGCCGGAGATAGGCTATTTGGGGGCGGAGCGACGTCATCGTTGCGTCCGGGGGCGCATTGAAGAACCACCAATCTTAGAGTCTGTCCGGAAACATTATGTGGGATTGCATAGTTTTCGCAGCATGAGGCGGATGGAGGCGAGGCGGAGGAAGGCGAGCGCGCTTGGGCAGGACGACGAAGGCCTTGGCCTGATCCGACCGCTTGACGATCTCGACCATGACGCGCGCCAGAGTTCGCCCGATTGCGCTCTGAAATTGTGACCCCCGATAACCGCCGTCGGCAAAGAGCCTGGTCAGGAACGGAAAGGCGCCGAACAAGGTCGCCATCAACGCCGCGCCGCCGTCGCGGTCCTGGATGTCGGCGGCGTGGACGATCGCATGCATCAACAGGCCCTGCGTATCGACGAGGATGTGGCGCTTTTTGCCCGTGATCTTCTTGCCGGCGTCATAACCCGCCGGATCGATGCAGGCCCCCCTTTTTCCGCGCTCTTGACGCTCTGGCTGTCGATGATCGCGGCGGTCGGGCTCGCCTCGCGAGCGGCGGCTTGGCGACACTTCACGTAGAGAGCGTCGTGGATGCGATCGAGCGTGCCGTCCCAACTCCAGCGATCGAAGTAATCGTAAAGCGTCGAACGCGGCGGCAGATCCTTCGGCACGGCGCGCCATTGGCAGCCGGTGCTGAGGACGTACATCAGGCCGTTGACGACGTCGCGCTCATCGACATGGCGTCGGTTGCCGCCGCGCTTGGCCGGCGGAATGAGCGGCCCGACATGCGCCCATTCCGCGTCGGTCAGATCGCTCGGATAGCGCAGCAGACTGCGGTCGTAGCGAGCGCGATTTTCGTTGGTCCACATCGGCGACCCCCCTGATTCGGGCCGCCTTCCTTGAATCATAAGCGATTCCAACGATTCGTTAACTTCCCGGACGGGCTCTTAGCGCATTCCCACCTCTCTTGGAGCGCCGGCGCGGGCGCCGCACATACGACAGACTTTATCAGCGGGCACTGGGCGGCGGGTTGACCAACGCGACGCTGTTTACCCCGATCGTAACAATCGCGACGTTTCTTGCCTCATGACACCGCCAATTGAGCAACAGACCTGTGTGACGAGGTAAATGCCGAGGTCCCCACTCGAAACGGGACCAGGGCACGAAGCGCCTAGCAATCAACCGGAGCTTGACCAAAGGCGCCGCCGCTCTTTTCCGAGTTCGCGCGTTGAACCCCCAGGTCCTACCTCGTCGATGGGCCGACTGTTGTGGTAATCGTCGTTGCTCCCGACCCGCCTCCTCGAGGCTGGTCCCCAAGCCAAATACCCCCCGGTCTGGTTGGCGGCGGCCGCCTTTGCTGCGGCCAAGCTTATACAAGCTTATATAGTACAGTTGAAGCGCGACCGTCCCGAAGCGGTGGGACCTTGGCCTCATCACAATCGACGCAGACAACTTCATGGCCGAAGTCAGCGAGACAGGGCCCGTAAAGGAGCCCCAAGATAGCCGGTGCATCGAATGCGTCCCAAGACAATCGCCACCTGGGAGGGCCGGCGGCTGACGCTCGCAGCCGCCATTCTCCATATGACATCCAGCGCAGGAATCTACAACAAGGTCGATTCGCCCGCGTGCCCAATCAGGCTGCGGACTTAGCTGGAAAGCTTAACGTTACGCCAGCGTCCGGCCAGACATCGGGTTCAAGCAGAAAATCTGCACCATTCAGACGGAACAGCCTCTGCAACTTTGACGACATGCCGGTTAGGTTCACTTTCAAATTACTTTCTACGGCTACCTTTCTAAACACCAGAAGCAGCCCCAGGAAGCGTGCGTCAATTGTGGACGTATCAGAAAAGTCAATCACCACGGGTATTCCCGCAGCTCTTGCGGCCCTGAAGAACTCAATTATTTCGGGGATATTCTGATTCGTAGCCGCGCCGCAAATTCGCAACTTGACATGATCGCCAGGTTGAACTTCCATATAGATCGTTAGATTCGATTGCATGAACCCCGCTAAAAATCGGTGGATAATAACAGGCAAAACCCTTACGTACAGCAAGCGCAACATGGCGCTTCCGTCATGCCAATAACGCCTCCAAAGATAAGGCTCCTCCTTGATGCGCCAGAGCCATTCGAAACCTAGCTTTTGCATAATGATTGGCGCGCGCTTCAAGGTACCTGCCTCGAAGTTAAGAGTTGCGCCCAAATGTGCGCGGATCGGAATTTTCAACTTGTGATGGTTATGAGCCAGCCAAGTTTGCCCTTTCTTTGCACCCAAAGACACTACTAGAAAATCTGCCCCACTTGAATTAATCGTATCAATTATCACGTCTTGGCTTAGCTCTTCTACTGAGCAAAAGCCCGGATAATAGGATCCAACGCATATGGCGTCATTCGATGAGGCGTTCAGCGCGCGCGCAGCCGCCGCGGCGACACCTTCGGCACCGCCGAAAAGAAACAGTTTTAAGCGACGCTCCAGCTTGCGCGGACTTTTTAGTGCAGCGAAAATATCAGAACCAGCAACTCTACTATTAATCCGGACCCCAAGGAGCCACCCTAACCAAACAATAGGCATGCCGTCCGCCGGGCAGAGATCGCTGAGAAGCAGTGACTGCCTAAATTCTCTATCCTCCTGACCGTTTATCAAGTAATTAAGATTAGGGGTTGACAGAAGAAAAGGTGAAGAGTTGGTCGCCGCAGCCTCGAGACGGCGAATGACACCCGTCAGGTCGATTGCATCTATTGACAATCCTAAGATGCAGTATACCTCCCGCGAAAGTTCGTCCACAGACGTCTCGCCAGCAAAAAGTTTGCTGCGAGCGTCATTCTCTAAGACGATATCGTGGCCATTATCTGACTTGATCCACGGTCGCGAAGCCGCCTCTCCTTCCTTAGAGTATTCGACAAAAGCGCTCATGAATTATACCCCATTCGAAGAGAATAGTTGAGGATTGATTCCTACTCTCCCAAATTCGTCAATGCCTCCATCGGATGTAAAATCCGTCCGAGGCGATAGCCAAACTCCGGAGATGTGGCAGAAGCGCACTAAATGACGCCTTGCCGCAGTTCACAGCCCGACAATCGTAAGACTGGGTTCAAACGGAACTGTAGCTTGAGCTTTTTTCAGCTTTGTCTGGCTCGCGCGCCTTGCGAGTTCCGCTATGGATGAGGTTAACGCTACTCCCTCAAGCGGTTAGTAAGCAGACTTCAAACGCTAGCAAGCAGCAATACCAAAGGCCCCGTTGGCTGACTTCACAGGGGATTCCCGAATCGCGCGCGGGATGATTTAAGGGGGCATGGAGGTGAGCCATGCCTGCAGCGGTGAAATTGCCAGAGGAGCACTCGGCCGAGGCGCTTCGCGGCCTTGTCAGGCGATCGAAGCATGCGAACCAAAGTCGACGTCTTTTGTCGCTGGTGGGGGTCGTTGCCGGCATCGAGCGGGGGGAAGCGGCCAGGATTTGCGGCATGGACCGCCAGACTTGCGCGACTGGGTGCATCGGTTCAACGAGCGCGGCCCGGAGGGTCTGTTGGACAATTGGACGCGCGGGCCGAAATCACGGCTGTCGCCGGATCAGTTTGCGGAATTGGCCGCGATCGTCGAAACTGGCCCTGAGGTGAAGACCGACGGGGTGGTGCGCTGGCGACGCGTTGGGCGCCTATGCGGTGCTTCCGGCATCGACCGTCATAACAGCTCCGGTTACATTGCGTCCGCCTTCGCCCATGAGAAACGAAGACATCGCGGCGATATCCTCCACCTCCGCCAAGCGGCGTAGTGCGCTTCGGCCAATCACCCGTTTGCGCTCGGCTCCGTCAAGACCGCGGGTCATTTCGGTGTCTATGAAGCCGGGCGCGATCGCATTGACGTTGACGCCAATCCGCCCGACCTCCCGCGCCAACGACTTCGTGAAGCCGATTAGAGACGCCTTGGTGGCGGCATAGACGGAAAGGCCGTTGAAGCCAGTCGAGGCCACGATCGAACACACGTTGATCACCCGCCCGCGTCCCTGCGTCATCATACTTCGAACGACGTACTTGCTAAGCAGGATTGGCGAGAGAGTGTTAAGGTGTATGAGGGCCTTGATGTCGGCGTCAGGCATCATGGCGAGCAGACCTTCAGTCCCGAGCCCGGCGTTGTTGACGAGCCCATAGATCGGCCCAAACTGCCCCCGCAGTCCTCGCAAAAAGGCTGGGATCGCCGCAGTGTCGTTCAAATCGAGAGGACGAAAGACCAAAGAGCCGGGGCCCCGCTCGAGCCGTGCAATGCTTTCTGAAAGGGCATCGCTGCCGCGGCGCGCAACGGCCACCACCGTGAACCCGTCGTGCGCAAGTCGCTCCGCAATCGCAAGCCCGATCCCGCGGCTCGCGCCGGTCACAATAACGTTATCCATGCCGCGCGAGCTTTCCTCCCGCCGTAATCGGCAGGTCGGCCACGAACCGCAGCGCCGCTGGAACGGACTGCGGGTTTAGGAGCGCCCGACAAGCTGAAAGGATCTCGAACTCCGAGTTCGCGTCGGCTGAGCATCCCTCCCGGAGAATAACGTCTGCGTAGACAAGCGCGCCTGTGATCGGGTTCTTGCGGGCGAAAACACGACTTGCGCGAACAATCGCGTGGGAGTTCAGCGCCGCCTCCACCTCTTCCGGGTGAATCTTGACGCCCCCGACATTTATGATTCCGCCACGCCGACCAACGAAATAGCAGCGCTCGCCACGTCTCTCGATGATATCGCCTGTATCGACAAAGCCGTCCTTGTCGGTCAAGGCGGAGGCATTCTTGCCCAAGAAGTGTCGAGCGCGGCGGTCCGAACGGACATGCAAGGCATCATCGACAATCTTCATCTGGACGGCGCCATCTCGATCAATCCAATCCGCCGGAAATCCCGGTCTTCCATCGTCGACCACAAAGACTACGCCGGCTTCGGTCGAGGCGTAGGCGTGCTCAACCACTGCGCGCGGATATAAAGCGCGCAAAGCCGACAATACGACTCCGTCCGCGATCTCGCCGGACAGCCGCACATATTCCGGACTGATCCGGCGTCCCTCGCCGCTCATCAGGACCTTGCGCCAATGGGTCGGCGTCCCGGAGATGTGGGTGATATTGGCGTCGCCGAAGCGCGCGAGCATCAGGTTGAAATTCTCTCCCTCCGTGCCGAGTATGAGCGAGCCTCGTCCGCTGAGCGCCCGCAGGAAAATCTGCAAGCCTCCATATCGTCGAATGTCATAGAAAGTCGCCCATTGCTGCAACGGCGGATCAGCAATAGCGGCCATCAGGGTGCGCAGCGTGTGCGCCACAAGCTTTGGTGGTCCCGTCGTGCCGGAGGTCGGCAAGATCCATTCGGTTTCTAAGTCAGCAATGCGCGGCGAGTTCAGCGCCTGAAGCGGAAGCAGACAAGGCGCTGAGACTTCCAAGGAGATAGGAGCTGCGGCGGCGTCGCAATCATACACCAAGGCGTCAGCTTCTGCGTCCCGCGCCGCCGACTCAAGGCGCCAGGGCTCCCAGGCCGCCGGGCACAGAACGATCCTGCGGGCAAAGCCGTCGAGCTCGATGAGCACTGCGGCGGCCTTCGCCATGTCCCGGACTGAGAGAACGACCGAACGGCCGCGCAGTTTCTTCAATTCGGGACCGAGACTCGAGGCGCGCTCCAATTCGTCAAGAGGCAGAACATAGTCTCGCGTCGCGACGACCCTGCCGCGGCCACGCCCCTCCTGGAGGCAACTGATGAGGTTCCGCCATTCAGACAAGGGCTTCCTCGTAAAGTGCGATGAACTCGCCGATCGTCCTGGGGAATCGCCCTCCCTGCACCTCGGTTAGCGGGTCCCGGCCGGTGATATCCTCAAGGCGCGTCACAAGGATCGCCAAGCAAAGCGAATCGAGCGACGAGTCATTGACGGGAACCGCATCCGTCAGCGGGCACAGTGTCTTTTTCTGGCTCGCCGTGATAGTTTGGATCTCGTTCATGATTGAATTGAGCTGAGACCTTCACTGCGCGCGGGACATGCACGGGAATTGACAAGCAAATCCAACGCCTGAACCATGCACAGTTTCGGAGTTCAGATTGCCGCCGCGCAACCCGTCATGACGCCGCCGCATCGAAAACATGTCGGACGGCGGACGTGCGCCAGACAGAGCATCAAAATCCTGATCGTTCATCAGAGATACTGTCGCGAAGCGAATTCGACGATCCCCGCGTCCAGAGGCGCGCGGGTTCTGATGTTCGCGTTGGCGATCATCTCGATCCAACTGCGGTAAAATGTAATCGCGGTCTCGCGCCATGTTGCTTCCGCCGGCGCCAGCGCGTCAATCATCGAGATATCCTTGATCTGCAGGCGGCAGCGATCCCCATGCGCACTGCGCTCCATCGCTTGGAGTTCCGCCTCAGCTTCGGCGCTGAAATAGCCCCTTGGCCTGGCGGGCTTCCTCTCGGTTTCTCCACGCAGATACAGGTCCACATCACGGCGGTACTCTCGGGCGAGGGAATTAGCGTCGTATTCCGGGTGGCCCTGCAAGAAAACGAATTGGCTGCCAAAACACTTGACGAAACTATCGACGCCACTCTCTCGCGAACTCGTCAAGACGACATAACCGGCTTGTTCAAGCTCACTCTGCAACAGCCCATTGTATCTCGAGTGCGGGATCAGCCTCAGGCGGCCTTGCTTGCCGACCAAAGGGTGCGTCCGCTCCGCCGCGAAGCCGAACACGCCGGTGCATTTCTCGGGCAAAGGCCGTCGTTCGACGCCGTCGAGATGCAGAACGCCCGCGTGAGCGGCAAGACACGAAAGTATGGTGGAGGCCGTGTGGAGCTTCGCCCATTCAATCAGCTCAACCAATTCCTCCCAGTACGGCTCGTCGGCGAGGCGGTCGGCCTGCGGCTGCGCGCCTGTGATGATGAGCGCATCGAGTTCTGCGTCCATCGCAGCGCTTGCGGGCTCATAGTGCGCATTGATGTAGCTCAGCGCGCGGGGTGAGCGCGGCGTACTTTTCAGAGCGAAGATACGAAAGCTGACACCGATGTCCCCCGCCGCTTCGCACACCAAGCCGCCAAATTGACGCTCGGTGATTTTCAGCGCCTGATCACCCATATTGTTGATCAGACCGACCGCGATGCCTGCCCGTCTTCCGGCCGGTCGGGATCGCGACGTTGATCTTGTGGGACGGCCCAGAACATTCATTCGCCTGCCTGCCTTCTGTTTGGCCGCAAACTCACGCGCAGCCGAGACAGACTGAGGCGCGCCCGATGCGGCGCGCCCGACTTGGAGCGCTCGCAGCTTTAAGCGCAGAGTCGCGGGGCGCCGCGGCCAAGCAGATCTCTGAACGCCCTCCACAAGGGAAGGATTCGATCGTCCGCAACGAGGTGCCGGCACAGGGATCCGTGCTCGCCGGAGTCCAACTTGATGTGTTCGACCAGGAAATGCTTGAACGCGCCGAGCGAGGGCTCATCCCAATCGGGGGCTGTCAGCATCGCGCGGAACACGGTCTCGAGCCCGCCATCCTCGTAACTCGACAGGCTCATCGCCCGCGTCAACGGATCCATGCGGCTGACTTCGGCAAGATATTCGCGGCCGAGGTTGTCCACTCGATCTCGCGCAGCCTCATCCAAGCTCGCGGAACTCGACAACGCGTCTCATGAACTCGTCATGGTTCATTCTCTCTCCCTTTTCGGCAATGCCCGGATAGGGAGAGAGATTGTCCGTGTCACATTCTCCCTCGCGCAGATCGATCAGCTTTTGATCTGAAGGAAAGAGATCACAGGCAATATGCACAGCATCGACAAACTGTCGAGAGAAATAGTAATATGCCCGACACGCCATCATCAGTTCGTGTCGCTCCAGTCCTTGCCAATTGAACTCGGCGATCTCGTCTATGACTGTGTGATATCGATTAGATATTTGGATATTCATGCTATTCCCCTTTCCCTTCTGCGATCCGTTCAGAAAAGCATATTAGACATGGTGCTTTTCATTATCCCGCCGCAAAACACACTGACCATTGTGCTGTGATAGCACTTGTCGTAGCCAGCCGCTTCGTAGCGCGATCCCAGTTAATATTCCTCACAAACGCTCTTTAACGCGACAATTATTCGGTCTACTTTTGGATGCCGGTGCGACCTACCCGTCTCTACGTTGGACCAAGGCGCGGGACCCCGAGGCAACGCAGGATGCGCGTGATCACGGAGCGGTCGAGAGATTTTATTGACTCGCGTTTCGGATCGTCGCTTGCCTTGGCATTGAGCTGCCGGTAAACCTCTTCGAAATATTGAAATCCGATGAAGCGAGCGAGCTATTCTTTCGCCTGTCAACGCAAACGCATAAGGAGATTGACTGATGCGTAGAGAAACAATTTCAATTCATGGCGGTTTTACTTGTGATCCTTGGACCAAAGCGGTGGCCCCACCCATCTATCAGAACGTCGCCTACGAGTTCGACAGCGCAGACCAAGCGGCGGCGCTTTTCAATTTGGAAATACCTGGCTTTCGCTACAGCCGTATCGCCAATCCGACAACGGACATATTGGAGAAGCGCGTCGCTCAATTGGAGGGCGGCATCTCGGCGCTGGCCGTCGCATCAGGCCAGGCGGCGCTCGCTTATGCCTTTCTGACGCTCGCCGATCGCGGCGGCAGCATCGTAGCGCCGCCGCAGCTCTACGGCACGACGCACACTCTGCTCGCCCACACGCTAAAGTGGCATGGGATCGAGGCGCGTTTCGCGCCGAGCGAGCGGGCGGCGGATATTGCTCCTTTGATCGATGAGACGACGCGGGCCGTCTTTTGCGAATCCGTCGGCAATCCCGCCGGCAACATATGCGACGTCGAGGCGCTCGCTGAAGTGTCGCATTCGCGCGGGCTGCCGCTGCTTGTCGACAACACCGTCGCGACCCCCATCCTTTTGCGGCCGATCGAATACGGCGCCGATATCGTCGTCCACTCTCTGACCAAGTTCATGGGCGGACATGGCGTCGCAATGGGCGGCGCAATCGTCGATTCCGGCCGATTCAATTGGCGCTCGCAGTCGTCGCGGTTCCCGATGTTTTGCGAGCCTGACAACTCCTACCAGGGGCTCGTTTACGCCGATCGGTTCGGCGCCGAGGCCTTCATCGCCCGCGCCCGCAGCGTCTACCAACGCACCATGGGAGCGGTTCTCGCGCCAATGAGCGCCTTCCTCATCTTGCAAGGCATTGAGACCGTGGCGTTACGGATGGAGCGTCACGTCGAAAACGCGCGTGAGGTCGCCCATTTCTTGCGGGGCGATCCAAGAGTTGCCTGGGTCGAGTATGTCGGCTTTCCGGACAGTCCGTATCACGAGCTAGCCCGCAAGTACCTCGACGGGCGGGCGCCGTCGCTGCTGACTTTCGGCGTGAAGGGCGGCTTGGACGCGGCCAAGGCGTTCTATGACGCGCTCAAGCTCGTCAAACGGCTGGTCAATATCGGTGATACCCGTACGCTTTGCTGTCATCCCGCCTCGACGACCCACCGGCAAATGACCCCCGACGAGCAACGTCGAGCAGGCGTAAGCGCCGAAACGATCCGGCTCAGCGTCGGACTCGAACATGCGCAGGACATCGTTGAAGACCTGGACCAAGCCTTGGATGCGGTCTCAGTCGATCGGATTGCCCACGTCTGAGGTTCGACTGGGTTCGACCGGGAAAACCCGGCATAAGCATCAAGCGGCAGGCGCGACCCACGACCGGTCCAACTGCGCACTCACCTCCGTGCCCATGAATTCGAGAAGGACGCGGACGCGTCCTCTATCGTCAAGATGCACAAGGCGACAGAGGGCTTCAACAAATGGTCCCGACAAGATGCGAACGGTTTGGCCGATCTCGAGATCGCTATCCAAGCGAACGAGTCCGGAAGCTTTGGTTGCGGTCACCAGCGCCTCGACGATTCCATGCGGTACCGGTATCGGCTGCTCGACGCCCATGATCAGCGACGCGACGCCGAAGGTGCTGTTGACGACGTGCCAGCGGTCCCTCGAAAGATCAAGGATGAGAAAAATATAGCCCGGAAACAGCGGTGCGAGAACGTTGCGCAATTTGCGCGCATGCCGAACCGTCCGCTTTGCTCTGGGAGCGAAACTGCGGAAGCCCAGGCGATCGAGGTTGAGTTGCGCGGTACTTTCGCGATGCGGATGCACGCGCGCCACAAACCAACGCTCCCCTTTTTCCAAACCCAATCGCCTGGCAAAGGATCCAAATTGTGCACTCGCGCTCTTTTCAACCGAAACACTATTTAACACGTCTTCCCCTAACCTTATCCTAAAAGCCTTAGGCGACTCATTTAGATTTGAATTGGGCTAGTTGGGTGGTGCCAAAGTCTTTTCGCCAAGCTACCGCAGTTTGGGTGAAGCGGTAACTCGCACCCAGCGCGTTTAGTCAAGGCTAGCGTCAATCCCGAACCTAAATTAGTTCGCTTGATTTAGGAGGTCTAGTGACGAGTTAAAGATAACGAAGCTAACCTTAACTGGACGCCAGATTTTGGACTATCTGCAACTATCACCATAAATTCACAGCTACTTTTGTAAGCTGTTGCATTAATTCATGTCTAGCAGTACCTCTCTACCACTTTCGAACCGACGCCGGTCGAGCAGGCCGGCCGCCCAGGCCGAATTGCTTCTTCCGGCCATTGAGGACCGTAAAATGGGATACTTCGCCTACCTCTTTCGTCCATGAAGCGGGATCTGGAGTGTTCGTGGCTTCGGGTTTCCCCCGCCCCGCCCGACCACGATTCGACTATCAGGATAGAATGCCGCAATGGGACTCGTCTTAGCGCGCTCGATCCAAGGATCGAGTTTGCCAGCGCCCCTTGTTCGGATCATGATTTGGAAATCCGCAACGATTTCGCGCGCCTCGACCAGAAGTTCGACCGTCGCTCTCAATCGCGGCGACGGTTGCAGTCTCGGCCGTCGAGAGCCGGTCGCGCCCGATCATCGTCAACCGGGCAATGGTTCGGGCAGAGGGAGGGAGCGCGGCTTACCGCGCTTGCATCGATCTCCTCTGATCGCCGACGCCGTAATCGAATTGATTTGGAAGTGCTGGTCCGGCCCTTCGGGCTGCGTTCCCCGCCGGCGTGACCCTTATTTAAACCTTATGCGTGGGCTCGCTCTTCGGCGAAACCCTGATCTCCGGCAGCATGTTGAAATCATGCTTGCTCAGCAGATTCAATCCAGGCGAGACCTCTGGTGGGTTCGGTTGGCAACAGCGCATCCGAAGTTCCTTTGCGAACATCATCAAATGCATCTGAACCTCGACGCGGGCGAACAAATCGCCAATGCATTTGCGTGGACCGGCGCCAAACGGGCAAAAGGCGAACTCGTGCCGATCGAGCCGATTGTCGGCATTGAGGCGGTCCGGATCAAATCGGTCGGGCTCCTCCCACAGATGTGGGCTGCGTTGAATGAGATAAGGGGAGATATATATTTCCGTTCCTGCGGGAACAAAATACTCACCGAGCCTGTCGTCTTTCAGCGCCTTACGCGACATAAGCCATAACGGTGGATATAGCCGAAGGGCTTCGTCAATCACCTGTCTCGTGTAGACGTACCGCGGGAACATGTCGGTCGTGGGACTCCCTTCCCAGGGCGCCTGATCGAGCTCAGCGTCAAGCCTCGTTTGCGCCTCGGGGTGGGTAGCCAGCAAATACCACATCCAATTCAAAAGACTGGCGGTGGTCTCGTGACCAGCGACAACCAGATTTAGAACTTCTCTCGACAATTGGGCGTCGGGCATGGGCTTCCCAGTGTCCCGATCGCGCGCCAAAATCATAATGCCGAGGCTGTCCATGGACTCGCTGTTTTCGCGTCGCCTCCGCCCTGCGAGCTCAAGCACGAGCTCTTTCAACTGGCCGAGGGATCCAGCGAACTTGAGGTCTCGCAGCGCCTCTTCCGCGAAGAATTGGAAATGCGGCGCGACAGTCGTGTAGTCGTCGCTGAAAATCGAGAGAAGGGTGATCTTGAGCACCATAAGGCTGAGGTCTCGCGTGACGTTGACCGTCTTCCCTTGTTTGGCCGCCTCCCGCCATTCATGAAGGAGCTCGGCATTCGCTGCAGCCATCATATCGCACAACCGGCCAATCGCGCCTTTGGTGAACGCCGGCTGGATCATTCGCCGCTGGCTGGCCCACAACTCGCCATTGCTCGTGATGAGGTTGTTCCCGAGGGCCAACGCAATGCGTTGCACCACTAGTCCCTTTCTCGGATAATTCTGCCAGTTTCGACGAAGAACGTGCTCGCAATATTCCGGGACGCTGATAACATACACCTCTCTTCCATAGATCGACGCCCTGTAAATTTCTCCGTAGCGCTCAAAATTCTCGTTCATCCAGCAGAAAAGGTCTTGTGTCGAACTGTATTGCTCAGTCGGTCCAGGCGGGACTAAGCCTTGCTTGGTCTGGCTTTGCGAAGCACTCATGCGACTTACCTAATCTGATGAAGACGCAGGTCGGTGGAGCTTGGAACGATGAACCTTGCCAACCTGACAATTTGACGGCTAGTGGAGCGCGAGCGAAGAAAGAACACAGTAGCAGAGCATTTAAGAGAAGCGTGTTTCGTGGCGTTTGTCCAGTCGCTCGACGGGCGCTTCGGAAGCGTCATCCGCCCCTTCAGCATCGGCCAGCTGACGATGACCTCGTCGCCGACGGGTCGAATTGGCCAGGTCGAGGAACATCACGATGAGGCGCCCGCCGCGACGGACGATGATAGGTGTCGAGCAGCACGCTCGTCAGCAGCGCCCGCCGATCAGCCTCCGGATTCCTCTTCGGCCACCATTCCCACGACCAGAGAAGACAAGGCCGTCATTGCGCCAGAAAAGCCGGCAGAGGTCTTCCGAGGCGGCCTTGGTGACGTCGTAGATATTTTTGGGAACCGCAACGGCGCTCTCGTCGATCCACGCCGCCGGTTCGCCCGGTGGCCGCTTCAGGGCATCGCCGAAGGCGCTCGTGGTGCTGGTCATGACGAACCCGAAGGTTGCCTTGACCCGGCCGTCAGCCTAAAGACGCGGCGCAGTCGGCGCATGCGGGGACGCATTTGGCCATCATCCAGCCGGTCATCATGTGCGGCGGTTCAGGCACCCGGATCTGGCCGGAATTGCGGGAAAGCCTGCCAAAGCAGGTCATTCCGCTCATCGGCGACCAATCGACCTTCCAATCGATCGTCAGCCTCGTCAGCGACCCCGAAATTTTCGAACGCCCGGTGGTGATCACCAATTTCGAGTATCGATTCCGGGTGGCCGAGCAATTGAAGGAAATCGGCGCCGAAGCGACGATCCTGCTTGAGCCGGAAAAGCGCGACAGCGCGGCGGCGGTTGGCGCAGCGGCCGCCTGGGTCGCGCTGCGCGATCCCCAAGCCGTCGTCGCCGTGCTGGCCGCGGACCACGTGTTCAAGGACGGGAAGAGGTTCGCCGCCCTCTGCGCGCAAGCCGGCGTCGCCGCTGAGGCGGGAGAGACCGTCACTTTCGGCGTCACCCCGGATCATCCGGCAACCGCCTACGGCTATATCCATCCGGGGAAACCGCTGGCGGTCGATCCGCAGGTGCGGCAAGTCGAAAGGTTCGTTGAGAAACCGGACAAGGATCGGGCCCGCTCGTTCATCGAACAGGGCTTTCTGTGGAACTCGGGCAACTTCGTTTTCCGGGCCGACGTCATGCTCGAGGAACTGGCGCGCTTCGAACCCGAGATTGCCGCGGCGACGAGCAAAGCCGTCGTCCTTGCGAAGAAGGACCTCGGCTTCATCGTTCTCGACCCCGAGTTCTTCGGCAAGGCGCCCATGACGTCGATCGACTATGCGGTGATGGAGCGGACCCAGCGGGCCGCGGTGTTGGCGGCCGACGTCGGCTGGTCCGATGTCGGCCAATGGTCGACGGTCTGGCGGCTGAGCCCGAAGGACGCCGATGGCAACAGCCTGCGCGGACGGGCGGTGGCGATCGATTCGTCCAATGTCCTCGTGCGGTCGGACGAGCATCTCGCTGCGGTCATCGGCCTCGACCACGTCATCGTCGTGGCCACCGGGGATGCGGTTCTGGTCGCCGACCAGTCGCAGACGGAGAAGGTGAAGCAGCTGGTCGAACGGCTCAAGGCCGAGGCGCATCCGGAGGCCACCCAGCATCGGCGGATGTACCGGCCGTGGGGCTATTACCAGAGCGTCGACCAGGGGGAGCGCTACCAGGTCAAGCGCATCGTCGTGCGGCCCGGCGGACAGCTTTCGCTGCAGAAGCATTATCACCGCGCCGAACATTGGATCGTGGTGCGCGGCGCCGCTGAAGTGACCCTGGATGGCGGCGCCCATCTCGTGCATGAGAACGAGTTCGATCTACCTGCCGATGGGCTCCCAGCACCGGCTCGCCAATCCGGGCAAGATCGATCTCGAGCTGATCGAGGTGCAGACCGGGAGCTATCTCGGCGAGGATGACATCGTTCGCATCGAGGATGTCTACAACCGGAAATGATGTCTGGCGGCGCCCCTCAGGGCGCCGCCGCCAGACGGTGCAATCAAGCCTCGGGCGACGCCGCAAAACAATTGAACCTAAAGCGGCAGTTGGAAGTTAGCGTTCTAAGGTTGAATTGACTTGGATATGGCTGAGCGGCGGCGGGTGGGGCTCCATACGCTGCTATTCTTTCCGGCCGTCGTCGACACGGCGAAGACCGCCGCATCATCCGCGTCTGACGCCCCCAACAACGCGGTTGTAACGTGCTTGCACTCGATCGAATTGAGATCGAGGGTTCGAGCGTGAGGGTTTGGCCCGGAGCGGATGCCGCCGATTTTGACGGCGATCATCGGCGCGCTGAAGGCGGCCAAGTGATTGGGCCGACGAACAGGATTCAACCTTCTTGAAAAGCCGCCGGCTGTCCCGGCGGGCTTTGTTTGGCAAATCGCCAACCTTTATACTAAAAAAGCACGAATTTTGCTCCGAAAAGTAGCCAAGTCTCATCGGTGCGCGTGCGACCGAGGCATACGTGCTTGGTTTTGGACCCATGCGGCGAGCCTCAACGCCGGACCCGTGACTGCGAGGGCGGCGAAGGGAAGGTAGCGGACGACCATCCGCCAATCGCCCAAGGGAAATCTGATGAAATCGTCGAGAAACGCAAATGCGATGTAGCTCATCGCGACGAACCGGATCGGCGGCCAGATTTTTTGCGGCAGCGCCTGCCGTACGCCCCGGATCGAAAGAAGCGCGAGAAGGTAGGCGAAGCCCGCGGCGACGCCAAAAATCACGAACGTCTTTTTGCCAGGCGCGTCTCCGATCCCGCAAAGGTAGGCGACAAGCCCCAAGTGGACGAAGAGCGCGCCGGCAAACGCCAGGCCAAGATTGCGTCCGTGGTCCCGCAAGGGCGAAAAGATGTTCCCGAAGAGTGCGGTCAAGGCTCCTCCGGCGTACGCAGGCCAAAACAGCAGAAAGGCTAACCTGGCGGTTGCGGCAAGCGCGACTGGGACGCCTTTCTGGGGGCCGAAGAAAGCGATAATGCCGGCGGCGAGCACAAGTGAGCAGCAGAAAGCCGCGGCCATCCAGGACCAAGCGTTTCGCCGAATATCAATCATCGGACTTGTCAGAATACCCCTTCGAGGTCTTTCTTTATGGTCGACGTTCCTCAAATCGCGTCAGTACAAGCTGAATTCTGGAACGGCATCCGATCCCCGATAGGGCCTCTGTCCGTCCCACAACCGCCTCCTTGCGAGCACAAATGGGCCAAGGTCTAGGATAGGCTCTGTTGGCCCCATGAATCTACTCGTTGTGCGCAGTATCCGATAGACCAACACTCACGCTTCATTGTACAATTTGAGCACCTAAGGAGTTCACTTGATTTTATCGCAACCTCCGTCCTGTTCTTCGCATTTAATTTTTTCATAACGCGACGCAGGTGAACTTTAACAGTGCTTTCGCACATGCCGAGTTCATAGGCGATGACTTTGTTTGACTTGCCGTGTTGAATTGCTCGAACGACCGCAAGCTCACGGGCGGTGAGCGCGCCCAACGCCGGCGGCGCCTCGGACGGCGGTTCACCAGGCCGAGATCCCATCAGGATGTAATCAATCGGCACATAGGTCCCCCCAGCAAGAACAAAGCGCACCGCCTCAATAGCGAGGTCAAACCCCAACGTTACGGGAATGTAACCTTTTGCGCCATGGCAAATGGCGGCTTTGGCCAGTTCCGTGTCGTCGTTGTGGGCGAGGACTATGACTGGTATTTCCGGCGCGAATTGAGAGAGACTCTTGAAGACGCTCTCGTTTGCCTCCTCGTTGTCTTCAACCGCGGAAAGCAAAATTAATTTTGGCAGCTTCTGGCATTTTCGTTGTATTTCAATAGCTCCCGAAAACGTTTGAATTTGCAGTGGAAGCGTCAACTGCATGCTTCGCCGAATACACTCCCGTATGAAGGTGCGGCTTTCAATCAGCGCGATAAACCCTTCTGTTACCCTACCGACGGCTTCGCCCGAGGCGTGCGCACCAATTCCCTCTGGGCGTTCAACAGTCTCCAGGAACAGCGCCTGAGCCTCGTTAAGTTGGGTAAGACTGATATTGTCGCCCACAAGCAAGCTCCCCTTTCAAATTCCGGATGAGAACGCGTCACAACACGCTCGCTCGCTCCCTTAAACGAGGAGAGTCAGTCATTTGGCGTTCCATTGTTAATGGGTCCCAAAAAACCAAGTGATTGTCCCCACGCTGGTCGTTTACACGTAACCCTCTCGCAAGAGCGAGCCTTGTCGCAATCCTCCAGTTGCAGCTCGCTTTCCGTTGGGGTAAAGCCCTAACGGAAAGTTGACACGATGTAAACAGGGTTTGCAAGGCGCTTTCTCCCTCAAGGGACGAGGTAGCGTGCGATCCAGCACTCTATTTTTTGGCCATCATTTGGTCGAACTCCACAACCCCCAGACCTGCGCAGCAAAATGAGGTTTGTCAAACGATTACCGGTGCAACCGCTGTCCGCCCGCCGAATCTGGCAGCGAGCTTTGGCGGCGATCAGCGATTCGTAGTTTGTCATAAAGAAGGTAGAAAGGCTCGATTAGGGCCGGACGAAAGGGAGCGGCTCCTCAGTGATACCTGTGATAGCATCGCTTGACCTTCGGATTGCGCACCCGGACAGGTCCTAACAGATGGCGACGGTGGGTTTGCAGCGACGGACCTCCGAGCCTTTCCGCCCATTAGGCTTCATTCAATGCCCCGTGAGTCACGAAGAACGGCTTAGTATGTTCGCAATGTTCATTTCGCCGCCGGCCAGCGGCGCTGGTCTGCGTCATTCGCGCCGTCAGAACCCTTTGTTGGCGGGGCCGCTCGGGCGTGATAGTCTCGCGGGACACCGCAGGGCGTCAGGTGGAGTTGTAAGACTGGATCAACGTAAACGTAATCGGGGTAACCAATTGGCAGTGCCTGCGATAGGAATTATTAAAGTCGCCAAAGGGACGCGCGCTGGGATCGACTTGCCCCGTCGCGACATTTTCATCTGGGTTTGTGCGATCCTGTTGTTGAATCAATTTTGCAGCGCGGTAGAAGAGCTCCCGTCGGCGTCGCTAGAGCAGCTTCTATCCAATCTCGGCGCGATCGGCGTCTTTCAAGTCCTAGCGTGGTGCGCCATTTTTCGTCTCCTCGTCTTGAGCGATCCTCGCCCAATCGCGCAATTTAGGGATCTTCTGATCGCGGCGGCGCTTTGTTCTCTCGTCTTTGTCCCGTCCACCCGAATGATCTGGGTCGCTGCGCTCGGCGTCGCTATTTTTGGCTGGCTCCGCAATGGGGGGGACCCGAAGCTGCGCGCCGCCGCAACCGTCCTTGCGGCGCTCTCGGTACAAGAGCTCTGGGGGCGTATTTTCTTTGGACTCTTCACCCTCCCGTTGCTTCGCGCCGAGACAGCCGTCGTCGGCACGATGTTGCAGGCAATTCGGCCTCAAACAGTGTGGCATGACAACGTCATCAACGGGCCGAGCGGTCACAGCATTGTTGTGTATGACCTTTGCTCCTCGTTCCACAATCTATCGCTGGCCGCGCTATGCTGGATGACGGTGCGCAGCTTACAGGATCACCGTTGGCAGGTTCGTGATTTTGTGACTGGATGCATTGTGTGCATAACCATGGTCGTTTTCAATATGACCAGACTCTGTCTTATGGCGTGGGACATCAACCTGTATCAATATTGGCATGAGGGGGCTGGCGTTCAGATATTCGTCGTCGCCGCGTCAACGACGGTCCTCTTGATGAGCCTGTATGGATCGAGGTCGGCGGAGCGGGCGCTATGAGGGCCTGGGCCGCGCACACGCTCTTTGCGGCTATCCTGATTGGCTCGCTTGCCACCCACGAGCGGGAGGTCGACCCGCTTGCCGACAGCAGCGTTAGCCTCGAACCGGCCGTTGTGCGGGTTGCAGACTCATACGGCTGGCGTCTCCTTGAACACAGGTCAACCACCGGTATAGCTTGGCCGACTCTGGTATTTGAAGCGCCCGGCTGTTCGCGACCAATAATCGCTAATCTCCTCTCGTTGTCCTTCGAGCAGGAGACAATTATGCGATACGCCGCTGAACCGGGCTACACGCGCCGGTATATCTATTTCGACCGAATCTGGGACAGGCCCCACCCTCGCGAGGCCTTCATTCAACGGGAGAAATATGCAGTTCTTGCGATGTTCGGGATGACGGAATACGAGCCGTCCTTTTATCTACTTTCGGTCGAAACGCCTCCGGATTGCCAAGCCGCCGGGGCGATAGATTGGCGGCCGGTTTGGAGCCGCGGGTACCTAAAGGCCGCTCCCGCCAACAGCGCTGCAACGGCGGCCAAACACCAGCAACTGTAAACGGAAGCCGGGGCTTTGCTTTAGAGTTTGAGGCCGCTCAAAGCGGCCCATATCCGTCATACCCATACCGGCCCGAAACCCACGAAAACATACCTCCGCAGCGTACCCCATTTTGGAGCCGACCTACCCTTGATAAAAATTGGACCCGGGTGCCGGGGGGCCCATACCGCCAGAAATGTCAAACTCTTACTGCTTCCCCGGCAAAGCCGGAGGAACTCTCAACGTATTAGGATCGCCGCCAACGCTTCAGAAGCGTCGCGCCCAGCAACACGCCAGCGACCACCAGTAGGGCCGGAATACCGGCGCCGATCGCCGGAGCCGGCGCACCGTGGATAACACACGACGCCGACGAACAAGCCCTGACCGTGGCCGTCGTGACCTGGGACGCCGCTACTCCACTCATGCACAGCCAGATAGCAACCGTTAAATACTTCATTACCGCCTCCCCTGAGGTGTCCGCTACCACAAACTCAATACGATACTCTGATTCACTTACGTTTACAATTGCAACCATGAAGCTGCGAACTTGTCAAGTGTTCACCAAGAGTTAAGGCGTCTGCCCGATGCGGCGCCGGTCCGCATGCCGATGGAGGTGATCGTCGTTGGTTGGGCAAGATGAATATGCGCATAGCGCCGCCGGCGACATCGATGATGTTGTCCGTAGGTTTCGAAGACGAGGTTTGAGATCCAGTTTCCGCATGAGCTGCGATGCTTTGCCGGGGGTTGAGCTCGACCGCGCGGGAGAAGGGATCGGCGTGCGAGGCGAATGTGATGCCATCCGAGGCGAAAATTCGCGCCTGCCCACCTCCTTGCGGCAGCGCAGTGACTTTTCAGAAGCCTGTTAAATTCGTATAGCGGGGCTGCTTCCGCTTGGGCTTGGTCAGCATTGCGACGCCAACGAAGCCCAGACCGACCATTAGCCAGGTCCACGGTTCGGGAACGGTGGCAGCTTCGACGTTCGGGTCGGCCTGCCTCTCGCCAGCCTTTGCGGTCACGCTCGAGCCTGAAATCATATCGTTCTCGATGGAGCCGCTACTGAGAGTTACCGTCGAGTTTGAGACAGGTGCCCAAGACCTAATTGTTCCGCTCTCATTGGCGCTGTATGATGTCGGAGCAGAGAGGTCAATCCTGCCAAGCTCTCCGCCCGACACGGGTGTCCGGGAGAAGTCGCCGACTGTCGTGCTAACGCTCGGTCCTGAGAAGCTGGCGTTCCGGATCGTAATGATCGAGCCGTCCGCTCTTACGTCGATATCGATCGTGCGCGACGCCGCTGGCGCCGCCGCCAACAGTCCCCACGCCACCGCCGGGAACGGTCGAAGGAATTTTTTCGTCCTCATAGCGCTTCCCTACGTCAGGAGAAATGCTCGCACTGGGTTGCAATCACGATACGTTAGCCACGTCAACTCATCTTCGGACTTACTCAGCATCCATCGTTCGGCCATTCATAGAGTCTGTCCGGACGCATTATGTGGAATTGCACTTTCGCAGCATGAGGCGGATGGAGGCGAGGCGGAGGAACGCGAGCGCCTTGCGGTTGAGGCATTCCCAATCCTTGGCCGGTTTGCGGCAGCGGCCGAGCCATGCTCTAGTCTAGAGAAACGCGCCTGCGGGTCGCACGCAGGGATGCCCTGTTTCGAAGCCAGTCGGTATTTCGCAACCGCTTCTCTTACGTAAGATTAAAAAAAGCACCTTGACGTGCATTAACGATGCTGACATCCTGCAAAGGCGATCGGTCGGAAGGACGATGTCACTTGCGTAATGGTGATGACCGGGGGAGTAGGCTCGGTCCTGGCGTCACTTTTTGCCTCGCATCTCACGAATCGAGGTTGCAAGCGCAGCTAGCGCTTTCATAGAGAGGAGTGGGGCAAATGGGGAAGTTTAAACATCTAGCGTTGGGCACTGCCGCGGCGATCGCGAGCTTAGCTACGGTAACGGCCGCGAATGCGGGCCTCAGCATCGTACTGATCCCGTCCCCAGGAAACTTTGGGGCCTTCTGACAACGATGCGGTAGGCGCGACATCTGGAAGCACGACAACCAATTCCGGTCCAATTACGTTTGCGACGACTACGGGGGCCGTGGCGAATGGATCGAACCCCGGCATAAACGCCGCGCCGGCCGGCGACGCCACGAACTATATCTGGGACGTCATGGGCGCGACCGTCACTTTGCCCATCCCGTCACGGCGTTTGACATCTATTGGGGGTCGATCGACGGGAACGTCGGTCAAAATAACAACAATCTCTTGACGTTGAATGTGGGCGGTGACTCAATCCAAGGCAGCGATCTCGTCGCGATGGGCCTGGCGCTCGGAAACGGCGATCAAAGCAGTCCCGCCAATAATGAATGGTTCCGGATTTCCGACACGACTCCGATCTCGTCGTTTACCATCAGCTCTACGACAAATGCGTTCGAGTTCGACATGGCGGCCCCCGAGGCGTCGACCTGGGCGATGATGTTCGCTGGCTTCGCCGGCTTGGGCTTCGCCGCCTTCCGCCGCGGCCGGAAGAGCTCGAGGCCCCGAGCGCAAAAAGAAAAGGCCGCCCGGAGGCGGCCTTTTGCCGCAGCGCTCCGCAGGGCCTGCTCCAGGCCGGGCCAGCCCCCGGCGGCGCGGGCCTCGACGGCGGCGATGAATCCCTCCGGCGCGCGATGCGCTTCGGCCAGCACGTTGACCGGCGCGGCCAGCGTGTCGACCGACTTGCAGGCATCCGCCCGGTCGATCAGCCACTCCGCGTCGGCCGCCGACGACGCCCGTCGGGCGCGCCTGCCGGACGACACGTTCCGTTTCGCGAAGCGGAACCGGCCCGGCGCGTCGCTGACTGCGGCTCTGTGAGCCGATCGACGCGCGGGCCCCCCCGGGCTGGCGTACCTCAGGGTCGGTTGCACCCAGGCGAAGCCGACTTGGAGCGATTAAAACTCCATTGCCGAAGTATTGATTGAACTTGGAACGCTTCAGTCCGAATAAGCATGATGTCATAGTTTCTTGCTAATAGCGTCATAATTTGGCCCGAGGATGGCTACGCCGCGTCAGGTTGAAGAAAAAGCTTGACGCGAGTTTACGGAGCGTACAAACTCTGTCCCGGCGCTCCGTCAGTTTAGGTGGGTGACGGCCTTCGGTTCAGGTGGGTAAACGGCAGTGTTCGACTGACAGGGCGTTCGACTGACAGGGTACGCTGTTTCGGAGGCGCCAGCATCCGGCGCGCGTCCATCTCATTAACGTAGCGTCGGCACCCGTTGGCGCTCGCAACTAAAGAGGAACCAACAAATGGGGAAGTTTAGATATTTGGCCGTAGCCGCGCTCGCCGTGTCGGCCAGCGTGTTGGCGATGGAAGCCGCCAATGCGGCGACGAATATCGTATCTGGTACGATATGGGAAACCTCAACCGCGGTCGCTCAAAACGCCGTGCTTTCGAACGTGCCGGCGTCGAGCCCGAACTACGCCACGTTCATGGCGCCAAGTGACCCGTTGAATTTCAGCAGCACCGCGACAGCGAACGGGTACACCTTGGGCGGCTTTTTGGCGAGCGGCGGCGCGACCGGGGTGACGTATTTCGGCTCGGCCGCCTCGACTGACGCGCTCGACAGCACGATCATGGAAGTCATGGGAACGGTCACCGTCACAGCCGGTGAGCAATTCCAGGTCGGCCATGACGACGGCTTCTCGATCATGATTGGCGGCTGGTCCTATAGCGATCCCGGTCCGACCGCCTATGCTTTGACGACGATCACCTATACCGGAGCCAGCGGCAACCAGCCCTTCAAGCTCGCCTACGGCGAGTGCTGCGGCCCGCCGGCGTACCTGACGGTGGACCTGCCGCTCTCCAGCGCCATTCCCGAGGCCTCGACCTGGGCGATGATGTTGGCCGGATTCGGCTTCGTCGGCTTTGCCGCCTTCCGCCGGCGCAAGGGGCCCATCTCGATCCTCTCTGCGTAGCTTTCAGGCATCGATTGGGGAAAGGCCGCCCCCGGGGCGGCCTTTCTTTTTGCGCGCCGCCCCCTAGCCGCGAACGCGTGGCGAACGAGGTCAATGCCGCGAAGCTCGCCCGGTGGGGCCATGGGCGTATTTCAGGCGACGCCATATAATCGCCGGTGACGGACACGAAGGGGACCAGGCGGAATGAGCGGAACCGGCGCCGCAGCCAACGCAGCGACAAAGGTCGGCCGGAACGAGCCCTGCCCTTGTGGCAGCGGCAAGAAATTCAAACATTGCTGTGGCGACAAAGGAGCGAACGAGGTCGTTAAGCCGGCCGCTTCGGGGGCGCCGTCGGCGGCGGCGCGGACACGATTGAACGCTCTCTTTCATGAGGCGGAGAAGCGTTGCAACAGCGGGCACTGGTCGGACGCAGTTCCTTTGTTCGAAGAAATCGCTCGGCTCGACCCGAACAGCCCGCAGGCTCATCATGACCTCGGCATCGCCTATCTCCATTGCGGACGGCTGGTAAGAGCCTCGGCCTCGCTTCAGCGCGCCGTCGAGCTGCGACCCAGTTTTCAATCCGCGCTCCGCCATCTCATCGACACGCTCGAACCACTGGGACGCGAGCAGGAAGCTCTGTCCGCCTGCCGCAAACTCAGCCGCACGGCCGACGACCCCGCGGAGCGCCGGTACTATACCGCCAAGGCGCTGCTCAAAGAGGGCAATACCGAAGAGGCGGAGGTCGAGCTGCGCCGCCTGATCGCGCTGGCGCCCGGGAGCTTTTCGCTTGAACTCGGCCGGCTGCTCTCCAGCCGCGGGAGATTTTCCGAAGCTGAGGTCCTGCTGACACAAGCGACTCAGAACGCGCCAGGCGCCTTTCAGTCGCTCGCGGAGATCAAACGGATGTCTGAGGCTGATCGGCCGTTGATCGAGCGGATGGAAGCGGCGTTGGAGAGGCCTGATCTCGAAGCCATGGCGCGCGCAGCGGTCCATTTCGGATTGGGTAAAGCTTACGACGATCTCCGCGATCCTCCGGCGGCGATGCGGCACTTCGACTCCGGGAATAAACTGAGGGCGCTCTCAAGCCGTCTGAACCGCATGGCGACCGCCGCCGAGTTCGACGGTGTCATCAAGGCCTTCACCGCTGAGGCGCTGGAAAGCGCCGCACGGTCGTTGACGCGGCCCGAAGGAGCCGACGACGATCTCCCTGTGCTCATTGTCGGCATGCCGCGATCGGGGACCACCCTTGTCGAGCAGATCCTGTCCTCGCATCCCTCGGTCGCCGCAGGGGGCGAGCTTTCGTTCTGGAAGGAGCGGCTCGGGTCCTGGCGGGCTTCGCGGGACGGCGGCTCCGTCCAGATCAAGTCCGACGCGATGTTCAAGGCCGCTGACGATTACTATGCGCTCTTGCGCGGTTTGGCGCCGACCGCGCTTCGCGTGACCGACAAGGCCCCGCGCAATTTTGAGCTCCTCTGGCTCCCCTTTCTCGCTCTGCCCAAAGCCAGGATCATTCACTGCCGACGCCATCCGGTCGACACGTGTCTGTCGATCTATTTCACCAACTTCCTCGGCACGCAGGATTTCGCCTGGGACCGCAGCGACCTGGTGTTCTACTATCGCCAGTATGAGCGGCTGATGGACCACTGGCGACGCGTGCTGCCCCCGCATCGCTTTACGGAAGTGCAATACGAAACGTTGGTCGCGGACGGGGAGGCCGAGACGCGCCGGCTGATTTCCTTCCTCGGGCTTGATTGGGACGACGCGTGCCTTGCCCCGGAACGGAACCAGCGCGTCGTTCACACCGCGAGCCTTTGGCAGGCGCGACAGCCGGTCTATCGGACATCGATGGCCCGATGGCGTCGCTATGAGCCGTGGCTCGGCGAGCTGCGGGAGCTCATTCCAGCCTCGGAGCGGTCGCCGGGTCCGACTGATGCCTTGAGCGCGCAACGATGACGACGGCGGTTGCGACCACCAAGGTCGGCCGGAACGACCTTTGCCCGTGCGGCAGCGGCAAGAAATTCAAGAAATGCTGCGAGGGGAAAGATGCTCGCGAAGACCTGCTCTACGCCGGTGGCGCGACGCCTCAGCCGCGCGTCGGCAAGCTGCAGGCCATTGCGCGCGCCGGACAGGAATATTGGGTCGCCGAACGGTACGCCGAAGCGGTCGCTTGCTATCGCGAGATTGTGCGTATCCAATCGACCAAAGCCGAGGCGCATTACGACCTTGGTCTCGCGCTGGAGCGCTGCGGCAACTTGAGCGAGGCGGCAAACAGTCTCGAACACGCGGTCCGTTTGAAACCCAGTTTGACGCCAGCTCTGATCCGACTCGCGTACGTCTTTGAAATTGCCGGCAAGGAATCGGAAGCTTTGGATGTGTATCGGCGTCTCAGCCGTCTCGCCGACGGTCCGCTCGACCGCCTGTTTTATGCGGCAAAGGCTCTCTCGATGGATGGCAGGCTCGACGAGGCGGAGGAGAAGCTGCGCCGTCTGGTTGCGGTCGCTCCGGGACTTGCCCAGGCGCGCTTCGCCTATGGTCTGCTTTTGCTCGACCGGGGGAAATTCGAAGACGCCGAACCCGAATTCGCCTACGCGGTCGAGTCCATTCCGGGCGCATTCCAGAAGCTCACCCAAGTCCGCCGGATGGCGGCGACCGACCGCCCGATGATCGAGCGCATGCTCGCGACCTTGGCCGACGCGAAGCTCGACATCGAATCTCGCGTCGCAATCGAGTTCGGGCTCGGAAAGGCGTTCGGAGACCTCCGTCACCACGACGAGTCGATTCGCCACTACGACGAGGCCAATTCTCTGAGGGCGAGGACGGCACGCCTTAATCGGCCGGCCCTCGTTAACGACTACGACCGCCTCATCGCCCGCTATGACCGCGAGACGCTGGAACGGGCCGCGAAAAGGTTTGCGGGACCGGCGCAGGCTGATGACGGACTGCCGGTGTTCATCGTTGGCATGCCGCGTTCCGGCACCACCCTTACCGAGCAGATCCTGTCCGCTCACCCAGCGGTGGCGGCCGCCGGCGAACAGCCTTTTTGGAAAGGACGACTGCTCGAATGGGGGCGAGGCCCGACCGAGCCTGCGGCCGATGCGTTATCGAGCGCGGTCACGGAATACTGCGCGCTCCTGCGCAGGTTCGGGCCCGAGGCCCTCCGGGTGACCGACAAGGCGCCCCTGAACTTCCAACTGCTCTGGCTCGTTCGGCTTGCGTTCCCCGACGCGCGGATCATTCACTGCCGCCGCAATCCGATCGACACCGGCCTATCGGTCTATTTCTCCTATTTCTGGCCTCATCAAACCTACGCTTTCGAGAAGTCGGACATTGTATTCTTCTATCGCCAGTACGAACGACTGATGGCGCATTGGCGGAGCATCCTGCCCCCCGAACGTTTCACTGAGGTCGACTACGAGACGCTTGTCGCTGAGCCGGAGTCCGAGAGCCGTCGGCTCATCGACTTCCTTGGGCTCCCGTGGGACGACGCCTGCCTCGCGCCGGAACAGAACCAGCGCACGGTGAAGACCGCGAGCGTGTGGCAGGCGCGCCAGCCCATCTATAAGACTTCGGTCGAGCGCTGGCGGCATTACGAACCCTGGCTGGGCGAATTGCGCGAGTTGCTCTCGGAAACGAACGGGCCGCCGAGCCCGACGGTGTCTGAGGGCGAATACGGATGAATGGAACGCGCTCCGCGGCCCGATCGGCGGCGAAAGTCGGACGAAACGATCCTTGCCCTTGCGGCAGCGGCAAGAAGTACAAGCAATGCTGCCAGCCGAAGGAGACGCTTCCCAGCGCCCTTCCTGAGCCGTCGCGGCCATCGAAAACAAGGCGTCAGGAGCTGGCGAGTTGCTCCAAACTGCTCGCGGACTCCGGGCGATGGGCCGAGGCGATCCCGCAGTTCCGGGAGCTTGCCCGCCTTGATCCGCAGAGCGCCGAGGCGCACCGCGATCTCGGCGCCGCTTACCTGCGTTGCTCCAGATACGCGGAGGCGGCGGCAAGTCTTAAGCGAGCGCTCGACATTCGCCCCAGCTTCGAGATTGCCCTGCGCGACCTTCTCGTCGCCCTGGAACCGCTTGCGCGGGAATCCGAGGCGCTGGCGACGTGCCGGAAGCTCGCCCGGATCGTGAAGGATCCAATCGAGCGACGCTTCTTCGCCGTCAGGATGCTGATGAAGGAGAACCGGGTGGAGGAGGCGGAGCGCGATTTGCGGCAGGCGCTTGCCCTCGCGCCCGGCCATGCCGGAATGCGGCTCCTGCTTGGACAGCTTCTCGGTTCCAAGGGAGCGTTCGAAGAGGCCGCGGACCACCTCGCCGCCGCCGCGGAATCGATCCCGAGCGCGTACAATCTTCTCACGACCGCCAAGCGGATGACTGAGGCGGATCGACCTCTCGTCGATCGGATGCGCCTTGTTCTCGAGGCGGGCGACCTCAACCCAAGGGTGCGAAGCGCCATGCATTTCAGTCTTGGCAAGGCGCTCGACGACCTGGGGGAGTATGCACAGGCGATCCAACACTACGACGAGGGAAATCGGATAAGGGCGGCGCTCGGCCGCCTCGATCGGGCGAAGCTTGCCGAGCAATATGGCGCCATCGTCGCGGCTTCCTCAGCGGAAGTTCTCGCCGCGACGGCGTCAGCCCTCGCGGACATCGCGCGCGAGGCGCCCGGGCTCCCCGTCTTCATCCTGGGGATGCCTCGCTCCGGCACCACCTTGGTCGAGCAGATTTTGTCGGCCCACCCGGCCGTCGCGGCAGGCGGCGAGCTTTCCTATTGGTCGAATGTGGGCAGAGCGGCGTGGGGCGCCAAGGATCCCTACGAGACGGCGCCGCTCAGGCAAGCCGCGGATGACTATCGCTCGCTGTTGCGAGGGATAGGCCCGGACGCGCTGCGGGTGACAGACAAATTGCCGCAGAATTTCGAGCAACTCGGGTTGATCCGAGCGGCGTTGCCCGACGCCCGCATCGTTCATTGCCGTCGGAACGCGATCGACACCTGCCTGTCGGCCTATTTTCAGAATTTCTGGGAGAGCGTGGAGTTTTCCTGGGACAAGGGCGACCTTGTTTTCTTCTACCGCCAGTACGAGCGCCTCATGGAGCACTGGCGAAGCGTCCTCCCGCGCGATCGCTTCACTGAGGTCGACTACGAGGCGCTCGTTGAAAATCGTGAAGCGGAGACGCGCCGGCTGATTGCCTTCCTCGGGCTTGACTGGCACGACGCCTGCCTTGAGCCCGAACGCAACAAGCGCATGGTGACCACTGCGAGCGTCTGGCAGACGCGCCAGCCGATCTACCGCACGTCGGTCGGGCGCTGGCGGCGCTACGAGCCATGGCTCGGCGAGCTGCGGGAGTTGCTGCCCGAGGGGGAAGACGGGGCGGCGGTCCAGCAGGCTGCTGGACTTGGGTAGAATGGTTCCTTTTTTGCGCGCCCGCCTCCCCCCCACAAGGGGAGGATGCACAACGGATCAATCCCGTGCGCAAACTCAACGGCGGAAGGCTTTAACGGCGCCAGCCGAGGCCGCGCTCGAAGGCGAGATTCCTCTCCGAAAGGGATCGCGAATTTACTGAAGCGCCCTAGCGGACTGCAACATGCAGAGGGAATACCTGGCCCCGCACACAGTTCGCTGTTTCACAACCGCCCTCTCTTGCGTAAGATTGAAAAAAACAGCTTGACGTGCATTTACAGCGCTGACATCTTGCTCGTGGGGATCGGTAGGAAGGGACAACGTCAGTTACGTAATGGTCACGCTGGATGGCAGGCTCAGCCCTTCCGCGTGAGCTCTTGCGTCATACGTCACGTATCGAAGTCCTGCCGGTGTCGCTGTCGTTTTATCACTTGAGGAGTGGGGAAGATGGGGAAGTTTAGGTATTTAACGATTGGCGCGGCCGCAGCGGTTGCGAGCCTCGCCGTGATGAGCGCCGCGCAAGCGTCGGTAACCGTCGAGGTCTGGGGCGGCTATGGATATATGCCGCTCAGCGTCACTCCAGACCAGGCTGAGCAACCTGTCCCGACCCAGGCATCAACGGCTGAGTTCACCTGGACAGGCCCGATCGACTGGGTGAACAACAACGGCAACAACGGAACTGATAGCACCCAGAACCTGTTCAGCCAGTTCCTCACCGGCGGCACCATCAGCGATTATTCTAGTGGCCTTGGTGTCTCGGAGACGGATTTTCTCAACACGTCGATGAGTTCTGAGGGCAACGCCTGGTACACGTACATTCAGGTGACAGGATATACCAACGCCGGCTTCGCCACCATCGGGCACGACGATGGCGCTTCGGTCTACCAGGGCGGCTCGGCGATCTATTCCTCACCCGGCCAAACCTCTATAGATTACGGGACGTTTGCCGTTACAAAGGGCGCTTACACCATTGACTATATCGAGGCGAACGGCTCGCCTTCCGATCTCGTCTTCAATGTGGTTCCCGAGCCGTCGACCTGGGTGATGATGCTCGCTGGCTTCGCCGGCTTGGGCTTCACCGCCTTCCGCCGCTCGCGCAAGGATACCCTCTCGATCGCGTAATCGCTGCGAGACGGTCGCTGCAAAAGATCAGACTTGGAAAGGCCGCCTCTGGGCGGCCTTTCCTTTGTGCGCAGGACCACCGCGCCGCTGCTATGGGCAGTGGCTGGCCGATGCGAACTCGCACAGAAAGATTTCAGCCCAGAGCGTTTGACGGCCCCTTGACGCATGGTTCATATGGACGGGTTCGGCTGCGTTCGAACGTGAGCCCGCTCGCCGCCCAAGCCCGGGCGCTTCGGACCGCGGTCAGATGAACCGGTTCGCTCGGGCTCGAACGTAGGCCCGCTCGCCGTCGCGGGCGCGCTGCCAGACCTCGAGCAGCTCGCTGGTCCTTGGGTCGAAGAAGCGTTCGCCGGTGAACGCCCAGTCCCCGCCCGGCGGCGCGTCCAGGGGTTGGCGCTTGTAGCCGCCGCTGCGGAAGACGAGCCAGATCAGGACGACCGCGACCGGCGCGCCGACCCAGAGGAGGACGGCGAGCCCATGGATCACGGCGCGGGTTCGATGACCGCGGCCGTGCCATAGGCGACGATCTCGCTCATCGTATTGCCGATCTCGGCGCTGTCGTAGCGCATCATCAGGACGGCGTTCGCCCCCATGGCGGTGGCGTTCTGCACCAGCCGGTCGAGGGCGTGGCGGCGCGCCTCTTCGAGGAGCTGGGTATATTCGTGGATTTCGCCGCCGACGATCGTCCTGAGGCCGGCCATCAGGTTGCCCCCCAGACCGCGGCTGCGGACCACCACGCCGAAGCACTGTCCGAGCGTTTGCACCGTCCGATGCCCGGCGACGTTCTCTGTCGTTGTGACGATCACTGCGTCCCCCCAGGGGTTTCCGCGTCGGCGTGAGCCGCGCCGTCCTGCTCCGAAGTCGACCTCGGTCATCGGCCGACCGGCCGCGCCGCATGGAAACGAAAGAGCCTTGCGCGGGCCATGTCGCGACCCCGCGTCCGATCGACGTCGTCTCCGGCGTGGGGCGGTCAGCCGCTACCCGCAGCGCGGATAGATCGCCGCGAGCTCGCGTCCGCTGAGAAAGATCGGGATGTGCGTCAGGCCGCCGTGCCGCTTGATCCACTTGCGGATCGGCAGCGGATAGGTCGCGGCCACCAGGCGCGTCACCCGCCCGGCCGGATATTCCCCGCCATATTGGTCGACCAGCCTTGCCGCATGAAAGCCGAGGACGGCTCGCCGCGTCACGCAGATCCGGCCCCTCGGGATCGTGCTGAGCACGAGCGTGCAGGCGGAGAAGCAGGGACCGTCGATGACCACGCGCTCGCCGGACTGGCGGAGCACGGAAAAGAAGTCGAGAAACGAACCGATTTCGCCTCCCGGACTGGCTTCGATCCGCACCTCCGCCAGGGCAGGGGCAAAGCCGACGAGAACGAAGAGGATCACGAAAAGAGCGCGTCGCATCGGATCTTCTCCCGGATATCCGGCTTCCGGATTTTTCAGGCGAAAGCGCCGAATTCGGGACAAGCCGATCAGCGGCGGGTCCGGACCCACGCTCAACCGGCAGGTTCGCGCCAGTCCAGTCCCGGAAAGCGGGCGTAGCCGCGATCGAAAGTCATCCACGTGCAGCCATGCTCGATCGCGAGCGCGGCGAACCAGGCGTCCGTCGTGAGCGGGCCGCGAACGCCCGCTTCGACGCACATTCGCTGGAAGATCCTCCAGTGCCGCGGGCCCGGGCGCACGATCTCGCAATGGGGCTCGTTCAGGAGGCTGTCGCAAAAGACGATCGCCTCTTCGACGGGGCTCGGCTGGACGTAGATGCGTGGGTTGGTCGTGATCCGGATCAAAGCGCTCAGCGTCAGCGGCGAGACGGCGAACTGCGCGTCGCCCCGAACCAGCCTGTCGAGCCACGCCTTGCAGACTGGATGGCGCGCCGAGTCCTTGCGGAAAGAGGAGATCAGGACATTGACGTCGGGCAGGTTCACTCGACCCGCCTGGCCCATGCCCGATCGTCAAGCTCCTGCAGCGCGGCGGAATCGTCCAGATCGATGCCCGGCATCAGTCCGCCGGTCGCCGTGCTGACAGGCGGAAGAGCGCGCAGCGAACCGCCGGCCGGCCGGGATTCGTTGAGGACACGCCGCAAGCCCTCCTCGATCAGCGCGGTCAGCGAACGGCCCTCGGCCGCAGCCTTCCGCTTGGCGCGCCTGACAAGGTCCTCGGGAAGGCGTACGGTCGTGCGCTCTGCCATATGTCATGACATATGGGGTCGGCGTCAGTATGTCAACAGGGTAAGCATTGGACGTCATTGCGGACTTTGCCGAAAAGCCGCCGCAGCAGATCGCCCATCCGCCCCTGCCCCGTCAGCTTCGCCGCCCCCCATTACGCCGCCAGCGCCTGGTCGAGATCGCGGATCAGGTCGTCGGCCGTCTCGAGCCCGATCGACAGACGGATGACGTCGTCGCCGGCGCCCGCCGCGGCGCGCTGCTCGTCGCTGAGCTGGCGATGCGTGGTCGAGGCGGGATGCAGGATAAGGCTCCGGGTATCGCCGATGTTCGCCAGATGGGAGAAGAGCCGCACGCTCTCGACCAGCTTGACGCCGGCCTCGTAGCCGCCCTTGACGCCGAAGGTGAAGACCGCGCCCGCGCCTTTCGGCAGGTATTTCTGCGCCAGCTGGTAATATTGGCTCTCCGTGAGGCCGGCGTAGGACACCCAGGCGACCTTGGGGTGGGACGCCAGAAATCCGGCGACCTTCCGCGCATTCTCGACATGCCGCTCCATCCGCACATGAAGCGTCTCGATGCCGGTTATGGTCAGGAACGCGTTCATCGGCGAGAGCGCCGGGCCGAAGTCGCGCAGCGCCACCGCCCGAACCTTGGTCGTGAAGGCGAAATCGCCGAAGTTCTCGAAGAACTTGAGCCCGTGATAGGCCGGCTCCGGGTCGGTCAGCGCCGGGAAGCGGCCGCCCTGCGACCAGTCGAATTTCCCCGAACTCGACAACGATTCCGCCGAGCGCATTGCCGTGGCCGGACAGGAACTTCGTTGTCGAATGAACGACGATGTCGGCGCCGTGCTCGATCGGCCGGCAGAGGTACGGCGTCGCCAGGGTGTTGTCGACGATCAGCGGAACGCCCGCCGCATGGGCGATGTCGGCCACGCGCCGGACGTCGACGACAATGCCGCCGGGATTGGCGAGGTTCTCGATGAAGATCGCCTTGCACTTCGGCGTCAGCGCCCGGCGGAAATTCTCCGGCTCTGTCGGATCGACGAAATGGCAGGTCCAGCCGAGCTTCCGGAACGACAGCCCGAATTGCGTGAGCGAGCCGCCATAGAGGTTGCGTGATGCGACAAACTCGTCGCCCTGCCCCATCAGCGTGAAGAAGACCAGAAATTGCGCGGCGTGCCCGGACGCGGCGGCGACCGCGGCGCGGCCCCCCTCGAGAGCGGCGACCCGTTCTTCCAGCACCGCCACCGTCGGGTTGGTCAGCCGCGAATAGATGTAGCCGAAATCGTGCAGGTTGAAGAGCGAGGCGGCGTGGTCGACATCGTCGAACACGTAAGCCGTCGTCTGGTAGATCGGGGTCGAGCGCGCGCCGGTGGTCGGGTCGGGCGCAGCGCCGGCGTGGATCGCGCGGGTCTCGAAGCCGTAGTCGAGGTCGCCCGCCGACGCCGGGCGGCTCTTGATCCGGCGCGGCAGCGGCGGCGCCGGAGCGCGATTGCGGATGATGCCGGTGTTGACGCCGCTCCACGACAATTCGCCGCCGAGCCGGCCGAATTCGATCTTCGGGCAGCGGTTCATGATGACTTCGACGCCCGCAGCCTCGGCGGTCGCCGCCGCCGCGTCGTGGCGGACGCCCAATTGCATCCAGACGACCCCGGCGCCGATGGCGATGGCGTCGGCGACGACCCCGGGGGCTTCCTCGGCGTTACGGAACATGTCGACCATGTCGACCTTGTCGGGGATGTCGCGCAACGAGGCGTAGACCTTTTCGCCGAGCAGGGTCTCGCCGGCGATGGCCGGATTGACTGGGATCACGCGATAGCCCTTGCCCTTGAGGTACTTCATGACGAAGTAGCTCGGCCGGTTCCAGTTCGACGATGCGCCGACCATGGCGATCGTCTTCACCCGCTCGAGGATCGAGCGGATTTTCGCATCCGGATAGGGAATCGGTTCGAGATCGGCCATGGCCCACGCTCCGCCAAACTCGGCGATCCTAGCCCAAAAGAGCGAGGCGAAGTCTGACAATGGTCAGCAGAGCTAACGATTGTTCTCGCTTGCGGTTTCGCGTGTGAAGCACACCCTTCGTCCAATGTTCAGCGCGGGATGAGGTTTTGGGCGCGCCCCTGCCTTAGGAGGAGGCTTGTCAAGGCAGGAAACAAGCGCAGTCTCTTGCTAGATCGCGGCGTCATCTGAACGGCGCAACCTTCCGGTTGAACGAGGGCTTGACGTCTAAATGCAACCGTGTCATCGAACTCTAGGGAATGAAGGGGTCAGCCAATCAAATTGCGGGGCTGAGCTCGTTCTCTCGAAACCGTCGCCGGGGGTCAGGCGCGCGGGCAGGAGGAGGGACAGATGGGGAAATTCGGATATTTGGCTTTAAGCGCGACGGCAGCACTCGCTGGGATCGTGTGCCTTTCGAGTTCGGCAAGCGCCGAGGAAGTCATCATCAACTGGTGGGCCGTCAACTACAATTCGGCGAACCCGGCGGTCGCCGACTTTCAAGCGCCGGTCAACAACCAGTGCTGCAGTTCTTATTATTACAACAGCAATCCGGAAGTGGCCGTCGGCTTGCCTTTGCAGGTTAGCGCCGGCAATCCGGCCGGTCTCGCCGAGGGCGCCGGCGGCTCGCTGCCCTGGTGGACGGCGACCGGCGACGGAGCCATCACTTACGAGGGTAAGACTGTCCAGTCTCTGCCGCTCGACCAGAACATGTTCCCCCCTGAAGGCATGGGCGGAACCGATCAAAGTGGTTATTACCAGACCGCGATCATCTCCTCGAGCCTTCACGTCGGGCCTAACGGTGGCACGATCACCTTTGGTGCAGACGACGACATGTTCCTCGCGATCGACGGCGCTGTGGTCGACCAGCTCGGCGGCATCCATCCGTTCGGCACGACCACAACCTACGATATAGCTCCGGGAACCTATGAAATGGATCTGTATTATGCAGATCGTCATACTGTCGCCGCTTATGCGGATCTGAGCATGACCGGCATCAACACGGACGTTCCCGAGCTGTCGACCTGGGCGATGATGACGGCCGGCTTCGCGTCGCTGGGCTTCGCGGCATTCTGGCGCGGTCGCAAGGCGCACACTGCAATCGTATAGGCGAACTTAAGCCTCAAGGCGTTGGCCGCTTCCTGGCGGCCATTTTTTTCACCAGACTCTCCTTTTCCTGCGGAGTTGTCGCGCCGCGGCACGCCGCGCTTTGGGCGGAAAGGCCGCTCCCGACGGCCTTTTTACCGCACTTCGGTGCGGAGCCGCACTTGCGTGATGAGTCAGTCTCTACTTCCCGTCCTCGTCGCGGTTCCACTATAGTGGAATGTTGTCGTGCTTCTTCCACGGGTTCTCGAGCTTCTTGTTGCGCAGCATGGCGAGGACGCGCGAGAGCCGCCTCCGGGTTGCATGCGGCATGATCACTTCGTCGATATAGCCGCGCTCGGCGGCGACGAAGGGCGACAGGAAGGCGTCCTCGTATTCCTTCGTCCGCGCGGCGATCTTGGCCGGATCGTTGATGTCGGAGCGGAAGATGATCTCGACTGCCCCCTTCGCGCCCATGACCGCGATCTGCGCGGTCGGCCAAGCTAGATTGATGTCGCCGCGCAAGTGCTTGGAGGACATAACATCGTAGGCGCCGCCGAACGCCTTGCGGGTGATGACGGTGACCTTCGGCACGGTCGCCTCCGCATAGGCGAAGAGTAGCTTCGCGCCGTGCTTGATCAGGCCGCCATATTCCTGCGCCGTGCCCGGCAGGAAGCCCGGCACGTCGACGAAGGTGACGATCGGGATGTTGAAACAGTCGCAAAAGCGGACGAAGCGGGCGCCTTTCCGCGAGGCATCGCTGTCGAGCACGCCAGCGAGCGCCAGCGGCTGGTTGGCGACGATTCCGACGGTCGAGCCTTCGATCCGGGCAAAGCCGGTGACGATGTTCCGGGCGTGCGCCTCCTGGATTTCGAAGAAGTCGCCCTCGTCGGCGACTTTCAGGATCAATTCCTTGATGTCGTACGGCTTGTTCGGGTTGTCGGGGACGAGCGTGTCGAGCGACATGTCGATCCGGTCGGGGTCGTCGAAGCTCGGAAGGGTCGGCGGCGGTTCCAGGTTGGACGCCGGCATAAAGTCGATGAGGCGGCGCATCTGCAGGAGCGCCTCGACGTCGTTGTCGTAAGCCCGGTCGGCGATCGAGGAGCGGGTCGTGTGCACTTGCGCGCCGCCGAGTTCTTCCGCCGTCACGGTTTCGTTGGTGACGGTCTTGACCACGTCCGGGCCGGTCACGAACATGTAGCTCGTGTCGCGCACCATGAAGATGAAGTCGGTCATCGCCGGGGAATAGACGTCGCCTCCGGCGCAGGGCCCCATGATCAGCGAAATCTGGGGAATGACCCCGGACGCCAGGACATTGCGCTGAAAAACTTCGCCGTAGCCGCCGAGCGCCGCGACGCCTTCCTGGATGCGCGCGCCGCCGGCGTCGAAGAGGCCGACGATCGGCGCGCGGTTCTTGACCGCCATGTCCTGGATCTTGGTGATCTTCTGCGCATGCGTTTCGCTAAGAGAGCCGCCGAAGACCGTGAAATCCTTGGCGAAAACATAAGTCGTGCGACCGTTGACAGTGCCCCAGCCGGTCACCACGCCATCGCCCGGGATCTTGGTCGCCTCCATGCCGAACTCGTCGCAGCGGTGCTGGACGAACATGTCGAACTCCTCGAACGAATCGTGGTCGAGCAGCAGCTCGATGCGCTCGCGGGCGGTGAGCTTGCCCTTGGCGTGCTGGGCCGAAATGCGCTGCTGGCCGCCGCCGAGGCGGGCGCGCTCGCGGCGGGCGTCGAGGTGGGCGAGGATGTCTTTCATAAAACGAGCAAAGCTCCGGAACGCGTTCGTGCGGCATAGCATGGCGCGGGCGGCGCCGGAACGGGCGACAGCGCAAGCGACACGCCTCCGTCTCCGGGTCTATATCTGCCCGGCCCACGTCCGGTTTGCTCCATAAAGGGCCGTCGTTGCTGTGCGAACCGGCTGGCCCGGACTGTCCTGCCGGTTTATGGTTTCGCCGCGGTCGGACGCGCGGAAATGCGAATGTCGAAAGCTACGCGTCAATGCAGCCGACCCGCCGAACGGGAGGAGCGAACGTGCCGATCGCCCGCATGGACCATTTCACGATTCTGACGACCGACTCCGAGAAGACGATCGCCTTCTATCGCGACGCGCTCGGCTTCGAGCCGGGGGCGCGCCCCGCGTTCGGGTTCCCGGGCGCGTGGCTCTACAACGACGGCAAGGCCGTCCTGCACGTCGTCGAACGCGAAGCCATTCCAGATGGCGCCGGAGTCCTCGACCACATGGCGTTTTGGGGAACGGACCTGCCGAGCTATCTCGCCAAGTTCGAAGCGCGGGGGATGAAGTACGATCTGCGGCGGCTGCCCGAGGGCGGCCATCTCGGCGGCCTCTGGCAGCTGTTCTTCTTCGATCCGAACGGCGCCCGGGTCGAAATCGACTTCGCCGCGAGCGAGCGCGGCGAAGCGCAGCCGCGGTAGAGGCGATCGCGGCGCGTCGGAAGGCGACATTGGAGCCGGCGACTGAGCCCCGCCGGGCGAACAGCGCCCGAACGTCGCCGCCGGCAGGCGGGTTTCGTCATTCACTTTGATGCCGACCTAATTTGAAGGCGATGGTTCCAGCTGCTGGACGGCGTAGACCTCCGCCCGAAGGGCTGGCTCGAGCGATGCGCTCGTCGGGTTTCCGGGCGCGACTTTCCTCCGTCGCGCGGATCGCCTATTCGGCTGCCGACCCGACCACCGGCGACACGGGAGACGGACGATGCAGTTGCTTGCGCTTCTCGCCGCTGCGGCTTTGGCCGGGCATGCCTCGGCGGTCCCGAGCCCTCCCGTTCCGGTGACGCCGGACAATTTTCCGCGCGCCGAATCGGATCTCAATCTCAGCGTTGCGGTCAGAAACGGCGGCTTCGGCAAGTTCAGCCACCAGCGCGAGCCCACGCCCCTCAATCGGCAGATAACCGAGAACGCGGCCCGCGATCTCTTGACCTCGAGCGCCGTCTTCGACCTCGACGCCGGCCCCGTGACCATCGCCCTGCCCAACTCGGCCGGCCGCTACGTCTCCCTGCAGATCGTCGACGAGGACGGCTATACGCCGGAATTCGACTACGGCCCCGGCAGCTTCACCCTGACAAAGGAGCGGATCGGCACGCGCTATGCGCTGGCGACGGTGCGCATCCTCGTCGACCCCGACAATCCGAAGGACGTGAACGCGGCGCATGCGGTGCAGGACGCCATCAAGGTCGACCAGCCGCATGGACCGGGCGCCTTCCAGCTCCCCAACTGGGACGCCGAAAGCCAGGTCGACGTGCGCACGGGCCTGCGTATTCTCGCCGCAACGCTTCCCGACACGAGGGGCATGTTCGGCGCGAGAGGCAAGGTCGACCCCGTCCGATGGCTGATCGGAGCCGCCTCGGCCTGGGGCGGCATTCCCGAAAAAGACGTGCTGACGCTCGCGAGAACGCCCACGCGCAACGATGGCAGGACCGTCTACCGGATGGCTCTCAAGGACATCCCGGTCGACGGATTCTGGTCGGTCAGCGTCTATAACGACCGGGGGTTCTTCGAGCCGAACCCTCAGAACGCCTACAGCCTCGACAGCGCGGCCGCCAAGGCGGGTCCGGACAGGACGACCGACATCCAGTTCGGCGGCTGCGACGGCAAGATTCCCAATTGCCTGCCGACACCGCCCGACTGGAGCTATGTTGTCCGCCTCTACCGGCCCCGCGCCGAGGCGCTCGACGGAAGGTGGGCCTTCCCAGAGGCGCAGCCGGCGCCGTGACGGAAAACCTGGTCGGCGCCCTCAACGTCGCGCTACGTGCGACAGCCTCTTCCGCATGCGGGCGAGCGGACGCGCGCCCGATGAGGGCGCGCCGCGGCAAAGGAACTTAATGGAACATCGTGGCGAGCAGCGACTGGCGCTTGCCCGTCTTGCGGGCGATCAAACCGGCGACGCCGCTCCAGTCCCTGGCGATTTCGTCGTTGCTTGCTTCCTCCGCCCGCCGCCGGGCGACCCAATAGGCCTCGCGGCCCGACATGGCCAAGAGAGCGTCGGCCTCGAAGTCGATCGCGAGCCGGACGCCATTGTTGCGCTGCCGATTTGACATCTTAAAGTCCCCTTTGCACCGCTGGGCGCCATCGCGCCTTTCCACATTCGAGTAAAACATAACGATACGTTAACCGCCGTGAGCCTCCTCACACTGCGTGCAACCCGGGTTGCGGACGCTCAGGCCATTGGGTAACCGATGCCCCCTGCCCTTCGTTCCTTCGATCTCGCCGTTGTGGGCGCCGGCATTTGCGGGCTGGCGCACGCGCTCGCGGCCGCCAGGCGGGGAAAGCGGGTCGCCGTCGTCGACCGCGACCGGCAGGCCAACGGCGCCTCGATCCGGAATTTCGGCTTCATCACCGTCAGCGGCCAGCAGGCCGGCGAATGCTGGGGCCGGGCGCGGCGCTCACGCGACGTCTGGGCGGAGCTGGCCGAGGCGGCCGGAGGCGCGGACGGTTCTCGAAGAGTTTCTCGCCACCGACATTGGGCGGGAGTGCCGCCTCATCGAACCGAAGGACATCGAGACTTACGGGACGGGCTTGAGAGCGCGATCGTTCGCCGCGGCGCTCGTCGACAAGCCCTCGGACGCGCTGCGCATCGTGATCGCCACCAGCGGCACGGGCGCGAGCCCCTCTTTCGCGCTGGCAGACGCGCTGGCCGAGAAGGTCGTGGCGGACCTTTTCGACTGACCAACCCACAGAGACTTCCGAGATGAAACACGTAAAGGCGGTCATTTTCGATTGGGCGGGCACCGTCGTCGATTACGGCTCGCTCGCGCCGATGGGCGCATTCGTCGAGACCTTCGCCGAGTTCGGGGTCGAGATCACGACTGACGAAGCCCGCGGCCCGATGGGTATGGCCAAGCGGCCGCACATTGCCGCGGTCGCCGCCTTGCCGCGGGTCACCGAGGCCTGGAGGCGCCGGTACGGCCGCGCGCCGGACGAGAGCGACATCGACGCCCTCTACGAGGCCTTCGTGCCGAGGAACCTCGCGGTCGCCGCCGGCTACGCCGACCTCATTCCGGGCGTCGCGGAGGTTGTCGCGGCCTTGCGCGCCGAGGGGGTCAAGATCGGCTCGTCGACCGGCTACACGCGCGAAATCATGGCGAGGATCCTGCCGCGCGCCGCCGAGCAGGGGTTCGCGCCGGACAGTCTCGTCTGCACCGGCGACACCGCCAAAGGCCGGCCAAGCCCGCTGATGTTCTACAAGGGTCTCCTCGACTTGGACGTCTGGCCGGCGTGGAGCGCCATCAAGGTCGACGACACGGTCGTCGGCATCGCCGAAGGCGTCAACGCCGGCGCCTGGGCGGTCGGCGTCGCGGTCAGCGGCAATGCTTTCGGCCTCTCGCTGGCCGAGGCGAAGGCGTTGGCGCCGGCAGACTTCATCCGGCGCCGGGCGAGGGCCGAGAGCGCGCTTTACGCGGCCGGCGCCCATTACGTCATCGATTCCGTCGCCGACCTGATGCCGGTCGTCGCCCGGATCGAAGGACGCCTCGCCCGGGGCGAGCGGCCGTGAGCCGCTTGCGTGGGGGAAGGAGCGCGGCGCAGTTCATAGGCCATTCAGCGCGGCGGAGCGGAGCGGCGCCCGTTCTTGGTGAAGGCGTCGAACTCGGTCTCGAACCAGCTGCCTTTGCCGTCGTGAAGGCCGTCGGCGGAATAGACGGTGACGACATTGGCGGCCGCCAGCGCGGGCGTGGCGAACGCGGCGGCGGAGACGATGAGGCCGGTGAGCTGCAATTTCATGGATTTCCCCTCCCAGTCCTCGGCGGAACAAGGGGCAGCTAAGTCCGCTATGATGATACCTATGTGACGGCGCCGCTCTTGGGCGTTCGCAGCGAAAGGAAAGCCCAATGGACCTGCAACTGAGAGGCAAGACTGCGCTCGTCAGCGGCAGCACCGCCGGCATCGGTCTCGCCATCGCGGCGGCGCTCGCCCGGGAAGGCGCGCGCGCCATCGTCAACGGGCGGTCGCAAGCCTCAGTCGACTCCACGGTGGAGGCCCTTCGATCGAAGACCGGCGGCGACGTTCAGGGCTTCGCCGGCGATCTCAGCCAGGCGGCGCTGGCGGAGGATGTCGCCCGGCGCTACCCCGAGGTCGACATCCTGGTGAACAACCTCGGCATCTTCGAAGCCCAGCCCTTCGAGGACATTCCGGACGAGGACTGGCGGCGGTTCTTCGACGTCAATGTGCTCAGCGGCGTGCGGCTGGCGCGGCTCTTCCTGCCGGCGATGAAGCGGGCGAACTGGGGGCGCATCATCTTCATTTCCAGCGAAAGCGCGGTGCAGATCCCGGCGGAGATGATCCACTACGGCATGACGAAGACGGCGGAGCTCGCGGTTTCGCGCGGCCTCGCCGAGTCGCTCGCCGGCACAGGGATCACCGTCAACTGCGTCCTGCCCGGCCCGACGCGGTCGCGCGGGGTGAACGATTTCGTCGAATCGCTGGCCAAGCGGGAGGGGAAGTCGTTCGACGAGATGGAAAAAGAGTTCTTCCAGACCATGCGCCCGACCTCGCTGATCCGGCGGTTCGCCTCGCCGGACGAGATCGCCTCGCTCGTCGCCTATGTCGCCAGTCCGCTTTCGTCAGCGACCACGGGGGCGGCGCTCCGGGCCGACGGGGGCGTGATCCGCAGCGCGTTCTAGGGATCGCGAGTTTCGGGACGCGTGGGGCTGTTAAATGCTCCTCGCGTCGTCCGCCCTGAGAGTCGTCAGCGCCCCGGAAAGCGCCGACTGGAAGACGCCGACATCCGTCCCGTAGCACAGGCAGCGAATTCCTTTCGCGCGCCATTCGCGCGCTTGCTCGATCGATGTGGCGAGGAACCCCGGCGCTTTCGCGTTCGTCCGGCACGCCGCCAGCAGCTTGTCGACCGCCGAGTGAAACTCGGCGCGGCCGAACTCGGCGGTAATCCCCATCGTATTGGTCAGATCGTAGTGACCGAGCCAGCCCACGTCGATGCCCGGCGTCGCGAGTATGGCGTCGGCATTGGCGATCCCCGTCGCGGTTTCAATCAGCGCGATCACCAGCGTGCGCTCGTTTTCCCGGCGCATCGCCGAGACAACATCGCCGCCGCGATAATCGTCGTGCGCGACGCCAAAGCCGAGCCCGCGCACGCCCTCGGGCCGATAGCGGCACCATTTGGCGAGATTTTCCGCCTGCATCCTCGTTTCAACCATCGGGGCCATGATCCCCATGGCGCCGGCGTCAAGCACCGGCGCCACGAGGTGGTAGGCAATCCCGGGGACCCGCACGAAGGGGGCGATGCCGGCGCCGCGCGCCAAGGCGATTTGCGCTTTCAGCACGTCGATGCCGACGCCGCCGTGCTCCATGTCGAAAATAACGAAGTCCACACCGGCGTTGGCGGCGATCTGACAAAAGCCAGGGGTAAAGAATTCCGCCGCCATGATCCCATAAGCGGTCCCGCCAGCCGCCAGCGTTTCGCGGATCGGTTTTTGGCGCATCGTCTAGCCTTTCGGCATATCGACGCCGAGAGACGCAGCGGTCGCTGCCAGGGCTCGCCAGGTGGCGTCATCGATCGGCAGGCCTTGCGCTACGCGCTCGCTTCGCGTGGTCTCCTCGATTTCGCCGGGCAGCCGCACCTTGTCGCCGGGCGCAATCGGCGGCGACGCCTTTGCCCAGTCGATCAGCCGGCGTACGTCTTCATCGAACGCCTCGCGGTCGCCAAACGCCGCAGGATCGAACACGAGCGACAGCATGTTGTTGACGAGACGGTCGGCCGTCGGCGACCGCGGATTGCTGGCGAGGCCCCCCGTCAGCGATCCCGCAAGAACCTCGCAAAAGAAAGACAGGCCCGAACCTTTGTGCCCGCCGAACGGCAGTATTGCTCCGAGTGGAGCGGCGTAAAACGTCTCGGGGTCGATGGTCGGCCGGCCATAGCCGTCGAGCGTCGTTCCGGGCGGCAGCTTTTCGCCCTTATTTCGCGCCACCTGGATCTTGCCCTCGGCGATCGAGGAGGTGGCGATGTCGAGGACGATCGGCTGGCCTCCCTTCACTGGGACGCCGGCAGCGATCGGATTGGCGGAAAGGCGGCGATCGCTTCCGCCGAAGGGCGCCACCAATATGCCGAAGCCGGAAGTGTTGACGAAATGAATCGACGCCAGCCCTTGGGCCGCAAGCTTCTCCGGCCAGGCGCCGATGCGTCCGAGATGGCCGGAATTGCGGATCGCTATCGTCGCCACTCCATCGGCCTGGGCCCGCGCGGCCGCGAGGTCCATGGCCTCGGCGCCGATGACCTGCCCAAAGCCGAAATTGCCGTCGACGACGACGACCGCGCCACGGTCCACGACGACGGCAGCGTGCTGGTTTGGCCGCACCTGACCGGCGCGCACCCAATCGACATATTTTGGAATCCGGATGACGCCATGGGAATCGTGGCCCATGAGGCTCGCTTCGACGAGATGAGAAGCGACGATGTCCGCCTCGAGCGCTTCTGATCCGGCCGCGACGAAGATCGCCTGTCCGAAATTCCGCATGACCGTCTCAGAGACGCGCCGCATTTCGTCAACGCCTCTCGAGCGGCGCAGGCGGCTTTTGCCCGCGCCCTTGAGCCGGAAGCTCGGTCATGACTTAGTGCCGGTCGGCGACGGTCACACTCTCGGCGGCGGTCCAGGTTCGCACCTCTTTCGGCATCGGCGGGTAGCCCATGACCTTCGGCGTCGCGCCTTCGATATCAAGCAGATACTTCTGGCTCGGGTTGGCGCGCTGGTGGAGTTCCGGCGTGAGATGGTCGCGTTCATTCAGCTGTTGCGGCAGGTCGCGACGCCCGATGGCGAGATGGAGAACCCTTCGCGGCGCGCCGCTCTCGTTCAGCGTGCCGCCATGCCAGATGTGCCCGTTGATGACCGCGACGGATCCCGCCTTGCCGGTCAGCTTGATCTCCTTGGGATGGGGCGCCATCGGATCCTTGGGAATGATCGCCGCATCGGCCGGCCGCACCTCGATTCGCTTGACCTCCGCCATGTTGACGTCGGGAACATTGATCGGCACCCATTTGTGCGACCCAGGGACGACGCGGGTCGGCCCGTTCGATTCCGTCATATCGTCGAGCATCACCATCGAATTGACGACCCGCCAGTCCGTCGGCGATACGCGCGGAACGTCGCTGTGCAGCGGCTGCTGCCCCTGGCCCTTGAGCGGGTTGCGGGCATTCAGCGAATAGACGCGGATTTCGCCAAGAAGATAGGCGGCGGCGGCCAACGTCGGCGTGCAGGAAAGGCAACGGTCGAAAGCGGCCGATTTGTTGAACAGATTGGAGAGGCGGGGCGCGCCGGGCTCGATATGCACCTCGTGGCCGCCATACTCGCCTTCGATCGATCTCAGCCGATCGAACTCGGACCGCATTTCCGCGACCTCCGCCGGGCTGAAAACATCCTCGACGACGAAATAGCCATCCTCATCGAGTTTTCGTCGCTGCTCGGGCGTGAGATCGGCGATCGAGATCCCGAGTTGGGCAAGAGCCATTTCGGTGTTCATTGACGCAATCCTCCCTGCAGCTCCACCCAGGTCCGTGGGCCGTCTGCTATGGCCAGAAGGACGACGGAGTCGCGCTTGCTTCAACTGCGCAAGTCTTTCCAAGATATGCCACTGCGGGTCTCGACGGTCAATTTGTCACGCCGCGCAATTCGCCCGCTTCGGAACGCCGCTCCTGCCGTGGGAACGCCTTCGACGACGCTGTCTGGACCCGGACGCCGCTCACGCCGCGGCTTGTCACTCCACCGGACAATGTTCAGCGATGACTGCGCGAGCTCTAATGGGAACTCTTCCCTTGGCGGTCGCTCTATGCCAGTCTTGACGCCGTTTTGGCCATCAGAGCCATCGTCCAGGGAGGAACGAAGATGCCGAAATTCAGCACAGTTTTGCGTCAAGGCGCGCTCGCCGGCGCCGCCGCTATCGCCCTCGGTTTCGGATTGCAGCCGGGCATCGAAGCCAACGCCGCGAACGGCAAGCGCGTCTGTGTGAGCTGGCGCCACTTCCAGGAGGAACGCTGGCGCATTGACGAGGCGGGCATCAAGTCGGTGCTCGAGCCGGCCGGCTACACCTATGTGAGCGCCGACGCCCAGGGCGATCCGCAGAAGCAGATGACGGACGTCGACAGCTTGCTGGCCTCGAAATGCGACGCGGCAATCATACTCGCCCAGGATTCCAAAGCGATCATGCCCGCCATCGCGCAGGCCAAGGCCGCCGGCGTACCGATCATCGCCTATGACGTGCCCGTCGATTCGCCCGACGTGACGTTCATTTCCTTCGACAATGTCGAGGTCGGACGCCAGATGGCGGAAGGCATGGTCAAGGTCAAGAACAGCGGCAATTGGGCGCTGATCGAGGGCGACGCCGCAATGACCATCATCAATCTGTTCCGCGATGGGCAGATGGAGGTCTTGAAGCCTCTCATTGACAAAGGCCAGATCAAGGTGGTCGCCAAGCAGAATATCGAGAACTGGAAGCCCGACCTCGCCCAGGCGGCGATGGAGCAGATCCTGACCCAGACGAACAATAAGGTCGACGCCGTGCTGGCGATGAACGACGGTATGGCGACCGGCGTCTCAGCCGCGCTGGCCAGCCAAAAAATGCTCGGCATTCCGCTCTCCGGACAGGACGGCGACAAGGTTGCGCTGAACCGCATCGCCAAGGGAGAGCAGACGGTGAGCGTCTGGAAGAACTCCTACAAACTCGGGCAGGCGGCGGCCAAGGCCGCAATCGAAATGGCCGAGGGCAAGCCGGTCGAAGGCGTCAAGCCGTTCAAGACCGAATCCGGCCAGACGCAGCCTTCGCTGCTGCTGGCGCCGATCGGGATCACCAGGGACAATCTCAACCTGGTCGTTGATTCCAAGTGGATCAGCAAGGCCGAGCTTTGCAATGGCGTCACCGAGAATCCGCCGCCGGCTTGCAAGTGACTTAGGCGAATGCAGCCGCTAGCGATACGCGCGCGGATCGCTTCCGATAGGGTAGCGACGGCGGCCGGGCTCGACGCCCGGCTGCTGGCGATGCTTCTGGTCATGGGGGTCGTCTGGCTTGCCCTCCATGTCCTGACCGGCGGGGACTTCTTGACCCCGCGCAATCTCTTCAATCTTTCGTTGCAGGTCGCCGTTGTCGGAATCATGTCCTGCGGCATGGTGCTGGTGATCGTTTCCCGGCACATCGATCTTTCCGTCGGATCCCAGATCGGATTCATCGGCGTCTTGGGCGCCCTGCTGCAGAACTCCATCTTGCCTATCGACGGCGCGGCGACCTGGTGGATCGCCTGCCTGGCGATGCTGGGTACAGGGATTCTGATCGGCCTTGTCCAGGGCCTGCTCATCGCCTACGGGGGCGTCCCCTCCTTCGTCACGACTTTGGGCGGACTGCTGTTTTTCCGCAACGCGGCGTTTTATATCAACAGCGGCATCACCATTGCGCCGCTGAACAAGACCTTTCAGCTTCTCGGCGGCGGGCTCGATGGAACGATCGGCGCCTTTTGGAGCTGGGTGGTCTGCGCGGGCGCGATCCTGAGCGTGTGCGCCTTCGTCTGGCGAAACGCGCAGCGCCGCGCGATGCATGGAATGGCAACCCGTTCGCCGGGCGCGAATTTCCTTCTGGTCGCCATCTGGAGCCTCGGCATCATCAGCTTCACGGCGATCATGAACGCTTATCAGCAGCCGAAATCGAATATCGCGATGGGCATCCCGATCCCCGTGCTGATCCTGATCGGCGTGACCGTGGCGATGTCGGCCCTCGCACGCAAGCATCGTTTCGGCCGCCATGTCTTCGCCATGGGCGGCAGCTCCGAAAGCGCAGAGCTTGCCGGTATCGACACGCGGCGCCTGACTGTCCTGGTCTTCGTGTTGATGGGTCTCTTGTGCGGCCTTGCCTCGATCGTCATCACCGCGCGTCTCAACGCCGGGGCGAGCGTGACCGGGACGATGACCGAGCTCAACGTCATCGCAGCGACGGTGATCGGCGGAACTTCGCTCGCCGGCGGAGTCGGAACCGTCTATGGCGCGATTGTTGGCGCCCTCATCATGCAGAGCCTGGAGAGCGGCATGATCCTGATGGGCGTCGCCACGCCTCTGCAGCGGATGGTTCTGGCGCTGGTCCTGATCGCCGCCGTTTGGGTCGACATGGCCTACCGCAGGGCGCGGCTGACATGACCCCGCTTGTCGAGTTTCGCAACATCGTCAAGACGTTTGGCGGCGTTCACGCGGTCGAGAATGTGAGCCTGGACCTCGGCGAAGGCGAAATCCTCGGCTTGCTTGGCCACAATGGCGCTGGCAAGTCGACGTTGATCAAGATTCTCTCCGGCGTGTTTACCGCCGACAGCGGCGAAATCCTGTTCGCCGGTAAGCCCGTCGCCATTCGGACGACCCGGGATGCAAAGTCGCTCGGTATCGAGACGATTTATCAGACGCTGGCTCTGTCCGAAAACCTCGACTCCGTCGCCAACCTGTTCCTTGGCCGCGAAATGACCGGCCGGCTTGGCTTCATGCACGAGGAAGCCATGGAAGAGCAGACTCGCCTGACCTTGGATCGCCTGAAGCTCAGGCTGCCGCTGCTTTCGGCGCTCGTCGCGAATCTTTCCGGCGGTCAGCGGCAGGCCGTGGCCATCGCGCGGGCGATCCATTTCAACGCCAAAGTGCTGATCATGGACGAGCCCACGGCGGCGCTCGGCCTGGAAGAAACGCGAAAGGTCGGCGCCCTCGTTTCCGAGCTGGCGCGACAGGGGATCGGCATCATCCTGATCAGCCACGACATCAACGACGTCTTCGACCTGGCGAACCGGCTCGCCGTCATGAAGAACGGCCGTCTGGTCGGCGTCGTGAAGACGGCGGACGTCGACAAGGACGATGTGCTCGCCATGATCATCGCCGGCAAGCTGCCGCAACGGCGGACCGCTTGATCGTCGATGCGCATGTTCATCTTTGGCGCCTCGCCCGAGGCGACAACGTCGCCCTCAGTCCAGGGATGAAGGCGATCTACCTCGATCGGGAGCCCGCCGACCTGAAGCCCCGCCTCGAAGCGGCCGGCGTCGGTCAGGTTGTCCTGGTGCAAGCCGCCGAAACGCTGGCCGAGACGCTGTTCGCCGTGGGGCTGGCCCGGAAATTCGCATGGATCGCGGGCGTCGTGGCCTGGGTGAATCCCGCTTCCCCGGCGATCGAAGAGGAGGTCGCCGCGCTCGCCTGGAACACGATCGTCAAGGGCGTGCGCCCGGTCCGGGACGACAACGCGAGCATCGCCTGGATGCTCGATCAGCGACTCGAAAAGGGCTGGCGGGCGCTCGCCGATAATGACCTGACGCTCGACATTCTCGTGCAGAATTGGCGCGAGATGCCGCTCGCTGCAGAGCTTGCAAGGCGTTTGCCCAGGCTCCGTATCGTGCTCGACCATTGCGGCAAGCCCGATATCGCGAACGATGCTTTTGCGCCCTGGGCTCGTCACGTCGACGAGTTCGCCGCGCTGCCCCACGCCTATTGCAAGCTGTCTGGGCTGATGAATTGCGCTGCTCCCGAGGCTTCGGCCGGCGACATCAAGCGTTACGCGGATCACGTGCTCGACGCTTTTGGCTGTACCCGAGCGCTGTGGGCGAGCGATTGGCCGCCGCTCGATCTCGCGTCGGACTACACGAGCTGGAAGCGTATCAGCGATGACATCCTGGCGGAGCGATCAGACCCTTTCCGGCACGCTGTTTTCTGCGGCGCCGCGGAACGGGCGTATGCGTTGGACAAGCCGCTCAAAGGCCGATAGCGCGCCAACGAGGAGATCTCGCACGACATCGCAGCGGAGCCGGTTCCGGCGGCTTCGTTTAGAAATTCTTGACGATCACCCCCTCGCGCCGGGAGCATTGAAGTCGGTTTTCCGCTTCGCGCTCGTTTCCCTGTTATCGGCGGAACAGGGAAAATAATTTCCCTGTTCTGTCTTTACCTTCCGCATGAGCAAATCCGCTGAAGGAAATGAAAACCCTTGATTTGCGCAGTCCCTCAAGGAGCGGCGGGAGCGATTTTTTCGATTACCAGGGATTATCAGGGAGGAACAATCGGACCGGCCTTGCTTGCCGCGATGGCGTCGAAATCATCCGGCGGCAGGGGATCGGAAAGATTTCCTATACCCCGCGCTTCGTTCCGGCCTCTGCGGCGACGGTTCGACCCGATCGCATCACGCTTCCAAACAGTCCAGCAGGTCACGCCGGCAGGCGCCGGGGCCTTGGCCCGCCGGTCGTCCAGTCGAGCAGCTCGACCGTGTGCACGACGGGCAGCGCTGTTCCGGCGGCGATCTGGGTGATGCAGCCGATATTGCCGGCGGCGATCAGGTCGGGCGCGGTGCTTTCGATATTGGCCACCTTGCGGTCTCGCAACTGGGTCGCGATGTCCGGCTGCAACAGGTTGTAAGTGCCGGCCGAGCCGCAGCAGAGGTGCCCCTCGGGCGGATCGAGCACGATGAAGCCCGCATCCCGCAAAAGCTGTTTCGGTTCGTTTCGAACCTTTTGCCCATGCTGCAGCGAGCAGGCGCTGTGGTAGGCGACGCGCCGACCGGTCGGGCTGACCGGCGGCTTCAGGCCAATCTCGGTCATCAATTCCGTGATATCGCGCGCCAGCGCGGATACCGCCCGAGCCTTCTCCGCAAGTTGCGGATCGTCACGGAACATGAAGCCGTAGTCCTTGACGGTCGTGCCGCAGCCCGAGGCGTTGATGACGATCGCGTCCAGGCCTCCCGCCTCGATCTCCCGGGTCCACGCCAGGATGTTGGCGCGCGCGTAGTCGTTTCCCCCGTGGCCGAGATGGTGGGTCAAGGCCCCGCAGCAGCCGGCTCCTTTGGCCACGACAACTTCGCATCCGTGCCGGTTCAGAAGGCGGATGGTCGCCTCGTTGATCTCAGGCGCCAGGACCTGCTGGGCGCAGCCGCTGAGCAACGCCACGCGCCGGGTCCTGGTCGGGCTCGGGAAAACCTGCGGCCGATCGACAGGCGAAGGCGCCGGCACATGCGACGGCGCCAAAGCCAGGGTCGCCCGCAACGCGCCGGGCGCCCATCGAGCGAACGGCCTGGCCAGGCGCGAGGCGCCGAGCGTCGCCCGGAACAGATGGGGCCGAGGCAGGACGAAGCCCAGGAGACGGCGGAAGGCGCGATCGAGCCATGGCCGGCGATAGGTTTCTTCGATGTGATGCCGGGCATGGTCGACGAGGTGCATGTAATTGACGCCAGACGGGCAGGTCGACATGCACGACAGGCATGAGAGGCAGCGGTCGATGTGCTTGACGACCTCTTCCGTCGCCGGCCGGTCGTTCTCGAGCATGTCCTTGATGAGATAGATCCGCCCTCGCGGGCTATCGAGTTCATCGCCAAGCAGCACGTAGGTCGGACAGGTCGCCATGCAGAAGCCGCAATGCACGCACGACCGGAGGACCTTCTCGGCCTCCTTGATATCGGAATTCGCCAATTGCGCGGCGGTGAAGTTCGTTTGCATGATTGTCAGTGAGCCTCGTGCATCCGGCCCGGATTGAGGATGCCGCGCGGGTCGAAGCCGTCCTTGACCCGTTTCGTGAGGGCGGCCAGCGCGCCATGCAGGGGTTCGAAGACGGCCGTTGCGCCGCGAACGTCGTCGGGCGCGACGACGAGCGTCGCATGGCCGCCGGCTTGGCCCATCGCGGAGCGCACCCGCAACGCGCCGCCGTCCGGCCCTGCCTCGCCGGCCTCGAGGCTGAGCCAGACCAGGCCCCCGCCCCAGTCGTAGAAAGCCTCGGCCGAAGCAAACTCAGCCCGCAAAGCGTTCACGAGCGCGTGCGCCGAAGTCGGCGTCGGGCAAAGCCGCCAGACGCAACGCGCGCCCGACCCGAGCAAAGGCCGCACCCGGCCAATCTCCGCCCAGAGTCGCGCGGTGTCCGCGGCGTCCAGGCGGCCCCCGTGTCCCAGAAGCGACTCGATCGCCTTGGAGCGGAAGGCGACCGACGGCGCGGGGCCTTCGAGGCGCAGCGCAGTTACGGCGCCCAGACCCTCCGCCACGGCCGCAACGCCCGAGCGGCGGGCGACCGGCGCCGGCAGATGCGCAGCCGCCGAGACTTCATAAGGCGTATTGAGGGCCTTCGACAGTTCGGGAATAGCGATTTCGTCCGCCATCGACTGAAGCAGGATGGTGCAGGCCGTCTCCGGTTTGGGCATGACCTTCAGAGTCGCTTCGGCGAGCACCGACAAGGTGCCGTAAGCGCCGGCCTGCAGCTTGCACATGTCGTAGCCGGTGACGTTCTTCACCACCTTGCCGCCGGCTTTCCAGATCTCGCCCCGGCCGTTGATCGCCGAGAAGCCGAGGAAAAAATCTCGCGCCGACCCGGCGCGGACCCGGCGCGGCCCGGCGAGATTGCACGCCAGAACGCCGCCGAGCGTCGGCTCGCCGCCGCCGCCGAGGAGGCTCCGCCAGTCGGGCGGTTCAAAGGCCAGCATCTGCCGCCTGGCGTCCAGTTCAGCCTCGATCTCGGCCATCGGCGTGGCGGCGCGGGCGGTCAGGATCAGTTCAGCCGGCTCGTAGTCGACGATTCCCGAGAGCCGCGCCACGTCAAGCCGATGGTCGGCGCGTGGAGGTCGACCCAGCCCGCTCTTGCTGCCGCCGGAGACGATTTCGAGCGACTGGCTGTCGACCGCCGCCCAGGCGACGACTTCGGCGACTTCTGCGGCGCTCGAGGGCTGAAAGACGGTCACGAGATTTCCTCGTTCAGAAGCGCGGCAGATCTGGAAAGCGCAGCTGCCCGGCGTGGACGTGCATGCGGCCCAGTTCCGCGCAGCGGCAGAGCTGCGGAAATACCTTCCCGGGATTGAGCAGGCTTTTTTCGTCGAAGGCGCATTTGAGACGCTGCTGCTGGTTGAGGTCGATCTCATTGAACATAGTGTCCATGAGATCGCGCTTCTCGACGCCGACCCCGTGCTCGCCGGTCAGAACCCCGCCGACCTCGACGCAAAGCCGGAGGATGTCGCTGCCGAACGCTTCCGCGCGCTCGAGTTCCCCAGGCTTGTTGGCGTCATAGAGGATCAGCGGATGCAGATTGCCGTCGCCGGCGTGGAACACATTGGCGGCGCGCAGGCCGTAGCGCGCCTCCATCTGCTTCATGCGCAGGAGGACGTCACCGACGCGTTTGCGCGGGATCGTGCCGTCCATGCAGTAATAGTCCGGGGAGAGACGCCCGACCGCCGGGAACGCGGCCTTGCGCCCGGCCCAGAACAGGAGCCGCTCCTCTTCTGACTGGCTGGCGCGGCACGAGGTTGCGCCGTGGCGTGTGGCGATCGCCTCCACGGCGGCGATCAGATGATCCACCTCGGCCTCGCAGCCGTCGAGTTCGACGATCAGCAGCGCTTCGGCGTCAAGCGGATAGCCGGCATGGACGAAAGCCTCCGCCGCTTCGATGGCGAGGCGGTCCATGATCTCCATTCCGCCGGGGATGATGCCGTCGCCGATGACTGCAGCGACGCAATCGCCCGCCCCCTCGACGCTGGAGAAGCCGATCATCAGCGCCCGCGCGCCGGGCGGCGTCGGCAGGATGCGCACCGTTACCTCCGTGACGACGCCGAGCATCCCCTCGGAGCCGACCATGACGCCAAGCAGATCATAGCCCGAGGCGTCGAAATGCTTGCCGCCGAGGCGCACCACCTCGCCATTCATGGTCACCATCTCGACGCCGATGACGTTGTTGGTGGTGAGGCCGTATTTCAGGCAATGCACTCCGCCCGAATTCTCCGCCACATTGCCGCCGATGGTGCAGGCGATCTGGCTCGAGGGATCCGGGGCGTAATACAACCCGTGGGCCTGAACGGCATGGGTGATGCCGAGATTGGTCACCCCCGGCTGCACGACCACGCAGCGATTGGCGATGTCGATGTCGAGGATCCGCTTGAACTTGCCAAGTCCGAGCAGCACGCCGTCCTCGAGCGGCAGCGCCCCGCCGGAGAGCGAGGTGCCGGCGCCGCGCGGCACCACCTTCACGGCGTTTGCCGAACAGTAGCGCAAGACATCGGCGACCTCGGCGGTCGTCTCCGGCAGCACGACCACCATGGGAAGCTGGCGGTATGCGGTAAGTCCGTCACATTCGAAGGCGCGACGCTCGTGTTCGGCGTCGATCACCCCCTCCCCTGGCACGATCCGGCGGAGCGCTGCGACGATCTCGGCGCGGCGGGCGAGAACCGCCTCGTCTGGTGGCGGCATCGTGATCAATGTGTCCCTCCCACCGTGGGGATAATCCACGGAATGACGAACTGCTGGAACGCGACGAGGAGGCTGAGCAGCACGGTCATAACAATGCTGTGAATGAAGGTGCGGGCGAATACGACGCCTTCCTGGCCCTTGAGGTTGGTCACCGAAACGCCGGTGGCGATATTCTGCGGCGAGATCATCTTGCCCATCACCCCGCCGGACGAGTTGGCGGCGGCGAACAGGACCGGGTTGAGATTGAGTTGGCGCGCGGCGACGACCTGCAGATTGCCGAAGAGCGCGTTGCCCGACGTATCGCTGCCGGACAGCATCACCGCGACCCATCCAAGGAACGGTGAGAGCAGGACGAAGAGATACCCGGTGGAGGCGACCGCGTGACCAAGCGTGTAGGCGAGCCCGGAATAGTTCATCAGGTAGGCGAGCCCGATGATGAGCATCACGGTGATGATCGCAAGCCAAGCCTGCCTGAAGGTTTTGGCGACGCATTCGAAGAATGTGAGCGGCGAAAGCCTGTCGAGGAGCGCAGTGATGATCGCCGCCAGCAGGATCGCTGTTCCCGTGCCCAGCGGCTGGAACGCCCAGACAGCCGCATACGGCTTGTTATTGTACAAGGTGATCGAGATCGTATTGTGCAGACCCGGCCAAAGGATATTCTGCTGACCGATCGCCGCCCAGCCGAAGTGCGTCCACACAATGACCACCGCCGACACGATCAGCCACGGCGCCCAGCCTTCCCAAGACGCGACGCGCGATGTTGGAACTTCGCTTTCGAGCGTCTCTTCCTTGACCAGGAATTCGGGATCGGCCGCCGGACTCCAGACCTGAAGGAACAGCAGCGTGACGATGAGGGAGCCGATCGAAGCAAGCACGTCGGTCAGCGCGTAGTCGAGAAAGTTCGACGAAATGAATTGCGAAGCCGCGAAGCTGCCGCCGGCGACGAGCAGGACCGGCCACAGCGCGCGGACCGAGCGCATACCGCCGTAGATCGCCATCACATAGAACGGCAGGATCAGCGCCATGACGGGCAACTGACGGCCGATCATCGCCCCGAGAGCTGGCGCCGGCAGTCCGGTGACGGCGCCAAGGACCGTGACCGGGACGCCCAGCGCGCCGAAGGCGACCGGCGCGGTGTTGAAGATCAGCACGAAGACCAGCGCCTCGAGCGCCGGAAAGCCCACGAGAATGAGCAGCGAACTGGTGATCGCCACCGGAGTGCCGAACCCCGCGACGCCCTCGAGCAAAGCGCCGAAGCAGAAGCCGATGACGACCAGCACCACCCGCCGATCATTGGGGAGATGGTTGATCACCCAATGGCGGAAGGCGTCGAACCGGCCGGACCGCACGGCGATGTTGTAAAGGAGGAGCGCATTGACGACGATCCACATCACTGGCCAGAGCGCCAAGACAGCGCCGGCCGCGACGGAGTCGAGCGCGAGCCCGACCGGCACCTGCCAGACCGTGATGGCGACGATCAGGCCCGTGACGAGGCCAGCGAGCGCCGCCTGCCACGCCGGCCGCCGCAAGACGCCGAGAAGAACCAGGACCGCAACGATCGGCAGGATTGCAACGAGAAACGAAAGCCCCAAGCTGCCGCCTACGGGCGTCAACAGCTGTTTAAACATATACGCTCTCCCTGTGTTTCCTTGTTTTCTTTTCCTCGAACCCTGTTGAAGTTCTTGGCGCCTAAGACGCGGTCAGTTTTGCGGCCAGTCGCCTATGCTTTTATCAGGATCGCGCGGAAATCGTTGACATTCGTCAGCGTAGGACCAGTGATCACCTGATCTCCGAGCGCCTCGAAGAACCGGTGCCCGTCATTGTCGGCGAGGCGGGCCTTCGCGCTGACGCCAAGCGCGGCGGCGCGGGCGAGCGTGTCGGGCGCGACAATCGCGCCGGCGACCTCTTCGGCGCCGTCGACGCCATCGGTGTCGGCGGCCAGCCCATAAACGTGGGGCAGCCCGTTCAGTTCGATCGCCAGAGCCAGCAGAAACTCGACATTGCGGCCGCCGCGTCCATGGCCGCGGATGGTCACCGTCGTTTCGCCGCCGGAGATCAGGACGCAGGGGGCGGCGCCGGCTGATGGCGCAGTGCAACCTGACGGGCGATGCCCGCCATAACCCGGCCGACCTCGGCCGCCTCGCCTTCGATCGAATCGCCTAGGATCAACGGCTCGATGCCTGCCTTGCGGGCGACGGCGGCTGCCGCCTCGAGCGAGGCCTGCGGCGCGGCGATGACGCGGGTCACCGTGCGCTCAAAAGCTGCGTCGCCCGGCTTCGGCGTCTCGGCGTGGGGATCGGCGAGCCAGGCTTGCACGGACTGCGGCGGGACGATGCCGTAGCGCTTCAACACCGCCCGCGCGTCGGCGAGCGTGGTGGCGTCGGGCACGGTCGGGCCGGAAGCGATGACTGAAGGATCGTCGCCGGGGACATCCGAGATGATCAGCGAAACCACTTGGGCCGGCGAGGCGGCGACGGCGAGACGGCCGGCCTTGATTGCCGAAAGATGTTTGCGAACGCAGTTCATTTCGTGGATGCTCGCGCCGCTCTTGAGAAGGGCGCGATTCACCTCCTGCTTGTCGGCGAGGGCGATCCCTGGAGCCGGAAGCGACAGCAGCGAAGAACCCCCGCCGGAGATCAGGCAGAGCGCTAGATCTTCCGGGCCTAGGCCGTGCACGAGATCGAGAATGCGCGCCGCCGCGGCCTCACCCGCCGCGTCCGGCACGGGATGGCCGGCCTCGACGACCTCAATGCGCGACAAGGGCGAAACCCCATGGCCGTAGCGGGTGACGACAAGACCGCCGAGCGGCCGGTCCGCTGGCCAATGCGCCTCAACCGCGCGCGCCATCGCCGCAGCGGCCTTTCCGGCGCCGACGACGACGGTGCGGCCGGCTGGCGGCGGCGGCAGATTGGCAGGGACGACCGCGTCCGGGGCGGCGGACTTCACCGCCGCATCGAACATCCGCCGTAACAGCGCCCGCTCGTCCATCGCCGCTGTGCCCTGCCTTCGCATCCCGTCGCGACCTAACGCCCGCCCTGAGGTCGAGGCCGAGGGCGCGCCCTGACGCGCCCCTGTCCTCGGATTGTTACTCCGCCCCCACTGCCTGACCGATCTCGTGGCAGGCGAGGCGCTCGAGCACCCTCACCATGCCGGAGTGATCCCAGGCCGCGCCGCCGGCGGCGACGGCGGCGTTGAACAGCTCCTGACAGCTCGCGGTGTTGGGCAGGCTGACGCCCAGACTACGCGCGCCCTGAAGGGCGAGGTTCAGGTCCTTCTGGTGCAGAGCGATGCGGAAGCCGGGCGCGAAATTGCGCTTCACCATTCTCTCGCCATGGACCTCGAGGATGCGCGAGGACGCAAAGCCGCCCATCAAGGCCTGGCGCACCCGCGCCGGATCGGCGCCCGCCTTGGCGGCGAACACCAGCGCTTCGCCGACCGCTTCGATGGTAAGGGCGACGATGATCTGGTTGGCGACCTTGGTGGTTTGCCCGTCGCCATTGCCACCGACCAGCGTAATGTTCTTGCCCATCAGCTCGAAGATCGGCTTCACCTTTTCGAACGCCTGCTCCGGACCTCCGACCATGATCGTCAGAGTCCGGGCCCTGGCGCCGACGTCGCCGCCGGAGACCGGCGCATCAAGGTAGTCGCAACCGAGCGCGTTGATTCGCCTAGCGAAGTCCTTCGTCGCGACCGGCGAGATGCTGCTCATGTCAACGACGATCTTACCGGGCGAGAGACCATGGGCGGCGCCTTCAGGGCCGAAGAGAGCGTCCTCCACATTCGGCGTGTCGGGGACCATCGTGATGATGATGTCGGCGCTCCGCGCGACGTCGCGAGCGCTCTGGCAGGCGACGGCTCCCTGGTCCAGCAACTCCTTCGGCGGGGTCCCGTGGCCATATGTGAAAAGTTTGTGCCCGCCGGCAATGAGATGGCCCGCCATGGGGCGGCCCATGATCCCTAAGCCGATGAATCCGATGTTACTCATAGGTCTTGCTCCAAAGTCAGGAAGAGTGGGATTCGGCAGCGTGCCTCGTTTGCCGTTTGGGCCGATAGGGAGCGAACCAGCTCAGGCCCGCGGCGGTCGTGGTCGCCGGCTTGTATTCGCAGCCGATCCAGCCGCCGTAACCCAGTTCGTCGATGCGGCGGAAAAGGAACGGGTAATTGATCTCGCCCGTCCCCGGCTCGTGGCGGCCAGGGTTGTCGGCGAGCTGGATGTGGCCGATGCGATCGAACTCGGTCTCGATGGTTCTGGCGAGATCGCCCTCCATCACTTGCGCATGGTAGATGTCGTATTGAAGCTTGAGGTTGTCGGAGCAGGTCGCCGTGATGATCTCCAGCGCCGGACGCGTGCGATTGACGAAGAACCCCGGAATGTCGCGGGTGTTGACCGGCTCCAGCAGCAGCCCGAGTTTGGCGGCCCGAAGCTTGTCCGCGGCGTAACGCAGGTTCTCGATCAGCGTCGCGCGCGCCGCGTCGGCGGTCACGCCGTCAGGCAGGATGCCCGCAAGGCAGTTGACCTTGGGACACCGGAGCGTCAGCGCATAGTCGATCGCCCGGTCGACGCCGCCGCGAAACTCCGGGACCCGATCGGGATGGCATCCGATGCCGCGCTCGCCCCCGGCCCAGTCGCCGGCGGGCAGATTGTGCAATGCCAGCGTCAGCCCGTTGGCTGTCAGCAAGTCGGCGAGCTCGCGCTTGTCGAACTCGTACGGGAACAGAAACTCGACCGCGTCGAACCCGGCCTCCGCGGCCGCGCCGAAGCGGCTGAGGAACGGCAGTTCGGTGAACATCATCGTCAGGTTGGCTGCGAACTTCGGCATGGCTCCTCCTTCGCTCCGGCCGGTAGACTTGGCCGTGAGCATGAAAATCGGCTGCGTTTCACCGCTTCTCGGCGAAAGCGTCGACCAGCTTGGCCGGCGCCTCGGCGGTCCGCATGTCCTGGGCCTTGCGGATCGACAGTGAAGGATCGAGACAGAGGATCTCCTCGAATTCGTTGACGCTGTCGATCTCCGCGCCCATCGAGATGTTGGTGACGCGCTCGAGAATGAATTCGAGAACGACTGGCACCTGATGCTCCTCCATCAGCGACTTCGCCTTGGCGAAGGCGTCCTTGAATTCGTTGGCGCTCTTCACCCTGATCGCCTTGCAGCCGAGCCCTTCGGCGACGACGACGTGATCGACGCCGTAGCCGGGCACGGCGTCGCCGTCGGGCGCGGCGTTGATATTTTCGAAGGCGAGGCTGACCTCGAAGTCCATCTGGAAGCCGCGTTGGGCCTGGCGGATCAGGCCGAGGTAGGAATTGTTCACCACCACATGCAGATAGGGCAGCTTGTGCTGCGCGCCGACCGCCAGCTCCTCGATCATGAACTGGAAGTCATAGTCGCCCGACAGCGCCACGATCTTCCGGTCCGGATCGGCGGCGCGGACGCCGAGCGCGGCGGGAAGCGTCCAGCCGAGCGGACCCGCCTGGCCGCAATTGATCCAGTTGCGCGGGCGATAGACGTGCAGAAACTGGGCGCCGGCGATCTGCGACAGGCCGATGGTGGTGACATAGCAGGTGTCACGGTCGAGACACTCGTTCATTTCCTCATAGACGCGCTGCGGCTTCAGCGGGACCTGGTCGAAATGGCTGCGCCGCAGCATGTTCCTCTTGCGGTGCAGACATTTGCCGGCCCAGGCCGAGCGGTCCTTGAGCGCGCCCTCGGCCTTCATCGCGCGGGCCTCTTCGATGAACAGCGTCAGGGCGGCGCCGGCGTCGGAGACGATGCCGAAATCAGGGCCGAAAACGCGGCCGATCTGGGTCGGCTCGATATCCACATGCACGAATTTGCGGCCCTTCGTATAGACGTCGATCGAGCCGGTGTGCCGATTGGCCCAGCGGTTGCCGATGCCGAACACGAAATCGGATTCGAGGAAGGTCGCGTTGCCGTAGCGGTGGCTGGTCTGCAGCCCGACCATGCCGGCCATCAGGTCGTGGTCGTCCGGAATGGCGCCCCAGCCCATCAGGGTGGGGATCACCGGCACGCCGGTCAGCTCGGCGAATTCGACCAGGAGGTCGCTGGCGTCTGCGTTGATGATGCCGCCGCCGGCGACGATCAGCGGCCGCTCGGACGCGTTCAGCATCTCGATGGCGCGCCGCGCCTGCGGCCGCGACGCCGCGGGCTTATAGACCGGCAGAGGCTGATAGGTTTCGATGTCGAATTCGATCTCGGCGGTTTGCACGTCGATCGGCAGATCGATCAGCACCGGCCCGGGGCGGCCCGAGCGCATCACATGGAAAGCCTGCTGGAAGACCATCGGCACGAGCGCCGGCTCCCGAACGGTGACCGCCCATTTGGCCACAGGCTTGGCGATCGCCTCGATATCGATCGCCTGAAAGTCTTCCTTGTACAGCCTCGCCCGGGGCGCCTGGCCGGTGATGCAGAGGATCGGGATCGAGTTGGCGGCGGCGGCATAGAGCCCGGTGATCATGTCCGTCCCGGCGGGTCCGGAGGTGCCGATGCAAACGCCGATATTGCCTGGCACGGCGCGCGTATAGCCGTCGGCCATGTGCGACGCGCCCTCGACGTGGCGCGCCAGAATATGACGAATGGAGCCGCGCTTGCGCATCGCGGCGTAGAACGGGTTGATCGCGGCGCCCGGCACGCCGAAGGCGACAGAGACGCCCTCCCGCTCCAAGACGAGCACTGCGGCATCCACTGCATTCATCCGCGCCATTTCGGTTCTCCCAATTGCGCTCTCATTGCCGGACAGAGTAGCAAAGCTTCTGCTGCCTGTGGGGCCGTTCCCGCAATATGGAACCAGCGCAAAAACATGAATTGGACTATTCCTTTAGCGGTTTCTGGCTAGGGAATGGCTCGCACGTGGGAAACATTTTCCCGTATCGTGGAAAGCAGCCGTGCAATCGAAGGCGTTTGCTCATAATCTGGCGTTCCAGGGGTGGGTCGGGTCCCGACGCGGAGGTCGTCGATGGAGCAACGGACGCCGAAGAAAACCAGGACCGCAGGGCCGAGCCGCGTGCGGCTGGCGGCGCGCTCCGGCGGCGATCAGGTGCAGTCGCTCGTTCGCGCGCTGGCGCTTCTCAACCGGATCGCGGAATTGCCTGACGACGGGGCGACCCTGACCGACCTCGCGCAGCAGGTGGGGCTGCCCTCCTCGACGGCGCATCGGCTGTTGACGACGCTTGAGCAGGAGCGCTACGTCCGGTTCCATCAGGAGGGACGGCATTGGTCGGTCGGGGTTCAGGCCTTCGTCGTCGGCTGCACATTCACCAAGACTCGCAGCCTCGCCAGCATCGCCAGGCCGCATATGCGCCACTTGATGGAAGACGGCGGAGAGACGGTCAATCTTGCGGTCGAGGACGAAGGCGAAGCGGTCTATCTGTCGCAAGTCGAGTGCCGGCAGATGATGCGCGCCTTCGCCCGACCCGGTTCGCGCGTGCCGTTGCATTGCTCGGCAGTCGGCAAAGCCATGCTGTCGGCTGCATCCGACAAGAGATTGTCCAAAATTCTGCACCAGCGGGGCATGCCGCGGCTGACCGTCAAGACGATCACCTCGCCGTCGGCCTTGCGCGCCGACCTCGAGCGGGTGCGCGCTTGCGGCTACGCCATCGACGATGAAGAGCACGCCGTCGGACTGCGCTGTCTCGCGGCGCCGATTTTCGACGAAACCGGCGATGTCGTCGCCGCTGTCTCCGCCTCGGGCCCAATGGCGCGCATCAGCGATGAACGGGTGGCGCAACTCGGCGCGCTGGTTCTCGAAGCCTCGCGCGCCATCTCACGCGACATGGGCGCCAACCCGGCCCGTCTGTGAGGTTCGACGTGTTCCAGGATTTGGCCGAAAGGCCCAGATACGGTCTTGCGCGCAATTTCCCCCGCAGATGGCGCTGACCGCGATACCGAACGTAGTGGCGGAGACGGAGTCCGTCTAATGTCTATTCACCTCTGTCCCAGACCGTCCCTAAATCAATAGAAAAGCAAACATGTTAATCCATTGATCGTCCTCCCTTGTCCGTTGACGTTCGCCTCGTAACCATGATTTTAAGTTAGGGCATAATGTTAGCGGCAAATCGGGGCAGGCAGCCATGGCGACAGATCGCGGCAGCGCAAGCAAAATCTTCTCGGCGACAAGGCCATTGCGGCCAAGAAGGAGCCGGGCCGCTATTCGGACGGCAACGGGCTCTACCTTGTCGTCCGGCCGGGCGGCTCAAAGCAGTGGATGTTCCTCTACCGGCGAGACGGCAAGCTGAGGGAAATGGGCCTCGGCTCGCCCTTGAAGAGCGTGACACTGGCCAAGGCGCGCGATCTGCGGGACGAAGCGCGGAAACTGCTATGGCGGGCGGAGCCGATCCGCTTGAAGCCCGCAGCGCAAGTCTGAGCAGGCCGCGCCACGACCGTTCCGACGTTCGGCTCCTATGCGCTCGCGCTGGTCGACCGCATCGAGAAGGGCTTTTCCAACCCCAAGCATCGCCAACAGTGGCGCAACACGCTCCAATCCTACTGCGGCCCGATCTGGGGCAGGCGGATTGGTGAAGTGGACACGGCGGCTGTCTTGGCCTGCTTGATGCCCATCTGGCAGATCGAAGCCCGAAACCGCATCCCGTGTTCGCGGGCAGGATCGAGCGCGTCTTGAATGCTGCCAAGGCCGAAGGCTTGCGGAGCGGGCGAGAACCCAGCCGCATGGCGAGGCCATCTGGACGCAACCCTACCGAAGCCAAAGAAGCTCGCGCGTGGCCACCACGCGGCTCTCGCCCTATGCCGACATGCCCACATTCATGGCCGAGCTCCGCGCTCGCCCGGCGCTGGCAGCGCTCGCGCTCGAACTGACAGTTCTGACGGCGACACGAACGAGTGAGGTCCTGAATGCCCAATGGGCCGAATTCGATCTTGAGGCGGAACTGTGGACGATCCCAGCCGAGCGGATGAAGGCTCGCAAGGAACACCGCGTGGCCCTGTCCAAGAGGGCGCTCGCCATCGTCAAGGAACTTCGAGAAGGCGCAAAACCTCGAACCTTCGTTTTTGCCGGCCAGCGGCCCGGCAAGCCTCTGTCCAACATGGCGATGCTGATGCTGTTGGAGCGCATGGGGAAGCGCGGCGCCCTAACCTCGCACGGCTTTCGATCATCGTTCTCGGATTGGGCCATCGGAAGTCAGCCCGTTCTCGTCTGAGCTTCGCGAAAGCGTTGCTCGCGCACACAATCGGCAACAAGGCCGAAGCAGCGTACCGGCGAGGCGATGCGCTCGAAAAGCGTCGCGCGATGATGGAAGCTTGGGCGCAATGGTGCGAGCCGAAAACTGAGAATATCGTCTCTTTCGGTAGAATTGCCGACCGTGCGTAACGCGGCATTCATAATTGGTTATTGCTTCTGGGGTGCAGGGGATGAAACCGCGACCTCGTGGAAAGCCAAAAACGGTCATTGCGCGGCCGAGGGGCCGCCCGAAGAAACCAGTGCCCAACAAGGTTGGACGGCCAGCTTGGACTTTAGAGTCTTTTACCGCTTCGGGGCGGCGTGGTCGGAGTATTGTATCCGACCGACCAGCGGTATGGTTCGCGAGGGCGTTTCAGGGCTTCTGCTGAAATCCAGAGCGCCCTTATGGCGGTGTGTTTCTTCGTGTCTCAACAGACATGCGCCCACGGTGCGAACATATTCCCAAATAAACTGGCGTCGCCACAGGTTCTCGAAGACGTCTTTGTAGATGATTGCGCCTATGAAATATATCTTCAGCTGGCCACCGTAAAGGTCTCTGCTGGTCTGCCAACTGATTTCAAATGCCCTGACGACGTCGATCGGTCCTCGTTGGTCATTCTGGGCCAGCGTTCGTTCAGACAGAATATAATTGTATTCTTTGGTAAAGGCGACTTTGGGAATGGAGTCCCCAATGACGATATCCAACTCGATATCATGGAGGGTTGCTGGCGTTTTTCCATAGTTCTTGAAACACAATGCCAGACGTATGTCGCATTCGACCGGTGGCATTGTGGGACTATTGTCAAAAGTTGTCGCCCAATAGACAGCAACAGGATTGATGTTTCTAATAAACTCGACAATGACGCCTCTTTCTGTCTCCAAAAGAGCATTGGATGCTTCTGCGGCAGAGTCGGCGGCTTTTCGGGTCGACCTAGCCAAACTAATCGTGAATATACCGAGAATAGTGGTGAACGCTGCTATGATAAGGGTCGAAACAGCAGAAATGTCGTCCCTATTGCAGTCAATGATACGCCAGAGTTCAGATACCGCGAACAACGCGGGGATTGGCGCGTTTTCGTAGGAACTATAATAGGATTTCTTGGCTTCGCAGTCATCTATTGGCGCTTGGTGAACGGCGGCTGGAAATGACGCGCCGGATACAATCACACACAGAGACGAAAGTACGAGCCGAAGGATGGTCAGCATCCCCTGATTGCCGTCCCGAATATATCGGCGTTGTCGCGGTTATTGTATCGGAACTGAAATTCCGCGACATAGAGGGGCAGGTATTTCTTGCTGACCTTATGGAAACTTCCCATGACGCCGCGCTTCACAAGCGACCAGAAGCCTTCAATGGTCTGAGTATGGACCGCGCCTACGACATATTGTCCGCGTGCATGGTCAACGCTTCGCAGCGGATAGTCAGCGGCAAGTTTACGATAGCCAGGAGCCGTGTCCGTGCAAAGCAGGCTGACTTTATTCGATACCGCCTCGCGGACGAATTCAGTCAGCGTTTCGCTTTTCAAATTGCCGATGACGCGGGCGACTACGTTGCCTTTGCGCTTCACCGCCCCGATTATAATGGCTTTGCCCGCGCCGCCCGTTCCTCCGCTTCCGTCACCGCGCTTGTCTTTGTGCCGGTTCTTGGCGAGGCCGCCGACGAAAGTTTCGTCAACCTCAACGATCCCACCGAGCTTATCGATATCCTCAGTCAGGGCGACGCGGACCTTGTGGCACATGAGCCATGCCGTCTCATAGGAGCCGAAGCTCATATAGCGCTTGATTTGCAGCGCACTCATCCCCTTCTTGCTGACCAGCATCAAGTGGATGACGCGATACCAGACTTTCAGCGGCTTGTTCGTGTTCTCAAAAATTGTGCCGGTCAGGTGAGAGAAGCGATAGCCGGTCGATCCGCCCGGCGCGCATTGCGTGCATTGCCAATGATGCCCGGAGGCGAGCGCATAGACCTTGGGATTGCCGCAGCGCGGGCAGAAGACGCCTTCCGGCCATCGGCGCGCGACCAAATATCGGATGCAGTCGCCTTCGGTCTGGAAGAGCGCGTCGAATTCCTCCGCGGTCAGTTGATGGACGGCCTTCGGACGCTTCGCCATGTCTCCCTCTCTGACGGAGACAATGGCATGAACCGCGTCTTATGTCAAGCGCCGGATAATCGCCCTAATTAGCTCAACGGGCGCCAACGGCAAACGGAAGGACTCGACCCTGGGCCGCTGGTGCGAACCGAAGGCTAACAATGTGCTAGCCTTGCTAAGCTGGGAAGCGCGAGGCCCGAGGAGTTGGTTACATAGTAACTTGAGGTGCCTGCCGAAACCTGCGTAGGGGCGCTGGCCGCCGATTTGTTCGCGGCTGGCCCTTGACGGTCGTTCATGATTTGTGCGATCAAAGATCACTCCACCGATTCTAGCAACCGAGTCGGGCGCAAGAAAATGGGAATTCCGCAGAAATTGGAATTCTGACGCGCGGGATAGTCAAGACCGCAGCCGGCCAACCAGAAGGCCGAGCAGGTTTGGCGCGCAACCTCTTGGCGCAGAAATCGGCGTAAGTGGCCGATTAATCGGTTGGCCTCAACATGACTGACAAGCTGCATCTCGCGGCGCACGCCTCCGTGCGCGACAGCGAGCCTCTGGCGTACCGTATAAATGATTTTTGTCGACTGTTTGGGTTGGGCAGAACGACAGTTTACAGCCTCATTGGCGCTGGGAAGTTGGCGACAATCAAGATCGGCAATCGTCGCTTGATTCCGCGCGAGGCGGCGCTATCGCTGATTGCGGAGGCCAGCAAATGAGCGCCTCCGAAATGCGAAGCCCGGCCCCGCGCGCCAACGCAGGAGACCGGGCGGAAGTCGTTCGCAACAGGACTTCCTATACCATCGCTCGCCCCGAATCGGAAGCCGATTTCGCCGCAGTCTATCTCGCCCGAAGGTTCGGCCTCGCCATGCCGCTTGCGCACGCAATCGCCGCGCTGGCGAACCTGGGGAGGACGCTGGGATGAAAGACGCACTCGACTTCGCGGCGATCAATCAAGCGGCACTGGCGGCCTTCCCTGCCGTTCTGAACAGGCTCTTGCCGCGAGGCAAAGCGATCGGGCGCGAAATTGTCGCGCTCAATCCGCGCCGCGCCGATCGCAACCTCGGCTCGTTCAAGGTGAACCGCTTCAACGGGCGTTGGTGCGACTTCGCCACCGGAGACAAGGGCGGCGATCCGGTTAGCCTTGTCGCCTATCTCGCGGACGTTTCGCAGGGCGAGGCGGCGCGGCTGCTCGCCCAAATGCTCGGGTTGGAAACCGGGGTGCGCCGTCATGGATGACGCCTCGAATCCGTTCGCGCCTCTCACGCCAGCGGAGCTTGCGGAAGCGGCGCGGCAAGACGCGCAATCCGAAGCCGGGCGCGGCGCGGCGCCGACATGCCCGCCCGCCGATGCGGAACCCGTCGCGCTCGCGGCGGCGCGGCTCCACGGGCGCAAGCCCGATGGCCTCTGGCGCTATGCGACTGCGGACGACGAAACCGCCTCCTATACAGCGCGCTGGAATGAGGCGGACGGCAAAAAGACGTTTCGCCCGGTCTCATGGCGCAAGATGGTCGGCTGGCAACTCGAGGCTTGGCCGGATAATCGGCCGTTGTTCAACTTGCCCGAACTCGTCTCGAAGCCGAAGGCGTCGGTGGTCGTCTGCGAGGGCGAGAAGGCGGCCGAAGCGGCGGCGGCAATCTTCCCCAACAGCATCGCCACAACGTCCAGCGGCGGTGCCGGCGCGGCGGCCAAGACCGATTGGACGCCTCTTGCTGGCCGGTTGATCCTGATTTGGCCGGATCACGATGCGGCGGGCGCGAAGTACGCGCGCGAAGTCGCGGCGATCCTCGCGGCGCTGGGCTGCTTTGTTTTCATCATCGACGCCAAGGCGCTGGCGGCGATCGATCCGGCCGGCGGCACTCGCGAGCCGCGCGACAAATGGGATGCGGCCGACGCGGCGGCGGAATGGTCCGACCGGGCGGCGCTGCGCAAGACGGCCAACGGGCTGCGCAAGCCGTTCGATCCCGGCCCGGCCTTTGTGTCCCACGGCGCATTCGCGATGACGGCGCGGGGCCTCGAAGCCGAGACGACGCGCCGGAGCGGCGGTAATCAAAAGACGTTGCGCGAGCGCGTTTCCGGGGCATTCGAAATTCTCGGCAAGAGCCGCAACCCCAAGGGCGGCGACTGGGGCCTTTGGCTTCGCTGGCATGATGGCGACGGGCGAACCCATACGCGGCTTGTCGCCTTTGCTGATTTGCACGGCGAGCCGGCCGCACTTTGCCGGGGCCTCGCGGCCGACGGCTTGCATATCGAGCGATCGAAACAGCACGCCCTTGCCGACTACCTGAACGGGGCGGAGGCGCACGGGCGTGTTACGCGCGTCGAAACGACCGGCTGGCATACTATCGGCGGGCGTGACGTTTTCGTTTTGCCGGGCGGGACGATCGGGCCGTCGGCGGCGGAAATCGTCATTCTCGACGGCGGGGCGAGTGCGCCCTATGAGGCGAGCGGAACGCTTGCCGATTGGCGCGAGAATGTCGGCGTGCTGGCCAGCGGGCAAGTCTTGCCGATGCTGGCCATATCGGCGGCGCTGGTCGGGCCGCTGTTAAGTCCTGCTAAGGGCGAGGGCGGCGGCGTCCATATTTTCGGGCCATCTTCCAAGGGCAAAACGACGCTGCTACAGATGTCGGCTTCGGTCTGGGGGCGAGGCGCGACGCCTGGATTTGTGAGGGCATGGCGCGCGACGCTGAACGGCTTGGAAGGCGGCGCGGCGCTGGCAACCGACACGGCGCTAATACTCGATGAAATGGGCATTCTTGATCCGCGCGAGGCGGCGGCTGCGATCTATGCCTTGGCCAACGGCGGAGGCAAACAAAGGGCCTCCCGGAATGGTGACTTGCGCGAGCCGAAGAGTTGGCGCGTCAGCATTATTTCGTCGGGGGAAATACCGCTCGAAGCCAAACTGACGGAGGGCAAGGGCAAGGCGCGCGCCGGGCAACTTATCCGCTTGCTCGACATTCCTGCCGATCGCGGGCTCGGTTTTGGCGCCTTCGATCATGGTGGCGAGACGGGCGACGCCGGCGCGCTTGCGCGGGCGATCAAAGCCGGGGCCTCGACGTCCTACGGAACCGCCGGCCCGGAATTTGTCCGCCGGTTGATCCGCGAGGGCGTCACGGGCGACGACGTGCGCGCGATGGTGGCGGAGTTCGTCAAGGAGGTTTGCCCGCCAAGGGCAGATGGACAAATCGAGCGCGCGGCGCATCGGCTCGGCTTAATTTCAGCGGCGGGCGAATTGGCCATAGCGCTTGACGTGGCGCCGTGGCCGGCGGGCGAGGCAAAGGGGGCGTCGGCCTGGGCGTTCAAAGCGTGGCTCGGCAATCGGGGCGGCTTGGAGCCGGCGGAGGCGCGGCAAGCCTTAAATCAGGTGGAACTCTTTATCGAGCAACACGGGGACAGCCGCTTCGATCCGCTCGACAACCTAGAAGCCAGGCCTTCGCCGAACCGGGCCGGCTGGCGCAAAGGCGAGGGCGAGGAAAGGGAATGGCTTATTCCGCCGGAAACATGGAAGGCGGAGATTTGCGGCGGGCTTGATCCGAAATTCGTTGCGCGAACCCTTGCGGAGCGCGGGCTGATAAGTCGGATCGGCGACGGCTTCCTGGCCGTGCGCAGCATCAAGGGAACGTCCAAGCGTGTTTACGTCATAACCGCGCGCATCCTTTGCGGGGGCGACGATGACGCCTGAAATGCGCCAAAGGCTCGCCCTCGCGTTCCCCGGCCTGTCTATCCAAATTACGGGCGTAGTCGGCGTAGCAGGCGTAGTGGACGTATCGCACTACGCCCGGAAACCCCTGGAAATACGCCCAATACGCCCGCTACGCCGGGAAATCGACGAAAGGGGAAAAGCTGCAGAAGCTGCAAAGGAAGGCGTATCGGCGAGCCTAGCGGAACCGCTCGACGCCGAAGCGGACGCAATCGAAGAGCGCGCGGCGCTGGCGGCTGATTGCGTGCCGGCCTGCTATCTGGACGCATGGGCGCGCATTCAATGCCAGCGGCCTCTCTCAGTTCATCCGGACGCGTGGCGACGGGCGATCAATGACGCCGGCCTGTTTCTCGACAGCTGGGGCGCCGACGCGGCGGCGATGCATTGGAGCGCGGGCGAACTGTTCGACGTGCCGCGCGCCGGCCGGCCGGGCGGCCTCGTCTGGCAATTGAATGGTGAGCGCGTCAACGCGTTGGGCGAGGATCGCGCGCGGCTGACCGATGGGCGGACGATCAAACGGGGGGCATGATGGGCCGGTGGCGTCGGCGCGTTCGACTGGAAGACGGCTTGAAGCTCGATTTGTATCGTCTAATTCGACAAAACATAATTTGCCCCGGCGCAGTGAGGGGATCGACGATTTGTTGGCACTATCGCCATTCGCAGGAAAAGGTCGCGGTTGGGTCCATCGTTGCAGATATGCGGGGCGAGGTTCTCGGCTCGATGCTCGTAGCGGTGGGCGACTGCGGCCAACGGATCGTTCTTCAATGCCGTCCGCGATACTTCGGCGGTGGGCAGTGGTATTTCGTATGTCCAAGTACTGGGCTCTGGGCGTCGGTGCTCTGGAAACCGCCGGGCTCGCCGGTTTTTGCTTGCCGTCAGACATGGGGCCGACAAGTGGCCTATTCCTCACAGTTTCAAACGCCGCACGATCGAGCCTTCTCGACGGCGCAGGACATTCAATACCGGCTCGGAGGGGAGGCTTACGTTTCATCCGTTGGCAACATTTCGCCACCGAGGCCAAAGGGAATGCATCGCCGAACATACGAAAGAATTTTGAGGCGGTATGAGGTTTGTGAAAAGATTTCAAATCAATATCTTATGTCCGCTTTGCCCCGTTTGAGACGCTGAATTTTGCAACAGATTTCGATTTTCTGTTGTTTCTGGATAATCGCTGGGCAGGGCGTCATGATGCCACGCGAAATCCCATCTCACTCCGAAGCCATCCGCAGTCTTGCCGGGAAGGCGCTCTCTGAGGACTGATATAACTCGACGCCGCTCCGCGTCGATGGTTGACTGCCCTACAGTCAGGTGGCCGGCAATGCGTGCAGAACAGCTACTTGCTGGAGTTGGGCTCCTACTAGGAATCTTGCCGGATGCCGCGACTTCGCAGCCAATCCGGATTGAAGATGTTCCAACAGAGATGGTTGAAGAATACGGAGAGTGCGCTGTATACTATAACGTATGCAAAATGTGTTTAGAAAGATCAGAATTTGCGGCTAACGCGGCGGTGGCTGAAACGGCATCTATTTCTCTGAAATATTATTACACCGCTGCGAAGACCCTGGGCATGTCCGAAGATGGGCTAACTGCAAAATATCGGCTTACGTTTAACTCAGAGATGACGCTGATAACTAAAGCATGTATAAACATAGATATTTTGATAGAGAGATATGGTTCCAGATGCAAATCGTTATTGGAGAACCCGACGGACAGGATGGCGAAACTCATGTCCGGGGACAATGACTGGCCGCCCCTACCCTAACCCGAACTTCCGGCGCTTCTGGTCGCAAGCCATTGATGTGACTCGATCTGGGAATCGAGTTCTGCCTACGCGGCGATCTTGAGGCGGAGGAGTTCGAAGGCTCGGGTCTGGGTTGGGGTTGGCCTTGACAGGATTGTCGTGGGATGGGCGTCGCCGAAGCGGACGCTGTTTCGAGTGAGATTGGCAAGGTCCTGCAGTAGGGTGCGGAAGCTGTGGACGGGCTGCCCGTCTTCGGTGCGCCTGTCGATGGCCTTGCGGCGCGCCGCGGGCGAGACCTTGGCCTTGGCGACGGGGGAGGCGCGCTCAGCGGCGGCGGCTTCGAGATCGTCGTCCTTGAACAGCATCGGGGCGAGGTCGCGCTTCATGTGCCAGACGACGTAGTAGGCAAGCATGCACAAGAAGACGTGGGCGCGAACGCGGTGGGCCCGGCGATGGTGGATCGGACGGACGTCGAGGTCGCCGGATTTGATGTCGCGAAAGCCGCGTTCGGCGTGGCTGAGGCCCTTGTAGGCGAGGACGAGGTCGGCGGCTGCGAAGCCGTCCGCGGGAAGAGAGCTCCGGATCACGTAGATACCATCGAGCGCGGCCTCCGCGGCGATCGCCTCGGCTCTGCGCGACCATGCGAGGCCGGTCTCGGTGATGGCGAGGTCGAAATGCTTGGCCATGCGGCGACGGTCGATGACGGCGCCGACCTTGAGGGCGATCTTGTCGGCGCCGCGCAGCGGATTGCGCTTCTTCTCGGTCATGGCGCGGATCTTGATCAGCGCCATCTCGGTCGCATCGAGGAGTTCGACGCGTTTGCGCACGCGCTCGGCGGCGAGTTGGGGGTTGCGGCAGACGACGAGACGCTCTCCGGGATAGTCGCCCGAGACGATCTCCGCCATGTCGCGCTCGTCGAACAGCGAGAGCTGCAGCGGGCCGCCTTCGGCCGCGAGCGCCTTGATCGCCGGCGCGCGGAGCGCGGTGATCCAGTCGAGGCCGGCGGGCGCGACATCGGCGTCGATGCGCGCCTTTGTGATCATGCCGCGGTCGCCGACGAGCACGACGCGCTTCAGCCGAAACCGCATGCGCAGCTTCTTGACCTGACTGGCGAGGGTGCTCGGGTCGCCGAGGTTGCCTTCGAACACCTCGACGGCGACCGGGCAGCCGTCCGGCGTGCACAGGAGCCCGAAGACGATCTGCGGTCGGTCGGGACGATGATCGCGGCTGTAGCCGAATTGCGCCAGTTCGCAGCGCCGTCCCTCCAAATAGCTCGAAGTGACATCGTAGAGCACGAGCACGCCGTCCTCGAGGTGGCGTTTGGCGAAGACTTTCTCGATGTCGGCCTGGCTGCGGCCCAACAGGTCGAGGGCGGCGTAGAGTTCGTCCTCGTCGACAGCGCCGAGGTCCAGCACCGCGCCGAGCGAGTGGGCGGCGGTCGCCTCGCTGAGTTGGCGCGCGGTGGCGAGCTTGGCGGCCGGCTCGACGATCCGCGCCGCGATCATCGCCAGGATCAGCTTGGCCGGACGGTCCGGCCCTTTCGGCAGCATCTTGTCGAGCCCGAGCCGGCGCACCGTCCCGAGCGCCACGGCGACATGGCCGTGCCCCAGCGCGCGGGCGATCTCGAAGCGCTCTTCGCCGAGCGGCACGAGGGCCTCGCCGGCCAGCACCCGCCGCAGGCTCTCGATCTTCGCCTCCGGCCAATCGGAGATATTGGCCAGCGTGCGCGACTTGACCTTGCCGCCCTCGCGATAGCTCTCGCGCAACAGGACGGCGGGGCGCAAATCACGGTTCGGGATGCGCGTGACGTACATGAACAGCTTAAATCACGGCCTCAAGCCGAACGCAAGCAGATATTTACATGCCTACAAAATCACCGCCAGTCCCCGCGATCCGGCACAAAACCTCACCTTCTCGCCTTACCCCGCCCGGAAGTTCGGCCTAACAATCTTGCCGTTGCCAGACCACGCGCGCAGCCGGCGATCCGTTCTTGCTCCGTTCAGCCGTCGCGGGTTAGCATCGCTATCATGGCGGCCTCGCTAACGCGCTCCAATTAGGGCAAATGTTAGGGCAAGCCGCCGAAGCTTCAAACTTGGCTTAACTATATCAATAGCTTAGGCACGTATGATGGCGGAGACGGAGGGATTCGAACCCTCGATAGAGCTTTACAACCCTATAACGGTTTAGCAAACCGCCGCCTTCAGCCTCTCGGCCACGTCTCCGGCTTTGCGCCAAGCGCGTCGAAGATATGCCCGACGCCTCCTGCTATTGCAAGCGACCCCGACCCGGAGTCTCGCCCAAGCCGGCTAGCGGGCTCGCTGGCCGAAAAGAACCTTGCGCGCTTCTACGTCGGTCGAGAGGTCGTGCTGCTTGCGCCCGGGAATGTCGAGGGCGAGCCCGCGCTGAACGGCGGGACGCGCCAGCACGGCGCCGAGCCAGCGCGCCAAGTGCGGAAACTCGGCGATCTCCTGGCCGTAGCGCTTCCAGCCCCGGGTCCAGCCGACGCAGGCGATGTCCGCAATCGAATAGGGACCTGCGAGATATTCGTGGTCGGCGAGGCGCCGGTCCATCACGCCGAACAGGCGGTTCACCTCGTCGGTGTAGCGGTCGATCGCGTAAGGGATCTTCTTGAGGGCGTAGATGCGGAAGTGATTGGCTTGGCCCGCCATCGGCCCGAGGCCGCCCATCTGCCAGAAGAGCCACTCGCTGACCGCGACCCGGTCGCGTGGGCTGGCGCCGCCGAAGCGGCCGGTCTTGTTGGCGAGATATTGCAGGATCGCGCCCAACTCGAACACCGAGATCGGCATGCCGTCGGGCCCATCGGGATCAACGATTGCCGGCATACGGTTGTTGGGCGAGATCGCCAGGAACGCGGGCTCGAATTGCTGGCCCGCGCCGATGTCGACGCCGTGCAGCGTATACGGCAGGCTGCACTCCTCCAGCATGATCGAGATTTTCCACCCGTTCGGGGTGGGCCAGTAATAAAGATCGATCGGTGTCTCGGATCGCGCCATGCGCCCTCGTCTCGAAAGGCGGCGGCGCGCGCTCGGGAAAACGACCTCCGGGCACGACGCTCGCCGCAATCCTTGAAAGTGCGCTTTGCGCGTCGCGTTGGCAAGACGTGCGCGCTCGAATGAAAACCCGCAGCGGCGGCTATTCAGCCACCTGCCCCGCTGCGGTCGCCAGCCGCGACAAGACGACAGCCAATCAGACTCGGCGCAACCGCCTTGCGTCGAGCCTGATCAGCCGTCGAGGCGCGCCAAAGACGTCAGGTTTGCGGCGGCATCTCGGGCGTCGCCGGACCGGACTGCGCAGCTTTCTTGCGCTTCGCCGGCGCCCGCTTGGCTGTGGCCTTCTTGGCGGCGGTCTTCTTCGTAGCCGTCTTCCTCGCGCCGCCTTTTTTCGCCGCGCTCTTCTTCACAGCGCCTTTTCGGGCAGTCTTTTTCGCCACCGTCTTGCGGGCGCTCTTCTTCGCGGCGGTCTTTTTTGCCGGTCTCTTCTTCGCGGCGGATTTCCTCGCCGTCTTTTTAGCAGCAGCTTTCGCCATATGTTGCGTCCCTTATGGATCGCCTGCTTCGCACGCGATTGCTCGCGTTTCGCAGGAGCGCAAGCGAAGGTACATTCGTTTTGATTCAACGCAAGAGATCGATGCTTGCAAAACAGTCGCGCAGCAACGCGACTATCGAATTATCGCGCGCAGTTGAGCATCGATCTCAACACGCGCGCGACGCCAGCAATGAAGCAAGACCGCGATCGACATCAGATGCATATCCATCAGATATCGTGGTCCATCGCTCTCGAGCAAAAACTGCGACTTCCCGCCAAGCCCTTGTTTTTGAGGCCTCTCCAAGGATTGCGCGTTTGCGGGCGTTTGCTTGCCGGCATTCCATCGAAGCTGCGAGCAGCGATTGCGCGCGCTGTCGCGCGCATAGAGAGCCCGTGCTTGCGTCCCGAATCGACACGCGCTGCGCGCGATTCGCAATCGAATTTTTCTTGGGACGCGCAGTTGCATTTTTCAGTGCGCTTCGGCCGAATCTTCACCATCTCGCATCGAGAGCGGTTGCGAATCGGCGGAATCTCAGCTCGCGAATCGGTTGCTTCAGGCGCCAAGCCTTCGCTTCAACGCCTCGCTCACGGCCTGAGGATTGGCCTTGCCGCCAGTCGACTTCATCACCTGCCCGACGAACCAGCCCAGCATGCCGGGCTTCGCCTTCGCCTGCTCGGCCTTGTCCGGATTGGCGGCGATGACGGCCTCGACCGCCGCGTCGATCGCGCCGGCATCGGTGACCTGCCGCAGTCCGCGCGCTTCGACCAGCGCGCGCGGGTCGGCACCGCGATCGTCGCCGAGAAGCATCACAAGCAGGTCCTTGGCGATCTTGCCGGAGATCACGCCCTCGCCGACCAGGTCGACGAGCCCCGCCAGTGACCCGGCGCTGAGCCCCGCCTGCGCGACGGGAACGGCCTTCGCATTCGCATGCGCGGAAAGATCGCCCATGAGCCAGTTGGCGACCGCCTTGGCGTCGCGGCTTGCGCCGCGGTAATTGACTGCGCTCTCGAAGAAATCGGCGGTCTCGCGTTCGGCGACAAGAACCGACGCGTCATAGGCGGACAGGCCGTATTCGGCGATGAAACGGGCCTTCTTCTGATCCGGCAGTTCCGGCAGATCGGCCGCAAGCGCCTCGACAAATCCGGGATCGAGGTCAAGCGGCAGCAGATCCGGGTCGGGAAAGTAGCGGTAGTCGTGCGCCTCTTCCTTGGAGCGCATCGAGCGCGTTTCGCCGCGCGCCGGATCGAAGAGACGCGTCTCCTGTTCGATCGTTCCGCCGTCTTCGACAACGGCGATCTGCCGACGCGCCTCGGCATCGATCGCCTGCCCGATGAAGCGGATCGAGTTGACGTTCTTGATTTCGCAGCGGGTGCCGAGCGGCTCCCCCGGGCGGCGCACCGAGACATTGACGTCGGCCCGCAGGTTGCCCTTCTCCATGTCGCCGTCGCAGGAGCCGATGTAACGCAGGATCGCGCGCAGCGTGCTGACATAGGCTTTCGCCTCGTCGGCCGACCGCAGGTCCGGCTTGGAGACGATCTCCATCAGCGCGACGCCGCACCGGTTGAGATCGACAAGACTCATGGTCGGCGACTGGTCGTGCAGCGACTTGCCCGCGTCCTGCTCGAGATGCAGCCGCTCGATGCCCACCCTGATCGAATGGTCCGGGGTCAGATCGACCTGGATCTCGCCCTCGCCGACGATCGGACTCTTGTACTGCGAGATCTGGTACCCCTGCGGCAGGTCCGGATAGAAGTAGTTCTTGCGGTCGAAGACCGAGCGGTGGTTGATTCTGGCCTTGAGCCCGAGGCCGGTCCGCACCGCCTGCGCGACGCATTCGCGGTTGATGACCGGGAGCATACCCGGCATCGCGGCGTCGACGAGAGAGACATGCGAGTTGGGCGCGCCGCCGAATTCGGTAGATGCCCCGGAAAAAAGCTTCGCCCGCGAGGTCACCTGGGCGTGAACCTCAAGCCCGACGATCACTTCCCAGTCGCCCGTTGCGCCCTTGATGAGTTTGGCGTTCGCCGGTTCTGCCGCCATGTCGATAACCTTGGTCAATCCGGATGAATCGGGGCGCGGCCTTTCAAGCCCACCACGCCTCGGGCAGTCTTATGCGTCCCGCCGATTGCTCGATCGTCTCGCCGAGCGCAAACAGCGTCTCCTCATCGAAGGGCCGACCGATGAGCTGCAGGCCGAGCGGGCGCCCGTCGCTGGAAAGTCCCGCGGGCGCGACGAGTCCGGGCAGCCCGGCCATGTTGACGGTCACGGTGAAGATGTCGTTCAAGTACATCTCGACCGGATCGGCCGAGCCTTTCTCGCCAATGCCGAACGCCGCCGAAGGCGTAGCAGGCGTCAGGATTGCGTCGACGCCGTCGGCGAAGACACGCTCGAAGTCGCGCCTGATCAGGGTGCGGATCTTCTGCGCTCTTACATAATAAGCGTCGTAGTAACCGGCCGAGAGGACATAGGCGCCGATCATCAGCCGCCGGCGGACTTCCGGGCCAAACCCTTCCGCCCGGGTCTTCTCGTAGAGCGAGACGATGTCGGACGCCGGCGCGCGCAGTCCGTAACGCACCCCGTCGTAGCGCGCTAGGTTGCTCGAAGCCTCGGCCGGCGCGACAATATAATATGCAGGCAGAGCGAAGCGCGTGGTGGGCAGGCTCACATCGACGACGCTCGCCCCGGCGCCGGTGAGCCACTCGGCGCCGCGAGACCACAGCTGGTCAATGTCCGCATTCATGCCGTCGAGGCGGTACTCCCTGGGAATGCCGATCCGGAGCCCCTTCACCGATCGGCCGACGGCGGCTTCATAGTCAGGGACCGGCGCGGGCGAGCAGGTCGAATCCCTCGGGTCGGGACCCGCCATGGAGGCGAGCATGATCGCCGCATCGCGGACGGTGCGGGCGAGCGGTCCCGCCTGGTCGAGCGACGACGCGAAGGCCACCATGCCCCAGCGCGAGCACCGCCCGTAGGTCGGCTTGATCCCTACGATGCCGGTGAAGGCGGCTGGCTGGCGGATCGAACCGCCGGTGTCGCTCGCCGTCGCCGCCAGGCAGAGGCGGGCTGCCACGGCGGCCGCCGAGCCGCCGGAAGAACCGCCGGGCGACAGCAGACCGCGCTTGCCGTTCGCGAGGGCCTTGAGGCCCTTCTCGCGACTCCAGTTCGGCGGCAGCCAGGGCGAGGCGACCGGGCCATAGTAGGAGGTCTCGTTGGACGAGCCCATGGCGAACTCGTCCATGTTCAGTTTGCCGAGCATGATCGCGCCGTCTCGCCACAGATTGGCGGTGACGGTCGACTCGTAGGTCGGCTTGAACCCGTCCAGAATATGGCTGCACGCCTGAGTGTGCACGCCCTCCGTGGCATAGAGATCCTTGACCCCGATCGGCAGCCCTTCGAGCGGCCCGCCCTCCCCCTTGCCGAGTCGCCTGTCGCTCGCCTGGGCCATTTCGAGCGCCCTGTCCGTCGTCGTCACAACGTAGGCGTTGAGCGCTTTCGCTCGATCGATGGCCTCAAGATGCGCCTCGGTGATCTCCAGGCTCGAAATCGCCCGCGCTTTCAGGCGGTCGCGCGCCTCAGCAAGCGACAGGGATGTAAGGTCGGTCAAGTCGTGTCCTTGCAATGCGCCGCTAGAACCATGGTTCACTCAACCACTTTCGGCACCAGGAAGAACCCATCCTCGGTCAGGGGCGCGTTGGCCAACACCTGTTCCGTGATGTCGCCATCGGTGACGACGTCGTCGCGCATCGGCAGGCGCATGGGGAGGACCGACGTCATCGGTTCGACGCCGTCGACGTCGACCTCGTCCAGGGCCTGCACGAACGCCAGGATGGCGTTGATCTCGGCTTGCAGGTGCGGCGTCTCCGCGTCGCTCACCCCGATGCGCGCCAAGTGCGCTATGCGGCGAACGGCGTTGAGATCGACAGACATCGGAGGCTCCTGAGCGGACATGAAGACCCGGGCGGGCCCCTATACATCGCGGATATTTGGGGCGCAAACCTGAGCGCCCGGGAGAATGGTCGGCGCAGTCGACTTCCGGGCCGCCTGCATGGTAGCCGCTCGCCAATGAACCCACCGGTCGCCGTCGAAGACCTTGCTTCGCGACTTCCCGTCAAGGCGCGACTGATCGGCCTCGATCTCGGAACCAAGACGATCGGACTGGCGATCTCCGATGTCGAGCGCCGAATCGCATCGCCCTTGCGGACGCTTTCGCGCGGCCCCTTCCAGAAGGACGCCGACGCCTTGATCGCCGTCTTCGACGAGTTCGAGATTGCCGCCATCGTTATCGGACTGCCGCTCGATCTGGAGGGGCGCGCCGGCCCGCGGGCTCAGTCGACGCGCGCCTTCGCCCGAAATCTCGCCGCCCGGACCGTATTGCCCATCGCCCACTGGGACGAACGCTTTTCGACCGCCGCGGTCACCAGATCCCTGATCGCCAACGACGTTTCGCGCGCCCGGCGGGCTCGCGTCGTCGACAAGCTCGCGGCCGCCTACATTCTGCAGGGCGCGCTCGATCGTCTCGCGGCCCTCGCTGCAAAACCGTGGAGCAGTTCGTGAGTTGTTCATTATTCTATTGCGATTTGGAAATGCCTTTGAGATGTAAGGCTGGGTGTGGTACGCCGGAAAACAATCGTAAGTTCTTCCCGCCGCCGCAGCCCCGAGGACCAGTTCCGCTTCCGCAATGGGTTTGTTGTCGTATGGCCGTTGAAAACGGGTTCCCTAGACGAAAGCGCTCAACGCGCGGGGCAGTTGTTGGGGACCCTCAAACCGCTCCGAAGCGCCGCGATGAAACGGCCGGGGTCACGCCGCAAGAGGCGCTCGACGTCGCCCGTTATGTGACCGACATGGCGGCGCAGCTCGAGGCTATGGCGATAGCGGCGCGCCTCGATCTCCTGGCCTACTTCCTCGGCATGGCCAAGTCCGAGAGCGAGCTTTTCGTCCGCACCAACGCCGTGGTCGCCGGCGGCTCGGAGAAGCCAACAGAAGCCGACACAGCGGACTGGTCCGAGAAACCGCCGGCTGGATGACGGGACCCGCCTAAGGCGCCCCGTCGGCGTCAGGCCGAAGCGCAACCCGATCGCCGGAAAACGCGATTCGAGCCGCGAGCTCGAGCTCCATCAGCGCGACGCGAACGTCGCGCGTCGAAGCTTCCGCGGCGCGGGATAGTTCATCGAGAGCGATCGGCGTGGGACCGAGCAGCGCAACGATGCGGGCGCGAGTTCCGTCGCCGTCGACGGCGGAAGGATACGCCGCGCCGTCATTGACGGTTTGGTCGGCCGGGACGCCCGGCGCCGCGCCCGGATCGACGCCGGGAAGCGGCTCATCGCCCCAAAGCGGCTCTCTGGCGCGCCCTTCCTCGAGCGATGCGAAGAGTTCGCGAGGGCGGGCCTGTTCGAGCGCCGTCACTACATCGTCGACCCTCGTGCAGATCGTCGCGCCCTGTTTCAGTAGGTCGTTGGCGCCTTCCGCGCGTGGATCGAGCGGCGAGCCGGGGACGGCGAACACCTGACGGTTCTGCTCGAGCGCGAACTTCGCCGTGATCAGCGATCCAGAGCCGCGCGCCGCCTCGACAACGACCGTGCCCAGGGCGAGGCCGGAGACGATCCTGTTCCGCCTGGGGAAATCGCGGCCGCGCGGCTCCCATTCGATCGGCATCTCGGACACGACCGCGCCTAATTCGGCCATCCGCGCGATCAGCGGCGCGGCCTCGGCCGGATAGGGCCTGGCATGTCCCCCAGCGAGAACGCCGACGGCGCCGGTCTCGAGAGAAGCGGCATGCACGCGCTGATCGATGCCGCGCGCCAATCCTGAAACGACGACATAGCCTGCCTCTCCGAGGCCGCGCGCCAGCCGGGCGGCGAATGTCAGGCCCGCGGCGGAGGCGTTCCGCGAGCCGACGATCGCCACCGCCGGCTGCCGCAACGCCTCTTCCCGGCCGGACAACGCGAGGATCGGCGGGGCCGAATCGATCTCACGCAGCAGCGGCGGGTACGCGGGCTCGCAGAGGGCGACAAACCGCACGCCCGATTTTCGCGCCGCTGCAAGCTCCCGCTCGATGTCCTCGGCCGAGGCCACCCGCAACGTGCGCGCCGCTCCGCCCCGCCGGGCGAGCTCCGGCAACGCTTCGAGGGCGGCCCGGGCCCCGCCGCAATTGTTGAGGAGCGCCCGAAAGGTGCGTGGTCCGACGTTTTCCGAGCGGATGAGGCGCAGCCAGTCGAAGCGCTGGTCGTCGGAGAGGCTGAGGGCGTTCGCCGGCTTCGCCATCGGCTACCTTTGGCCGATCTTCGGCTCGGCGCCGCCAAGAAGGCGGCCGATGTTGGCGCTGTGCTTGAACCAGACCAGCGCCGCCAGCACGGCGAAGACGAGAGCGGCGTCTCCGAGTTCGATCGCGAGCATGACGAACGGCGCGACGGCGGCTGCGGAAAGCGCTGCGGCGGACGAATAGCGCGTGACGGCGGCGACGGCGAGCCACACGACCGCGAACGCGACGGCCGCCGGCCAGGCGATGCCGATCAGCCCGCCGAGATAGGTCGCGACGCCCTTGCCGCCGCGGAACTTTAGCCACACCGGATACATATGGCCAAGGATCGCCCCCGCGGCCGCAGCAAGCTCCGTCTCCGGTCCGAAGAGCCAAGCCGCGGCGACGACGGCGAGCGTCGCCTTCAAGACGTCGAGCACAAGCGTCGCCGCCGCGAGCCCTCGCCGTCCGGTGCGCAGTACGTTGGTCGCGCCGATGTTGCCCGAGCCGATCGCTCTGAGATCGCCGGCGCCGGCGAGCCGCGTCAGGATCAGCCCGAACGGGATCGAACCCAGCAGATAGCCGAGGGCCAGCGCGAGCGCCGCCCCATACGAGATCCCGATCATTCTGCCCCATGCGCTCCGGCGACGTCCCGGTGTTCACGAGCCTATTCGTGCGCGACGCGACCGGCAACCAGCGTCAGCTTCACCCGGCCTTCGAGCCGCGCCGCATCGAAGGGCGTGTTGCGGCAGCGCGAGTGAAGCTCCGCCGGATCGAGCACATAAGGCTCGTCGGGATCGAAGCGGATAACGTCCGCCGGCGCGCCGACGGAGAGCCTGCCGGCCGGGAGTCGCAGGATTTCCGCGGGTCTCAAGGACATGGCGCGGAAGAGCCGGGGCAGGCTCAGCCGGCCGCCCGAGACCAGCCTGAGGCTCGCCGCAAGCATCGTCTCGAGGCCGATGGCGCCGGCAGCGGCTTCCGCGAACGGCAGGCGCTTGGTCTCCACATCCTGCGGATCGTGGTCGGAGCAGATCACATCGATGAGCCCCTCGGCCAGCGCGTCGACCAGCGCGCTCCGCTCCTCCTCGTCGCGCAAGGGGGGACTGAGCTTGAGGAAGGTGCGATAGTCGCCGACGTCGAGCTCGTTCAGCGTCAGGTGGTTGATCGAGGCGGCGCAGCTGACGCTCAGACCCTCGTCCTTCGCTCTCGCCATGGCGGCGAGCGAGAGCCGGTTGGAAAGGAGCGCCGCGTGGTAGCGCGCGCCGGTCAGGGCGACGAGGCGCAGATCGCGCTCGAGCGTTATCGTCTCGGCCTCGCGCGGAACCCCCGGCAGGCCGAGCCAGCTGGCGAGCAAGCCCTCCGCCATCACCCCCTCGCCGCTGAGCGAGCGGTCTTCGCAGACCGGCGCGACGAGGGCGTCGAAGTCGCGCGCGTAGGTCAGGGCGCGGCGCATCGTCTGCGCGTCGGCGACCGAAAGCGGGCCGTCGGAGAAGGCGACGGCGCCGGCTTCCTTCAAGAGGCCGATCTCGGCGATCTCGCGGCCCAGGAGGCCCTTGGTCAGGGCCGCCGAAGGGAAGATGCGAACCTTGGCGTCGTCCCGGGCGCGGCGCAGGATGAAGTCGACCACCGCCGGGTCGTCGACGCAGGGGCTCGTGTCCGGGCGCATGACGAGGCTGGTGACGCCGCCGGCCGACGCGGCCTGGCTGGCGCTGGCGATCGTCTCGCGATGCTCGGCCCCCGGTTCGCCGACGAAGGCGCGCATGTCGATGAGGCCGGGGGCGACGACGTCGCCGGCGCACTCGACGATCCGCGCCTCCGCCGGGAGCTGGTCGCGCGTCACCGCTGCGCCGACCCCAGCGATGACGCCATCGACGGCGATAAGGCCGCCGCGCGTCTCGGTCTCGCGCTCGGGATCGACGAGGCGGGCGTTGAGAAAGACGATCGGCGGGACGGAGGGCACGAGGGTCAGCGCTTAGAGGGGGGCCACGGCGAAAGCAAGCGGGCGCGCCGGAGGCGCCGCGAAAGCCCGCTCGTCGGCTCGCGGGATAGGGTCGGGGCGAGGTCAGGGGCCCCCGTGCAGGTCCAAGGACAGGCGGCCTTTTTCAAAGGCTTAGGCGCCCTTTTCTGCAACGTTGCAACGTTTCAACGTTGCGACTTTGCGCCTCCCCAATTAATCGTCAGAAAGTTAATTATGTCAATATGTTATGATTGTATACTAAAGTATCGATGTAGCTGCGTCCCGGAGAAACAGGAAACCGGACGGTCGGACCGGCCGGGCGCCGACGACGACGACCTGCGGCAGCCGGGGAACGGCCCCGGCGGAGCGACGCGGTCCTCAAGGCCGACGCGCGTGCCGGCGACCCTCCGGGGCGGAATGCAAGGTCACCGGTCGGGGTCGTCGGAGAGCTCGGACCGGGAGGCGCAAAGCCGCCCTACCGGTCCAGGAATTCGCGCAGGATGCTGACGGTCGCTGGCGCTTCCTCCTGCGGGAGGTGGCCAATTCCCGGCAGCGCGGCGAGGGTGGCATGCGGCAACGCCCGCAGGTAGTCGGCCGAATTGGCGAACGGGATCATGCCGTCCTTTTCGCCCCACATCAGCAGGGTCGGCGCTTCGATTTGTTTCAGCAGCGGCGCCGGGTCGATGAGGACCTGCTGGCTCATCCGCTCGACGATCGCGCCCCGCACGCCGGGCGCCAGCATCATGTCCCGGTAGCGCCGAAAGAGCGCGTCGGTCACCGCATCCGGGTTCGCGTAGGCCGGAGCCAGCGAGGCCCGAAGCATGAACGACGGCAGCACATAGGGCAGCGCCCGCATCATCAGCGGCGTCTTCGGCTTCACGCCATACGCCCGCCCGGGGCTCGCGAACCCATCCGGCGACACCAGGACCAGTTTGTCGCTGCGTTCGGGATTGAGCGCCGCGAAGGTCCAGGCGATCCGTCCGCCCATCGAGTTGCCGACGATGCTCGCGCGCGCCACGCCGAGCCGGTCCATCAACGCGATCAGAACCGCGATGCTGCGGCCATCGGTGTAATCCCCCGAGGGGTCCGGTCCCGTCAGCCCGAACCCGGGCATGTCGTAGCGGATGATTCTGTGATCCCTTTCGAGGTCGCGCGCCCAATCGTCCCAGGTCTGCAGGCTCGAGCCGAAGCCATGCAGCAAGATCACGGCAGGGGCCGCCCGCGGCCCGGTGTCGCGCACATGCAGGCGCAGGCCCGCGACGTCCAGGAACACCGAAGGGGGCGCGGCGTATTCCGCCTCCAACGCCGCGCGCGGCTCGTCCGGGGTATAGAGCCACACAAACGCGCCTGCGACCCCGATCGCCAGAAGGATGAGCCCGTACCCCAGCATCCCGCGCATCGCCCCGCCCATTCGCCCTTCGCCGGCCTCGGCCCGCCAGGCCGCTGGCCTACCGATCATGATCAAAGTCGATCCGCAAGACCGGCGGCGGGGCGATGCGCGCTTGCATTTGGGACCTTGCAAGATCTGCCTGGGACGTCGCCAACACTTCAATCAAGCCCGCTCCCGCCCGCCATCCCGATGGCTCTGCCGACATGGCGAGCCGCCCTCGCCGCCGTCGACGATTACGACGCGAAACACGGGCTCAATCGCCATCGCGACGGCGCCGTCTCGATCGACACGAGCTTTTGCCGGGGTTCGATTTGACGCTTGCCCGCGGCGGTGAAAACGGCTAGACGCGCCGACGCTCCGGCTTTCGCAGAAACGCCGCGAGAGCCTGCACGCGCCCGTAGCTCAGCTGGATAGAGCACCAGACTACGAATTTGGGGGTCGGGAGTTCGAATCTCTCCGGGCGCGCCAACAAAATCAAATAGTTCGCGCGAGAATTGATGAGTTGCTCGGAGGCGTAAAATCGGCGGGGTAGCACAGAGGGTAACGAGCATCGCATGACCGAAGCCGACTGGACGATTTTGTTGCAACCCCCAGTGTCTGACCAAATGTGGGGCGCGAATTTCTCCCAAGGCCAGGTGTCTGACCAAATGTGGAGCGCCTTCAGGGTGCTTGTGAATCAAAGCCACCTCTACTCGAAGCACAAGGACGAAGCCCGGGAAGCGCGCCGCATGACTCGTGTCCGCGATCCGAGTTCATCGAAATATGCAAGGCGCTCTGAGCGCGGGTGGCAAAAAGATGCAAGATCAAATGACAGCAAGTGGCATAGAGCGGAATTTCTGGCTCACGAGGCGCTCAATCAGATGGATAAGATCGGGCGTGAAAGCGGTTCGGAAAGCCCAGACGAGCGGTTTTCTAGGGCAATCATCGGTGTTGTCGGCTCATTGTCCAAACAAACTTGGGCCGATTTCTCTGTAACCGCAATTCACGGAATGGACGCTGAGGCGTTTGTAAAGGTCCAGTCGGATCAGGTCGCAGAACATTTGCGGCAACTTAGGTTAAACAAGGACGCGTTACGCCTCGGAGTTACATCATGATGCGTCGTTTCCCGAAGTACAGTTAGGTAGAAACCCTCTCTGTGCTGCTATCTCAAGCGTATCAATGGTTTTGTTTAAAGAGGAAACAATATTTGCTCCAGTGTTGTTCGTTCATTGTATCGTATGTGACACACCCATTGATTACGACAACACCAGACCCGTTCACTACATCTTCAGTGATTTTAGTTCCTTTGACAGTTATACCAATACTATGTCCTCTTCCTCGAGGATATAAAGACACCGAGCGCGTGGGTTTTCGCGGCGTTGGAGCAACCGTCAGGGAGACCAAGGTTTACTATGGCATCATCTATTTTGGCAGCTATCGTGTCCGGTCCGACGTCGAGCACGCGCATGGGTGACGGCGCGGGGGCGGCCAGGCTAGATCCGCGTTTCCAGGCGCTCCGTGAACCGAGCGCCACGGTGAAAGCGAAGTGAAAAAAAACCACAGGCACCCGGAGGCGGAACCGTCGCCGTTCTCAAATCGGGTGCTGGTCCCAAGCAGTCCGCGGCGACCACGTCGCCAAGAATAACAGGACCGCAAGCCACATCCACGCTTGACAGCGCGTGGAAACGATTCTGGGCATATGCTGGCCCAATAATAGTCATATTTAATCTTTGTAATTACCTTACACCAAGTATAACAGTAAGTTCTGGAGTAAATCTTGATCCAAGGCAAACACGAGTTTTGGAATCAAACAAAGCCGCCTCTCGCGGATGCTTTCAGAAAGCTTTACATCAAGCAAAGTGCTACTTAAAGTAGAGGTATACTATCATTGGCCGTTAATCGAACGAATCTCCACCGAAACGGCCTATTTTTCTGTTCGCGACGGAGCGTCTGGTTCTTTCCTTGTCCCCGAGGCACCACCGCCGCCCGGTACGCCGGGAGCAATTCACTTTGGACCACCGGCACCAGTGTTTGCTGCCCCCTCGCAACCCGACTTCATGGGGCCGTAATATTAAGGCCGCAAGCTTTCGGGTTGGGGGCCACCCGGGTTTTTCTTGCCTGGTGATACCCTGCGAAGCCGAGGCCCGCGAAGCCGAGGAGCATCATCGCCCAAGTGGAGAGCTCGGGGACAGCCCCTAACGGCGGCGGCAACGTCTCGACGATTTGGCAGGAGTCACAAGGAGTCAAAAGGAAAGCCTCTTCTCCAAGGGGACCTACGCCGTCCCCCACGATCTGCCCGAGGATGTTTATCGCGACGGCATCCACAAGCGTCCATCCGATGCCGGTGGGGGTGAGAACGGTGTTGAGGTCAGTGATCGTGGTGCCGTTCCAAATAGTCGCATGCTGGTTCGGATTGCCGTACGCGGAGCTCCAACCCACGATTTGTCCTGCGTCGTTGATGCCGTCAGCGCCAGATTCAGGGAGACCCTCGTACAGGCTGGCCGAGGTCGATGATCTTGCCGCCGCTCCAGAGTGTCGCCTGATCGGCCGAGTTGCTCTCGGCTGTTCCAACAATTTGACCGCCGTTATTGATGCCGTTGGCCATGCTGTTAGTCCAGCCGGGGAGCGTGCCAAGGGCGGTCGGGACGTCGTCATTCCAGACGGTGGCAGAGCTCTGTTCGGTTGAGGGGGAGATGCTCCATCCCACAATCTGTCCGTATTGGTTGATCGCCGTCGCCTCTACGGCACGTTCGCCAGGAGGTGACCCGAGTTGGATTGTGGCACCGCCGTTCCACGTTACGGGGCCGGTTGAATCCCATCCTACGACTTGTCCTGCGTCGTTAAGGCCAGTTACTTCGCCGCCACCCGGGAGCGGGCCGAGGTTGCTGGGGACGCCGTTATTCCAGACGGTGGCGCTAACATCTGGTTGTCCAGGGCCAGTCCAACCCGCGACCTCTCCCGCGTTGTTGATTGCGGCAGCGGCTCCGATCTGTCCCGGGAGCGGCGTGCTGAGTTCTGTAGGGAGGCCACTACTCCAGATGATCGGGTAACCGTTGATTGCCCCCTTTTGACCGTCGCCCACACCTGCCCGGAGTCGTTGATGGCATATGGAACACTAGTCACGAAACCTGACGGGTCCGGAAGCGGGGTGAGATTGTATCCTTGGCCGACAGCCGACCGCGTAATGCCAATCCCCAGCACGCAGACTACGGGCAATATCGCTGCATTGTACGCTTTGGAGTGCAACATCGAACCCTCCCCTTTGATGGCAGGTAATGCACGCGCCTTTCTCGTGCGGCCAAGGTTGCCTCTGTTTACGTCATTCTCCTACCAAATTATGGGCCTTCGCAAGCCTTTATCGGCTCGATGAACCAGATCGCTGAGCCAACGCCGGCGGCGACCAAGATGAGAACGCTGACCGCTTGCAGGAAACGCAGCGTAAAGACGTTGCGCAGGATGGAAAGTCACTTATTTTGGCCTGAACGACGACGCGGGCGATGCGGGTCAATGGCGGCGCGTAACACAGTTTGTAATTCAGTAAAGACGCAAGGGTCATAACGACGCCCTGCGCCTGGGGGCGAGTGCGCTGCTCGAGCGATGGCTAAGCGTCGCGCAGGCGCCCACCACCAGAAGCTTGCGTAAGTATCGGTCGCCCATCTTGGTGATGCGCCCGAGCCGCTGCTTGCCTCCGGTCGAGCTCTGGCGCGGCGTCAGGCCGAGAAAAGCTGAGAACTCGCGCCCCGATGCGAAGGCGCTCATGTCCTGGATCGTGGCCGTGATCGCCGAGGCGGTGACCGGGCCGACGCCGGGAATGGTCATCAGGCGTTTGGCCGTCTCGTTGGTCTTGACCGAAGCCTCGAGCTCCTTGTCGATCGTTCCGATCGCCGCGTCGAGGGCGTCGATCTGGCCGACGAGCGGACGAAGCGCTGCGCGCACGCAGTCGGGGACCGCGATCTCGCCGTTGCCGTCGAAGCCATCGCGGCCAGGCGCTTCAGGTGGTAGGCATGTTGCGCCCCTTGCGGGGCGATCCGCCGGGGACTGAGCCACAAAGCCGACATTCGTGAGCGCCTGGGGAAACATCGACCCGGCGCGCGAGGCGCCGGCTAGAGCCCGGACTCGATGGCCTGGAGCAGCCGGAAGCGCAGCTCGCCGCTGTTGCCGGCGAGCGAGATCACGAATCGGACTTGGCCGTGGGCGGAGGTGTCGGCATAGCCGGCGAGCGTGCGGACCCCGTCCATTGTGCCCGTCTTGTCTTTGCCGCCGTCATGGCCGTGGAGCAGGTCGGCGTGGGGCGCGAAGAGCGCGAGCACCTTGGCGAGGCCGCGGGCGGTGAAGCGGTTGTTGCGGCTGATGCCCGAGCCCTCCTCGAGATGGATGTCCGCGGCGAGGCCGTGCGCCGCGAGCATCTCGTTCGCGACCTCGAGCGACTTCTCGAGGCTCACCGGCCCGCCCAGGCGGTGGGCGCCGATCTCCAGGAAGACTTGGTTGGCGATGTAGTTGTTCGAGGCGCGGAGCAGCTCGACGAGGATCTCGGAAAGCGTGCGCGACTGCCGGTGAACGTAGACCGGCTCCAGTGCCTGGGGCACGGTTCCGATCGAGATCTTGCCCCGTACGCCGCCGCCGGCCCGCTCGATGAACGCGGCGATCAGCTCGCCGGCATATTGGAGGCTCACCGCCGGGTCCTGGTTCAGACTGATGCGACCGCTTCCGCTGGGGCCCCGGGCCCGGAACTCAGCGATCGCCAGCGGGGTGATCGGGGTCTGCTTCTCGGCGGAGCGCACCATATTGCCGTGGCGCACGGCAAAGATCGTGTTGAAATTCACCGCCAGCGCGGAATTCAGCGCATCGTAGGGCTCGTCGTCATTCTCGATGCCCGGGATGCGCAGGTTCGACGGATAGTAGCTCGCGTCGACCACAATGCCGGCGATCGGCTGCTTGCCGACCGCCGCGATGAGCTCGGTCGCCAGCGGCGCCAGCTCCTCCGAGATCAGGAAAGGATCGCCGCCGCCGCGCACGTAGAGCACCCGCTTGTCGTCGAGGTAGAAGCGGGTCTCGAAGCGGTAGTCGCCGCCCAGGACCTCCATCGCCAGCCAGGCCGTGACGATCTTGGCGACCGAGGCCGGGACGAAGGGCTCATCGGCATTCTGGGCTGCCAGCTCGGCCCCTTGGGCGTCCAGCACGAGCGCCACCCCCGACGGCGCGAGCGCTGCGATTTTCTCCTTGACGCCGCCGGCCAGGGCCGGGACCGGCAGCAGGAGCAAAGCGAGGGCGAGCAGGCGAGACCCCATGGCAGCTCCAGCGCGGGCGAAGCGTCTGCAGCTTGCGGACCTATGCCAGTGATACTCAAGCGCCAAGTCGGTCGGCCTCAAAAGAATCGCACGAGGACAACGGCCACGACAATCAGGCCGGCGCCGACCGTGCGGCCGGTCGTCAGCGATTGCTGCGGCAGGCCGAGGGCGCCAAACTGATCGAGAATGAGCGAGCAGACGATGATCCCGGCGAGAAAACAAACGAACGTCAGCGCCACCCCGAGCCGCTGGGGAACCACCGTCATCATTCCGAGGATAACGGCCCCGAGGATGCCGCCTGTCCACAGGAGGGGAGGCAAGGAGGCGAACACGTCGAGCGACGGCAAGGGTGTCTTAAAGACAAGCAGCGCGGCGACCGCGAGGGTCAGTGAACTGACGCCGGCAGAAATTGCGGCAGACCAAAGTACGGTCGCGCCGCGCCGAGCGAACTCGGAGTTGAGCGCAGCCTGAATTGGCTGTAGCGCGCCGGCAATGATCGCGAAAAGCATGAAGGCGGGGCGCACTGCTGATTGTCTCCGGTCGAGATTGCGCTGGAGCGACGATTTGATCGCCGAAGTCGACCATCGCAGATTCGAACGGCCATTCTAGCCCGCATTTCTCGCACAGGCAGGCGCATCGTCGCCTGAAATCAGCAAAATTGTTTTGCTGCAACGGGTTTCGCCGGTTCGAGGAGGATGGCGCCCACGCGCCTTGTGAAGGCGTCGTGGAGGAGGTCGAGCGTCGGTGAAATACGCCTGCGTCAACTTTTGACGGTCGCGTTTTACGGCGCATTGAAGCGGTCGCGCCGGCGCTGTAACGTCGCGCCGGGCTCCAGCGCGCATGCGGATGTATTCATGAAGGCGGCCGTACCCACCGGGTCGTCAACGCGCGAGGCCGCGAAGGGGGAGTTATCGATGCGCCAAGCGCCGCCGCTCCGGCTCGATCGATGATCACTTTCCCTGGGCTCGCGGCCGACGCCCTCGGCGCGTACCTGGCCGCCGACATGAAAGACCGGTTTGGGTCTTCGCATGTCCGCCTGACGGAGATCATCCCGTTCGCGGCGCGGCTGGCGCTCGAGTGCATCGGCAACAGCGACGCGCTCTACCACGATGTCGAGCACACCATGCTCGTCACTTTGGCCGGTCACGAGATCTTCAAGGGCCGGGCGCTGCTGGAGGCTTCGACGCCGGCCGACTATTCGCACTTCATCGTCGCCTGCCTGTTCCACGATATCGGCTACGTGCGTGGGATCCTCAAAGGCGACGGAGATGACGGCTACGTGGTCGATTCCGCCGGTCACAAGGTCGCGTTGCCCCGCGGCTGCTCCGACGCCTCGCTCGCCCCCCATCACGTCGAGCGCTCGAAGCTTTATGTGCTCGATCGTCTGGCGACAATCGACGAACTCGACGAGAAGCGGATCGCCAGCGCCATCGAGCACACGCGCTTCCCCTATACGCTGGCGGAGACCGGCGAAATCCACGCGGAGGCGTCCCTCCTTCGAGCCGCAGACCTGATCGGTCAGCTCGGCGATCCGCACTATCTGAAAAAAGCGAATGCGCTTTGGCATGAATTCGAAGAAATCGGCTTGAATCGGCAGCTGGGCTACGAATCGCCAGCGGATCTGGTCGACAAATATCCTCAGTTCTACTGGAACAAGGTATCGCCATACATCCAGGACGCCATCCGCTACTTGAACGTGACCTCACGCGGACGCGAGTGGATCAATGGCCTCTATAGCAATGTCTTTCGCGCAGAGCGTGACCTGCGCCTTTTTGGGCCGGAAGCCTAGCGGTGAAGTAATCGCCCCTTCCTCACGCGAACAGATTTCGCAAGTGATCGTTCAGGAAGAGGCCTGACGCGTCCAGTTTGCGGCGGATCGCCTGGAAATCAGGAAAGCGGGGATAGAGAAGCGGCATGTCCTCCGCCGTGTTGAAATGCAGCTTGCCCCAATGCGGCCGGGCTCCGTATTGCCTGAGGATCGCGTCGACGTCGAGGAGATAGTCCCAATAGTCGATCCCGGGGCCGCCGGAGACGGAGATTGTCACGCTGTCGCGACGGTAATAGGGGCTGAGCATGCCCGAATCGCCCGCCACGAAGCGGTATTCGACGGGATAGATGCAATTGGTGTGCCTGGTCAGCATCAGCTCACGAATTTGCCGCAACGCTTCCTTGCCGTTTTCGACCGGGATGGCGTATTCGAGCTCGTGGAAGTTCGGGATGTACTCGATGGGATAGATGTCCGAACTGTAGGCGACCCGCTCGAAAGTCTTCTCGTTCGCGGAGGGCGGCTCGTCGGTGACGTTCATCACCTTCATCTCGCAGACGTCGTGCTCGCGCTTGACCGGCGAGACGGCGGCGAGGTCGGGCAGGCAGTAGAGATGCCGGGACTCGGCGACCGGACACCAGAAGAAACTGAAATGGCGATTGTTCGCCGCCAGTTCGTCGTGCCTTTCCATGCAGGACTCGAAATCGTCGCGCCACTGCGTTTCCTTGAGGTTGTACGCGGACATGGCCTGCAGCGTGATCGTCGAGATCACCCCGAGCATGCCGATGGAAACCTGGGCGGCGGCCATCGTCTCGTGATCCCGATCGGCATCGACCTCGAGAACCGACCCGTCCGGCTGCACGAGCCGCATGCCGACCGCCTGGGACGAGAGGCAGCCCAGGCCGATTCCGGTCCCGTGCGTGCCGGTCGACAGGGCGCCGGCGATCGCCTGGGTGTCGATATCGCCCTGGTTGGCGAGCGATAGCCCGATCTGTTTGAGCGCGCGGCCGATATCGCCGATCCGCGCGCCCGCGCGCACGACGACGCGCTTGCGATCCAGGTCGGCGCTGACCAGCCCCTGCATGGTCTTCAGGCTGAGCAGGAGCCCGTGGGTCGCCACGACCGGCGTGAAGGAATGGCCCGAGCCGGCGACCCTGACGGGGAGAGAACGACGCGAGGCCTCATGCACGAGCGAGGCCAATTCGTCTTCCGAGCCAGGCTCCGCCTTGTGCCGGGCGATGAAGGATTGGTTGCCGACCCAGTTGCGCCAGTGCCCGCCTGGCCCCAATCGCGCCGACGACAATCGGGTGACGTCAGTCATGTCGATTTCCTTTGCTTCGCGAACCTTGGCGTCTCGACCCTACCCGCTCGTCTCGCGCTCGCCAAAGAGATCGGACGCCGCAAACGGCGTCAAACGACGGAGGCGACGAACCCAGGCGCATCAGCCTTGACGCGTGAAGCGCATCGGTTTTGGTTCGAGCGAATTGGCCGCAAGGCCGATCAGGCGCAACCTAGCGGCCCGCGTCGGCCAAGCGCCACTTAGCGCAGTAGGCCCACTCGTTCGTGGCGGAATGTCAGATGGCTGTTTCCTTCTCTCTCGCCCATTTGACGGTGATCGGGCTTTCACCGCCGGACGTCGTGCGCGTCGCGTCGCGCGCCGGATACCAGACCGTTGGTCTCCGCCTGATCCGAGTGACGGAAACCAGTCCGGGCTATCCCCTGATGCACGACGCAAAGATGATGCGCGCGACGAAGGCCGCGATGAACGAAACCGGCGTCGGGGTGCTCGATATCGAGTTTGTCCGCATCACGCCGGACATCGACGTCGCCGACCTCGAGCCGTTTCTCGCCGCCGGCGCCGAGCTCGGCGCTCGATACGTCATCACGGCGCCCTACGATCCGGATCTGACGCGGCTTGCCGATCGGCTGGGCGCTATCGAGGATCTCGCCGTCCGATACGGCCTTCACGCGGTGCTGGAATTTTTTCCATGGACAATTGCGCCAAACCTCTCCACGGCAGCCAGGATCGTCGACGCGACCGGACGGCCGGGAATTGGCGTCCTCGTGGACACGCTGCATTTCGATCGGTCGCGCAGTTCGCTCGATGAACTTTCCCGCATGCCGCGTTCGCGTCTGCCCTTCGCGCATGTCGCCGACGCCCAGGTGCAGGAGCGCTATACAGTGGAAGAATTGCTCCACGCCGGCCGCGCCGAGCGGTTGCCCCCTGGGGAGGGCGGGATCGACATCCGAGAAATCCTGAAACATATGCCTGACGGAATTCCGCTCGCCATCGAAGTGCCGATGACAGCCATGTCCGCAGCGGAAGGCTTTGAAGCCGTCGCTCTTCGTGCGCGTCGAGCGGCGTCACGACTTTTGGGCGGCTGACGGGCGCGATCGTAACTTTGGGGCGTGGCCCTTGGGGCAGGCCATGCGCCAAATTTATCTGTTTACAGTCCATCTGGCCTTCCGTACGACGGATGGGAGCGCTTCCACGCAATAAAGTCGCGCCGAAAAAATAGGCGGAGGAAACACCGCGTTGTCGCATCCGTCCGCGCTTTCGCGCGTACCGCGCATTATCGCATCCCGCCGGGACGACGGGCGGCCCGTCCGTTCCCGTAGCACTCCCCAGAAAGGAAACAAAGATGCGCATTCCGTCCGCAAGTCTGGCGCTTGGCTGCAGCGCGCTCGCGCTCGCGGCGATACTCGCGCCGGCCGCGCACGCCGACAAGGCAACGCTGGAAATCGCGGTGCCGGCCGAACTCTCCGGCAGCGGCGCGACCGTCGGCGTGGAGTGGCGCGACGCGATCTTGATGGCGATTGAGGACGTCAACGCCAAGGGGGGCATTCAGGGACATATGCTTCACGCCACCGCCTACGACACCCAGACCAACCCTTCGGTTTCCCGCGCGGTGATTCAGCAGGCGCTGGATGGCCATCCCTTCGCCGTGCTCGGCCCGGTCTATTCGGGTTCCATAATCGTCGATGAGGCGCTGACCCAAGCGGCTGGCGTGGCCGAGCTTGTGGGCGGCGAGGCCGCCAATTTGACCAGCCAGGGCGATCCGCTTCTGTTCCGCACTTCCCTCACCCAGTCGCAAACCATCCCGCCAATCATCGACTATCTGGTCAACACATTGCACGCCAAGCGGGTGGCCATCTCCTGGGTGAACGACGATTTTGGCAAAGGCGGACGCGACCTGTTCGTCGCCGAGGCCAAGAAGGCTGGCCTCGACGTCGTGGCGGACATTCCGACCGAAAACGGCCAGGTCAGCTTCGCCCCCGATCTGCTCAAACTGCGCGCGGCGAATGTCGACGCCGTCTTCCTCTATGGGCACGAGGAAGAGAACGCCCGCTTTCTCAAGGGATTCCAGCAGATGGGATTGAAAGCCGCACTGGTCGGCGGCAGCACCGCCGGGGACGTCCAGGCGATCAAACTGGCCGGCGAGGCCGCCGACGGCGTCGTCACCTTCTCCGGCATCTCCTCCGGCTCGCCGTCGCCCGCGGTGCAGGACTTCGTCAAGCGCTTCGAGGCGAAGTACCACGGCCACCCCGACCACAATTCGATCAAGGGTTACATGGCGGTGTGGATGTTGAAAGCGGCCGCGGACAAAATGGGCAGCGTCGATCCCAAGGGTATTGGCACTGCTCTGCACGGCATGACCATCACGCCCGAGACGGAGCCGGGAATCATGGTGCCGATGAAGGTGCTCGACAACGGCGACGTCGACAACGGCGGCTACCTGATCCGGGTGAAGGACGGCAAACCGCAAGTTTTGAAGTTTGTGCCGCCGGCTTCGTAAGGCCGGGCCCCATCGGCAGGGCCTGAAATGGTCGGCCTGCTCGTCCAGGTTGTGATCTCCGGCCTGGCGATCGGCGCGATCTACGCGCTGATCGCCGCCGGCTTTTCCTTGCTCTGGCAGGGCTCGCAGACGGTCAACTTCGCCCAGGGCGATTTTGTCGTTGTGCCGGCTTTTGTCATGCTGGGGGCACAATCGCTCGGCCTGCCGCTGTGGGTTGGCGTTCTGCTGGCGCTGCTAGCGGCCGGCTTGGCGCTCGGGGTCCTGTTCAAGCGGCTGATCGTCGACCCGATCCTGCCGCACGGCGCCCTGCAGCTCGCCATCGCGACCATGGCGCTGTCGATCGTGTTGCAGAACGGCATGATGAACGCCGCCGGAGCGATCGCCTATTCGTTCCCGGGGATCGACGGCGGAATCTCCTGGGGCGAGATTTTCCTCGATTGGCAAAGTCTGACCATTCTCGCGGTTGCGGTCGCCGCCGTGGTCGCGCTCAACCTTTTCCTTGGGCGCACCCGCATCGGCCGGGCGATCCAGGCCAGCGCCCAGAACCCACAGGTCGCGCGCCTGCTCGGCATCAATGTCCCGCGCATGGTGCTGATCACCTTTCTGCTGAACGCCGCGCTGGTGACCCTCGCGGCGGTGTTGATCAGTCCGATCTACCTGGTGAAATTCAACAACGGCATTGGCATCGGCCTGTCGGCTTTCACCGCCGCGATTGTGGGCGGGTTCAACCAAGTGCGCGGCGCGGTGGCGGGCGGATTGCTGCTCGGGGTCGTGGAGACGTTCGCCGCCACCTTCGGCCCCGACCAGTATCGCGACGCAGTGCCGATGCTGCTGCTGATCCTGTTCATATTGTTCCGCCCGCAGGGACTGCTCGGGCGGCGCGAGGAGCGTCGGGTATGAACAGCCAGACCCGTGTTCTTGCCGGCGCGCTTGGCCTGGCGCTCGCCGCCGGGCTGCTCGCCTTTTGGCTGCAGCCTTACGGCGTCTACCTGCTTTCGCTGTGGGCCGTTTATACGATCAGCGCGATCGGCCTCAACCTGACCTTGGGCTACGCCGGGCAGGTGTCGCTGGCGCAGGCGAGTTTCGTCGGCATCGGCGCGTACACCACTGCCCTGCTGATGCCGCTCGGGGCGCCGTTCGGCGTCACTCTGCTGATCGGCGCCGCGGTCTGCTTCGGTCTTGGCGTGTTACTGGGATTCCCGGCGCTGCGCGTGCAGGGCCACTACCTTGCCTTCGTCACCCTGGCGCTCGCGACCATCGCCTTCCTGGTCTTCCGCAACGAAGCGTGGCTCACGGGCGGCATCAATGGCATCAACCACATCCGCCGGCCGGCGCCGTTCACCGGAGCTGTCGGCTATCTTTGGCTCTGCCTCCTATCGCTGGCGCTGGTCACGTTCGGAACGTGGTGGCTGCTCCGTTCGCCGTGGGGCCGCGCCTTCATGGCGTTGCGGGAGAACCCCGTGCGCGCCGCCAGCCTGGGTGTGGACGTCCGAACCTACACGCTGCTCGCATTCGCCATTGGCGCGGCGCTGGGAGGCGTATCGGGATCGCTTTACGCGCCCTTGGTGCAATATATTGAACCCTCTCCCTTCGCGCTCGCCCTGTCGTTCAGCCTGCTGCTCATGGTGGTGGTCGGCGGCTCGGGATCGTTCCTCGGCCCCTATCTCGGCGCCTTGGTGGCGGTTCTGCTGCCGGAATGGCTGCGCTTCCTGCAAAATTACTACCTGGTGCTCTACGGCGCGCTGGTGGTCTTGCTGCTGGCGCTTTGCCCCGAAGGGTTGGTCGGGCTGGCCGATCGGGTGCTCCGCCGGCTGCGCCCGGTCGCGGCGCCGACGGAGCCCCCGCCATGACCGTGGTGCTCGAAGCGCGCGAGTTGCACAAACATTTCGGCGGCGTGCGTGCGGTCAACGGAGTGTCCTTCCAGGTGGAGGAAGGCGAGATTCTGGGCGTGATCGGCCCCAATGGCTCGGGCAAATCCACGCTCTTCAACTGCCTGCTCGGCCAGCTGGCGCCCAGCGCCGGCCAAGTGCTGCTCGACGGGCGGGACGTTACGGGGATGGCGCCGGTTGCGCTCAGCCGCCTCGGCGTCTCGCGCACGTTCCAGTTGTTGCAGGTATTCCCGCAGCTTTCGGCGCGTGAGAACCTCATCCTGGCCGGACAAGAGCACGTGGGCGGCCGCATCTCGCGGCTGTTCGGGCGTCCCGACGCCGGGCTTTCCGCCGCGGCGGACCGGATGCTCGAGCTCTTTCGCCTGCAACACGTCGCCGCGCTGCCCGCCGGCGGACTGAGCTATGGCCAGCAGAAGCTGCTGGACGCGGCGATGGCGTTCATGGCCGGGCCGCGGCTCGTGCTGCTCGACGAACCGGCCGGCGGAGTCAATCTGACATTGCTCGGATCGTTCCGCGAACGGCTGCGGGCGATGAACGCCGAGGGCGGATCGACCTTCGTGGTGATCGAGCACAACATGGATTTCGTCATGTCGCTCTGCACCCGGGTGATCTGCATCGCCGAGGGTCAGGTGATCGCCGACGGCGCGCCAGAGGCGGTGCGCAACGACCCTCTCGTGATCGAGGCCTATCTTGGCCACTGACCGCGAAGCGCCCGTGCTGGTGATGGAAAGCGTAGTCGGCGGCTACGGCCGCATGACCATCCTGAACGGCTGCTCGTTTTCGGTGGCGCGTGGGGCCATCACCACCATCATCGGCCCCAACGGGGCCGGCAAGTCCACCGCCTTCAAGGCGATCTTCGGCCTGATCGCCGTGCGAAGCGGGCGCATCACCCTGGACGGCGAGGACGTGACCGGCGCCAGCCCAGCGGCGCTGATTGGCCGCGGCGTCTGCTATGTGCCGCAGGGGCGCAATATCTTCCCCGAGCTCTCGGTGCGCGACAATCTGGAACTGGGCGGCGTGGCCCTTGGCTCTGCGGCCGCAATGCGCCCACGGGTGGAAGAGGCGCTCGATCGCTTTCCCATCCTGCGCGAGAGGGCGCGCACGCAGGCCTCCACGCTGTCAGGCGGCCAGCAGAAACTGCTCGAGATCGCGCGAGGGCTGATCGCCCGACCGAAATTGATGCTGATCGACGAACCGTCGATCGGACTGTCGCCCATCATGGTCAAGGACGTGTTCGCCACCTTGCAGACTCTGCGCGCTCAGGGGGTGTCGACCCTCATGGTCGAACAAAACGCGCGCAGCGCGCTGGAAATATCGGACTACGGGATCGTGCTGGAAACCGGCCGCACGCGGCTCGTCGGCGCCGCGCGAGCGATCCTCGACGATCCGCGCGTGGCGCGGCTGTTCCTCGGCGCCGAGGTGGAGATTGAAGAGCCGACCTCCGGTTGACGCGGTGGGGGATGGACACAGCGCATCTGCATGCCATTGAAGTTGCGCCAGCGGGCATTGGCGGCTTCGGCGCCGCGCCGGGCGGAGGCGGTGGCCATGCAGGCCAAGACGACGCCGCGGCTGCTTGCGCAGGGGGTGCGCGTGGCAATCGTCTCGCAGTTTTTCGCCCAGGCCGTCGTCGGCGAAGATCCTACATCAACTCGATGACCTCATCGATCGATGTTTCGCGGACCTTCTTATCCAGGACGATCTTGCCCCTCGCCATCGCCACCACCCGTTCGCAGGAGACGAAGACGTGGTGCAGGTTGTGGCTGATGAGGATACCGGTCACGCCCTGCGCTGCCAGGCCTCTGACGAAGCTGAGCACTTTCGCGGTTTCCTTGACCGAGAGATGATTGGTGGGTTCATCGAGGATGAGAACCTTGGATTTAAAATACATCGCTCGGGCGATGGCGACGCCCTGGCGCTGGCCGCCGGAGAGTTCTCCCGCCAAGGTGTCCGGCGAGCGCAGATGCAGGTCCACGTCGGCGATCGCGCGGATCGAGTCGTGGCGCATTTTGCCCTGATTCATCACGCCGATGCCGGCGGCCGACACCCTCAGCGGCTCCCGGCCGATGAAGAGATTGCGGGCGACCGACATGGTCGGAATCATCGAGCTGACCTGGTAGACGGTCTCGATTCCGAGCTTCATCGCGGATTTGGGCGAGCCGATCTGGACGAACTCGCCCTCGACGCGAACCTCCCCGGCGTCGGGTTGCTCGACGCCGGAAAGCACCTTGATCAAGGTCGATTTGCCCGCGCCGTTGTCGCCTACCAGTCCGACAAGTTCGCCGGGTTGGAATTCCAGGTCGATGCCATCGAGAGCGTGGACGCCGGAGTACCACTTGTGCAGACCCTTGACCGAAATGATCGGCGTCGCCACGCTCAGACCTCCACCTTTATCCTGCGCGCGGTGCGTCTGAGCCACGAATTGCCGACGACCGCGAGCACGGTCAGCGCCCCGATGGCGAATTTGAACCAATTGGCGTCAATGCGGGAAAGGACGAGGCCATTGTCGATGACACGGATCAGCAGCGTGCCGACGATGGCGCCGAAGACGGTGCCGACGCCGCCGGTCAGCGCCACGCCGCCGATCACGGAGCCCGCAATGGCCTGCAATTCAAGACCCTCGCCCAAGTTGGGAAACGGCGACTGAAGACGAAAGACCTGGACGGTTCCGGCAAGGCCGGCAAGGATCGAGCAGATCATGAAGCAGGTGAACTTGACCCTTCTGACCGGGATGCCCATCGATCGGGCCGCTTCCAGAAAGCCTCCCGTCCCCTTGATCCAGTTGCCAAAATTGGTCAGCGCCATCAGCCCCGAGGCAACAAGGGCGAGGATGACGAACCAGACGAACGAGGCCCGGAACAGGCCTCCGCCTATGTAGCCGGTGAACAGCCCGATCGGGATCTTGTCCACCGCCAGCAAGGGCGGAAATCCGCCCGAGATCACCACCGTCAGCGAGCGCACCATGAAGAGCATGCCGAGCGTCGTGATGAAGCTCGGAATGTCGAATCTCAGCGTTATGAACGCGTTGAGGAAGCCGATGACGGCGCAAATCGCAACCCCGACCAGAAACGCCGGCCAGAACGCCACTCCGGCATTGAGCATGAGTGCGATGCACATCGGCATGAGCGCGAAAACGGACCCGACCGAGAGATCGAATTCCCCGCAGATCATCAGTATCGCGAAGCCGATCGTCACTGTCCCAACCTCGGGCAGCAGTCCGAGCACGCCTCGGATATTCTGAAACGACAGGAACACGCCGTTCGACCGGACCTCGAAGAACGCCATCAGCACGATGAGAAGAACGACCCCCGCCAACTCAGGCTTTTCGAGATAAAGCTTGACGACTCTTTTCATTTCGGCCTTCGGCGAAAGCGGCTGCGCCGGGAGAGCGGTTCTCGTGGGCGAGCCGGAGCCCGCCCACGAACAATCCTCTTAGCGCAGGCCCTTCGCAGCCATCGCGGCGATCGAGTCGGCCTGAGACGGCAACACGATGCCGTTGCCGGTGTCGATATCGGACGGCGCCAAGCCGACGGTCTTTGCCAAATAGACTTCAATCACCGGCATGAAGCCCTGCATATAGGGCTGTTGGTCGGCATGAGCCTGGATGTAGCCGGCCTTCATTTCTTGCAGGACGTCGGATTCGACATCGAAGCCGCCGACGATGACCTTTCCGGGCGCAATTCCGCGGTCCTTCAGCCAATGCGCGACGGCGACGTCGAGCGAGCCGGTCTCGATGTAGGCGGTGGTGTCCGGATGCGCGTTGAGATACGCGCCGACGCGGTCCGACGTGGTCGCGGGGTCTGCGCCAACGTCCATTTTGGTGACCGTAACCGTTCGGCCGGGGTTGGCCGCCTTGTAGTCGTCGAGCGCCTTCACAACGCCGGCGGCGCGCTGTTCCGACCAATTGGCTCCGGGAACGTTGACGCCGACCAGAACATTGATCGGACCCTCCTTGGGGAACAGCGTCGACAGATACTTGGTCAGAGCCATCCCGGAGGCCAGGAACGCCGGTCCAATATAAGACTGCCTGGCGTTGTGACCCGGGGTGACGTCGTCGTTGTTGATGGCGATGACGATGATTCCCTTGGCCCGGGCATCGGCGACAACCTTGGTGAAGGCGTTGTTGTCAGGGATTGTAAGGATCAGAGCATCCGGGTTGGTGGCCAACGCCGCATCGACATTGGCAAGCTCTTCCTGGACCGACATGTTGGTGTTCGTAAACAGCATTTGACAGTCCGCCTGGATCTTGGCGCAGGCGTCTTCAAATCCTTTCTTGACCGGCTGCCAAAACTCGTTCGCGGTCGAGCCGTGAATGGCCAAGACGATTTTGAGCGGGTCGGCGGCTGCGGGCAGAGAAACTGATGCCGCAACGCCGATAAGGCCGAGGCCAAGCGCCAAGGTTTTCATGAACGTCCTCCCATTTTTGCACCGCGTTTTGCGGCCGGGGCTCCAGGGGTCGGCGACCACTGAGCTGCCCGAGAGTCGTATATTATTTCTCGAGGCGGTAGCAAGGTCAGCGCGGGATTGCCGCGCCGCTGGATACGCGGCCAGTCGACGAGGATTTCTGGTCCCGCCGGACCGGCGCGTAGGACCGTAAGGCGGGCGCCGTCGTATCCCGCGCCGCGGGCCGCTCGAACGGCGCGATTGCGGCAGCGACCGCACGCTAATCCGCTGGCCTTGGACGCGCCGCTTTGGCGACGGCTCGCTCAAATCCGATTGTTAGCGAAAGCGCAGCGATTGGCAAAAACGGATGAGTGCCGTCATTTCGCTTTCCAACACAGGCGCCAGGCCGTAAGGAGGCCGGCCGGCAAGGGTCGAACTCGCTTGGCGGGAGCGAGGGGCGCGTGGGGACTGATTTGAATTCCGTGGCGATAGCGGCGATCGCTTTGCGTTCGGGGGGCGCAGGCTCCTCGAGGCGATCCTTTTCAGTCTTGGCGATCGTGCTTTTGCCAGCCGTGCTGGCCGGCTGCGCCACCCGGCCGGAGAGCGGCTTTCTGAGTCCGGTCGCCTTGGTTGCCCCTGGCGCCGTCGACCACACGTTGCTTGTGGCGACGACGCGCGAACGGGACGAACGTCCCGGCACTCTGTTCAACGGCGATAGAGCCAGCGCGATCGATTACGCCGAAATCACGGTCTCGGTCCCGCCGACGCACAAGCAAAGCGAGATCGAATGGCCGAAGACGCCGCCCGGCGATCCCCAAGTCGATTTCGTCGTGCGCCACGAACATTATCTCGACGGCGACAAGGCGTTCGTGCGGACCCTGAACGCCGAGCTCGCCCTGCGGCCGCCGGGAAACCGCAAGGTTCTACTGTTCATCCACGGCTTCAATACGATGTTCGCGGAGGGGCTCTATCGCCTGGCCCAGATCGACCACGACTCGAAGGCGTCCGGCGTCCCGGTGCTGTTCACCTGGGCCTCGCGCGGCAAACCCACCGCCTATCTCTATGACACGAACAGCGCGACCGCGGCGCGCGATGAGCTTGAGCACACGCTCCGCCTGCTGCTCGCCAGCAACGCCGAAGAGGTCAACGTGCTCGCCCACTCGATGGGCAACTGGGTCACGGTCGAGGCGTTCCGGCAGATCAAGATATCCGGCCGCCTCGATCACGCAAACAAGCTCGGGTATGTGTTTCTTGCAGCGCCCGACATCGACATCGACGTGTTCGAGTCGCAGCTTCGCCGCTTCGGCAAAATCAAGAGGCCGTTCTATGTCGTGCTCGCCAGGGACGACAAGGCGCTGTGGCTCTCCGGAAGCCTCGCCGGCGGCGTGAGCCGGGTTGGCGACGACCCCCGCACGGCCGAGCTGGCGGCGCTGGGCGCAACGGTTATTGACCTGACGGACGTCCAGGCGACGGATTCCGCTCACCACGACAAGTTCGATCAGCTCGCCGCCGTCGCGCCGGAGCTGCGCGGCGTTCTCGCGAATGGGATCGCCTCGAATCCCCACGCGACCGACTTGAGCGAGACCGCCGCGGCCGGCGGCCTCGGCTCGGTCGTCGCGTTGCCGATCACGCTCCTCGGCGCGCCGGTCAGGATCATCGCCAATCAGTAGTTCCGGCGAGGCGTGGGTCCCGAACCGTCGGCCGCCGGGGGTTCGTTCGTGATCGACAAAGGCCAGACCGCGGAAGCGGCGCGGAAGGTCCTGCGGCGGGGACCCGCGCCCAAGCCGCATGCATTGTCTAAATTTGAAACGTTCGGTGACAAGGCGCCGTGAAAGCCTTCTTTTCCGCGCGCCGGCCCCGCATGATCCTTCTTGCTGATTCCCGCTCGGCAAGGACGAGAGGGGAGGTCGAGATTTTACGTGAAGCGGAATCACTGTGCGAAATCAGACGCAAGCTCGACCAGGCGCGCGCTTTGGCGGCTGAGATCGGCGGCTTCAACATTTACTACATGATTGACATTGCGCTGCTCGAGACGAATACGCTGCTCTACAGAAGCGAAACTGTCCAGGTCGAGTCCGATGCGTATTCGACTGGTCAAAAGCACAAAGATGGTTAGAGACTAAAGTGATTTCGCTCTATCAATCGTTGGCGTTGCCCTCTCTGACGTTGACATCCCGCATGACCGCGCACGGGGCTCGTCGATTCCCGCGCTCAGTTTGCCTAACATCACCCGACCTGCCCATGACAACGCAGGAGACGCGCTTAGCCGCCTGTCGCTGGCCTGCTCGGATGCATTTTCGCCACTAGGAATCGCGTCAGGCCGCCCCCACGAGTTTCATTATTTTAAGCTGATCAGAAAGGCTTTTTAATTTGATACTTGAGGAGCTGGCGAGATAGTGCAGTGCAGCATTGTCTTGTGCGTCGCAACATTCTGTGCTAGAGAACCTCCCGTTCAGGGACGGGTCGCTCGGGAAGCGAAAACAGGATGGAGATCCGATGCTGCATTTCAACCTGCAGAACCGCCATGCCATCAAGGATATGAAGCCGGGCACATGGGCGACGGTCCACTTCCGCGATTTCGAAACGTTCAGCGAACTGGCGAGGAACGGCTTTCATCTCGTCGATATGCGCGGCGAGGTCTGGGCCATGCTCCGCACTCAGTGAAGTGGCGCCGCCCAAAACTCGATCCGGGCCCGCGAGCGGCCAAGCAGCGACAGGCACGGCTCGCCGTGCGGCTCGATTCGGAGGCCGAGCCCAGCCTAGCTGCCTCCGACCAAGGCGGCCCTTCGTCCTGGTCCGGCGAGCCGGCGCGCTATTGCGGCGCCGTCTTGCTTTTGGCGATCCTGCTCTTCGAGGCGCGGTCGCCGGCGGCGTTGGCGTCGGCCTCGCACATGTAGGCGCCCTGCTTCGTCGTGCCGTAGCTGCGCGTGCCGGCCAAATGATAGATGTGCGACTTGGTGTTGACCCAGACGACCGTATCGGCGGGGCAGCGGGCTTTCGCCTCGGCTTCCGTGGTGAACTGGCCGGCCCCGGTCGGAGCGGCGGCGGGGCGCGGCGCAACGGGCGCAGGCTTCGGCAGCGCAGCCTGGACAGGCGCGGGCGCCGGCGCAGGGGCCGGAGCGGCGGCGGGGGACGGGGCTGCGGCGGGCGCCTCGGCCTTCTGCGCCCGGCACGACTTCAGGAACTCCTGCCAGGTCTGACCGTTGGTCGTGTTGTTGGCCTTTGCCGCCTTCCATTCGGCGCCGCACTCCTTCATCACGCTTTCGGCACGCGCGGCGCCCGCCGTGAGGCCGATGGCGGCCGCCAGCAGAACGGCCGAAATCGCGGCGCTGAACGATCGACTTTTCATATCTATTCCCCTCAGTCCTGCCCGGCCGCCAAAGCTGGAGGCGTCGCTTTCTCCTTGGCATGCCGCGCTTCCTCTGAACCGGGCATGAACATTTCATAATTCGGATTCGCGGGCTCGGGTCAAGGTTTGCGTCAAGCTTTGGCTGAGCGCTGCCCCCCAAGTCGATTGAGCGCAGCGGCGGCGGTGTCCTCGAGGGCGCCGCCGGCGTCGAGGACGGACCAGCCGCGCTCGGCGACCGGCTCCGCGCGCTGGCGGCGAGCGACGTCAGTGTTGGCGTCCGAAGCGTCCGCCTGCCGAGCCCCGACACGAGCGAGGCGCGTTTCGAGGGAAGTCTCGAGGAAAAGACCGTCGAACGCGGCCCCGGCTCCGGCCGCGACCCGAGCCGCATCTCTGCGTTCCCTCGCGGTCGAGAAGGTCGCATCGAGCACCACCGCATGTCCGGCGCGGAGCGCCCGTCTCGCCTTGTCTTCGATCCGCCGATAGACCTCGAAGGTCACGTCGGGCGCGTAGGCCGAATCAGGCAGGCGGAACGCTTCCTCGCGCCCGAACATCGATTTGCGCTCGACGTCGCTGCGCAGCCAAAGCGCGCCGGAGGCGCGTCCCAATCGTGGTGCAAGCGCGCCCGCCAGCGCGCTCTTGCCCGTGCCGGATAATCCGCCGACCGCAACCAGCCGCGGCGGGACATAGCGCAGAAAGCCGGCCGCGCGATCGAAGTAGCGGCGGGCGAGCCGGAGCAATTCTTCGCGCTGGGCGCCCTCCTGCCGGTCGGCGCCGGCGGCCTCGACCTTGGCGCGAATGGCTGCGCGCAGGCTCAGAAACAAAGGCACCGCGGCGAGACCGGCCAGAGCCTCCGGCGCCTCCGGCTCAAGGTAGCGGTTGATGAGCCGGTTCGCCGCTGGTCGAAGTCCACGCTGCTCGAGATCCATGAGCAGGAAAGCAAGATCGTAGAGCACATCGCCGCTCGCCACCTCGTCGGAAAACTCGACCGCGTCGAACAGCGTCGGCTCGCCGTCGATGAGCACGATGTTGCGCAAGTGCAGATCGCCATGGCATCGGCGGACGAAACCGGCGCGCCCGCGCGCGAGCAGCATCGGCCGGGTGAGCGCGAAGGCGGCGCGCGCGTCGTGGGTCAGCCTGCGCGCATCCGCGGGCGGAAAGAGCTCGGGCCGCTCGGCAAACGCGGCGTCGTTCTGCTCGATGTAGGTCTCGATGGCTTGCGCCGCCCGCAGCCCGTCGCGCAGCGGCGCGCGCGCATGCGACTGCCGCACCGCCAGGGCGAGCCTGTCAACGATCGCATCGGAAACGCCGCCGCGTTCCGCCACCCGGTCGAGCGTCATGGTCTCGTCGAAGCGACGCATGTGCGTCGCCCATTCGACGACCTCGCCCTCCCCGCCGAGCCTGAGCGCTGCGCCCACGCGGACGATCGGCAGCGCTTCGAGATAGACGCCCGGCGCGTTCTCCCGATTGACGGCGATCTCGGCCTCGCAGGCCAGGCGGCGCTTCTCCAGCGTCGAGAGGTCCATGAACGGAAACCTCACCGGCCGCTTGACCTTGTAAACATCGGGGCCGGCGAGAAAGACCGCCGCATTGGCGGTGTCGATCCGCTTGACGCGCGCCGTAAGCCCATACGTGCGCGGGTCGGCAAGCAGGCGAAAGACCGGGTCCTGCGGATCGCTCGTCAATCAGAGCCTCTGACGCAGCTTCGCGGCCCCGCCGCGCCGGGCCGGTTCAAGTGTCCGCAACGTCTCTGGCGGCTCGGCCGTCATCTGTCTATAGAGTTTCTCCTCGAGCGGCGCCCGTCCGATCCCGCTCAACGTGCAACAGCGAAAAGGGCTGGAGCCGCGGCAAGAGCTCGACATCAGCCCCGCGCAAAATCTGCGGCCGCTGATGCGGTTCCGGCTCCTGCCCTTAAGAGAAACCGTCGAAAATGCGGATGCCTTCGATCGAAAACCGTCCGTTCGACACGCTGGAAGTCGGCGAGGAGCTTCGGCTCGTTCATACGCTGACTTCCGAGGATTTCTCGCTTCTGGCGACGCAGGCGGCGACGATCGGCGCCGGCATTGTCGATCCGGCAGCAGCGGCGACGCGCGACTTTCCCGCCGACGCGGCGCAAATGGGATGGGCTGGCGCGATTATGGGCGCGCTCATCGCCGGCCGTCTGCCGGGCGCCGGCTCCAGGCTCGTCCGGCAGACGATCGAGACCCTGGGCCCGGCGCAGCCGGGCGACGTCCTGACGGTCGTCACGAAGGTGATGGCCAAGGCGCCGGAGGGACGGCGAATTACGCTCGAAGCGCGCGCGACCAATCAGCACGGCGAACTGGCGATGGCCGCCTCGGCGGAGATCGTCGCGCCGAAGAAAACTATCATTGCCGAACCCCGCCAGGACTTCGTCGAGGAGATGCGGGAGAAGGGCCGCCGCTACAAACTCCTGATCGAGCGCGCCCGCGATCTGAAGCCGCTCAAGACCGCGGTCGTGCACCCCGTCGACGAGGCGTCGCTGACCGGCGCGATCGAGGCCGCGCGCGAGAACCTGATCGAGCCGGTCCTGGTCGGTCCGGAAGCGAAGATCCGCCGTGCGGCCGAGGCGTCCAATATCGACATCGGCCATTACCGGATCGTTTCGACCGAGCACAGCCACGCGGCGGCCGACAAGGCGGTGGCGATGGCGCGGGCCGCCGAGGTCGAAGCGCTGATGAAGGGCGCGCTGCATACCGACGAATTGATGCACGCTGTCGTCGCGACCGAGACCGGACTGCGCACGGCCCGGCGCATCAGCCATGTCTTCGCAATTGACGCGCCGGCCTATCCGCGGCCCCTCTTCATCACCGACGCCGCCGTCACCATCTATCCGACGCTCCTCGACAAGCGCGACATCGTCCAGAACGCCATCGACCTCGCCGTCGCCCTCGGCATCGCCACGCCGCGGGTCGCGATCCTCTCCGCAGTCGAGACTGTTTCGCCGGACATCCGCTCGACCATCGACGCCGCGGCGCTCTGCAAGATGGCCGACCGCGGCCAGATCACCGGTGGCATTCTCGACGGGCCGCTGGCCTTCGACAACGCGGTCTCCTCGGAGGCGGCGCACACTAAACGGATCGTGTCGCCGGTCGCAGGCCAAGCCGACATCCTCCTGGTTCCCGACCTCGAGGCCGGCAACATGCTGGCCAAGCAGCTCGTCTATCTGGCGGACGCGGAAATGGCCGGCATCGTGCTCGGCGCGCGGGTTCCGATCATGCTGACGAGCCGTGCCGACAACACGATCGCCCGCCTCGGCTCCTGCGCCATCGCGCTGATCCTCGCCCGCCACCGGGAGACGCGGAGCGCCTGACCCGGAGGCACGGCGTCTTTCTGTCGCAGCACTGTCATCTGTGTCATTGAAGGATTCGGCCGCGACGCTCTTTCGAGACGGCGACAGCAAAAGCGAGGGAAGAAAGACCCATGAGCGCGACGAAGGACGGCTCGATCAGCCAGATGCAGCATCGCGTCAACGCCGAGATCCAGGACAATCTCGACGAGGATCTCGAGCTCGAGCTGGAAGACAGCGAGCTTGCCGACCTCCTAGCCGACGGCCATGAACTGCCGGAAAAGGGCGCTTTCCCGCGCCGGCTCTATTTCCAGGAGCTCCTGCGCCTGCAGCGCGAGCTGATCAAGCTTCAGGATTGGGTCGTCGCCAAGAAGCTCAAGCTCGTGGTGATCTTCGAGGGCCGCGACTCGGCCGGCAAAGGCGGCGCCATCAAGCGCGTCACGCAGCGGCTGAACCCTCGCGTTTGTCGCGCCGTCGCCCTTCCTGCGCCGAACGAGCGCGAACGCAGCCAATGGTATTTCCAGCGCTACGTCCCGCACCTTCCCGGCGGCGGCGAGATCGTGCTTTTCGACCGCAGCTGGTACAACCGCGCCGGCGTCGAGAGGGTCATGGGCTTCTGCACCGACGAGGAATACGAAGATTTTTTCCAGTCGGTTCCGGAGTTCGAGAAGCTGCTGGTGCGTTCGGGCATCATCCTTGTCAAATACTGGTTCTCGATCACCGACGACGAGCAGAACCTGCGTTTCCTTATGCGCATCAACGACCCCCTGAAGCAGTGGAAGCTCTCGCCGATGGACCTCGAGTTGCGCCGGCGCTGGGAGGCCTATACCAAGGCCAAGGAGATCATGCTGGAGCGCACGCATATTCCGGAAGCGCCGTGGTGGGTGGTCGAGGCGGTCGACAAGAAGCGTGCCCGCCTCAACTGCATCGCCCATCTCCTGACGCAGGTCCCCTACCAGGAAGTGCCGCACGAGAAGCCGGTCCTGCCGGCGCGGGTCCACAGCCCCGAGTACCACCGCACGCCGACGCCCCCGGAAATGATTGTGCCGGACCACTACGCGAGCCTCGTCCCCGCGCAGGCAAGGTAGGACCCGGCGGCGACGCTGGCGTTCGCTGAACTAAATCTCGATCTCGCGACCGATCTCGACCACCTGATCGCGCGGCAATTGAAGATAATCGCTGATGCGGGCCGCGTTGCGGCCCATTGCCGCGAACACGACCTCCTGCCAACGCGGGATGAGGCCCTTTCCCCGCTCGGCGGCAACGATGGTTTCGGCCCCGAGGTAATAGGTGACGTCGTCGAGGTCGATACCCACCCCCTGCATCTTGCACTGGGCCAGGATGCGGGGGATGTCCGGATGCTCCATGAAGCCGAGCTTCACTTCCCCACGCCAGAAATGCTCGCCCTCGCGCATCACCGTCAACTGCTCTTCCGGATCGACCCTGGGCACGGAGACGACCGTCAGCGTCAGCGTCAGCGCGTTCTCATGCAGCGCGCGGTTGTGGCGCACGTGCCAGTCGAGGACCGGCGGGGTCTGCTCCTTGGCGCGGGTGAAGAACACCGCCGAACCAGGTACGCGCGCGACCTTGCCGGACGTCAGGAGCGCGATAAACGTCGCAAGCGGCGTCACTTCGGACTCGACGCGTCTCTGCACCGCCGTCGCGCCGCGGTGCCAGATCCACATCACGCCGTAGACGACGGAGGCGAGCAGCAGGGGGACCCAGCCGCCGTCCATCACCTTCGCCAGATTGGCGACGAGGAAGCTGCCGTCGATGACGAAGAACAGTCCCGCCACCGCTCCCGCCGCGGCGACCGGCCAGTTCCAGACCTCCCGCATGGCGATGAAGAGGAGGACGCTCGTCATCAGCATGGTCGCCGAGACCGCGATCCCGTAAGCGGCGGCCAGATTGCCGGACTTGCCGAAGCCGATCGTGAGGCCAAGCGTGACGATCATCAAAAGCCAGTTCACCGTGCCGACATAGATCTGGCCATAGCCCTCCTCAGACGTCTGCTTGATGGTCATGCGGGGGAGCCAACCGAGCTGGATCGCCTGGCGCGTCATCGAATAGGCGCCGGTGATGATCGACTGGCTCGCGATGACGGTCGCGACCGTCGCCAGCACGATCAGCGGCGTTAACAGCGGCCCGGGACAGAGCCGATAGAAAATGTTGCCTTCGGTCGGCGCGCCGGCGAGCACGATCGCTGCCTGGCCGGCATAGTTGAGAATGAGCGCCGGGAAAACGACAAGGCTCCAAGAGAAGCGGATCGGCCTCGGGCCGAAATGGCCCATGTCGGCGTACAGCGCTTCGGCGCCGGTGACGCAAAGGAACACGCCGCCGAGCACGAGGAAGCCTTGGAAGCCGCCGCGCATCAGGTAATCGAGGCCATAGAGCGGATTGATCGCCAGCCAGACCTGCGGATGTTGCGTGATGCCGGAGAGGCCGAGGACCGCGATGACGACGAACCAGGCGAGCATGATCGGACCGAAGGCGCGACCGATCGCTGCCGTGCCGAACGGCTGAACCGCGAAGAGCGCAATGAGGATCGCAGTGGCGGCCGGCAGCACGTAGGTCTGCAAGGTCGGCGCGATCTGCTCAACGCCCTCGAGGGCCGAGAGAACGGAGATGGCGGGCGTGATCGCGCCGTCGCCGTAGATCAGCGCGGCGCCGAACAGGCCGACGGAGATGATGATCGGCCGCTGATGTTTCTTGACGCCGAGCAACGTCATCAGCGCGATGATGCCGCCCTCCCCGTCATTGTCCACGCGCATGGCGATGTTGACGTATTTGACGGTCGTGATGAGGAACAGGGTCCAGGCGATCAGCGAAAGCGCGCCGAGAACCGCCGACGGATCGGGATGCGGGCCGGTGTAGTCGAGCACGGTCTTGAGCGTGTAGAGCGGGCTCGTGCCGATGTCGCCGAACACCACGCCGAGCGCGGCCAGGCCGGCGCGCGCGAAGCGTCCGGTTGGGTTCGCCGGAGCGCCGATCGCCTGGTTCGACATGTCGTTTCCCCTCGGACGCGCGCGTCCAGCCCTCCTCCCTAATAATCGGCCGAGTAAAACAAAAACTTGACGCTGGCGGCGGTCTTCACGTTGAGGAGGCGTGCAATCGGCGGCAGTCGTTCCGCAACGGCACGGTAAACTGCCGGTAAAGCAAACCCATTGTCAAGATTAAGAAAATTGCCAGAACCGATCGCTTTCGGATCGATAAAATTCGAGGGAATTTGTTCTGCCCTCGCCAAGCGGAAGCCCGCGATGCTGCTCCCAACGAACGGCGGCAGGCGCGGATCATGTTCAAGCGGTTCTTCAGCTTCGTCGCGGCGGCGGCGCTTCTCGGCCTCGCCTGGAACAGCTTCGGCGAAGCCTCCGAGCAGGGCCTGCCCCGGGCGAGCTCCGCGCCGGTCGGGGGCGAGACCGCAATACCCTACGGCTGGGTCGACTTCTGCCACCGTCGCGTGGAAGAATGCACCCTCGGCAAGCTCGATCCGGTCGACGTCCGCCTGACCAGGCAGGCGTGGAAGACGCTGAACGAGGTCAACACATTCGCCAACGCCGCGATCCAGCCGATCAGCAATTTCGACCATTGGGGCACGACGCTCGATCATTGGGACTATCCCGTCGACGGCAAGGGCGATTGCAAAATCTACGCCCTGTTCAAACGCAAGCTCCTGATCGAGCGTGGTTTTCCCCGTCAGGCGCTGCTGATGACGATCGTCCGCGACCTCAACGGCGAAGGCCATGCGATCCTGACTGTCAAGACCGACCGCGGCGACTTCGTGCTCGACAATCTGTCCGCCAATGTCCGCCCCTGGAACGCCACCGGCTATCAGTTCTTCAAGCGTCAGGCGCAAGACGATCCGAACGTCTGGCTGAGCCTCGGCGGCGCGACCGGCGCGGCGCCGCTCGACGCGGCGACGAAGTAAGCGAGCCGGGCGGGCCAAGCGCCGCGCCAAGTCGACGTTTGCCGGCTACCGCCGGTCGTCGACCCGCCGACTGAGCGCTTCCAACGTTGCGATCGCCTCGGCCGGCAGCGGCCATTGGCGCGCCGCCGCCAGGATTCCGGCAATGTAGTCCGGGCGAAGCGTCCCGGGGCCGGTGTTGGCGCCGAAATAGACCAGCGCCCGTTTCGCCCCGCCCGACACGATGACCATCTGCTGAGCCTTGACGTAGAGGCCCTGCGGCAGACCCTCGTAGCGATCGAGCGTCGGGACGTCGGCGAGCGCCAGATCCCACAGCACGCCGTGCACGCTCGAGCGCGGATCGCGCGCCAATGTCAGCCAGCCCTCGCGCATGACGGCGAGCCGGTGGCGGGCGAGGCGCGCCGGCCCAAGCGCCTTCGAGCACGGGCAGCGGCGCGCCATCGCTTCGCTGCCCATGTTGGAGCCGTAGGCGAAATAGAGCGGCATCGCTACTCGCTCACCCTTTCGACCTTGTGGACCACGCTCTTGCCGCGCAGTTCCGACAGGATCGCATTCAGATGCTGGATGTCGCGGATCTGCAGGTCGACGCGCAATTCGCGAAAATCCGCGCCGGTGGCCGAGGACGAAACGGCGTCGATGTTGGCCCCGTATTCGCCGATTGTCGTCGCCAGGACGCCGAGCGCGCCAGGCTCGTTCAGCATCGTCACCACGATCTGGGTCGAATAGACCGCCTGCGGCGCGTTCTCGAGATCCCAGCGCACGTCGAGCCACAGCTCGGGCTGTTCGTTATAGGGAATGAGGGCGGGCGAATGGATCGGATAGATGGTGATGCCTTCGGGCCCGCGAATGCCGACGATCCGTTCGCCGGGCACAGCGCCGCCGTTGGGGGCGAAGCGCACTGCGGTGTCGAGATCGATCCCCCTGACCGGCAGGATCGAGGCGGGATCGGAAGCGCCGGGAACGCGAAAGACGAGGTCCGTGGCCTTCGGCAGCCCGAACCAGCCGCTTTCGTTCTGCGGCACACCGGGGCCGGCCCGGCGCTCCTCCTTGAAATCGGGGTGGACGGCGCGGACGACGTCGGTCGAAAAGATCTCGCCGCGGCCGACGCCGATGAAGACATCGTCGACGGAGGCGCGCGCCAGCCGCGGCAGCGCCGATTTCAGCTTCGCCTCGGAGAATTTCTTGCCCGCCCGTTCGAAGGCGCGCTCGACGATCTGGCGCCCGAGGCCGCCGAACTGGGCCTTCGCCGCCTCGCGCGTCGCGCGGCGGATTGCGGCGCGCGCCCGCCCGGTCACGACGACGCCGTCCCAGGCGGCCGGCGGGGAATGGCGCTCGGAACGGGAGATCAGCACTTCGTCGCCGTTCTGCAGCACGGAAATCAGCGGCGCGATGCGGCCGTTGATCTTGCAGCCGACGGCGGAATTGCCGATGTCGGTGTGCACCGCATAGGCGAAGTCGATCGCAGTCGCGCCGCGCGGCAGGGCGATCAGCCGGCCCTTCGGCGTGAAGCAGAACACCTGATCGTGAAACAGCTCGAGCTTGGTGTGCTCGAGGAACTTCTCCGAATCGTCACTCGCCAGCGCTTCGATCGTCTGCCGCAGGCCGCGATAGGCGCGGCTCTCGCTGACCCCCGGCGTGTCGGCGCCCGTGCGCCCGTCCTTGTAGACTGCGTGCGCGGCGATGCCGTATTCCGCCACCTCGTGCATTTCGTAAGTTCGAATCTGGAGTTCGACGCGCTGGCTGCCCGGGCCGATGACGGTGGTGTGGATCGACCGGTAGTCGTTCTGCTTCGGCGTGGAGATGTAGTCCTTGAAGCGCCCGGGGACGCTCGGCCAGGTCGTGTGGGCGACGCCGACGGCGGCATAGCAGTCGGCGACGGTGTCGACCAGGATGCGAAACCCGTAGATGTCGGAAAGCTGCTCGAAGGCGATCGAGCGGCGCTCCATCTTTTTCCATATCGAGTAGGGCTGCTTCTGCCGGCCCTTCACTTCGACCTTGATGCCGCGGCGGGCGAACTGGTCGGTGAGCTCGGAGGCGATGCGGGCGATGATCGCCCCGTTCTTGGCCTTGAGCGTCTCGAGGCGTGAGACGATCAGGCCATAGGCCTCCGGCATCAGGCAGCGGAACGAGAGATCCTCGAGCTCGCTGCGCATGCTCTGCATGCCCATCCGGCCAGCGAGGGGAGCGTAGATATCGAGCGTGTCCTGGGCGATGCGCGTGCGCTTCTCCACCGGCATGAAATTCAAGGTGCGCATGTTGTGCAGGCGGTCGGCGAGCTTGACCAGGAGAACGCGGGCGTCGTCGGCGATGGCGAGCAGCAGCTTGCGGAAATTCTCGGCCTGCTGGGCGTGCTTGGTGACAAAGTCGAGCTTGCCGAGCTTGGTGAGGCCGTCGACCAGGCCGCCGATCTCCTCGCCGAAGGCCTTGTCGACCTCCTCGCGGGTGACGGTCGTGTCCTCGATCGTGTCGTGCAGCATCGCGGCGACGATGGTGGCGTCGTCGACCTTGAGCTCGGTCAGGATGGCGGCGACTTCGAGCGGGTGCGAGAAGTAGGGATCGCCGGAGGCGCGCTTCTGGCTGCCGTGCGCCTTCATCGCGAACACATAGGCGCGATTGAGCACGTCCTCGTTGGCGCCGGGATTGTAGCGCCGGACCCGTTCCACCAGCTCGTACTGCCGCATCATCGGCGCAAGGTCTCAACCTTCAGCAACGCCGAATCCCCATCGCCGGAGCGCCCGCGGGGTCGATCACGATTCGGCTGGATTGCAAGAGCGCGAAGAGCCGCCGGCGAGGGCGGGACGCGTCATGCCGTGCGCTTTAGGCGCCTCGTGCAATCATCGGCCGCCGGCGCCGGACGCGCAAGGACAAAATGGCTTCGTCTTGCGCCCGTTCGATCCTTGCGGCGCAGACCAGCGCAGCCCCGCTGCTCAACCGCCATGCGCAAAAGAAAAACCCCGGAGCTTTCGCTCCGGGGGCCGCTGCGTCGACTGATCGGAGGAGGATCAGAAGTAACGGGTGATGCGGAAGCGGCCGGCGAAGCCGCTCGAGTCGCCTTGCCACGCGCCGGGGACGAACGCCCCGTTGCTGTAGATGGTGCCGATGAACCCGCTCGGCCTCTCCTGGGTGGTGCTCTGATACATCAGCTCCAGGTCGAAGTTGAGGTTGGTGACCGGGTTCCAGCCGATGTCGGCGCCGACGAGCCAGGTGAGGGCGCTCGGCGACAGGGCGCCGGAGCCGAACTGGGCTAGACCGCAGCCAAAGCCATAGACGTAGCAACCGCCGCCCTGGTTGCCCCACTTGATCCCGCCGATCGAGGCTTCCGGATTGATGTAGAACTGCGGGGTGAAGTGATGCTCGAACGTCGCCGCGACCGACCAGGCGGTCGGCGACGACCACGAATTGGTGATCGGGTTGAAGAAGGCGTCGGCGAGATACATCGGCTGGCCGTTGCCATTGACCTGGCCGTTTTCACCCCACATGCCGTCGGGAAGACCGGAGTACCAAACCGCGCTCTGGGTGTAAGAACCGGTCAGCACGAAGCTGTCGCCCGCGCCGAACCACGCCGTGTTCCACTTAATGCCGGCGTCGATGCCCCAGCCGACTTTGTTCTCCGAGGCGTTGCAGAAGCCCGTATAGTACAGACCGCAGGTCGAAAGCGGGCTGGTCCCGTAGTAGTTGTAGTCCCTCACGTTGACGTTGTGCAGGACGCCGGACACCTGAGCCTCGCCCCATCCCTGCTTGACATGCAAGGCGCCGACGATGTCGGGCCATTTCTGGCCGCCGAAGGTGATCGAGCCGGGATTGGAGCCAGCCGCGCCCGTCATGTCGGTGCCGCCGCCGGAGCCGCCGTTGGAGCCCTGGCTCTGGGCCGCGATCGTGGCCGAGAAGCCGCCGCCGAACGAGGCGGTGTAGGCCAGCAGGTCAGGCTCGTTGAAGCCCTTCTGGTCGGGGGAGAAAAGGTTCGCCCAGTTCTCGCCGCCGCCGATGAACGAGTAGAAGGACTGCGCCTTACCGGCGGTGATGCCGGCCCAGGTCAGATAGCCGGTGTTGAGGTAGGTCTGGGTGCCGGTGTTGTCGAAGCCGTTGCCGTTCTCCGAGTTGATGTCGAAGTGGCCGATCAACGGGCCGTAGGCGGTGTTGGAGGCGAAGTCGAAGCCGAAGTTGGCGCGGGTCGTCCAGCCGACCGTGTTGCGGTTGAACGTGCTGTTCTTCTGGTTGGGAAGAATCACCTGCGCGCCCGGCACAACAGCGGGCAGGCCACCCACGATGGCCAAAGACGACGCACCCAAAATCGGCTGTCCGGCCGTGACTTGCGTTCCCCCAGGACCGAAGGGCCCCGAGACGCCGTAGTAGATCGGCGCCGCATAATCGCCGCCCTGAACGAGGATCCGCTGGTCGGCATGGGCGACGGCGAACGGATCGATCGCCGACGCGTACGCCGAAATGATCGAGCCGCCCCAGTTGTACTGGTTATCGAGATTGCCGCCTTCGAACTGGGCGGTGATGTAGCCCGAGAGCTTCACGCAGGTGTCGGAGCCCGGCAGGACCCAGCCGGTGATGCCGCCGACGTTGCAGATCTTCACATATTCGACAGGGGCCGCCTTATGCGTGGGCAGATCGGCCGCCTGCGCGCTGGCGACGGCGACGATGCCGGCCGCCGAACCGAGCAGAATGCTCTTTATGAGCGTCATTGTTGACCTCCAGTTGACACGATGGGCGTTGGTTTTCTTCTCACCCTCGTTTCTCAAGCCCGGCGGACCGAACCAGAAGCCTCGAAGATGTTCAGCCCCATTCCCGATTTACCTTCGGATGCTGGCGGTTTGCCCCGGCAAATCACGCCACCGACCCGTCCGCGACCGGGAATCTCCCGTTCACACGTTCCAACATACCCCCCTCGCGCCAAGGCTCAACTCCTAATCGTCTTAGAATCGCCTTGGAAACGCCTTTCTCAGGCGATGTTGCATAAAGGTCACGAATCTTGTCTTAGACTGCCTTGGCACGTGGTTTCGATAGTGTTGATAAAGCGTTAATCTGCGGTCGAGCGGCCTGCAAAATCAATTTCAGCCGGGTTGTTCCAAGTCCCGGCTGGAGGAAACCGCAGTGCAAAAGCCGTGACGCCTCGAGCCCGGCGAGATCGGGCTCGAACCGATCGGATCGGCGCCCGAATCAGCAGAATTTCCGTTCAAAAGCTCATCCGCGCGCAATCACCACACCTGTCTGATCGTCAGAAGGATCGCCTGCGCCTCGGGTTGACCCGCCGGTTTGGCGACCACTCGGTCGTAGTTGAGCGCGATGTCGCCGCCGGGCCAGACCGAGAGGCCCATGCCAAGTCCAAGACGCAGGGTGTTGGCGGCGTTGTGCTGACCGACCCCATCGATGCTGGTCTCGCCGCCAAGATTGTAATAGGCGTCCGCCGAGACCCAGAGGGCGGGCGCGAGGTTGCGGCTCGCGTGCCCCTCGACGATGAACAGCGGATTCTGGCTCAAGCTCGAAGCTCCGCCCACACGATAATCGTCGTTGGTCGTGAACACCCTGGCCGACAGATAGACTTCGAGCCACGTCCAGCCCTGGTCGAACGTATAGCTGTAGTTGACTGTCGGATTGAACATCCAGCGGTTCGCGCTCGGGTTCAGCGGATTTGTCGCGTCGTAGGTCCCGAGCGGCGTCGTCACCGCGAGGTGGAAGCTCGCGAAGGACTCGGGAACAAACGACCGGAACTGCTCCTTGGTCAGCGCGGGGCCGCCGAAGATGTTGGTCTGCAAGAGAAAGCCGACGTCAGAGACGCCCTGGCTCGACGCGCTGAACGAGTCGGAGCTTGCGTCCAGGGCGACATAAGGAAGGATCGCCGAAATCCCGGCGGTGCGGCCCCAGAAATCCATTGTGCGCGTAATAACCGCCGACTGTGCATAGACGTTACTGCGAATGCCAGACGTTACGTCCATCCCGTCCTCGGGGGTCACGGAGGCGAAGTAGCCAAAATTATAGAAGGTGAGCCAAGTGTCGATCGGCGCGTTGAGGTAGTCGCGCGCCGAACCCGCCAATCCGGCCTGGGGGAGCGAAACCCAGCCCGCGCATCCACAGAGGAGCGCCGCGACGGCGCGCCGCGCTCCGCTGAGATGTTGCTCCGGAGAGTTCACTCTGCCGCCTGTTCGCTTTCTCGCCCGCAACGCCGCCGAATCCGGCCGGCGGCCGCGCTTTCGTCATGAGCCCCTTTCAATCCGTCGGCTCGGTCGTGGCGTGGCGAAACGCTCTCAGGCGCGGCGGCTGAACCCGATGTCGTCTTCAATCACGGCCCCCGGCCCGACGGGAACCTGGCCCGGGGTGGGCAGGTTCAGTTTCACGAACTCGATCTTGTCTTTCCAGACCTTGCGCAGGAAGTCTTCGAACACCTGGATCGTGAGCTGTTCCCCCGGGCAGCGTCGGTAGCCGAAGCCGAACGGCGCGTAACCGGCATAGTCGGTGACCGGCAATGCTTTGCCGTCGACCTCGGCGAAGACCGTGCCGAACCCGCTATTGGCGATGCTCGCCTTCCGGCCGTCGGCGACGTCGAATTTGGTGATGTCGAAGGGACATCGGGCCAGGCCGATCTGCTTGCATTTGGCTTCGTCGATCTGGTCGCTGGTTGGGACGGTCTTGTAGCGGCCCGGGTCGAACTGCTGCGGGTCCGCCCAGTGAATTGGATCGAAGCTGGTGGAGGTGTGCGGCGTGTTCATATAGCCGTAGCGCTTGAAGCGTGCGTCCAGCAACATGTGCGGCGATTGACCGTAAAACGAGCGCGGAGCGTCCGTGATCGACGACACGCTGCCGCCGTTCGGCGATATCGTCCGGAAGAGCTCCATCGTGAACAGTTCGAGCGGCGTGAACGGGGCGCCGCTGGCCTGATCAGGTTCGCCGCTCATCGTCTTGACGAAGGACGCGCGCACCTCCGAGTCGCCGCCGTGCTCCATCAGGCGCGACATGATGCCGAACATCGTGTTGCCCCACTGGCTCAGCGCAACGAAATTGTGGAAACATTCGAAGACGATATCCTTACGGTCGAAATGCTCTCCATTCCCGGCGTTCTTCAGCCAGTACCAGGCCATGGTCTGGTCGGGATCGGGGGTGCGTCCGTTCTCCAGATCCTTGACCCTCTCGGCGATCCACTGCTTGAGCGTGTCGAGCAGCTTGCGCACGGTCATGTAGTGCTCGTAGACGATCTGCCGCGTCGGATTGCGATAGGCGAGCACGGTGTTGAAACTTTCGCCGATCTGCCGCACACCGGCAGGAACGGCGTCCCCCTTCACGCCGAGATGAAGATCCCAGTAGAGGTCGAAGTAATAGTCGAGGTAGTGCCGCATCATCGGCTTGCCGGCGAATATCGGGTCGAGAAGCTGATCGAAGAACGCGACGACCTTCTTCTGGTACTTCGGCCCGTACAGGTCCGGGGTCACGCCGGAGAAATAGATCCTTTTGCGCAGATTGTCGGGGCCGCGCTTATCCAACCCTTGAAGAAAGACGGTGACGCCTTCTTCCGGGGTGGGTCGCCAGTCCTTGGTGAGCAATCCCCAGAAGTCGAAAGGAATGGCGTTCTCCTTGCTCAGGGGGACGTCGATCATGGGCAGCGTCGGCCGTTCCCCCTGATAGATGCTCGACAGAAAGAACGGCACGACGGCAAACTCGACATACTCGCGGTCGAAATTGCTCGGAATCGAACTTCTGAATTGGGCAAGTGCGGTGGCGACGTTCTCCGCCGTAGCCTCGCTTGGGACATACGCCGCCTGCGCAGCGGCGGGCGCCAGCGCTGCGGCGCCGGCGCCGGTCAACAGGGTTCGTCGATCGAGTTTCGCTGCTCCGATGTCCATGTGCGTTCTCCCGAGATCTGTAGCTTGCTAAAGACGACTTTGCGCCGGGCGCAATTACGGCGCAGCCACATAAAGTAGACATACGTCTGGAAAGTCTTTTGATCCACTGACCCTAAGCCATACTCTACGCCCTGGCAAACCGAGCCTTCGGACCCGCGACGCGGTTGAGTGGAAGCGAGCCTCAGAAATGGAGGCGGAGCGTCCGTCGCCCTAGAATGATCCGAGCAGCGATCCGAGCACGATGACGACGACGAGCGCGAGGATCGCGCCGAGGATCGCCACCATGAATATGTCCTTGTAGCTTTCGCGATGCGTCGAGCCGCAGACGGCGAGCAGCGTCACCACCGCGCCGTTGTGCGGCAGGCTGTCGAGCGTGCCCGACCCGATGACCGCGACGCGGTGCAGAAGCGCCGGGTCCATGCCGATCTTAGCCGCGCGCTCGAGATAGACCGGCCCGAGGGCGTCGAGCGCGATCGTCAGTCCGCCGGAGGCCGAGCCGGTCAGGGCGGCGAGCGTATTGGTGGCGACGGCAAGCGACACCAGGGGACCGCCGCCGATGCCGAGCACGGCGTCGCGCACCACCTCGAATGCCGGCATCGCCGCGACCACGGCGCCAAACCCGACGAGGCTCGCGACGCTGATGGCAGGCAGCGCCGAAGCGTTGACCCCGGCGTCCATGGTCAAGCGCAGGTTCGGGATGCGACGGAGGTTGAGGACGAGAACCATCGCGATGGCGCAGGAAAGCGCCGCCATCACCGACCACACGCCGCTCACGCTCGCCGCCGAGGTCGAGCCCCATCGCGGTTCGGCCAGAAAGCCGAGATCCAGCCGCGGCAGAACAAAAAGCGACAAGACCAGATTGACCAGAATGACGACGACGATCGGCGCCGCCGCCGCCGCGATCGACGGAGGCTGCAACGCCGCTTTCCCGTGCGCGATTTCGGCGGGGTCGAATTCCCGGGCCGTCGTCGCGCGCTCGCGCACCTTTTCATCCCCCGCGAGGCTTTCGGCCGGAAGCGGCGCGTCGTCGCCGAAGCCTTCGCCTTTCCGTTTCGCCGCGTCCTCCTCGCGGGCGAGCCACCACAGGCCGAATCCCAGCATGATCAGCGACGCCAGCACGCCGAGACCGGGCGCGGCGAACGGCGTCGTGCCGAAGAAGGGCATCGGGATGGTGTTCTGGATCGACGGCGTGCCGGGCATCGCCGACATGGTGAAGGTCGAAGTGCCCAGCATGATCGCCGCCGGCATCAGGCGCCGGGGGATGGCGGCGGCGCGAAAGAGGTCCTGGGCCATCGGCGCAATGACGAAGAAGGCGACGAAGAGACTGACGCCGCCGTAGGTGACGATCGCGCCGCCGAGGACGACGGCGAGAATGGCGCGCTTCGCGCCGAGCTTTTGCGTCATGAATTCGGCGATCGCGGTCACCGACCCGCTGTCCTCCATCAGCTTGCCGAACAGCGCGCCGAGCAGGAAGAGCGGGAAGAACTGGGCGAGAAAGCCGGCGGCGCTGCGCATGAACGTCTGCGTCCAGTGCGCCAATAGCGGCTCGCGGGAAAAAAAAGCCGCAATGACGGCGGCGAGCGGCGCGAGCAGGAGGACGCTCCAGCCTTTGAAGGCGAGCCAGATCAGGAGGCCGAGCCCGACCAGGATTCCGGCGAGCCCGACGACATCGGAGAGGCTCATGGCTCAGCACTCCTCCAGCAGCGCGTCGAGGTCGGTCGTCGAGCTTTTGCCGACATCCTCGCCGTGAGCCGCCAGGAACGCGTCGGCGCTGCGCCGCCCCTCTTCCTTGAGCAGCGTCAGGAACTCCCCTTCCGCGTTGAGCTTCGACGAAGCCCCGAGTTCGGCGAGCCTGTCGGTCATGATCCTGTGCGTGCGCATGCCGGCCCAACGCGCGCCCTCTCCGGTTCCCGGATCCGCCGCCTGGCGCAGCAGCGCGATCATCCTCAACTCCTTCATCAGCGGCGAATTGAACGAAATCTCGCTGAGGCGGTTGAGGATCTCGCTCGCCGTGCGCGGCGTCTCGCGCCGTTCACGCGGATTGATCTGCACCAGAATCGTATCGTGGGCGTCGCTCTCGCGCACCAGCGGCGTGATCGTCGGATTGCCGGCGTAGCCCCCGTCCCAGTAAGGTTCGCCGTCGATCTCGATCGCCTGGAACATCGTCGGCAGGCAGGCCGAGGCGAGCAGCACGGCCGGCGTGATCTCCCGATTGCGGAAGACGCGCCCCCGGCCGGAATGCACGTTGGTCGCGGTGATGAAGAGCTTGATCGGCGCCTCGGCGAGATGGGCGAAGTCGATGCTCTCGGCCAGAATCGCGCTGATCGGATTGTGGCCCGACGGATTCAGATCATATGGCGAAAAGACGCGCGACATCAGGTCCATCGCCAGATAGACGGGAGACGTGTCGAGCGTCCAGCGGTTCAACAGCCTGTCGAGCGGCGAGCGCTGGAGCGGGCTGAATTTCGCCGCTTCCGCAACGCGCCTCCAGTAGGCGTCGAGCGCGGAACGGGCGCCTTCCGCGCCGCCCTGCATGAAGCCGCTGACTAGCACGGCCGCGTTCATCGCGCCGGCGGAGGTGCCGGAGATCGCCTCGATTTTCAGCCAGGGCTCCTCGAGCAGTCGGTCGAGAACGCCCCAGGTGAACGCGCCGTGCGATCCGCCGCCCTGCAGGGCGAAATCGACGAGAACCGGGCTTCGGCCCGTCCTGTTTTGCTTTGCCGCTTTCTTGGCCATGATTAACGACCCCTAAGGCAAGATATCGCGCTATTTTGCAGGCGCCGGACGCCGTGAGGGACGCATCTTGCGTACACTTTCGACCGCAAGAGGCGGGAAGACGTCAGCAGCGAGCGTCCCGGCGGGCAAGCGGCGCCCGCCTTCGCAGGCGTCGAGGCTTTTCAGCCGTCGGCAAATCTCAGCTGGCGAGCACCCGGGCTCTCAGCGTGGCGTATTCCTGTTCGGTAATCGACCCCGTGGACTTCAGCCGACCGAGCTTCTCAATCTCGTCCGCAGCGCTGAAGCCGACTGCCTGGCGCAGCTCATCGCGCGCCTGCAGCGCTCGCGCCTGATTGCGTTCGGCCATGCCGCGGCCCTGCGTGAGGATGTAGGCAAAAATTCCGATGTAGGAGAACAGGAGGAGCGCGATCACCCAGAGCACTTTCGCCCATCCGGAAAGATCGTGTCGGCGAAAGAGATCGCTGGCGACGCTGACGAACAGCCAGAACCATAAGACGAACATGAAAATGGCGAAGGCGTCGGCGACGAAATTCCTGAATGTAAAGCCACCATCGAATAGCATTGTCTCGTCCTCATCTCAATTGCTCAGCCTGGCCTGACGGTCGATTTCTTCGGCCCCGCGCGCGCCGGCAGACCAGGCAGGCTGGTCATTAGCGGACTTCGCGGCTTAATCCCAGCCCATCCTTGGCGAGGCCGTTGCGCCGCGTCTGCCTGGGGAAGGTTCGGGCGCGGGGCCGGCTTCCGTCGCCTGAAAACTTCCCGCTTGGCGTCGGCCATCCCCGCCGCTTACCCTGTGCGCTCGTTCGCGCTCGACGGGTCCGGATCGGCGGCAGGAGGCTCGAGCGGCGGCGCATCGCTGCCGGTCTCAGGCGCAACGCCCGCCGCGGCGATCCGCGGGCGGCGGGGCTTCAGCGGGAAGGCGCTTCAATGGCTCGCGATTCGACCCTGAATCTATCGGTCGGGCTGATCGCGGCGGTCGTGGTTTCCTTCGCCGCCTATCAGGCTGCCGTCGTCTTCGCGCCCCTGACCCTCGGTCTTTTCATCATCGCGCTCGTCTGGCCGCTGCAGGATCGGCTGCAGCAACGGATCCCGGCGCTGCTCGCGCTCGCGATCACAATGTTGGTCACGGCCGCGGTCATGCTGGCGTTCGCTTCCCTCGTCGTTTGGGGCTTCGGCCGCGTCGGCCAGTCGGTCGTCGCCGATTCAGGCCGCTATCAGACGATCTTCGATGTCGCGATCGCCTGGCTTGAAAGTCACGACATATCCGTCGCCGGCCTCTGGGCGGAGCATTTCAACGTCGGCTGGGCGCTGCGCTGGGCGCAGCAGATCACCGGCCGCCTCAACACGACTCTCACTTTCTGGCTGATCACCCTCGTCTACGTCATCCTCGGCCTCATGGAGGTCGGCGATCTGCATCGCAAGGCGCAGGCCTTCATCGGGCCCGAGGCGGCGCACAGGCTCCTGTCGGCGACGGCCGACACGGCGCTGAAGTTCCGTAAATACATGGTCGTGCGAACGCAGATGAGCCTCGCGACCGGCTTGCTCGTCGCCGTCTTCGCCTGGGCGGCGGGGCTTCAGTTCGCCGTCGAATGGGGCGTCATCGCCTTTGCGCTGAACTATATCCCCTTCATCGGGCCCTTCGTCGCGACCTTGTTCCCGACCTTGCTGGCGATGGCGCAATTCGGGTCGTGGCAGGCGGTTCTCGGCATTTTCGTCAGCCTGAACATCATCCAGTTCGTCATCGGCAGCTATGTCGAGCCGCTGGTGTCCGGCAACCTGCTCTCGATCTCGCCCATGGTCGTGCTGTTCGCCGTCTTCTTCTGGACCTTTCTCTGGGGTCTCTACGGCGCCTTCATCGGCGTGCCGATCGCCATCGCCGCGCTGACGTTCTGCGGCCATTATCCATCCGCCCGCTGGATCGCCGAACTGTTCGGCGGCCCTGCCCCGGCGCGCCTGTCGAAGCGCGGCTAGCGAAGATTCTAAGAGGAGGACCAGTTCACCTCGAAGAGGACGAGGCACGGGGCAGCGGCAACCGTCGTTGCGTTAGCAAACTCAGTGAGTTATGGCGCTATCCTCAGGAGACGCCGCAGCGCAGCCGGGCGCCGGCGGCTCGGTTTCGAAATTCGAGGATCCCAGCGCCTGGGCTGGGCCGAAACGACGGGTTTCCCGTTTCGCGCGCCGCTTGTTTCTTTCCCTGTTAGGTGGCGGAACAGGGAAAGTGAATTCCCTGTTCCGTCTTTGTCCTCTACTCGAGCAAATCCGCTCAAGGACATGAAACACGATGGATTTGCCCAAACAAACGAGGCCCCGGGCGAGCGTTTTTTCGGTTAGCAGGGATTATCAGCGAAAAACAGGCGGACTGCGCTCGCATTCCGCCGACGCGTCGGACCCCGCCGGCGGCCGAGGAAAACCTGCTTTAGGTTGCGGTCGCCGGCTCGATATCGACCCGTTGCGGCTGGAGCAGGCGCAGGGAGCCGTCGGGTCCGGCAGCGAGGCCATGGACGTAGAAGTGCGTCCGCTGGCCAGGAGGCGCCATCACCGGCGAGGGGGCCGAGACGATCTTCAGCCGGCCGCATGCGCCGATCCAGTCGATGTGGCGATGGCCGTGCATGACCACGACCCGCTCCGCGTAGGGCTTGAGGACGCGCAGGAACCAGCTGCCGTTGATGAGCGCGGTGCCGACCCTCTCGGAAAACGCGTCGACCGGCATCGGGTATTCGGCGAGGTGGTGGTGCAACGCCACGATCCAGCGCGCTTTCGGATACGCGTCGAGGGCGCCGGTCAGGCGCTGCGCCTGGCCGGCCGCGATCAAGCCGAGCGCGTTGGTGAAGGAGAAATTCGTGTCGGCGTTCGAGTCGAGCAGCGCCACCCCGAGCCCGTCCTCCTCGGCGGGCGGCACGATCAGCGGAAAAAGATCGTCCCAGAGCCGCGCGAGGCGCGCGGACGGCCGCAAGCCGCCGGCGTCCGCGAACGCTTCGAGCGCCTCCCGCCGCGGCTCCAGCGCGGCGGCGAGCGCCGGTCCGGGGGTTGCGCCTTCGAAGCTGGCGATCCGCGCGCGTTCGCCCTGGACGGCGGCGATGGCGGAGAGCGCGCGCATCTTGCGCAGCGTCTTGACCGGGCTGAACGGCAGATCGAGCCGCGCGGGGTTGGACCGATCGACGATATTGACGTCGTGGTTGCCGGGCAGAATGAGCGTGCGGCGGGCGAGGTCCGGATGCGCCTCGAGGATGTCGAGAAACTCGGCCCATTCGGCGGCGATTCCGGCGTCCGTCATATCGCCGCTGACCAGCACGAGGTCGAGCGGCTCGGCGGCGTGCAGCGCCGCGAGCCGCTCCATCGCCCGGACGAGCCTCCCATTGCCGCGCGGCCCGGCGCGCCCGCTCTCGATCCTGAAACCGTAGCGCTCGCCGACGACGTGCACGTCGGAGAGATGCGCCACGCGCCAGACGCGGTCGGCAGGGCCAGCGGCGTCGAATCCCTCGAGATCGAGCGGCTGGTCGGCGGTCGCGTCGGCGAAGCCCCAGACGAGGGCGGCGACGGCGAGGTAGGAGAACATTATGACGATCGTGTTGGCGATCGTCGGAAGGATGAGGAGTTGCGGCGAGGCGAGATCCGCGACCGTGCCGATCCAGCGCGTCGCCGGCCACGCCGCGAGCGCCGCCAGCGCCGCGACGGCGAAGAGAAGAAGCCCGGCGCCGGCGCAGCTCGCCGCCCGCAGGCGCGCCAGCGAAGCGCCGCTGCGGCTCTTCAGCGACCGTTCGGTCAGGTGCCTCAGCGCCTCGCGCCAGAGCGCGTAGCCGGGCTGGACCGCGAGCGCGTTCAGCGACCAGAAATTCGTTTCCGCAAGCCGGAACAGCGGGCGCCAACCGATCCATGCGACCGCCAGGAGGGCGAAGATGGCGATCGCCGCGCCGATCCCGGTCGCCTCGGCGAGCCGGTCCGAGGCCCTGCCGATCCAGCCGCCAAGCGCGAGCGGCGCGAGGCCGAGCAGGACGGCGGGCAAGAGGATCGACGCCGCCCAGGCGAAGAGGAGCTTCGGCAGGCTGATCTCGGCGATGAGACTGCCGGCGATGGCGAGAAGGGAACGCTGTTTCGTGGCCGAGCGGTCGTTCTCCATGTCGCCGAGGCGCGGATCGAGAAACGGCTCCGCGCTTTTTGGCGCAGGCCGCCCGCGCTCTGTGTCGACGACGGGAAGGTTCATGGGGGGCGCTCGTGGACGGTCCGCAGGCTTAGCAGGCGCGGCGCCCGTTCGGTAGCGCCCGTTCCCGTCCCGGCGCCCGTGGGGCCGCGCGGAGACCTTTATCGGCTCCCGGCCGGCGTCGGCCGGGCTTCGATCACGACAAAGGCCTGGGCGAGCGGCATCTCGTCGGTCATCGACAGGTGGATGACGGGCTCCGTCCCGGGCGGCAGGATCGCCATGAGGCGCGCCGCCGCGCCGCCGGTCAGCCGCAGGGTGGGCTGACCCGACGGCAGGTTGACGACCCCCATATCGCGCCAGAACACGCCCCGCCTGAGGCCCGTCCCCAGCGCCTTGGCGCAGGCCTCCTTGGCCGCGAATCGCTTGGCGTAGGAGGCGGCGCGCGCCGCCCGGCTTTCGGAACGGCGCTGCTCGATCTCGGTGAAGCAGCGCTCGATGAACCGCGGGCCGAACCGTTCCAGCGTCTTTTCGATCCGCTGGACGTCGCAGAGGTCGCTGCCGACGCCGACGATCACCGGCGTCCTTCGGCGAGCGCGCGCCCCTCCTCCATCGCCGCGCGCATCGCCCTCACGGTCGCGGCGAGACCGACGAAAATCGCCTCGCCGATGAGAAAATGGCCGATGTTGAGTTCGACGACCTGCGGCAGGCTGGCGATGGCGCGCGCCGAGGCGTAGTCGAGTCCGTGGCCGGCATGACATTCGAGCCCGAGCGACGGCGCCTGGGCCGCGGCGACCCTGAGGCGGCCGAATTCGTAGTCGGCGCGGGCGGCATCGCTGTGCGCCAGCGCGTCGCACCAGGCCCCGGTGTGCAATTCGACGACCGGCGCGCCGAGGTCGGCGCTCGCCTGCAGGGCTTCGCTCGACGGCTCGACGAACATCGAGACGCGGATGCCCGCCCGGTCGAGCTCGGCAACGAAGGGCTTGAGCGCACGGAAGCCGTTGACCACGTCGAGGCCGCCTTCGGTCGTGCGCTCGGTGCGCTTTTCCGGCACCAGGCAGCAGGCATGCGGGCGGACCTTGAGGGCAATGTCGAGCATCGGTTCGGTCGCTGCCATCTCGAAGTTGAGCGGCTTGGCGATCGACGCCTTGAGGCGGCGCATGTCGTCGTCGTGGATGTGGCGGCGATCCTCGCGCAAGTGCGCCGTGATGCCGTCCGCCCCCGCCTCGATCGCCAGCAGCGCCGCCCGGACCGGATCGGGAGCGCTGCCGCCGCGGGCGTTGCGCACCGTTGCGACATGGTCGACATTGACGCCGAGGCGAAGCGCGGTCATCGGATTTGGTCTCCTTTTGCCAGAGCCTCAGGCGGCGCCGGCGAGCGCGCGGCTACCGGGCTTGACCGCCGGCAGCGCCGCGAGTTCCGGCGGCAGAGCGTCCGCCGCATAGGCCGGGATGTCCAGCGTCGCCAGCGCGATCCGCGGCACGCCGATCGCCGCCTTGCCGCCGGAGCGGTCGATCAGGCAGGCTGCGCCGACGATCGTCCCGGGATGCTCGGCGAGCGCCGCCAGCGCCTCGCGCGAGGAAAGGCCGGTCGTGATGATGTCCTCGACCAGAAGGACGCGCGCGCCGGGGGGAATGGAAAATCCGCGGCGCAGCCGGAAGGTCCCCTCCTCACGCTCGACGAAGATCGCCTTGGCCTGAAGCCAGCGGGCGGTCTCGTAGCCCGGCACGATGCCGCCGACCGCGGGCGATGCGACAATGTCGATCGGCCCGAAACGCTCGCGCGCCTTCTCCGCCAGCGCCCGGCACAGGCGCTCGGTGCGCGCCGGATCCTGGAAGACGAACATCTTCTGCAGGAAGACCGGCGAATGCAGACCGGACGACAGGACGAAATGCCCCTCGAGCAGCGCGCCCGCGGCGCGGAACTCGTCAAGCGCTTGCTCGGCGGTTAAGGTCATGGAACTTCCTCTAGCAGGGCCTCGCGTGCGACGCCAAGGCGCGCGTAGCGACGAGTCCCGGCTTTCATGGACGACCCCGATGGCCTCCGACCATGCTTTCTCCACGAAAATTCTCGGCCGCGAGGCCGATGCGACCGCGCCCGACGGCACGGCGGTCCGCCTGCTGCTCAGCCTGCCGGGCGGCAGCATGGCCCATTTCACGCTGCCTGCGGGCGCGGCGTCGCACGCCGTCACGCATCGGACGGTGGAGGAAATCTGGTACATTCTTTCCGGCCACGGCAGCCTCTGGCGCCGGTCCGAAGGCTGCGAGCGGATCGAGGCGCTGGCGCCCGGGACGGCGCTGACGATCCCGCTCGGAACCCAGTTCCAGTTTCGCGCCGAGGAAGGCGCGCCGCTGGCCTTCATCGCCATCACCATGCCGCCGTGGCCCGGCTCCGGCGAAGCGCTGCCGGCCGCCGGCCCGTGGACGCCGACGGTTGAGGCCGGATCCTGAAAGCCCAAGCCTTGCGCCCGCCCCGGCCCGCTGCTAGCCAAGCGACATCGAGGGGGCCGGTTTAGCTCAGTTGGTAGAGCAACGGTTTTGTAAACCGTGGGTCGGGGGTTCGAGTCCCTCAACCGGCACCAAATCTCCCTCCGACGCGGTCCATAAACGTCCAGAACCTATCTATTTTCAACGGTTTTCTTTGGCACGCGGTTCCAGCGTGTCCGACTTTGTCCGTTGGGATCCAGCAAATTCATTGGTGTATATGTTGGTATCGAGCGCATGCCAACAGATGAGATACCAACATGCCGCTCACCGAACTCCAAGTCCGATCAGCCAAGCCGCGGGCCAAGCGGAGAGGTTTGGGTCAAGTCTCGGCAGCCGCGGTCCACGCGATATCGATCGCGATTTCCAAACGGCCGGTCTCCAGGCAGGCTGCATGCCAAAAAAATGTCACCGAGCGCGGCCTGCCAGGCGTCACCCGAATGGGCCGCCTCGATTTCTCCTACCCGATCTTGAAGTTCGCCGCGCTGAGCGAGGACCTCGGCACGCCCGCGATGTCGAGCGAACCAGCGGTTCCGAGCGCCAGCAGACTGCCGCCCGAGCCGTCGCTCGTCAGCGCCGCGTCCGCCTGTGAGGCGGTCGCGTAGCCGCCGATGCCGCCGAGGAGATCAAAGACCCCGGAGGCCGTGTCCGCGCCGAAGTTGGAAACCTTTAGGCTGCCCACGCTCCCGCCGATCTTGAACAGGCTGCCCGACCCGCCGTCGGTGATCGAATCGTTGAGCCCGGCGTAGACGATGTCGGCCGTGCCTATGATCTTGAGCCCGACCCCGCTCCCGGCATTGACGGTGTAGTCCGACCCGGTGATCGTGTCGCCGGTCCCTGTCTTCAGGTTGATCGTGTCGCCCGAGGCCGCAGTAATCGCGTCGTTCGAGCCGTTGACCACCAGGACCGAGGCCGCGCCCGCGGTCATCGTCACCGTGTCGTTCGACCCCGTCACCTGCACGTGCGAATTCGTCTCGACCCCGACCGTGGCGCTGGAGCCGTCGACGACGTCGAGCGGCCCAGTCTCGGTGTTGCCGCCGACCGTAACGCCCGCTCCGCTCGACGCATTGACGGTGAAGCCCGTCCCGGTGATCGTGTCGCCCGTCCCCGTCTTCAGGTTGATCGTGTCGCCCGAGGCCGCAGTAATCGCGTCGTTCGAGCCGTTGACCACCAGGACCGAGGCCGCGCCCGCGGTCATCGTCACCGTGTCGTTCGACCCTGTCACATCGGCATGCGAGTTCGTCTCGACCCCGACCGTGGCGCTCGAGCCGTCGACGACGTCGAGCGGCCCAGTCTCGGTATTGCCGCCGACCGTCGCGCCCGTTCCGCTCGACGCATTGACGGTGAAGCCCGTCCCCGTGATCGTGTCGCCGGTCCCCGTCTTCAGGTTGACCGTGTCGCCCGACGCCGCAGAAATCGCGTCGTTTGAGCCGTTGGCCACCAGGACCGAGGCCGCGCCCGCGGTCATTGTCACGGTGTCGTTCGACCCTGTCACGTCCACGTGCGAGTTCGTCTCGACGCCGACCGTGACGCTCGAGCCGTTGACCGTGTCGAGCGGCCCGGTCGCCGTGTTCCCGCCGACCGTCACGCCCGTTCCGCTCGACGCATTGACGGTGAAGCCCGTCCCCGTGATCGTGTCGCCCGTCCCCGTCTTCAGGTTGATCGTGTCGCCCGACGCCGCAGAAATCGCGTCGTTCGAGCCGCTGACCACCAGGACCGAGGCCGCGCCCGCGGTCATTGTCACGGTGTCGTTCGACCCTGTCACGTCCACGTGCGAGTTCGTCTCGACGCCGACCGTGACGCTCGAGCCGTTGACCGTGTCGAGCGGCCCGGTCGCCGTGTTGCCGCCGACCGTCACGCCCGTTCCGCTCGACGCATTGACGGTGAAGCCCGTCCCCGTGATCGTGTCGCCCGTCCCCGTCTTCAGGTTGATCGTGTCGCCCGACGCCGCAGAAATCGCGTCGTTCGAGCCGCTGACCACCAGGACCGAGGCCGCGCCCGCGGTCATTGTCACGGTGTCGTTCGACCCTGTCACCTCCACGTGCGAGTTCGTCTCGACGCCGACCGTGACGCTCGAGCCGTTGACCGTGTCGAGCGGCCCGGTCGCCGTGTTGCCGCCGACCGTCACGCCCGTTCCGCTCGACGCATTGACGGTGAAGCCCGTCCCGGTGATCGTGTCGCCCGTCCCCGTCTTCAGGTTGATCGTGTCTCCCGACGCCGCGGAAATCGCGTCGTTCGAGCCGTTGACCACCAGGACCGACGCCGTGCCCGCGATCATTGTCACGGTGTCGTTCGACCCTGTCACGTCCACGTGCGAATTCGTCTCGACCCCGACCGTGACGCTCGAGCCGTTGACCGTGTCGAGCGGCCCGGTCGCCGTGTTCCCGCCGACCGTCACGCCCGTTCCGCTCGACGCATTGACGGTGAAGCCCGTCCCGGTGATCGTGTCGCCCGTCCCCGTCTTCAAGTTGATCGTGTCGCCCGACGCCGCAGTAATCGCGCCGTTCGAGCCGCTGACGCTGACCGTCGTCGATGTGCCGAGGATTTCGAGCGTTCCCCCGGCGGTGAACTCGATGGGAACGTTGACCGAGGAGCCGGCCAGCATCTCGAACGTGCCGCCGGCGATGACGACCTGACCGGACACGGACGGGCCAGACAATCCGTCCTGGGCAATGGTTTCGAGGATGACCGTACCTTCGGAACCCGCCTCGATGGTTCCTCCCGGGGGCGAGCCCGACGAAGGCTGGCCGGTGTCGACGTTGGAGTTGATCGCCAGCGTGGCGCCGTTCTCAGCTTCGAGCGTCCCGCCGCCGTCGTTGATGGTATGGCCGCCGGTGTTGAGGGTCAGCGTGACGGCGGAGCCGTCCGCGATGACCGAGCCGGTGTTGACGAAGGTCAGATCGTTGGACGCGAGGATGCCCTCGTCGCCGATCTGGCCGGAGGCGAACGCGTCGATGGTGCTGGCGTTGGTGAATGTCGCCGCCGCCTTCCCGTCGCTGGTGATGTCGGCGCCGGCGCCCTTCAGCCCGATATAGCCGCTCCCGGTGACGGTATAATTGCCGCTGATCGCCAGATCGCTGCCGGCCCAGATATCGATCGTCCCGGAATTGGCTGTCGATCCGGTGCTGCCGTCCACGCCGAGGTCGACCGTCCCGGTCGTCGCCCCTTGCGAACTCGACGAAGACGTGCCCGCTGATATCGTCTCCTCATTGTTGACGTTGGAGACGATCGCCAGAGTTCCGTCGTTTGCGGCCACGAGCGTCCCGCTGTTGAGGACGGTATTGCCGCCGGTGTCGATCGTCAGCGTGACGCCCGAGCCGGACGGCCCGGCTGTCCCTGAGTTGTCGAACGTCAGATGGCTGTCGCCGATCTGGCCGGAGGCGAGCGCCTCGATGGTGCTTGCATTGGTGAACGTCGGCGCGGGCCCGTTGCTGGTGATGTCGGCGCCGGCGCCTTTGAAGTAGAGCGTGCCGCTGCCGGTGATGGTGTAGGCGCCGCCGATCGCCAGATCGCTGCCGCCCCAGATCGCGATCGCCCCGGTGTCGGTCATCGATTCCGTACCGCCGTCCTGGCCGAGGTCGACCGTGCCGGTCGTCGCGCCAAACGAACTCGACGAAGACGAGCCCGCTTCGATCGTGCCCTGATTGGCGACGTTGGAAACGATCGCCAGGGTTGCGCCGCTCACGGCCTCGAGCACCCCGTCCGAGCCGTTGGTTACGGTGTTGTCGTCGGTATTGATCGTCAGCTCGTAACCCGATCCCTCAGCCCCTGTGGTGCCGTCGTTGACGAACGTCAGATCGTTGAAGCCCTCTACGCCCTGGTCGCCGATTTGGCCGGAAAAGGCGCCCGAATAGCTGAGCGAGGCTTCGAGCACGATCGTGCCGTCGTTGGTGAAAGTGGTCGCCCCCGCCCCATCGCTGGTGATGTCGGCGCCGGCGCCCTTGAAGGAGATGTAGCCGCTGCCGGCGACGGTCAAGTCGCCGCTGATCGCCAAACGGGCGCTGCTGTCGATATTGATCGCTCCGCTGGTCAGTCCGTTTCCGTCATTGGTGAGCCATTCCGTGGCGCCGTCGGCCCCCAGATCGAGCGTCGCGCCCGAAGAATTGGCCGTCATCGTACCCGAGTTGGTGAAGACGCCGCTGTCGAAGTCGCCGCTCACATCGAGGGTCGCGCCGGACTCGGCCGTCATAGCGCCTTCATTGCTCACGGTCGGGACGATGATTTGAAGGAAGCTAAAGGACTCGACCTTGCCGCTCGCCTGATTGTCGAAGCTCTCGTCGAGCCTGATCAGACCGGTGCTCCCCGACTGCGTCTCGATCGTGTTGTCCACGTTGGCGAGGGCGTCGCTAGACGACGCGCCGGGGAAGTCCAGGATGTTCCCCGCGGTGCCGCTCTCACCCAAATCGACCGTGCCGCCGCCGTTCAGGGTGATTGAATTCGCGATGTCGAAATCGCCGGCGCCGCTGCCGCCGGCGCCTTTGCCAAGGGCGAGAGTCCCGGCATTGTCGAATGTGTCGCTGACGTAACCGACCCGCAGCGCGGAACCTGTGTAGATGGCAATATCGCCGAGATTTCCGCTCGCAACACTGGAGGAGTCCTCCGTGTTCAGATCCGTCCCACGGACCGCGGTCAATGTGGTCGGCGCGTTGTTGCCGATGAGGAGGATGCCGCTCGAGCTGGTGGCGATGCTGTTCACGATCACGTTGGAGTCGAGCGAAACAGTAACGCCATCGATGTACGCGTCCTGCGGCTCGATCGGCATGGAGCCGGTGCTCCAGTTGGTGGGAGTCTCCCAGCTGCCGGAAATAGAGTCGACGTCCTGCTTCAGCGAGAGCTTCCAGCCGAGCGCCTGCATGACGTCGAGCTCGGTCTGATCCAGCGCCAGGGTCTCGCCATCTCCGGTCGAGCCAAAGACCTGGTTTTGGTTCCAGTCGTCGCTGTCGCCCCCGGAGAATGTGTCGGAAGTGTTGAAGTTATTGTAGAACGAAAGGGTCGGCGCGCCTTTTGCCGGCAGATTCTGGTCTGACAGCGTATCGCCGCCATTGTAGAAATAGGTCGTAACGCCGTCCCTGCCGTCCGTGTAATCGGGCGTGTCCGACGCCGTGTAACGGAACAGGTCCATCGTGCTCCAGTTGCCCGTGCCGCTTTTGCCGCCGAGGCTGCCGACGCGGCCCATCCCGCCCTCGCTCATCTCATGCGTCAGACCGTTGATCACGTCCTGGCCAAAATCCCAGCTGTAATAGGTGTTCAGAGTGACGGTGTCGTCCGTCGACGGCGCGGACGAACTGATCCCCAGCATCCTCGCGTAGGCTTCGGGAAGGCTCCAGTCGTTGCCGCCCGCCGGGTCCGGATCCGTAGCGGGCAGATAATCGGTCGACGGAAGGTGGGATTTCAACGTGGCGTAGCTCACATTAACCGAACTGGGCCAACTGTTGCCGAGAGCGTCTGGGTTCGGGTCGGTCTTGGTCGGCGCGGTTACCGCCTCATTGAAGGTGATGTTGAGGGTGACCGAGTTGGTGAACAGACTTTCGAGCTGGTCCTCGGCGGCCACGATGCAGGCTTCGAAGGCGGCGGTACAATTTGAAGTGTAAGTATTGTCGAACACAAGCCCGCTGCCTGACGTGCTCACAATGGTGCTGCCGCCGCCGGAGGAGGCCCCAGTCGTCACGCTCGCCGCCGACGAGACCGCAGTTGAGGCGCCGGACGGTGACCAGGATGGGGCGCTCGGGGAGGACGCGGAGTTGCTGCCGGAGGCGACCGCCGGGGATGGCGGAAAACCCGCGCCCCAGCCCAGATGCGATTGCGAGCCGGTTTCGACGTAGAAGGCCCTCGGGCTCCAATCCAGCGTGCCGTCGTCGAAGGGGTTCGGGGAATCGAATGAGGACTGGCCGCTGTCGTCTTCGGACGAATTGTCGCCGTCCTGATTGTCGGCATTGAACTGAGAAGTCTTCAGCTGCTTAAACATCAGGATCCCCCCTGCGATTCGCGAGCGCCCTTGCGTTCCTGGTTGAGCCTCCACCTGCCGCAATCTGTAAGTTGCAATATTTTTAATGAACTGACAAGTAAAAAATAACTGGCTTCCGTAGTGTTGTCTGTGATCGCCGTCACAATCCGGCCGGTCGCGGCGGCAGCGCTTTGGCCGCCTCAGCCGCAGGAAATGGCTGGACCAAAAGCGCGCGGGCGGCTCGTCCTTCCGGCCGCCGCCGCTGGTCGACTGCGACTTCCCACGGGCTCCCTGGCCTCTTCGAATTCCGGCGCGAGAGGGGAATGACGTCGTCGAGATCGACGGCATGGCGCGCCAAGGGTTCGAGACGCGACGCGGCAAAACCAATCGGTTGATGCGGCGGGCGCCCGTGAGAACTGCGCCGCGCCTTCGACGCCCAGCGTGGGCGTCTCCTGATCGGCCGACTTCGGAGAGGACGTTCCAGTCTTCGAACTTGTTGGTACATTCGTTGGTATATTGACCGCATTCGGGCACAGATCAAACAATAATTCAATTGTGTGCCTAGATTATACGTTTCCTCAACCGCACCAAATCTCACCTCCATAAGCATCGCTGGACGTTCATCAAAGCCTGGCCCTACTTGAACAGTAAACCGGCCCTCGCGCTTGCAAGGCATTGATATCCTTGAGGGCGGTGAGGTATTTTCTCAAAATGTGGTGCCACGTTTGCACAGTTTTTGCGCTTGATATTTGGCGGCGAGTCGGATTCCGTGGTGCTCGATAGCGAGGGCCCATGTTCTTCCGCCTCAAGAAGTCCGGCGAACGCGGCTACGTGCAGATCGTCGAGAACACGCGCGACGGCGCCGCCGTCCGCCAGAGGGTGATCGCCAATCTGGGCCGTGCCGACGCGTTGGCCGCCTCCGGCGCGCTCGCTTCGCTGATCGCCTCGGGCGCCAAGCTCACCGATCAGGTTCTGCTGATCAATGCGCTCGATGAGGACGCCCAAGGCGAGCTGTCGGTCGCCGCCAAGCGGATCGGCGGGCCGATGCTGTTCGGCAGAGTCTGGGAGCGGCTCGGCGTCGCCGACGTCCTGGCCGGCTTGCTGAAGGAGCGCGCGTTCGAGTTTCCGGTCGAGCGCGCCGTGTTCGTCGCCGCGCTGCATCGGCTATTCGTTTCGGGATCGGATCGCGACTGTTCGTCGTGGATGGAGGATTACGACATCCCTGGCGCCGAAGGGCTCGATCTGCATCACTTCTACCGCGCCATGGCCTGGCTCGGCGAGGAGGTGGAGGAGAAGCCCGACGGGGCGCTCGCGCCTCGCTGCGTCAAGGACCTGATCGAGGAGCGGTTGTTCGACCGCCGCCGCGATCTCTTCACCGACCTTTCCGTCGTATTCATGGACACCACCAGCCTCTCCTTCTACGGCCAGGGCGGCCAGACGCTCGGCGAGTACGGCTACTCCAAGGACTATCGCCCCGATTTGAAGCAGATGATCCTCGGCCTCGTCGTCGACGGCGACGGCCGGCCGATCTGCACCGAGATGTGGCCGGGGAACACCGCCGACGTGACGTCGCTGTTGCCGGTGGTCGACCGCTTGCGGGAGCGCTTTTCCATCGGCCGGGTCTGCGTCGTCGCCGACCGTGGCATGATCTCGGCGGCGACCATCGCCGAACTCGAGGAGCGCAAGCTCGAATATATCCTCGGCGCGCGCGAGCGCTCCGACGCGATCGTGCGCAAGATCGTGCTCGAGAACGACGATCCTTTCGTCCCCCTGCTCATCGAGCGCAAGGCGGGAGAGACCCAGCTCTTCGTCAAGCAGGTCAAGATCGAAGGCGTCCGCTATGTCGTCTGCCGCAACGAGGCGGAGGCCGAGAACGACCGCAAGGACCGCGAAGCGATTGTCGCCGCGCTCGACGCGCAATTGAAGAAGGGCGACAAGGCGCTGATCGGCAACTCCGCCTATCGGCGCTATCTGCGCAAAGTCGCGGCCAAGGGCGCTCGCTCATTCGTGATCGACGTGGGCAAGCTCGCCGAAGAGGCGAGCTTTGACGGGATCTTCGTGCTGCGCACGAATGCGAAGGTGACCCCTCTGCAGGCAGTTTTGCGCTATCGCGATCTTCTCCTTGTCGAGGATCTTTTCCGTCGAACCAAGGCGATCATGCGCACGCGGCCGATCTTCCATTCCTCCGACGCCGCCATCCGCGGCCATGTCTTCTGCTCGTTCCTGGCGCTCGCGATGCAGAAGCATCTCGACGACCTCGCCCGCCAGGCCAGCCTCGCGCCGGAATGGAAAGACCTCTTGCGCGATCTCGATCGTCTACAACAGGTGCGCATCCATTACCGAGCCGCCGACTGGCTCGTGCGCACCGACGCCGCGCCAGATGTGACCAGGCTCTTCAAATGCGCCCATGTCGCCCTGCCGTCCCGCGCCCGGCAGGCCCGTCCGCCGCCGCCCCCGCCCAAACACGACCGAAAACGCCGCGGTCGCCCAAAGCGTAGTGCCACGCCAACTTGAATTTCGCCGGAACACCAACATAATCAACCATTTGCAAAAATCAGGTGTTCAAGTCGGGCCTGGAGGCGGAACCTCGCCCGCGAAAGTGTGCTGACCACCTTCACGAGTTACGAAACGGTCGCAAAGGATCGCCAGTCCGACATTATGAACGCCATCGAGATGAGCGGGGGATCAGATCTTAGCCGAGAAGCGCCAGCGAACGAGAACTCCAAGGTTGCGCACGTTATCGCCAACGGCTCAGAACATCGTGTTCTTGTTCGCCGCCGTTTCCGGGATCGGCTGGATCACATCCCAGTGCTCGACCACCTTGCCGTCTTCCAACCGGTAGATGTCCACGACGGCTTCGCCGCGCGGACTGTCTGACAGGCCGCGCCAGCGGCTGTGGAGGATGACGTAGTCGCCGTCCGCGAAGACCCGCTTGATCTCGCCGTGCGCGTCGGGATGATTGACGCGGATCCAGGCGACAAACTTGCGCAGGCCCTCCATGCCGTCCTCAATGAGAGGATTGTGCTGGCGATAGCTGGCTCCGGCATAGAGCCGGAACGCGTTCTCAACGTCGCCTTCAAAGACCGCTTTCTTGTGGAAGGCGACAATATTGGCCTTGTTCGCTTCAGACATTAGTCGTTCCTTCCAGATCGTTCTCGCCTATCCACGACACCGGTGTTGAGGAAGCCGCGGCGCCGTTCCGCGCCCCTTTTCCGGTTGCAAGGGTGTCCATAATGCCGACGAGATCTTTGCAAAGATCGTGGCGAAGCGGCTTGTGGGCCATTTGGCGCCTCAGGCTTCGCGGGCGCCAGTAGACGATGGTGTTGTCGAGACGATGGTGTCGGTCCGGTCCCGCTGGCGACGACGAGTCGCAGTTCCCGACGAGATGACCGATCCCGCCAACTGGCAAGAGTCCAAGCTCGGCTTGGCGCATCCGCGCGGAACGAGCGGACGCCTGAAGCCTGGCCGCCGTAGGGTGGGCATCTGCCGCTCGCTGGATCGGGGCGGTCCGTTCGTCAGCGGTCCAGGATTGCTAGGATCAGGGCATCGAGGCTGTACGGCCCGGCGCCGGCCGAGACGACTATGATCAACATAAAGGCGTAAAGCGTCTCGGGTAAATATAACCAATCGTCGATGCGATCCGCTTCATCGATCGGCTTGTAGAGTTTGATTCGCTGTCGCCCGGACGTGGCGATGGCAACGAGGATGAGGACAAGCAGGCCAAGCGCGGCGAGTGGCGCCAAGAGCCCGAGAAGGACGGCGCCGCCGGCGGCGAACTCGACCAGCGGCACCCACCATTGATTGAAGCCCACTGCTGGAACACCGAGCGCCTTGAGTTCATCGACGATTGAACGGTGGCGCTCCGCGTTGAATAGCTTGTGATATCCCGACAGCATGAAGAATGCCCCAACCGCAATCCGGTTCAAAGTGAGCGCCAGGTCGGGCCACCCTATGCCAACGAACAGTAAATCCATCAGGGTCCATCTCATTCAATGTCGCCTTCGATGTCCTTTGGGACAGGGCCGATCTGAATGCGGCCTGCCCTGGCTGGCGCCTTTGAACCGTCGTCGTCCTCGTTAGCTGGACGTTTTGGGCGGGCTGACCGAAAACTCTGCGGTTGACAGCGGGTGCGCATATGGAGGGCGGCGCTGCCCCTAAATCTGTTCACCCAAGAATTTGGACCCTCCGGAACCTCTCGTCGCTGGAGTGTACGCGGTCACAACAGATGCTTTCATGGGACGCACCGTTTAGCCGTAAGCGAAGGCCGGCTTGCTTTGCCCAACTTCTATTATATAACCATCAGGGTCTCGAATGTAGCAGCAGGTATCGCCGTACTTGTCCTTTGGCTCTGTGATAAATACAGCTCCTCGACTTCGCCATAGTTCATAGCATGATTGAATGTCTGCAACCCGGATATTCATAAAGCTGCTGACTGAAATCGGGGTCGGCGGGGACGCTGAGCGTTACCGATGGCTTGTCGGGCGTTGGACCGCCGCCGACGTTGACAATGAGCCACGTGTTCGCGATCTGGATGTACCCCGGCGCGCCGCTGCTGTCTCCTCTGCTCAGGATGCGACCTCCGAAAACCGTTTCGTAAAATCGAGCCGATCGTTCAATTTCGGCGACGGTGAGAAAGTATGCGACGGTAAAACCATCCTGCGGCGGCATCTGATAGCTTTTCTGTTCGACTTGGACCTGGTTCATAGCCTACTCCAGTTCGGATATGGTATTTCTCCGTTCGCCATCTATACGGCCGCGGCGTTACAGCCGCTTGATCGGCTAACCAATGCAATTGTAGCTGGTCCTTTAGGGTTATACGGTCGCTTTCGACTTGTGGTCACAGCCGCCCCAACATTGCGACGCGGCGCATGGAACAGCGCCGATCGGTCAGACGGAATGTTTGGCCAAGAACGCGAGGACAAGACTCGCGATTTCGTCGTTCTTCTCGTCCAGGGCGAAATGGCCGGCGTCAAGCAGGTGGATTTCGCTATCCGGCACATCGCGCTTGAACGCCTCTGCACCGGGGGCGATGAACGAGGGATCGTTCCGCCCCCAGACCACCAAAGTCGGCGGCTTGCGCTCGCGCAACCACGCTTGCCACGCCGGGTACGAACTGACGTTTGTCCGGTAGTCGTACAGTAGATCGGCCTGGATCTCGCGTTGGCCGGGTCTCGAAAGGTGGGCGTACTCGTCACTCCAAGTGTCCGGGTTGTAACGTTCGGGATGCGAGGCGCCGAGGGTGTGACGCTGTTCGGTCGCTGTGAACGACACGAACGCATCGAACACCTCATGATGCGCTTTGGGATCGGCCCAATATTGCGCAATGCTGGCCCACTTGGCGCCCAGGCCTTCCTTATACGCATTCGCGTTCTGGATGATCAGCGCCTGCAGCCGCTCCGGATGCGCCGAGATGATGCGAAAGCCGACCGGCCCGCCATAGTCGTGAAGGTGGAAGGTGTATTTGTTGATCTTGAGTTGCTCGAGAAGGGCGTTGATCGTCTTGGCCAGATTGTCGAATGTGTACACATACGACGATGGCGGCGGGGCCTCGCTCTGACCGAATCCCGGAAAATCCGGCGCTATCAGGTGATAGCGTGTTGCGAGCAGGGGGATAAGCGTATCGAACTCGCGCGAGGAAGAGGGAAAACCATGCAGGAGCACGATCGTCGGCGCGTCCTTCGGACCTGCTTCGCGATAGAAAACTCCGACACCATCGACCGTCATGCGGTGATAGGTCGTCGTCGCGGACGTCGAGTATAAACAGCTGGCCGGTCGGTCGGCGTCGCACTCAGGAGTGCGGCTGAGCTGTGTTTCTTGGATCATCTTTACTCTCTTTGTATTCGAGGCCTAACGGACCGTTGGCCGTTATTTGCGTGACGTACTCGCCCGACTTGGCCCAGTGGAAGTGCCACGTATCGCCAGGCAGAACGACAACGCTGCCGGGTGGATATGCCTTGAGGTTCTCCGCAACGAATCGGTCGCCTAAGCCGATGTAAAAGACGCCAGAAATGACAGTGTAAACTCGATCCTCAGGGTGCCTGTGCGGCATGAGCTTCACCCCAGAGGGCACCTTGACTCTGGTCAAGTAAGGTCCCGGTTGAGCAGGGTCTCCAACAACCACAGCCAGTCGGGCCGATGCCGGAAATGCCGGGAACGGCTTCCAGGCGATATCTTCCGGCAGAATTGACTTGAAGACCTCTTGGCCCGGCTGGTGAGTTCGAACCATCGCGGCGCTCCCGATATTTTGCGTCACTCCGTGGATTTGGCGGATTTCCACGACTGAGAGAACGCTCGCGTTAGCCCGGTCCCGTCCGCGAGCCGCCATGACCGGAGCCAGAGTGATCTGCTTCTGCTTCAGGCCTCTCGAAGCGCCAATTCCGTAGGCGAGGCACCCATCGACAGCGCCTCCCCGGGGGCAGGCCGCGACCGCGTTCGAGAGAATTCAGCAGTCGCTAGACTGGATATCGAATCTACGACGCCCGAGCGGCGGTAGCCGCTGCGGCCTTTTGCTTTACCGCCGCCATCAGCGTCCTCGCGGCCGGACCGGAGGAAGCTGGATTCTGTCCCGTGATCAGCAAGCCGTCGCTGACCACGTGAACCCCCCAGTCCTTCACCTTCGAGAAGACGGCGCCCAGTTTCAACATCTCATCCTCAACAAGGAAGGGCACAACTTTAGTGAGGCCCATCTCTTCCTCCTCCCCGTCGGTGAAGCCGGTAACTTCCTTGCCTTGAACCAGAAATTTGCCATCCGTTGTCTTGACATGACGCAGCGCCCCTGTGGAATGGCACACGATGCCAATCGGCTTCCCGGCGGCAATGAAGGATTCGATCAGTTTGATGGAATGCTCGTCTTCGGCAAGATCCCACATCGGGCCGTGGCCGCCCGGGTAGAAGACGGTGTCGAAGTCTTCTTGCTTGACGCTGTCGAGGCGAACGGTCTTATCGAGCTGAGCTTCCGCAGCTGCGTCCTTCTCGAACCGGATCGTGAGCTCGGTACGGGATCCGGGTTCGTCGCTTTTGGGATCGAGCGGCGGACGGCCGCCTTTCGGGGAAGCGAGCGTGATCTCGACGCCGGCGTCCTTGAAAACGTAGTAGGGGGCTGCGAGCTCTTCGAGCCAGAAGCCTGTCTTTCGTCCCGTGTTTCCCAGCTGGTCGTGGGATGTGATAACCATCAGCGCTTTCATGACCTTCTCCCTTGGTACAGCCCTTGAGGCGAGGACGCGACTAGATTTACGGCGATCGCGCGGCCGTTCGGTCTCCCCCGTCCGAGTCATAAAACTCGACCACATGTCTGGCGCCCGGCACAGACGATGCAACGTTGCATCGTTGGCCGAATACAAAATAGGTTACGATACATCGATCGAATATTTTCCCGCGCCTGTAATGTACAGCAACAAGAAGCCTCCCATAATGCTGAGGTCCTTGTAAAAGCCATCTAGGCTGTCCACATAATCCGCTCCTTTCACGGTCCAATAGCGATGCCCAATAAGCGCAGTCCCTAGCGCGTACAAAGCCAGGAGTACGGCCGAAGGACGCGTGAACGCGCCCACCGCGACCGCGAACGCAACCGGAAGCTCCATGAAGATCGCTACGACAGTAGCCAGGACCGGCGTCGGGACGCCAAGCTGCGCCATTTGACTTACGGTGCCCGAATAGTCCCTCAGCTTTCTCCAGCCGAAAATCAGAAATAGCGTCGCGAGAAGAAGACGGGCCACAAGGATGACCTCATCGTTGATGCCGTCTATCATAGCATCGGCCTCGCACCCTGTTTTCTCGTCGTTACGACCGTGAAATACCGCATCGCTTAAATCTGTCTGTCCGTCAAAGCCGCCTCCAGCTGCAACAGCCTGGTGCCGAGATCTGACCGCCTGGCTTGCGGCCGCGCCAAAGAGCCGCAGCCTATTCGTGAAGCAGCTCCTGCCAGTTGGAAGGCGCCGCTCCGGCCGGTCCCGGCGCCGGTTGATCCAACGGATGCGAGTGAGGAGCGCGAAGCTTCGGGCCGGTGAAGAATTCTTCAGTGCGATAATCGTAAAACCACTGCTCGCCAGGCTCGAAGCTCGCGATTATCGGGTGACCTGTAGCGGCGTTATGCTTCGATTCGTGCTGATTTGGCGAACTATCACAGCAGCCGATGTGACCGCATTCGGCGCATCTGCGAAGATGCAACCACCATCCGCCCAGAGCCAAACATTCCATGCAACCTGTTCCGCTTGGCTTGGCCGCTGGGTTGATACCATTCGCCGGACCGTTTCCAGATTTGGTTTGCGCCGTCCTTGTCGCGCCCTTTAGCCGTAAGTGAAGCCCGGCTTGCTTTGCCCGACTTCTATAATATAACCATCAGGATCACGAATGTAGCATCGCGTCTCGCCGTATTTGTCCTTTGGCTCTGTGATAAACCCGGCTCCTAGACTTCGCCATAGTTCATAGCACGCCTGAATATCTGCAACCCGGATATTCATAAAGCTGCTGACTGAATCGGGGTCGGCGGGGACGCTGAGCGTGACCGATGGTTTGTCGGGCGTTGGACCACCCCCGACGTTGACGATGAGCCATGTGTTCGCGATCTGGATGTACCCCGGCGCGCCGCTGCTGTCGCCTCTGCTGAGGATGCGACCTCCGAAAACCGATTCGTAAAACCGAGCCGACCGTTCGATGTCGGCGACGGTGAGAAAATGTGCGACCGTAAACCCATCCTGCGGCGGCATCCGATAGGTTTTCTGCTCGACTTGGACTTGGCTCATAGCCGATCCTCTGTACGCCAGATGGCAGCGTGCTTTAGTAATGAACCGTGACTTGCCGCTAAAAACGCAACGCTCACCCGTCCCCTGAATATTCTGCCCGCTCTTTGCCGTTTTTGGTCATCTGACAGTATAAAAGTCACGCGCCACCGCCGGATCCCTGATCCCTGTCGCCAAGACCCCGATCGACTTCGATAACGCAGCCTCCATACCCTGGCGGCGAAGACTCCCGCCCCGGGTCCTCCAGTCGCCGTTCTGTCTGGGTGCCATAAACGTGACGACAAATCTATTGCACGATGGTGTCATCGACACTTTGGGATTGGTCGACTCGAAAGCGGCGTTCCTTGCAGCGACCCATCGGACCCCGCCTGATCGTTAACGTGGGACTCCTGCGGGGGGAAGCGATGTGGGAGCCACGAGAGCGGAGCCACTCATCGCTCTGCGCAATCCAAAGGTATCGGCGATACCATCGTCCGATAGATTCGCTCTGAGCTTGGTGCACATCTCCCGCGGGTAGCCTCTCAACTGTTTTTGGCTATGGCCGCTGGGGGGCTTCGATTAAGCCTCCAAGGCAACAGATGCTGTCGCTTAGGCGGGCGTGCAGCCGCGTCTATCCTGATTAACATCGCACGCTAACAGGCGTTCGACTCAATCTTTAACGTCGCACGCTAAAACTCAGTTCTGGGAGCCTTTTCTGGCCAGGGGCAAGGAACTTTCCGCGCGCCCTTTGGTTATGCTGTCAATCAACCAAGAATCGGTGCGGGAAAACGTCCGAGAGGTCGGCATCGATTCGGACCACATTTGTATGGAGTTTTGTCATGGCTATGAACGTAACGGAACGCATGCCGCGGGACACAGCGGCTTACGGCGGCTTTGTCGACGCGATCGGTGGAATCGCCACCGTCGCCCTCGCGGTCGTCGGGCTGGCGGGGGTGAGGCCCGAGACGATGGTGGCTATCGCCACGATCGTCTTTGGCGTCGCCCTGCTGGTCGAGGGAGGCGCGATGTTGTCGGAATATGCCAGCGCCACGCTGCCCATCGGGGTCGCCCCGGAGAGTTTTGGAGGGAGCGGGCTGTCAGCCCACTTCCTGGTGGGCGCGGCCGGGATCGTGCTGGGCATACTCGCGCTCCTCGGAATCGCGTCTGTCGTATTGACCTCGGTCGCGTTGATCGCTTTCGGCGGAGCGATGGTGCTGAGCAGCAACTCTGTCTGGCAACTGCACCAGCTGAAGAAAGCGGTTGTGCAGCCGGAGGGTCAGCCCGTTGGCGGCGGCGCGGTCCTCGCTAACGCGATGGCGGCGGAGTCCGCCGGCGCGCTCTCGCTCGCCGGCCTTGCCGCGATCGTGCTCGGCATTATCGCGGTTGCGGGTGAGCATCCGGTCGTGCTGACCCTTGCGGCCCTCATCGCCCTTGGCGCGACGCTGATTTTGACGGGGACCTCGCTGAGCGCGACGGTCATGAGCTACGTTCGTCCGAGGGTCTAGCTCAGGCCGGAATTTTTTGGAACGCTCCTCCGGGACGCCTCCTTCCAGGGCGGCGGCTCTGGGGCGGCGTCCCCCCAGCCGTCAAGGCGGTAGCGTTTTTTCCCAATTTCCCGGCGCTTTCTTGCGCCGCAGCAATCTGCTATTTCTCGCGCTGATGTCGTTCCCGGCCCGCGAATGAGATTGCGCCTTCTCGCCCTTGTTTTCAGCGCAATGCTCGCCGCCGCGGGCGGCCACGCCGAGACTTTGCCGCTGCCGCCGAATTTGATCGGCGTCGAGTTCGGACGCGGGCGCCAAACTTCTGTTCGACAGCGACGTGCGGGCCGCGTTCCTGCCGCTCTCCGCGAATTTCGTGACCCAGAAGACCCAGTCCTATTGCGGCGTCGCCAGCATGGTCATGGTGTTGAACGCTCTTGGCGTCCCGGCGCCGGACGCGCCCGAATACGAGCCTTTCCACACCTTCACGCAAGACAACGCGCTTAACGAAAAGACCGACCTGATCCGGCCGCGCGATCTTCTCTTGCACCGCGGCATGACGCTGGATCAGCTCGGCGCGCTCCTCGCCCTCCATCCCGTCGCCGTCGAAGTCGTTCACGCGGCGGACAGTTCGCTCGACCAGTTTCGCGCAAAGGCGCGCGAGGCGCTTGCCAGCCCCGGGCATTATGTCATCGTCAATTTTCTCCGCACGGCGCTCGGCGAGCAGAAATATGGTCACATCTCCCCGCTCGCCGCCTATGACACGGCGGCCGACCGCTTCCTCATGCTCGATGTCGCCCGCTACAAATATCCGCCCGTCTGGGCGACGGCGTCGGATCTGTTCAACGCCATGAACACGACCGATCCCGACAACGGAAACAAGACGAGGGGCTTCGTGCTCGTGAGCAAGACGGGAAGCTGAGGGACGAGATCCGCCCGTGGCAACGCCGAACTTTCTTGTTGGCGCGCCTGAGCCGCGTCCGGAGGCAAAAGGCGACGATCCCGGCGCCGACCGCCTACACTTCCGATGGGTGATAGTTGGGGCTCTCGCGCGTGATGGCCACGTCGTGGACGTGGCTTTCGCGCAGGGCGGCGCTGGTGATGCGCATGAAGCGCGCCTTCTCCTGGAACTCGGGGATCGTCGCCGCGCCGACATAGCCCATGGCGGCGCGCAAGCCGCCGGCGAGCTGGTGGATGATCGCCCCGACCGGGCCGCGATAGGGCACCTGCCCTTCGACGCCCTCCGGCACCAGCTTCAGCTGATCCTTGACGTCCTGCTGGAAGTAGCGGTCGGCCGAGCCCTGCCCCATTGCGCCGAGCGAGCCCATGCCGCGGTAGCTCTTGTAGGAGCGGCCCTGATAGAGAAACACTTCGCCCGGGCTCTCCTCCGCGCCGGCGAGCAGCGAGCCGATCATGACGCTGTCCGCCCCCCCGGCGATCGCCTTGGCGAGGTCGCCGGAATATTTGATGCCGCCGTCGGCGATGACCGGCAGGCCGGCGGCGCGGCCGGCCTCGGCCGCTTCGAGGATGGCGGTCAGCTGCGGCACGCCGACGCCGGCGACAATCCGGGTCGTGCAGATCGAGCCCGGCCCGATGCCGACCTTGATCGCGTCGGCCCCAGCGTCGATCAGCGCCTGAGCCCCTTCGCGCGTCGCCACATTGCCGGCGATGACCGAGACCTTGTTGGTCGCCCGCTCGATGCGCCGCACCTGCTGCAGCACCTGTTCGGAATGGCCGTGCGCGGTGTCGACGACGAGGCAGTCGACGCCCGCCGCCATGAGGAGCTCGGCGCGTTCGAACCCCTTGTCGCCGACTGTCGTCGCCGCAGCCACGCGCAATCGCCCGTCTGCGTCCTTCGCGGCGTTCGGATGGGCGGTCGCCTTCTCGATGTCCTTGACCGTGATGAGGCCGACGCAGCGTCCGGCCTCGTCCACGACCACGAGCTTCTCGATCCGGTGCTGGTGCAAAAGCCGGCGCGCCTCCTCGTGGCTGACCCCCTCGCCGACGGTCACCACTTTGCGCGTCATGAGTTCCGTCACCGGCTGCCGCAGATTGTCGGCGAAGCGCACATCGCGATTGGTGAGGATGCCGACGAGCTTGGCCAGCTTCCCGTCCGGCCCGCGCTCGACCACCGGGATGCCGGAGATCGAGGCGCGGCGCATGAGGGCGAGCGCGTCGGCGAGCGTCGCGTCGGGGAAGATGGTGATCGGATCGACCACCATGCCGCTCTCGAACCGCTTGACCTTGCGCACCTCCTCGGCCTGATCGGCCGGATCGAGATTGCGGTGGATGACCCCGATGCCGCCTGCCTGCGCCATGGCGATGGCGAGCCTCGCCTCGGTGACCGTGTCCATGGCCGAGGAGATAATCGGCAGGTTGAGCGGGATGGTGCGGGTCAGCCGGGTCGCAACATTGGCGGCGCTCGGCATGATCGCGCTCAGGCCCGGACGGATCAGAACGTCGTCGAAGGCAAGCCCCTCGGGAAAGCCCGTCTCCACGCTTGCCATAGCCGGTCATCCTTCGCCAGACGCGCGGCCGCCAGCCGCCGCATGGCGCGGCTGCCTAACATGGCTTCGGCGAAGTTCCTAGCGGCGTTAAGCCTGGGCGCAATGAACGAAGCCGCTTCGCAGACAAAGGCGCCAATGATAGTGTGAGACCATGTCGGACATCGCAAAAAGCGACATGGATGTCGACGCGTTCCTCTCCTGGGCCGATGGCCGCGACGGCCGCTGGGAGCTGCGCAATGGTCGGCCGGTGCTGATGTCGCCGGAGCGCGCGGCGCATGCGCTGACGAAATATGCGGCGCAGGAGTCGCTGAAGGCCGCTATCAAGCGCGGCGGCCTTCCTTGCAGGATGTTTCCGGACGGTATGACTGTTCGGATCACGGCTCGAACCGCATTCGAGCCGGACGCGCTCGTTGTCTGCCCGTCTCCGCCCTACCTTGGCACGATGGAAATCCCGAACCCGGTCATCGTCGTCGAGGTCCTCTCGCCGAGCACGGCGGGGGACGATCACGGGGTGAAGCTCGACGGTTATTTCTCGCTTTCAAGCGTCGAGCACTATCTTATTCTCGACGCCGACCGCCAGGTCATGATTCACCACAAGCGAGGCGGGGCCGGCGCGATCGAGACGCGCATCCTGCGCGATGGCCTCGTCCGGCTCGAGCCGCCGGGGCTCGAGGCCGAGGTCGGGGCGTTCTTCGCGATAGAGTGAACGTTGCCCAAGCTGGACGGTCAAAGCGCGGCGGAGGGCTCCGCCGCGCCTTGTCATCATGGCTCCTCACGGCGCGCCGAATTAGCGTGCCGAACGCAAGCGCTCAGTGGGGCAGCTTGTCGGCGAGCACGTCGACCCGTCGGATTTCCGGCGCCTTGGTGAACAGCTGCGAGGCTTTGGACATCAGTTGAGATGCCACTTTGCCTTGAAGGTGCGCCTCCCGGCCACGCTCGTTGGCGAAGGCGTCAAAGATGCCAAAGGTGGTTGGACCCATCCGTATGGCGAACCAGGCTGTCGTGTCCGGCTCGTCGTTCACCATCGAGCGGGCGCTGGACAGAAAAGAGGCGACCTCCTGCTCCTTGCCGGGCTTGGCTTCGAGTTGGACGTAAAGCGCATGCTGTGTCATTTCCGTACTCCTCTCCTCGCCCACGGCAGCGGCCTTAAAGCAAGACTTCGCCGAGACGATGGCGGATTACGAAGTTTTTAGTAAACGCCATTTGAAGTTCGGACTATTTTGGCGAGTTGAATAGATTTGGCGCATACATCATTTCCGCCAGATCGATGCAATACTTCCGTCGGATTCGGAAAAAAGCTACTGCAAATGGAGAGCCAATCGGACTTCGTTTCCTCGCGCCGCCGGGAAGCAGCGAATACGTTGGCGAGATAGAGACGGGTCAAGCGGCGGACGGCGCCCTCAGATGCACCGCCCTCCGTCGATCTCGAGCACGACGCCGGTCAGGAACGCGGCTTCGTCGCTGGCGAGATAGAGCGCCGCGGCGCCGATGTCGTGCGGCGTCGAGAACCGGCCGAGCGGAACGGTCGCGCGGAAGGCGGCTCGCTTCTCGGGGGTATCCTCGCCCATGAACATGGCGAGGAGCGGCGTCTCGCCGGCCACGGGGGCGAGCGCGCAGACGCGGATCCTGTCGGGCGCGAGCTCGATCGCCATCGACTTCGTCAGGACATGCACCGCGCCCTTCGAGGCATTGTAGACGGCAAGACCCGGACGCGGGCGCAACGCCGCGGTCGAGCCGACATTGATGAAGACGCCCCCGCCCTTTTCGCGCATGTGCGGCACGAAGGCCTGGGCGGTGAGGAAGATCGACTTCACGTTGACGGCGAAGATGCGGACGAACTCCGCCTCCTCGACCTCCATCATGGGCTTGTTGCGATGGGTCGTGCCGGCGTTGTTGACCACGATGTCGACCCGGCCGAAGGCCTCGATCGTGGCCTTGGCCGCGCTTTCGACGTCCTCGCGCTTCGATACGTCGGCGGTGATGGCGATCGCGCCGTCGCCGACCCGCCTGGCTGCCGCCTCGGCCACGTCGGGCCTGATGTCGAGACAGGCGACCTTGGCGCCCTCGCGGGCGAAAATCTCGGAGATGCCGAAGCCAAAGCCCTGACCGGCGCCTGTGACGAGCGCGGTCTTGCCCTTCAGTCGCATGGCGCTTGCCTTCCCGGCCGTCAGCTTGCTTTTTTCCGCTCCTCGACGATCGCATCGTCGATCGCCTTCGCCCGCACCGCCGCCGGCCGGGCGCTGATCAGCGCCCAGTAGCGCTCGAACGCCGGCCTCTTGTCGATGCCGCGAAACATCATGCCCCAGCCGATTTGCGAGCCGACATAGACGTCGGCCGCGGTGAAGCGGTCGCCGGCAATATATTCCGTGCGGTAGAGCGCGCCTTCCACAGCAGCCAGGGCGCGCTCGATGTTGCCGTAGCCGACCATTCCCTCGCGCTCGGGCGGGATCTCGAAGCCGAGCGCCTTGTCCATGACCGCCGCCTCGACCGGGCCGGCGCCGAAGAAGAGCCAGCGATAGTAGGGGCCGCGTTCGCGCGAGCCCGGCGGCGGCGCGAGGCCCGCGGCGGGAAAGGCGTCCGCCAGATAGGCGCAAATCGCCGCCGCTTCGGTCACCACGATGTCGCCGTGGCGCAGCGCCGGAACCTTGCCCATCGGGTTCACCGCCAGATAATCAGGTCCCTTCATCGAGTGCCCGAACTCAAGGATTTTCGTCTGATACGGCTCGCCGACCTCCTCCAGCATCCACCGCACGATGCGGGCGCGAGACATCGGGTGGGTGTAGAATATGAGCTCGTCCGTCATTGTCCTGTCTCCTTGGCGCCCTTCCCAATACGCCTCCGCGCCCGGCTGTGATAGATCGATGACGAAACGGCGACGGCCGCCTTCCCCATCAAGCTGGAACTGCAATGCGCATCGAAACCGACGTCAAGCTCGATTTCAAGGACGTTTTGATTCGACCCAAACGCTCGACCCTCCATACGCGCAGCGCCGTCGACCTGAACCGGTCCTTCCGCTTCCTGCATACCGGCAGCGAGTGGAAGGGGTTTCCCCTGATCGCCGCCAATATGGACGTGACCGGCACCGTGGCGATGGCGCGGGCCCTCGGCAGACATGGGGCCTTGACCGCCCTGCACAAGCATTATCCCGAGCCCGAGCTGGTTAAATTCTTCGTTTCGGCGGATGGCGCGCACGCCTTCTACTCCCTCGGCATCACCGCCGCGGACCTAAAGAAGCTCGCGGCCGTCGCAAAGTCCACGCCCGTCCGGCTCATTTGCCTCGATGTCGCCAACGGCTACGCCGAAAAGTTCGTCGAGACCGTCAAGCGGGTCCGCGACGATCATCCGGAAGCCGTCATCATGGCCGGCAACGTGGTCACCGGCGACATGACGGAGGCGCTGATCCTCGCCGGGGCGGATATCGTCAAGATCGGCATAGGCCCAGGCTCGGTCTGTACGACCCGCCGGGTCACCGGCGTCGGCTATCCGCAGCTCTCCGCGATCATCGAATGCGCGGACGCCGCGCACGGGCTCAAGGGGCAGGTCTGCGCCGACGGCGGCTGCACCGCTCCGGGGGACGTGGCCAAAGCGTTCGGCGCCGGGGCCGATTTCGTCATGCTCGGCGGCATGCTGGCCGGTCACGACGAATGCGACGGCGACATCCGCTACGAGGAGCGCGAGGGCGAGAAGGTGCCAGTCGGCATGACGTTCTACGGCATGTCGTCGGAGACGGCGATGAAGAAACATTCCGGCGGCGTCGCCCATTATCGCGCCGCCGAAGGCAAGTCGGTCGAGACCCCCTACCGAGGTCCGGTGGATGGCACGATGGGCGAGATCATGGGCGGCGTGCGCTCGATGATGACCTATATCGGCGCGGCGCACCTCAAGGAAGTCCCCAAGCGCACGAGCTTCGTCCGCGTGACCGCCCAGACGAACGACGTGTTCGGCGGGTGACCGCCAGGCCGGCTACTCCGACAGCCTGTCGGCAAACTGCGCGATCGTCCGGGCGTAGACAGGGGCGCTATTCCACTCCAGGAGCGTGGCGAAGTTCGGCTGGCCCTCGTCCCACTTCGCCCCGCGTTGCCAGCCATGCGCGTTCAGAAAATTGGCGGTGGACGCCAGCGCGTCGGCCGAATTGCGCATCAGGTCGCCGCCGCGGCCGCCGTTCGACGATACCCCGTACTTGAGGTAGGCGGACGGCATGAACTGGGTCTGGCCGAGTTCGCCCGCCCACGCGCCGCGCATTTGCTGGGGCGAGAGGAGGCCGCGCTGAACGATCATCAGCGCGTCGATCAGCTCGGCGCGATAGAGATTTCCGCGACGGCAATCATAGGCGAGCGTCGCCAGCGCGCTGAAGGTCGGGTAATTGCCGAGCCCCGCCCCGAAATCGGTCTCGAGGCCCCAGATCGCCACCAGCACCGGCGCCGGGACGCCGAAGCGCTGTTCGATTCGCTGCAGCGGCTCGGCGTAGGCAAGCAGCATCATCTTGCCCCGCTTGATCCGGCCGGGAGTGATATGGCCCGCGGCGAAGCTGGCGAAGTTGCCCTGGAGCGCGCCCTGCCCGCGGTCGTGTGACAGAACCGAGCGGTCGAATGTGGCTGTCGACAAGGCGTTGTCGACCACATCCGGCGATACGCCATCGTTGATCGCCACCTGTTTGAAGTCTTCGAGCCAAGCCCGAAAGCCCTCAGGGTTGTCGCCGCACTGGGCGGCGTTCGCGGGTGCGGTGGCGAACGCAATGGCGGCGAAGGCCAAGGCTTTCAGGACTCGTCGTTGCATAAAGTCGCTCCAGCTTCAGCGATAACGATTCGGCCTAGGGCTATCCGCCAATCGGGGCCGAACCTTGGCACGCCCACCCCTGCACACATCCCGCGTGCGACAATAGGCCATTGGCCGCCACCGGCGCCACATGATAGAAGCCCCCGGCATGATCCCTGCCGTTTCTCATGCAGAGGGCTGTGCGCCAAGGCGCCTCGCGGGGGCGACGCGGCCTGAGATTCTGTCCGCCCTCGCCGCGCTCGGGGTCTCGGAGCGCGAGCAAAACATGCGCCTTTCGCAGCTCTGGCACTGGATCTATCACCGCGGGGTGAGCGAGTTCTCGGCGATGCGTAATATCGCTCGACCGCTCCTCGACCGGCTCGCCGAGAATTGCGACCTCGCGCGTCCGGATATCCTCGCCGAGCAGGTTTCGGCCGACGGCACGCGCAAATGGCTGATGCGGATGGCTCCGGCGCATGCCCACGATAGCGGGGCCGAGATCGAGTGCGTCTATATCCCGGAGGCAGATCGCGGCACTCTCTGTGTCTCGAGCCAGGTCGGCTGCACGCTGAACTGCTCCTTCTGCCATACCGGCACGATGCCTCTCGTTCGCAATCTGACAGCGGCGGAAATCGTCGGACAGGTTCTCGTCGCCCGTGATCGGCTGGGCGATTTCCCGGGCGGCGCGCCGCCGACCGACGGGCTCGTGCCGTCGGGCGAGGGGATCCGCGCAGTGTCCAATGTCGTGTTCATGGGCATGGGCGAGCCGCTTTACAATTTCGACGCCGTGCGCGACGCGATCACCGTTTTGACAGACGGCGACGGCCTATCGCTGTCGAAGCGTCGCATCACGGTCTCGACCTCGGGGGTCGCGCCTGCGATGGCGCGGCTCGGCACAGAATGCGGAACGATGCTGGCGGTCTCGCTGCACGCGACGAACAATCCGCTGCGCGACAGGCTGGTGCCGCTGAACCGCAAATATCCGATCGAGCAGCTCCTGCGGGCGTGCCGCGACTATCCCGGAGCGTCCAACTCGCGGCGCATCACGTTTGAATATGTGATGCTGAAAGACGTGAACGACAGTCCGGCCGAAGCCAGGGCGCTCGTGCGCCTGCTCAAGGGGCTGCCGGCCAAGATCAATCTCATTCCGTTCAATCCGTGGCCAGGGAATCCGTACGAGTGCTCGGACTGGGACACGATCGAGCGTTTTTCCGAGATCGTGTTCAACGCCGGCTATGCGAGCCCGGTCAGAACGCCGCGAGGCCGCGACATCCTTGCCGCGTGTGGCCAATTGAAGAGCGAAAGCGAGAAACTGAGGGCGCGGGCGCGGATGATGCTCGAGGAGAGCCTGGTTGTTGGACAAGACTGACGCCCACGCCGCTCGCGAGGAGCTCGAGGGCGTCCCGCCGCCGCTGGACGTCTGGGGCGTGGCGCGGGGCAGCTTAGGCGACGTCTTCCGCATGCCGCGGCTGAACCGGCGCGGGATCGCGGCGCTCGCCGCTCTCGTCGTCGCGGCTTGGCTGTCGACGGCGCTCTACCGCGTCCAGCCGGACGAAAAGGGCGTGGTCCTGCGCTTCGGCAATTGGGTCGCGACGACCAATCCGGGCCTGCATATTCACTTTCCCTATCCGATCGACACGGTGCTTCTGCCGAAGGTGACCCAGGTCAATGAGGTCCAGCTCGGCGTCGCATCCGCCGGCGCGCCCTTGAGCGTCTCGTCGAACCGCGGCGGCCAGATGCTGACCGGCGACGAGAACATCGTCGAGGCGGATTGCACGGTGTTCTGGAAAGTCCGCGACGCCGGCGATTTCCTGTTCAAGGTCGACAATCCCGAGCGCGCGGTCAGGATCGCCGCGGAAGGGGCGCTCCGCGACGTCATCAGCCGCACCCCGATCCAGGCCGCGATGTCCGACCGCCGCCAGCAGATCGCCGACGAAACGCAGACGCTATTGCAGAAGCTGCTCGACGACGAGCATGCCGGCGTCGAGATCACCCAGGTTCAGTTGCAGCGGGTCGAGCCGCCGCTCGCCGTCATCGACGCCTTTAACGATGTCCAGCGCGCCCGCGCCGACCAGGAGCGCGCCCGCAACGAGGCGCAGGCTTACGCCAACGACATCCTGCCGCGCGCCCGCGGCGACGCCGAGCGCATCCGCCAGGACGCCGAGGCGTACAAGGTGCAGGTCGTCAATCTCGCTGAGGGCGAAGCGGACGCGTTTCTGCCGCTCTTGCGAAGCTACGAGGCGGCAAAGAACGTCACCGCGTGGCGTCTCTACCTGGACAGCGTCGACGAGGTGCTGCGAAAGGCTTCGAAGGTGATCGTCGACACATCCGGCAAAGGCGTCTCGAGCGTCGTGCCCTTCATGCCGGTGACGGAGGTCAAGCCGGCCCCGGTTTCGCTCGCGCCGCCGGCAGCTTTGGCTCAGCCGCCGGCGACCGGAGCCGCCAAATGATCCCCCGGCCTTGGCTGGCGGCCTTGGCGCTCGCGGGTCTCGCCTTCAGCCTGATCTCATCCTCGATCTACGTCATCAACGAAGGTGAACAGGGCCTCGTCGTGCGGCTCGGCGCCCCGATCGGCGTCGTCGACCACCCGGGTCTCAAGTTCAAGGCGCCCTTCGTCGATTCGGTCTATGTCATTTCGACCCGCTCGCTCTTGCTCGAGCCGCCGGTCGAGCAGGCGATCATGGGCGACCAGAAGCGGCTCGAGGTGCAGCCCTATGCGCGCTACCGCATCGTCGACCCCTTGCGCTTCTATCAAGCGGTGCGAACGCCCGAAGAGGCGAACGCACAACTCGCGCAGCTGGTCAGTTCCTCGGCCCGGCGCGCGCTCGGACAGGTTCCGCTGCGGGCGCTCTTGACCGACGAGCGCGGCCGCATCCTCGACCTCATCCGGAGCGAGGTTGCGGCAAAGGCCCGGCCGCTCGGCATCGCGGTCGACGAGGTGCGCTTCCATCGGGCGGATCTGCCGTTCGAGACCAGCCAGGCGATCTATGACCGCATGAAATCGGAGCGCCAGCGGGAAGCCAAGGAGCTCCGCGCCCAGGGCTTCGAATGGGCGCAGCAGATCCAGGCTCGCGCCGACCACGACCGGACAGTCATCCTCTCCGAGGCTCAGCGGGCGGCGGCGATCGCCCGCGGCGAAGGCGACGCCGAGGCGAACCGGACGCTGGCCGTCGCTTTCTCGCAAAATCCTGAGTTTTATTCGCTCTATCGCTCGCTGGAGACCTACAAGGGCGCGCTCGCCGGCTCTGCGCCGACGGTGGTCGTAGGCCCCGACGCGGACTTCATGCGCCTGCTCAAATCAGGCCCGCCGATGCAGGCGCCGGAAAGTCCGAAGCCGTGAGCTTCCGGCGAACCGCCGCCGCTGACCCGTTCGCCGAGGCCGCGCGGTGATCGACGCCGGCGCCTGGCTCTTTCTCCTGCTGCAGATCTTCTTTGTCGACCTGCTGCTCGGCGCCGACAACGCCATCGTCATCGCGCTTGCCTGCCGCAGACTGCCTCCCCCGGACGCCCGGCGCGCCGTCTTTCTCGGCGCAATCGGCGCGATTGCGCTTCGCCTCGGCATGGTGCTGTTCGCCAACACGCTGCTCGAGGCCCCGTTGATCAAGCTCGTCGGCGCTTGGATGCTCGTCGTCATCGCGCTCAACGTCAGCGCCCGAAGAGCCGCCGAGGACCCGCAAGCGCCGCCAACCGCCGCCTCCGCCGGCGATTTCGTCTCCGCCGCCGCCGCCATCATGCTGGCGGACGCGGCGATGAGCCTCGACAACGTGGTCGCGCTCGCCGCCATCGCGCGCGGCAATTTTGCGCTGCTGACGCTCGGCGTCGTCCTCAGCATACCGATCATCGCCTACGGCGCCCTGATCCTGAGCCAGATCATTCGCCGCGCGCCGGAGATCTTGACGCTCGGGGCGGCGTTCCTCGGCTGGATCGCGGGGGGCATGGCGGTCTCCGATCCGCTGGTTTCCGCGTGGATCGGCGCGAATGCGCCAGCGCTCGGAGCGCTGGCTCCCGCACTCGTCGCCGTGTTCGTCCTGTTGGCCGGCGGCGGGTCAAGGCCCGCGCCGCGAAAGCTTGCGGCGGAGATCGTCCCGACGCCGGCGGAAAAGCGCCCGCAGCCGCGCCTCTCGGCTACGCCCGGCGTTGCGCAAGCGACGCCCGCCGCGCCGGTGGCGCCGAGGCAGATCGGCTCCCGGGCTTTCGCCGGAGACGCGACAAAGCCGTTAGCCGGATCGTGGACGGAAGAACGGGTTGTCGTCGCGGGGTTCGTCCTGTTAGCGTTCCTCGCGGGGCTCATCATCTTCGCCGCCTCGTTCTTCGACAGTCTGACCTGAGCAACCAACGGGGCCCGGAAACCTCATGGCGCAAGTCTTTTCGTCCGCGGAATCTCCGCGTCCGCCTCGCCGCAGCGAGCGGCTGCGCCAACGCGCCGCCTGGATGTATTTCGTCGAGGAAATGACGCAGAGCGCGATTGCGGAAGCGCTCGGGGTCGGTCGGGTGACGGTCGTCAGGATGCTGGCGGAAGCGAAGGCGCTGGGGGAAGTCCGCATCGCGCTCTCGCGCGGACAGGCCGAGCTCGGCGGCCTCGAAGCCGCGCTCTGCCGGATCCATGGACTGGAAGAGGCGATCGTCGCGCCGCTCTCCCTGCCCGCCGCCGATCCGACGCCGCCGATCGGCGCCGCGCTCGGCGAATATGTGTCGTCACTCCTGCGCAATGACATGAAGATCGGCCTCGGCTGGGGGCGCACGCTGAACCGCTCGCTCGAGCACCTGCGCGAACGTTCCCTCCGCGGTCTCAGCGTCGTCTCCCTGGTCGGCGGGGTGACCCACTTCGCCCACGACAATCCGGCCGAGTTTCCTTCCGCCTTCGCCCGCGCCTTCAACGCCGACTGCTACCTCATACCGGCGCCCGCGCTGGTCGACAGTCCCACGACCAAGGCGGCGCTGATCGAGCGCTGCGGTCTCTCCTCCGTGTACGCCTTCGCCGACGCGCTCGACGCCGTCGTCGTCAGCGTCGGCTCGCTCGGCGACGCCGCGACCATCGCCCGCTTCGAATTGATTGGCGAGGCCGACCGGCGGCTGATGCGCGAATGCGGCGGCGTCGGCGAGTTGCTGTGCAACGTCTTCGACCGGGACGGGCAAGTGATCGACCATCCGCTCAATCAGCGGGTGATGTCGGTCCCGATGGACGCGGTGCGAGCCGCCCCGCAACGCGTGCTCGCCGCCGGCGGCGCCCACAAGCTTCGCGCCATCCAGGGCGCGCTCAAGCTCCTGCGGCCGACCACGCTGGTGACCGACGAGGCGACGGCGCGGACGCTGACGGGCGGGGCCGACTAGCGCCGATTTCCGGGCGTCGCCATTGCGAGTTGAGCATGCCAAAGGGTGCGGGCTGCCTCCGTCATTGCGACCCAGAGCGCGGCTTGGGGAGTATCTTCTGGTCTAAGACTGAGACTGCGTTCCCCGACCCATCGGCAAGCCCGGCCGCTCGCGCGGGAGCGTTGGAGGCGACGACATTGAGAGTCCTGGTCTGCGGCGGACGCGATTGGCGAGACGAAGAACTCGTCGAGAGCACGTTGGATCGCTTGCTCGCCGCCCGCGGCCCATTCGAGCGCCTGATCCACGGCGGGGCGCGCGGCGTCGATCGCATTGCCGGGAAATGGGCGCGCGAGCACGGCGTCCTCGAGTGGGACTTCCTGCCGGAATGGCACAGGGCAGGGACGCACGACGGCTCCGTGCGCAATCAGCGCATGATCGAAGAGGCGCATCCCGAGCTCGTCATCGCGTTTCCCGGCGGCCTCGGCACAGCCGACATGGTCGAGCGAGCGAAAGCCGCCAGGATCGAGGTCATCGAGACCGCTATTCTTCCACCACGGCTGTCCCCGGACTAGATTGTCCCGGCGACCCGCGCGGCAGTGGCAGAGGTGGATGCGGGGAGGTTGGCCGTGCGCCATCATAACCAACCGCTCGAACGGCATTCTCGACAACGGCGGTACCTTCACCTCGGCCGCTGGGCACGGACATCGGGGAACCGACGTAGTAGACCGATGGCGGAAGCAGCGGCGCCTGTGCTAACTAATTAGCAATGACTAGGTAGTTTTTGGAGGGTAAGTTGGATTCGATTCCGGGCGAGGCGGCTCCCTTCTTTCCTGGATTCAGATCCCATTCGGTCGACTGCCTTGGGACCTCCATCCACGCTGTCGTCGGCGGGAAGGGGCCGCCGCTTCTCCTTCTCCACGGCGCCCCGCAATCGCACATCATGTGGCGCGAAGTCGCCCCGGCTCTGGCCGAGCGGTTCACAATTGTCGCCTCGGACTTGCGCGGATACGGAGGGTCGGCAAAGCCGCCTGGAGGGGTCGATCATTCGGCCTATTCGAAGCGCACGATGGCGACGGACCAGGTCGAACTCATGCGCAAGCTCGGGTTCGATGAGTTCTGTCTGGCCGGACACGATCGCGGGGCGCGGGTCTCGCGCAGGCTCGCCAAGGACCATCCCGGGAAAGTCCTCCAGCTGGCGATCCTGGATATCGTGCCGACAGCCCACATTTACGCCAATGTAACTCGCCAGGTTGCCGTCAATTTATGGCACTGGTTCTTTCTCATCCAGCCGGCGCCCCTGCCCGAATTGTTGATGGGACCAAACGCAGACGTGTGGATCAAGGGGATGGCGCGTTTGCTGAAGTCGCCCCCCGAGATCGAAACAGCGTACGCAAACGCCATCCGAAGTCCGAACGCCTTTTCTGCGATGTGCGAAGACTATCGCGCCGGCGCCTCGATCGACCTCGAGCATGACGCGAGCGACGCTGAAGACCGGATCCGTTGCCCGACGCTCATCTTGTGGGGAAGCAAATCGCCAACGACCGCTGCGCTCTTCGACGTTCCGGCGACCTGGCGGCGCGAAGGCGTGAACATGCAATTCAAAGCGATTGAATGCGGCCATTTTCTTCCCGAAGAGAACCCACAGGAAACGCTTTCTGCACTGAACGGTTTCTTCAGGTCCTGAGTTCCTGCGGACGCGCGGCTTCGCGGCCCGCGCCTAATTAGCGCCGCATCGTTTCCTGCGCCGCAGGCTGGTCGAGCATGAACTGCCCGAAGAAGTCGGCGAGCGCGTCGAATGCGTCGAGCGGCAGCACATTCGCGACGTGCTGGTCGGGACGGACGACGACCATCGCTCCGCTCTCGCGGTCGATGCCGCGCAGGTCGAAAATATCCGGGCCGTTCTTCAGGTCGGGCGTGTAGGCCTTCTCGTAGTCGACCAACCCGAACCGGCCTTTGCGCGGCATGAGCATCGACGGCAGCGCCTCGACCTTGAGGTCGCGATGCCCTTGCTGGAAGATCCCGCGGACGTCGATGACGCTGTCGATATCCGCCCCGGGCGGGGTGAACCGCCGGATCGGCGAGCGCTCCGATCGGGCGAGGCGATCCATGAGCGCGCGCAGCCTTTCTCCGCTCGGGTCGGCAAAGGCGTAGAGGCGCCACGCTCCGTCGGCCCGGGCCGCGTGACCGAGCTGCACCGGCTTGGCGTCGGCAAGGCGCACGACGCGCGCCGAATGGAAGCGCGTGCCGATCGTGAAACCTTCGGCCAGCGCCTGGTGCGTCGCCTCGGCGGTCAGATAGGTCGCCGGCGGGTAATGCGTCCCGACGCCGGCCGTGTACCGGCCCGACATCACGAAATAAGCCTGAAGTTCCGCCGGATCAACGCCCCCGAGCTCCGGGCGGTCCGGATTCTTCGGCGGCGAGGCCATGATCTTCGACCATTCCTTGTCGAAGTCGATGAGGCCCTGCGCGATCGCCTGACGCTCGACCGAGTAGGTGCGAAGCAGGTCCGCCCTGGCGCGCCCTTCGAGGACGGAGGCGAGTTTCCAGCCGAGGTTGTAGGCGTCCTGCATGGATACGTTCATGCCCTGGCCGGCTTTGGCGCTGTGCGTGTGGCAGGCGTCGCCGGCGATGAATACGCGCGGCAGGCGAGACCCCGCCTCGTCCGCCGTGACGTCGTCGAAACGGTCGGTGACGCGCTGGCCCACCTGATAGACGGCGAACCACACCACGTTGCGCACGTCGAGCGTGTACGGGCGAAGCACACGCTGCGCCGTCTGGATGACGTGTTCCTGCGTGGTGAGCCGGAACGCTTCGCGGTTCGCCGGGTCGATCTCGCCGAGGTCGACATAGAGGCGCGCCATGTAGCCGCCCTCGCGCGGGATGAGCAGGATGTTTCCTTCGTCCGCCGATTGGATCGCCGCCTTCAGCCTGATGTCCGGGAAGTCGGTGACGGCGAGCATGTCGACGACGCCCCAGGCGTGGTTGGCGAAGTCGCCGCACGGCACAGCGCCGATTGCGTCGCGCACGCGGCTGTGCGCGCCGTCGCATCCGACGACATATTTCGCCCGGACCTTCTTCTGCTCCCGGGTCTTCGCATTCTCCAGCGTGACGATCACGGGGCTATCGCCCGCGGGCTCGACCGTCAGGGCGACGAACGCCCAGCCGTAATCGGGGACAAGCCGCGACGGCGATCTGTGCATGTAGTCTTCGAGGTAGCCCAGCAGGCGCGCTTGATTGACGATCACGTGCGGAAATTCGGACAGGTCGTCAGCGGTATCCTGCACGCGCCCGGTTCGGACGATCTTCGAGCGGTCTTCGGGCGACGGACGCCAGAAGACCGTCTCGTTCACCCAATAGGCTTCGCGGATGAGTTTCCCGCTCAGGCCGAAGGCGTCGAACATCTCGACCGTGCGGCAGGCGACCCCGTCCGCCTGACCGACCTGCAGAGGCCCCCCGCGACGTTCGACGATGCGTGTCGTGATGCCGGGGAAGGCCGAGAGCTGCGCGGCCACCAGCATCCCGGCCGGGCCGGCGCCGACGATGAGAACGTCCATGGCGTCGGGCAGCGCCTCCGGGCGCGCCTCGGCGCGCGGGTCGGCCGCCTGTATGTCGGGATCGCCCGGCGCGTAGCCGTTGAGATAGAATTGCATTCTCTCGTCCTCCCAATTTTTTTCATCTTGAGGCAAGCGGACGCGCTCGCGCGGTTGGACGTCGTGGCGCCGCGCGAGTCAAGCGTTCGCAAGGGTTGATCCAATCAGCGATACGCTCCCACAGAGGAAGTCCGAAAAAGGCCCCCGCCAAGAAATTGAAACCCGTTCCTAAGTCCGGGGCGTGTCCTGTAATCCTTGACAGTCACGTCCGTATGAACTAAGTTCCGTGAACTAAGTCCAGTGATCCCGCCTATGCGCACAGTCAACATTCACGAAGCCAAGACCCACCTCTCCCGCCTCGTCGACGCCGCCGCAAAGGGCGAGCCGTTCATCATCGCCAAGGCGGGCAAGCCGCTGGTCAAGGGTCGTGCCGATCGACGCGCCCGCCGCGCCGCGCCGCCTCGGCTTCATGCGGGGCCAGTTCACTGTGCCCGACGATTTCGACACGATGGACCAGGAGGAAATCGAAAAGACGTTCTACGGCGACGACGAGTGAGGCTCCTGCTCGACACCCACATCCTCCTTTGGGCCGCGGCGGAGCCGGAAAGGCTGCCCGTGTCGGCCAACGCTCTTATCGAGGACCCGGGCAACGAAATCACGTTCAGCGTCGTCACCCTCTGGGAGGTGGCGATCAAGACCGCTCGCGGCCGCGCCGATTTTCGTATCGACGTCAGTTCGCTGCGCCGACAATTGCTCGACAACGGCTATGCCGAGCTCGCGGTCTCAGGCGTGCACGCGGTCGCGCTCGCGACCCTGCCGCCCCTCCACAAGGACCCGTTCGACCGCATGCTCGTCGCCCAGGCGCTGGTGGAGGGCGTTACGCTGGTGACGACCGATGGGACGGTGGCGAAATATCCGGGGCCCATCCGGCTCGTTTGCGAACAGGCGAATCGGTAAGGGGAAGGCGGCGGTGAATGCCTTCGCCCGCTTGCGGGAGAAGGTGGCCGGCGTCAGCCGGCCGGATGAGGGGCGCCGCCGAGGCTCGGCGTTTGCCCGCGGCCCTCGCCTGGCTTGCTTCGCAAGCCTGTCCTCTCCCGCTTCGCGGGCGAGGGGGCGCGCCCGCGATAGCGGCGCTTCACGCCATTTCCACCCTTGCCCCAAGTCCGGGCGCTGAAGCGAGGCGGCGGTCGCGGGTGAGGTGGGGCGCGTCGAGGGCCTCGGATGGTACGCCGGGCGTCACGCCGCAGGGCTGAGCGGTCTGGCGCGCTCGATCCGCTCCCGCTCCTTGGGGCTATGCATCGCCTCCCATAGGTCGCTGCGCCGCTGCGCGTTGAGCCAGAACTCCGGGCTATTGCCGAACACGCGGGCCAGAATCAGAGCCGTCGCCGCTGTCACGCTTCTGCGGTTGTTGCACAGCTCGTTGACGTGCTTGCGCTGCACGCCCATCGCCGCGGCCAATGCGGCCTGCGTGAGCCCCATCGGCTGCATGAACTCCTCGACCAGAATCTCGCCGGCCGTGGCCGGCTTGCGCTTCGTCGTCAGCATGGCTCGCCTCATCGGTAGCTATGGTCGTCGAGATAGACGCCCTCGGCCTCGCCCCGGCCGCCGTCCCAGTGGAAGACCAGCCGCAATTGATCGTTGACGCGGATCGAGTGGAGGCCGGCCAGTTTGCCGCGCAGCTTCTCGAAGTGGTTGCTGGGCGGCGCCCGCAAGTCCTGATCCGTCGTCGCGTCGTCGATCATCTGGAGCTTGCGGAAGAGCCGGCTTTCGAGGTCGGAGGGGATGCGCCCCGACTTCCTGTCCTCAACAAATAAGGCGCGCAGCCAGTCGTCTCGAAAGCTCGCGATCATCCAGCCGCCCTGGAATTTGCACCTATGTACCACTCTTGGGTACATTCGGCAACGATGGCGTTTGCATCGAGGCGCCTCACCCGCGGCGATGCCGAAAAAACGTGAGTAACTGTCACTGCAAATCCCCAGCACGTCCGGCCGATCCTCGATTTCCTGCGCGCGCAGGAAGAGCGGCCGCCGACGGATGCCGGAGGCGCCGCCGCGCTCAACCTCGAAGTCTCGCGCAAACAGGCGAATCGGGAAGGGGAAGGCGAATCCCTTCGCCCGCTTGCGGCCCAGGCCGGCGCCCGACGCGCACGCCAGCCTGCTGAAGCTGCCGCCCCCTCAATTTTTTTTGTGCCGCGACCCCGGCGCCGGGTTTGCGCTCTCTTGTCTGGGTGAATGCGCCATAGCGGCGCGTCACCAACCGGAGCACAGAACCATGTGGTATAGGAAGAACGTTGGCGGGTGGGAGCGCGCGGCCAGGCTGATCGGCGGGGGCTTGATGGTCATCTGCGGCGTGGTTGCGCTGCACGCTTCTCCGCTCGGGCTACTGCTCAGCGGCGCGGGTGTCGTGACGCTGGTCACCAGCGTATTCGGCTATTGCCCTGCCTGCGCCATCGCCGGGCGCAAGCCACTGAAGGGGTGACCGCCTTGGCGCGCGTATCAGACGATCTCTTGCTCGCGGCACAGTCGGGTGACCGGCACGCGCTGACACAGCTATTGGTGGCGCTGCAGCCGGACATTCGACGCTACGCCCGGCGCCATTGCCACCGCACCTCGTTCATCGAAGATGTGGTGCAAGAAGCACTCATCGTCGTGTACCGGCGCGTGGGCACGATCCGCAGTCCAGTCGCACTCGCCGGCTGGCTGGTGACCGTCATCGCGCGCCTTTGCATGCTGCCGGCGCTGATGCTGATGCGCGGAGTTGAGGAGCTCGCCAGCCTGGAAGAGTTGCGCGAGTTCGCAAAGGTCCCGCCGTACGAGTTACGCATGGACTTGGTCAATGCGATCGAGTCGCTTTCGCCGTCCCACCGCGAAGTGCTGCTGCTGCGAGATCTCGAAGATCTGACGATTGGGGAAATCGCCGGGCGGCTCGGCGTGACGCGCGAAGCGGCCAAAAGCCGCCTGCGCCGCGCCCGCGCATTGGTGCGCGAATACCTGCTCGGCACAAAGGACAGCGGTCGAGAGAGCACATGAATTACTTTCGTGGAGTCGGCATGTTCGGGAGCGCCTTCCTGGGCGCGCACCTGATGCGCGGCGCAGTTGCGGCGGCGCTACTCGCTTGGGCCATCGTCCACCAGACCGCGCACCCTTGGCTATCCTTGGGCGCGGGCGTTGCCGCCCTCGTCGCGCTACGCGGATGCCCGATGTGCTGGACGGTGGGATTGGTCGAGACGCTTTCGAGGGGCCGTCGCGATTTAACGGTAAGATAGTTGTTTGCGTGCGTGAGCCGGCGCCACGATGTCGGGGCTGGCGCCGTGGCCGATGAAGATGGGCACAACGTGTTCGCCGTGGCGCCATGATGCAACGGTTCAATTTGCCGACCGCCTAGCGACAGGACGGGAAGGAGGCGCCATGCCAAAAACGATCGCGGTATTGGGCTCTGCTCTATTCTTCGTCGTCGCGCCCTTGGTGCTGGCGGGGTTCGTCCCATGGTGGATCACACATTGGGAGTTCCGGCCGGCTTTTTCCGGCTTTGAACTGACCCGCGCCATCGGACTTATGTTGATCATTGCCGGAGTGCCCGGAGTTGTGGATTTATTTGGCCGTTTTGCGCTGGAGGGGCTGGGGACGCCCGCCCCGATCGCGCCGCCACAAAAGCTCGTGGTGACTGGCCTTTATCCCTACGTGCGAAATCCGATCTACATCGCGGTCGTCGCGGTCATTTTTGGTCAGGCCCTTTTGTTTGGCGACTGGCGTCTCCTCTGGTACGGCGCGCTACTCTGGCTTTTTTTTCATGTCTGGGTGGTGATGATCGAAGAACCGACGCTCAAGCAAACATTCGGCACGGAGTACGAGAGCTTTCGGACCAATGTGCCGCGCTGGATTCCGCGGTTGACGCCGTGGCGAGCCCCGTAACGTGAGCATCATGCGACGGGCCTGCCTTCGCTAAGGTCCAAGCGCGCCTCTCCTCGCGGCCGCGGTGATTTTATCGACGTCGGTTCACTTCGCCGACAATTGCTGGACGACTAAGATGCCGAGCTCGCGGTCTCAGGCGCGCACGCGGTCGCGCTCGCGACCCTGCCGCCCCTCTCCACGAGGATCCGTTCGACCGCATGCTCGTCGCCCCGGCGCTGGTGGAGGGCGTGACGCTGGTGACGACCGATGGAGCGGTGGCGAAATATCCGGGACCGATCCGGCTCGTTTGAAACTCGCGCGAACAGGCGAATCGGGAAGGGGAAGGCGGGCACCGGGGCAAATTCCCAGGCGACCGCGGAGTCGTCATGGCCGGGCTTGACCCGGCCATCCAGGCGGCTCTGTTTATCGAGGAGTTCCGAGGGCTGCCGCGGAGTTCTGTAAGATACTCAATTTACTCATCTTTGCGGCACAGAGCGTTGATGTCTGCGGATAATTTTGCGGCACTTCTGCGTGGATGGCCGGGTCAAGCCCGGCCACGACGCCCCAAGCGCTGCCCGGAAATTTGCCCCAGTTACGGAAGGCGGGGGCGAATCCCTTCGCCCGCTTGCGACTTGCGGGAGAAGGTGGCCGGCGTCAGCCGGCCGGATGAGGGGCGGCGCCGAGGCTCGGCGTTTGCCCGCGGCCCTCACCTGGCTTGCTTCGCAAGCCTGTCCTCTCCCGCCTCGCGGGCGAGGGGGCGCGCTCGCGATAAAGCGCCTCACGCCATTTCCACCCTTGCCCGAAGCCCCGGCGCCGAAGCGAGGCGGCGGTCGCGGGTGAGGAGGGGCGCGTCGACGGCCTCGGCGAGCGCGACATACGCGGCGTCTTTAGGCCGTCAGGTTGTTGCGCAGGCTCCAGACGCGAGGCATGAGCGGCTCATGCGGCCAGCGACGCAAGCGAAACGCCGCGAGGTCGTCCAGCGCCTCAAGGCCGCGCTCGGCGGAGATCTGGCCCGAAGCAGAGTAGCGGCGGAGCGCCTGCGCGATCTCGAGGTCGACGAGATGGGGCGCGTGCAGCGTCTCGCCAGGCTCGAACAGCCGCGTCTCGACGCCCGGAGCCGCCGGCGTGCGCAACAGGACTTCAAGCAGAGCCGACGCGTCGACGACGATCACCGCGCCTCGCGTTCCTCGCGCACGGCAAGCGCCGGCTCCGGCGAGGGAGAGACCGGCGTCCGGGCGGCGAGGCGGGCGCGCAATTCCTCGACCGTCGGAATCTCGGCCGCCTCGGTAATCTCGGCGAGCAGGTAATCGGACAGCGACTTGCCCGCGAGCGCGGCGCGCGCCTTCAGGCGACGGTGAAGCGCTTCGGGGACGTTGCGGATCTGGATCATGACCGGCATGCGGAAAAGATGAAGACATGCTGCCGCATGTCAAGCAGCTATGACGAACGCGCGACGCCGAACGCTCGGGCGAGGTCCACGCCGCTCATGCACGGCCATCGCCGGCCAATGCAGCCTGCGTGAGTCCCATGGGCTGCATGAACGCCTCGACCAGAATCTCGCCCGCCGTGGTCGGCTTGCGCCTCGTCGTCAGCATGGTTCGCCCGATCGGTAGCTATGGTTGATCCGGCCAATCAGCGCCGCCATATGCTCCCGCAGAGGAAGTCCGAAAATGGCCCCCCCCAAGAAATTGAAACCCGTTCCTGAGTTCAAGTCCGACGCGGAAGCAGAGCGGTTTGTCGAGACCGCCGATTTGTCGGAATACGACTTGCTCGCCAACACCAGCCTCCGTGACGAATGGTTCGCCAAATTTGAGGCGCTGCATGAGCACGCGGCCCAGGCAAAGCGGGTGGCCGCCCGGCGCAAGGCGGCGAAGGCAAAGGCCGCGTCAATGACCTCGAGAAAACGGGCGTAGAACGCGACATCGCAGGGATTGCGTTACTACGGTGAATTACGGCCACCCGGCGGCGCGCAACAAGTCACGCAAAGGCCGGTCGAAGGCCGGCGCCACTCACGCAGCCTGCGCTTCGCGCAGAGCGTTAATCCGAATGAAAATCGAACCGGGATCGACGCCCGGATGATTGTCCGGCGCGAGGTCGAGGGCCATCAGCGAAATTTTCCTCATCAGGCCATCGAGCGTCGGATCGTCGGCGGCCGCCGGAATTTCGTCGCTGCTTCCGCTCCACACCGCAGCCTCAGCGTCCCAGATCGCCGCAACAGTGAAAACGATCGGTTTGGCCATTTCCGGTCCGGTGCTATTCCCATGCCGTGCCGCGACAGGGTTTGTAATCCTACCATGGCCGGGGCGCCTTTGCGAGAAACGCATGAACGCGTCGAGTGGCGCGGCGGACTCTCACCGCCGCGCTCTCTCAGAACCGGACGTGAACCTCTCAGTTCATCCGGCTCGCAGCACCCAGCCGTGTTGCATATAGAAGCTGCCAATGCGCGAAGAGCGCTGGGTTGGCCTTGATGATCCGGGCGAACCACTCCCGAGCGGCCTCCGGCCTCTGCCGGAACCGCTTGTATTTGCGGCGTGCCCATTTCCTCAAATGGAAGTCGATCCGGCGCAGACTGTCGTATAGCGCCGACTTGTAGAAGTGGCTGTAGTAGTTGATCCAGCCGCTCAACCGTCGCGTCGCGCGCGACGGTAACAGAGCCGCCTCGGTCAAACGCTCGCTGCTGCGGATGCCTTACGGGGACGCCGCCGACGAGCCAATCGCCGATCCCGCATCTTCATCCAAACATCGCGCAGGATGTGACAGTCGCGTTTGCTCAACCCCATATGACCGACAAGGACGATCTTAGCATTTTCCTCCAAGACCGTTTCCAAACGGTCCGCGCGGGTGAGCTTATCGACCTCTGCGAGTCCAAGAGCACCGTTGAGCTGAGTAGGCATAAGAAGTCGCTCCGCCTCAGTCGGTTCCAGTTCAAGGACACCCCCGCCGTAGCTTCGGCCCTCAATTTCAGCGGATGCGGCAGTCATCCATGTGTAGGTGTTGGCAATTACGTGGTCAGGCTTTCCGGCTTTACAACTCAGGCGATGGATCGTGTCAGTCGACGTTGCACCAGCCTGATTCAGTACCATCCTAGGAAAATCATAGATCTGGCGAAACAAAAACCCGTCCGGATTCCAGATCGACGGCACAGCGTACCAGGGAGTGCGAATTGAGCATTTGAATCCGGAATGGACGCCTTTTGTTTCGGCCTTTCGGATGTAATGCGTGAGCGCAGCGGGTAACCTCCCGTTAGTATGGGACGCGAGGTCAAGGAGGTGCACGCGGTCCCCAGCGTCGGCAAGCGCCTGCCAATCGGATTTGTTTATCCGCGCACCCTTCAACTGAATTGAACGTGATACGAGCGGTATCGTGTATTTTTCAATTCCCAAATTGTCAACTTGGTTGGTGCTTAGGACGAAAAACTCGTTCTTGCCAGTGACGACTCCAACATCGACGCTGGCGTGCTTGGAAAGTGGTGAAGCAAGCTTAGAAGTCTTCAATTCGCGCATGAATTCGATCTCTCGCGCGGATAAGAAATACTTTAGCCACTTCTCGTTGTCGTGGCTGATCGTTTTGGCCTGAGACGCGGCGACCACCTGAACAGCCGGCTTGCTGAGGATATCGGCGACTGTCTTGGTCTCTGTCATCGCAACACGGCACACGTTCTTAGTGGAGGCACTCTCCAGTGCACCGTCCGCGAGCAACAGAACTACTTCTTGCAACGCGTTCTCGAAAATCAACTCATTACAAGCAATGATGTCGATGCGTCGAAAGCGGTCCGTCAGAAACGACCTCAGCTGAGCTGCATATGTGACTTGAAGTAGCTCTGCCGGCAATACAAGCGCAAGGCGGCCATTCGGCCGCAGGGTTGCCACTGCCGCGACGACGAAAGGCACCCAAATATTGGTGAGCTTATTCGGCGTTAGACCGAGACTCGTCATGATCTCGATGGCCCGGGTGCGATGCGGCTCCGGAAAGGTCTGATATCGGATGAAGGGCGGGTTTCCAATGACCGCTTCGAAGGCTGGTTGCATAGACTGCTGCCACCATCCGAAGAAATCTCCCGTTTCGACAACGTCAGGCGCGGGCGCGCCTATCGCGGACCGAAGACGTGATCGCGCGTGTTCAGCTTCGTGCGGGAAAATTTCTACGCCTCTGATCAGGTTGGCTAAGCCGGAACTATGGACGCCCAACTCGGCGAAGCGACGGACGGCGGCTGCGAGGAATTCACCATCTCCGCAGCTCGGCTCAAGGACTCTATCATTGGGGGTTCGGATGGCCCAATTCGCAAGCCACTCGGCGATCGCGGGCGACGTGTAATAGCCACCTCTGAGCTTGTCCGCGTCAAGATCGGTGAAACGTCCGCTGTGCGTGCGTTCGGCTGCCACGGCGATCTTTTCTTTCTGTGTGAACGTCGCGCGCTTCATAGTTCACGCTTTGGCGCACGGAACAAAGGCGCAGGATTGCTGAGCAGGCGCTCGATCGCTTCGCGAACAACCCAAGCGATCGATACACGATGATCCTGGGCTATTTGGGCAAGCTGGTCGTGCTGCTCGGGCGTCAAAGTGACGGACAACCTACGAGCGGCCTTCTCTGGCTCGGCCCGTGCGGTCGATCCCATGCAATCCGCCTCCCCGAATCATCATATCGCACCATCCTACACCATTTGTCCGCGAGGGAATAACCAATTCGAGGGGATCGCAGTAGTGGTTGCGGCGCGACGGAGACTTAGATCAATTCGGACTGATGCGCTACATCGATACCGGCGGCCGGGATCCTGCCGAAGCCCTGGGAAGTTGGCTAAAGTCAGCGGTCGGACCGAATTCCTCGGTGCGAGAGCTCCGATGGCAGACGGGATTTTTTAATTCCGCAGCGTTAGGCTTGTTCGCGCCGACTATGAAAATATTGGCGGACGAAGATGGCGTGTTGAAGCTTCTCGTTGGCTCCAATAAAGGCAGCACCTTGCGAGCGGATATCGAGTTATTGCTCGCCGTATCAGGTCCACCGCGGAAGGGTCGCGAGCTAGGCGTCGTGAAGTTCGATAACGCCTACTTTCACCCAAAAACTATTCATGTTGTCCGCAAGGATGGGTCGCAAGCTGCTTACGTGGGCTCTGGAAATCTGACTGCAAACGGCATAACTTCTCTCAACATAGAAGCTGGAGTTATTCTTGATACAAAGGACGGCGATCACCCTGAGGTGCTTGCAAAGATAAAAAAAGCGATCGACCGGTGGTTTGCCATACTTCCCGCAGGACTTAATCTCATCTCTAAATCCTCAGACCTTGATGCTCTGGTGAAATCAGGCACCTTGGATGTTCCGCCTCCTCCGCCGTCGCAAAGCGCAGCGTCAAAAAACACGGAGCCTTCCCCCACTGCAAATCTGAAACCGCTTTTGTCGCTTCCGAAGCTGCTGGCTCCGGCGGCTGCTACGCCACCGAAGGCAACGGCTACGGCAGCATCAGCTGCAAGCCCGCCAGACCAGTGGCTTAAGCAACTAAGCGCTTCAGATGCACAACGAAAGCCGACGGGTAAGCAGCGGGGCGGGATTACCTTGGTAAAGGCAGGACACCCGATCGATTCCAAGACGTACTTCCGCTATGACTTTTTCAAGTCGGCCACTTGGGTTGTTGATTTAAAGCAAAAGGCAAAAAAAAGAGAACACAGCTTCGTACCGTTCGAAGTCGATTTCTTAGGCAAATCCCTTGGGACAATCGGCATTGAAATCAGCTACGAAAAAGGGCGCGAGTTTGGTCAAGGGAATTATACGTCAGAATTACACCTCGGCCCGGTGTTGTCCGCGGAATTCAAAGCTCAGAACGTAACCGGACGGTGGCTTCGTCTCGTTCGCGATGCGGATGGTGGTTATGCTCTCTCCGTCCTTGCCTCTGCGCCGAAGCCTTCGGTCGGCGCCTAAAGCCCGCGGTTGTAGGATTCACACTAATAATATCATCTCGAAGGGATGAGGCTACGAAGAGGTGCGCTAAAACAAACCTGTGCGTCTCCGCAACAGCGCGGGCGCTGCCCTCGCCGGCGCGCCTGCGCGAATCAAGTCGCGTTCAAACTGAGACACTGCCCATGAACGAGGCCGAGACTCGCGCGAACTGATCGACCCCGCGCTTCAAGTGGCGGAATGGGGCGTGGTTCCGGACGGCCGCATCCGGCGCGAGACGATCGCGCCGGGCCGCGTCCAGGGCGCGGATTCCGGTGACATGCACTCATTTGCCTTTTTGTGCGATGTCCAGGCCCTTCTCTTTCGCGCTTCGGTGCACTCGGCTGCTCGCCCCGCCCCCTCACATCGCCTCCTGCGCCAGCCGCCGCCAATAGCCGATCATGCCCGGTTCGGCGGGGACCCTCTTGCTCCAGGCCAGCGCCTGGGCCGTCGAGTCGACCTGGTCGTCGTGGCGGCCCGCCGGGAACGCCGTGAGCTCGGCGAGGTAGTCGGCGAGCCAGGGGGCCTCTTCCGGCAGAAAGACGAAGCCGTTCTCGATCGTCGCCGTCTGGGCGTGCAGGCGCATGACCTTGTCGCCCTCCGGCGAATAGCGCGTCGCGCGCGAGCAGCCCGCGGCGATCAGCTCCTGGATGAGCTGGGTCCCCGAGGCGCGGTCCTCGATCAGGATCGCCTGCGGCGAAAAGCGCGCTTCCTGATCGATCACGGCGCGCTTGAGCTCGGGAAACGAGAGTTTCTTGCGCAAGACGTCGAGGAGATGGAAGTTCGGGCCCTTGAGGCCCCAGGTCGTGCAGACGGAATAGTCGGCAAGCTCGGAGGGCTTGTTGGCGGTGTCCCAGCTCTGGATGATGCGGTCGAACCCCCGCCCCCGGATCAAGTCCTGGGGCGGGGGGATTTCGTCCGGGCGATAGCGCCGGAACCAGGCCGCCTTGATCATGCCGCCGCCGGCGGGCGCCGGCCGCTGCTGGTACTGGGCGGCGAAATTGTATTCGCCGATCGTTTCGCGAATGCGCTCGAGAGTCTCGAGCGGCTCGCGCGCCGGATCGAGCGCTTCGCCGCACTTGCGGCCAAACGGTCGCTTGCCGAACCGCCTCTCGACAACGTGCAGCTCATCGTCCTCGGCGATGGCCGGAAACGAGACGACCTCCCAGCCTTCCTGCCTGAGGACATGGCCGGCGAGATCGTCCTCGTGCAGGCGCTGCATGACGATGACGATTTTCCCGTTCGCCTTGTCGTTCAGCCGCGAAAAGAGCGTGGAATCGAACCATTCGTTGGCGGCCGAGCGCCGGCTCTCGGACATGGCGTCGGCCGGCTTCATGGGATCGTCGATGAGAATCACGTCCGCGCCGCGCCCCGTCAGCACGCCGCCGACCGAAGTCGCCAGGCGGAACCCGCCGCGGGTCGTCACGAGCTCGGACAAAGGCTCGCGGGGCGAGGCGAGCCTTGTCGAAAACAGCGCCCGGTACCATGGCGACATCATCACCGCCCGGCAGTCGCGGGCGAATTTTTCCGACAGGTCCTGGGCGTAGGTGACGCTGACGACGGCGAGCGCCGGGTCGTGGCCGAGCAGCCAGGCCGGCAAGGCGACCGAAGCGGCGAGCGACTTCAAGTGCCGCGGCGGGACGTTGACGACGAGCCGCTTCGTCTTGCCCTCGCCGGCTCCCTGAAGCTTCGCCGCCAGGACTTCGGCGTGCCAGGCGGGCGAAAACGTCCGGCTGGCGTGCAGGTCGGCGAAGCAGCGCACCAGGAAGAGATAGAAGTCGGCCCGGAGCGCGGCGTCGATCTGGGCGGGCGGGAGCGCGCTCATCGAGCCTGTCGTCGGGCGGCGCCCCCTCCGCCAGCCCCTCCCCTCATGGCGACCCCCGGGTCAAGAGCCCCGGGGAACCGAGCGGGGCAATCGGGCGAAGGCGATCTCCTCCCCCCTTGTGGGGGAGGATTAAGGAGGGGGGTCGCGCCAGACCTCGGAAGCTGTTCATCGACGCCCTCTGCGGAGAGCGCAGCGCGACCCCCCACCCCGGCCCGCCCCCGCAAGGGGGGCGGGAGCACGCCGAGCCGTCAGAGTCTTTGCTTCGCCCGATTGCCCCGGCGAAGCGAGGGGGACGAAGCAATTCCTGCCGCCGCCGCCGTTCAAATGGATCGCGTCGCTGCAGTCGCAATGACGCGCGGGAGCGGCGCAGGGGGCCTGCGAGGGACGAGGCCGGCGGGATCGCGCCATGATCATTCCTGGGGCTGCGACAGGCGGCGGACGATTTCGGCGACGATGAGGTCGTCGGCCTCGCGGTCGCGCTCGGGCGCCGGAGGCTTCGGGCGGGCCGCATCGTCGTGCAGCATCGAGAAGACGAGCAGGGTCGCCCGCTGGTCGCCGGTCGCCGCGCGATTGACGAGCTGCGTCACCGCCGCCTCGAGCTTGGTGATCGTCCGCCGCCGGCCGCCGCTTTCCTTGGCCTCGACCGTCTCATCGAGGGCTCGCGCCAAGAGCGCGCCGAGAACGCGCGCGCGGCTCGGCCGCCCGCGCGGGTTGCCGGACCGGCCGGGCAGGAACCGGGCGGCCCGGGGCGGCCGGCCGTAGCCGACCGGCTCGTCGCCAGCCTCTCCCGCGGGAGAGGCGTCGCCGGGGGATGGGTCGGGGGCGAAGAGCGGCGGCCTCATGCGGCGGCGCCTCCATCGTCCAGCCGTTTCGAGCGAGCCCTGGCCCGGGCGGCGTGAGCGAACGTCTCTCCGGTCGGATGGAGGCGGGCGCTTTCGCCGGCGAGCGCCTGCCAGCGGCGGATGCCGGCGTCGATGGCGAAAAATTCGGGCTCGGCGCCCTCTCCGCAAAGGAGACGATGGGACCCGAGCGTCCAGGCGTCGCCCGCCCGCGCCACCGGCGCGCGCGATCGCGGTCGTCGATCGCGTCCCTGTGGACGCGCCCGTTCATCGCGCCCCTGGCGACGCGATGGTTGATCGCGTCCGACGCGGTCATCGACCGCGTCTTCGAGCCTCTCCGATCCGCAGGTCGATCTCGCCGAGCTCGAAGCCGGTCGTCGACAGCGCGAAGTCGAGGTCGAGACTTTCCAGCTCGCTCAGCTCGAGGGCGAGCCGCGGGCGATCCCACGAGGCGAGCTCGCCGAGCCGGTTGTCGGCGAGCATGAAGGCGCGCCGCCCGGCCTCATCGAGGTGGTCGAGCGTGATCGTCGGGACTTCCTTGAGCCCCAGGCGCCTGGCGGCCAGCAGCCGCGCGTGGCCCGCGACGACTTGGCCCTCGCGGTCGACGAGCACCGGGACGTTGAAGCCGAACGCCGCGATGCTGTCGGCGATCCTGGCGACCTGCCGCTCGGAATGAATGCGCGCGTTTCGCGGATCGGGTTTGAGATCCTCGACGGGCAGCCAGCGGACGGCGATCCGCCCGGTCGGGTGTTCGATTGTCATGGGCGCCGTTGGCTTCGGTTAAGGAGAAGCCATCCTCTGAGGAAAACCTGGCGCATATTACCCGGACGTCCAAGCCGCAATCAAGAATAAAATAGGAACAAACTTGACATTGTCCTTTTATCTCCTATAGTTATATTCTTATGTTAGCAAAATTGATGAGACTCGTCGCCGCAGCGATGGCTCTTGATTCTCCGACGCGCGCAAATTCCCTGTTTCCCCCTCGAGCAGGGAATTGAATTTCCCTGTTCCGCTCCTCGCGCTCGAAGCGAGCCTCTCGGCAGAATCGATTGAAAGAGCTCCATTTTCATGGCTCCAGGGCGCTCCGGAAAGACGCCTTTTCGTGTTGCGCAGGGAATAACAGCGAATAACAGGACGGCCCCGCTAGGGGGCCGAACCCGCCCTCACCAGTTCCCCGACCAGCCTGGCGACTTCGCGCCGCGCCTCGAAATGCGGCATGTGACCGACCTTCGGGAACCGATGCAGCGCGATGAGGCCGCTCAGGTTTTCGGCGTGGCGAGCCGGCGACGATGCGGTCCTCGCCGCCGAAGACGACCTTCACCGGAATCTCGGGCGCGGCGAGACAATCGCGAATGTCGACGGCCTGCCGGCCATTGGCGAACAGCGCCTTGGCGAGGCGGCGCTGGGCCGCGACGATCGGCGCCTCCGCCCTTTGCCGAAGCGTGGCGGGCGCCATCGCCGATCCCAAGGACGCTGGATCGCTGACCAGCAGCTTGAGCCAGGCGCGTCAGGCTCGCCTCGGTGTCGGCCTGCAAGAATCCATCGAAGAACGCCGCATTTGTCTCTTCGCCGAGGCCGGCGGGCGCGATCAGCAGGAGCGACAAAGCCTTGACCCCGGAGGTTCGCGACAGCGCCGCCGCCACAGCGCCGCCCAGCGAATGGCCGACGAGATGCGCCTCAGCCGCGCCCTCTTCGATCAGCGCCGCGCGCGCCGCCTCGACCAGCGTCTCGAAACTCGCTTCCTCGCCCAAGGGCGAAAGCCCATGGCCGGGAAGGTCGATCGCCAGCGCCGCCTGCGTCTCGGGCAGGAGACGGGAGAGCGGGCGCCAGGCGTTGAGGTCGGCGCAAAACCCGTGAATGAACACGATCGGCGCGCCCGCCCCGCGCCTGAACCACTCGCGATGGACCGTCTCGGACGGGCGCTGCGGCGCGGGGCTCCTCGAGGTCGCGGAGCTGAATGCGCCCGCCAGGCCCCGTGCCCCTGGCGTCCGACAGACGCAAGCCGCGCTCGCGCGCCGCCCTGCGCGCAGCCGGGGTCGCGCGCAAGCCGAACGCGGCGTTGGCGTAAGCGGCGTCTTTCGCAGCGGCAGACGCCAGGACTGAAGGGCGCGGCGCGGCCGTCGCGCCCACGTTCGCCTCCGGGGCAAGAAACTCCTCGCCGTCGGCGACGATCCAGCCGATGCAGGCGCCGACCGGCAGCACGTCGCCCTCGGCGGCGGCGACGAAGCGCAGCACGCCCGAAGCCGGCGCGTCGATCTCCATCGCCGCCTTATCGGTTTCGATCTCGAACAGGGTCTCGCCCTTGACCACCCGGGCGCCTTCGGCCGCATGCCAGCGGCCCATCCGCCCGCTCGTCATGTCCATGTCAACGCGCGGCATGACGATTTCGTGCGCCAAGTCGAACTCCCTAGCTACCTCGAAACGCGCAAGGCGCCGCGCTGCGGCGACGATGTCTTCGACCTGTGGAACGGCCGCCTTCTCAAGCACTGGACTGTAGGGGATGGGCGCCTCGGCGCCGCCGAGGCGCAAAATCGGCGCCTCGAGGTAATCGAACGCTTCGCTTTCGGCGACGATGGCCGAAATCTCCGCCCCGATCCCCAGCGTCTTCACGCCCTCATAGACGGCGAGCAGACGGGCCGTTTTCCTGACGCTCGCAATGATCGCCGGCTTGTCGATCGGGCGGAGCGACCTCAGGTCGATCACCTCCGCGTCGATATCGTCGCTGGCGAGGATCGCCGCCGCCTCGAGCGCCCGATGGACCATGATCCCGGTCGCGACGATGGTCAGGTCGCTGCCTTCCCGCCGCACGGCCGCCTTGTCCAGAGGCGTCTCGTATGGACCTTCGGGAACAGCGCCTTTCATCTTGTAGAGAAGCTTGTGCTCGAAGACGATTACCGGATCGGGGTCCCTGATGGCGGCGAGCAGCATGCCCTTGACGTCCTCAGGCGTCGCCGGCTCAACGACTTTGAGGCCGGGGACATGGGCGTACCACGCCTCGATGCTCTGGCTGTGCTGCGCCGCGCCGCCGAGGCCCGATCCCGTCGGCATGCGAAAAACGACCGGCACATGCACCGCGCCGCCGAGCATGTAGCGCAGCTTCGCCGCCTGGTTGACGATCTGCTCCATCGCCAGCATCGAGAAATCGGAGAACTGGAATTCGTAGACCGGCCGCATGCCGGTCAGCGCGGCGCCGACGGCGACGCCGGCGCCGCCGAGCTCCGAGATCGGCGTGTCCATCACCCGTTCCTCGCCGAAGCGCTCGATGAGATCGCCGGTCACCTGGAAGGCGCCGCCGTAGACGCCGATGTCTTCTCCCATCAGAAACACCCGCTCGTCGCTGTCGAGGGCGATCGCCAGCGCCTCGCGGATGGCCTCGGCGTAAGAGAGTTCGCGCAGGCTCATCAGCCTTGAGCCCCGGTCGACGAATAAACATCGCGGGTAACGTCGTCGGTCGAAGGCCATGGCGCAGCGCTCGCCGCCGCGACCGCCTCGGCCATCTCCTGTTCGACTTCCGCGGCGACCTCGGCCGCCCGTTCGGCGGCGATGAGGCCAAGCGTCACGATCTCGGTTTCGAACCTCAGGATCGGATCGCGCGCTTTCCAGGCCTCGATCTCCTCGCGCGACCGGTAGCGATTCCGGTCGGAGCGCGAATGTCCGCGGGTGCGATAGGTCTTGGCCTCGATCAGGGTCGGGCCCTCGCCGGCGCGCGCCCGGTCGGCCGCCTGGAACGACGCCTCCGCGACCGCGGCGAAATCGTTGCCGTCGACGATCAGTCCGGGCATGCCGTATGCGCCGGCGCGATCGGCGACGTTCGCCACCGCCGTCGAGCGCGCGATGGCCGTCGACATCGCATATTGGTTGTTCTCGCAGACGAAAACGACCGGCAGCTTCCATATCGCGGCGAAGTTGAGCGATTCGTGGAACGCCCCTTCGTTGTTGGCGCCGTCGCCGAAGAAGGCGACCGCGACTGCGCCGGTCCGCCGTTTCTTGGCGGTGAGCGCCGCGCCGACCGCGATCGGCAGTCCGCCGCCGACGATCCCGTTGGCGCCGAGATTGCCTTTGGAAGGTTCGGCGATATGCATCGACCCGCCGCGGCCCCGGCAATAGCCCATTTCGCGACCGAGGAATTCAGCGAACATCGGCGTCAGCTCCGCGCCCTTGGCGATGCAATGCCCATGACCCCGGTGCGTGGAAGTGATGCAATCGGCGTCGGTGAGGGAAATGCATACGCCGACGGCAGTGGCCTCCTGCCCGATCGACAGATGCATCGTGCCGTAGCTAAGGCCGCGGATGTAGGACTCTTCCGCCGCCTCTTCGAAGCGGCGGATCCGATGCATCCGGCGCAACGCACCCAGAACATCGTCGGCCGAGAGCCGGTCGTAAACTTTCGGACGATCTGAGCTGGTCCGGGCGATCTTGGCATGCGACGTCAAACGAAAACACCTCCGCTTGGGCTTTCCGATCCGGATGTAGCGCAGTTCGGAACATATGTCTTAAGCAATATGCAAAGGTTCACTGCGAGTTGAGCGGCCTTTGGAGCCTGCCAGCCCGCCATCGAGATCGATGCGCAGCCGGCGGACGCACGCCAGGGGGTCCTTGAAGCCATGCGCACCGAGCTCTTGGCAGTGTCAGGCTAGCGGGCCGGCCGGCCGAAGGACGCCGACCTCGATCCCGTTCCAGTTGACGAGCCGCGGCCGAACGAACGGGGCGAGGCTGGCGCGCGGGCCCTCGTCGAATCCGCCGAGGCGCTGAATCAGCGCGGCGATCATCACTTGCGCCGCCCGCGCTCCGCCATCGTCGGCCTTGACCGCAAGACCAAGTCCGAGGTCCGGCAGCGCCGCGCATAAAGTTCCTTCAGCGCCGGTCTTGCTGAAGACGCGCGCGCCGAGGAGGGTGATGATCTCCGTGTCGAACCGCCTCTCGCCGGCGACGATCGAGGGATGCGCAGCAACAGCGGCGCGGATTTGCCCGGCTGCGCTCGCCCGTAGCGGCTGAAGCCCCTGCCCGGTCACAAACCGGGCGAACCCCAATGCCAGCGCGCGCAGCGGAATCGCGTAAGTCGGGATCGAGCAGCCGTCGATCCCACGTGTTTCTTCATTGAGCGTAGCGCGGGTTACATCCGCGAGCGCCGCCGTAACCTCGCGCTGCACCGGGTGATCCGGCGCGACGTAGCCTCGAGGCTCGATCCCCTCGGCGCAGGCGAAGCAGATGAAGCCCGCGTGCTTGCCCGAACAATTGTTGTGCAGCGCGGTGGGCGTTGCGCCGGCGCGCGCAAGCGCTCGGCTAGCGGCTTCGCCGAGCGGCCAATGGGCGCCGCATTCGAGGGCATGCGCGTCTCGCCCGGCCTTGGCGAGCATCGCTCGGGCGGTCGCCACATGCTCGAACTCGCCGGAATGCGAGGCGCAGGCGAGGGCGATCTCGCTCGGGATCAATCCAAGACGGTCGGCCGCGCCGCTTTCCACCAGCGGCAGCGCCTGCAGCGCCTTCACCGCCGAACGCGGATAGACCGGGCGCTCGACGTCGCCGAACCCCATAACCACCGTGCCGCTCGCGTCGACGACCGCGCCGGCGCCGCGGTGGGCGGACTCGATCCGCCCGCCTCGCCACGCTTCGACAACTACGGGATTGCTCATCGTCCTGCCTGCTGCGGTTACGCTCGGCCGCATCGCCAAGCGGGCGCCGCACGGCTAGAGTGGTAGCGCAGCCTCAGGGCAGGCGATAGCACAACGCCTCGGGTGAGACATCGATGCGCGTCAGAGACGTAATGACCTATGGCGCAATCGGCGTTCCAGAGACGGCGACGCTTGCCGAGGCTGTCGAAACTCTGCTGCGGTCGCATGTCAGCGCCCTTCTCGTCTTCGATGCGGACCATGCGCTCGTCGGGGTTTTGAGCGAGGGCGATCTCTTGCGCCGCAGCGAAATCGGCACGGAGCGCAAGCGTCCACATTGGCTCGAGCTTATGCTGAGCGGCGGCCGGCTCGCCGAGGCTTACGCGCATACCCATGGGCGTAAGGTTGGCGAGATCATGACCGCCAAGGTGGTGACGATCGACGAGGACGCGGACCTGAGCCACGCGGTCGATCTGATGATGAAGCACAGGGTCAAGCGGCTGCCGGTGCTCCGGGGCGACGCGGTTGTGGGCGTGATCTCGCGTTCCGATCTCCTGAAGGGTCTGCTCGGGTCGCTCCGGCAGCCTGACGCCCGGCAGCCCGACACCGAGATCAAGGCCGCGATCCAGGCGGAACTCGATAAGCTCGGATGGGCCCCGCGCGCCAGCGTCCGCGTCGAGGTCAAGGACGGCGTCGTCACCTTCGACGGCGCAATCACCGACGAACGTCTGCGTTCTGGCCTCAAGGTCATTGCTGAGAACGTCCCTGGCGTCGCCGCTGTGCACGACCGGATGTGCTGGATCGAGCCAAACTCAGGGTTCTACGTTCCGTCAGAGGAGGAAGAGAAAACCGACCGCGACCCCGGCTGATCCGGTGGCGCGCCGCCGCCGTTTCAGAGGCGCGCCGGCATTGAGGTCGGGTGCAAACATCCGGAACGTCTTCAAGCAAGGGCTCTCAATGAGAACGGTCGTCGTCACCGGCGTCTCCACAGGCATTGGCTGGGGCTGCGTCAAGGTTCTGGTCGCGAACGGATTCCACGTCTTCGGCAGCGTTCGAAGGCAGACGGACGCAGACCGGCTGACAAACATTTTCGGCGAGCAATTCACGCCGCTGAATTTCGACGTGACGGACGAAAAGGCTGTCGCCGCCGGCGCCAGAGAGGTCGAGACTGCGCTTGCCGAGGAAACTCTGTTCGGCCTCGTCAACAACGCCGGGATCGCGACGCCGGGCCCGCTGCTCTATCTCAAGATCGACGACTTCGACCGGCAGATCATGGTCAATCTCGCCGGCCCGTTGATCGTCACGCAGGCCTTCGCTCCTTGCTCGGCGCCGATCGTTCGCGCAAGGGGGCGCCCGGTCGGATCGTGATGATCTCTTCCCTCGGTGGAAAGAACGCCTCGCCTTTCCTAGGCGCCTATTGCGCGTAGAAATTTGGGCTCGAAGGGATGTCCGAGTTGCTGCACCGCGAGCTGATGATTTTCGGCATCGACGTCATCGTCGTAGCGCCGGGTTTCGTCGCCACGCTGATCTGGGACAAGGCCGACGCGGTCGACATCGCGCCGTTCGCCAACACCCCCTATGCGCCGGCCCTCGAACGGTTAAAGCGTTACATGCTCTCTGCTGGCAGGGAGGGTCTGCCGCCGGAAGAAATCGGCGGGACCGTCAAGACCGCTCTCACCGCGGCGAGGCCCAGGACCCGCTACGCGGTGACGGCGGCTCCGATTCAGAACCTGCTGGCCAACACTTTGCCGAAGCGCAGGGTGGACGCGATCATCGCGCGCAGGACGGGACTGAAACCCTAGTCTTCGAGGCGGGTTTCAGCCCTGTCCAGCCGATTGACGTTGCAGCGCGCCGATGCGAGGAGGGCCGCGTCTCCAAGTTCGAGGGGCGGGATGGGCACGGGCAAGGTCGAGGTTCTGGGCTTGGGCAATTCGCTGGTCGACATTCTGGCCTATGCGGACGACGACTATTTGATCGCCCAGGACATGGTGAAAGGGGCGATGACCCTGATCGATGAGGATCGCGCCGAGGCGCTCTATGCCGCCCGCGTCGATCCGCGCGTCATCTCGGGCGGTTCTGCCGCAAACACCGTCGTCGGCGTCGCTGCGTTCGGGGTCGGCGCCGCCTATATCGGCAAGGTCAAGCGCGATCCGCTCGGCGACACGTTCGTAGCCGACATTCGCTCGACCGGCGTCGACTTCTCAACCGCCCAGGCCGAACGCGGCCCCGCGACCGGCCGCTGCTTCATTTATGTGACGCCGGATGGCGAGCGGACGATGAACACCTATCTCGGCGCCAGCACCTACCTCTCGCCGCCCGACGTCGACGAGGCGCTCGTTCGAGCGGCGACAGTGATCTATCTCGAGGGCTATATGTGGGACCGCCCGGCGGCGAAGTCCGCCTTCCAGAAAGCGGGCGCCATCGGGCGCGAATCCGGCCATCGGGTGGCGCTGACGCTGTCGGATTCGTTCTGCGTCGACCGCTTTCGCGGCGAGTTCATCGACCTCATGCGGTCGCGAACAGTCGACACGATCTTCGCCAACACCGACGAGATCCTGTCGCTCTACGAAACGCCGCACCTCGCCGAGGCGCTCGATGCGCTGCGCGCCGAGGGAGCGCTCGGCATCGTCACCCGGTCGGAGAAGGGCTGCGTTGTCGTCGAGGGCGACAAGAGCTGGGAAGTTCCGGCCCTCCCGATCGCCAGGCTAGTCGACACGACGGGCGCCGGCGACATGTTCGCTGCCGGCTTCCTGGCGGGGCTGGCGCGCGGCGCCGACATGGCGACCTGCGGGCGCCTCGGCGCGCTTGCGGCGGCGGAGATCATTCAGCATATCGGCGCCCGGCCGAACGTGTCGCTGAAGGCGCTGGCGAAGGAGAAGGGGATTGGAGTCTAACGTCTGGTCTAAACGATAGTTCGGGCCAGAGCGCCGCTCGTCTTCCCCGACCCTCGATTACCAAGTCGCCGGTCCGCGAGGAACGATCCTTTGCTCGGCGGAGTTGGAGGGCTCGACGATCGGGGAGAACTCTCGGTGAAGCTCTTCAGATGCCAATCCTGCAGAAATATAATTTACTTCGAGAATTGAACGTGCGGTCGCTGCAATCGCAGGCTCGGTTATATACCCGGGCAGGAAATTCTGGCGGCGCTGACGCCCGGTGGCGACCAGAGGTGGACTCCTCTGGCTGGAGATGGCGTCCGCCGCCGTTTCTGCGCCAATTCAAAGCATGATGTTTGCAACTGGCTGACGCCGGCAGGCTCGCAGGACATCTTCTGCGCCGCGTGTCGGCACAACGACACAATCCCTGACATTTCGAAGCCAGACAATCTGGCCGCGTGGCGCGAGATCGAGTTCGCTAAGCATCGTCTGTTCTACAGCCTGTTGCGCTGGGAGCTGCCGCTGCAGACCCGGACTGAGGATCCCGAGCACGGCCTTGTCTTCAAGTTCCTGGCCGACCCGCCCGCCGCGGGGCCGAAAGTGATGACCGGCCACGAAAACGGCGTCGTGACCATCGCGCTGGCCGAAGCCGACAGCGCCGAGCGCGAAAGACGCCGTTCGCAATTGGACGAGCCGTATCGCACTTTGCTTGGCCATTTCCGCCACGAGGTCGGACATCATTTCTGGGATGTTCTCGTGCGAGACGGGGATAGGCTTGACGAGTGCCGGAGCGTATTCGGGGACGACCGCGAGGACTACGGCGCCGCGCTGCAACGTTACTATCAGCGGGGCGCGCGACAGGACTGGCAGGAGCGCTTCGTTTCCGCTTACGCGACGTCGCATCCGTGGGAGGACTTCGCGGAAACCTGGGCGCATTATCTTCACATCGTCGATACTCTGGAAATGGCCAGCGCCTTCGGGCTGCGGATAGAGCCGGCCATCGATCCCGACGGAGGTCATACGGCCCGGCTCGATTTTGATCCGTATGTGGCGGGCACAATAACGCAGATCGTCGACAAATGGGCGCCGTTCGCCGTCGCGATGAACAGCGTCAACCGGGCTATGGGACGGCCCGATCTCTATCCCTTCATCCTGGCGCCCGCGGTCATCGAGAAGCTCGGCTTCATCCACGATCTCGTCCGCGCCGTGGCCACCCAGCCGGAGCCGGGAACTGCGGCGCCGATTCGCCGTTTGACGCTCGCCGAATAGCGATGTCCAGATGCTGGATTCCAAAGGAGATAGCTTTACTATCGACGTGGCGCCCGTCGTCCTCCCGGGTCTACGCTACGTTTGCGACGGCGGACGCGCGATCCGGCGCAGGAGAGCCGGCAGGGGCTTCGTCTATCTGGATCACAAGGGCAGGAGACTGTCCGATCCCGACATCATCCGGCGCATCCGGTCGCTGGCGATCCCGCCGGCGTGGACCAACGTCTGGATCTGCCCGTCGGCCGACGGACATATCCAGGCGACCGGGCGCGACGCCAAGGGGCGAAAGCAGTACCGCTACCATTCCACCTATCGCGCGTTGCGCGAGGAAGCGAAATTCGAGCACATTCTTGTCTTCGCCGAGGCGCTGCCGACGATCCGGACGACTGTCGCCCAACATATGGGTCTCCGGGGACTGCCGCGTCAAAAGGTTTTGGCGACGGTCGTGCATCTCCTAGAAACGACGCTCATCCGCGTCGGCAACGACGATTACGCGCGGCGCAACAAAAGCTACGGCCTGACGACGCTGAAGAACGAGCACGTCGAGGTCGCGGGCTCCGAAGTCCGGTTCCAGTTTGTCGGCAAGAGCGGCAAGCAATGGTCGGTGGCGATGCGCGATCGGCGCGTCGCCAAGGTCATTCGGGCGTGCCAGGAGCTGCCCGGACAGGCACTCTTGCACTATCTGGACGATGAGAAAGAGCTGCGCGCTGTGTCGTCCGGAGACGTCAACGCCTACCTCAAGGAGGTGACAGGGCGCGACATCACGGCAAAGGACTTTCGCACCTGGGCCGGAACGGTTCTGATGGCGCGCTTTCTCAGAGAGATTGGCGGATTTGACAACGCCGCGCAGGCCAAGCGGATAATGCGCGCGGCAGTCAACCGTGTCGCGGCTATTTTGGGGAATACACCGACCGTCTGCCGGAAGTCCTATGTCCACCCCGCGGTACCGGACGCCTATCTCAGGGGCGCGCTGATCATTACCCCTGCGACGCCGGCGGCCGGCGGTGGTCCGACGACGGGCCAGTCGAGCCTCGAAGAGGAGGAGGCCGCTCTTCTGGCCCTGCTGCGGAACATAAGGACTTAGTCATCGCCGTTCCCCGGAAGGGCCTCCGAGTGCAGGTTGTTCCCGGCGCTCGCCTGACTTCAGCGCGTTGCGCCACCCGCCCTCTTCCATGCCGCCATGCCGCCTTCGATGTGCCGAGCCGAGGTCAGCCCTTTGTCCTGCGCCGCCTGAACGGCCATCGCCGATCGTTCGCCGAAGGCGCAATAGAAGACGATTGTCTTGCCACTTTGCGCGAGTTCGTGGATGAGGCCGCCCTCATCGATATTGTCTTGCAGATCCGGGTACGGCGCGTGCAGGGAGCCGGGGATCGCGCCGCCGCGCTCGCGCTCGTTCTTCTCCCGCAGGTCGATCAGCGCCACATCGGGCCGCCGGACGAGGGCTTTCGCCTCATCGGCGGAAAAGGCCCACCCGCGACGCGCGACTTCTTCCTGATGGAGGCCCTGGCGGATGTTCGCGGGGACCGCGACGTCCATCATCTTCGGATTGGGCAGGTGAAGACCCGCCATAAGCGCCGCATATTCCTCAGCGTCGCGCACCTTGAGGCGCGGGTTGCAACGCTTCTCCTCGCCGATCGTGCTGACCGTGTCGCCCTTATAATCGTGCGCAGGAAAAACGAGGGTTTCGTCCGGCAGGCGCAGGAGGCGCTGCAGGCTCTCGTATTGAGCGCGTGAGTCCCCATTCTGGAAATCGGTGCGGCCGGTGCCGCGGATCAGCAGCGTGTCGCCAGTGAAGACCCTGTCGCCGAACACGAAGCTGTAGGAGTCATCTGTATGGCCCGGCGTATAGACCGCATCGAGGCTGAGGCCTTCGACCGTCACCTTGTCGCCGTCGGCGATCCGCATCGAGACGACATCGACCTTGCTCTGCTCGCCCATGACAGTCACGCAACGCGTTCGGTCGCGCAGCGCCCCGAGGCCCGTAATGTGGTCGGCATGCAGATGCGTGTCGACCGCCTTGACGAGCCTGAGGTCGAGTTCCTCCATCAGTTTCAGATAGCGGTCGACCTTTTCCAAGACCGGGTCGATGATCAGCGCCTCGCCGCCGCGCCGGCTCGCGAGCAAATAGCTGTATGTGCTCGAAACGCTGTCGAACAACTGCCTGAAGATCATCGACGCCTCCGCTCGCTTCTTCCCGACCTTGAGACGCCGAACCAGCGCGCCCTGCGGACTGTCAAACGCATTCCTCAACATGCGCGGCTTTGATAGACGCCGGTCGGCTTCGGTCCGGAGAAGAACCGACATCGACCGGCCGATACGCTCGCCGGCGAACTCGATGTAGCACGACCCCGCGCCGCCGCAGAACTGGCCTTATCGCCCAAACTAGGTCGGCGTCGATGCGCGCCAGGAAGGCGTTCGCCCAGCGCCCAGACCGGAACCATTCTTTCTCATCGGGAGTTGGTCGCCTGAGCGTTTCAAAATGTCGTGCGCGTCTGATCATCAACGCTCGAGGGTCAAAGCGCCCTCAATAATGCCCAAATGCCGTTCTAGTTTGTCGTTTAATAAAAAGAGTCATCAGAACGAATCCCGAGCGGATGCTGGGTGGGCGCGCAGCACACAGGAGACTGTCATGTGCGACTATTCCTTGGAGATGTATGGGTCTCGCCCTGCGCGTGAGGGTGAACTCTATGTTACGACCCGCTTTCCGAGCGGCTCGATCGGTTTCGCCGCCCCTGGCGACCCTCGGATCCCAGTCTGCGTGCAATGCGACACCAAGGTCGTGCTGACCGACATACCCGTCGCGATGCAGGCGACCTATGGGATTGGCGCGGAAGTCGAGACCGTCTTCGCCCAGCGCGAGACTGGCCTCTACCGCGATGGCCTGCGTCTGGCGGACGGCAGGTTCGTCTCGCTGCAGGACCTGCAGCCAGGCGTCGGCGCCTACATCCCGACCTTGCTCGAGCGCGAAGGCGCAAAGCGGGTCAAGGCCAGAGAAGCCGTCGACTGATAAGGGCCTAGTTCCGTAACACAGCCTCGCTCCCCGTCCACGCAACGGGGCGCGGGGCTGCTTTCGTTTCCGTCTGCCGGCGGGTTGCGCTGGAACACCTGCCTGCCGGCCGCGTAGCCCTGCCGCCGCCTGACGACTCGTCCTGCTACCGCATCCGGGCGAAAACGTCCCTGAGCGGGGCGCCGCCCCAGGCGGAAGTAAGGAAGTCGTTGTGATCAACGGCGCCGGCGTCGACGAAGGCGATGTCGCCGGGTTGCAGGGTCGCGGGCAAGCCGTCCTCGGTCTTGAGGCCCGCCTGCTGGAGTTCGGCCTTTACCGCCTCGTTCCCCTCGCTCGACGAGGTCGAATATGCGCTGACGAAGAAGGCGTTGCGGCCGGGCCCCTCGATCCAGCTCACGAACTTGTCGCGTTCGCCGTAGAGGGCATCGAGCAGCACGAGTCCATGCACCCGGCTGGTGGCGCCGCCGACGGCGAGGGAATACGCGGCGGGCAGGTAGCCGCCGCTGTAGGCCACGATCACCACCGGCATGCGCCGGAAAGCGGCGCGCGCGTTGGGATAGTAGTCGCCGAGCTTGCCTTCGGCCTCATTGAGGAAGGCGGAGAAGCCGCCCGGCGACCAGAACCTGCCGGCGCTCGAGTCCGGCGCGTCGACCGCAAGCTGCGGCGCGACGAGCACCGCGTTGAGGCCCGAATCGGCGAGCTGGCGCACGATCTGCTGGCGCGCGACGACATCGCGCTCCAGCGTCGCCGAGTTCCCGTGGAAGAAGACGATGATGTCCGCGGGCCGGACGGGATCGAAGCTTTGCGGCGCAGCAAGCAGCACGGTTCGATCGTTGTAGGTCTGGTCCTCCCAAAGGAGGCCGCCGCGCGGCGACGAATGCCCAAGTCGGCCGTTGTCGTTCACGTCAAGGAAGGGACGGGTCTTGCCCGTCTCCTGATAGTTCGGGATCAACCCATGATAGGGGAAGGCGGAATTCTGGAACGAAGCGAAAGCGACGTTCGCGCCGTCGATCGACGTCAGCCCTGGCCCCGTGAGCGGCCCGGATGACGGCGGCGCGGCGCAGCTCGCCAGCATCAGCGCCGCACCCAAGGACAGGCCGACCGCTTGCATTCGCTTGTCAGAAGGACCCCGCATCGCGAATCTCCTAACAAATCCGGCTGCCGCCTCGATAGACCTATTTTGATGATATGGCCTATGGCAAGGTGGGTCCGGCCATAAAATCGACGCGACCGCGCCTCGGATGGCGGCGCGCCGGCAAAGCGTGCGCGAGGCCGATCCTCGGTCTCCGCGGCCGCGATGGATAGGCCCTTAAGCACTTGGCTTTTTGCCTCCTTCTGTCGCTCGGGTCATATCTGGATCAAATGCCCCGCCGGCGAGAGGGCCTGCGAGCCCCAGGAGCCGCTGCCGCCGGGCGACGGCTGCGACAAGTCGCTCGCCTGGTCGTTCACTAACGAGGCGCGGCATCCCGCCCCGAGCAAGCTGGGGCCGCCGATCACGATGGCGCAATTGCCGGCCGAGTGCCGAACGGTCGTTCTCGAGAAATGATGCTCAACCGCCTTCCTCGTCTCTGCCGTCCGCGCGTGGCCGGTGGCTGATCCTGTCGGAGAGCGCCAAGATCACGGTGGAGACGACGAAGGTCAAATGAATGCCCAGGAGCCAGGCGAGTTCGCGGTCGCTCTCGTGGGCGACATCCATGAACCCCTCGAGCAGCTTGATCGCTGAGATCGCGACAATCGAGGCCATCAGCTTCAGCTTCAGCTCGCTGAAGTCGATTTCGGCGATCCAGTGCGGCCGGCCGTCGCCCGGCCGCATCAGCACCGGCGCAACGAAATTGGTATAGCCGGAAATGAATACGATCACGACGAGCGACGCAGACAGCGTCATGTCGACGATCGCGAGCTCGGACAAGAGAACGTCCTCGTCGTTCAGCTTCGGAAGCTTGACGAGCAGATCGTAAAGATGCACCCCGGCTTTGCCGATGAGAGCGACAAGGCTGACGGCGAGCATCAGATAGAGCGGCGTCAGCAAAAAGCGGCTGGCGAACAGCAGACGTTCGAAGGCGTCTCTCATCATCCGTCCCCGGCTTCCAGAGCGGGCGGGCCGCGCCTCTCAAGCCCGGCCGCCCCCTCAGGCCAACCCTCAAGCGTCTCGCAACACCCGGCCGGCGATCGCGTCGAGCTTCTTCACGATCTCGGGGTCGCGCGCCCCCGCATGAGTGATGATCGCGTATTCGAGCGCACGGTCGGATCCCACGGGACAGGCTTCGTGCTCGGTGGGAAAATCGGCAAGGGTGCGCGCGATGAGCGCACCCGCCTTGTCTGCGTTGTCGCCCATCACCTTCACCACCGCCGCGACGTCGACCGCGCCATGCTCCTCATGCCAGCAGTCGTAGTCGGTCACCATGGCTACGGTTGCGTAGGAGATTTCCGCCTCGCGCGCGAGCTTCGCCTCGGTCGCGCCCGTCATCCCGATCACGTCGGCGCCGCTGGCCTGATAGGCAATGGACTCGGCAAACGACGAGAATTGCGGGCCTTCGATGCAGACATAAACGCCGCCGTCGCGACACGGAATTCCTTCCGCCTCGGCGGCGACGAGCAGGCGCCGACGCAAGAGAGGCGCGATCGGATGGGCCATCGAGACATGCGCGACGCAGCCCGACCCGAAGAAGCTCGACTGGCGTAGGTACGTGCGGTCCACGAACTGGTCGATCATCACGAACAGGCCCGGGTAGAGTTCGCGATGGAACGAGCCGCAGGCGGAGAGCGAGACGATGTCAGTGACGCCCGCGCGCTTCAGCGCGTCGATGTTGGCGCGGTAGTTGATGCTTGAAGGCGAGAACCGGTGGCCGCGGCCGTGGCGGGCGAGAAAGACGCACTCGGTGTCGCCGATGCGGCCGAAGCGGAGCAAGTCGGACGGATCACCCCATGGCGTCGAGACCGCCTTCTCGCGCATATCCGTGAGGTTGGGCAGGTGATAAACGCCCGAGCCGCCGATCACCCCGACAACCGCCTTCGCCATCGTCTCATCTCCGTCCCGCCGGCCGCCTCGTCAGTCGTTAGAACGAGCCTTAACGAGCGAGGTCGGCGAGGCGGATGCTGGAACCAACCGCCCGGTCAGTGCGCAGCTTCCCAAACTCGCTTTTTGGTGAAGTAAAGTAGCGCCGCCAGCACAAAAAGGAACAGCATCACCCTGAGGCCGATCTTCTTGCGCTCGACCAGATTGGGCTCGGCGGCCCAACTGAGGAAAGCTGAAATGTCCTTCGAATAGTTGGCGAGTGTGGGCGCGGTCCCATCCGTATACTTAACCGCGCCGTCCGTGATCGGCTGCGGCATGGCGATCTTATGACCCGGGTAATAGAGATTCCATTGCGGGTCGTTCTGGTTCGTATAGCCATTGAGGATCGCGTGGATGTAATCGGCGCCCATCTCCTGATATTCGAGGCCCGGCAGCGCATCGAAGACGAACCAGGGAAAGCCACGCTCGTATTTGAGCGACTTGGCGAGGAGAGCCATATCCGGCGGCGCCTTGCCGAAAACCGCCGCGGCCGCTTGATCGTTGGGATAGGCTTCGGGCCGCGGAATGAGATCGGCCGGAGTGGCAGGTCGCTTGAATATCTCGCCCTTGTCGTTCGGCAGGGCGTTGGTCACCTGGTAGGTCGCGGCCAGCGTCTTCACCTGGTCCGGCGAATAGCCCGGGCCGTCGGGATCCTCAAGCGACCGAAAGGGGATGCTGAGCGCATGGCAGTTGCTGCAGACTTCCCGGTAGACTTGGAAGCCGCGCTGCAACTGCGCCTGGTTGTACATGCCGAATATGCCGGCGAAACTCCAATCCCGGCGCGGCGGATTGGGCTGCTCTGATCCCTCCTGGGCAAACGCGAGTCCGCCGAGCAGCGCCATTGCGAATGCGACCGAGGATGCGGCGGCAAGTTTGACGCGGATCATCACTTTGAGGTTCCCTCGGGGCTCGTCGGTCACTGCGCGGCAGCCGCGGCCGGTTTCCTAGCCCGCACCGCATCGGCGATTGAGGCGGGGATGGGCTTCGTCTTTTCGGTGAAGCTCAGGATCGGCATGATCACCAGGAAGAAGCCGAAGTAGCCGGCTGTAAGGAAGCGGGCGATCACAACCAGTCCCGACGTCGGCTCCTGCGACCCGAGCCAGCCAAGCCCGATGCAGATCGCAACGAAGACCCAGAAGAAGAAGCGGTAAGTCGGCCGGTACTTGGCGGATTTCACCGGAGACCGGTCGAGCCACGGCAGGAAAGCAAGAATCACAATCGACGCAAAGAGCGCAATGACTCCGAACAGTTTGTTCGGAATCGCGCGAAGGATCGCGTAGAATGGCAGCAGATACCATTCCGGAACGACATGCGCCGGCGTCGCGAGCGGGTTGGCGACCACGGAGTTGTCGGCATCGAGCACATAGTTCGGGATATAGAAGATCAGCCAGGCGTAGACGATGAGCCAGACCGACAAGGCGAAGACGTCCTTGATCGTCGCGTAGGGTGTGAAGGCGACCGTGTCTCGATCGACATTCTTCACATCGACCCCGTCGGGATTGTTCTGGCCCGTCACATGCAGGGCCCAGACATGCAGGCCGACCGCGCCCACGATAACGAAGGGCAACAGGTAGTGCAGCGAGAAAAACCGGTTGAGCGTCGGATCGCCGACGGCGTAGCCGCCCCACAGCCAATAGGTAATGGCGGTTCCCACAAACGGTATGGCCGAAAGCAGATTGGTGATGACTGTTGCGCCGGCGAAGCTCATCGACCCCCAGGGCAGGACGTAGCCGAGGAAGGCGGTCGCCGCCATCAGGAAGTAGATGACGACCCCGATGATCCACAAGAGCTCTCTCGGCGTCTTGAAGGACCCGTAATAGATGCCCCGGAACATGTGAATGTAGCAGGCGAGGAAGAAGAGCGTCGCCCCGTTGGTGTGCATGTAGCGGAGGAGCCAGCCGTAGTTGACGTCCCGCATGATCTGGTTGACCGAGGAAAACGCTTCGGTCGCGGAGGGAACGTAGTGCATGGCGAGCACGACGCCGGTGACGATCTGGGCGACCAGCATGAAGGACAGGATCGCGCCGAACGTCCACATGTAATTGAGGTTGCGCGGCACGGGATAGGCCACGAACGAGGAATGAACGAGCCCCATCATGGGCAGGCGCGATTCGAACCAGCGCGCGATCGCGCTCTTGGGGACGTAAGTCGAGGAACCGCTCATGGCTTGCATCTCTGGATTGCGTTGGCCGGGCCTGTCAGGAAGATGGGAAGGGGCGGAACGGTTTGATGCAGAGGCCATGCAATGGCCCCAACTCCTGTTGTGAGGAAGCCGGCTTCCTCACCCTTTGGCGCTCCCATTGTCGCGGCGCTGGTCAAACTCCAACTCCCAACACGATCCTGCGGCGCACGCCGTGTGGACGGTCGCGCAAGGGATGCGGCCTATCGATGATGATTGGCCTGCCGGTCACGGCGCCGGCGTAGCCAGCGTCGATTCGAGCTGCGCCGGTGAGCGCCGGTCGAAATTCGATGCGGCTTTTCGCATCGATCGTTTTCAATGTCCATAGCCGCAACGCATCGCGGTCCTCTCCCCCTTGCCGCGTCCACGAGGCTTTTGTTTTGACCCCGGCGCGGCTAACCCGTTCGGCCATGGCGGAGCTCGCCGCGCCTTTGCTGCTGGCCCTATATGAGCCCGACATCGCCCAGAACGCCGGCGCGATGATGCGAACCTGCGCCTGTCTCGGAACCGACGCGGCAATCATCGAACCGGCGGGCTTTCGCATCGCCGACAGCCGGTTCCGCCGCGCCGCCATGGACTATCTCAGCGCTGTGACGATCGCGAGCCACGCCTCCTGGATTGCGTTCGAGGCCTGGCGCGCTGCGGCCCGGCGGCGGCTCGTGCTCCTGACGACGCAGGGCGAGACGAATCTTTGGAACTTTTCCTTCGCCGAGGGCGACGTCATTCTCGTCGGCCGCGAGTTGGCCGGCGTGCCTCGACACGTCGGAAGCGCGGCCGATGCCCGGCTCTTGATTCCGATTCGCGCCCCGCTACGGTCGCTCAACGTCGGCGTCGCGGCGACAATCGCAATGACCGAAGCGCTCCGGCAGCTGGGGCGGCTTCCGCGCGCCAGGCCGGATTGAAAGCGCTCGCTCTCCCCGGCGGGGGAGCGTAACATCAGACTGTTCGGACGAAGGTTCGACGAGGGGATGCAACCGATGAGCGATGAAGAGCGGGTGCGCGTTCTGATTGCCGATGACCATCCGCTCGTGGTCGGCGGCCTGCGGGAGGCGGTGCTCGCGGCGACGCCCGGCGCCGAGATATCCGTCGCGCACGATTTCGACAGCCTGGCGAAGGCGCTCGAGACCCGGCCCGACACCGACTTGGTGCTTCTCGATCTGACGATGCCCGGCGTGCGCGGTTTCTCGGGCCTGTTGTTTCTCCGGTCGGAGCGGCCCTCGACCCCTGTCGTCGTCGTCTCGGGCAACGAGGACCGCGCGGTGATCCGACATTGCCTCGAGTTCGGCGCCGCCGGGTTCATTCCGAAGTCCACCTCGCTCGAAACCATGCGCGGCGCGATCGCGCATGTGCTCGAGGGCGGACGCTGGACGCCGCCCGATTTCGATCCCCAGGCGCAGCCCAATCGCGAATTCGAGTGCGCTCGCCCGCCGCCTCGCTTCGCTGACGCCACAGCAGATTCGGGTGCTGATGATGCTGTCGCAGGGCTTGCTGAACAAGCAAATCGCCTACGAGCTGAGCGTGTCCGAAGCGACCGTCAAGGCGCACGTTTCCGCCATCCTGCAGAAACTCGGAGTAGAGAGCCGGACGCAGGCCGTCATTCTGGCGACCAAGATCGAGTTGGCCCAGGAGCTGTCGGTCGCAACCTGAGCGACGGCTCTACGGTTTGCCGCGGTTCTGCCGATTGTCGACGAGCTCGCCGACGACCGTCGGATCGGCCAGGGTCGATGTGTCGCCGAGCGAGCCGTATTCGTTTTCGGCGATCTTGCGCAGGATGCGCCGCATGATCTTGCCCGACCGAGTCTTCGGCAATCCGGGCGCGAACTGGATCAGGTCGGGCGAGGCGATCGGCCCGATCTCCTTGCGCACCCAGGCGACGAGTTCCTTGCGCAGGTCCTCGCTGGCCTCGACGCCGGCCATGAGCGTGACATACGCGTAGATCCCCTGCCCCTTGATGTCGTGCGGATAGCCCACGACCGCGGCTTCCGATACCTTCGGATGCGCGACGAGCGCGCTCTCGACCTCGGCCGTTCCCATCCGGTGGCCGGAGACGTTGATGACGTCATCGACGCGGCCGGTGATCCAGTAAAAGTCGTCGCTATCGCGTCGCGCGCCGTCCCCGGTGAAGTATTTGCCCGGATAGGCGCTGAAGTAGGTGTTGACGAAGCGCGCATGGTCGCCGAAAATTGTACGTGACTGTCCCGGCCATGAATTGGCGAGGACGAGGTTGCCCTCGCAGACACCCGCCTGGACCGTGCCGGCGGCGTCGACGATCTCCGGCACGACGCCGAAGAAGGGACGCGTCGCCGACCCAGGCTTCAGCCGGGTGGCGCCGGGCAGCGGCGTGATGAGAATGCCGCCCGTTTCGGTCTGCCACCAGGTGTCGACGATCGGGCACCGGCCCTCGCCGACGACCCTGTAATACCATTCCCAGGCCTCCGGATTGATCGGCTCGCCGACGGTGCCCAGGAGGCGGAGGGAGGCGCGGCTCGTCTTCTTCACCGGCTCCTCGCCGGCGCCCATGAGCGAGCGGATGGCGGTCGGGGCCGTATAGATGATGTTGACCTTATGCTTGTCGACGACTTCCCAGAAGCGGCTCATCGACGGGTAGTTCGGGATGCCCTCGAACATCAGCGTCGTGGCTCCATTGGCGAGCGGGCCGTAGACGATGTAGCTGTGGCCGGTCACCCAGCCGACGTCGGCGGTGCACCAGTAGATGTCCCCGTCGTGGTAATCGAACACGTATTGATGGGTCATCGAGGTAAAGACCAGATAGCCGCCCGTGGTGTGCAGGACGCCCTTCGGCGTGCCGGTCGACCCTGACGTGTAGAGGATGAACAGCGGATCCTCCGCGTTCATCGGCTCGGGCGGGCAATATCCGGTCACCGCCTTGACGGCTTCGTGAAGCCAGACATCGCGCCCGTTTTGCCAGGCGACGTCGCCTCCCGTGCGCCTGACAACGATGACGGTCTTGACGCCGCCCGCTTTCTCGATTGCGGCGTCGACGTTGGCTTTCAGCGGCACCTTGCGCCCGCCGCGCAGGCCCTCGTCCGCGGTTATGACGACGTCCGACTTGGCGTCGACGATGCGGCCGGCCAGCGCTTCGGCGGAGAAGCCGCCGAACACGACCGAATGAATCGCGCCGATCCGCGCGCAGGCCAGCATCGCATAGGCCGTCTCGGGGATCATCGGCAGATAAATGGTGACCCGGTCGCCCTTCTTGACCCCATGGGCTTTGAGCACATTGGCGAAATGGCCGACCTGCTCGGCGAGCTCGGCGTAGGTGATTCGCCTCGACTGCGCCGGATCGTCGCCTTCCCAGATGATCGCGGTCTGGTTCGCCCGCTGCGGCAGATGGCGGTCGATGCAGTTCTGCGCAACATTGGTCACGCCGTCCTCGAACCATTTGATCGAGACGTTGTGAAGATCGAAGGACGTGTTCTTGACTTTGGAAAAGGGCGCGATCCAGTCGATACGCTTGCCATGCTCGCCCCAGAACCCTTCCGGATCGCTGATCGAGCGCTGGTACATCTCAGCGTATTTGGCCTCGTTCACCCAGGCGCGCTTCGCCCATTCAGCCGGGACGTCATAAACCTTGTCGGACACGGGGTTCCTCCCAATGCTCCGAGGCGGCCTCGCCCGCCTCACGGGTTAGCGCTCTTATGCCCATCCGAGCGAAAGCCGACAAGACGCGCCACACTGCGGCTTTGGTCTTAAGCCCTCTGGGAACCGCTCCGAAAAAGCCTTTTGGAGGCGCTTCCGTTGCCGTGATACCGTCAGCCTGAGGAGAACTTTGCGTGGCCGAGACTCGATTCCGCCAGATGACGCCCGAGGAATTCTTCGTCTGGCAGCTTGACCAGGACGAGCGCTACGAGCTTGTCGACGGCGTCCCCGTGCCGTTGCGCGCGATGACCGGAGCGAGCAACGCCTATGATGTCATCGTAGTCAATTGCATCGGCGAGCTTCACCACCGCCTGCGCGGCAAACCCTGCCGCGTCGCCAGCGCCGACACCGCGTTGCGGACCTCGATCCGCTCGGCCCGCCGGCCGGACGTCACTGTCGATTGCGCGGCTCCACGAGGCGACTCCTACGAGGCGCACCGGCCGACGGTCATTGTCGAAGTGCTTTCGCCCTCGACCCGCAAGATCGACCGCTTCACCAAGCTCGAGGAATACCGCCGTCATCCCAGCGTGCGCCATATCCTGCTCGTCGATCCGGACGCGATTTCCGCCAAGATCTACTCGCGCGCAGACGAGGGCGCCTGGTCCGACGTCGACCTGATCGGCGGCGAGGCGATTATCGAGTTGACGGCGATCGAGGTCGCGATGCCGCTCGGCGCGCTCTATGAGCGGCTCGAGATGGGGCGGTGAGCGACGGTTGATGCGCACTTGGCGATGGCAGCGCGACCCATGGCGCTTAGAGCCCGCCCATCTTGCAGACGAGCGCCCACTCCGCGGCGGTCACCGGCTGGACGGAGAGGCGCGAGTTCGTCACCAGAGCCATATCCGCCAGCCGCGTCTCGGCCTTGACCTCTTCGAGCGTCACCGGGCGCGGCAGCGGACGGACGGGGCGGATGTCCACCATCCCGAACTTGCCGCTCGCATCCGTCGGATCGGGCCGATAGGCCTTGCTGATTTCGACGATCCCGACGATCGCCTTGCCTTCGTTGGAATGGTAAAAGAAGCCCTGCTCGCCGACCTTCATCGCCTGCATGTTGAGCTTGGCGCTATGGTTGCGGACGCCGCTCCAGTCGGTGCCCTCTGCGCCGCAGCGCTCGAGCTTCTCGAAGGACCAGGCCGAAGGCTCGCTCTTGAACAGCCAGTGCGCCATTGCCGCCTCACGAGAAAGTCCGGCCGACCGCCGGCCGCCGGGGTTTCACGCTAACGCTCTCGAAGAGGCCCGCGATCGCGTAGGGGTCCCCGACCAGACTATCGAGAAAATCGCCCTTGCTCTCGGGCTCGAAAATGATCATCGAGCCGACCGGCTCTGGCAATCGGGCGCGAGCAGAGGCGCCGCCGGTCTTCACCCGTGCGCCAATCCCGACGAGGTAGGCGAGGCGCGCCGGCCGGATCTCCTTGAGGGTGTCCAGTCTGTGCGGCTTATCGACGCGGCTGGCGATGAAGAGCATCCCCATTCTCCCGTGGACGGAGGCTTAAGCGAAGCGGAAGCGGTTTGCAAAGCCATGCCCGGCGCTATTCCTCGCCTCTTTGCGGGCGCCCGAGCAAAGCTCCGACCGCGCCGGCGACGTCGAGCGACCCCTCAATCAGCGCCTCGACGCAATTGGCGATCGGCATGTCGACGTTCCGCGCGAGGGCCATTTCGGTGAGCGCCGACGCCGTGAAGACGCCCTCGACGAGACGACCCTCTCCGGCCGCCTCGACGCTGCGGCCCCTACCGAGGGCAAGACCGAAGGCGAAGTTGCGCGACTGCGCGGAAGAGCAGGTCAGGACGAGATCGCCGAGCCCGGAGAGTCCCATCAGCGTCGGCCCTCGGGCGCCGAACGCCTCGCCGAAGCGTCGCAGCTCCGCAAAACCTCGCGCGATCAGCGCCGCGCTTGCGCTTGCCCCGAGACCCTGCCCGATAGCGACGCCGCAGGCGATCGCCAGCACATTCTTCGCCGCGCCGCCGATCTCGACGCCGCGCACGTCGGTCGAGTGGTAGAGCCGCAGGCTAGGGCCGTGCAGCAAGCCGCAGAGGGAGCGCGCCAGACCGGCGTCGCTCGCGGCCAGGGTCAGCGCCGTGGGCAAGCCCGCAGCGACGTCCGCGGCGAACGACGGTCCGGACAGAATCGCGGCCCGCCGGACGGGAGCCGCCTGCAACAGGACCTCGGTCATGAAGGCGTGGCTGCCGCGTTCGATCCCCTTGGCGCACGTCACCAGCGGGGCCGATCCCGGCAGCCTGGCGAGGCTCAGGGCCATTTCACGCGTCGCCTGGGCGGGCGTGGCGACGAGGATGGCGTCGCACCTCGCGAGCGCCTGGAGGTCGGCGGTCGCGGTGACGGCGGCGGCGAGCCGGACGTCAGGCAGCTTGTCGCTCCGCCGCGTCGCCTCCAGTTCGGCCATCGCCCGCGGGTTGCGCCCCCACAGCACGACGGCCCGACCCGCCGCCGCGGCGACGTTGGCGAGCGCGGTTCCCCATGCGCCCGCCCCTGCGACGCCGACTGCGCTGGTCTCTTTCACCTCGCGTCGCCCCGCATGTCGTCTCCCTTTGCCTTTTGCGGCAATCCTTTACTCGCCGTCAGCCCCGTCAAGGTCAGCGCCTAGCCAAAGCACGTACTAAGGCCTAGGTATAGGACCCAGTGGGTCGCCTCGGAGGCGCGTCAGCCAGGAACCTGAAATCGATGCCTGACTTCGACTTTTCGACCGTCATACTCGCGCTGGTCGCGCTATTTGTCGTCTTCAAGCTGCGTTCCGTGCTCGGCACACGCAGTGGCTCCGAGCGCCCGTCCGGAGGGCTGCTTGCGCCCCTGCGCCGCGCGCAGGGCGCTCCGCCGGCGATTGCTCCCGCCGACGTGCCCGCGCCAACCGCTCCATTCGCGACCGCGCCGGTCGACCGTTGGAAGGGCTTGGCTGAGCCCAACGTTTGGTCCGGCCTCGACGCCATCGCCGCAGCGGACAGGGGCTTTGCCGCGCCGGACTTTCTCTCCGGGGCGCGAGCGGCCTACGATATGGTCGTGCACGGATTCGCCGCTGGCGACGCTGCCATGCTTCGCAACCTCATGGCCCCCGAGGCTTTCGCCAATTTCGACGCCGCCATCCGGGCGCGGGCCGCCGCCGGCCAGACGATGACCACGACGGTGGTTTCGATCGACGCCGCGGAGATCGTCGGCGCGCAGCTCACCGGAACCAGTGCGCAGATCAGCGTCCGCTTCGCCAGCAAGCTCAACTCGGTCACCCGCGATCCCGCCGGCGCGATCGTCGACGGATCGCCGACCGAGGTTGCCGATCATATCGACGTCTGGACTTTCGTGCGCGACGTTCGTTCACGCGATCCCAACTGGCAACTGACTGCGACGCAGTCGGAACGTTGAGTCTTGCCGGCCGGCGAAGGGCCCCCGAGGCTCGAACCGGTCGAATTCGACGGTCTGGCGGCGTTCCACGACGACGACCATCTGGCGGCGTTACAGTGTTTCCTGCGCTCGGCGCAAGCGCTCGCCGACGGCCGTGCAGAGGTTCGCCTGGCCCGTCCCCGTTCCGCCGGCCTCGCCGCGGCAGCGCGCGCCGCGCTCAACGCCAGCGTCGGCGACGGGACCGAGGCCCGCCAATTCTTCCTGACGCAGTTTCGGCCCTTCAGGGTTGTCCCGGCGCAGGGCGACGGGTTTCTCACGGGCTATTACGAACCCTGCGTCCCGGCTTCGAGACATGAAACGGCGGCGTTTTGCTGGCCGATTCTCGGCCGTCCCGCCAACCTCGTGACGTTCCTGCCCGGCGCGGCCCCGCCGGGCTTTCCCGAGGGCCTGAGCAGCGCGCTGCGCGGAGACGACGGCGTTCTTCTGCCCTACCCGGATCGGAAGACGATCGAGCGGGAGCGGCGCGATCCGATTGTCTGGGTTCGCGATGCCGTCGAGGCATTTCTCATCCAGGTTCAGGGTTCGGCGCAGGTCGAATTTCCGGACGGGCGGCGGGCAAGGCTCGCCTACGACGGGCGCAACGGGCTTGCCTACGCGTCGATCGGGCGCATCCTGATCGAGAGCGGCGAGATTGCGGAAAGCGCCATGTCGCTTGAGAAGCTCAAGGGCTGGCTCCGCGCCGCAGGTCTCGGCGAGGGCGAACCCGGCCTCACGCTGATGCGGCGAAACCGCTCCTTCGTCTTCTTCAGGCTTCAAGAGGACTTCGACCCGGCGCTTGGTCCGCTCGGCGGCGCCGACGTTCCGCTGACGGCGCTGCGCTCGATCGCCATCGACCGATCCCTCTGGAGCTATGGCCTACCGTTCTGGATCGAGGCGGAGCTGCCGCGGATGGACGCCGCGCGTCCGTTCCGCCGGCTCATGATCGCGCAGGATACGGGATCGGCGATTGTCGGACCGGCCCGCGCCGACATATTCTTCGGCAGCGGCGACGCGGCGGGCGCGCGCGCCGGCCTCATCCGCCATCGCGCGGCATTCATTGTGCTTCTGCCTGTCGGAGACGAACCGTGAAGGAGGCGCCGCCGTCTCATGCCCATCGCCTGCGGCGGCTGACGGATGAGGAAATCGCGCTCTGGACCGAAGTCGCGCGCAGTGTCTCCCGTCGGCGCGGTGCGACATTGCCGGCTCCCTCAAAGCCGCTTGCACCCATGTCGTCCGCCGCCCCGCCCGCCGCGAGACCGCCCGCCGCCGAACCGGCGCCGGCGAAACCGCGCACGCTGCCGCTCGCGCCGATCGAGCGGCGGCTCAAACGCGAGCTCCAGCGTGGCCGCGCCGCGATCGACGATGCGCTCGACCTGCATGGGATGAATCAGGCCGAGGCGCATCAGGCCTTGCGCGGCTTCCTGCGCCATGCGCAGTCGCGCGGCGCCCGCCTCGTCATCGTCGTCACCGGCAAGGGCGGGCCCCTGGACGAGCCGGCGCCCTTCGGCAAGCAGCGCGGCGTGCTGCGCCGCCTCGCGCCCCATTGGCTCCGCGAGTCCGACCTGCGTTCCGTCGTGTTGGGCTTCGAGGAGGCGGGCCGGGCGCACGGCGGCTCCGGCGCCCTCTATGTGCGGCTGCGGCGAGGGGCCTGAAGGAGTCGACGCCGACGCGCCCGGTTTGGCTCGGCGCCCCAGGGAGAACGAGGAGTCAACCCGGTCCGGCGCGTCCCTCGCCGGCCGCGGCCAGCGCCCTAAGCCCCTCCCGATAGGTCGGGTAGGCAAGCGCGAGGCCGAGCAGCGCCTTGATCTTCCGGTTCGAGACACGCCGATCGTCGGCAAAGAAGCTGGCCGCCATGGGCGACAGGGTCACCCTGTCGAAGGCTTCCTCCGGGGCCGGCTGCATGCCGAGCAGCTCCGCCGCATAGGCGATGACGTCCTGGGGCGGCGCCGGTTCGTCGTCGGCGACATTCCAGATCTGGCCGTCGAGCCCCCGCGTCAGCGCGAGGCGCGAGGCTTCGGCGATGTCGTCGACATGGGCGCGGTTCGAGACGTGGCCCGGCTTGACGATGCGCCGCGCCTCGCCCTGGCTGAGCTTCTCGAGCGGGTTGCGACCGGGGCCGTAAATCCCGGGCAGGCGCAGGATGTCGACGTCGCGCACCCGCCCGGATCCCGCCTCGATCCAGCGGGTTTCCTCTGCCAGGCGCTTAAGCCCCCGGACCGAGCGCGTGAGCGTCGCGCTCGTTTCATCCACCCAGGCGCCGCGATGGTCGCCGTAGACGCCGATGGTCGAATAGTAGAGGATGCGCCGCAGCGCCGGAGCGCCGTCGATCGCCGGCCCGAAAAAATCGAGCGGCCCTGCGCCGTCCTGCGGCGGGATCGAGACGACGATCGCCTCGGCGCGCCTCAAGGCGTCTTCCAGGCCGGGGTCGGCGCGCGCGCCGTCGAAGACATAAGCCTCGACGCCCCGGCGCTTGAGCGCCGCGACGCGGTCGTCGGTGCGCGCCGTGCCGCTCGGCTCGATCCCCGGCGTCCGGCGAATCAGGGCCTCCGCGCAATAACCGAGGCCGAAGAAGAAGATTTTCACGTCCGTGGCGAGGGCTAAAGCCCGCTCCTCTTCGCATCGCGTCCCGAACCCGCATGATGAAGGTGATAGGTCTGCGCCGCCGTCGGCGTCAATCGATGCGCCGGCCGGCCGGCGCCCGACGCGGCCGGCGATAACGTGGACCGGCCTCGCCGCGGTCGTCCGGCTCGGACCTTGCCGTCTCAACACGATAGATCGACGCGCGAATTGCGCGCGCGAGCGCAATTGAGGCGTTCTCGCCCCCGGGCCTTGCCTGATCATTCCCTGTTATCCGCCGAAACAGGGATATTATCTTCCCTGTTATTTTCACGTTCAAAATCAGATAAACTGTCGAAGTTGTCGGCCAAGTCATTGGAGCAAAATGCACTTTTCTGATTCCAGGCGCGATAAACCGTTCGCCTTCGCGGTTTCTCGCTGTTGGCAGGGATTATCAGGGAAATCGAGGCGGTCCGCCGCTACTTCTTCTTCGGCATATAGAGGTCGGTCAACGTGCCGGCGTAGGCCTCGGCCGACATGGCGAAGGTTTCCGACAGCGTAGGGTGCGGATGAACGGTCAGGCCGATGTCTTCGGCGTCTGAGCCCATTTCGATCGCCAGCGCCGCCTCGGCGATGAGATCGCCGGCGTTGGGGCCGACGATGCCGCAGCCGATGAGGCGTTTCGTCTCCTCGTCCCACAGCGTCTTGGTCAGGCCCTCGTCGCGGCCGAGCGAGAGCGACCGGCCGCTCGCCGCCCACGGGAAGAGCGCCTTGCCGAAGTTCATGCCCTTCGCCTTGGCTTCCAACTCGGTGACGCCGACCCAGGCGACCTCCGGGTCGGTGTAGGCGACAGAAGGGATCGCCTTGGCGTCGAAGGCGCTCTTGTGGCCGCTCGCCACCTCCGCTGCGACCTTGCCCTCGTGCGTGGCCTTGTGCGCCAGCATCGGCGGGCCGACGATGTCGCCGATGGCGAAGATGTGATGGACGTTGGTCCGCATCTCGCGGTCGACCCCGATGAAACCGCGTTCGTCTACGGCGACGCCGGCCGCCTCGGCCCCGATGCGCTTTCCGTTTGGCCGTCGCCCGACCGAGACGAGCATCGCGTCGAACGCCTCCGTCTTTGCGCCGGCCTCGCCCTCGTAGGCGACCTCGAGCCCGCTCTTTTCGGCCCGGACCCCGGTGACTTTCGTCTTCAGGAGGATCTTGTCGTAGATCTTGCCGATGCGCTTGGCGAGCGGCGCGACGATGTCCGGATCGGCGCCGGGCATCAGCTGATCCATCATCTCGATCACCGTGACGCGCGCCCCGAGCGAATGATAGACGGTCGCCATCTCGAGGCCGATGATGCCGCCGCCGAGCACCAGCAGCCGCTCGGGTTTGAAACGCAGTTCGAGCGCCGAGGTCGAGTCCCAGATGCGCGGATCGGCGGGGATGAAGCCCGGGGCGATCGGCTCGGAGCCGGCGGCGATGATCGCTTTGGCGAAGCGCACGACGCGCGCCCCCTCCGCCGTCTCGACTCGCACCGTATTGGCGGAGGTGAACTGGCCCTCGCCGCGCACCACCGTCACTTTGCGCTGCCGCGCCAGGCCCGTAAGACCGGTCGTCAGGCGCTTGACGACGCCGTCCTTCCAGCCGCCGACGGAAGCGAGGTCGATCGCGGGCGCGCCGAAGCTCACGCCGTGCGCCGCCATCGCCGCCGCCTCGTCGATGGTCTTCGCCACATGCAAGAGCGCCTTCGAGGGAATGCAGCCGACGTTGAGGCAAACGCCGCCGAGCGTCGCGCCCTTTTCAACGAGTACGACCTTCTGCCCGAGGTCCGCCGCGCGGAAGGCCGCTGTGTAGCCGCCCGGCCCGGCGCCGAACACCAGAAGTTCCGCCTCGAAGTCAGCAGGCGCCGTAGGCGGAGGGGCAGGCGCCGTGACCGGCGATGGCGCGGAGGGCGTCGGCGGCGCGGACGGCTGTTCGGCCGACGCGCCAGCGTAGGTCGCAAGCAGGCTCCCCTGACTCACCCTGTCGCCGACCTTGACGAGAATCTCGCCGATCACGCCGTCTTCGGGCGCAGGAACGTCGAGCGTCGCCTTATCGCTTTCGAGCGTGAGCAGCGTCGCCTCCTTGCGGACCGCCTGTCCGGGAGCCACGAGGATTTCGATGATCGGGACGTCCTTGAAGTCGCCGATGTCGGGAAGGCGAATTTCGCGCCCCATGGCTCTCCCCATTCCTGTCAGAGGATGACGCGCCGCATATCTTCGACGACGCCCGCCAGATGCCGCATGAAGCGGGCCGCGGCAGCGCCGTCGATCACGCGGTGATCGTAGGACAGACAGAGCGGCAGCATCAGCCGCGGCCTGAAGGCAGAGCCGTCCCAGACCGGCGCCATCCGCGAGCGGACGACGCCGAGGATCGCCACCTCCGGCGCATTGACGATCGGGGTGAAGGCCGTGCCGCCGATCCCGCCCAGCGATGAAATCGTGAAGGTCGCGCCCTGCATTTCGGCCGGCGCAAGCTTGCCTTGGCGCGCCTTGTCCGACAGCTCCCCGAGTTCGCGGGCGAGAGCGACCACCCCCTTCTGGTCGACGTCCTTGACGACCGCGACGACCAGGCCCTCGGGCGTGTCGACGGCGACGCCGATGTGCCAATAGCGCCGCATGATCAGCGAGTCGCCGCCTGGGCTCAGGGCCGCGTTGAAGGTCGGGAAGGACTTCAGCGTAGCGACCGCCGCGCGCATGAGGAGCGGCAGCAGGGAAACGCGGTAGGGCTTCTTGTCCTTTTTCGCATCCTCATCGAGAACTCTTGCGGAAGGCCTCGAGATCAGTGATGTCGGCGTCGTCGGTGTGGGTGACGTGGGGAACATTGACCCAGGACGCGTGCAGGCGCGGTCCCGAGATGCGCTTGATGCGCGACAGCGGCACGGTCTCGATCGGCCCGAACTTGGCAAAGTCGACGGTCGGGACCGCCGGCAACGCGGCGCCGCCCACGGCCACACCGCCCGAGCGCGCCAGGGCCGCCTTCACGTCCTCGCGGGTGATGCGGCCCTTCTCGCCAGTGCCCTTGACCAGGTTGAGATCGAGATCGAGCTCGCGCGCCAGACGGCGAACCGCAGGGCCCGCGAAGACGCCGGAGAAGTCCGGCTTTGCCGGGCCTGGTCCCGCCAGAGCGGGAGCGACGGGCGGCGCCTGCGCCGGCTGCGGCCTGGGCGAAGGCGCCGCTTCCGCAGCGCGCTCCGGGCTCGACGGGGCGGCCGTTCCTGCGGGTTTCGCGGGCTCCCCGTCCGCCGCCTCGATTCGGGCGATGAGGACGCCCATCGAGACCTTGTCGCCGACCTTGGCCGCAACATCGGACACCGTGCCGGCGATTGGCGAAGGCACCTCCATGGTCGCCTTGTCGGACTCGAGCGTCAGCAGCGGCTGGTCGACCTTGACCCGGTCGCCCGGCTTCACCAGCACCTCGATCACGGGCACATCCTTGAAGTCGCCGATATCAGGGATGTTCACATCGATTTTGGCCACGGGCCGTCTCCTACGCGCGAGGGATAAGTCGAAAGACGGCTATCAGCTGCGCGCCGGATTCGGCCCGTCAGGGTCGATGCCGTATTTTGCGATCGCCTCTGCGACGCGCTTCGTCGGCAGAAGCTGATCGTCGGCCAGGGCCTTCAGGCTCGCGACCGCTACATGATAGCGGTCGACCTCGAAGAACGAGCGGAGCCGCCGACGGTAATCGGACCGGCCGAAACCGTCTGTGCCGAGGACCTTATAGCGGGCCGGCACGTAGGGGCGGATTCCATCGGCGAGCGCCTTCATATAGTCGGTCGAGGCGATGACGGGTCCTTTGCCCCGAGCGAGCGCCTGAGTAATGAAGGGGAGCCGGGGCTCGTCCTCAGGATGCAGCATCGACCAGCGCTCGGCATCGAGTCCGTCTCGGCGGAGCTCGGTGAAGCTGGTGACGCTCCAGACTTCGCTGCTGACCCCATGCTCCTCGGCCAGCAGCTCCGCCGCCGCTTCGACCTCGCGCAGAATTGCCCCCGCCCCGAGCAGGCGGACGCTCAGGTCAGATTTCTGGCCGTTCTTGGCGGCGACGTCGCGCAGCTTGTAGGCCCCGCGCAGGATGCCCTCCTCAGCACCCTGGGGCAGAGCCGGATGGGGGTAATTTTCGTTCAATGTGGTGATGTAATAGAAGACGTCCTCGTTATCCGCCAGCATGCGCTTCAGGCCGGCATGCACGATCACCGCAAGCTCGTAGGCATACGTCGGGTCGTAGGTCACGCAATTGGGGATGGTCGAAGCCAGCACGTGGCTGTGTCCGTCCTCGTGCTGCAGGCCTTCGCCATTCAGGGTCGTGCGACCCGAGGTGCCGCCGATGAGGAAGCCCCGGGTGCGCATGTCTCCTGCCGCCCAGGCGAGATCGCCCACCCGCTGGAACCCGAACATCGAATAGTAGATGTAGAAGGGGATCATGGCGAAGTTGGAGGTCGAATAGGAGGTCCCCGCGGCGATGAACGACGCCATCGCTCCGGGTTCGTTGATGCCCTCCTGGAGGATTTGGCCCTTGGGGTCCTCGCGGTAGTACATCAGCTGATCGGCGTCTTGCGGCCGGTAGAGCTGACCAACCTGGCTGAAGATGCCGAACTGGCGGAACAGCCCCTCCATGCCGAAGGTCCGGCTCTCATCCGGTACGATTGGCACGACGCGCGGCCCAAGCTCCTTGTCGCGCAGAAGCGTGGTCAGGAGACGCACGAAGGCCATCGTGGTTGAGATTTCACGGCCCTCGCCGGTCGCCTTGAGGAGTCCGTCGAAGGCGCTGAGCGGGGGCACCGGGAGTGGCTCGATCTTGCGGCGGCGCGCGGGCAGGTAGCCGCCGAGCGCCTCGCGACGGGCGCGAAGGTACCTCATTTCCTCGCTGTTTTCGGAGAACCGCAGGAAGGGCACCTTGTCGAGATCTTCGTCTGACACGGGAATCTGGAATCGGTCGCGGAAAGCCGCTAGCGCGTCATGGCCGAGCTTCTTGGCCTGGTGGGCAATCATCTGCCCCTCGCCTGCAGCGCCCATGCCATAGCCCTTGACGGTTTTCGCCAGGATGACCGTCGGCTGGCCTCTGTGGTCGACGGCCGCTTTGTAGGCCGCGTAGACCTTGATCGGGTCGTGACCGCCGCGGGTCAGCGCCCAAATCTGATCGTCGGTCCAACTCTCAACCATTGCCGCCGTCTCTGGATAACGGCCGAAGAAGTGTTTGCGGATATAGGCGCCGTCTTTCGACTTGAAGTCCTGATACTCGCCGTCGACGCACTCCTCCATTAATTGCCGCAACTTGCCTTCGGTGTCCTTAGCGAGAAGCTCATCCCAGCCCGAGCCCCACAGGCATTTGATGACGTTCCATCCAGCGCCCCGAAAGTCGGCCTCGAGCTCCTGAACAATCTTCCCGTTGCCGCGAACCGGCCCATCCAGCCGTTGCAGGTTGCAGTTGATGACGAAAATGAGGTTGTCGAGCTTCTCCCGCCCCGCCAGCGAAATCGCGCCGAGCAACTCCGGCTCGTCCATCTCGCCGTCGCCGCAGAAAACCCAAACTTTGCGACGCTCGGTGTCGGCCAAGCCCCGCCCATGCAAATAGCGCAGAAACCGCGCTTGATAGATCGCCATCAGCGGACCGAGCCCCATAGAGACAGTCGGAAACTGCCAAAAATCGGGCATCAGCCACGGGTGCGGATAGGACGAGAGCCCCTTTCGGCCGACTTCCTGACGAAAGTTCAGGAGCTGGTCCTCGCTCATTCTCCCTTCGACGAAGGCGCGCGCGTAAATGCCCGGCGAGCTGTGGCCCTGGAAATAGATCAGATCGCCGCCATGCGCCTCGTTCGCGGCATGCCAGAAATGCATGAATCCGGTGTCGTAAAGCGTCGCAGCCGACTGGAAGCTCGCTATGTGGCCGCCGAGCTCCGAGGACTCCTTGTTGGCCTTGACGACAATCGCCGCTGCGTTCCAGCGCACGAAGCGGCGGATCTGTTGCTCGATTTTGCGATTGCCCGGGTGCGCCGATTGGCTCTCCGGCGAGATGGTGTTGACATAGGCCGTGTTGGCGGCGAAAGGGAGCCGCGCGCCTTTCCGACGCGCGGACGTGACCACCGAATCCAGGATCTCGTCCACCCGGCGAAGGCCCTCGAAAGCCTCCACCGAATCGAGCGCGTCGAGCCACTCGTCCGTCTCGTCATTGTGGGACTTGACTCTGTCGTCCATTGGGGCTCGCCTCCCTCTTGGCTTATACTAAGGTCGTAACGCGAAAGCCTGCTAGTCTCTTCTCATGCAGTCGAGAAATTGGCAATCGACAGGCGGGGCGCCGCAGCCATGTGAAATCGGCATGGTTGGCGCCAGCGCGGGTGCCACTTTTTCCCGCTCTCTTCGCCGAGGGCGCTCCCCGCCCTCCGCACTCTCTTGACCCATGGAGAGCATTTTGGCCGGCTTGACCACTCACGTTCTCGACCTGACTCGCGGCGCTCCCGCGCGAGGCGTCCGCGTTGAGCTGTACGAACTGTCGCAGGGCGGAGCCCGAAAGCTCATCGCCGATGTGACGACCAATGCCGACGGGAGGACGGATAAGCCGCTATTTACACCGGCCGAAAGCCGCGTTGGACGCTTCGAACTCGTCTTCCACGCCGGCGACTATTTTCGGCGCGAGGGCGCCGAACTCGCCGATCCGCCCTTCCTCGACCGCGTGCCTATCAGCTTCGCGATCGCGGAGCCGGCGGCGCACTACCATGTGCCGTTGCTGGTCTCGCCCTGGAGCTACTCGACCTATCGGGGAAGCTGAGACTGCCAACCGAGAGTTTCAGGGTTCTCTGGGCATGGCCCGGCCATGATTATCGGGGGAACGCTTCGACTTGCCTGGGCGGGTCCGGTACGGCATAGGGACCATCATTTCCGCACGCCGAGCGGTCGGGGTTTTTCGGATGTTCGCGAGAGGACGCCCTTTGTTGGACGGCCGAAGAATTGTGTCGACCCCCGACAGCGTCGAGAACCCGATTCGCACGCGGGTCAGCCGCTCACTTCACGCGGTGTGGCGCAAGACTGTGCGCATGCCGTGGAAGAATTTCCGACGGCGTCTGCGCGCCGCCGCGGCCGCTCGCTCCAATTCGGGCGTCCCGGTCGCGCTCGATGAAACGACGCAACTTCTGGCCGTTCCGTTCGAAGGCCGCTTTCCGCCGCCGCTGGCGCAATGTACAGTCGTCGAAACGTGCGACTATCGTACGAGGCTGCATCCGCTCAGCGTCAATTCGACCACGACTGAGCGCATGCACTATGTCGATCACACGGTCCACGCTCCGGCGATGATTCTGGAGCATCTCGTCGACCAATACTGGTTTCCCGCCTTCGGTCTTCTCATTTCAAAGGCTGGCCGGATCTGGCGCCATTCGTTTCTCGTGCCGTATCGGGAGGGCTATCTTTCGTCGATCAAGGCAATCGTCGACCGGCCGCTCGCCGACGGGCCCCGGCAGCATCTCATGTATGCAGAGCGGCTCGCACGGGCCCCGAAGATTTCCGGCGAGCACCTGCTGATCGCAAATTCAGAGAAACCGAACTTCGGCCATTACATGCTCGACATGGCGCCGCTTGCGTATGTGGGCGGGCGCATGGGTGTCCCGATGCTGACGTGGACGCTGAAGCCCTGGCAGCGCACGCTGATGGCCCGACTCGACGTGTCGGCTGGCTTAATCCGCGAGATTACGCCGCGACCGGTCTTTCTCGATCACGCGGTCGTCAGCAACCGACACACCGGGATGAGCACCCAGAACCCCCATCCGCATCACAGAGAGGCCTTCGCGAGGATCCTGTCGAACGTGAGGAAGCATGCTCCGGCGGTGAGAACGCCAAACCGCGTGGTGATTTGTCGCAGCCTCGCGAACAGCCGTAACCTCACCAACCGGGCGGCGATGATCGATGCGCTGAAACCGCTTGGATTCGAAGCGATCCAGCCGGAAAAGCTGTCGTTCGACGAGCAGGCGCTCGTGTTCGCGCAGGCCGACGTTATCGTCTGCGAGTTCGGAGCCGCGTTCACCAACGCCGTGTTCTGCAAGCCAGGAACGAAGGTGGTGGAGATCATCGCCGAGGGTCAGCACGATCCATGGTCGTCGCATCTCGGCGCGATGCTGGGGCTCGAGCATGTCGTCCTGTTCCAGCGCCAGTCCGAAGATACGCTTGCAAGCGCCCAGCGGCACATGAAGGACTCGCCTTTCACTTATGCGGTCGACGTACCGAAGCTGGTCGACACGGTGGAGGCGCTGCTCGGTCGATAGCGTCATCTCCCCGGTCCGAGAGCGTCGGTGTCGCCGCTTACTCCCGCGCCGCGAAAGGTGAAAGGGACATCTGTGCAGGCGGCTCCTCGGTAAAACGTTGCTTATAGACGTTGAGGTTCTCGACGACTCTTTGCACGTAGTTGCGGGTCTCGTCGAAGGGAATCCGCTCGATCCAGTCGACCAAATCGGCGCCACCAGTGCGCGGGTCGCCGTAAGCGGCGAGCCATTGGGCGACCCGTCCGCCGCCGGCGTTGTAGGCGGCGAACGCCAATTCGCGTGAACCGCCCTCATCCTCCAGCACCTGGCCGAGGAACGCGGCGCCGAGCTGCGTATTGAAGGCCGGATCGACGATGAGCCGCTCCGGGTCGTAGAGCACCCCCGAACGCCGCGCGGTCGAGGCCGCCGTGGATGGCAGGATCTGCATAAGGCCCTTCGCGCCCGCGCCGGAGGCGGCGCGCCAAATGAATTCGCTCTCCTGCCTAGCGACCGCATAGACGCTGGCAATATCCGCCGAATGGGCAAGCGGCAGGAAGGCGGGTACGCCGGTGGACGGGAAGGCCATGTCGTCGAAGGCGTAGCCGCGCTCTGTGGCGATCTTGCCGAACTGGAGCTGGGTCGCGGCCTCGCCGTAGTGCTTCACCACGGCCGACATCGCCGCTATCTGAGCTTCGTCACGCCATTGATGGGCGGCTCCGAACGCTAGCGCCGACGCGAGCTCGTCAAGGCCGTCGGCATAGAGCGCCTCGGCCGCCCTCACCGCATCGTCGCGTGCCGGACCCTCGGCCACCGCGAATGGCCGGCGCAGTTGGAACCGCTTGGCTCCAAGACGTTCGGCGGCGAGCTGGCCGTAGTAGGCGATCGGCTCAGTGGCGGCGCTCTCATAATCGAGCTTCGCTTCTTCGGCATGTCCCATCGCCTCGGCGGCGCGGCCTCGCCAGTAGGCGGCGCGCGCGATCGAGAGGGGCGTCTCAGCCGCCTCCGCGGCGAGCGCGAAACGCTTGGCCGCCTCCGGCGCATCGCCGAGAAAACGCAAGGCGATCCACCCGGCGTGGAAATCGGCGTCGACCTGGTCGGCCGGATCGTCCGGCTTTGCCGCCTTATCGCAGACGTCGTATGCGAGCTTCGGCTCGTTGAGATCCAGAAGTTCGCGCGCGACCATCCGCCGCTCGGTCCACCATTTGTCTGGGCTGATGAGAAGCGATCTGTCCGTCGGCGCAAGACCAAGGAGCGTGGCCGCCTCATAGGCACGATTCGACCGCCTTGCGTCCTGGATGCGCGCAAACAGTAGACCGGGGTCGTTGCGCCATACCGGAGGCACCGCCTCGAGGAGCGCCGGACTCAATGGGCCGCGCGCCGCTGCAATGCGCGCCTGAGCGAGCGCCGTCACATCCGGACCGGCGAGCGCCGCCGCACGCAGCGCCGCGCCGAAAGACTCGGCGTAGAGAAGTCGGTCGGCGCGGTATTTATGGTCGGCCTTCAACAGCGACCCGCCAAATTCGCGCAGGATCAGGCTTTCCGTCCACCCGTCGAAGTTGCCGTCTCGCCAAAGCGCGCGAATCGTAGTGATTGCCTCATTGACGCGGCCCAACGCCCCATACGCGCGAGCGAGCGCGAGCGAGCCCGCACTCGACTGCGGCGGCTGCTCGGAGAAAAAGGCAACAATCGTTGCTGGGGCAGGCGGATGGGCGAGAAGTTCGGCTTCCTGCCGGTAGCGGAGATAGCCGTTGCCCGGCCAAGTCGGGTGGGCTTGGGCGAAGGCATCGAGCGACGCGGCGGACGGGTGCGGATCAAGACGCAGCGCCGCCCATTCGAGAGCGAGCCGCTCGTCGGGGTCGCTAGCAGCCCGCGCCAGAGCGGCCAGCCCGGCCACATCGCCCTTGCGGTAGGCGGCCGCCGCAGGCGAATCCGGGACAACCGGCCTAGCTTCGGTCGCGCCAGCCTCGGCGCCGGAGGAGGCAGGGGCCTCAAGGGCGGCGGGAGTCTCAGGAGGGGCGGCTGTCGGCTCCTCCATCGCCGGCGGCGCCTCGAGCGGCAGCGGCGTGGGTTCGAGACTTGCGGTGGCGGCGCCGTCGAGGCCGCTCGGCGCCAGCAAGGCGGCCTCCGCTGCGAGCCTCGCGTCGGCTTCGCTCGCTTCGTGCGCAAGCAGCGCGCGCGACAGCGCCGAGTGGACGTCTTCGATCCGGTCGCGAATGGCGCGCTCGTCGAGCGAGCCGCCCCCGAACGGGACGGCTGCAACTGCAAGGGGGGCAATGAACGCGCCCAGCAGCGGACGGGAACGCCAGCTTCTCATGGTCGCCATCCTGGCCGGCAACGATGGACCTTCAGTGTTAACGAATGGTTGCTTGCGCTCACGGCTCCCCCTTTCCCGCGCCTTTTCTTGGGGCTATGTGTCTGGAGGCGATGGAAAGAGACAGTTGTTCGGTCACACGACCGGCGGGATGCGCAAAATGGAAAAGCGGGCGAAGTTTCACGGCTCGATACCGGCGCTGGTGACGCCCTTCAGGGACGGCGAGATCGACGAGCAGGCCTATCGCGCGCTGATCGATTGGCAGATCACGTCGGGGTCGCACGGACTTGTACCCGTCGGCACGACCGGCGAAAGCCCGACACTGAGCCATGACGAGCACCGGCGCGCCATTGACACTTGCATTGACGAAGCGCGCGGCCGCGTTCCTGTGATTGCGGGGGCGGGCTCGAACAATACAGCCGAGGCGGTCGCGCTCGCGCTGCACGCCGAGCGCGCCGGCGCCGACGCCGTCCTGATTGTCACTCCCTATTACAATAAGCCGACCCAGGAAGGACTTTACCAGCACTTCAAGACCGTCAACGATGCAATCGGGATTCCGATCATCATTTACAACATCCCTTCCCGCAGCGTGGTCGACATGACCGTCGACACCATGAAACGGCTCAGCGAACTTCCCAACATCGTCGGCGTGAAGGATGCGACCGGCGACGTCGGACGGGTGTCTCGGCAACGACATACCATTGGCGCGGACTTTATCCAACTTTCTGGCGAAGACATGACGGCCCTCGCCGCAATGGCGGCCGGCGCGCACGGTTGCATCTCCGTCACCGCCAATGTCGCGCCCGAGCTCTGCGCCGAGCTGATGGAGGCTACCTTCAAGGACGACTGGGCCCATGCGCTCAAAATCCAGGACAGGCTGACCCCGCTGCACTCGGCCATCTTCGCCGAGCCGGGCGTAAATGGCGCAAAATATTCACTAAATCTGCTGGGGCGGGCGCGCAATGAAACCCGCCTGCCGCTCCTGCCGGTGAGCCAGACGACTGAGACGCTGATCCGCCGCGCGATGGTGCATGCGGGTTTGCTGAACGCCTGACCGGTCATGTCGCTGCGTATTTTCGCCGCACCCCGCCGGCTTGCAATCCGGGCGTTCTGCAGCCCGTTTGTGTGCTATTGCGGCGCAATTGCGTCGTTGGGGGAGCTGCCGCGGTTCCGGCGAGGAGTTTCTGAGCGATGAGCGAGAAGGAGAAGACCAACTACAAGGTCGTCGCCGACAACCGGCGCGCTCGCTTCGACTACGAGATTGGCGAGACATTCGAAGCGGGGATGATGCTGACCGGCCCCGAGGTCAAATCGCTGCGGACCGGCAAGGCGACAGTCGCGGAAAGTTACGCCGGGGTCGACCGAAACGGCGAAGTGATCCTATACAACGCCAACATTCCGGAATACCTGCAGGCGAATTGCTTCAACCACGAGCCGAAGCGTCCGCGCAAACTTCTCCTGCACGCCAAGGAGATCGCCAGGCTGGCGAAGGGCGTCGAGCGCGAGGGCATGACGATTGTGCCGCTGCGCATCTATTTCAACCGTCAAGGACGCGCCAAGATCGCGATCGCCCTCGGACGCGGCAAGAAGCTTCACGACAAGCGCGAGACGGAGAAGGCGCGCGACTGGAACCGGGACAAATCGCGATTGATGCGCGAGCGCGGATGATCCAGCGTCGGATCGATCACGCCTTCTTTGTCGACTGTGCGCCCAGGGCCGGGCCTCCCTTGCCTTGAGACTGTTTGTAAGCGGAGACGGAGCCTTTCGGCTTATCGGCTTTCGGTTTCTTCGCTTCTTTGTTGCCTTTGACCTGACCCTTTGCCATTTGGTCCTCCCTGCGGCGCGGCCGTTCCACGCCTATTCGTCATGTTCGCATCGACGTCGTCAAGGCTCTTATTGGCGCAGCGAATCAAGGGCGCCCAGAAATCGATGATGCCGCGACGACTTGTCTTTCCCGGGCTTGAGTGCGCCGAATCTGCTGCAGGGCAGCGGCATCCTCCGGCGGCGACGAAAGCCGAAGGCTGCGGCGCCGATTTTGATTGGTCTTTTTCAAAGGCTTAAGCGCTCATTTCCGCAACTTTGGCAAGCGCCGCCTCTTCCTTCGAAACGTCGGGTCGAATGGTCGAATTGGAATTCCTTGCAACTCCTTGGAAAACGGCTTTCTCGTCGGCCAAGTGGGTTTGGATTTCCTTGGATTTCCTTGGATTCCCTCTCGTCCGGATCCAGCCTTTTCAATGGGTTGCGAGGGCGAGTCCGCCAGGAGAAAAAATCGTGGCGCCTCTGACCCCAAAGTGGGCTGCGCGACGGAGGATAGGACAATGGAGGTTGGGTCGAGGTCGAGGGATCACCGGTCTCTCATCTCACGATTTCTGATTTTCTCAAAGAAGATGTTGTCGATAAATGAAGCCTTGCGGCTCCTGCCCGGCAAGCCGAAAAATGGAGCGCGATTGGCGCGACTCTGGATCGCCGAGTCGCATCCGACCGGCTCGACCCCGGCGGTCGTCGCGACAATCCTGTCCGAGCGCATCCTGCGCTAATCCGCACGCCCAATGTAGATATGCCGGAGGCGTGGGTCAGCGGCGATTGTCGATGGTTCGCCAGACAACGCCAAGACGCCGTGCTCGAGCACGTATGCGTAGTCGGCAAGCGCCAGCGCGCGGTCGACGTCCTGCTCGATGACGATCAAGGTCATCCGCGCGCGCTTGAGCAGCGCCAGCGCCTCATAGAGCTTATCCATGACGACCGGGGCGAGACCGAGCGAAATCTCATCGAAGATGAGCAGGCGCGGTCTGGCCATCAGCGCACGCCCGATGGCCAGCATCTGCTGTTGGCCGCCCGACATTGATGTTCCCGCCAGAACCTTGCGTTCGGCGAGGACCGGGAAGAGGCCGTAGACGGCCTCGAGCCGCTCTCGCAGGGTCGGGGGATCCGCGCCGCGCGCAGCGATGCAAAGGTTCTCCTCGACCGAGAGCGTCGGGAAGATGCGCCGACCCTCCATGCAATGGGCGACCCCAAGCGCGGCGATTCGGTGGGGGGGAGCCCTCCGACCCGCTGTCCGTCGATGCTGACCGTCCCGGCGGTCGGAGCGATCGTCCCCGCGATGACGCGGGCGAGCGTCGTCTTGCCCGCGCCGTTCGCGCCAAGAATGGCGACCGCCTGGCCGACCCGAACCGAAAGATCGATCTCTTTCAGAACGCGCGCCTGCCCGTAGCCGGCCTCGACGCGATGAAGCTGCAGAAGCGGGCCGGACGCCGGCTCCGCCGGCGGGATAAGCGGCGTCAGGGCGCTGCGGTCCTCGCTGGGGGAGCCGACACGGATTTCCGTCGGTCCAGCCCCAGACTCGGCCCCCCGAACGCTTTCGGCGCGCGCCCCGCTTGTACCCAGATAGATCGCGGCGACTTCATCGTTGGCGAGAATATCCGCGGTCGGCCCCTCGATCAGCTTCTTACCAAAATTGAGGACGACTGATCTCGCACAGCACTCGCGCACAATTCGGATGACGTGCTCGACGATGAGAACCGCCGTTCTCGAATTGAGCAGCGACTGAATGAGGGATATGAGCTCGGTGATCTCGCTGTCGACAAGACCCGCCCCGACCTCGTCGAGCAGGACCACGCGAGGCTTCAGCGCCAGGGACCGCGCGACCTCGAGCCGCTTGCGCCGGAGGAGCGGCAAGGCGCGCGCGGGGAGCCGTGCCGCGTCGTCAAGGCCGGTGCGAACAAGCAATTCTGCGCGCGCCCGCCGCGCGGCCGCCCCGGAAATGAGCGGTTCAATCGCGTATTGTGCGACTTCGAGGTTCTCTTCCACTGTCATGTCGAGGAACGGCCGCGGGATCTGGTAGGTGCGCCCGATTCCGGCCCGGGCCCGCTCGGAAGCGGGCAACCGGGTGACGTCGCGGCCGTCGAGCGCGATGGTTCCGCGGCTGGGCGCGAGCGCTCCGCCGATGAGGCCGATCAGTGTCGACTTCCCCGCCCCATTCGGTCCGATGACGCCGGTGATCGTGCCGGGCAGGAGCGCGAGATCGACATCATCGATGGCGACGATCCCGCCGAAGCGTTTGACGACGCCCGCAACTTCGAGGAGCGGCGCGTTCATGCGAGCGCGCGCCTTCTGACGGCCTGACTTGAGGTCGCGGCGAGCCCGACGATGCCCCTCGGCGCGAAGCGGATGAGGACGATCAGAATGACGCCGGCGATGGCGATGTGCGCCTCGGGATAGTCGGCCAGCGCCTCGCCCAGGGCGATGACGAAGACTGCGCCCACCAGGGGCCCGAGCCGGGAGCCGACGCCGCCGATGATGACCATCGTCAGAACGTCGATCGACCAAGGCAGACCGAACATGCCGTAAGGCTCGATCGCGCCGAGCTTCACCGCCTGGACGGCGCCGGCCATGGCGGCGAGCGCGCTCGCCAGCATGAAGGCGGCGAGCTTCACCCGGAACGGGCGGACGCCCATTTGCGCCGCCGCGTCCTCGTCGTCGCGAACGGAACGCAGGACCACGGAAGCCCGGGTGCGGACGCAGAGGGTGACCGCCAGCGCCGCGATGGCGGCGACAGCGAGCGCATAGCGGAAGAGAACGGGCAGCGCCGGCGGATCGTTCTTGAGAAAGAACCCGGTCGCGCCGCCGAAAGCAGAGACATTGATCATGATCAATCGCAGGAGTTCGGCCAGCGCCAGCGTCCCCACGGTGAAATAGAGGCCGCGCAGCCGGAAGAGCGCGGGCGACACCAGCGCGGCGAGGGCCCCCCCGGCGAGCGCGGACACGACGAGCGCCGCCGGCAGAGGCAGATCCAGTCCGTTCAGGAGGCCGTAGGCGACATAGGCGCCGAGCCCGACGAAACAGGAGGTCCCGAGCGAGACGAGGCCAGCCGAACCCGCCATCAGGTTCCAGCCCTCGGCCAGGGTCAGATAGATGAGTGCGCGGAATCCGAGCTGCAGACCATATTCGCCGACAAAGGCAGGCGCGAACCACAGGACGGCGAAAGCGATCAGAATGACCGCGGCTTCGCGAGGCGCCGGCGCGATCGCCTCTCGTTTCATCTGCGCCCTCGGGCGAAGCCTTCGGGCCGGAAAGCCAGGACGAGCAGGAAGAGCGCCATGCCGACGAGGTCGCGATAGCCGTCGCCAAGCGCAATGCCGCCGAGACTCTGCAGCGCGCCGAGCGCAAGGCCGCCGAACAGCGTGCCGAGCACGTTGCCAAGGCCGCCGAGCACGACGATGGCGAGGCTGTTCAGAAGATAGGCGCCGCCGCTCGACGGGCTGAACTGGAAGGCTGTGCCGATCAGCGTCCCGCCGATGCCGGCGCAGGCGGCGCCAAGCGCGAAGGTCAGCATGCGCACGCGGTTGACGTCGACGCCGATGGTTGCGGCCGCCTCCGCGTCGGCCGCGCTGGCGCGGAGGTCACGGCCGAAGGCAGTCCGGGCGACGAGCCAGTGCACGGCGAGGATGGCCACGAGCGAGATCGCAAAGCCGATGACATAGACGAGCGGAACGGTGACCGGCCCGAGCGTCAGCGGCAGGGCTGCGTAGCTCACGCCAATCGAGCGCGTGTCGGCGCTGAAGGCGAGAACGAAGACGTTCTCGAGGATGATGGCGATCGCGAACATGGTCATCATCTGCGCCTCCGCGCCCCGTTCGGCGAGCGGTTGCAGGAGATAGCGGTAGACCGGGATCGCCAGCGCGGCGACGAAGAGCGCGATGACCGGCAGTCCGAGCAGCGGGTCGACGCCGGTGAATGTGTAGAAGAAGAAGCCCGCGTAGGCGCCGACGAGAAGAAAGTCGCCATGCGCCAGGTTGACGAGGCGCATGACGCCAAGGACGATCGAGAGGCCGAGGGCGGCAAGCGCGAGCATGCCGCCGAGCAGCACGCCCGACACGATCGAGCTGGAAGCAACGGCGAGATCGGGCATGCTGCGCCGTCCTCGGGATCTAGGGCAGCGGGAAGAGGAAGTCGCCCGTCTTCTCGCTCTTCGGCCAGACGATCACCGTCTTGCCGCCTTGCCATTGCAGCGCCACGATCGGCAGCTTCGCGGTGTGGTTCTCATCGAACTTTATCGGCCCGACGACATAGGTCTTGTTCGTTTTGGCGAGGGCCGCGTTGATCTTCGAGGCATCGGTCGACCCGGCCGTGGCGATTGCGTCGAGCAGCACCTGGGCCGCAGCATAGGAGTCGGCGATATGCTGGCTGCTCGACAGCTTCGTCTCGCTCTCGAACGCCTTGGAGAGATCGGCGGCCCCGGGATACGGGAACGACGGATCCCAGTAGCCGCCGACGAGGATGCCGTCGGAAAGCTTGCCCAGCGCTTCGGCGAACTGGACGGGCTCCGCGCCCTTTTCGATGTTGAGCACCTTTGGCGTGTAGCCTTCCGCCGCCATCTGCTTGCGGATCGCGATCGCCTGCGGCGTGATCGCGTCGACGAGGACGACGTCGGCGTCCTTGCTCTTGGCCTCGCCGATGATCGAGGTGAACTGCGTGTTGTCGACCGGGAACTCGGCGTTCTGCACCACCTCGTAGCCGAAGGATTTGGCGACCTCCGGCCAGAGCTTGCCGCCGACAACCTGGCCGTCGGGGCCGTTGTCGTGCCAGATCGCGAGCTTCATGTTGGTCTTAGCGCCCCAATCCTGGACGGCCTTCAGCTCCGCGTTGGCGAGTTCGGGCTCGTCGAAGAAAATATCCCAGACCCATTTCCATTTGCGCACCGACTTGAAAGCCTCCAGCGGGTCGCAGCCCGTCACCAGCGGCTTCTTGGCGCGCTCGGCGACCAGCGCGCCGGCGTTGACGAGCGCCGGCGTGCAGGAGCCGAGTATCGCGATGGCGCTGTCGCGAGAGAGGAGCGTCTCGGTATTGGAAGCGGTGGCGTTCGGGTCAGTCTTGTCATCGCGGATGATGAGCTTCACCATCTCCTTCTTGCCGTTGACTTCGATGCCGCCGGCCTTGTTGACCTCGTCGACGGCGCGCTTGTAGCCCCACTGCTGGAAGCTGCCGAAGCCGGCGAGCGGGCCGGACAAGGGCAACGAGGCGCCGATGACGATCTCATCCGCCGAGGCGGCGGCGAGACCGAGTGTCGTCGCGGCGACGATCGCGGCGGCGCAGGCCCTGAGGGTTTTGGCTGTCATTGCGGTTCCTCCCTGGTTCTCCGCCGTTCGGGCGGGCCTCAAATCGTGTTGTCGAGCGTGACGCGGCGATAGAGCGTCGGCAGGATCTCGGCGAGGTAGCCCATTTCCTCGACGCAGTGCTGATGCAGGCGTCGGGCGAATTCGCGATTGAGATGGGTCTCGCGCATCGCGCGCGCCTGGGACTCCGGGATGGTTATCGCCGGATCGCGGTGGGCGATCATGCCGAGCCAGAAGCGCGACCGCATCTCGCAGCCGTAGTCCGTCTCCCGGATGAAATGGCACATCCGCCCCGTATGGATTGGCTCCTCGAGCAGGCCCGGACGCGCGCAGACCGCAAAATGTCCGGACGCCTTGTACTTTGCCGCGTCGAAAGTCTCGGCGGGATCATGGAACGAGACGCGCAGCTTGTAGAGCGGCCCGTCCTTGCCGGCGAGATACTCGTGCACGAGATGCGCGGCGCCGATGTACTTCCCGTCGACCCGGTTCTCCCAGCCGCTGTAGACATGGTCGGTCGGGTGCCACAGGCGATACCACGAGATGTCGCCGAGCCAGGAGAACCACCAGTCGACCATCTTGGCGCGGCAGCCGGGCATCCGTGTGAGCCCAGCGACGACCCACTTGCCGTCCTCGAGCTCCTGGTAGCCGGACTCGAATGGCAGGTAACCCGGCTGCAAAAGCTCGTTCGCCTCTTCGAACCTCATGTCCGCTCCTCCTTGCGTCTAGAATCCGACTTTGTCGCCGCCTTTGAGCGCGAGAATCTCCCGCGCTTCCGCCGGCGTCGCGATTGCATGGCCGAGCTCTTCGACGATGCGGCGGATCTTGGCGACTTGCTCGGCGTTCGACGAAGCGAGCTTGCCGCGGCCGATATAGAGCGAATCTTCGAGGCCGACGCGCACGTTGCCGCCCATCATCGCCGCCTGCGTCGCAAACGGCATTTGCGAGCGGCCCGCCGCCAGCACCGACCAGCGGTAGTCCGCGCCGAACAGCCGGTCCGCCGTCTCCTTCATGAACATGAGGTTGCGCATTTCGGCGCCGATGCCGCCGAGGATGCCGAAGATGATCTGGACGAAGAATGGCGGCTTGACCAGGCCGCGGTCGACGAAATGGGCGAGATTGTAGAGGTGCCCGACATCGTAGCATTCGTGCTCGAAGCGCGTGCCGTGCGCCTCGCCGAGCAGCTTCAGGATTTGCTCGATGTCGCGGAACGTGTTGCGGAAGATGAAGTCGTCCGTGCCGCGCAGGTAGGGCTCCTCCCACTCGTGCTTCCAGGTTTTGTAGCGATCCGCCAGCGGGAAGAGGCCGAAGTTCATCGAGCCCATGTTGAGCGAGCACATTTCGGGCTTGGCGACCAGCGGCGCAGCGAGCCGCTGCTCGACGGTCATGTTGAGCCCGCCGCCGGTCGTGACGTTGATTACCGCGTCGGTCGACTGCTTGATCCGCGGCAGGAACTGCATGAAGACGGCGGGGTCAGGCGTCGGCCGTCCGTCCTTCGGATCTCGCGCGTGCAGATGCAGGATCGACGCGCCCGCCTCGGCCGCGGCGATCGATTGCCCGGCGATGTCGTCCGGCCTGTAGGGAAGCGCGTCCGACATTGTCGGCGTATGAATGCCGCCGGTGATCGCGCAGGTGATGATGACCTTGTCGGTCCTCGCTTTGGCCAACGTGCTACTCCTGTCTCGCGGATGGTGAGCCGAAGCTCGCTCTTAGATGCCGGGCGACACGGGCGCGCACGGCCGCCTGCTCCTCTTGGGTCCAATCGCGAAAGCCGCTCCCGCTCTTGAAGCCGAGCTTTCCCGCGTCAAGGAGGGCGTCGAGATAAGGCGAGGGCGTCGTTGCGCGATTGAGGGCCGGAAAGACGTAGCTGTGAATGGCGCGGGTCAGATCGATTCCGACGAGATCCGCGTTCTCGAGGGGACCAAGCACCGCCAGGCGCGCGCCGAAACTCGACTTGACGACATCGTCCACCGTCCGGGCGTCGCAGACGCCCTCGGCAACGAGGGCGATCGCTTCGCGCCAAAGCGCATGCTGCAGCCGGTTGCCGACGAAGCCGGGCCCATCCTTCTTGACCTCGACCGGCGCCTTGCCGACGGCTCTGAGCAAATCCAACGTTGCGGCGACCGCAGCGTCCGACGTCGCATGCGTCCGGATGACCTCGACGAGCGGCACGAGATAGGGCGGGTTCCACCAGTGGGTCCCGAGCGCGCGGTCTTTGCGGCTGACCCGCGCCATGACTTGACCGATCGGGATGACCGAGGTGTTGGAAGCCAGAATCGCTTCCGGTCGCGCCGAGCGTTCCACGTCGGCGAAGATCTCTTGTTTCAATTCCAGGTTTTCCGGCGCCGCCTCGATGACAAGGTTAGCTTCGGAGACGCAGGCTTCAAGCGAGTTGACGACCTCGACCAGCGCTAGCGCAGCGTCATCGGCGCCGATTTCATCGAGATTCGCGCGAATGCGCGGAAGGATCTGCGCCCGCGCTTGCTCGAAAGGATCGGTGATGCGGACCGGATGACCGGCCGAGGCAAAGACCTGGGCAATGCCATTGCCCATCAGACCGCCGCCGAGAATTGCGATGCGCTTCGCCGCCATCGTCACCCCGCCGTGTAGCCGCCGTCGGCATAGAGAATGTGCCCGGTGTAGAAGTCGGACGCCCTGGAGGCGAGGAACAGCAGCGGGCCGGCGAGATCGCCAGGCTCGCCGAGCCGCCCTTTGGGCACCCGCGCCAGGAAGCCGGCGCGCGTTGTCCTGGCGCGCTCGTCGTCGCCGAACATCCACGCGGTGAGCGGCGAGCGGAAGACGGTCGGCGCAATCGCGTTGACCGTGATGCCGGTCGGTCCCCATTCGCAGCCAAGCGCCCGGGTGATGCCGTCGATGGCCGACTTCGAGGCGCAGTAGGCGGTGTAGCCGGCGGGATGACCGAGCAGGCCGCGCGCCGACGACATGAGGATGATCTTGCCGCCGTCGCCCTGCTCGAGCATGCGCTTGCCCGCGGCGCGGGCGACGAGCCAACTCTGGGTGACGTTCGCATCCATGACGTCGAGAAAGCGCTCGGGCGACATGTCGACGATCTTGGCAACGTCGTTCTTGCCAGAAGCGACGACAAGGATGTCGACGCGGCCGAACCGCTCGACCGCCTTGCCGATGATCGTCTCGCAGGCGGCCTCGTTCTTGGGTCGCGCGGCGATCTCCTCCACCTCTGCGCCCCGCCTGCGGCATTCGGCACCGACCTCTTCGAGCTCCTTGGCCTTGCCTGCGGCCAGCGCCAGCTTCGCCCCGGCGGACGCGAGCGTCTCCGCGGCGACCGCGCCGAACGCGCCCGATGCGCCGGTCACCACCGCGACCTTGTCGCGCACGGAAAACAGCGAAAGCGGATCGGATGGAGCTTCGGTCATGGCCTCGCTCCCGGCGGATAGGGGATGACGACCAGCATCTTGCAGACGTCGTTGTCGCGGTTGACGAGCTCGCGCACTTCGTTCGGCGCGATGGTGCAGGAGTCCATCGGGCCGAGCACCGTCTCCCGGCCGTCGACGATGATGGTCATGCGGCCGCCCAGGACCACGTAGACTTTCTCGAACGGCGTCGAGTTCCGGCCCTGCCCCGCCGCCCGGCAGGAACTGCGAGTAGCCGACCCACTGGTTCGTCGGCCCCCCTGCTTCAAACCCCTGCAGCCTGAGGCCTGCGACGCCCCGATGGTTCGGCGCGTCGTAGGGCTTCGCGTCGGCGAAGCGTTTGACAAGCATGCGCGGTTCCTCCCCTTGAAGACGGGCGACGGCTACTTTGCCGATGCGAATTCGTCGCCCTTCTCGATGCGAAAATTCTGGCTTCTGTCGATCATTGCGACGAGACGGATGATGCAGCCGTCGCCGCGGTCCCAGTTCCACGGGAACAACGAGAAGGTGACCCGCTTTCCGGTCACCGCGTCCAGATCGCCGCCGACGTTTTCAATGCCGAGGATTCCATTCTTGAACAGAATGCGATGGACCGGCTCCCACTCCGGGAAGTCTTCCTTCCAGTCGCGGCCTCCCGACCATTGTTTGTATTCCGCCGCCAGGTGCGGGTGCAGCGGCCCGTTGCGATGGGGACCAATCGCAGTGGCGAGCGGATGGTCATTCGCCTGCGTGTCGTGGCCGACGACCTTCACCTTCTTCTCGACGAACCAGCGACCGGCGGACGGCACGAAGCCGGGGCACTTGCAGAAATATTCCTCGCTGTCGCGATACTTGTGATGCCAGCCGGTGTTGACGATGACGATGTCGTCCGGCCGCACCGCTTTGCCGGCCGCCTTCTCCAGATCCTCGTAGGTGATCGGCTCCCACATGGTCTTCGGGATGGGCACGACGATCCCGGAGCCGAAGAAATGCGGCAATGGCACTTCGTCGATGAACGGGGTGTCTTCGACGACATGGGCGGGCGCGTCGATATGGGTGGTGTTGTGCATGCTCGTCGTGATCCGCTGCGACAGCACGCCGGACTTGGCCATGTAGTGGATGCGCTCGATCTTGACGTCCTCGAAATAGGGCCAGTTGGGGGATTGGAAGCCGAAGCGATGGGAGAGATTGTAGAACTCCAGGCCCATCCGATTGTCGAGATTGCTCTGGAATTCGATGCCCCTGACCTTGATGGACATTGCGTTCCTCCGGGCTCTCGCGCTCCCCACGGCAACCCGCACGAGCGATTTATGTACCGCGTGACGATGCATCTGTACCGTGATACAGTCAAGTGGGGTCCGCTGAATTTTTTCAAACCGGAGGGGCGATGGTCCTCCCGACCCGAAAGGGAGAGACGCGGTGAATGACGCGACAACCGTCGACGGCGACAAGTCCGCCGGCTTGGGCGTGCAAGTCATCGCGCGCGCCGCCAGCGTGCTGCGGGCGCTGGAAGGAAAGCCCGAAGGCCTGAGCCTCGGTCAGCTGGCGCGCGAAACAGGGCTCGCCCGCTCGACCGTTCAGCGCATCGTTGCGGCGCTCGCGAGCGAGGACTTCGTCAGCGAGGCGCAGCCCGGGCGCGGCGTCCGCATCGGGCCGGGCCTGGCGCGGATCGCCGCCTCGATCGGCTCGAACCTGACCGACATCCTGCACCCGCATCTTGTCGCGTTGCGCGATGGGGTCGGCGAGACCGTCGATCTTTCCATTCTCTCAGGCGGTTCGGCCGTTTTCATCGACCAGATCCCGGGTCAGCAGCGGCTTGTCGCGCTCTCGGCGATCGGCGAGCGCTTCCCCCTTCATTGCACCGCCAACGGCAAGGCGATCCTCGCAGGTTTCGGCAAGGAGGACGCGGCGGCCCTCATCGCGAAAAGCGTCGCCGAACATCCCGAGCACCCGCTTGGGGATCGCGCCAAGCTCCTGCGGGAGCTCGATGCAGCGCAGCGCAAACACCTGGCCTTCGATCTGGGAGAGCACGGGGCCGGCATCAGCGCGGTCGGCATTGCGGTCCGCGACGCCTTCGGCAAATCGGTCGCGGTGTCGATTCCGTCTCCCACGCAACGATTCAACGCCGAGCGCGAGTCGCTCGCACAGGCCCTGCTGGCATTTCGCGAAAAGCTGCGCGCCATACTCGGCTGACGGAGCGATCAGTGCGCCGCCGCCTCAGCGGCCCCGGGCTTGACCTTGCGCAGCATCAGCGCCAGCGGCACGGCGGCAAGCGCGAGCAGCATGAGAATCCAGAAGGCGTCCGCATAGGCCATGAAGGCCGCCTGGGCCTGGATCTGCTGGCCGATCCAGGCGATCGCCCGCTGCTGCGCCTCGGCGGGCAGGAACCCGTGCGCGGCGAAATAGTGCGTCACGTGCTGCAGCGTGGTCTGATACTGGACGCTCGACGGAATGACATGTTCGGAAAGGCGGCTCTGATGAAACTGCTCGCGGTGAGCCAGCACATTGGCGACGAGCGAGACGCCGATCGAGCCGCCGGTGTTGCGGGCCGCGTTGATCAGCGCCGAGGCCTGGTCGATCTTGTCGCGCGGAATGCCGTCGTACGACGCGGCTATGATCGGCAGGAAGACCAGCGGCAGACCGACGCCGAGCAGCATGCGCGAACGCGCGAAGAACCAGAAGCCGAGGTCGCCATAGACGTTGGTGAGGTCGTACATGGAGAGCGCGATAATGACCGCGCCGGCGGCGATCAGGTATTTTGGCTGGACCCTGCCTGAGAGCCGGCCGACGATGAACATCATCGCCATGGTGACAAGCCCGCCCGGCGACAGCACGAGGCCGGCCCAGGTGGCGGTGTAGCCGAAGTTCTCCTGCACGAGCTGAGGCAGAAACTGGGTCGTCGCGTAGAGGATGGCGCCGATCGCCAGCATCACCACGAAGGCGGCGCCGAACTGGCGCGTCGCCACAATCCGGACATCGATCATCGGATTGCGGCGGCTCATCTCCCACGGGATCATGAGCGCGAAGGCGAGCGCGCAGATGCCGGCGACGGCGACGATGAAGGACGAGGCGAACCAGTCGTCGATGAGTCCGCGGTCGAGCATGATCTCGAGCGCGCCGAGAAAGCTCGCCACCAGCACGAAGCCGATGAGGTCGAAGCCGCCCCCGTCCCGCCGGGCACGCCCGCGCTCCTCCACCGCCGCCTTCGGCTCGGGCAGGATGAGAGCGATCAGCGCGATCGTGGCGACGCCGACCGGGCCGTTGATCAGGAAGCACCAGCTCCACGACAAATTGTCGGCCAACCAGCCGCCGAGCGTCGGCCCGATCACCGGCGCCACCACCACCGCCACGCCGAACAGCGCGAAACCCTGGCCGCGCTTCTCCGGCGGGAAGGAATCCGCCAGGATCGACTGGGCGACGGGCACCATGCCGCCGCCGCCGAGACCCTGCAGGATCCGGAAGAACAGCAGCGAATCCAAATTCCAGGCATAGGCGCACAGCACCGAGCTCGCGGTGAACAGCGCCAGGCAGATCAGGAAGAACGCCTTGCGGCCGAAGAGCCGCGCGAGAAAGGCGCTGGCCGTCAAGGCGACGGCGTTGGCGACCAGATAGGTCGTCACCACCCACGAGGCCTCATCCTCGCTGACCCCCAAGCCGCCGGCGATGTAGGGCAGCACGACGTTGGCGATGGTGGTGTCGAGCACCTCCATGAAGGTCGCGAGCGCCACCAGGACGGCGATCAGCCAAGGGTTGGCGCCTGCGCCCCTCGCCGCCGCGGGGCGCCGGCCTGGGCGGCGGCGCTCAAAGCTCGGCCCTCAAACGCTGGTAGAGGGACGGCGAGGGATTGGTCCGCACGGTCGGCACGACCGACATGCCCGGGCCGAGCGCGACGTCCGCGGGCGGATTGTCGAGCACGATCTTGACCGGCACGCGCTGGACGATCTTGACGTAATTGCCCGTCGCGTTCTCTGCCGGCAGCAGCGAAAATGCGGTGCCGGATCCGGGTTGGATGCTGGCGACATGGCCCTTGAATGTCCGGTCCGGATAGGCGTCGATCTCGATGCGGGCCGGCTCGCCCGGACGCATCGCGTCGAGCTGCGTCTCCTTGAAGTTGGCGGTGACCCAGATGTCGTCAGGGACAAACATGGCGAGGGCGGTTCCTGGCGTGGCGTACTGGCCGACCGCCGCCGAGAGATCGACGACGCGGCCGGCCTGGGCCGCCTTCACGGTCGTATAAGAGAGGTTGAGCTCGGCCTGGTCGCGCTGGGCGTCGGCCTGCGCCAGGTTGGCTTCGTCGCTGCTGCGTTGCGCCTTGAGCGCGTCGACCTGGCGCTGAGCCGCGGTCAGCGCCGCCTCAGCCGTCTTGACCGCCGCCTCCTGCTCGCTGAGCCCGGAACTGTATTGCTCTGCGTTCTGGACCGTACCCGCGCCGCGCTTGACCAGGTCTTCGTAGCGCGCCGCCTGCTGCCGGGCGAACACGAGCGCGGCCTGGGCCTGCTCGACCTGGGCCTGGCTATGGCTGACCTGGGCCTCCTGCACCGCGATCTGGGCGTCCATGTTGCGGATATTGTCCTTGGCGGCAGCAACCTGCGCGTCGGCCCCGTTCAGCGCGACGCGATAATCGCGATCGTCGATACGGGCGATGACGTCGCCGGCCTTGACATGCTGGTTGTCGGTCACCGGCGCCGCGGTGATGTAGCCGGAGACCTTGGGCGCGACGGCGAACTGCCGGGCCGCGATGAAGGCGTCGTCGGTAGAACTCGAAGTGATTGGCGTTGTCCCAATAGACATAGGCGGCCGCCGCGGCGGCCAGCAGGACGATCAGGCCGAGCGCCGCGACGATCGGATGACGGCGAAGCCAGCCCCGGCGGGGCTTGCCTGCGGCCTTGTCTTCCCGGTCGGGCGGGCGTTCCGGCGCCGTCTCGGCCGGGCGCCCGGGCCGCTCGGCAGCGGGCGGCCGCTGGTCTGCGGGCGCGCGCAAGGCGACCGAGTCCTGGGCCGCCGACGGGCGGGGCGACTTCGCCGACGGGTCGAGCGGGCGGGAAGCCTCGCCGCCGCCGGAGGGGCCGCGATCCCACGCGTCTTCGGCCCCGGGCGCGTCCTTGAACATGTGATGGTCATTGCCTCGATCCCGGCGCAACCGCATGATCGGAACTCCAAAGGTGAGTTCGCCGCTCGGCGGCTGGTCACCGGTAATTGAAACGAAACCGTATCGTTTCGCCTTTACCTTGGAGCGCGCCCACCCTAAATCAAGGGCGCCGCCAGAGGGGTTTTTGGCGCTCACGCCGTTGTGTAAGGACAAGTCATGAAAATGGGGGCTGTCGGGGAGAAGGTCTCGGGGAACGCCATTCGCTGTGGCCGTCCGCCACGCCAAGCGGCCGGCGAGGTTGAGGAGCGGATTCTCGATGCGGCCGCAAAAGTCTTTCTGGAGCGCGGATTCAGCGGCGCCAGCCTGGACGAGATCGCCGAGGCGGCCTGTGCCGGAAAGCCGACGATCTACGCCAGGCACCCCAGCAAGGAGGCTTTGTTTGCGGCTGTCATCGAGCGCCTGGTGCGCCGCAACACGAACCTAGGCGCGATTTCCTGTCCTGGCGCCACGGTGGAGCGCCGGCTCGAGGCCGCCGCCGCCTTCATTCTGACCAAAGTTCTCGCCCCCGAACCGATCGGATTGATCCGGGTGGCGATGGCCGAAGCGCGGCGATTCCCCGATCTCGCCACGAGCGTCAGCCGGATGGCGCGCGAACGTCAGATCGCGGCGCTCATGCGGCTCCTGGCCGAGTTCGTCGAGTACGACGGAACCACGTCGCTGCCGGCCTTCACTCCGGACCGGCTGCCCTCGACCGCCAGACAGTTCCTGGAACTGGCGGTGTCGCCGATGCTGATTCGAGCGCTGTTCGGCGAGGATCTTGAAGGCTTGCGCGCCGAAATCGGACCACATGTCTCTCGATCGGTCGCGTTTTTTCTCGCCGCCTGCCGGTGCGATGCCGGGGAGCCCGAGCCTGACGCGTGAACAGCCCAGTGGCCGCGAGGCGCGAACAGCCTTCTGCCCGGATCACTTCTCCGCGGTCGCGTCGGGCAAGGTGACCGAACAGCGAATGCCGGCGGGTATGGCGTTACCGGGGTTCGGCAGCAGCAGCCGTACCCGAAATGTGTCACTGGCGGGGTCGATCGTTGCATCGATCTCATCGACCCTGGCAGGCAATGTTTCGTCCACCGGCGGGTTCAAATGCACCTCCCCGATCATGCCGACCTTGACGGCGCGGAAGCGCTCCGACGGCAACACCAGATCGACGCTCAGCGGATCGACCTGGGCGATGGTCATGATCGGGGTCTGCTCGTAGATGAATTCGCCCGGCGACAGCTTCACCTCGGTGACCACGCCGTCGACCGGACTCTTGAGGATTTTTAAGGCTACTTGCGCCGCCGACCGGTCGGCTTCGAGCTTGGCGGTCTCGAGATCGACCTCCGCCTTATGGACCGCGATGCGGTCTTGTGCGACCTTGGTGACATATTCATCGACATCGTTGACTTTCGAGAACATGTTGTTCGCGAGCTGCTGGCGGCGCGCGAGTTCGCGCTGGTTCCAGGCCAGATCGACCTGCGCGGCGTCGATCTGCGAGGTGATTGTCGAGCGGTAGCGGTCGAGCGCGAGCTGCGCTTCTTCGACCGTCGTATCCAGTTTGGCGAGCACCTGGCCCTGCTTGACGACGTCGGCTCGGTCAACGAACACGGCGGCCAAGGTTCCGAACACCGAGCTGCCAAGCTGCACGACATGGCGTGGTTTCAGCAGGCAGGTGCTGACGTCGGCCTTGATGCCGTCGTCCGCGGCGACCGCAGCCGGCGCGGACGCTGCGAGCAGCAACAGCGCGACCGGAACCGGCAAGCTCCGTCGGCGGGCAGCGGCGACGCCGCTCCGCAGATTTGCATCAGAAGGGCCACGGTTGGTCATTGCGTATCGGCGTCCATGCTTCCCCACTGCAATCAATGCTCCCACACTTCTGTCACCCCGGGAAAGGCCGGGTCCTTCAGGGCAAGGGGACATGCGTCTCCTCGCCGGGCTTCATCTGGCCGGCGAAGCCACGGCGCATGACGTCATGCCAGACCTTGCCCCAGCGGCGAACCTTCTCCAGATGGCTGAGCGGCGCGGCGTCGGACAGCGCCGCGACCTCGGTCCAGGGACGCACCGGATCGGCTGCTCCAACGGGGTCGGGGAGCATAAAATCCGCAGCCATGAGGTTCCGTTTGTCGGACAAGCGGATCGCCACCGTGTCCAGGCGGTCGGGGAACATCAGGCCCTGCCCGCGGATCACGCCCAGCGCTGCCTGGCGCAGCGGTTCCTTCCAGAGCGACGGCTGGTCGCGGCCGCACAGCCACAGATCAACCGCACCATGAGCGATCGCCGACAGCACCCGGCGATAGTAGACGGGCAGAGCTTGCACTTCGAGCAAAGGGGGATACCCGGCCTGGGTCGGATCAGGCGCGGTGGACCCGCCGGCCACCACCGCGGCGGCGATCCGGCCGCCAACGATCAGGGCCAGGAACGCATTGACGATCGGCGGACCGCTAGCCTGGGCGCCCGCGCTAACGGCGAGGACCGTCCAGCGCCCCGGCGGCAGCGGCATCGACTGGGGGCCCAGCGGCAGCGCGCCAGAAAACTGCGCGCCGGCGAGAATAGGGCCCGACGCAACCCCATGTTCGGAGTCAGCAGCCTGACCCTCGGGCGCGGGTTCTGACCGGGCGACCGACGAGGGCGCTTGCGCAGCGGGGATAAGAGCCGGCCCGCCGCGCGACGGCGCAGCGCCCCCGAGCCATGTCGGCGGGTAGAGAATTGTCATCGCTACAGCGGGAACGGTGGCGTAGAGGGTCCGTCGCCACAACGGGGCCCTGCGCCACAGCCGGATGAACGCGCTCACGTCGGGCTAGTCGGCAATTTCGGCGACCACACGATCGCCGTCGGCCAACAGCGCTACCGTCTTCGCCCGGTTCTGCTTGGCGGTGATCAGCGAGTCGCTGATGGTTTCCTCGATTGACCGCGCCAGATCGCGGGCGGAGGCAGCCGGCCCGATGCGGGCCTGGCGCTGCATCATATCGAACAGCAGGGCCGGGTCGATACCCCCTTCGGCGACCTGCAAGCCGTAGTTCTCAATCATCCTCTCGACCTCCAGCGCGGCGACACGGGCGACGTCCAGACCTCTGAGAGGACGGAAGACGAAGACCCGGTCCAGCCGGTTCAAGACCTCCGGCGCGAAACCCGCCTGGCGCAGCACGACGATTGAACCGCGGCGAATTTCATCCGGGTTGCCGGCGTTGCGGTTGCAGACGTCCATCAGTTCATCTGTGGCGGCGTTGGAGGTCAGCATGAAGATGGCCTGAACGGCGGAGATCTGCTTGCCGTCGGATGCCTCGGTGATATGGCCGTCATTCCAGGCGGTCAGGAAGCGTTTATGCACCTCGGGGTGCGCCTTCTCGATCTCATCCAGCAGGATCACCGGGTTGGGCGTCTCCTGCAGCGCGGCGGTCAGGACGCCGTACTTGTCCGATCCGACGTATCCTTTCGGCGCGCCGAACAGCATACTGGCGCCCTCGGGGACAGCGAACTGGGTCATGTCCAGCGCGATCAGCTTGCGGTTCAGTTCGACCGCCAGCCGTTGGGCAAGATAGGTCTTGCCGGTGCCCGGCGGACCGGCGAGCAGGAACGTGCCTACCGGCTTCCCGCGCTGCGCCAGGGCCAGGCGGCGGCGAATCTGCAACGCCAGGTCGTCGCAGACCGCGTCCTGGCCGATAACCTTCGCCTTGAGCCGGGCAGCCAGCGCGTCGGCATCCAGCGTCTCGGGCTTGAAGGACCCCGCCATCATGGCTTCAAGGGCGGCGCGGTTGGTCAGCCGGTTCAGCACGTCCATAAAGAATCCCTTCCGCGTTTGCGCGCCCTGCGGTACGAACGCCTCATACGCCAGGCCGGCCAAAACCACGCCCAGACCGGCCGTCGCCGTCAGCATATACAGCCAGCCGAACCGGGACAGCGTATCTTCCACGACGGCGCGCGTTATGCCGAACTGGCTGGCGAACCGATCGACGGTGAGGATCAGGAACAACACCAGGATCAGCGGCGAGGAAATTCGGCCGGCCGCGTTCAGCAGCTTCTGCACTTATGCCTCCGTCCGCAAGCGGCCCCGCCGTGGCGCGACGTTTCGCCCTGGTGATGGCCGATAGGGTACCATTTCCACCCGGCCAGAGCCATAGTATTGGCGCGCGCTCCATCCTCCAGAGTCTCTCTTCGGGGCCCCATGCATTCCAAAGTTTCTCTGCTGTTGGCGCTGACCGTCGTCCTGCTCGCCGCGCTCTCCGGCAGCGCTCGGGCAGACTGGGATGCCGCGATGATCGCTCGGCAGAACGGCGACCTTGCCGCCGCCTATCAGGCGTTCCTGCAGGAGGCCGAGGCCGGCGCGGCGGACGCGCAGGACATGGTGGGGCAGATGCTGATGAAGGGCGAGGGCGCGCCAAAGGACGAAGCCGCCGGTGTTTCCTGGCTGCGCCGCGCCGCCGAAAACGGCTCCGTCCCCGGCATGGCGGCCTTTGGGTCGGCCGCCCTTGGCGGGACCGGCATGCCGCGCGACGAGGCGCTGGGGGTGGAGTGGCTCACCCGCGCCGCCAATGCGGGCAATACGACGGGAATGCTCACGCTGGGCGACTGCTACCTGCAGGGGGTCGGGGTCGGGCGCAACGTGGTGGCGGCGCATAACTGGTACCTGAAGGCGGCGCAGGGCGGGGATGGGGACGGCATGCTGCGCCTGGCCGATCTGCTGCTGTCGCCGACCGCCGGGGATAATGACGATGCGGCTGGGATGACGTGGCTGCGCAAGGCCGCCGAGGCCGGCCAGACCGTGGCGCAAACCCAGTTGGCGCAGATCCTTTCCAACGGCGAGCATGGCGTTGGCCGCAACGAGGCGGAGGCGTTGCAATGGGCGCAGAAGGCCGCGTTCCGCGATAATCAGGCAGCCGGCCTGCTGTGCCGGCTGTATACTCGGGGCGTTGACGGCAAATCGCCCGATCCGGTGTCCGGCTTTCGGTGGTGCACGGTCGCGGCGCAGTCCGGCCAGGCGGACGCGATGGTCGCGCTGGCCGGCCTTTACCTTGACGGAAAGGCGACAGCGCGCGATCCGACGGCCGCTCTGTTCTGGACGCTGGTCGCGGCCGGACAGTCGACGGGCGATGTGCAACAGGCGGCCACGCGGACGGAGGCGGTGGCGTCGGGCATGGTGTCGGAAGCCGATCGCGCCTCCGCCCAGGCGCGCGCGGCGGCGTGGAGGCCGATGCCATGAGGGATTATAAGGCGCGGTTCGATGGAAGGTTCACCCCAAGCGACGCGTCGAGCCGCTCCGCCTGTTTTTCCCTGATAATCCCTGATATTCCCTGCTGACCGAAAAAAGCGCTCCCGCCGCTCCTCTGGCGATGCGCAAATCCATGGTATTTCCTTGCGTTCAGCGGATGCGCTCATGCGGAAGGTAAAGACGGAACAGGGAAATTGTTTTCCCTGTTCCGCCGCTTAACAGGGAATCGAGCGCGACGCGGAAAGCCCGCTCGCACACCAAGCCGACGGGGGCCGGCTCTGCTGCGCGATTGGATGAGCATAACGCACGATTGGCGCTAGAGATTCCGCAATCACTCGCCTCGCCCGGAGAAGGCCAGAACCCGATCCAGACTTTGATCGGACTTCAGGTTGTGCATCCGCACCGCCACGCCGCGCCGCTCCGCCGCGCGCTGCGCGTACCATTTGAGCGCGGCATACGCGAACCCGGGCACATGGATGCCGCGCCTGACCATACGCTGCAAAAGCCGCGCGGGCGCCGCAGCGTGGGTGGTGTAGAGTTCATCCTCGAGCGAAACGATCGACTCGCAGCTTCCCGGATCGCCCTGTCGCGCGGCGCGGCCGAACAACTGACGGTCCGACCGGCGGGATTCGTGATGTTCGGTCAGCACGACGTGCAGGCCGCCGCGTTCCGCCACCCCCGGACCAAGACGGATATCGGTCCCTCTACCCGCCATATTCGTTGCGACCGTGATGCGCCTCGGCAGTCCCGCCTTGGCGATGATCTCAGCCTCCTGTTTATCCTGCAGCGCGTTCAAGAGAGCATGGTCGATGCCGCGGGCGTGCAGGATCTGGCTGATTTCCTCGGACGCGCCGACCGACCGCGTGCCAATCAGCACCGGGCGCCCCTCGCCAAAGGCGATGCGTTGCAAGGCGTCGACGACCAGGCGCCATTTCTCCGCCTTGTCGGCGCAGACACGGGACTTGCCATAGCGTCGTCGCGACGGACGGTGCAACGGAATCCGCACCACTCCCAGGCCGTAGACGCGGCGAATTTCCGGCGCCACCTCCGCCGCCGTTCCGGACATGCCGCACAACCGGACGTATCGGCGAAAAAGCCGCTGATAGGTGATGCGCGCGATGGTTTCCGACCGTTCGGTCGGCTCGCAATTCTCCTTGGCTTCCACCAGCTGGTGCAAACCGCGCTCCCACGACCGGTCCGGCATGATGCGACCCGTCGCTTCGTCAACAATACGAACCGAGCCGCCGGTGACGACGTAATGTTGATCGCGCCGGAACAGGAGCAGCACGGTCAGCGCCTTGAGCACCAGCTCCTCCCGCGTACGGATCGAGGTCCAGACGCCGCCGAACGTTTCGCTCAGTTCCGCGATGCGCGCCTTTCCGGCCGGTTCGAGTTCGATCAGCCTGGACGCCGCGTCGAGCGTGTAGTGCCGGTTTTTCTCCAGCGCGCGGGCGATCGCCAGCGCCTGCTCGCTTTGCTCCTTCTCCTCGCTGGGCCCGACCGAGGCGGACAGGATGAGCGGAGTGCGCGCCTCATCGATGAAGACGCTGTCGGCCTCGTCGACGATGCCGAAATACAGCCCCCGCAAAGACACATCGGGCTGCGGCGCAGCCCTGCCCTTCAGCCGTTCCAGCGAAAGGTGCAGACGGCTGGTGCGCCCCGCCATGGCGACGCCGTCCCGCAGATAGTCGAACGCGATATCCTTGTTGGTGCAATAAACGATCGACCTGGCATAGACCTCGGGCCGTTTGGCGCGATCCAGAGACTGCACCACCGCGCCGACGCTAAGGCCGAGAAACTGATAGAGCGGCGCGAGGTTTGTGGCGTCGCGTTCCGCCAGATAATCGTTCACAGTGATGACATGCACCGGATAGCCGGACAGCGCGACGGTGCTGGCCGGCAGGGTCGCAACGAGGGTCTTGCCTTCCCCCGTCGCCATCTCCACCAGACGACCCTTCAACAACCCCCAGCCGGCCATCAGCTGCACCGGGTAGTGGCGCATGCCCAGGGTGCGATCCGCGGCTTCCGATATCAGGGCGAAACACTCTCCAACCAGCGGCAGCACGAAGCCGTCCCGCCGCAGCCTGGCCCGCATCGACCGGGCGCGCGCGGCCAGTTCTTCGTCGGCGGACAGGCGGAACGTCTGCTCGTGCCGGCCAACCTCGTCGACGATGGCGCGCAATGACCGAGCGGGATCGCGCAACAGCGTCCGCACCGGCTGTATCGTCTTGGCAATCAGCGCGTCGGCGATCCTGTCATGCAGGCCCGGCGTCAGCTCCACCCGTTCCGCATAGGCCTTGCCGGTAGCGAGTTCGGCGCCGCCGCTGAGGATGGCGGCGCGCCGATCGCGCGTCGCGGGCGCGGACCCGCCGATTTTCCGCGACGTGGACCGGCGGACCGGCGGATCGGCGATTCCGTCGCCCCGGGATGGCCGGCTAGACACTGAAACGCGAAAGGAACAGCAGCCGCACGCCGCGGTAGATCTGGACCGACAGCGGCTCGTCTTCATGCTCGAAGCGAACATAGACGCGCTGGCCGAAATAGCTGACCGGAGTCGGCAGATCCAGCGCGACATCGAACTGGAACATCCGCTGCATGGCCCTGGCGCCCTTGGTCTCGCGCGGATCGGTCGTTATCTCCCCGCCCCCGTCGACGGCGAGCGCCCGGCTTGGAAGCAACTCGTCGCCGCTCGGCACCGCGCGTACGATCCGGCCCTTCACAACCATGCCGGGCTGATCGACGAGGCGAACCGAGACGCGGTCGGTGTCCGCCCGCACCCTGTCGATCGCGTCCTGCGGCACGACGACCCGCGCCATCGGCGGGGAGGCGCCGATAACGTAGGCCAACATATCGCCCATATGGTAGTACCGGCCGATCAGATCGTTGCTTTGCGGGACGACGAAGACGCCATCGGTCTGCGCACGAATGGTGAGGTCCGCCGCGCGCTGCCGAAGCACCGCCAGATCAGCTCGTTCCTGCAACAGACGCTGCCGGGTCACCTCGGCCTTGGTCCAGTCACCCTGCAACTGCGCCGTGTAGGTCGCCTGCCATTCCGCGACGCGGGCCTCGCCGGCGCGAAGTTTGGCGGTCAGCGTCGGATCGACCGAACGGATCAGCGGATCGCCGCGGGACACGCGGGCGCCGGGCTCGACCAGGATTTCGGACAGAAAGCCGTTGCCGCCGGCCCGCACCAGGGCTTCTTCCTGCAGCCATACGACGCCCTCCGCATGCGTGTGATACGGCATCGGCACATACAGCAGGAAAGCGGCCAGACCCGCCGCGGCGGCTACGCAGACGCCGATCGCCCGCGTCCGATGGCGGTAAAGCCGCGGGCTGTCCACCAGATGGCGGATGCCGCGGAAGAACGGTATGACCGCCATGGCGCCGACAGCCCATAGCGCCAGCAGGACGCCGACGAAGAAGAAGCGGCCGGCTATGAACAGCGCGATGAAGACGGTCACCAAGACCCGATAGACCGATGACGCAGCGCCATAGATGACGAACCACGCCTTTTCCCCGCGCGTCGCGTCCGGCGGTTCCAGCTCCGCTATGCCCAGCGCGTAGCGTTCCAGCAAATACGACCAGTAGCGCAGCGACCGGGCGCCCAGGTTGGGGATTTCCGCCAGGTCCGACAGAATGTAGTAGGCGTCGTAGCGCAATAGCGGATTGCCGTTGAACACCAGGGTGGAGACGCCGGCGATCACCATGACGTTGAACATCGCGGCCCGGAACATCCCTGGTTCGGCCAGCAGCCAGAGATAGAAGGCGATCGCCGCGAGAAACAATTCGGTCGCCACCCCCGCTGCGCCAACCAGAGCCCGCTGGTATTTCGATCGGAAGGTGGTGGAGGCGGACGCCTCCACATACGGCAGCGGCAGCAGCACCAGGAGGATTACGCCGAGGTCGTGAACCTCGCCGCCGCGCGCCTTGGTCGCCGTCGCGTGGCCGAGTTCGTGGAAAGCTTTCAATATTGGAAAGACCATGTACAGCACGAAAAGATTGTCCACCGCCAGCAGGCGGTCGCTGAAATTATGGCTCAGCTCCGGCCAGTGCGGCAGGATCAGGAAGGCGGCCGGCGTCACGACCGCCAGCCAGATCGCCGCGCCCCAGCGGCTCCAGATCAGGTTGATCAGCGGGCGGAACCGGTTCAGGAACGCGTCGGGGTCCCAGATCGGCAGGCGGATCGCCATCGGATTGCCGAACGACCGGCGGAAGCGCGCCTTCTCCGCTTTCTCGCCGCGGTCGAACAGTTCTGCGACATCGGGGTTGGCGTCGCTGCGCAGGAGGTCGGCGGCGTGCAACTGACCGAGCAACTGAATCATCTCGTCCTGCGTCGGCGCGTCTTCCCGTAGCCGCCGGTTGGCGATTTCCCAGATTTCGGCGACGGTGCGGGCGCCATCCATCAACGCAATGACCAGCCGGGACGCGGGGGCGATCCGATTGACCCGGCCCGATGCGGGATCCTGCAAGAGATACCACACCTGCCCGCGATACTGGTGCCTGTGCAGGCGCGCATGGGACCGCAGCAGGGGCTTGAGGTCGGCCACCCGGTACCAGAGGTTACTGCGCAGCGGCGACGCCATTGCTTCAGTCCACGCAGGCGATCACGGCATCAGCTTCCACATCCAGGTGCGGAACCAATCGACCATGGGATGGGTCCAGATCCAGATCAGCTTCCGCTCCCCGACGGTGATCTTGCCAATGCCTTCCATTCCCGGCCGCACCCGGTCCGACGCGGATTGCAGATGCGCTTCGACGCGGAAAAAATTCCGCCCTTCATCCTGCGTGGCGACCGGCGTGATCTCCCGGACGGAGAACTTCAGCCGCTGCGATGGCAGACCCGACAGCGTCAGTTCGCCGGTCTGATCGAGTTGGACATGCGCGATATCCCGCTCATCGACCTGCAGCACCACGCGGTAGGCATCAAGCGGCGCGATCTGGAACAGCAGCTTGCCCTGGTCCACCGGGGTGCCCTGCAATTGGCTGAGGTCGCCGGAGACGACCACGCCATCGAACGGCGCCACGAGGGTCGCGCGCGCCAGCTTGTCGGACACCAAGGCGACCTGGGCGTCGGTCTCGGCGATCTGCGCCGCGGCCACCATCATCGTGCCACGGTCCTCGTCCGCCAGAGCCTGGCGCTCCTTCCGCACCGACTGCTCGCGCTCCGACATCAGGCGCGCGTGTTCCAGCCGCAGGTCGCGGTCATCCAGGCGGCACAGCACCTGGCCGGCCTGCACCGTATCGCCGGCGCGAACGAAGCTTTGCGCGATGTGGCCGTCGAAAGGCGCCACGGCGGCGCGCTGAATCGCGCCTTCCACCACGGTCTTCGCCGCCACCCTGTACGTGCCGGTAGCGAAGCTCAAAAACAACGCCGCCGCGACCAAGACCAGCGCGATCAGCTTCACGCCTGTGTGTTTTGGGCCGATCAGAATGCCAACATTTTCGCGCACGGACTGCCGCAGCCGGCTCAGCGCGCCGCGCTCATTCTCGCGCTTCAGGTTCAGGATTGGTCCCAGCAGGCCGCCGGCGGTCTTGCAGAGTTCTATGGTTTCCTTATCAAATCGCTCCCCGGAGGATCGCTCGAGGGTCAGCACGCCGATCGGCAGCGCATCCTCGAGCAGCGGCACCGAACAGATCGCGATGTCCTTGAGCTCCCGCGCCAGCTCGGCATGAGCGACCGCTCCCATTTCCGCCTCGACCAACGGCGGAAACACCTGAGCAGCTTCCAGGTCGAGCACTTCTTCCATCGCCTCGCTGATGACCCGCACCAGGCTCATCCGGGCGTCGAAGACGGCGGTATGAGAAATCGCTTCGACCTCGATGCGGCCGTCCGTCGCCAGACCGATGCTGACCCGGTCGCATTTGAGGCGGGCGGAGAGTTGATTGGCCAGTGCAAGGGCGGCTGCGGAGAGGCGATGTTCCTGCACCGCGGTGGCGACCAGGTCCATCGCCAGCGCCAACCGGGCGCCGTGCGCGTCCTGCTCGGCTTGCGCCTCCTGGCGGAATTCGGTCCACCAGCCACGCGCTGCCCCAATGCAGCGTCCGCAGCGCACGCTGCAATCCCTGCTCCGCCCCCGGACCGATATCCAGGACGACGGCGCCGTGCAGCTGTCCGCTGACCTGAATTGGGTAGCCGATATGCGCCGGTTGGTCGCGGGTCGGAGGCGATGTGCCGTCGGGGGATGCGACGACCCCGCGGCGTTCGCTCAAGGCGCGTTCCGCCGCGGCGGTCAAATGGCGCAGATCGCGCGACGCATCCGGCCAGATGGCGGTCGGGGTATAGGCGCCTTCGGCGTCCGGCCCCAGCAACAGCAGGCCGCCGCGGACCCGGTCGATCTGCAGGCACAGGATTGTCAGCCAGCCGATGCAGAATTCCGTACGTTCGCGCGCGGCGGAGAACCGCGCCCAGGCGGCGGAACTCCGCGCGGGCAGCGTCGTCGTTGGCCACCGCATATATGAAGGCTGAACTGGCCATCGGAGTCACAGCGCTAGTTCATCGGGATCGACTGATTTCTCTCGGCGCGCCGGCCTCCGCGTTGCGCGCGCAAGGTTCAACCCGGAATCCCCCGGCTCAGTGTACGCGGGCGGGCCCATTGCCTGCGGCGCCCTCGTCGACCAGTGGCTGCGGCGGTTCGTCCGGCTGGGCGACCTCGATCTTGGCGGGATAAAGGCGTTCGCGCAGGCGCTCGAAGTTCCGCATCGACTGGAGGTGCAGATAGATCAGTTCCAGTTCGTCGGTCTTGATCAGTTCCGCCAGCGTGTCGCCGGGCAGCGCCTTCAGCCTGTCGCGGTTGATCGCCATGAAACCGCCCAGCGACAGGCGCTTGCCGCCTTCGGTGGTGACCTGGGCCTGCATCGACTCCAGCAGTCCAAGCTCCTTGATCCGCGCGCAGAAACGTTGTGTGCGAAGGAACTGGGCCTGATATTCCTGCAGGAACTTCAAAACCCCGTCGAGATAGGGACTGGAATTGCCTTCGGCGGTGAACAGGCGCTGGCCGCGGCCTTCCCGGTTGATCCCGGGAAATTCCTCATCGACACACAGCAGGAAACGGTCGGCGGAGCGGGAGAAGACAAAAGGATAGCGGCGGACGAAGGCCGGGATGTATTTGCCGCCCCACTGCGAGTGAGCATCCAAAAACAGGTTTTCGTTGTCTCGGACACCCAGGATGACTGCGGGCAGAACCTCATTGTCCGTGCCCGTGAACACGATCGCATATTCAGCGGCAGCCAGGGGAAATTCGACCGCCATCAGCGGAACCGAGTTGATCTCGCGGCTGAACCCATAATCAGGCCTGGTTTCCACGAAATAATCGCTATGGCGGGCGCGGGATACGGGAACCGCGGTCTTGTAGATTAAAAGCTGGGTGGTCATGAAAGGCAACGTCTCCTTGTTCGCTGGATAAGTCCGCTATTAGAACAATTTCCCGCCGGGCGTCTCTAAAATTCAGCTTTGCAGCTTGATGCGCAGGCCGGCGTTCGGCCGGTGGGCCTTTCCGTCTCCCGAGTAATTCAGGAAGCCATCCACCCAGGACGACCCGTCCGGATCGCCCTGCCCGAGCGCGTTTGCATCCGCAATTTGCGTGGCGGCCCAGTCGATCGTCGGCGGCCCAGCGGTCGCTCCGACGCCGATGCCAGGCAGCGGCAGACGGCGGGTGCCGGGAGTCAGGACGTTGTCGGTGACGGCCGGGCCGCTGTCTTCCGGATAGCCCAGCGCATTGCCGATCTCGTGCAGCACGGTCGACAACAGGTCCATATGTCCCGCGGCGGCGGTTCCGGCTACGGCAGTCAACACGCCGGGGGTCGTGGTCGCCTGGAACTCGGCGTCGCCAGCCGCAGTTGGATCGATGAACCAGCCCCAGCCGTCGGCCGTGCTGTCGATGTAGATCAAGTCGCCGATTGTGGCGCCGATCATCGCGCCCGGCAGATCTCCGACCGACACGGTGATCCCGTCCAGGATCGCCAATCGCGCGCTGTTCGGACCGAGCAGGCGGGCCCAGATTTGCTCGGCTTCCACAACGACCGGCGCGAGCTCGGCTTGGGTCAGGCCGGCGCTGGTGTCTTCACCGGTTGGCGCGGGGCCGGACGCCATCTGCGGGATTGGGTTTTGGATGCTGGTGATCACCTCGTCGCCCGCGCCCGATAGGACCACGGTCTGCGCGGACCCGATCGTAATCTCGTCGGTCCCGGTGAGTTGCGGAAAGACAATGGAAGCCGACGTCACCCAGCCGCCCGTGCTGAACATCACCTGACCGTCGGCGCCGATCACGGCATAGGACCCGCCAGGGTTGCTGGCCGCGAGAGTGATCGTGTCGTTCCCGGATCCGCCGACGACCACGTCGTTGCCGCTGCCCAAGGTGATCGTGTCGGCGCCGCTCAATGTCAGGTAGTTGCTCTGCGCCTCCGCCAGGACCGTGTCTTCCACCTTGTCCCAGGGTTGCCCTTCAACGCTGGAACGAACAAAGTTGGCGAAGGTGACCTCGCCGTCGGCGCCGAAGACAACGTCGCTGCCGTTGCCGCCGTTGATGGTGTTGTTGCCGATGCCGCCGATGATGATGTCGTTGCCGTTGCCGACGGTGATCTGGTCGACGGTGGCGCCCGGCACAGGCACCGGCGCCGTGCTTTGCACGATCTGAAGTTCGCCTGCGCCACTAAAGCCAATCTGCGCGTTGTTGCCGACAACAATGTCCTGCCCGTTCCCGGCGGTAATCGTGTTGGACCCGCTGCCGCCGACGATCAGGTTCTGACCGGCGCCAGCCTTGATCGTGTCGTCGCCGTCGGTGGTGGTGTCAATGGAGACCGCCGAGACCAGCAGCCCGTCGCTATAGATGGTGAAGCCGTCCGTCCCCGCGGTGGACACGCCGGAGAACGCCAGCAACGTGCTGTCGCCTTCGATGTTGTCGTCGACGAAGGTCAGGACCGCGTCGCCGCCGAAGATGACATTGCTGCCGCCGGTGTCGACGATCAGGTTGACGTTCGGGCCGCCGATGATGCGGTCGTTGCCGGCGCCTGTGCCGATCGTGTTGTTGCCATCATAGGACGGGTCGATGCTCTCGACCGTGCCGTCCACGCCGGGCGCCAGGAAGCTGATATAGCCGTTGCCGCCGATCACCGTGTTGCCGGCATCGCCAGCGGTGATGGTGTTGGATCCCGATCCGCCGATGATCGCGTTCTGGCCTTGGCCCGCGCTGATCGTGTTGCTGCCCAGAAGGATTGGACTGGTGCTGTTCATCTCGTACAGGATCGCATCCTGGAAGCTGATCCAGGACGGGTTGTCCTGCGGCCGCTGGCACCAGGCGGTGAAATACATCGCCCCTTCGTCGCCGATGATGGCGTTATAGCCATTGCCGCCGTCGATCGAGTCGTTGCCGGCGCCGCCAATGATGTAATCCTCAGCGCCGCGGACGGTGATCTTGTCGGCGCCGGTCTCGGCCTGTGTCTGATCGATCGACTGGATCTCAGAGAACGCGCCGCCAGTCAGGTAGTTGACCTGACCGCTGTCGCCGATCGCGACGTCGATCGCGCCGGTGATCGGGTGCGAAACGGCTTGGCCGTTCGCGGTGTTGATCGCGTTCGGCAGGGTGATGGTGTCGGCGCCGAATCCGCCGATCGCGACCTGGTTGCCCGGCCCGCCGGTGATCGTATCGGCGCCGCCAAAGGTCAGATCGGTGCTGGTGACCGATAGCAGAGGCGCGCCGTACTCGGTGAACCAGGTCGGATTGACCCAGTCCCATATCGAGGCGCTGAAGCTGATGACGCCGTCGTCGCCGACGATCACGTCGTTGCCGTAGACCGGGTGAACCTGCGGCTCGCAGCCGCACGGCGTCAGGCTCATGGCCGCAAGTGTGCCTACGCCGGCGGTGATGACGTCGGAGCCGGCGCCGCCCAGGATGAAGTCGTTGCCGAGGCCGACCGTGATGGTGTTGTTGCCGGCATTCGTCGGGTCGGAAGTCTGGATCGTGGTTAGCGTGCCGAGCGGCGTCCAGGTGATGTTGCCGTTGTCGCCGATGACGATGTCGGATCCGTTGCCGAGAGTGATCGAGTCGTTGCCGGTGCCGCCGATTACCGCGTCGGTGCCGTTGCCAAGGGTGATGGTGTTGTTGCCGCCGTAGGTGGGATCGGAACTGGTGGCATACGTCAACAGGCCGCCGGTGAAGGTTACGGTATACCAGCCCTCATACTCGTTCCAAATGGACCCGGTGACGGCGTTGCGGCCCTGCGACAGCCAGTCTTGCGATCCGACGGTCAGCGTGTCCTGTGCGGCGGTGGTCGAGGTATTGGAGAAGATCAGCAACCCGTCCTCGCCGATGACCACGTCGTTGCCCCAGCCGGCAGTGATGGTGTTGTTGCCGATGCCGCCCAGGATGAAGTTGTTGCCATTGCCGGTGGTGATCTTGTTGCTGCCCCCGTCTTCCGGGTTGGAGGTGGTGATGAAGGAAAGTACGCCGGGGGCGGTGAAACCCACCGCGCCGTCATCGCCGATGATGATATTGTTGTCGGTCCGGGTCACATAATCGTTGCCGCTGGTGGTGATGGTGTCGTTGCCGGTGCCGCCGATCAGGATGTCCGGGCCAAGCCCCACGCTAATGGTGGAGTTGCCGCCATAGGCGGGGTTCTCGCTGGTGGCGTAGGTCAGCAAGCCGCCGAGGAAATCGATCCGTCCGTCCTCGCCGATCACCACCATCACGCCATTGGCGCCGGTGATCGTCTGATTGCCGATGCCGCCGATGATGAAGTCGTTGCCGTTACCCACGGTTATGATGTTGTTGCCCGTGGCCACGTGAGTCGTGTCGCCGACCTGATAGACGTCGTTGCCGTTGATGTAGGCGAGCACTCCAGGCGAAGCGTAGGCGACCGTGCCGTTGTTGCCGACGATGACCTGGTTGCCGACGCCGGTGGTGATCTTATCGGAGCCGGTTCCGCCCAGCACCACGTAGTTGCCGGTCCCCAGAGCAATCGTGTCGGGATTGCCCAGGGCCGGGTTGATCGTCTCGGCCAGGATCAGCTGACCGCCAGTGGTGAACAGGAACTCGCCATCCTGGCCAATCACCGCGCTATCGCCGTTGCCGGCAGTGATGGTGTTGGCGCCGTAGCCGCCGATGATGAAGTCGTCGCCAACGCCCAGAGTGATGACGTTGCTGCCGGTCGCGGTCGCGTTGACCCCATTGGACTGGTAGACATCCTGCCCGAGCACATAGGCCAGAACGCCAGGCACGCTGTACGAGACCGTGCCATTGTCGCCGACGATGACCTGGTTGCCGGTTCCCGCGGTAATCGTGTCGTTGCCGGTTCCGCCGAGCACCAGGTTGTTGCCGTTGCCGAGCGAAATCGTGTCTTTGCCGCCTTCCGCGGGGCTGAGCGTTTCGGCCAGGATCAGCTGACCGCCGGTGGTGAACGTGAATTCGCCGTCCTGGCCGATGATGCTGTTGCCGCCCGTCGTGACGGTTATCAGGTTGTTGCCGAACCCGCCGATGATCAGATTGCCGCCGCCCGCCACCGTGATGGTGTTGTTGCCGCCATAGGCCGCAGAGGAATTGGCGGTCGGGAAAACGTCCTGCCCTATCACCGTCATCAAGACGCCGGGCGCGCTATAAGTGACGCTGCCGTTGTTGCCGATGATGATCTGGTTCCCGGCGGCGGCGGTGATCGTGTCGGAGCCGCTGCCCCCCAGGATGACGTTGGCGCCGGTCCCAACCGAGATCTTGTCGCTGCCGGAATACGACGCATCGGCGGTCTCGGCCTCGACCAGATTGCCCTTTGCGTCGAACAGGAACTCGCCATCCTGACCGATGATCTTGCTCTCGCCGTCGCCCACGGTGATGGTGTTGTTGCCGATGCCGCCGATGATCAGGTCGTCGCCCGGGCCGCCGCTGATGACGTTGTTTCCGCCGGCGTCCTGCGGGAAGATGGACGCGACCGATTGCAGCACGCCCGCCGGGCTATAGAGCACCTGGCCGTCATGGCCGACGATGATCTGATCTCCGCCGGTCGCCGAGATCGTGTTGGGGCCAAAGCCGCCGATCACGATGTTGTCGCCGGTCCCCATTGTAATCGTTGCGGTCCCGCCTTCGGCCGGATCTATGGAAATGACGGATGTGAGTATGCCGGCCGTATACGACAGTTTGCCGTCATGGCCGATGATGATGTTGTCGCCGTTGCCGACGGTCACAATTTCCGTGCCGATGCCGGCCAGGATATCGAAGTCACCCGACCCCACAGTGATGATGTTGTTGCCGGTCACATATCCGGGCGCGCCAGTTTCAGTGGTCATCGCATTGGTGCTGAACACCTGGGACAGCGTGCCGGCGGGGCTGTACTGGATCTCGCCTTCGTCGCCGAAGATGATGCCGCCGCCGGCCCCAACGGCGATCGTGTTGGAGCCCTCGCCGCCGAGGATGATGGCGTCGTTGGCGGGCCCGACAGTGATCTTGTCGTTGCCGCCGCCGTTGTCATAAACGCTCATCACGGTCTCGAGCTGTCCGGACGCGGCCAGGTCGATCGTCCCGTTGTCGCCGAAGATGACGTCGGCGCCGACCAGCGTGTCGGTTTTGCTCAGCGTGCTGATCGGGGTGAGATTGATGACGTCTGACCCGTCGCCGCCAAATATATCGATCCCCTTGGCGTATGCGGTGCCCACGACGTTGATCGTGTCGTTACCGCCGGCGCCGGTCCCGGCGCTGGAGATCGTTTCCGGCACGCCAACCGAATAGTTCGTGACCGAACCGTTGTCGCCGAAGATGACGATCAGCGACTCCGTCGACATCACCCGCGGGAACGTCCCAAGCGCCTTCGGGAAGGTCGCCGTGGTCCACGGATAGGCGCCGTCCAGAACCGACGTGCTGGTGGCGGTGATCTTGTCCGGTCCGTCGCCGCCCTCGATGGTGATGAACGGCGAGGCGACGATGCCGGCAATCAGGATGACGGTGCCGACCTCAACGAATTGGGATGGCCCGACGTCCGTCGGCGTATTGCCGCAAATATCGCCCTGATAGTCGCTCTTGATGAACACGGACTGGCCCGCCTGCACAGCGGCGCCCTGTTTCACTGTCACATTGTCCCCGGCCAGCAAGGACAGAGTTGTCGCGCTGTCCACCACCAGCGGCTTGCCCGCCAGATCGACCGAGTCGACGGTGATGTTGCCGACGCCATGGACGCTGCTGTTCTCCGCGACGATCACGGCGTCGCCCACAGCGAACACACTCTTCTCGATCGTGATCGCTCCGGCTGTGGCGATGAACATGTTGCCGCCGGCCGTGGCGCCCAGGCTATCCGTCTCGAAGCTGCCGCCGATCGTCAGGTTACCGACGTTGTTCACATAGGTGTTGCCGGTGATCGAGTCGGTCTCGAGCGCCGAGACTTCGGTCTCGATGCGGTTGGTGCAGTCCGTGCCGATGTTCTGCTCGGCCGACAGCCAGCCGTTGGCGCCCACGACGTTATAGGTCGTGCCGGGGAGAGCGCCGTTCAGGATGCTGCCCTGCAGAGCCGTCAGGAAGACCGACAGGCCGGGGTCGTCGGCGTAGTTGAGGTCGATCGTTCCGCTGGTCTGGACGATATAAATGTTGGCCAGGTCGGCCGTGGCGGTCAGCACCCCCGGCAGGAAGTATTGACTGACGATGCCAAGCGGATCGGCAGCCGTGCCGATGCCGCCGTTCTGCGCAGTCAGCGTTATGTTGTTGCCATAGACCTCGGTGCCAGTCGGGTCGCCCGAACCGTCCAGTATCGAGTCCGCCGCAGTCAGCGTCACGTTGTTGGCGGTCGACTTGATCAGTTCGGCGCGCAGGTTGCCGGTCGTCTCGGTCACCACGATGTAGCCGTTTGTCAGCACGCTGATCGTGCCGGTCCCCTTGGTTGCCGCGGGGACCAGGTCCGAGGTGATGGCATTGACATTGATGGTCGTTGCGGTGGGCGCGGAATGCGCCGCGGTGATGATGATATCGCCAGTTCCGCTGCTGCCGGCGATGATCCCGGGCGAGCTCGTCAGCCCCAGGCTGCTGTTGCGAGCGATGAAGTCATAGGTGCTGGCGATCGCGACGCCGCCGGACACAGTCTCGCCAAGGTCCAGCAGGGTTCCCGAGGGGGAATCCGGGGTGAAATACGTGAACTGCTGATAAAACACTCCTGTCTTGCCGTTGGGCGGCACCGTAACTCTTACGCCGCCGCTCGACCCGGTTCCCGTGCCTTGCAAGGTTGTCTGCAGTTCAACGTCGGCGGTTCCGCCGGCCACGATCGAGTCGACATAGACGGTGAAGTTGCTGACCGTCGGACCGAGCAAGAACCCAGTCAGGTTCAGGTAAACGTCGCCGCCGGCATCGGCATAGAGCTGTTCGTTGCGGCCGGCGCTCTGCACCAGCTTGACATTCACCGGGTCCGCCGCCGTGCCGATACTGCCGAGGGTGGCCTGGATTCCGTGGAAGGTCTCGCCCGGCAGAAGGGTCGCGAACTGGTTGCCCAGCGTGTTGGTGACGACAATCGAAGTGGCGGTGGCGAGAATGTTGCCCTTGGTGTTCAGGATGCGGGTCTCGCCGATCGGGTTCTCGATATCGCCTTGCAGCAGGACGGCGCCAGTGCCTAGGTTCTGGATATCGATCAGCGTGGGCGTTTGCGCCTGCGTCAGCAGGAACTTGTTGCTGACGGAGCCGCTGTCCTCTTCAACCTTGGGCAACGTCGTCCCGGTGTCGTAGGCGTCGATATTGTTGATGATCAGTTCTTTGTTCAACTCGTTGGTGATCAGGACCTGCTGGAAGCCCTCGATGAACTTGAAGGTCGGCTCCGTCGCGCCGGAATTCCAGGTGATGGAGTCCGACTTGCCGGCGGGCGAGTTGAAGATCACTTCCGGGCCGCCGTTGTCGCTGATGTTGTCGACCGATATGTTGCCCACAACCGCGCCGCTGCTTTGGCCGCCGTTCACGGTGATATTGGTCGCCGTGACGATGTCGCCGGCGGCGTTGACGACAAGCGTCGGGCTACCGCTGTCGTAGATGTTCAGGTTGGTGTTCCAGGTAATGGTGTGCTGGTCGGTTCCACCAATATTACCATTCGCAACGACATAAAGCGCGAGCGGCTGGGTCGCATCGGTCGAACCGGCAACCTTGTCCGGCGGGCTGGCGGTGATCGTGGACCCAGCAAGACCGGTAACGGTCTCCAAGGTAATGAGATTGTCGTTGGCTGAACTGTCCGACGGGCCAATGCCGTAGAACGCGGAGTCGCCATTCAGATGGTACCCGGCGAACTGAAGCGCATCGATCGTCACTCCAAGCAGGCCGTCGATCGCGGTGCCGCCGCCGTTGACCGTCACGGTGGAGACCGGGCTTCCGTTCAAATTGCTGTCGGCGTGAGTATCGCCGAACAAGCCGCCGGCATGGGCGTAGGTGGATACGGTGACAGTCCCGGATGACAGCTCCGCGATGATGCTGACCGTGCTCGCCGTGATCGATGCGCCGCTGCCGACCGTAGCGGTCGACGAACCATTCAGATTGACCGTCGCGTTGGCGTGGGCGGAACTGATGAACCCGCCGCCGGTCGAATGCGCATCCGCGGACAGGTTCACTGAGTCGTTGGCGTTCATCGAAAACGCGCCGCCCGCCACGATCGTGGTGGAGCTGCCAACCGACACGGAGGTGTCGTTCGTGTAGCTCAGCGTGGTTCCCGCGTTGCCGATCTGAATGAAGCCACCGGACTCGTTGCTGGCGTAAGTCGACAGGTTTGGTTGCGAGTTCGCCGTGATGGACACGCCACCCACGGCGTCAATCAATCTCGCGTCGATTGCCGCGGAGACGTTGAACGTTGAACTTATGCTTGAACTGGGTTCGCCCTGCTCATAGAGGCCGCCGCCGCCGCCGGTGCCGGAGGCTTGTGACACACCGCTTCCCGATGGAGCCTGAATGGCTGTAAGGGAAAGACCATCCGGCGTCAGCAGTTCCTCCTGCCCCAGACTGCCGGTGGTGGTGAAGCCGATGCGAAGTTCCTGCGTGCCGGTGGACGGGGTCAGGGCGATACCGGCCTGGAAGAACTGGAACGATCCACCGCTGCCGCCAGGGGCGGTCAGCGCGATCGCGGTTCCATTGGCAGAGGTTGCCAACTGGAAGGAGGTGGAGGTCGGATTGACGACATAATAGGCCTCGCCGCCGACGAGGCCGCCGATCGATGCGCGCTGCAGCGCATAGGTGCCGGTGGCGTTGCTGGCCACGCTGATCGCGATCGCGCTGCCCCCGGAGGTCGCCGCCAATTGGATCTGTCCGGCGGTCCCGGTGGTGAGGACGTAATAGTCCTTTCCGCTCGTCAGTCCGGTGATCGGCGATGCGCCGCCGCTGGCCGTGTAGACGACCTCATCCCCTGCCTGGAAACCGGAGCTGTTCCCGACCAGGATCGTGTTTGCTCCGGGTGCGGGACTGGAGGTGCCATTGCTGGAATTGACCGAGATGTTGACGTCCGACGCGGTGAAGTCGATGGGCGGCGGCGGCTGATAGGTGACCAGTTCGTTCTTGGTGAAGTCGTTCGCGGCCTTGATCGTGGAGCCTGACACGCCGGCAGGCGTCGCGGCTGTGCCGGTGCTTTCGGCGGCTGCAAGCGTGGTGTACAACTCGATCGTGTAGTCATCGATCGCGCGGACGAAATACGTGCTGCCGTTGGTCAGGCCGATGGTCGGGTTGCCGTCATCGTAATAAACCACCGCGTCCCCGGTCTGGAAATTGTCCGGGCTCGAGAAGCGGATCGCGTTGTTCAGCGTTTCAACGCCGCTGCCGCTGGTGAACGGCCCAGCCAACCCCAGGTTCCCGGTACTGAACTGATTGCCCAAAGCAATCGTGTTGGCGTCCACGGAGATCACGTTATAGACGCGATAAGTGGGGGGATTGGTCGCAGGGGAAACTGTGGACTCGAGCGGACCGCTTGCCGTCCCGATGGATGCGCCGCCGTTGGGGCTGTAGCTCACCTGATCGCCCGTCTGCAGGCCGTTGTTGCTCGAGACGATGGTGTCGCCATCAGTGCCGACACTGGCGCCGTTGTTTCCCAGGGTCACATTGGTGATGAAGGGGCTTATCGGCGTGGACGCCGTGGACTGCCCGTTCGCCGTGACCGCGACCGTTCCGCCGGCCGTGATGCTGGTCCTGACGCCGATGTAGGCGGAAACCGTCGGATTCGTATTGACGACGGCATCCGAGTTGCCGATGTCGACCGCGCCGCCCCCAGCGTCGTTCGCTGATGCATTGCCCTCCGCGCGAACCGATGTCGCGGTGACAGTTACGTTGCCCGCAACGGTGGCCACGTCCCCTGTGCCGATGTATGCGGTCGTCGTCGGATCGACTGTCGCCGTGGTTGATGTGCCGCGGTAATCGCCAAGACCGCCGCTGATCACCGAACCGGAGACCGACGCATCGTCAGTCTCGGTCGCCACGACATTGACGCTGCCGGCATTCGTGATCGAAACGGTGTTGCCGATATAGGCTTCGGTCGTGTTCTCTACGCTGACGGTGGCCTGCAGATCATTAACCGCGATGGCGCCGCCAGATCCAATTCCTGCCTTGGCGGACGGGCTGACGGCCGACGTGGCGGTGACCGAAACCGCGCCGGACACATTAATCGTCGTGTTGCCGCCGATATAGGCGTCAACCGAACCCGTAACCTGGGCGACGGCGTTCTCACCCGATCCGGCGCCGAAGGCAATATTCAGAATGGACGCTGACGCCGTTGGCGCCCAACTTCCACCGGCCGTGATTGTCAGAGCGCTGGCGACAACCGAGTCCCCTTGTCCCAGGTAGGCATAGCTGCCGCCAGTGATCGTCGTGGTCGGTAGCATCGCGTCGATGCTTATACCCCCGCCGCCACCGCCGGGCGACGACGCCGACGCCGTGATCGTCGACGTGGCCTGGATCGAAACACTCCCGCTCGGGTCCTTAACCCCGCCGTCGGTGTCGATGAACGCGTCGGTCGTGCGTGCGATCGTGGCGACGGGGCTGACGGAGCCGCCGGTCGCGAGGCCGACTTCCACTCCCTTCGAGGAGATCGTGGCGTTGCTGGTGTCGGTGGCGGTCAGCGTGACGTTCCCCTTCGTCGCATCGACCGTCGTGTTCGGCCCGATGTAAGCGCGCGTCACGCCTTCGATCTCCGCGGTCGGCGCCGAAATTCCAATTGCGATCAGGCCAAGGGATATGCCTACCGAATTCACGTTGACGGTTTCGTTCGAAGTCGCATTCACTGATGCCGAACCGGCCAGCGTGAATGTGGACGCGGGATTGGTCGTCCCCGTCTCATTGCCGATGAACGCCTCGACCGTCCGGTTCAGCGTCGAACTCGCCACCGAGCCATTCCCCGTCAAGAGGCCAATACCCACTGCCGTGGTCGTCGGCGTTCCCGTGCTGGTGTCCTTCGCCGTGACGCTCAAAGCGCCCGTCACGCTCGATCCGGCCCCGATGGAGGCCTGGGTCTCACCATTGACATCCGCCTCGGCCAGCTGGAACGAGACGCTCACCGCGCCGACCGAAAAACCCTTCGCGTCCGATGTCGCATTGTTTACCGACGTAGCGCTGATGTTCACCGCATTCCCGGCGGCGACGATGGTCATTGTCCCGACATTGGCCTTTGTGTCCCGGTCGATGACCGCCTTCGCCACCACCCCGGTGAGACCAATCACGCCCGCCGACACCACCTCGATCGTCGTGGTCGCGGTGGTGTCTTCGTCGTTCGCGGCGACGGTCAGCCCGGCCGAGGTGATCGATCCGCCGGAGCCGATCGTCGCTTGGGTCGCGCCGCTGATCGTTGGTTCCGACAGCATGCCGGCCAGGCTGAAGCCGCCTCCGACGCCGCCGGTGAGCTCCGCCTCGGCGGTGATGAACGGGGTCGTCGCCTCGACCGAGACAGCGCCCGTCGACTTGATCATCGCGCCACCGCCGATCGAGGCGTCGACCGACGACGATATCGTGACATCCGCAAAAGAGATACCGACCGTTGCCCCGCCGACATCGAACAAGCCCGTGTCCAGCGTGGCGTCGACAAACTCGGTGGCGCTGACGTTGACGGCGCCGACCGACCCCGTGCCCTCGCCGATCTGCACCTCGTTGCCGATCGTCGCGCTGACGTTGCCCGTGATATTCAGTTCGGTGAAGGTCGCGCCCGCCGCGACGATGCCTATCCCGCCCTGGCCGGTCGTCAAGGTGTAGCCGACGCTCGCATCCGCGGTAACGGACACCGAGGAGGCGCTGTTGACGACGGTGTAATCCAGCAGACTGGCCTGCGTGGCGCTGCTGTCGTTCACCACGACCACGGCGGCGCCGAGGGCGACGAAGCCGCCCCCGATAGCGAGCGCGGTGATCGTGCCGTGGTCCTGAAGCCCGGAGGTGACGGTAATCGCGCCGCCGGCATTGAACGTGCCGCCGGCCTCGGCCGTGACATTCTCGGCCACCGTCAGAATGTCCACCGCGGCGCCCGCCGCCAACACTCCGATGCCGACCTGTCCCAGGGTCTGCGTGACCGTAAAGCTATCCCTGGCGGTGACGCCAATATTGTTGCCCGCATTGACGGTGGCGTAGTCGATCTCAGCCGACGTTCCGGCCGGGGGGGCGCTTTGCATCGCCAGGATCGCGCCCGATGTCGGCGCCGCGCTGTTGACCATGCCGCCGGCTTTGCCCGTCGCGCTGTTGACCCGGTAGGCGCTGCTGTTCTGGTTGGTCACGCCGCTGGTCGTCAGACCGCCCAGGCCGCCGCTGCCGGTGACCTGCTGCGTGCTGTCCTGCGATTGGGTCGCCGCGTTGCTGTCGGCGTTATTGCCGCCGGAGCCGGTGTTCTTATTCGTGACGGCATTGCCCGTGCCGGTGTTGTCGCTGTACGTGGTCTGCAACGGCGACCCGAGCGACCAGACGCTGACCGCCGCGCCGATCGCGGCCGCGCCGCCGTCGCCGCTGATGACGTAGCCGGTAAGGCTCTGCTCGCTGACGGCGTTGACCTCGACATTGTCCTTCGCGTCGACAAGCGCGCCGCCCTGGATCACGGCGGCGGCGTTGTTGGTCAATGTTCCGACATCGACGGCGCCCGCCACACCGACAAAACCGCCGGCGACGCCGACGATGTAGGCCTGAAGGCTGAAGTTATCCGACGCGTTGACATAGACGCTCTGGTCCGCGTTCGCGGCCGACGGGTCGAAATCGTTTATGATGGCGTCCAAGCCGATCGTCGCGTCGGTTGTGGTGTTGATCAGGCTGACGCCGACCGCGCCCGCCACGCCCGCGTACAAACCGCCGCCGCCGGCGGCGACGATATGCAGGATCGTTTCAGTGGATTCCGCCTGGACGATGACGCCATGGGCGGTCGTTTTGCTATTGTCGCCGATGTTGCCGGTCAGCGCGCTTTCGCCCAGGCTGTCGTTGCCGAGGCCTTCCACGTTGGCGTTGTCGCCGATCGTGGCGTCCGTCGTCTTGGTGATCAAGATCACGCCGACCGATACGCCGGCGCCGCCCAACGCGCCCACGCCCAGCGCGCCCGACAGTTCGAACACGCTGGTGGTGTCGGTCGCCTGCACGAAAACCGTGCCGCCGGCATGCGCGATCGCCGACGCGCCGATGGTAGCGGACGTATTGTTGTTGATGTCCAGCACATCCACGACACCGCCGATCCCAACCCCGCCGCCGGCGATGCCGAGCCCGATCATGACGATGTTTTCGCTGCCGGTGGCCTCGACCGCGATATCATTGGCGGCTCTGACCGTGGCGCCGCCGCCAATGGCCGCCGTGGTGGTGTCGGTGATGATATTCACGCCCACCGACGGCGCAACTCCGACGCCGCCGATGGCGACGCCCGCGCCCACTGAGAGGTGATAGAAGTCGTCCGACGCGCCCACCAGGACCGTCTGGCCCGACCCGGCGGCGCCGGAGCCGGTGTTCACCGCCGCGTTGGCGCCGATATAAGCCTGGGTCTTGGCGTTGACGACGTCGACGCCGGCGGAAATGGCCACGGCGACGACCCCGCCGCCAAGTGCCACCGTGAAGGTGCGGATTTCGTCCTGGTTGGTCGCCGCGACCGCAACGCCCTCGAACCCGCCTTGGGTCGCGACCGATGTGGCGCGGTTGCCCGTCAGCGACTGATTCATGCTGTCGACCGACTGCGAGTTGCCCGAGCCGGTCAGATCCATGCCGCTGACGTTCGGTGTGCCGACGGTGCCTTGCGATTGGAAGGCGGCGTGGTTGCCGGCCGCGGCATTGTCGAGCGTGCTTGTGCTGCTCGCGTTGATTCCTTGCCCCTGGGATCCCGAGCTACTGGTGCTTGGCGTGAACCCGTTGCTGGCCGCGCCGAAGGTCGCGCTGATTTGCCCGGTGTCGACGGTCAGCCCGGTTCCCTGGCCTAGGCCGGTCACGCTGGCGCCCGCGCCGATATAGGCTGACGTCGTCTTGGTGAACACGTTCACCCCGGCGCCCGCGGCGGCGCCGACCTCGCCTGCCGCCAGAACGCCGACGATCTCGTTGATGTCGGCGGCATCGTTGGCGGCGACCGCCACGCTGCCGTCAGCGAGCACGTCGCCGTCGATATAAGCCTGGGTCGTCAGGGTGAAGACATGGACGCCGGCGTTGATGCCGACGGCGACCTGGCCGGCCGCGACGCCCGCGGCGACCGAGATCAGGTTTTCACCCGATTCGGCTGTCACCTGGACGTTGCCTGGGACATTGATGACTGCCCCGGCGCCGACCTCGGCGCTGGTGGTCTTGGTGTAGACCCCGACATCCACGCCGACGCCGGCGGCGACGGTGCCGCTGGCGGCAAGATCGCCGGCCACCGATATGACGCTGGTCATGTCGCTGGCGTTCACCGCCAGGCTGCCGGCGCTCAGCGTCACTTTTGACCCGGCCCCGATCGCGGCGGTGGTGGTTTCGCTCAGCACATTGACCGCGGCGGAGCCGGCGACGCCGACCGTGCCGCCGACGCCGATGCCGACCGCGATCGTCAGGAGATTCTCGCTCTCGGTGGCGCCGACCGACAATCCCGTTCCGCCCGCAGTCACGGTGTCGTTGGCGCCGATGGCCCCCACTGTCGTGGCGCTGTACACCAGGGTGGTGTTCGCCGCGCCAATGCCCGCCGTGCCCGCGGCGCCCACGCCGCCGGCGATCATCGTCGTGTAGAAGCTGCTGCTGGCGTCGATGGTCACGGCGCCGTCGGCCGTCAACTTGACGCCCTGGCCGAGCGTGGCCTCGGTGTCGGTGGTGATGACCGCGATCGACGCGGTGCCGGCAAAGCCGACATCGTCGCCGATGCCGGCGGTCACGACCGCCGACAGCATTGTCTCGGACGAGGTGGCCCGCACGGTGGCGGCCCCTGTCCCGCCAATGGCGACCTGCGCCCCGTTGTCGATCTGGGCGTCGGTCTGCTTTTTGATGATCTCGAGATCAAGGCTGATGCCGATGCCCGCCGCGCCGGTGGTCGCGGCGAGGGCGCCGGCGGTGGTGGTGATCTTGGTGGTGTTCTGCGAGGTGACCGACAGCGAGCCCGCGCTGACGATGCTGTTGGCGCCGATGTAGGCGTCCGCGTCCAGGGTGAACACGTCGACGATGACGGTGGCGGCGACCGCGGCGCTGCCCGTCCCGGCCGCTCCCGCCACGGCGACGGACGTCGTGGCGGGCAGCAGGCCGGAAATCTTCGGCACCGACAGCGCCGTCGGCGCCAGTGAGATATCGCCGGCCACCGTTACCGCGCCTGTGGCGCTGGCGTTGCCGGCGATATGGGCGTCCGATGTGACGTTGAGGATGGCGACCACCAAGCCCGCGCCGACCGAGGTGCCGTCCGAAAAGGCCCCGGATGCCGCCAGGCTTTGAATATTGACGTTGTTGATCGATTGAACGGTGATGCCGCCAGTCGACTTCAGGTCGGATCCACTGGCCGCGTAGGCCTCGTTCGTGTCGGTGTTGATGACGTTGACCGCGACGGAACCGGCAACGGAAGCGCTGCCCGTGCCGCCGGCTGCCGCCACGCCCCACACGATGAAGGTATCAGTCGCCGGCGTCATCGCCTGGATCGTGATGCCATCGCCAGTGATGGTGGACCCGGCGCCCACCGTCGCCTCGTTGGTCGTATTCACCACGCCGACCGCGACACCGGCGCCAATCTCTGTTTTGCTGGACGTCGACAGGGACGTGCCGATCGCCTGGGTCGTATCGCTGATCCCGGCAATGGCTTTCACCGTCACAGCGCCGGTCGCCGTAAGGTCGGCGCCACTGGTGACGGTCGCGCTGTTGTTCACGGTGAGGACGCTGACCGCCACCGAGGCCGCCACGCCGACGCCGCCGCCGCCGCTGCCACCCTGTTTGCCGCTGGTGCTGCTGGCGCTGGAGGAATTGCCGCTGGCCGAGGCGTTCGACGGCAAGGAGGCGCCGTTGGTGTCGCTGTTGCCAAGCTGATTCCCGGCCTGCTGGTCCGCGCCGGACTTGCCGCCGCTGCTGGCCTGCGAGTCGCTGCCGGACTCGCCCGAGGAGCTGGCGGTGGCATCGGTCACATCGACGATCGTGGAGGTGGCGGTCACCGCCAGGGACCCGTTCGACGTGCTGACCGATCGAGCGGCCTGAACGGTGAGGGTTTCTGATATGACGCTGACCGACACGGATGCGCCGACCGCCACCGAGCTGCCGGCGGCGTTGGCGTTCGTCGTGGTTTCGAACGTTCCGGTCAGGCTGCCGGTGATGGAAACATTGCCGGTCGCGGCAAGCGCCGATCCCGTGCCGAGATAGGCGGTAGTGGTATCTGAGACGACCACGACCGCGGCGCCGATGCCGACGGCGACGCTGCCGGCGGAGGCGCCGTTTTCGCCATGGGTGATCACCGTGTCGACCGAGTTCGCGGCGATCGTGACGCTACCGGCCGTGCCGCCCCAGTTCGTGCCGTCGACGATCTGCGCGGTAGTGTGGTCGGTGATGACGTTGATGCCGACGGAACCGCCCACGCCGACCTTCGTGCCGCCGGCGCCCCCGCTCGAAGGCAGCGCGCGCGCCACATTGCTCTCGTTGCTCGTCGCCGACACGACGACGTTGCCGGTCCCGGTGATGGTCACCGCCGGCGCCGCAAGCGCCGATGTGTCGCCAACGCTCGCCAGCGTCGTGTTGCTGATGACGTTGACGCCGAGAGAAACGGAAACGCCGATGTTGCCGCCGCTGGCGCCGGAGGTGGCGACCGCGCGGTTGTTGTCGGTATTGTCGACCAGAGTGTCGCTGCTGTTGAAGGCCGTCCCTGAACTCAGGGCGATGGCGGTCCCGGCTTCCGCATTATCGAGCGAGGAGGCAAGCTGGAACTCGCCGTTGGTCAGATCGATGGCGTAATATTGTGTCCCATTCGTCAACCCGTCCTGCGTCGCGCCGCTGTAGGTCACGACGTCCCCGGTGTGCAGATCGCTATAGACGCCAAGGTTGAGCAGCGTGACATTGCCGCCGGCGTTGAAAGTGACGGTGCTGGTCGTCAGCAGGCCCAACAATTTCGTCGAAAAACTCTGCGTGCCGGAGCCGGTGGAGGTCAGCGTCTCCAGCCCGGTGGCGCCGCCCGCCGCAGCGTGCGCGGCGGTGTCGTAGAATTTGAAGTAGCCGTTGCCGAGGCTGTCCGCATAGTATGTGTTGCCGTTGGTCAGCCCGCCGATCGCCGTGCCGCCGCCGTCGGAGTAGCTCACGGCGTTGCCGGACGTCAGGCCGGTGCCAAGCCCGAGGAAGATCGCGTTCTTGGCGGTGTCGACAACCGGGACGGTGGTGGTCGCCACGGGGATGGAGCGGGACGCCATGCCGGCCTTGACGGTCAGTCCGCGCGCTTTGATCGTCGTGCCGTTGCCGATATAGGCCTCGTTGGTCTCGTTCGCGACCTCCACCGAGACGCCGATGCCGACGCCCGTGCCCCCCGAAGCGGTGGTCGCCGCGCCCGACGCAATGGCTTGGCCATTGACCTGCGCCGCCGTGGTCACCAACAGCGCGCCGACGGCCGCAATCGACAGCCCGTCGGCAATGTAGGCCTCCGCCGAACCGTCCTCGACATTGACCGCGACGGCGCCGGCGACACTGATCGACCCCTGGGAGGAATTCGCCTTGTTGTTGCCGTCCGAACCCTGGGTCCCCTTGGCGTTGCTGTTGGCGCTCTTGACCTCTTTGTCCCCATAGCCGGACTGCGTCGCCGTCGTGTTGTCGACGGACTGGCCTGAACCGCTTTGCTGCTCGCCGCCGGCGACGCTGGCGGTCGCGGTGCTCTGGCTGCTCGACAGGGTCGTCGCGTCCAACGCGATGCCGCCGCCCGTGGTTGCGAGGCTGCGGCCGGTGGTGGCCAGCGAATCGTCGTTGACGACAGTGACGACAACCGTGATGCCGACACCGGTGCCCATGCTCTGAGTGGCGCCGGAGGCCATGTCCTCGACCTGGTCGGTCAGCGAGGCAAGAACGCTGACGCTCCCGGTGAGGCTGAGCGCAGCCCCCGTACCCAGGGTCGCTTCGGTATCGTTGTCAGTGATGTCGATGGCGATCACCGGCGTGATCGCGGTCGAGCCCGAGGCGCCGCCCTGGGTCGTGGTGATCATGCTCTGGGTGGACGTGGCGTCCACCGTGAGGTTGTTGGCGCCGCTGAGGGCGACGCCCGACGCGATTTCCGCCAAAGTCGAGGTCTGGGCATAGTCGACTGCGACCGAGATACCGACGCCGAGGTTCGTGCCATTGCCGCCGCCGTTGGCCGGCGTGGCCGACGCAGTGACGTCGGCGTTTGTCACCGCCATCAGCGTGACATTGCCGCCGCCGGTTACCGTGATCGTCGGCGTGCCGATCGACGACGTGCCGTCCTTAGAGGGGCCAAGGTCGGCTTCGGTATCGGTGATCGCGATGTTGATCGCGAGCGACCCGGCGACGCCGGTACTGCCGCCCCCCGCGCCGGAGACAGCTGTGGCGTTGAAGTCATCCGAGTTGTTGACCATCGTGGCGGCGCCGGAGCCGGCGCCGGTCAGCTTGATCAACCCGGTCGATCCCCCGGCCACCGCGTCGCTATAGTTATCGTACAACGTGACGGCGCCGTTGGCCTGGACGTTGACGAAATATTCCGTCCCGTTGGTCAGGCCGCCGATTGCGACGCCGCCGTTGGTTTCGTAGGTGACCCCGTCGCCGGTAGCCAGGCTGGTCACACCCAGATTGATTGTGTTTGCTGTGGTGCTGACCGCGGTGGCGGGGTTGAACGCGAATGTCTGATTCGGCGTCGTGGCCTGCACGTTCAGGCCGGCCGCCTTGAAGGTTGAGCCCCCAAGATAGGCCAGATTCGTGTCTTGCGCGTAGTTGACCGCGACCGCCGCGCCAACCGACGTGCCGGTCGAACTGCCGGCCCCGGCCAGGAGGAATTGGCCGGAACTGCCGCCGCTTGTCAGCTTTTCCAGACCTGTCGCTCCGCCAGCGTTCGCATGGGCGGCCGTGTCGTACAGGTTGATCGACCCGCCGCTCGCTACGCGGACATAATACGTTGTGCCGCTGGTCAGACCGCCAATCGCGGCGCCGCCCGAGAGGGTTTCGTAGGTGACCGCATCGCCGGTGTTGAACGGCGACGTGGAGCCAAGGTTGATGGTGTTTTGGCTGGTGTTGACCGCCGAGGGCGCGATGACCGTGGCGTTGGTCACCGCCACGCCGCTCGCACTGGCCGATCCGTCGATATTCGCCGCAGAATTGACGGTCAGCAGGCCGCCGGCGGTGATCGCCAGGCCGTCGCCGATGTATGCCTCCGACTCGCCGAATTCCAAATTCACCGCAACGGCCCCGGCGACACTGACCTCCCCCTGGGAGGTGCTGGCCGTTGGCGCACTGGCGCCGCCGGTTCCCTTCGTCGACGTTTTTGCCTGCCCGGCCGATTCGCTGTTGGCATAGCCCATGGCCGAGCTGGTCTGCTGGTCGGGCGACTGGCCCGCGCTCGAGCTGCTGCCGGACTGGGCAGCGCCCGTCACGCTTGCCGTGGCGCTGCCTGCGCTGCCGGATTCGTTCGTCGACAGGAACGACGCCGCGCCGCCAGCGGTGACGCTGCGGCCGGTTGTCGCTGTCGAACTGTCGTTGACCACATTCAGCGCGATCGAAATGCCGACGCCGGTTTTCCCCGATTGCGTGTTGCCCGCCGCGTTCGTGCTGACCACGTTCGACAACGTCGATGTCACCAGCAGCGCCCCGCCGATGGCCAGCAACCCACCTGTGCCCAGGTCGGCCTCGTTGGTGTCGTCGGCGACAGAGATCGCGATGATCGGGGTGATAGCCGTTGCCCCAGCTCCCCCGCCCATCGCGTCGGTCTGCATCGTGTGGGCGCCGATCGCCGTCAGCGTCAGGTTGTCCGCGCCGGTCAGACTTGCACCGCTATTGATAAAGGCCTCGTTGGTGTCTTGCGCATAATTGAAGGCGATCGAGGCGCCGATGCCGAGGCTGCCCGCCGTTCCGTTGCTCGCCGCCGGAAGCGCATTTGCGGTATTGGCGACGTTGGAGTGGCTTTCGAACGTGACGTTTGTGTCGCCGTTAAGCGTCAGCACGGCGCTCTTGTCGAGATAGGCTTCGTGCTGCAGCACCGCGACGTTGACGCCAAGCGAGCCGGCGACGCCGACCTTGGACGAATCGCCCACGCCGGATGTCGCGCTGACACTGAAGCTGCTCTGCGACGGGGCCAGAACCGCAACATCAAGGCTGCCGGCGGTGACCTCGACCGAACCGGTGATGGAGGCCGTGTCGGTGCGGTCGGCGACGCCGATCGCGACCGCGACGCCTACGCCGTTCGTCCCCGCCTGGGTGAAGTCTCCTTGCGCCGTGACCGCCACGGTATCGACCGACTGAGCGGACACCACCACGGCGCCGCTGCCGGCGTTGACCGTCGCGGCGTTACCCAAAGTCGCCGATGTGGTCCCGACATCCGTGCTGACCGTCACCGCGCCCGCGACCGTGATGCTGCTACCCGATGGCGTGGCGGCGTCATTGTTGGCGAGCGTATTCCCACTGGAATCTGGGTTACTGCTGTCGCTGCCGGAAGAGCCGCCTGGGGAGGAATCCGCGGTCACGGTTATCGTCCGGGTCGACCCGGCGGTCACGTCGACCGCGCTGCCAGAAAGGCTGGCGTCGCTGACCGCGGCGGTGGTGTCGCCGGTGATGGTCGACACGGCCACCGAACCGCCAGCCGTCTTGGGCACGTTGGCGTCGGCGATCGTCGAACTGTTCAGCGTGCTGCTCGCGGCCAGCGTCAAGTCGCCGTGGGCGCTGATCGCGGCGCCGCCGTCCACGGTCAGGGCGCCGCTGCTGCCGAAGTCGGTGTTGACGATCGCGGCGTCGACACTGGAATTGGTCGATGTGGCCGGCGGCGTCGCCGTCGCCTTGATGGTCACGTTGCTGCTCGCCTGCACATCCACCGCGCCGTTGGTCGAGGTGACGTGCGAGCCGCCATCAATCAGCACGGATGGGTCGGCGGCGCCGGAAACATCGATGAACGTGGCGGTCGCCGCGCTGGCCGTCGCGGTCAGGCTGCCGGTAACATTGGCGGTGATGTCGACGTCGCCGCCAGTCGCGCTGAGCGTCGAGTTGCTGCCGATATGGATGGCCGCATCGGAAAAGCTGGTGATGATGGCGCCCTTGGCCGCCGACATCCCGAGGCCCGTGGTGTTCACCGCAAGCGTCGAGTCCGCATTCAGCGTCAACGCGCCGGCTGTCGTTGTCAGGCTGGCCCCGTTCAGGTTGATGCCCGTGTCGGCGTTGGCGAGCAAGCCGGTGGTCAACAAGTCGCCTGCGGTCTGCGCCGAGGTCAGCGTCAGGTTGGCGGCGGTGATGCTGGCGCTGTCGTTGATGGCGGCCGAACTGTCGATCGTCAGGCCGTAAGGCAGCGAGCCGCTGTTGCCGATGAGGTTGACGGTATCGGTCTTGATGTCTTCATCGCCGCCGTTGAACATGATCGTCAGCTGACCACCGTTCGCGGCGACGAAGCTGTCGAGCGTGGCGAGGCTGGACACGTCGATATTCAGCGTATCGCCGTTGCTCAGGGATGGCGCGCCGGAGACCAGCGGCGCCTGCGCGGTGGTGATGTCGATTGCCGCGCCAGGGGCGCTCGACAGGCTCTGCGGCGCACCGCCGACCAAGCCGCCGGATCCGGAGGGTCCGATCGCCAGGTTGGCGAACGGCGCGCTGCTGGTCCCGGTGATCGTGAGCGTCAGCGTCTGGTCGGAGACGGCGTTGTAAAGGAAGTCCGCCGACATCAACAGCCGCGGCTCAACCGGCTCCAGCCCGAATGCCGGACGCCGCTGCTTGTCCGGAGGCTTGCCCTTGGCTGCAGGTCGAGGCGCCAAGGATTTTTCCTGCAGTTCCAGCAGTTCCTTCAGTTCCAGCCGTTCCCGGCGATTACGATGATCTCTGAACGGTCCTGCGAGCAGCGATTTAAGCGAGCCGCGCTTGGCTTGACGACCGAGTTTCATCTGGTGTCCAAATCTTCTGGGATAAGCCCACGAGGTATTATCGAGAAATCAAAACCAATAATCGCGGCGCCGAGCACGGGCGAGCTTCTTTGTTAACAGCAATTTATCCCGATCCGCGCGATTCGCGTCTGTACAAAATTGCACATTTTTTCGAATAATTCGCGACCGACAGCTAGGGCGTTCCGGACAGTAACGGAATCGCGACGGGCGGCTTGTCGTGCGTCGGAGGCGCCGGAGATTCCGGGATATGGCGATGGCGCCAAGCTCGATCGCATGATCGACGAGGCGGCGATTCGGCCGCGATGAGGAGACGGTCGGCGGCGGTTTGCGGCTTCGGGGCTGCGCCACGCTGGTCGTGGCGGTCTGGCGCTGGCGTCGAAGATCGGCGCTATCCGCAAGCGCGAGAAATGACGATCACGGCGGACTGCGGGGGCTCGAAAGGGAGCGCGCGCGGCCCTGGAAACTCGAACTGCACCACTATCCGGTAGTCACATCGAAGTGGAACAGGGTCGAGCGCCGCCTCTTCCGCCACATCCCGCAGAAGTGGCGCGGCGCCCTGAACCGCAGCGCTCATTGTTCCGGATGTCCCTACTCGCGCAACAGGACGTCCACCAGGGAACTGTGGACTTTCAGCTGGTCGCCATACTCAATATAGCCCAACTCCCGAAATTTGTTCATGAAAACGTTGATCCTCGACCGCGTGGTGCCGACCATCTCGGCGAGAGTCTCCTGGCTGATTTTCCCAATGACCGTCTGGTGCTTTCCTTCCTTGCCAACGTTGGCCATCAGCAGAAGCAGCCGCGCGAGGCGCTTTTCACTCGAATTGAAAAGCTGGTCGACCAAGTCCTCTTCAACCCGGGCGATTCGCGTCAGGACATGGCGCAGGAACTGAGCCGAGAACTGTTTCTCGTCCTGCAGCAAACCTTGAAACGCCGCCTTGTTGAACCTCATGATGGCGCTTTCCGCCATGGCTGAGGCCGTCGCCAAGCGCAGCGGCTGGCCGAGCAGACAGCCTTCGCCGAAGAAGTCTCCTTGAGCGTGAACGGCGACGACAGCTTCCTTCCCGCGCGGCGAGACGACAGCGATTTTGACTTTCCCTTCTATGACGTAAAATACGGAATCCGCCTTCTCCCCTTGGGAGAACACAATCTGGTTATTTGAGTATTTTGAAATACCCCTTCCTTGTCCTGCGCAGGCGAGGACGAGATCGAGGTTGAAGGCTGACTTCGATTTCGGCTTCTTGGACATGTTGCGCCCCCACCGGCCCGATGAGGACTATGATAAGACCCCGTCGCAAAAGTCCACACCCGCCTGACGGCGAGTGAGTGCAGGCGAGTATGATGAAGGGGCCGAGGCGTCGGCGGGGTTCTCGGGGTCCTTGGCGAGGCGGCGGTCGGCCAGCCGAGCTAGTACCCACTATCGCTGATCGTTGAGTTGTGATTTAAGGTTGCATGAGCAGCCTTTTGCAAGCGACACCGATCGTATTGACGGCCGAGGAGCGGGCTGAGCTTGAGGGTATGGCGCGTTCGACCAAGTCGGAGCACCGCACGCGCTTCAAGGCGCGGATCGTGCTGATGGCCGCCGATGGCGCGGCGACGCGGGCGATTGGCCGGGCGCTCGGCTGTACCACCGGCACGGCGTCGAAATGGCGGGTTCGTTACGCGAAGGACCGACTTCCCGGGTTTTCGGAAGTTGGCGATCGCGGGACCGAGGCCAGATACGACAAGGAGACGGACCAGCGCATCCTGGCGGCGCTCGACGCTGCGCCGCCGGAAGGCTACGCAAACTGGACCGGGCCGCTGATCGCCAAGAGGCTTGGCGACGTTCACGTGCAATATGTTTGGCGTTTCCTGCGCGCGCAGAAGATCGACTTGTCGGGGCGCAAATCCTGGTGTCAGAGCAACGACCCGGAATTTGCGGCCAAGGCCGCCGAGATCGTCGGGCTCTACATGGCGCCGCCCGACCATGCGATCGTGCTCGCCGTCGACGAAAAACCGTCCATTCAGGCGCTCGAACGCGCGCAAGGCTATCTGAAGCTGCCCAATGGGCGCGCCATCACCGGCCAGTCGCACGATTACAAACGCCATGGGACGACGACGCTGTTCGCCGCCCTCAACGTGGCGAGTGGCGAAGTCGTTGGCCGCCACTACAAGAGACGTCGGCGCGTCGAATTTCTCGACTTCATGAACAGGGTCATCGCCGCCTATCCGGAGCGCGAAATCCATGTCGTGCTCGACAATCTCTCCACCCACAAACCCAACCGCGACATGTGGCTCAAGCGCCACAAAAACGTGCATCTCCATTACACGCCGACGCACGCCTCCTGGCTCAGCCAGATCGAAATCTGGTTCTCGATCCTGACCGGGAAGTCGCTCAGCGGCGCCTCGTTCACCAGCGTCGAGCAACTCGTCGCCCACATCGACGCCTTCATCGCCGACTACAACCAAACCGCCAGACGCTTCGTCTGGAGTGAACGACCACCGCCTAAAGGCGGTGGCTTCGGGTTACGGCTTAAAGCCGGATTGGGTCGGCCCAGGGGGCCGACTCGCCAACTGGCTAGACGACTTTGAAGTTGTCGTCAGGTATCTCGGGCTTTTGATCCTCAATGTATTTCTTCCACACCTCGTCCGTCACATTGCCGCTCGTCGCCACCCAATAGCCCCGACCCCAGAGATGCTGACCCCAATACCGTTTGCGAAGCGACTGATATTCCGACAGCAGTTTGTGCGAGCTCTTGCCTTTGAGATACTGCACCGCCCGAGACACCGATAGATGCGGCGGTATCCCTATCAGCATGTGCACATGGTCGCGATTGATCGCCCCAGCGTAGATGGTCATCTCGTGCGCCCGCGCGATTTCCCGTAGCAACTCCCGCGCCCGTTGTCCGACATCTCCGCCCAACACAGGAAACCGGTACTTTGTTATCCACACGATGTGATACTTGCAGTCCCAGACCGTATGACTTCCGGGCTTCGCGTCTTGCATACCCGCAGCGTCGCATCCCGGTCGCCTAAAGGCGAGGGGTTTACGGATCCCAAAGGTGGGACTCTAAATCCGAGGTCCACCAAAAACGCCTCAAACCATGCTTCGCCGACCAATGATTCTGGGTACTAGCGTGTTATGCGCGATATCCTTTTGGTCAAGTGGTTGTCCGGCCGCGGTTCCATCCTCGCGCGCGAACGCCGAACGCTTGCCATCCGTCCGTAGTGACAACGACTGTGTCTTCGAGCTTGATGTAGCCGCGTTTGTGCGGGTGAGTTGTTTCGATTGAGAGCGCCATACCGGTCTCCAGAGGTTCCAAGGCATGGTCGCCCGGGTAAGGGATCGGGCCTCGGCTCGTCAATGGAGGCGACACATGGCTGACGAGACCCATTCCGTGCGCGACGAAATCCAGAAGATTGGCGTGTGTCGAACGTCCGATCGCTGTTTCAGCGGCCACAAAGATTTCGTTTCCGAGGACGCCAGCGCGGATGGGCTTTCGGGAAGCCATCTGGATTTCCTCGATCTCGCCCAGCAGATCCTCCAGCTCGGCGTCGGGCTCCCCAAGGATTCCCATGCGCGCAAGGTCGCCGATGTAACCATTGTAGTTCGCGCCGGAATCGAGAGAAAGCACATCGCCCTCTCGCCAAAAAAGCTTTTCCGATGGCGCGCGGACGTGGCTCGCGCCCGCGGCGATCAGGCAATAGTCGAATTCCATCCCGCGCAGCACCTCTTCCTGGCGCAGCGATTCGGCGAGCTTGGCGGTTGAGGACCCCGGACCATGACTGGCAATCAGGGACAGCATCGCATCGACCACCTTATCCGATGCGTATTTGAGGTATTGGAGCTCCTTCGCCGTCTTGACCGTGCGGAAGCGGTCCAATGGCGCGAGCGCATCAATTAAGGTGGCGTCGCGGCGACCTGGTACTCCTTTGACCGGATGCGGTCGAAAGCCGCGGCCGAACCATCTCCGCCCGAAATCGCTTTGGGGTAGCCGTCGGGCGGGATTCCAGCCGCCTGCAGACTAGCCGTGCTGAACCTGCTCCTGGGTCGCCACGACGAAGCGCACGAGGTTCGCGACGCCGAAGGCTGTCGACATCGCGACGTCCGCCGCGTCGCGGCCTCGCCCCATGACAATGCGACCGATTTGGGTATGGTTGTGACGCGCATCTTTCGTGTACCAGCGCCCGGCGAGGAAGACCTCGAACCAAGCGCTGAAATCCATCGGATTGATATCGACTGGAACGCCGATGTCGCCGAGATAGCCGGTGCAGTAGCGGGCGGGTATGTTCATGCAACGGCAGAGCGCGATTGCGAGATGGGCGAAGTCGCGGCAGACGCCGATGCCTTCGTGCATGGAATTGCTGGCGCAGCGGGTCGAGCGCGCGTCCGCGTAGCTGAAGCGGATTTTGGCGTGGACGAAATCGCAGATCGCCTGCACACACCGGGTGCCGCCGGACAGCTTTCCGAACTGCGACCAGGCGAAATCGGCGAGCTTGTCGCTGTCGCAATAGCGGCTCGAGACCAGGAACAAGAGCGCGTCGTCGGGGAGTTCGGCGATCGGCGTCGTCCTCACATCGGGTGGTGCTTCGTCCAGCTCGCCCGAGTCCTGAATGACGGAGCGGTTCGAGAACGTGACGCGCCCCGCCGGAACTTCGACGCGGGTGACCCGATTGCCGAAAAGATCGAGATAGGAACGCATCGGCAGAGGGGGATCCGAGGCGATCCTGTCCGGGGTCAGCAGGTCCGCGTCCCGGGAAGGGTGGATGCTGAGCTGGAGGATCATCGGCGTCGCCGCCGGACATTCAAAGGCTACGTCGAAGCCCGCTTCGATCAGCATGGGTCTCTCCTCGATGAGCCATGATCCCGACCATGCCTCGCCCTTGGCTTGGGGCCGCGCGGACGGGTCGGTTCGGAACGTTTCGCGCCGGATTCGGGTCCGCCGTCAGGCCCGGGAGACTGGCGGTCGACCGGTCGTTTCGGCTCGGCGCACGCATTCGCAAGCCTCTAAAGTTCCGTATCGTCAACCGTATCGGCGAAACGCGCGAGCGATTGAGAACCGGGACAGCAGCCGGGCCGCCGTATTCAGTCGGCTCCGACCGGACAAGCATTGACCTCGACGACGCCCTCGCGCTGGACGTGGTCGATCTGGATCATTGGACGTAGTGATGGTGGTAGGGGCGATAAGCGTAGCCGCGATGATAGCGCCTGTGATTGGTGACCGAGTTTCCGATTGCCGCGCCCCCGACGCCGCCCACGACCGCGCCGACCGGACCGCCGACAACAGCTCCGGCGACCGCGCCGCCGACCGCGCCGGTGACCAAACCGTTTTCGTCAGCAGCAACAAATTGAGATGAGGCGAATATGAACGCCGCAGCCGAAAGACCAACAAAAATTCTGGACATCGAGACCTCGTGGTATCCGGCGAACGCGCCGTGGCTCTTTATCAACTAATCCCCAACCAGGCCGGAGAGTAAGGATCGGATTCTACTCATCCCTGCCCAGAGAGCGCCTCGTCCTTGGAGGGTGGGTATTTTCCGAGCCTATGACGGCGTCGATTTCTGGATCATGGTGACTGTTGGTCAGGCGGACGCGAAATATCTGTCGCGGGGCCGGTCGAAACTGTCTAGGAGGTATGGCCATGGACACGAATACACTGTTGATCATCCTCGTCGTGATATTCTTGTGCGGCGGATTTGGCTTTTACGGGCGGGGGCGTTGGTTCTGAACCGACGCGCTCAACCACTTGGACGGGATCCGACGAACGTTCCGCGGGTCCCGGCCTCGACACTCTGATCGGGGTGACTTGGCGCCGTCGTGGTTCGGCTCTGAGGGGGCGCGGCAATCCGCGGAAGTAATGATGAGCGGCTCCTCGTCGTCGCCGTCAATCAGCACGTTGCCGAGGTTGATGCCAATCGCCCAATTGACAACTGCGGTAATCACTGCCGCTTTCGACCCGGCGAAAAAGCAGATGGAAGCGGCGCAAGAGACCGCGCCGACCTGATCCGGTTGTCGAATTCCACGCAGCCGGCGCCGCGCAAATAAAACTCGACACCAAGTACGCATTGAGCGCCCGCCGAGATAGTGTTGTACCGAGCTAAAACCGGGCACACGGAGACAACCAGAACAAAGCAGGCAGCGGAACCCCAAGGTGGGCGAGGCTTTCCTCATCAGCGTTGCAAAATCGAGGTACGAACCGGCGCCAACGCGCTCAAGCTTGTCTGCGTACGTCTGCGGTAGCATGCCCATCAGTCCACGACCTGGACGAGCTGATGAAGGCGCGAAAGTCGCTCATCAAGCTTGGACGCTGCCGTGTCTCCGCCAGCGCAGAAAGATAGCTTTCCGCCCAGAGTTCGACATTATGGACCAAGAGATGTTCCAGCATGGGACTGTGACGTTCCCGCCTTTCGGCTAAAGGCATCTCCAACGCGCGTTTCAGCGCCGCGGCCACGCCCTCGCTCTCGTGTGGATTGACGACCAGCGCCCCGGTGAGTTCCGCAGCCGCCCCTGCAAATTGCGAAAGAATAAGCACGCCAGGATCCTCCGGATTCTGCGCGGCGACATATTCCTTGGCGACAAGGTTCATGCCGTCACGAAGCGGCGTAACCAGCGCCACATCCGCCGCGCGATAGATCCCTGAGAGCGAACTGCGTGAATAAGAGCGATTCACATAGCGTATCGGTGTCCAGGAAGCCTCGCCGAAGCGGCCGTTGATTTTACCGATGAGCGTCGACACTTCATTTTCGATTGCGGCGTACTCGTTAATTTCAGATCTGCTCTTTGGCGTGATCTGCAACAGCGTGACCCGCGAACGCCACCCTGGATTGACTTCGAGAAAATGGTCGAAAGCGTTGATGCGTTGAAGGATGCCCTTCGAATAGTCCAGGCGGTCGACGCCGAGCACGAGACGGAGCCCGTTGAGGCTCTCCCGTAGGTTCTTGACGAACGGTGAGTGTGCGGCGTTCCGAGCGAGCCGCGCGTAAGCGCCGGTCTCGATGCTGACCGGAAAGGCGCCGATGCGGGTCTGACGCCCCTCCACTTCAAAGGTCGGGCCGCGCCCAGCCCTGGCGCCCGGTATCATCAATAGGTAGGCGGCAAAATTATCGCGATCGTTCTCGGTCTGAAAGCCGACAAGGTCATAGTACGTCAGGGCGCCAAGTATCTCTTCGTGGTGCGGCAACGTGCGTAAAATGTCCAACGGAGCACAGGGAATGTGCAAAAAGAAACCGATTGGATTGAGCAGCCCACGCGCGCGCAATTCACGCGCCAACGGCATCAGGTGGTAGTCGTGGACCCAAAGGACGTCGTCCTTTCTGACGAAGGCGGCGAGCTTGTCGGCGAACTGGCGATTGACACGCATATAGCCTGACAGGTCAGCCCGCGAATATTCCTGCAAGTCGACGCGATAATGCAAGATGGGCCATAGGACCCGGTTGGCCAGTCCTTTGTAATATTCCTCAAAATCATTTTTCGACAGATCGATGACGGCATAGGCGATATGATTGCGCTGAACGATGCGGGGTTCCGCTGTCTCCGTCTCGTCGATCTTGCCGCTCCAGCCAAACCACACGCCTGTGCGGTTTCTGAGCGCCGCCTTCACCGCGACCACGAGCCCCCCAACCATTTGTTGGTTTCCCGGCTCAGGTACGGCAACTCGGTTCGAGACGATGATCAGACGCGGACCCAATGCTTCCTCCCAACGCGACGATGGACGGATTGTGTGTAGATGATCCCCGGCATTGAATAGGCTTGCGGGAAATTGCGGTCATGGGTTCGCCATTTGCGCGGCCGAACGGGTGAGCCAACGATCGAGCCGGCGCCGCTGCTTGCGGTTCGAGGGCAGGCCTCAACTCGCATGATGTTCCAGTCCGCTCTTTCTGTGGAAAGCGATAATATTGTTGAACCCCGGCGCCGAGGCGGCGTGGCGCGGGTCAAGGTTGGCGCCTCTGCCCATGCTGCGATAAACTTCGAGATAGTCGCTCGCCATGCGTCGGGACGAAAAGCGTTCCTCGAAACGTCGCCGCACCGCGCGACGATCAAGTCGGATCACCTCGGGCGCCGCGCGGATCGCCTCGTCCACAGTGGCGACAATCCGCCCCGTCAGACGATCGTCGATGATTTCCGGAACCGAGCCGCAACGAAACCCGAGAACAGGCGTTCCGCACGCCATCGCCTCGATCATGACGAGCCCGAATGGTTCGGGCCAATCGATTGGGAACAGCAGCGCGAGCGCCTCGCCGAGGAATTTTGCTTTGTCGAAATCGTTGATTTCTCCGACGAGCTCTACGCCTGGGCGGCCCAGCAGGGGTGTGATCACCTCACGGAAATAGGCCTCGTCCACTTTGTCGACTTTGGCGGCGATTCTCAGCGGCAGACCGAGCGCGTTAGCGATAGCGATCGCTCGATCAAGGCGTTTGTCGGGAGAAATGCGACCTAGAAAGGCCAAATAGCCGCCACGGCTCTCGTAGGTCGGCGCGAGAAGGTCGAGCGGCAACCCATGATGGATCGTTTTCACTACATTTGCGCCGGCGATCGGTTGGCGCTGCGCATTGGAAACCGACACGAGCGGCATTTCGGGAAAGGCTCGATACAAAGGAAGCAGGTCGGGTAGATCCTGGCGTCCGTGCAGCGTCGTAAGGGTTTTCGCGCCGATATCCCGGAACAGAGGCATGTGGAAGGCGTCAATATGGAAATGCAGGATGTCGAAAAGATGGGAACTGCGGCGCAGCTTATCGAGCATGATCATGTAATGCGGCACATGATCCTGAACCGCGGAATTGAGGCGTATCGCTTCCCTTGTGCAGGCGACGAGCCGCGCCGATGTCACGGAGTCGCCACTCGCAAATAGAGTCACATCATGACCCTCCTGCACCAGCGCTTCGCACAGATGAGAGACGACGCGTTCCGTTCCTCCATATAGCCGGGGCGGAACGCTCTCCATCAGGGGAGCTACCTGTGCAATCTTCATGTTGGGCTCCTATGCCGGGGCGGCGAATTTTCACCGCGCGTTGGAGAAAGTATCGCCACCGCCTCTTTCCAGCGGTGCCGTCTCGCTGTGGCTTGAATCCATCGCAAGCGGATGGGCGCCGAGGCTCGCAACCGTCGCGAAGGAACGGGTCAGTAGCCGTAGGGACCGCAAAGCCCGAGGACCACCTGCGCGGGTCCGCAGCCGCCGCCGCCGTAACCGTAAGCACCGCCGCGATACACGCGGCCGCCGTGGTAAGCGCCGCCGACACGGTAACCGCCGCCATGTCCGCCGCCGTGGTTAAGCGCGGCCCCCATGTCCGCCGCCCCCATGGAGCGTTTGACCGGCGTCGGCGCGCGAGGGCAGCGCGACCGTGCCTGCCGCAAAAGCCAACGCTGTCGCGCCGGCGAGCAAAGTGCGGGTCTTCATAAGGAGTGCCTTTCAATTGCTGAGAGATCAGCGACTACCTTTGAAAGGCTTGGCGTGTCGGAGCGCCAGACTCGGAAATTACCTAAGGTCGAGTGGCAGCAGGATGTCTCTGTTGACACCGCGGCAGACGATATTGGACGGCGTGCCCACTACCGACGCGTGCGAGAACAGTCGGATTGCTGATCTTGAAGCCGTTCGGGTGCAAAATCGGCCGAACCGCGCCATCTGTAATCGGATCGAGACATTTGTTGGATTGCCAGGCGGTCGCGAAGGGGCCGGTTTCAGCCTCGCCGTCGCCGACGATGCAGGCGCCATGAGCCCCGGGGTCGAATGCGGCGCCAAAGGCAATGCGGTTGAGGCTTCAGGCCCCTCACCACGAGGCGCGGTAAGCGCGGTAATGTCCAAACCTCTGGAATTGCACGCGACGGCGGGGGATCAAAGAGTGCGCCTTCGCGTGAAGGGACGACTGAGCCCCGGCACTCGCCATTTGACTCGATTTGTCGAAATACTTTGGACTTGGGGCGAGGATTCCACAGCTCGCCTTGTCGCGCTGCCTCCTTGCGACCAAACTCGACATCCGCCCTTCGGTCAGACGCGGTCAACTATGCTCGGTCATGCTGTGGTAAATCCCTGCGGGCCACGCGAGTGCGTTGGGCAGGGCCTGTCCGATGCTCGCGGCGAGGTTCGACGCCGTGCCGCTATTCCACTCAGCCTGAACTGTGGGCGACAGCACGACGCCAACGCCGACAAGATAGACGATCACGATCAAAGCCATCACTCCGCGCATGACGATCAGCCTCTGTTCCCTTGGGTCGCGATGCACGATAATCGTTTCCGCTTCGGCGAACAGGGGCGGAAAATACCTATGCAACAATGTCGCCCGTCCGACGGCGAGGTCGACTGCGCGCGGCAGAGCATACGCTCGATGAGACTGCGTGAACTTTCGTTGTGCAGTCGCCTGCCCTACCTCGGCCGGCCCCATAGGGGCATTTCTACGGGCGAACGAGCGTCACCGTGTGCTGCGCGATCATCAGTTCTTCGTTGGTGGGGATGACCCAGACCGACACATCGCGAGAGGTGCGCCAGAGGAAATCATGCTCCACTTCGGTTTCCGTGGGTTGTTTGAAACTGTAGACGCGGCAACCCTGCGGAATGACGCCTGACATCACGTGCCGGATGGCCCCGTCTTTTCCCGCGGCGTCCGTCGCCTGAAACATCAGCAATATGGCGTGACGATCGGACGCGTGGTCGAGACGCTGCATCGCGCTGAGCTTGGCGACGTGCTCCTCCAGCAAACTCTTGTATTGATCCTCGGATTTGGTAGACGGGATCGACCTCCGTCGGCCACTTCTCGAGATGGACCTTATCGCCTTCCCGCACGCGAAAGTCCTTGCAGTCAATCTTCATGTGGGTTCTTGCGGCGGTTGCTTGGGTTTCGTGTCGCCGATGGGGCTCACTCGGCGGCCTGCGGAGTCGGATCACGCGGCGCCTTTGCTTTGACACTCGGTTTGGGGGCGGCTTCGGTTTCAGGCTTCTTCGCGGTCTCATTGGGCGCCTCAGCCTGGGCGATAGCCGCCGCTATGACTCGTCCGGCATCCTCCGGGTCTTCGACCAGGCCGGCTACAAGGAGGTCGCCGAGCGACATGTTGAGCGCTGCCGCGACGCCGGCTTTGACGTCCGGTTTGGGCTCGGCCTTGGCTTCCGGCTTAGAGGCTGGTTTGGCATCGGACTGGGGCACAGTCTTGGCCTCAGGCTGGGGCGAGCCCTTGGCTTCAACCTTGGGCCCGGCTTCAGCGTCCGGCTTCGAATCCGGTCGCCCAGCATTGGCTTCGGTTTTGGGCGCGCTTTTGGCGTCGGGCTGAGCATTGGGGTTAGCGTCGGTCGCGGCGTCGTCGGCTCCGGCTTCATGGTGGGCTTCGGCTTTAGCTGCTGGCTTTGCCTCTGCTTTAGCTTCCGGCTTGGTCTCGCCTTTGGGCGCAGGCCTTGTTGCCGCCTTGGCGTCAGATTTGGGCGCGGAGTTCGGCCTTGACAGTATCCAGCACTTTATAGGCGAGCAGCTTCAACGGATCCGTCACGAGGAACCAGGCGAAGGCATAGCCCCAAACGAACCCAGCATACTTCCAGCCAAGCGGCGTCACGAGCCAGGCGCCATAGACTGATATGAGCGTCGCCAGGGTCTGAGTGCCTATTACCGCAGCCAACAGTATCCATGCCGGGCGGGTGGACCACCACGGGCCGCGCGTACGGGTCTGGAAGATCGTTAAATGTCCAGCAACCGACAGCATGAGGTACATCATCGTCTGGAGTTCTGGATGGCCGAGATGAAAAAGGCGGTCGCCGAGGTAAAACAGCCCGAACGCGGCGATCGGGCCGACCAGACCCAGAACCGTCGCGATCCCAAGAACCAGGCGCATGTTCCATTGTTCGGGCTGGTTCCTGTAGGTGACATTGTCATAGGCGATGGACAGGATCGCGCCATCGTTGAGCAGTGCCAGCATGACGATCATGATCGCCGTCAGCGGATGGAAGTTGAAGATGACGATCGCCAGCGTCATGAACAGGAGGACGCGTAGCGTCTCGGCGATGCGGTACATCGCATAGCTGTTCATCCGCTGAAAAATCTTCCGACTCTCCTTGATCGCATCGATGATCACCGACAACCCCGGCGCCACCAGCACGATGGACGCCGCTGCGCGCGCCGCGTCCGTCGCGCCGGAAACAGCAAAGCCGCAGTCGGCCTTCTTCAGCGCGGGGGCGTCGTTGACTCCGTCGCCCGTCATGCCGACGATGTGGCCGTGCTTTTGCAGCACGTCGACGATATGGAATTTGTGCTCCGGGAACACCTGAGCGAAACCGTCAGCGTCTTCGATCGTCTTGGCCATCGCCGCGGTTTCCTCGGTCTTGGAGTCGCCGAGGGTGTTCGCGTCGAGGATGTTCGAACCCATCCCGAGCGTTTTGGCCATCTCGCGGGCGATCGCCAGGGCGTCGCCGGTCACCATCTTGATCTTCACGCCCATCTCGGCCGCGGTCGCGATGGTGGATTTGGCGTCTACGCGCGGCGGGTCGAACAGCGGCAGGACGCCGAGAAGCCGCCACTTGCCGTCGCCATCCGCACGCGCCACGCCGAGAGCACGAAAGCCGCGCGTGGCGAAGTCGTCGACCGCCTTGTCGACGGCGGACTTCACCGCCGCCGCGTTCGCCGACAGCGCCAGGATGACTTGCGGCGCTCCCTTGGTCACTTTGAACGTTTTTCCGTCCGCGCCCTTGACCGTGGCCTCGGTCCGCTTGTGCACGGGATCGAACGGCGTGAAATGTGTGACCTGATAGGGCTTCAGCGCCTGTTTGTCCTTCAGGCCGCCCAGGACCGCGAGATCGATCGTGTCGTCGTTCGCCGCTTGCGAAGCCAACGCGCCCGCGAGGATGAGCTCATCGGCGGTGATCGCATCAAGGCAGAACGGATCGCCGAGGGTCAGCTTATTCTGGGTGAGCGTTCCGGTCTTGTCGGCGCACAGCACGTCCACGCCCGCCAGTTCCTCGATGGCGACCAGCTTGCTCACGATCGCCTGTTTCTTGGCGAGCAGGCGGGCACCGACCGCCATCGTCACCGACAGCACGGTCGGCATCGCCACGGGGATCGCCGCCACCGTCAGCACGAGGGCGAATTGCAACGTCGTGAGGATCGGATTGCCGCGATAGATGCCAAGTCCGATGATCACCGCCACCATGGCCACCGCCAGCACGATCAGGTAGTTGCCGATCTTCAGCACGGCTTTCTGGAAGTGGCTGACGGTGACCGCCGTCTCCACGAGTTCCGCCGTCTTGCCGAAGTAGGTTTTGCCGCCGGTCGCATAGACCAGCGCGTCGATTTCGCCGCGACGAACGATCGAACCGGAGAAGACGGCGTCGCCGGATTTGCGAGTGGCGGGCAAAGACTCCCCGGTCAGCGCCGACTGGTCGACCTGATTTCTCGTCTTCGGCCGAAGGCGCGCAAGCCTGGTTGAGCCCGAGTCGGCCTCTCATTCTGAATTCCTGAACTTGGCGGCCGGATCAGCCCACGCAGCAGCCACAGCAAACGAAATGGCTCCCAAACGGCCCAGTTCATCGCCAACGCGATTGATTCCAGCCGAAAAATCATGCGTTTATGGACGGACACTAGGCTAGGCTAGTGTCCGTCCATAAACGCTAAGTTTTTGAAATTATTTGTTGAATCGCTGTCCTTACGAATGCAAGGCCCGGCGGTTTCGGCTAAGCTTTCGGATCAAGCCACTGATTCGGAAGGCGAAACCGCCACCGCCGGAGCCCGACAATGCGTCAGGAACGCACCGTCCAGGCCAGCATATTCGATCTCTTCGCCGACCACGAGATCGGCCAGGAACTGAAGGCGATGTCGCAGTGGCTGGACGAGCATCGCGAGCTCATCGGGCTGGCGGCGGAGGATCTGCGCCGACACGGCGTTAAGGAGACCGGGCGAGAAGGCCTTCCGGCCGAGTCGGTCTTGCGCTGCGCGCTTCTCAAGCAGCATCGCCAGCTGAGCTATGAGGAGCTGGCGTTTCATCTTGAAGACTCGGCCTCGTTTCGCGCCTTCGCGCGGCTGCCGCTGTCGTGGACGCCGAAGAAGTCGGTGCTGCACAGGACCATCAGCGCCATCCGGGCCCAGACATGGGAGGCGATCAATCGCGTCCTGCTGGCCAGCGCGCGTCAGGAGAAAGTCGAGACCGGCAAGGTCGTGCGGCTGGACAGCACGGTCGCCGCCGCGCTCATGCATGAGCCGAGCGACAGCAGTCTTCTCTGGGATGCGGCCCGCGTGATGGTGCGGCTGTTGAAGGCGGCCGAGGCCTTGGTCGGCGGTCTCGAGTGGCGCAATCATCGGCGCGCGGCGAAGAAGCGAGCGCGCGCGATCGAATATGGCCGCGACCGACTGAAACGGGTCCAGCATTATCGTGAGCTGATCAAGCTGACCCGGGCGACCCTGGCCTATGTTGATCAGGCCGCAACGCAGGTATGGCAGGCGCCGGACCCGATCGCCGTCACGCTGTGGCAGGCCGAGCTCCGTCACTATCGTCTGCTGATCGAGCGGATCATCGCCCAGGCCGAGCGTCGCGTTCTTAATGGCGAGGCGGTTCCCGCCAACGAGAAGATCGTCAGCCTGTTCGAGCCGCACGCCGACATCATCGTCAAAGGCGGCCGCAAGGTTCAGTACGGCCACAAGCTCAACCTGACCACCGGCCGGAGCGGCTTGATCCTCGACCTGGTGATCGAGACCGGCAATCCGGCGGACAGCGAACGGTTGTTGCCCATGCTGAAGCGCCATATCGCCTTCTACGGCGAGTCGCCCCGACAGGCCGCCGCCGACGGCGGTTTCGCCAGCCGTGACAATCTCGCCCAGGCGAAGGCCCTTGGCGTCCACGACATGGCCTTCCACAAGAAGGCCGGCCTGCGCATCAAGGACATGGTCAAGAGCAACTGGGTCTACCGCAAGCTGCGCAACTTCCGAGCCGGCATCGAATCCGACATCTCGTGTTTGAAGCGCGCCTATGGTCTGGCGCGCTGCGTCTGGCGCGGGCTCGACCACTTCAAGGCCTACGTCTGGTCCTCGGTCGTCGCCTACAACCTCGCCCTCTTTGCCCGGCTCAAGCCGACCTGATTTCTCGTCTTCGGCCGAAGGCGCGCAAGCCTGGTTGAGCCCGAGTCGGCCTCTCATTCTGAATTCCTGAACTTGGCGGCCGGATCAGCCCACGCAGCAGCCACAGCAAACGAAATGGCTCCCAAACGGCCCAGTTCATCGCCAACGCGATTGATTCCAGCCGAAAAATCATGCGTTTATGGACGGACACTACCTAGACGCGAAAGGCGATGGGCGAGGGCGGGGCGCCTCGGACTGACGCTCCCGGTTGTCGGCGCGTTGCGGCGTTCGGCGGAGCATGCGCGGTCGACGCCCGCGTCCGAGCCTTCGTGCACATCCAGGCGAGAGGGGTTCGTGGTGCGGGACCATGGAAAATTACGCCGCGCCGCGAAAGCCAGAGTGACAGCTGGATTGAGATGGGCGCCGTTGACCGTTCCCATAAAATAGATGTTCGCCATGACCATGACGCCGGGCGCCACGACCTTAATGCTCAGTGTTGATCGCGCCATTGCTTTGGGCGCTAACAACCGCCGCGCCGGCGGCGACGACGACGAGCAAGAACGTTCCCCAAGCTTCCGCGAACAGGCGCCGCCATTCGTGGGCGGACTCCAGGAAATCGGGCGGCGCCACTCCTCCCGCGCTGACCGTAGCTCGAATCTGCCCTTCCAAACCCTGATGCAATCATGAAACCACGGTCTGAGTAATTTCCGACGCTTGTTTCTTCAATGCCGCGGCTGTCCAAGTGGAAGCGACGCAAAAGAGATGCGCGGAGTTCGGGATTGGTCTTGCGCGAAATTGAACGCGAGGAGGTCAGTCCACGCAAGGGGATAGACCTATGCGCAAAAGAAAGGCCATGCAGTTGCGATTGGCTATGTCGGCCGCCGCGATATGCGCCGTTCTCGCAGCCGCAACCCTCAGCGGCGCGCATCGCGCCGGATCGCTTTCAATCACGATCGCTCGGGAAGCGGGGCCAATTCCGGCGAGGTCGGTCTCGACGATCAGCAGGCCGGGCATCGACAATTCTGGAGCCGCTCATGACCGCATCCCTGCGCCCTTATGACGAGGCGCTGCTGCGCCGGGCCTTCGACGTCGCGAAACGCGCGGGCGACGCGGGCGACCATCCGTTCGGCGCCGTGCTCGCCGATGACGAGGGAACGTTTCTCACTGAGCAAGGCAGCGGATTCACGAGCGAGAACGGCGACCGCACCGCCCATGCCCAACGGCTGCTGGCGTCGCGCGCCGCGCGACACCATAGCCTCGCGTTCCTCGCCAAATGCACCCTTTATACCCTGGCCTAGCCCTGCGCGATGTGCGCCGGCGCAATCTACTGGGCCGACATCGGGCGCATCGTCTACGGCCAGACGGGCCGGTGACGACAAGCCGACGCTCAACCTGTCCTGGGACATCGTCTTTTCCGCCGGACAGCGTCCGACCGAAGTCGTCGGACCGCTCCTCGAGGACGAGGCGGCGGCGCTCCAGGCGGACTTCTCGAAAGCGGGGGATGCTCCGTCGTTGCTTGGCATTGATGGGGCAGGCGTTGAGCCGCTTGTGATCAATCAGGAATAAAGAGTTTGAGATGGCGAACATCGAACTGAGGAAAGTCGAGGATCAGCTGAATCACCGTAAGCGCTGTTTTGGCGAGTGAGGCAATAATTCGGAGCTTCGCTATGTTGGATTCGGATCAGCCGCCTGAGATTGAGGCGCCCGAAGAATTGTTGGCGGATATGCCTCTTCCGTCCGACGCGAAGACCTTTTTTCTTGGCGGCATGTTCCTTCTGGCGATTTTGACGACGGCCTATGTGGCCAGAGACATTGTCCTGCCATTGATATTCGCGGTCATGCTCAATCTTCTGATGCAGCCTGCCTTGCGCATGCTCGAACGATTGCGCGTGCCCAAGGTGGTGGGAGCGGTCTTGCTCATCCTCGTCGTGTTGGCGACGATCGTCGGACTTGGCGCCGCTATTTCCGGGCCCGCCGAGGCGTGGATAGCCAGGTTGCCCGCGGGCATTCCCCGCATCCAGGAGCGACTGAACTTTCTCGACGCCCCAATCAATACGATTCGAACATTTCTGGCGGCGGCTAACAATTTCGGCGCCGCAGGCCCGCAGCGAAGCTCGGCCGGCCCTTTGGACGGCGGAGCAATTCTGTCGAGCGTTTTTGCCGGGACGCGGAGCTTCGCCGGCGGGCTCGCCACGACCGTGATGTTTCTCTACTTCCTGCTTGTGTCAGGAGACAGCTTCCTGCGGCGTCTTGTCGAGGTCTTGCCCAGATTTGCCAGCAAGCGGCAGGCGGTCGACATCTCGCAGCAGATCGAACGCGATATTTCCGCCTATCTCCTCACAATCACGCTGATGAACGCGCTTGTCGGCGTCGCGACCGCCCTTGTGATGTGGTCGACCGGAGTTGGCGATCCCGTCCTGTGGGGAACCATCGCATTCATTCTGAACTATGTTCCGATTCTCGGGCCCGCCGCGGCCTTTTTCATTTTCCTGTTCGCCGGCGCGCTCACGATCGCCTCGGCCTGGCAAGCCCTTCTCCCGGCGGCGCTCTATGTCGCCATCCATGTGATCGAGGGCGAGACGGCGACGCCGATGCTTCTCGCAAAACGATTCACCCTCAATCCGGTTTTCGTGGTCGTCTCTTTCGTGTTCTGGTTTTGGCTGTGGGGCGTCCCCGGCGCTATCCTTTCGGCGCCAATCCTGGCGACGACCAAGCTCGTGTGCGATCGCATTCGTCCGCTCGCGGCTTTGGGTCACGTTCTCGCCGGTTGAAGGCGCGAGCGCCGCGGCTTCTCAGGGCGCGGTCGACTGCTCCTCTGCGCCGCCCGACGCGAGAAGCGCCAAACGCGCCAGCGCGGGCAGCGATGTCGACCCGGTTCTCTTCATGATCGAGGCGCGGTGGTTCTCGACCGTGCGCTGGCTGATGTTGAGATCGGCCGCGATGTTCTTGCTCGGCTGGCCTGCGAGCACCCTCTCCATCACTTCGCGTTGTCGGGCCGTGAGACCCGCGAGATGATCCGCCGCCGATTCCCGCAACTTCGCCAATTTGCTGGAATCCCGCGACAGTTCGAGAGCGCGCTCGATGCCTGCGACGAGGTCCTCGCGGCCGATCGGCTTTTCGATGAAATCCAATGCGCCCGCTTTCATCGCCTGAACCGCCATGGGCACATCGGCGTTGCCGGTGATCATGATCGCCGGCAAGCGATGGCCGTCATGGCGGAGCTTCTCGAGCAAGCCGAGCCCGCTCATTCCCGGCAGATAGGCGTCGATCAGCAGGCAGGCGGCTTTATCGGGATCGAAGGCCTTGAGAAAGGCCTCGCAGCTTGCATAGGATTCGACAATGCGGCCTTCGTCTTCCAGAACCGTGTGTATCGCCTCGCGAACCTGTTCGTCATCATCGACGACGATGATCCTGGCTCCGCCCGAAGCGCCAGGGGCTTCAGCAGAGTGACGAGGCGGTAGGACGCGCGGCTCCGGCGGCTTGGCGAGGAGTTTTTCGATCGCCCGCGTCAGATCGTTCAGTTTGACGGGTTTATGGAGATGAACGCAGTCGTGAAGGGCGATATCGCGCAAGGTCTCGGTCGAAATATCGCCGGTGAGAATGAGGAATGGAATTCGCCGATCGAGCTTCTGCCTCAGTTTCTGGGAGACTTGAACCCCGTTCATGCCGTTTGGCAGATTGTAGTCGGCGAGGACCAGATCGGGCCACGCCTCCCGAGCCGGCGCTTCCAGGGCGGTGGGGCCATCGACAGCCGTCGAAGTCTGATAGCCCTCTTCATTCAGGAACAGCTCGAGGTGCTCGCGCACTTCGGGGTCGTCCTCAATGATCAGGATTGCTGCTCCCGTTCGCGCCGCCGTTTGGGTCGATGCGTCGTCGGCCGCGCGCGGGTCAAGATCAGGCGCCCCAGGTTGGCCGCCTGGCGCCAGTGGGACCTCGATAGAGAAGACCGACCCCTTTCCTTGCAGCGAGCGCACCCGGATCGGATGGTGGAGGAGTTCCCCTAAGCTCTTGACGATGGAGAGGCCCAGACCGAGCCCCTGGCTGCGCTGGCGGGCGGCGTTGTCCACCTGATGGTATTCTTCGAAGATCGCCTGCAACTCCGACTCGGGGATGCCGATCCCGGTGTCCCAGATCTCGATGCGCAATTTCCCCTGGCGACGGCGGCACCCGAGGAGCACCCTTCCCCGCTGGGTATATTTCAGGGCGTTCGAAATCAGGTTGCGGACCATCTGCTCGAGCAGCCGTCGATCGCTCCGAATGGAAAGGGCGCAAGGGACGACGCTGAACGCTAGCCCCGCCGCCTGCGCGTGGTAAGTCAATTCTTCCTTCATCCGGTCGAACAGGTCGTTCACCCGAAAGTCGGCGATCTCGGCTTTAACTGCGCCCACTTCGATCTGGTTGATGTCGAGCAGCGTATTCAGCATGCCCGTCATGGCGCCCAGAGCATCGTCGATGCGCCCGACCAGCTGATGTGCCTTTTCCCCGACGACCTTCTTCGCCAGCAAGCCCTGCAGGAGGGAGAGAGTTTGCAACGGCTGTCTGAGATCGTGGCTCGCGGCCGCGAGGAAGCGCGTCTTGGCGATGTTCGCTAATTCCGCCTGTCGCTTGGCGACGTTGAGCGCGTCCGCCGTGCGCCGCCGTTCGGTTATGTCTTCATAGGTGATGACGACGCCTTCGGTCTTCTCATCGCTGGCGCGGTAGGGCATGATCCGGCGGACGAACCAGGCGCCGCCCCGACCCTGGATTTCCCGCTCGACCGGCATCTGACTCTTCAGAACGATTTGGGCGTCGTCCCGGAGAGCGTCGTCGGCCGCGAGCGGCTTGAGATCGGTGAGCGGGCGCCCCACGTCGCTCGCAATCACATTGAAGAGCGCTTTTGTCGCGGGTGTGAAAAAGCGGATGTTGAAGCGGGTATCGAGGAAAATCGTTGCGACCTTGGTGCTGTAGAGCACGTTCTGCAGATCGTCCGAGGTCTTGCGCTGGCGCTCCAGCGTTTCCTGCAACTGGCTGTTGAGGGCGTTCAGTTCCTCGTTGAGCGATTGAAGCTCCTCCTTGGAGGCGAGCAGCTCCTCATTCGTCGATTGATATTCCTCGTTGACGGACAACGCCTCCTCGTTGATCGCCATCTGCTCTTCGCTCGAGACCTCCAGGTTGCGAACGGCGCTCTGCAATTCGGTCTTTGTCGCCTCGAGCTCGCGTTCGAGCTCGACGACCCGAGGAACGTCAGCAGGCCCCAGGCTGCCGCTCCGGCCGACTTGCGGCTCCGGCTCCTCGACGAAGCACACCAGCAACAGATCTTCGCGATCGCGCGGCGCCGGGATGACGACGATGCTGAAGGACGAGGCGCCCGCTCCACCCTTCGTCCGACCGCCGGGCATGGCGACTCGCGCGTTCTCGTGCAGTGCCCGCTGAACGGCCGATTTCAGCTTCGTACGCACGCCCTCGCGCGCCATTGCGATCACATCATTGACGGGGCGGCCCGATACGACCTTGAGATAGCGATCCACGGGTCCCTGGAAGTAGAGACATTCGAGTTTGCGGTTGATCGGCACGGCGGCCGGACCATAGGCTTCCAGCACCATTCGCCGACAAAGGTCGGCCAGCTCGATCTGTGGCGATGGCGTGGACGCCGGACCGGGACGCGCGCGCAACCGCAAGCCATCGATGGCATTCGAGGACAGGCCGAATTCGGCCGGGCGAGGGCGGCCGACGCGGCGATAAATGCGTTGAGATTTGGAAATGGCGACGAACCGACCGTCGGCGACCCCGACCGTCTCGACATCGCCGACGAGCAGAAGTCCGCCTTCGCGCAACGCGAAGTGGATGATGGAGATGACCTTGGCTTGCGCCTCCGGCAGGAGGTAGATCAGAAGGTTCCGGCACGATACGAAATCGAGACGCGCGAATGGCGGGTCGGCGAGAACGTCGTGCACCGTGAATACGACGTTCGAGCGCAGTTCGGCTGAGATCCGGTAGTTGCGATCCTCTTTGGAGAAGAACCGAGCCAATCGTTCTGGCGACACGTCGGCCTCGATCGAGTCGGGGTAGAGGCCGTCGCGAGCGCTGGCCACCGCGTCTGGATCGACGTCGGTCGCGAACATCTGCAATTTGACCTCGCGCCTCGAGGCGTCGACCTGCTCGCGAAAAAGCATGGCGAGTGAGTAGGTCTCCTCGCCGGAACTGCAACCGGCGACCCATATTCGCAGCGGCCGGTCCAGCGGGTGCTCGCGCACAAGGTCGGGAACGACGGTCTCGGTCAGAAAGTCGAAAACGGCGGCGTCCCGAAAGAAGCCAGTGACATTGATCAGCAGATCCCTGGAGAGCCGATCGCGTTCGGTCGGATCGCGAAGCAACAGGTCAAAATACTCGGCCGGGATTTTGACCGCCGCCAGGGCCATCCGCCGCTCGACGCGTCGCTCGAGCGTACCGTGCTTGTAAAGCGTGAAATCATGCGTCGTCTTGGTGCGCAGGAGAGCGATAATGTCCGGCAGCAACTCCCCCAGCGACTTTTGCGCGGGCGATTTCGGCGCCTCCGGCACAAAGACCTGACCGCGCTCGCGCGCGACCAGCGCTTCTGCGATCTTCGCCGAGCGGAGCACGAAGTCGACTGCGCCGGTCGAGACAGCGCTACGGGGCATGCCGTCGTAATCGGCTTCGCCGATGTCCTGCGCAATGACGAGGCCGCCCTTGCTCTTTACCGCTTTCAGGCCAAGACTGCCGTCAGCGCCGGTTCCGGAGAGGACCACGCAAACGGCGCGCGCTCCATATTCGCGAGCAAGCGAATTCAAGAGGAAGTCGAAAGGCAACCGCGCGCCATGTCGCGCCTGCGGCTTCGAAAGCCGCAACGCGCCGTTGTCGTCGGCCGAGAGATAGACGCCGGGCGGAATGACATACACGCGTTCGCGTTCGATCGCCATTCCGTCGGTCGCAAGCAGGACCGGCATCGACGTATGCCGTGCCAGCAAATCCACCATCATGCTGTCGTGGCTCGGATCGAGGTGCTGCACGATGATGAAGGCCATGCCGTTGACCGCCGGCAGCGCGTCGAGGAGTTTCCGGCACGCGTCAAGGCCGCCGGCCGAAGCGCCGATCGCGACGACCGGAAACCCGGCCGTTTTGCTCGCCGAGAGCGGCTTGGATATCCAGCGCGATCGCCTCCCCTCGACGGTGTGTTGGAGGCTTCCTGGCATTTTGCGATTTTTCTCGACGGGCAACGCCCCAACGGAACGAGCCCGAACGAAATAGCACAATTCGCGAGCGACTACGAGCTATTTCGACGGACAGGTCTCCTTCGTGACTGTGAAACGCGAGCCGATGGCATGAGTAGTTTCCGAGCCTTTCCCTGCGAAGAGGCTTCGATCATGGTCATCTCTGCATCGCCGCGGCCGAAGCTTCGCGACGATGGGAGAGTTCCGATCATGAGCGCATCGATGAACGCCGATCCGGATCTTGCGGTGCTTGGCGAGGATCTTGCCATGCTCAAGCGCGACGTCGCGAGCCTGATCGAGCACCTCAAAGGCGGAGCGACGAACTCGGTTCAGAACGCCGCCGACCAAATTGAACGGGGCGTGCGAAGTTTCCGACGACAAGCGGGAGCGGAGCGCGAGCGCTCGGCCAACGCGATCAATCTCTTTGTCGAACAGCAACCCTTTGTCGCGTTGATGCTCGCGGTCGGGATCGGCTACATTGGCGCTCGCGTGCTGCGACGGTGAGCCGACCCCGTGCAACAAGCAACCTCGTCAGGATTGCTCCCGCATCGCTTCCGGCCGGCGCGGCGCGCGCCGAAGTGCGACCGTTCGCGGGCCGCACCGAGATGAGCGGAATCTCGGACTTCGCAAAGACCCTGCACAATACCGAGGGTCCCAAGAATATTGCGACGCCGATCGTGATCAATGGCGGCGCGCCCGGATTGCGAGCGGATGCCGCCCGATCGAATTCGCTCGATAACGTCGCCGCCCGGGCGAACGAGGGCGGCGCAGGTGGGGAGGTTATTCGATGAAGGCGCTGCGCACCCTGGTCGTGGAAGACGACGCGATGATTGGCGGACTGCTGGCGGAAACGCTCGAGGGTCTCGGTCACACGGTCTGCGCTGTGGAGCGCAATGTCGCCAATGCGGCGGCCGCCGCGTCGCATTGGCGCCCGGATCTGATGATCGTCGCTGTCGGACCTGGCGAGGCGAGCGGCGGGGCGGCGGTCAAAGAGATCCTCCGAAGCGGCTTTGTCCCGCACGTGTTCGTCACAGGCGGCACGCTGAGAGGCCTGCCGGTCGGTCCCGAGACTATCCTGATCCAAAAGCCCTTCCGCGTGTCGGATCTTGAGCAGGCGATTCAGCGGGCGCTCGCGTCGGCGCGAGCTTTCGACCGCGTCGCGAACTAACCGATAGAATTGGGGGCTCACTTGACCCACGCTGCCCTGTCGCCTCTCATCGGGCCAGAGTTCGACGAATTTCTCGGCGCGTCGATCCGTGAAGATCGAGATGGAACGGGTCTCAGCGTCCTTTCCGCGCTTGCTCGGCTCGACGTCGATCCCTGGCAAGAAGCCATCAGTCTTGCGCGAATGACGAGGGAAGCGGCTGCCGTGCGATTGACTGCGCTGATTGACGCGCTGCCGCCCGAGCCGGCGAACAACATTCCGTCAAAGACCAGCGCCGCCGATCTCATCGCGCTGTTGCCGAAGAGCAAGACTCCGAATGTCCGTCCATCGGAAAACATGTTTGCGGCAACGCGCTTGCGGCAGACGCAGGTGCTCGTGGCGCTTGGCGCCTTCGCCGTCATGATGCTGATCGTCTTCACGATGTCGGCCCTCTTGTCGCCCGGGCCTAGAGTAGGGGCCGAGCCGACGGCGAGTTGCGCCGCCGACGCCGCGATGACGACGCCGCGCAAGCTTGATCCCTAGCGGACTGAGTCACGTAGCAACCTGCCCCGTTTCGCCCTTCTGGGGGAGCGGGGTTCACGTCGCCTCATAAACGAGGAACACTGTCGCCAGGGGCGGCAGGGTCAGCGCGACGGATGCGGTCAATCCGTGCAGCGGCCGCGGCTCGGCCTCGACGGCGCCCAAATTGCCGACGTCGGAGCCGCCGTAGAGCGCCGCGTCAGTGTTGAGCGCTTCGCGCCACCGTCCGGGATGCGGCAATCCGATGCGGTAGTTCTGGCGCACTTCAGGGGTGAAGTTGCTGACGACCGCGACCGGGGGATCGCTTTCCTCGCCCATGCGCAGGAACGCCAGCACCGACTGCATTTCGTCGTTGACGACGATCCAGCGGAAACCTTGCGACTCGCAGTCGCGTGCATGGAGGGCGGGCGTTTGGCGATAGGGCTGATTGAGATCGCGTATCAACGCCTGGAGCCCCTGGTGCGGCCGGAAATCGAGCAACCGCCAGGGCAACGCCTGATCGAAGTTCCATTCGCTGGTCTGGCCGAATTCCTGACCCATGAACAAGAGCTTTTTGCCGGGATGGCCCCACATGAAGCCGTAATAGGCGCGCGCATTGGCGAAGCGCTGCCATTCGTCGCCCGGCATTTTGCCGACCAGCGATTCTTTGCCGTGAACGACCTCGTCGTGCGAGACCGGCAGGATGAAATTTTCGGTGAAGGCGTAGCGGAGCCCGAGGGTCATCTTGTCGTGGCTCCAACGCCGATAGATCGGGTCGCGCGACATGTATTCGAGCGTGTCGTGCGTCCAACCCATGTTCCACTTGAAGCCGAAACCCAGACCGCCGCGGTTGGTCGGCGTCGAGACGCCGGCGAAGGCGCTGGATTCCTCGGCGATCGTCATCGCGCCGGGGAACAAGCCGTAGACCAATTCGTTGGCGCGCTTTAGGAACGCGATCGCGTCGCGATTTTCATTGCCGCCGTCAGCGTTGGGCAGCCATTCGCTGGGCTTGCGCGAATATTCGAGATAGAGCATGGAGGCGACGGCGTCGACCCGCAGGCCGTCGACATGATAGCGGTCGATCCAATAAAGCGCGCTAGCGTAAAGGAAATTGGCGACCTCCTTACGGCCGAAATCGTAGATCGCGGTGCCCCAGTCGGGAGCATAGCCTTTGCGGGGATCGGCGTACTCGTAGAGCGCGCCGCCGTCGAAATGCGCTAGACCGTGCGCGTCGGTGGGGAAATGCGCGGGCGCCCAGTCGAGGATCACGCCGAGCCTCGCCGCGTGCGCGCGATCGACGAAGCGTGCGAAGGCTTCTGGCTCGCCGAAGCGTCGCGTCGGCGCGAATAGCCCTATCGGCTGATAGCCCCATGACGCGTCGAGCGGATGCTCGCTGACCGGCAGCAACTCGAGGTGCGTGAAGCCGAGATCGACGGCGTAGGGGATAAGTTGGTCCGCAAGTTCATCGTAGCTCAAAAAGCGATTGTCGTCGCCGCGCCGCCATGATCCGGGATGGACCTCATAGATCGAAATCGGCCGGCGCCTCGCTTCGCCCTGCTTGAGGTCTTCGAGATAGTCGGCGTCGGTCCAGGCGTAATCCGTCGTGCGAGCGACGATTGAGGCGGTCGAAGGCCGCATTTCCGCCTCGAAGCCGAAGGGGTCGGCCTTGAGCGGCTGCACCACGCCGTCGGCCGAAACGATCTCGTACTTGTAAACCGCGCCAGCGCCCAAGTGGGGGACGAAGATCTCCCAAAGAGCGCTGTCGATGCGCTTGCGCATCTGGCACTTGCGTCCGTCCCACTGATTGAAATCGCCGACCACCGAAACGCGCGTCGCGTCGGGCGCCCAAACCGCGAAGACGACGCCATCGACGCCTTGGTGGCGCCTGAGCTGCGCGCCCAGGCGCCGATAGAGCTGCTTGTGCGAGCCCTCGACCAAGAGATAATCGTCGAGCGGCCCCAGCGCCGGTCCAAAAGCGTAAGCGTCCTCAGTACGATTCGAGGTGGTCTGCGCGCGCGACTTCGAGGCGGTAGGTCGGGCGTTCCACAGCCCCCGGAATCAGGGCCTCGAAGAAATCGCCCTCGCGGCGTCCGAGTTCGGCGATCGGCGCCCCCGCGCGCAGGACCGCCCGCACGCTGAGAGCGTCGGTGACGAAGGCGCGGATCACCCATCCCTGGTCCGTGAGGTGGGGCCCGAAGACCGCTTAGGGATCCTCCTGTCGCGCCGCGGCGATCGCGTCGACGTCTTCCTGGGTCGCCCGTTCCTGTGTCGCCCGCCAATTCTCGAGCATGTCGCTCCTCCTGTCAGGCGCAGGGCCGGAACGAGAGCGTTCCAAATCTCTTGCGCGTATTCACGCTTGCCCGCAAAGGCGGCCGAACAGCGCTGCTGCTTTAGCTAAACCGGACATATCGTCTGCTACCGACAGAGATGCTTCGGCTCTCCCGATGGCCGCACAGTTCACGGTTCAGCCTATCGCGGTTGCTCGATCGGCGGAGGCGGCCATAAATTTTTCTAAGCCGGTTTTGCGTTTTTTGCGGTTTTGCGCGCACAAGGCATTGATATCATTGACGACGGTGAGGAATTTTCTCAAAATGTAGCGCCACGCCGCGCTCGAGGAGGACGCCGAAGGCGCGCTGTCGCCGCCAAGCGGATCGGAGGCCGATGCTGTTCGGCAGAGTTCTGGGAGCGGCTCGGCGTCGCCGACGTAGCCTGAAAACGATCCTGCCGGGTCCGCTATGGGTCCGCGATTTATCGCACACAACCAGATTTTCTAATGGTTTCATATTATTATGTGGTGAGCGCGGTGGGAATCGAACCCACGACCCTCTGATTAAAAGTCAGATGCTCTACCTATTGAGCTACGCGCTCGCCTGAAGGCTCGAAGGCGGCTCGTGCTACAGCGTCGGGGGGGCACGGTCAACGGCAATCCGGTCGCTCTTTCGCTGTCCGCGCCGCCTTCAGGCGGGTGAAATCGTCGCCGGCATGGTGGGAGGAGCGCGTGAGAGGCGACGAGGAAACCAGCAGAAAGCCCTTCGCCGCGGCGATCGCTGCGTAATCAGCGAATTCCTCGGGCGTCACGAAGCGCTCGACCCGGTGGTGCTTCTGCGTCGGTTGAAGATACTGGCCGAGGGTGAGAAAATCGACTTCGGCGCTGCGCAGATCGTCCATCGTCTGCAGCACTTCGTGGCGCGCTTCGCCGAGACCGACCATCAAGCCCGACTTGGTGAACAGCGTGGAATCGAACTCCTTGGCGCGCTGCAAGAGGCGCAGCGAATGGAAGTAGCGCGCCCCCGGCCTGACGGTCAGATATTTGGAGGGCACCGTCTCGAGATTGTGGTTGAAGACGTCGGGCCTGGCCGCGACGACGGTTTCGAGCGCGCCCTCTTTGCGCAGAAAATCGGGCGTCAGGACCTCGATGGTGGTCGCCGGCGCGGCGGCGCGGATCGCCTCGATCGTGCGGGCGAAGTGCCGCGCCCCGCCGTCTGCGAGGTCGTCGCGGTCCACCGAGGTCACGACAACATGGGAAAGCCCGAGCTTCGCGACGGCCTGGGCGACGCGCCCAGGCTCGCCCTCGTCCAGCACGTCGGGCAAGCCGGTGCGCACGTTGCAGAAGGCGCAGGCGCGCGTGCAGGTCTCGCCCATGATCATGAAGGTCGCCTGTCGCTTCGCCCAGCACTCGCCGATGTTGGGACAGTTCGCCTCCTCGCAGACGGTCGTGAGCTTAAGGGCGCGCATTAGCGCGCGCGTTTCAGCGTAGACCGGAGAGCCGGGCGCCTTGACGCGGATCCACGCCGGTTTGCGGGCGACCGGCTGGTCGGGCCGATGTGCCTTCTCCGGATGTCGAGGGCGCATCCGGATCTCCGCCAGGCCGTCGATGAGCTGGGTCATTTCCGGTTATCTAGGAGCCAGCGGCGTTGAGGTCAAACGAGACGCAGCCAAGCGGTCCCCGGCGCTTCAGCGCACCGCTGCCGGAGGCCCGGAGAGGGCCCGCCAGACGATCAGGAGAACGATCGAGCCGACCAGCGCGGCGAGGAATTGCTGAAATGAGCCATAGATGGCGACTTTCGCCATCGAGGCGAGCTCGGAGCCAATCCAGGAGCCGACAATGCCGACGAGGATGTTGGTGAAGATGCCGTGGCGCGAGCCGGTGAGCATGCCGCCGATCCAGCCGGCGAGGCCGCCGATGATAACGAGCGAGACGAAGTGGATGTTCGGCGTGCCGAGCAGTGCGACTGGCTGATCCATCAAAACCTCCCCAGGGAGCCCAAGCGCTTCTTTTGCCCGCCCGCGTGAAAGGCGCGCGACGCCGGCGCGGCAGCCGGCCGCCAAGCATAACTGTAAGGGCGGAGGATTGTCGCCTTGGATTGTGGGTGGGCCAGGAGCCGCACGGGCCCTTCGCCTCGCCGGGCCGGCTCAAGCGCGCCGCTGATCCCATGACGACCGTCTCGCCAGCCACGCCCGGCTCGGTCTGCGGGCGCGCAAAAGCAGACAATTGTATGTCGAATTAATATGAAGCCTTAAGCTGCATGTGTCTATTGCTGTTCTCGGAGACGCCAGACCTGGGCGCTCATTGTTGGAGAGAGGACATGGGCAAGGCTATAGTTCTGTTTAACCGCTTCAAGAGTGACGAGGAGGGGGCTGCTCTTATCGAGTATACCGTCCTCCTCGGGATCCTTCTTGTCGCCGTCGTCGCAACCATTGGCCTAGTCGGCACATGGGTCAGCGCGCAATGGACCGCGCTGAGCGCCGCACTGTAACTTCACGCTGGCCGGCCCCCGCTACGTCTTTGCGGGGGCGGCCCTGCTGTCGCAGAGCTCGGCGGCGTTGTTGGGCGGTCGCCTACGGGGCCGGGATCACCAATGCTGGCTGCCGGTGGTGGTGGCGATAGTGGGATACGGCGGGAACCCGTAATAGCGGAAGTGGCGATGGTGGCGATGATGATGGTGATGCTGCGCCAGCGGCACCGAGGCCGGCTGCGGGTTGTCCGTTAGCTGGTTCTCGGACTGGAGGCGTTCGACCGCGTTCGGGATCGGGGCCAGGAGCTCCGCGTAGGAGCGTGCGGGGGGCGCTGGATTTGCAGGTTCGCTGACAAGGACTGGCGCGCCGCCGAGGAGAGCCACCGCGGAAACGCCGCCTAACAAGCCCATAAGCGGTTGGAGGCTGTTGCAACTTTCGCGCCGCACACGACAAAGCGACCGCCCGAGGCTGCTCGAGCCTCGCCTCAACTTTCAGTTCGGTAAAAAATGCGCAAAGCGCAACTGGCGTTGTGACCGGTTCTAGTACCCACTATCGCTGATCGTTGAGTTGTGATTCAAGGTTGCATGAGCAGCCTTTTGCAAGCGACACCGATCGTATTGACGGCCGAGGAGCGGGCTGAGCTTGAGGGTATGGCGCGTTCGACCAAGTCGGAGCACCGCACGCGCTTCAAGGCGCGGATCGTGCTGATGGCCGCCGATGGCGCGGCGACGCGGGCGATTGGCCGGGCGCTCGGCTGTACCACCGGCACGGCGTCGAAATGGCGGGTTCGTTACGCGAAGGACCGACTTCCCGGGTTTTCGGAAGTTGGCGATCGCGGGGCCGAGGCCAGATACGACAAGGAGACGGACCAGCGCATCCTGGCGGCGCTCGACGCTGCGCCGCCGGAAGGCTACGCAAACTGGACCGGGCCGCTGATCGCCAAGAGGCTTGGCGACGTTCACGTGCAATATGTTTGGCGTTTCCTGCGCGCGCAGAAGATCGACTTGTCGGGGCGCAAATCCTGGTGTCAGAGCAACGACCCGGAATTTGCGGCCAAGGCCGCCGAGATCGTCGGGCTCTACATGGCGCCGCCCGACCATGCGATCGTGCTCGCCGTCGACGAAAAACCGTCCATTCAGGCGCTCGAACGCGCGCAAGGCTATCTGAAGCTGCCCAATGGGCGCGCCATCACCGGCCAGTCGCACGATTACAAACGCCATGGGACGACGACGCTGTTCGCCGCCCTCAACGTGGCGAGTGGCGAAGTCGTTGGCCGCCACTACAAGAGACGTCGGCGCGTCGAATTTCTCGACTTCATGAACAGGGTCATCGCCGCCTATCCGGAGCGCGAAATCCATGTCGTGCTCGACAATCTCTCCACCCACAAACCCAACCGCGACATGTGGCTCAAGCGCCACAAAAACGTGCATCTCCATTACACGCCGACGCACGCCTCCTGGCTCAGCCAGATCGAAATCTGGTTCTCGATCCTGACCGGGAAGTCGCTCAGCGGCGCCTCGTTCACCAGCGTCGAGCAACTCGTCGCCCACATCGACGCCTTCATCGCCGACTACAACCAAACCGCCAGACGCTTCGTCTGGACTAAATCCGAGGTCCACCAAAAACGCCTCAAACCATGCTTCGCCGACCAATGATTCTGGGTACTAGCCTCCGTTAGAACCTGTCCCGCCGACGGATCAGAACAAGTCTGCAAAAAGTGGGGAACCTCTTCCACTAATCAAGAGTTCGTTGGCGTCGCAACGCGAGTTGGAAAGCGCCGATGCTCGGAGCGTTCGTGCTGGGGATCGTTTTTTCATTGGCGGTCGCTGCGGGCGGCTTCATTCTGACCATTTCCAGCGGCTGGATCCCGGCCAATGCGGACGCCAAGCCCACCTCGTTCGAAAGGTACGTCGCCAAGACCTCGTTGCGCGCGACCTTGAACAAAGAATCGCCAAAGGGGCCGAATCCCGTCACCTTGAGCGATGCAAACCTCGTCGCGGGCGTTCAACTCTACGGCAGCTATTGCACGGTCTGCCATGGGAACGCGAACGGCAAGGCCGAAAGGCCGCCAATCGCCCAGGGCGAATATCCCGCCCCGCCGCAGTTGGCGAGCAATGGCGTCGAGGACGATCCGGAAGGTTGGACATTCTGGAAAATCAAACACGGGATTCGCTGGACCGGAATGCCGGCGTGGAAGGACGAGCTCGACGACAAGCAAATCTGGACGTTGGCGCTTTTCCTGAAGCACATGGACACGCTTCCCCCTGCTGCTGAGGCGGCCTGGCGAGCGCTTCCTGAAGCAACCCTCTCGGCGGAGACGACAGCGCGCCCGCCCCGGCAGGGGGGAAAGGCTAGATCGGACGCCGGGCGCGATTTACGGCGGGGATTTATTGGCGCGAGCACGAGCGGCAAGGGCGCGCTTGATCTCGTCGGCAAGGCGCCCGGGATCGTAGGGCTTCTTGAGCTGGGGGCCTTCCTCGCAGAGGTTCCCTGCTTCCTTCGTTTCGTTCACGACCGTGCCCGCCAGAACGACTCTGATCTCCGGCCGATTCTGCCTGATCCAACGGGCCAGCCCAAACCCGTCCAGCGTTCCGGGCGCTCGGGCGTCGGCGAATACGATATCGATCGTCATCGCCCCGGCGTTGACGACCAGAAGAGCGTCGTCCGTGTTCCCGGCCTCGAGCGCCCTGTATCCGCAGTCGCGCAGATATTCGGCGACCTTCTGGCGAACCACGACATCCAACTCGACCATGAGGACGGTCGGGCGCTCCAGCGGTATGGGATCGACGGGCTTCATTCGGGCGAGGAACTCGAGCTCGGCACGGATGCGGGCGACGACGTCGGCAATGTCATAGGGCTTGGCGACAAACGGCCTGATTGGGGCGCGCTCACGCGGCGGCATTCTGCTCGAAGTCATCAGGAACTTGAGGTCCGGGAAATCCGCCCTGAGGCGCCGTATGAATTCGAGTCCGTTCATGCTGCCGGGCAACTCGATTTCCGCAAAGACAAAGTCGATGCTGTTTCCAGCTTCGACGTGCTCCATCGCTTCGTCCGCGTGGCTCGCCTCGATGACGCGCATGCCCGCCTCCCGCAATTCTTCAGCGACCATGAGCCGGACCAGGATTTCGTGCTCGACCACCAGCACGGTGCGAACCTGATTCTCGGAAGGGCGCCGCGAGTCCCTGATCATAGGGTCTTCCGCTCATGCGCTGACACTTGCAAACTTTCCCTTCGCGCCTGTGGTTCCCAATATCTATTGAAATACGCTTCCGGCTGAGGAGATCGAGCGCGGCGAGCCCGAATGGCGTTTTGTGCGAAATCCCCACCCGATTGCCGGTCTTCGGCGGAGCGAGCCAGGCAGCCAGCCGGGGTCCGAGGAAGGCGTGGTTCGACCGAAATCCCCATCAGGTGACCTGTTCACGGAAAACGCGGGGCGATCGCCCGTTTCCCTCACATGGGGTATTTCCGGTCAAGTTCATTCGTTTGGGCCGGCCGCTGGCGCGTCACCCGCGAAGCGGGGCGAAGCGCAGCGGAGCAGGGAGCGAAGCGCCCTTGACGCGCCGGCGGCCGGATACCCTGTCGAGAACGAGCGCGCCCTTGCGCGCTCTTGGCTGCCTCTGTGGCCTTTGCCGCACTCAATTCATTTTGCCATTGCGTCTCCTTTGGCGTTTGGATCCGAAGCGTGAGCCCGTTATTCGCCATGCAGCCTTGACGGCCGCATCACCTCACATCCGGTCGAGCTTTTGTCGGCTCGGACCACAATCCCTCATGCTCGAGGGCGTCGGGCTCGGGTTGGCGGGACCATCCTGATAAGCGGCGTGTTTCAGCCAGGGAAAAGTTCGCGGTCACCGCCCGCCCGGATCCGGCGAAGCCGTCGCGTTCAGCTTCGCTGGAATGGGATCAAGTCGTTAAGTCGTTAAGCCGTTGGAGTGTTGGAGGGATTGAGCCATCGGGTCAGGCCGCCTTGAACACCGCGCCTTCGGGAACGACGCCCTGGGTGACATAGCGCCACAAGGCGACGAGCAGTTTGCGGGCCAGCGCGACGATGGCGATCCGGCGGACCCGCCCCTTCGCGGCGCCGACCCGGGCGTGAAACCAGCGGCTCAACGCCGAGTCCGGCTGATGACGCAGCCACGACCAGGCGAGCTCGATCATGGTCTTGCGCAGCCGACGGTTGCCCGACTTCGAGATGCCCTGATCCCGTTCGATGCCGCCGCTCTGCCAGGGGCTGGGCGTCAATCCGCCGTACGCCGCCACCTGGCGCCGGTTGCCGAAGCCGCGGAACAACAATTCCAGCCAGAGCAGCGAGGCGAACTCAGGACCGATGCCCCTGAGCTTGAAGAGCAGGGCGGCGGGGGTGTTCGGCTCCGGGGTGTTCGGCTCCTCGGTTTCCGTGCGGATGAGCGCGTCGCGGGCGCGTTCGACCGCAGCCAGTTGCGTCGTCACAACCGCGATCCGATCGAGCTCCCGGCGGATTTCCGCCTTCAGCATCGGCGGCAGCTCACGACCGTCGCCGGTTCGCAACGCCTCGAGCCGTTCGAAACGATCGCGCCGAAGCGGGTTGTAACCCCGGATGCCTTGGCCCATGAGCAGGCCCTTGACCCGATTGGTGTGCTGAATGCGTTCCTTGAGCAGCGTGCCGCGCTCGCGCGTCAGCCGCCGGCGATCCTCGTCCTCCGGGCTCGGCGCCCGAACCATCGAACAGACCCGCCGCTCGCCGCGAGCCCAGGCCATCAGCGTCCGCAGCAGCGTCTCGCCGTCGATCGAATCGGTCTTGGCCCGCCGATGCCGTCGGGCGACCGCGATCGAAGCCGCATCGACGACCTGGCTCTCGATCCCGTTGGCGATGAGCAGGCGATGAATCCAAAACCCATCCAATCCCGCCTCCTGAATGACCATCGTCGTGACCCGAACGCCGTAGCGATGCTCGGCCTTCGCCCGCGACCGCGAAAGAAGCTCGATGAGGCCGGCGCCGTCTCCGCCCTCAACCCTATGCTGGGAAAACTTCTCGCTGCCCGGACTGTTGATCGTCACGACCCATTTCGATTTGCTCAATTCGAGCGAGGCGAACAACGTGATATCATTCGCCCGGGCGGCGGTCGCGACAACGGTCGCAGAGGTGACAGACTCCATCGGTTGCCTCCATGCTGGTGTGGAAGATCAGCCTACCAAGTCCGGCCGCCGCCCACCCGCATAGGATCTGATAACCGAAAATATCGCTCTCCCGCCCCTCAGGAAATTGCACAAATCCGCGGCATTTCATCTGACTAAGCGGATGCGCTCGTACGCGAGGTAAAGACGGAACAGGGAAATGTACTGAAGTGCACCCCTCGGCTGAGACACTTTAATTGGGTGACAGGGCTTTGGTCGTGTCGTTTCAGACCGTTGCGAGTTGGCGAAGTTCGGCTTCGAACTCAACCGGGGGTTTGTAGCCGAGGGCCGAGTGTAGTCGGGCTTGATTATAGACGTCTTCGAGGAAGGCGCCGATGTGGATTCGGGCCTCGTCGATCGACGCGTAGGTTTTACCGTTCACCTCTTCCTCCTTCAAAGTGCGCATGAAGCGCTCGGCCTTCGCGTTGTCGTAAGGGTTGCCGGCGCGGCTCATGCTGACCAAGACGCCGCGCGCTTCCATCCTTTCGCGGTACTCTGCGCAGGCGTATTGCACGCCCCGGTCGGAGTGGTGGATGAGGCCGGGCTCGGGGTTTCGCGCGGCCAACGCCATGTCGAGCGCTTCGATCGCCAGGCTCGCTTCCAGATGGTCGGCGAGCGCCCAGCCGATCACCTTGCGCGAAAAGGCGTCGAGAACGACGGCCAGGTAGATGAACTGCACGGCCAGCCGGACATAAGTAATGTCGGCGACCCAGATCTGATCGAGCCCGGTCGGGACGAGACCGCGCGTCAGATTGGGGACGATGGGGAACTCGTGCCGGCTGTTGGTGGTGTAGGGAACGAACGGCTTCTGGCGCAAGCAGAGCAGATTGTCCTCGCGCATGAGGCGCAAGACGTGCTTGTGATTGACCTTGAGGCCATGGACGCGCCAGAGGTCCCGGCAGACCCGCCGATAGCCGTAGAAGCGGTTTTCGAGCGCGATCGTCTGGATTTTGTCACGCAGATCCGCTTCCGTCCGCTGTGGCGCGCGAACCTCGCCAAAGCGATAGAAGCCGGCGCGCGACACGCCGCCAAGCAGGCAAAGATGCTCGATCGAGGGGCGCCTTGCGTCTCCTGCGCGTTCATTTCTTCAATGACCGCGTAGATGGCGTCGCGCGAGACGACCGGTCCCGCGCGTCGATGAGCCGCAAGGCTTCGCGAAAAAAATCGAGGTCCATCTGCTGCTTGCCGATCTTGCGCTCGAGCTCGGCGATCCGCGCCCGGGCTCGCGCCAGGTCGGACGCTGCGCCGGCTACGCCGGGTCGAGTAAGCGCGGAGGATTGCTCCTCCGCGCTTCTCGCAGAACCGGACATGCGGGCCCGCATCCGGCTCTTTGGATCGGTATATCAGAGCGCCAGCGAAAGCTGGGCTGATGCCGCCGGCGGGTTGAGTTCGCGCCAGCGGGCTTTGAGCGAGACCTGCCGGCCGGTGAACCAGCTCGGTGGGTAGGCTCGCGTCATTGCGCCGTGGTTCGACTTTACCCATGCCCCTTTGCCGCAGTACGCGCATCCGGCCGCCGCCTTGCGGCTGACGCCTTTGCTCAACAAGTGGCGGAACAGGAAGCGGCTCCGCTTCCTGTGTCGGACGATGATCGCCCTGATCCGGCGGCGGATATGAGCGTCGGTGACGCGCAGACCCTCGACCGCATCCGACGTGCAAAGCCGGAAATGGGTCATCCATCCGTTCAGGTATCGGCTGAGGTTCTCCATGCAGGCTGCGATGGAACGCCCCCAGTTCGGCGGCGTCATGTCCCGTATGGTGGCGTTCAGTCGGCGCTTCGCCTTTCCAGAGGGAAACACGGCGACAGCGTCGCCCTGGTCCTCCTTCGTGCAGCGGAAGCTGAAGCCCAGGAAGGCGACCTCGTCGGGTTTGCGGACCCCGCTCTTCGCTTCGTTCACCTGGAGCCGCATACGCTTTTCCAGGAAATTCCGAACCGATGCCATGACCCGCAATCCGGCCCGTTCGCTCCGCACGAAGATGTTGGCATCATCGGCGTACCGCACGAACCGGAGGCCGCGCCGCGCCAATTCCCGATCCAATTCGTCGAGGACGATGTTGGAAAGGCATGGCGAAAGCGGGCCCCCTTGGGGGGTTCCTTCCCGGACAGCGACCTTCGTTCCGTCCGGCATCACCACCGTCGCTGTCAGCATCAGGCGTATCAGGCGGATGATCCGCCCGTCCGTCACGCGTTCTGCGATCCGGGCGAGCAGGCGTTGATGATGAACATGGTCAAAAAATTTGGCCAAATCCAAGTCGACGACCGTTTGATATCCGTCCTTGAGGTAACCTGTGGCTTCGGCGATAGCGGTATGAGCGCCCCGGTTCGGCCGGAAACCGTGACTGCTGTCGTGAAAGGTCGGCTCGAAGATCGGCTCCAGGATCTGGAGGACCGCCTGTTGAACCGTCCGGTCGATCACGTTTGGAATGCCGAGCCCCCTTTGTCCGCCCCCCGGCTTCGGCAGCCAGACACGGCGGACATCGCCAGGCCGATAGCATTCCGCCAGCAAGTCTCGGCGCAGCCGGGCAATCATCGACGGGGCTTGCGCTTCCGCCGCTTCGACCGTCTGTCCGTCCACTCCGGGCGCTCCCTTGTTACGCACCACGGTCAGCAGCGCCTTGGCCAGATTGGCTTCGGACGCCACCTCTTCGAGCAGCCGACTGGTGTCGGCCGCGATGGCGGCGGGGCCTCTCGTTTTCTTGGTCCTCGCTTTGTGCAGCAGGAAGCTCCGCCGCTCGGATGCGTCCGAGGGCTCGGCCACCCCGCCCCCCGAGGGGCTGTCGGCGAACACGAGGCTCAATTGCCGTGGTCCCGTCCTTTTCAATCCATCTCCTCCTTTGCTCCGCCGGCTTTCACCGGCTTCCTCGCTACTACAAGGAGATCCGACTTCTGCATGGGCGTCGTCCCGTCGTCGTTGCCTCCTTCGGGTCTACCGCTCGCGCGGACCCATGCAGACCTCCCTGGGTAAGGTTCACTGGATGTCCCGCCGCCCCCGTCCCCACTACCGCTCCGACCTCGGTTGGATTTTGGGCGTCGCGTTCGAAGGCACGCTTACCCGGTCGGCCCGGCCTGCTCAGGGCTTCACTTTCGTTCGGTGCTGCGGTTCGCCTCGGGCTTCTTCCCCACATCGCCTCGCGACAATGCAGTTGCCTCCGGCTCGCGGTTGCTACCAACTCGCCCCGCGAAGGACTTTCACCTCCAATCCAATGCCCATGCCAGGCACACCTCCGCTGTCCGACCTGGCGCGAGCCCGGGCGCGGATCGCCGAGCTCGAGCGCAAGATCGGCAAGCAGCAGATGGACCTCGATTTTTTTCGCGAAGCCTTGCGGCTCATCGACGCGCGGGACCGGTCGTCTCGCGCGACGCCATCTACGCGGTCATTGAAGAAATGAACGCGCAGGAGACGCAAGGCGCCCCCTCGATCGAGCATCTTTGCCTGCTTGGCGGCGTGTCGCGCGCCGGCTTCTATCGCTTTGGCGAGGTTCGCGCGCCACAGCGGACGGAAGCGGATCTGCGTGACAAAATCCAGACGATCGCGCTCGAAAACCGCTTCTACGGCTATCGGCGGGTCTGCCGGGACCTCTGGCGCGTCCATGGCCTCAAGGTCAATCACAAGCACGTCTTGCGCCTCATGCGCGAGGACAATCTGCTCTGCTTGCGCCAGAAGCCGTTCGTTCCCTACACCACCAACAGCCGGCACGAGTTCCCCATCGTCCCCAATCTGACGCGCGGTCTCGTCCCGACCGGGCTCGATCAGATCTGGGTCGCCGACATTACTTATGTCCGGCTGGCCGTGCAGTTCATCTACCTGGCCGTCGTTCTCGACGCCTTTTCGCGCAAGGTGATCGGCTGGGCGCTCGCCGACCATCTGGAAGCGAGCCTGGCGATCGAAGCGCTCGACATGGCGTTGGCCGCGCGAAACCCCGAGCCCGGCCTCATCCACCACTCCGACCGGGGCGTGCAATACGCCTGCGCAGAGTACCGCGAAAGGATGGAAGCGCGCGGCGTCTTGGTCAGCATGAGCCGCGCCGGCAACCCTTACGACAACGCGAAGGCCGAGCGCTTCATGCGCACTTTGAAGGAGGAAGAGGTGAACGGTAAAACCTACGCGTCGATCGACGAGGCCCGAATCCACATCGGCGCCTTCCTCGAAGACGTCTATAATCAAGCCCGACTACACTCGGCCCTCGGCTACAAACCCCCGGTTGAGTTCGAAGCCGAACTTCGCCAACTCGCAACGGTCTGAAACGACACGACCAAAGCCCTGTCACCCAATTAAAGTGTCTCAGCCGAGGGGTGCACTTCAGAAATTGATTTCCCTGTTCCGCCGACGATCAGGGAAAAGAGCGCCGCGCGGAAAAACCGGCTTCATCGGTCCGGCGCGGGCGCCAGAACCGTCGGGAATATCCCAACCAGGCCCGCCGGGCGCCGGCTCTGCTGCGCGGTCGCTATCGTTTGTGCCGGAGCGCCTCGCCTCGCGGCTCACGAGGACGAGTCGATAGGGGGATCGAGGATTTCGCGCAGCTTTCGCGACAGGTCGTCGATCGAATAGGGCTTGACGATCAGGTTCACACCGGCGTCGAGAATCCCGTTATGCACGATGGCGTTTCGCGTATAGCCGGTGGTGAAGAGCACCTTGAGGGCCGGCCTGAGCGCGCACGCTTCTTCGGCAAGCTGGCGCCCGTTCTTGTCGGGCATGACGATGTCGGTGAAGAGAACGTCGACCTGGGCGTTGCGGGCGAGCTGGCGCAAAGCGGCCGCGGCTCCGTCCGCCTGCAGGACCCGATAGCCGAGTTCGGCCAACGTGTCGGCGGTGAGCTGCCGCACCCGCTCTTCATCCTCGACCAGAAGGATCGTTTCGCGCGGCTGCTGAGCCGGCGGCTCGTTTGGCTGTGGCGAGGGCTCTTCCGCGGCGCCGTAGTGTCTCGGCAGATAGATCTTCACCGTCGTCCCCCGCCCCGGCTCCGAGTAGATCTTGACGTGGCCTCCGGATTGGCGAACGAAGCCGTAAACTTGGCTCAGTCCAAGACCGGTCCCCTGACCCGCCGGCTTTGTCGTGAAAAAGGGGTCGAAGGCGCGTTCCATGACGTCGGAGGTCATGCCGCTTCCGGTGTCGGTGACGGCGATCAGGACATATTGTCCGGCGGGGATGGCGATCTGGCGGGCGGCGTACTCCTCGTCGAGGAAGGCGTTGCTGGTCTCGATCGTTAGCTTGCCGCCGCCCAGCATGGCGTCTCGGGCGTTCAGCGCGAGATTGAGGATCGCGCTCTCGAGCTCGTTGGCGTCGGCCTGCGTCCGCCAGAGACCGCCGGCGAGAACCGTCTCCAACCGCACTGTTTCGCCAAGCGTCCGAACCAGCAGTTCCCCCATGCTGGACACCATCTTGTTGGGGTCGATCGATTGAGGAGAGAGCGGCTGTTGCCGCGAGAAGGCGAGCAGCCGATGCGTCAGAGCGGCCGCGCGCTCGACTCCTACTGTCGCGGCGTCGAGATAACGCTGGGGATTGCCGCCCTCCCGGGCAAGCGCACGCTTGGCCAACCCGACGCCATTGAGAATGACCAGGAGCATATTGTTGAGGTCGTGCGCCAGGCCGCCCGCCAGCTGTCCCAGCGATTCCATCTTTTGCGACTGCCGCAGTTGCTCGGCGAGCTTGCTGCGCTGCGCCGCCTCGTTCACCAGGGCGGCGTTGGCGTCACGAAGGCTGTCGCGGCCGGCGGTGATCTCATTCAGTTGACTGCGCAAGCGTGCGATCGAGAGAGCGCCGACGGCAATTGTGAACAAGACGGCCGCGATAGCGCCGAAGCGGAGAAGGTCTCCCTCGCGCTCGACGGCGCCGAACTGCGCGTCGACGCGCCGCTGTTGCTGCCGCGCGAGCGCGTCGATGTTTGTCCGGAACCTGTCCATGATCGTCTTGCCGACGCCCTCGTCGACCAACGCCTGCGCTTCATTGTTCTTATTGGCGTCGTGGAGCTCGATGGTGGACCGCAGCTCTGTCAGCTTCTGGTCGGCGAGGCCTCGCAAGGCGCCGATTTCGTTCTGATCGCTGGTCGTCCCGCCCCGCGCTTCGGCCAGATCCTTCAAGTCGGCGTCGAGTCGCGCGACAGCGTTTCGATAAGGCTGCAGATAGCTTTTGTCGTTGGTGAGAAGGTAACCCCGTTGCCCGGTCTCAGCATCCAATAAATCGATGTAGACCTGATAGAGGCTCCTTCGCTCTTTGACAATTTGGCGGGCGACGTCGTAGTGCTGCCGTTCTTGGCTGACGAAGATGAAGATGGCCAGCATCAACGCGGCAAGCGCGGCAAACCCGCCATAGAGCGCTACGGAGTTGTCGAAAAACGAAGACGAACGTTTCGCGGGCATGGACGCCTCCGGATTTGAACATTCGTGATAACCGATGGCTTTCCGAATTTGAAACCTCACATGATAAGGGACGTTGATCACCATGGCCGAGGTCGATCACCATACACGTGGCGTCATCCTCGTGGCCGAGGACGAGGACCTGGTGAGGCTCATCGCCACCGACATTCTCGAGGAATGCGGCTTTAGCGTCATCGAGGCGGAGAATGCCGAAAAAGCTCTGACTGTCCTGGAAGCGCGGCGGGACGTGCGATTGCTGTTCACGGATATCAACATGCCCGGCGCTCTCAATGGAATAGAGCTCGCTCGACGGGTGCACGAGCGGTGGCCGCACGTGCTGCTCGTCCTGACCTCCGGCCAAAGGGCGCCTCGCCGCGCGGACATCCCGGACGAGGGCCGCTTCCTCGCCAAGCCCTACGGGGCCGAGGAGCTTGTCGGGCAGGTCGAAGAACTGCTTAGCCATTGACGGTCCAGTGTAGCCGGACCGCCTATTGCTTCACGCCGGACAGGACGTTCTTTCCGCCGGCGGTGCGGGCGATCGCCTCCCTGATCGGGGCCGAACCCGACGGCGCGCACGAGATATTCCTCGTTTGCGAGCCCGCCGACGTGACGCCGGGCTTCGACCGGCTCGCGCCCGCCCTGCGCGAGCGCATCGTCCTCATGACGCTCGACTTCTCCCGCTTCGACAAGAGTCTCAGCGCCAAGGGACGCTTTTCCCGCGCCGTCTTTCGCCGCCTCTTCCTCGACGACATCCTGCCATCGCAGTTCGAGCGGATCGTCACCGTCGATTCCGACATGCTGATCGTGCGGCCCGGCTTGACCCGGCTCGAGACCCTCGACCTCGGCGGCCGGCCGCTCGCCGCCGCCTACGACATGATCTTCCTTATGGATTTCAAGGCCGACGCGCTGGCGCGGCAGTTCCAGCAGTCGCGCCGCTCGCTCGGGCTCAAGCTCGACACGCCCTATTTCAACGCCGGGCTGATGGCGATCGACCGCGCCGCCTGGCGGACGGAGCGATTGACGGAACGCGTGACCCGGGCGCTTCGCGAGACGCCCGAGCGTTTCCCCTTCAACGAGCAGGACGCCTTGAACGCGATCCTCAAGGGCGGCTTCGCCCCCCTGTCGCCGCGCTACAATTTCATGGGCGACTTCTTTCTCCTCGACCTCGAGCGCCGGCTCGAGCCGCTCGTCCTGCATTTCGTCAACGCGCCGAAACCCTGGGACTATTCCAGCTGGAAGGGCGAAGCGCGCTTCGCCGAGGCCTATCGTGACTGGTTCGCCGTCTCGCCCTGGCCGGAATCGGCGAAGGCGCCGGAAAAGCCGCCATGGCGGCGCACCCGCCCGCCGCTCACGCCTTTTGAGGCGAAGCTTCGCCGAGCGCCTCGCCGCCTTCCTTGACGACGCGCCGTTTCTCGACCGCCGAGGCCTAACGGGTCAGCTTGACGGCGGGGCGAAACTGCCGTCCTTTGGTTGCCTCCCAGGACGCCCAGGCCCACATGTTCCGGACCTTGATGACCTCGCGGCGGTTCGCGCCGCTGTTCTGGTGCCAGTTCCTCTCGGCCTTCAACGACAACTTCGTCCGCAACATGCTGGCGATGCTGATCCTGTTCCGCTTCGGCGGCGCGCGCTCGAGCCTCGAGATCCTTCTCGCCACGATGATCTTCGTGCTGCCGGCGATCCCGCTTTCGGCGCTGGGCGGCGAGATCGCCGATTCGCACGACAAGGCGTTCGTGGCGCGGCGGCTGAAACTCGCCGAGATCGTTGTCCAGATGATCGCCGCGGCCGGCTTCGTTCTGTCGTCGCTGACGCTGCTCTATGTCGCGCTTTTCGGCCTTGGCTGCATCGCGGCGCTGTTCGGACCGATCAAATACGGCATCCTGCCCGATCACCTGAGGCGCGAGGAGCTCGTCTCCGGCAACGCGCTGGTCGAGGGCGCGACCTTCGCGGCGATCATCTGCGGCCTCGTCGTGGGCGGGTTCGCCGCGGCGGAGGGCCGCTCGCCCTTAAGCGTCGTCACGCAGCTCATGCTCGTCGCCTTCGCCTGCTACGCCACGGCGCGCTACATTCCCCCGACCGGCGTCGGCGCGCCGGGGCTCAAGGTCGACCGCAACGTCTTCGCCTCGACCTGGCGGGTCATCAGCGAGGTCAGGGCGGACGACCGCCAATGGGTGGGGGCGCTCGGCACGAGCTGGTTCTGGACGGTCGGCGCGATCACCCTCTCGCTCGTGCCGGTCATCGTCAAGCAGCGGATCGGCGGCGGCATCGACGTCGAGATCGCCATCAACCTCATCTTCGCCGTCGGCGTCGCCGCCGGCTCGCTCGGCGCGGCGCTGCTCTCGCACGGCCGCATCGAGCTCGCGCCGGCGCCGTTCCTCCTCCTCGTCCTCGCGGCGCTGGCGATCGCCATCGGGCTTCAGACCGGCGCGATGACGCCGGCGAACCATCAGGTTCCGCTGACCGAGTTCTTCACCAGCGGCTTCGGCCTGCGACCTCGCCTTCGAGATCTTCCTCTATTCCGCGGCGGCGGCCCTCTTCGTCGTGCCGATCTTCGCCGCTGTCCAGGCCTGGGCCGGCGAGGACCGGCGCGCCCGGGTCGTCGGCGCAGTCAACGCGCTGAACTATATCTTCATGGTCGGCGGCTCGATCGTCACGATGATCCTGTTGCAGGTCGCCGGCCTCTCCGAACCGGCGACGCTCGTCGTTCTCGGCCTCGCCAACGTTCTGGCGGCGATCTATTTCTTCCGCCGGCTGCCGGCGAATGTCCTGGCCTTCGTCCTGCGCGCCTTATGGCGGATCCTGTTCCGCCTCGAGGTCAAGGGCGGTGAAAACCTGCCGCCGGCCGGCGTCCCGGCCGTCATCGCCGTCGACCACGCCTCCTTCCTCGACGCGCCGATCCTCTTTTCGCTCATGGAAGAGCCGCCGCTCTTCGCCGTCGATCCCGCAATTCCTCAGCCGCTGGTGGATGAGGGCCTTTCTGAGGTTCGTCGAGGCGCGTCCGCTCGATCCGGCCCGGCCCATCGCGCTGAGGGCGCTGGTCGGGGACGTGCGCGCCGGCCATCGCCTGGCGATCTTCGCGCCGGGCCGCATCGCCGCCAGCGCCGCGCTGATGAAGGGCTACGACGGGGCGGCCTTCATCGCCGAAAGGAGCGGGGCCCCGGTCACGCCCGTTCGGCTCGCCGGAGCGGAGCGCACCTATTTTTCGCGCATCGATGCAGCGAAGGTCGGACGGCGGCTCCTGCCGAAGATCATCGTCACGATCCTGCCCCCCGAGCGGATCGGGGTCGCTGCGGATCTCGCCGGCCGCGCCCGGCGCCGCGCCGCCGGCGCCGCGCTCTACGAAATCATGTCGGGGCTCGTCTTTCGCACCTCGAACCTCAGAAGCACGCTGTTCGCCGCCTTCGAGGACCAGGCGAAATTGCGCGGCCTCAGGGGCGCCGTCGGTTCAGGACCCGCTGAGCGGCGCCCTGAGCCTGCGCATGTTCCGCATCGGCGTCGCGGTGCTGGCGCGCAAGATCGCCGCCATCTCGGCAGCCGGGCGAGACCGTCGGCGTGCTCCTGCCGAACGCCAACGGCTCGGCGGTGACCTTCATGGCGCTGCAGGCGGCAGGCCGGGTGCCGGCGATGCTGAACTTCACCGCCGGCGCGGCGAACCTCATCGCCGCCTGCGGGATCGCCAAGGTCTCGCTCGTGCTCACCTCGCGCGCCTTTGTCGAGAAGGGCGATCTGACCAAGGTCGTCGAGGCGATCGCGACGGCGGCGCGCATCGTCTGGCTCGAGGACGTGCGCGCCAGCGCGACGACGACTCGACAAGGCGCGCGCGGCGCTGAATGCCGGGCGCGCGCTTCACCGGCGCGAGCCGGACGATCCGGCGGTCGTCCTCTTCACCTCCGGCTCCGAGGGCGCGCCGAAGGGCGTGGCGCTGTCGCACGCCAACATTCTCGCCAACATCGCCCAGCTCGACGCCCGCTTCGACCTGACGCTGACCGACATGATGTTCAACCCGCTGCCGATCTTTCACGCCTTCGGCCTGACCGGCGGGCTCCTGCTCGGCCTCCTCCGCTCGATGCGGGTCTATCTCTATCCGACGCCCCTGCACTACCGGCAGATTCCCGAGCTCGTGCGGGACGCCGGCGCGACCGTGCTGATCGGCGCCGACACCTTTCTCACCGGCTATGCGCGCTTCGCCAGCGCCTTCGACTTCCGCTCGCTGCGCTACGTCATCGCCGGCGCCGAGCCGGTGAAGGCCGAGACCCGGCGCGTCTACATGGAGAAGTTCGGCCTGCCGATCCTCGAGGGCTACGGCGTCACCGAATGCTCGCCGGTGCTGGCGGTCAATACGGCGGTCTTCAACCGGAACGGCACGGTCGGCAAGCTCCTCCCCAACATCGAGGCGCGCCTCGAGCCGGTGCCCGGCATCGAGGAGGGCGGGCGGCTCCGGGTGCGCGGCCCCAACGTCATGATCGGCTATTACCGGGCCGACGATCCGGGCGAGCTCGAGCCGCCGCCGGACGGCTGGCACGACACTGGCGACATCGTCATGATCGACGCCGACGGCTTTCTCGCGGTCAAGGGCCGCGCCAAGCGCTTCGCCAAGATCGCCGGCGAAACCGTGTCGCTCGGCGCCGTCGAGGACATCCTCTCCGGCCTCTGGCCCGACGATCTCATCGCCGCCGTCACCGCGCCCGACCCGAAGAAAGGCGAGCGGGTCATCCTCGCCACCACCAGGGTCGGGGCGACCAGGGCCGAGGCGCAGACCTGGATGAAGATCAGGGGCGCCTCCGAGCTCATGTTCCCGGAATTGGTCGTCGTGCTCGAGGCGATCCCGCTGCTCGGCAGCGGCAAGACGGACTATATCGCGCTGATGAAGGCGCTGCGGGAACGGGGGGCGTGAGGCACGGCCCTCAGCCAGGATGGGCTGTCAGTCCGCCGGGTCTCCAGCCTCTGGGCTGCGGCGCGGAATGCCGGGCATCTTGGTCGCGAGCGATTGATTTCAACGCGTTAAGCTCGAAAAGCTGTCACTTTTTGCCCTTGTCGCTTTTCGCGGGGCAGCACCGTGCAGGGCAGCCCTTTCCGAGGGCGCTGATTAATAATAACATATATTATGTGTTGATTTATCTGTCGCCGAATTTCTCCGAAGAGCGATCGAATCCGCCGCTCTCGTCGCAAGCCGTCCTCGAGCGAATTGGCCTTGTCGCGGAGTTTGGCGCGTGACAGTCTCGCAAGCATTGCTTTGGACCATTTTCATTGGGGCAAGTGAATGCTCGCGCGCACGGCGGCGGTCCCGCAAAAATCCTCTCGCGGGCGAACGTGAGGGCCGCGCGATGGCCGCGTCTCAGACTCCGCCCTTCGTTTTTCTCAGCCATTCCGGCGCGGATTTGGAGAAGGCGCGGGAGCTGAAAAGACGACGGGGAAGCAAACGTCCGGGGTGAGGACCAGATCGAATGTCCCGCATTTTTCTGAGCCATTCGAGCAAGGACAATTTCGAGGCGATCGCGCTCCGCGACTGGCTCGCCTCGGAAGGCTGGAACGACGTCTTCCTCGATCTCGATCCGGAGCGCGGCATTGCGGCGGGCGAGCGCTGGGAGCGGGCGCTGCATGCAGGCGGCGAACCGCTGCGAGGCGGTCATCTTCCTCGTGTCGGCGAACTGGCTCGCCTCGGGCTGGTGCCTGAAGGAATATGCGCTGGCGCGCGGGCTCAACAAGAAGCTGTTCGCGGCGTTGATCGATCCCGCCGAAGACGATCGGATCTGCTCCCCGACGAGCTCACCGGCGTCTGGCAGATCGTCGATCTCGACCGGCGGCCAGGACATGCGGCTGTTTCCGCGCACAGCTGCCGGGCTCGCACGAGGAAAAGCACGTCGCTTTCCCAATCGCGGGCTCTGCGCGGCTGAAGCGCGGACTGGAGAAGGCGGGGCTCGATCCCAAGTTCTTCGCTTGGCCGCCGGAGGCGGAGCCGGACGGGCGCCCTATCGCGGCCTCAAGCCGCTCGAAGCCGTCGACGCCGGCATTTTCTTCGGCCGCGACGCGCCGATCGTCGAGGCGACCGACCGGCTGCGCGGACTGCGCGCGGGGGCAGCGCCGCGGCTCATGGTGATCCTCGGCGCCTCGGGCGCGGGCAAGTCTTCGTTCCTGCGCGCCGGTCTGCTGCCCCGGCTCGCGCGCGACGACGCGCAGTTCCTGCCCTTGCCGTTGATCCGGCCGGAGCGCGCGGCGCTGACTGGCGAGAACGGCCTTGCTCAACGCGCTCGCTGGAATCCTGCCGGCTCGCTCGCGCGCCGACCTGCGGGCGGCGATCGCAGGCCGGGGCGGCGGGCTTGCGGCCGTTGCTGGCCGAACTCGTCGAGGCGGCTTGGCGCGACGCTCGCCAGCGAGGAGACCGCGAAGCCGCCGGTCATCGTCGATCGCGATCGACCAGGCGGAGGAACTGTTCCGCGCCGAAGGCGCGACGGAAGGCGAGGCCTTGTTGGCTCTCGCTCGCGACCTGCGATCGAGCGACGATCCGCGCGGTCATCGCGATCTTCGCCATCCGCTCGGATGCCTACGACGCGCTGCAACACGCCAAGGCTCTCGAAGGCCTGCGCGCAGAGTGCGCTGCCGCTGCTGCCGATGCCGCGCGGCGCCTATCAAGGACGTGATCGAGGGCCCGGCGCGGCGCGTTCGACGAGGCCGGCGGCAAGCTGACGATCGAGCCGCAGCTGACGCAACGCCTGCTCGACGACATCGACAAGGGCGGCGGCGGCGACGCGCTGCCGCTGCTCGCCTTTACGCTGGAGCAACTCTATCTCGAATATGCGCCGGACCGGCGCGCTGCGGCTCGCCGACTATGAAAAGTTTGGACGGACTCAAAGGCGCGATCGACGCCGCGGTCGAGCGCGCGTTGCGGCGCCGATAACGATCCGCGCATTCCCCGCGACCGCGAGGCGCGCCTCGCGCTGCTGCGGCGCGGGCTGATCCCCTGGCTCGCCGGCATCGACCCCGACACCGCGCCCGCGCCGCAACATCGCCCGCCGCTCCGAAATTCCCGCCGAGGCGCGGCCGCTGATCGACCTTTTGGTCGAGGAACGGCTGCTTTCGCCGACACGCGCGTGACGCGACCCGACGACCGGCGCGGAAACCGCGAATCGACGATCGAGCCGACGCACGAGGCGCTGCTGCGGCAATGGGGCCTGCTCGACGGGCTGGCTGAAAGAGGATTTCGGCCTGCTGACGACGCTGGAAGGGGTCAAACGCGCAACGCGCGACTGGGACGCCAATGCGCGCGGCGACTCTTGGCTCGCGCATCAGGGCCAGCGCCTCGCAGAGGCGCAGGCGCTCGACGCCCGTCCCGACATTGCCGCGCGGCTCGATGCGACCGACCGCGCCTATCTCGCCGGCGTGCCGCACGCGCGAGGAGGCAGCGCGCGCCGAGGCCGAGCAGCGGCGGCGTGAGCGCGAGGAGGAGCAGACGCGACAACTCGCGGACGCGCGCAAGATCGCGCAGCGCACCGCGTTGGCGCTGTTATCTCCCTCTTGGCTGCGATCGTCGCAGGCGCTTTCGGCTACTACGCGCTATTTGAAGGTCGCTCGCGGATCACAAGGCTGCTGAGGCGGTCAGCGAGAAAAACGTGGCTGATGCGGCGAAGAAGGACGCGATAGCGCAAAAGACGCGCGCCGATCAAAGGGCTGCGGAGGCGACCGAAGCAAGCAACGCGCCGACGCGGCCAAAAAAGACGCGCTTACGCAAAAAGGGATCGCTGAACTTGGCCGCGGCGAAGCGGTCAGGAACGAATTCGCCGCCTTGACGGCTTTGGCGAACATCGAGGCCGCGAAACGGCCGGTCAACGCGGCGAAGCTCGCGCTGGCCGCCTGGCCACGAGACAGCGCCGATATGCGAGGCCGAAGCTTACCGAAACGCTCGACGCGTTGGGACAGGCTGTGCCCAATTTGCGGGAGCGGCGGCTGTTCAAAAACGCGTCGGATTCGCCGCCTTCAGCCCCGACGGGTCGCGCATCGTCACGGCGTCTGATGACAACACTGCGCGCGTCTGGGACGCCGCCACCGGCAAGGCGGTCGCCGTCCTTGGTGGCCACGAGGGTGAAGTGCGCTCCGCCGCCTTCAGCCCCGACGGGTCACGCATCGTCACGGTGTCTGAGACAAGACCGCGCGCGTCTGGGACGCCGCGACCGGCAAGCCGATCGCCGTCCTCAGCGGCCACGACGACGGTCGGTGGATCTCGCCGCCTTCAGCCCCGACGGGTCGCGCATCGTCACGGCGTCTGATGACAAGACCGCGCGCGTCTGGGACGCCGCGACCGGCAAGCCGATCGCCGTCCTCAGCGGCCATGAGGGCCGGGTGCTGCTCCGCCGCCTTCAGCCCCGACGGGTCGCGCATCGTCACGGCGTCCGATGACAAGACCGCGCGCGTCTGGGACGCCGCGACCGGCAAGGCGATCGCGTCCTCAGCGGCCACGAGGAGCGCGGTGGTCTCCGCCGCCTTCAGCCCCGACGGATCGCGCATCGTTACGGCGTCCTCTGACAAGACCGCGCGCGTCTGGGACGCCGCGACCGGAAAGGCGATCGCAATCCTCAGCGGCCACGAGAGCGGGGTGATTTCCGCCGCTTTCAGCCCCGACGGCTCGCGCATTGTCACGGCGTCCTGGGACAAGACCGCGCGCGTCTGGGACGCCGCGAGCGGCAAGGCGATCACGGTCTTAAGCGGCCACGGGACGCCGTGTTCTCCGCCGCCTTCAGCCCCGACGGGAAGCGCATCGTCACGGCGTCTTATGACAAGACCGCGCGCGTCTGGGACGCCGCGACCGGCAAGGCGACCGCCGTCCTCAGCGGCCACGGAGGAGCCGTGTCAGTCCGCCGCCTTCAGTCCCGACGGGAGGCGCATCGTCACAGCATCTTTGGACAACACCGCGCGCGTCTGGGACGCCGCGACCGGCAATGCGATCGCCGTTCTCAGAGGCCACGAGAACCGGGTGACTCCGCCGCCTTCAGCCCCGACGGGTCGCGCATCGTTACGGCGTCCAGTGACAAGACCGTGCGGGTCTGGGACGCCGCGACCGGCAATCCGATCGCCATCCTCAGAGGCCATGAGGGCGCGGTGACTTCCGCCGCCTTCAACCCCGACGGATCCCGGATCGTCACGGCGTCTGATGACAAGACCACGCGCGTCTGGAACGCCGCGACCGGCAAGACGATCGCCGTCCTCAGAGGCCATCAGGGCCCTTGTTGTCCGCCGCTTTCAGCCCCGACGGGACGCGCATCGTCACGGCGTCCGAGGACAAGACCGCGCGCGTCTGGGATGCCGCGACCGGCAAGACGATCGCCATCCTCGGCGGCCATGAGGGCCGCGTTTGGTCCGCCGCCTTCAGCCCCGACGGGTCGCGTATCGTCACGGCGTCCGGGGACAAGACCGCGCGGGTCTGGGAGGCCGCGACCGGCAAGGCGATCGTTGTCCTTAGCGGCCACGAGGACCCGGTGCGATTCCGCCGCCTTCAGCCCCGATGGATCGCGCATCGTCACCGCGTCCGAGGACAAAACCGCACGCGTCTGGGACGCCGCGACCGGCAAGACGCTCGCCGTCCTCCGAGGACACAAGGAAATGGTCAATTCCGCCGCCTTCAGTCCCGACGGCTCGCGCATCGTCACGGCGTCTTATGACAACACCGCGCGCGTCTGGGACGCCGCGACCGGCAGGGCGATCACCGATCTCAGGGGCCACGAGGATTGGGTCAATTCCGCCGCCTTCAGCCCCGACGGGTCGCGCATCGTCACCGCGTCCAAAGACCAGACCGCGCGCGTCTGGGACGCCGCGACCGGCAAGGCGATCGCCGTCCTCAGAGGCCACGAGGATTGGGTCATTTCCGCCGCCTTCAGCCCGGACGGGTTGCACATAGTCACGGCGTCTGCCGACAAGACCGCACGCGTCTGGGATGTCAGCAGGATCCCCAAGGGCAACATCCTGCAGGTCGCCTGCGCGCTCTTGAAGCTTGGCGAGGACCCGGTCACCCTGGACGGCGTCACGGAATACCCGCTGACCTTCGACCGCCCGATCTGCGTCTCCGACCCGCCGCCGCCGGACTTTTCGGCAGAGCCGGCGAGCGCCGGCGGACGATGCGAAATGAAAAGAGATCGGCTTGATCAGGCGTTGGGACACAAGCCGCGTCATCGCGAGCGCAGCGCGGCGATCCAGCCTATCCGCCGCCCGCGCCTGCGAGAGTGAGCTCAGAAGCGAGAGCGCGCGCGCGCTGGTCGAGGCGGCCGGCAGGGGGACGCGATCGCCATGCGGCGCTCCGCGGCCTCGCGATACGGCTCGCGGCGTACTTCGCGACTCGCGATGGCGCGTGCTCAGTGGTGACGACGGGCCGCCGACAAGGCGCGACGCGATGCGACGGGACAAGCCTGGAAAGCCGTTCCGCAGCGAAGCGTCGGAGCCGGGCTCGATCGTGACGCGCTTCGTCCCGCCGGCGGCGCGCGGCCACGTCGAGCCGCGCGACCACCGGACCGGCCTGCTCACGCAAAGGGGCGCGCTTGCGCATGTGCGCGTAAGTGCGCCGTCTGCGTCGACGGTTCCGTACCGCGCTTTCTGCGGCCGGCGACTCACCCGGCAATCTCGACGCACCGTCATGACGACGACGAAGCGGGCGCATGCCCTGAGATACGCTCGGCAACGAAACCCTAGCGAGCGCCGGCGACGCCGTCGGGCGGAAAATCCGTGCAGATCGAGCTGACGAAAATCCTGGCGGCGGGCGCCTCCGCTGCATTTGCGGTGGTGGCGGACGTCGGGCGATGGCCGCAGATCGTCCGTTCGAATGCGGAGCGTCGAAGTCGTGACCCGGGACCGCTCCGAGCCGGCTCCAGATTGCGGTGGACCGGGTCCTGTTCGGGCGCGACGGCGGCATGACCTGAGGTGGCGACGATCAGGAGCCGCCATGATCACCTGGGTCTGCGCCCGGCGTTGGGTCTTTCGATCCTGAGCTTTCTCGTCTTCCTCGGCAGCGCCGTTCACGCGGCGTGGATGGCCAGCAAGGCGGTGGCGACGTCGAGCTCGGCGGCTGAGGCGGCCAACAGGGCCTTTCGCGCCCAGGCGGCGGGGCCCGTGCCGAGCGTTTCCGATCTGACCGAGCTTATCAAGGCTTTGTCGGCGGCGATCGATTCGATCCGCAACGCCGGGCCGTCGCTGGCCGGACTCGGCGCCTCCCTCGTCTTTCTCGGGATCGCCGCGTGGGCGGCGACGAGCGGTCACGCGCCGCCCTGACCGCCCCGCCGAGAGACGGCGTCGCGCCCTGCGCGTTCAATGCGGCTGTGGCGCGCGCCCCGGTCACGGGAACATTGGCGCATGCGAGCGGTTGTGGCTCACTGCAACCCAAAGCCCCTCAAAGGAGCGCCCCATGCCGACCCGCAAAGCCAACAATCTGGAAGACCTGTTCACGGAAACGCTGAAGGACATCTATTTCGCCGAGAAGCAGATCCTGCGCGCCCTGCCGAAGATGGCCAAGGAAGCCAATTCGCCCGAGCTCAAGGAAGCCTTCGAGACCCACCGCGACGAGACCGAAGGCCAGGTCGAGCGCCTCAACCAGATCTTCGAATCGATGGGCCGTCCGGCGCGCGGCAAGACCTGCGACGCGATCCTCGGCATCATCGACGAGGCCAAGGAGATCATGGAGGATTTCAAGGGCGCCGACGCGCTCGACGCCGGCCTCGCCGCCTCGGCGCAGGCGGTCGAGCACTACGAGATCGCCCGTTACGGCACGCTGAAGACCTGGGCGAACGAGCTCGGCATGCAGGACGCCGCCAGGCTCCTCGACGAGACGCTGCAGGAAGAGATCAAGACCGACAAGCTTCTGAGCAAGCTCGCCACCGCCAGCGTCAACAGAAAGGCGGCCTGATCCGAACCACTCGCCGCGCCGCGTCGAGCCGCATCAAGGCTCGGCGCGGGCTGAGGCGCCGCCCAATGGACGAACGCGAGACGCTCATCGCGATCGGCGGCTCCGCCGGCTCCATCGGCGCGGTTCGCTCGCTTTGCCAGTCGCTCCCGCCCGAATTCCCGGCGGCGCGCTCTGCGTGGTCGTCCACGTGGGCGCCCGTGGGCCCAATGTGATCGCCGAAATCTTCGACCATTCCTGCCCCTTCCCGGTGCAGACCGCAGCCGACGGCGACCGTGTCGAAGCGGGCCGGGCCTATGTTGCGCCTGCCGACCGGCATCTTCTGGTCATGGACGGAACCATCCGCCTCGGCCACGGCCCGCGGGAGAACCTGGCCCGGCCGGCGATCGACCCCTTGTTCCGCTCAGTCGGCCTCAGCTATGGGCCTCGCGCGATCGGGGTCGTCCTTACCGGGCATGCTGAAGGACGGCGCGGCGGGGCTTGCCGATCTCAAGCGATGCGGCGGAGTGACGGTGGTGCAGAATCCAGCCGACGCCCGGGCGGCCGAGATGCCGCTCGAAGCGCTGCGCGCCAGCAACGTCGACTATCGAGCCGACATCGACGATCTTGGCGCGCTGCTCAAGAAGCTGGTCGCCATGGCGCCTGGGTCAATCGATCGTCCCGCCGGAAGACATCCGGCTCGAGGTCGAAATCGCGCTCGGGCGCCCGACGGGAACGGGCGACGCCGCCCGGATTGCGGATCCGGTCGCGCTCTCCTGTCCCGCCTGCGGCGGCGTCCTGTCCCAGATCCGGCGCACGCCCCCGCTTCAGGTTTCGCTGCCAAGTCGGGCACGCCTATACCGCCGAAGCGCTGGCGGGGGAACAGAAAGACTCGGTTGACGGCGCGATGCGGGTGGCGCTCCGCATCGTCGAGGAGCGCGCGCATCTGGCGCGGAAAATGGCGGAAGAGGCGCGGCGCGACGGTCTGCGCCTCTCGGCGCAGTCCTTCGACCGACGGGCGCGGGCGAGCCAGGAGCAGGTGGAAACACTGCGCGAGGCGATCCGCAAGGCCGAGGGCTGATGCGAACGCCCTCGCCGCGCGAGCCTTCAGCCGCGGCGCCGCAAAGCTTCGGCCTGCCGCTCGACACAGCGACCATGGAGGCGCGCTCGGAGGAGGCGCTGCCGAGGGACGCGGGCAAGTGGCAATACGAGCCGAAATGGGACGGGTTTCGCGCGCTCGTCTTCAAGAAGGGCGACGCGGTCGCGCTGATCGGCCGGTCCGGCAAGCCGCTCGGGCGCTTTTTCCCCGAAGTTCTGGCGCTGGCGCGAAGCCTGCCGGTCGAGCGCTTCGTCGTCGACGGCGAGCTCGTCATCGAAATCGACGGGCGCCTGTCCTTCGACGCGCTGCAGATGCGGCTTCACCCGGCCGAGAGCCGCATCCGCAAGCTTTCGGCGGAGACGCCGGCAAGGCTCGTGCTGTTCGACCTGCTGCTTTCGCCCGACGGCGCCGACATGAGAGAGGCGCCGCTGACCCGCCGGCGGCAGGCGCTCGAGGCCTTCGGCAAGATCGCCGCCCGGCCCGGCCAGATCGTCGTCACCCCATGCACGCGCGACCTCGCCAAGGCCGAGGCCTGGCTCGACGGCTATGGCGGCACGGACGGCGTCGTCGCCAAGCGGCTCGAGGGCGCCTACGCGAGCGGCGAGCGGGCGATGATCAAGGTGAAGCGGCTGCGCACCGCCGACTGCGTCGTCGGCGGCTTCCGCTACGAGAGCCATAGCCGCGAGGTCGGCTCGCTCCTGCTCGGGCTCTACGATGCCGAGGGCAGGCTCGATCACGTCGGCTTCACCGCCACGATCCCGAACGGCGAGCGGCTGGCGCTCACCCGGCGCCTCGAGGCTTTGCGGGCGCCGCCCGGCTTCACCGGCAAGGCGCCCGGCGGCCCGAGCCGCTGGAGCAGCGAGCGCAGCGGCGAATGGGAGCCCTTGAAGCCCGAGCTCGTAGTCGAGGTGCGCTTCGACCATGTCACCGGCGACCGGTTCCGCCACGGGACGCGGCTCCTGCGCTGGCGCCCGGACAAGGCGCCGCGGCAATGCACGATGGACCAGATCGCGCCGCCGGCGGCGGACGTGCGGGGCTGAGCGGGGGCTGCCGAACCTCCCTTCTCCCGCAGGCGGGGAGAAGGTGGCGCGAAGCGCCGGATGAGGGCACGGTCGCGCGGAGCACGACGGCTTCGGCGGGCTCGGCTCTTCTTGCCTCACGGCGTCAGTGCAGCCAGTTCCAGCCGCCTGGGTCGAGTCCTGCCGGCTTACTGTCACCTCGAGCGCGAGCTGTCCGCTCAGCGTCCGGCCGTATTCGTCGACCGCTTCGACCGCCACCCTGTAGGCGCCCGGCGCCAGGTCGCCAGGCAGCCGCACCGTCCAGATGTGCGAGGACCTGTCGGCCTGGACCCAGGACTTCTTCGTCGCCTCGTGGCGGAAGAAGACTTCCTGGACAAACGGGTCGGGCCGGGGCTGACGGGTCATCGCGATCGGCGCGCGCTCGCCGATGCGCATCGTCACGCTCGTCCGCTCGCCGCCGTCGAACACGTTGGCGATGAGGGTCGAAGCGCCCAGGGCGGCGCGCGGCACGGGCGAGCCGAGGATGCGCGGCTGGCGGAACTCGATCGTGGCCTCCCTGCTCAGCCCGTGGAAGCGGCTGTCGATCGAGAGCCGCATCTGCCGGCCGTTCGGCTCCTTCGCCGGCACGTAGCGGGTCGAATAGCGGGCGCCGTCGATCGAGAGGATGTGGAAGCCGTTCGGCGTGCCGTCGCGGCTGTCGGCGGAGGCGACGCCGCGGTGGTCGAACGGCCCGCTCCACCAGGAGCCGGAGAGCGCCGTCAGGACATGGTGGTGGTGCGGTTCGGCGCCGTTCCAGCCGTCGGCGGCGCCGAAATAATGATGCTCGGTCGTATGCGTGTGGCCGGAGAAGCTGACCGTATGTTTCCGCCCCTCGATGAGTCGGAAGAGCGCATCCCTGTTGACGAGGTTCTGATAGGTCTCGGTCCCGAGATAGGTGCGCGCCGGAATGTGCATGATAGCCACGATCAGCGTCTCCGGCGGCGTGTGGGCGAGCACATTGCCGATGAAGGCGAGCTGCGCCTCGTCGAGCCGGCCTTCGTATTTGCCGGCGCCCAAGGGCTTTGCCGGATCGGGCCCGAGGTAGTCGACGTCGTCGAGCATGAGGAAAAGCGCGTCGCCGTGGAAGAAGGCGTAATAGTTCGGGCCGAAGAACCGCTTGTAGGTCTCGCGGCTCAGGCTTCGGTCCGGCGCCTCGAAATTGAGGTCGTGGTTGCCGCCGATGTTCCACCACGGCAGGCCGATCGTGCCGATGATGCCGTTGAGGCGTGGAAAGAGCGAGAGATCGTCGAACATGATATCGCCGGCGGTGAGGCCGAAGGCGGCGTTGACGCCCTTCAAGGCCTCGATCAGGTCTTCGCGGATGAAGTCGACCTCCGCCTCGTTCTCGGGCTGCGGATCGGTGATCATGACGACGTCGAACGTCTTCGGCTCGTCGACGCGCTTGAGGGCGAAATCGACCGAGGCGGGCAACGGTCCGGTCGGCGCCAGCCCCTCGAACCTGAGGTTCAGCGAGGCGGGCGAGCCGTTGGGAAAATGGTGGCGGTAGAAACGCGGCAGCCGGGTCATCGGGTCGAGCGGCGGCATGAAGCCGGCCGGTTTGATGACGAAGATCGTGCCTTCCTCCGGCAGCGGCAGCTCATAGCGCCCGTCGGCGCCGGTGAGGGCGACATCGCGCCCGTTCGAAACGAGCGCGCCCGCGATGCCCGGGTTGTTGGCTCCCGGCGCGCCGGAGCCGTCGCGGTCGTCGAAGACGACGCCCGCGACGGTTGCGCCCTGCCCCGCCTGCGCCTCCGCCTTCGGCGCCTCCACGGCGGCGAGGGCAAGGCTCCCCGCCGCGCCGATCAGCACCTCGCGCCGCGTCACTCCGGTTCCATTGTTCGACATGAAGCCCGTCTCCGAATCAACCTTTTCGCCGGATCAGACGCCGCCGCCACGACGCGCGTGTGAAGCGCCGGCGCCCGTGGCGGGGTCTTTTTCCGACGGCGAGCAGCCAGTACACGGCGGAATGCCATCGCGGCTGCGGTAAGACTCCCTTAACCATAGCGGGATGGCGTTAACGACGGGCTAACTCGGTCCGATCGAGAGGCCAACGTCCCCGCCGGTCGCGCGCCCGGGGCCGCCCGGCGTCGGGTCTACCCGCCCACCTGCCCCCTGTGCCTCAGGAACGCGTCCGCCAGCACGCAGGCCACCATCGCCTCGCCGATCGGCACGGCGCGGATGCCGACGCAGGGGTCGTGGCGGCCCTTGGTGACGATCTCGGTCTCCTCGCCGGCGCGGGTGACGGTCAGGCGCGGGGTCAGGATCGACGAGGTCGGCTTGACGGCGAAGCGGACGACGATCGGCTGGCCGGTCGAGATGCCGCCGAGAATGCCGCCGGCGTGGTTGGAGAGGAAGCGCGGCTTGCCGTCGTTGCCGCTGCGCATCTCGTCGGCGTTCTCTTCGCCGCGAAGCTCGGCCGCGGCGAAGCCGTCGCCGATCTCGACGCCCTTGACCGCGTTGACGCTCATGAGCGCGGCGGCAAGCTCGGCGTCGAGCTTGCCGTAGATCGGCGCGCCCCAGCCCGCAGGCGCGCCCTCGGCGACCACCTCGATCACCGCGCCGAGCGACGAGCCGGATTCGCGGATCTTGTCGAGGAAGTCGGCGAAGCGCGCCGCGGCTGCGGCGTCTGGGCAGAAGAACGGGTTCCTGCCGACCTCCTCCCAGTCCCAGTTCGCCCGCTCGATCCGGAGCTTGCCCATCTGGATCAGCGCGCCGCGAATGGTCACGCCGGAAATGACCTTGCGGGCGATCGCGCCGGCGGCGACGCGCGCCGCCGTCTCGCGCGCCGAGGAGCGGCCGCCGCCGCGATAGTCCCGGATGCCGTATTTGGCCTCGTAGGCGTAGTCGGCATGGCCCGGACGGTACTTGTCCCTGATCTCGGAATAGTCTTTCGAGCGCTGGTCGACGTTCTCGATGAAAATCGCGATCGGCGTTCCGGTCGTCACCTGCCGGCCCGACGCCTCGTCGAGCATGACGCCGGAGAGGATGCGCGCTTCGTCCGGCTCGCGCCGCTGGGTGGTGTAGCGCGACGTCCCCGGACGGCGGCGATCGAGCTCGGCCTGGATGTCGGCGGCGTCGAGCGGGATCAGCGGCGGGCAGCCGTCGATGACGCAGCCGATCCCCGGCCCGTGGCTCTCGCCGAAGGTCGTGACGCGGAAGAGATGGCCGAACGTATTGTGCGACATCTTCGGTACATAAGGGGGCGCTTCTCGCCGCGTCAAACGCGGAAATCCGGGGCGGCTCGAGGCCCCCGGCCGGCGCGGCCAACGTTCATTCTCAATTCATGTCGAATGGCGCATCCAAAGCCGTGCAAACAACAAAGAGTCGAAGACTCGAATTGGAGACAAAAGCCCCATGTTGAAAAAGTTCGCCGCCGCCGGCCTTTGCGCCGCGCTCGCCCTCTCGCCTCTCGCCGCCCTCGCCCAGGCTGATACGACGACGCCCGCCGCGCCGGCCGCCGGCGCCGCCTCGACCGACACGGGCACGATGGCGCCGAAGAAGACCACGCACCACCACCACAGCAAGTCGAAGCACATGAGCAGCTCGAAGATGAAGAAGCCCATGGAGCCGGCCGCCGAGCCCGCCGGCGGCGCCGCGCCCGCCCCCGCGCCGCAATGAGCTGAGGCGAAACCCTCCTTTCCGCGAGCCGCCTCGTCTCTCCGGGGCGGCTTGATATACGCGCGGGCGGCGCACTGTAGCCGCGCTCGATGATCGCCGAAGTCGAGCGCGGCTACAGTCGAGGCGTCACTGCGCGCCAGGGCGTCCAGGGCACGCCCCGTATCTCCGCTCCGGCGTGCGGCGAGAATCCCGGTTTGGGAAGCGCCAATGCCGACTGCTGAATTTTGGTACGAGCTCGCCAGCACCTACTCCTATCCGGCGGCGATGCGTGTTGATGCGCTGGCGTCCGCGCGCGGCGTCGAACTCGCCTGGCGCCCGTTCCTGCTTGGCCCGATCTTCGCCGCTCAAGGCTGGCGCGATTCGCCGTTCAACCTTTATCCGGCGAAGGGCCGCTACATGTGGCGCGACCTTGCGCGGATCTGCGACGGGCTCGGTCTGACGCTCACGCGCCCCAATCCCTTCCCGCAAAACAGCCTTTTCGCCGCGCGGGTGGCGCTGGCGCTCGTCGGCGCCGAGCGCGCGGAATTCTCCCGGCAGGTTTACCAGGCTGAGTTCGGCGCCGGCCTGCCGATCGCCGATCGCGCAACGCTCACGGCGGCGCTAACAAAGGCTGAAGTCGATCCCGAGCGGGTGCTGGCGCGCGCGCAAAGCGAGGCCAACAAGGCCCTGCTCAGGGCGGAAACGGAGCGCGCGGCCGCGATCGGCGTCATCGGCGCGCCCTGCCTCGTCACGGGAGACGGTGAAGTCTTCTGGGGCAACGACCGGCTCGAGGAGGGGCTCGACTGGGCGGCGGGCGCGTCCCTGAGGGCGGGTCCCCCGCGGGCTTGAGCTTCCGCCCAATTCCGCGACAATGCCATTCGCATTTGGAGGCGGGCGAGACATGAAGCAGACAAGACCTCGCGGCGAGGCCGGCCGCAGCGGCATCTGCAACCTCTGACGAGGACACGAGCTATGGCCTTCGACGCGATCGTCCGCAATGCGACGTTGCCCGACGGACGCAAGGGGCAGGACGTCGCCATCGCCGCCGGCCGCATCGCCGCGATCGGTCCCGGGATCGAAGCCGAGGCCGGGCGAACAATCGACGCCGGCGGCTATCTCCTGGCGCCGCCGTTCGTCGACTGCCACTTCCATATGGACGCGACGCTGTCGCTCGGCCTGCCGCGATTGAATGTCTCGGGGACGCTGCTCGAGGGCATCGCGCTCTGGGGAGAGCTCAAGCCGCATCTGACTCACGAGGCGGTGGCGGAACGGGCGCTGCGCTACTGCGACCTCGCAGTGGCGCAGGGGCTGCTCGCCATCCGCAGCCATGTCGACGTTTGCGACGACCGCCTGCTCGCGGTCGAGGCGCTGATCGAGGTCAGGAAGAAGGTGAAGCCGTATCTCGATCTGCAGCTCGTCGCCTTCCCGCAGGACGGCTATTTCCGCTCGCCGAGCGCGGCGTGCAATCTGGAACGCGCGCTCGACCTCGGCGTCGAGGTCGTCGGCGGCATTCCGCATTTCGAACGCACCATGCAAGAGGGCGCCGCCTCGGTGAGGACGCTTATGCGAAATCGCCGCCCGGCGCGGGCTCATGGTCGACCTCCATTGCGACGAGAGCGACGACCCGATGTCGCGCCACATCGAGACCCTGGCCTATGAGGCGCGGCGTCTCGGCCTTGGCGCGCGCGCGACCGGCTCGCATCTGACGTCGATGCATTCCATGGACAATTACTACGTCTCCAAGCTCCTCCCCCTGATCGCCGAATCCGGGATCAACGCGATCGCCAATCCGCTGATCAACCTGACGCTGCAAGGCCGGCACGACACCTATCCGAAGCGGCGCGGCATGACCCGGGTCGCGGAAATGCGCGCACACGGCATCCCGGTGGCGCTCGGACAGGACTGCGTGATGGATCCCTGGTACAGCCTCGGCTGCGCCGACATGCTCGATGTCGCGCATATGGCGGTGCATGGCGCGCCGATGACGAGCCGCGAGGCGATCCGCTGGACGTTCGAGGCGGTGACGGAAGCGCCGGCGCGCATCCTCGGGCTCGAAGGCTACGGACTGAGGGCCGGCTGCTTTGCCGACATGACACTGTTGCAGGCGGCCGATCCGATCGAGGCCGTGCGGCTTCGCGCGACGCGATTGCTCGTCTTCCGGCGCGGCGAGATCATCGCACGCACGCCGCCGCGCCAAGCCAAGCTCAACCTCGAGGGGCGGCCTTCGACCCTCGATCCGGCCTCCTACGCGCCGCGTGAAGCGGGCGCCGCCTGAGCCGGGGCGGCAAAATTCGACAGCGAGATGATCGGGAAGACGTCCCAAACCCTGACGCTGCCATCGTCGAGCGCGCTCAGATATTCGAGCGCGCCGATCGCGTCCCGCATCGGACTGACAAAATCGCTTTCGAATCCGGCGAGGCCGCCCGAGTCGCCGCGGGCGAGCGCTGCCTGCCGGTCGAAGGCGTCGCGATTGAACTCCCTGCCGGGCAGGAACTCCTTGGCGATCAGGCGCTCGACGTCGCCGCGCAGATCGAGGTAGCCGAGATTGGCGGCCGTCGCGGCCCATGCCAGCCAGACGATGGACGAGCGGCGCGGCTGCATGCCTTTACGGATGCGCCGCAGGTAATCCCGCATGTCGTCGTCGCCGGCGACGCCCCGGGCGCGGACAAGATAGCCGAGCGCCGCCAGCGCCGAGGCCCTAGCGAACTCGTAGCCGGCCGGGGCTTCGATCGCCATCTTCAGCGGCTCGAGGTCGCCGTCGAAGATCCTGATGAGGATTCCCGGCAAAGTCTCGGTCACGGCGTCGCCGAGCCATTCGCCGATGCTGCGGTCGTTGGCGATCATCCGGCAGAGGGGCGCATAAGCGCGTGTCTCGCCGCGTTCGCCGCACAAGTGTACGATGTAGAGTGTTTCGAGCCTACCGGCGTCGAAAAGCCGGCGGCCGCCCTGCGTCTCGAAGTCGGCGAGCCGCGCCAGAAGGACTGGCGACGCCTCGCTCCAATTGTCCAACGCCCATTGCATCGCCGCGCGCGGCATCGCGCAGCCGCCGGCGAGCTGCCGAAGCGCCCTGACCCCATCCATGATAGTTGTCCCTACCCGTCATTCCCCGCCGCTATCCTGAAACGAGATGTCGCCGAGCGCAAGCGGTCTAGCCGGGGATGGTTATGAATCTTGCGCCGAATTGCGCCGTACGGCGCCTTGCCGCCGTCCGGCCGCCGGGCTAACGCTCTGGGTCCATGGCGCGTACCGGCTTCTTCTCGGGCTCTTTCGACCCGATGACCAACGGGCATCTCGACGTGATCGAGCATGCGGCGGCCTTGTGCGACCGGCTGGTCATCGGCGTCGGCTCCAACCCGAACAAGACCGGGCTCTTCACCGTCGAGGAGCGGCTCGACCTCATCCGCGAGGCGGCGGCGCCGATCGTCAAGAAGGCCGGTTGCGCCTTGGAAGTGATGAGCTTTTCCGGGCTCGCGGTCGAGGCGGCGCGGCGCGCCGGAGCGACGCTGATCGTGCGCGGACTGCGCGACTCGACCGACTTCAACTACGAAATGCAGATGGCCGGCATGAACGGCGCGATGGCGCCGGAGCTGCGGACGGTGTTCCTGCCCGCCTCCTCGCCGGTGAGACCGATCACCGCGACCCTGGTGCGCCAGATCGCCTCGATGGGCGGCGACGCCACGCCGTTTGCGCCGGCCAACGTTGTCGCCGCGCTCAAGGCGAAGTTCCCGGAATAGGCCCGACATCCGTCGAGGCCGGGCCCGCGCCGATGCTATCAAATCTTGTTGATTAAGCTCTTGCTGAACTGTTCTCGCGATGATACTAAGGCATGTGCTTAACCGATCCGACGCGCTCGACCTCGCCTTCCACGCCCTCGCCGACTCGACCCGGCGCAGTATCATCGAACGTCTGACGCGCGCGCCGGTCTCCGTCAGCGAACTGGCGCGTCCGCTGGCGATGACGCTGCCGGCGGTGATGCAGCACCTGGCGGTGCTCGAGGCGTCCGGTCTGGTGCGCTCGGAAAAATCCGGTCGGGTGCGCACCTGCCGCATCGATCCGGAGGCGCTGAGCCTCGCCGAGCGCTGGATCAACGACCGGCGGCAGGAATGGGAACGCCGCCTCGACCGTCTCGGGGACTATCTCGCAACTTTGAAAACAGAAGGAGCCGACGATGGAAAAGACAGCTGATCGGAAGTCCGTGGTCGAACCGCCGCCGGTTCGGATCAAGCGCCTGCTGCATGCGCCGCGCGAACTCGTGTTCAAGGCTTGGAGCTCGACCGAGCATGTCCAACGTTGGTTCGCCCCCGCGGGTTACTCGGTTCCGCAGGCGAATGTCGAGATGCGCGTCGGCGGTCCGTTCGAGGTGCTCATGCGGGCGCCCGACGGGGTCGAGCATTGGGCGCGCGGCGTATTCGTCGAGGTGTCGAAGTTCGATCGGCTGGCGATCGATCTCGTGATCGAAGACACGCGCGGCCATGGGCTTTTTCGCGCCAAGACCGAAGTGAACTTTGCCGACGCGCTGGGCGGGACGCAGATCGACGTCCTGCAGACCTACACCGTCCTCGATCCGGAGGCGGCCTGGATGGCGACGGGCGCCCCGCAGGGTTGGGCGCAGACCCTCGACAACCTCGCGGCCGAGCTTTCCCGCATGCAGATGCCTGACGACAGCCTGCGCTCGGTCGTCCACGCCGTCTTCACGCTCGAGCGCGCCTATGACGCGCCGGTCGAACGTGTCTACGAAGCGTTCTCCGGCGAGACCGCCAAGAGCAAATGGTTCGGCGGCGTCGAGGGCCAATGGCGGCTGATCGAGCGCGGCATGGACTTCCGCGTCGGCGGCCGGGAGCGACTCAAAGGGCGCTGGGAGAGCGGCGTCAGCTCGACCTTCGACGCCATCTACCACGACATCGTGCCCAACGAGCGCATCGTCTACAGCTACGAGATGCATCTCGACGAACGGAAGATCTCCGTCTCGCTCGCTACGCTCGAGCTGAAGCCCGACGGCGCGCGCCGCGCCATCCTCAAGGTGACCGAGCAGGGCGCCTTCCTCGACGGCTACAACGACGGCGGCTCGCGCGAACAGGGGACCGCCTTCCTGCTCGACCGGCTGGGCGCCTCGCTCAAGACGTGAGGCTAACGCCGCCTACGGACGTAGAAGACGCGGCGCCGATGATCGGGCGCGGCCATGGCGCCGGCGCAATGGGTTATTGAGGGAAAGCGGGTCGCCAACTGCCGCTCCGGACCGAAGAGCAGGGGATTCTCTGTTCGAGGCGCAGGGAATTTTGCGCGAGCTCAGGGTCTCGAAGACCCCGTCCCGAGCCTATCGAGGGGCCATGCCTGCGGGCGGGCGCCCGGCGAGCTTCGAGGCCCATTGCCGCGGGCGCCCAATCTGAAGTGCTTTGCCCCAGGCCGCTCTCGGACGGGGGTCGCCTCGGGGGTTACCAATTCCTTACGAATGGCGACGCTTTCCATCTCGAATCCTTACGCGCACGCCTCAATATCTGGCGCATCGACACGTTTGGAGATGCTTCGATGCGTGGTTTCGAGCCCGATGGACCGAGGGGGGCCGATGTCCGAGGCGATCAATCCAATCTTCCCCATATTTCTGCTTCCAGGGAAACGCTGACGCCGTCCCAGATCTTCATCCGTCTGGGAATCCTGCTGGCGATTTCACTCTGCTACGGGTTGGCGGCGCGGCTCCTAATTGTGTTCACAAGCGGATAGCCCAAGGGAGCCGGGGTTTCGGCTAAGATCATTGTGTATTAGCGGGCGATCCGTGTTTAGACTGAGGACCTGAGGGACGCGCCCCTCGGCAGCGGCTTTGGGGGTTCGCAGTGGCGCTCGAAATCTTCTGCTCCGGCTTTGGCGCGCGGCGTTGAGCCGTCTTCCGACAGCGATCGGAGCATGATGAGCGAAACCCGCAAGCTCGTCGCGATTTTGGCGGCGGACGTCGTCGGCTTCAGCCGCCTGACCGGCGCCGACGAGGACCGGACCTTGGCCAGGCTGCGGGCGCTGCGCAGCGACCTCATCGATCCGACCATCGCCGTCCACCACGGCCGGGTGGTCAAGCGCGCCGGCGACGGCGCGCTGGTCGAGTTCCGCAGCGTGGTCGACGCGGTGCGCTGTGCGGTGGAAATCCAGAGCGCCATGGTCGAGCGCAATGCGGGCGTGCCGGCCGAGCGCCGCATAGAGTTCCGCATCGGCGTCCATCTCGGCGATGTGGTCGAGGAGAGCGACGGCGATCTCATGGGCGACGGCGTCAATATCGCCGCGCGGCTGGAGGGGATCGCCCAACCCGGGGCGATCTGTCTCTCCGAGGACGCCTACCGCCAGGTGCGCGCGCGGCTCAATCTTGAAGTGAACGATCTCGGCCCGAAAGAGCTCAAGAATATCGCCGAGCCGGTGCGCGTCTATTCGCTTCAGGTCGGACTCCCTGCGCAACCCGAAGCCCCCCGCTCCGGCCGGACCAGCGAAAGCCGAGACGTTCCGCGCGCCCCCTGCCCTTCCCGACAAGCCGTCGATCGCCGTGCTGCCGTTCCAGAACATGAGCGGCGACGCAGAACAGGACTTTTTCTGCGACGGCCTCGTCGAGGACATCATCACCACATTGTCGAAGCTCGATGGACTTCGGGTCATCGCGCGCAATTCGAGCTTCGTCTACAAAGGACGCTCTGTCGACGTCCGCGATGTCGCGCAGCAACTCGGCGTGCGCTATGTCCTCGAGGGCAGCGTTCGCAGAAGCGGCGTCCGGCTCCGGATCACCGCGCAATTGATCGACGCGGCGGACGGCTCGCACCTGTGGGCCGAGCGCTACGATCGCGCAGTCGACGACATTTTCGCCATCCAGGACGAGATAACCCTCGTGCTCGCGACCGAGATGCAGGTCAAGCTGACCGACGGCGAGCAGGCGCGGATGCGCTACACGACGACCGGCAATGTCGAAGCCTGGACCCACTGGGCCAAAGGCATGTCCTATCACCGTCAGCCTCCGAGTTGGGACAGCCGTCTGGCCGCGCAGCTTTGCTGGGAGAAAGCGCTCGCGCTCGACCCGAATTCGGCGCCGCTCAACGCCCTGCTCGGCTTCATCCACTGCCTCGACGCCAGATTCGGCTGGAAGGACACTTTCGAAACCGCGAAGGGTAAGGCGCGCCGCTACGCCGAAAGGGCGCTGGAGCTCGATCCCGGCAATGCCGACGCTCATATCACATCAGGCATGGTCTTATTGATGGAGGGCCTGCACGACGAAGCCGTGGTCGAAGGGAGACAAGCGATTCGACTGGCGCCCGGCTCGGCGGACGTGGCGCAACTCGCCGGATTCATCCTCCTGGCCGTGGGATACGCGGAAGAAGCCGCCTTGCTCGTCGAGAAATCGATGACTCTCAGCCCGAATTATCCCTCGGTCTATCTGGGCACGCTTGGAGACGCCTATCGACAAGCCGGGCGAACCGATCATGCGATCGCGGCCTTCGAGGCCTATAACGCGCGAAATCCCGGCTTCGGTCTGACCGATGTCGTGATCGCCCAGCATGAGAAAGGCCAGCCCGACGAGGCCAGGCGAACGGCGGCGCGTCTGATGGCGGCCCGCCCGGAGTTCACCATCGCTGGGTGGCGGAAGACGCAGTTCCTGCGCCGTGACAAGGCGCGCGTCGAAGCCGACGAGGCGGCCCTTCGCGCCGCCGGACTGCCGACGGGTTGACAGAACATGAGCGGCGATCCCGAACAGGAATATTTCGCCGACGGGATCACCGAGGACGTGATCACCGACCTGTCCAAGATCGGCGGGCTGCTCGTGATCGCGCGCAATTCGAGCTTCGCTTACAAGGGCAAGGCGGTCGACATCCGCGTCATCGCCCGCGAGCTTGGCGTCCGCTCCGTGCTCGAGGGCAGCATCCGCCGCGCCGGCAATCGGGTGCGAATCAACGCCCAGCTGATCGACGCAGAAAGCGGCGGCCACCTTTGGGCGGACCGATTCGACCGCGAAATCAGCGACATTTTCGCGCTCCAGGACGAGGTCACGCGCCGGATCGTCGAGGCCTTGCGGATCAAACTGAGCCCGGGCGAAACCGCGCGGCTCGGCGCGGTCCAAACGACCAGCAGCAAGGCGCACGACTTTTTTCCTCGCGGGCCGTGAGCTGCTGATGGGGTCGACAAGGAACCGTGAGATGTTCGATCGGTCGACCGATCTTTTTGCCAAGGCGATCGCCGAGGACCCCAGCTACGGCGAGGCGTACGCGGGCGTCGCGATGGCTCATCTTTTGAACTGGCAAAACCATTGGACGGAGGACTGGCGCCAGTCGCTCGAAAACGCCGAGCGCAATATTGATTTGGCCGTGCAGAAAAGCCCCGAGGTAGCCTTCGTGCATTTCGTCGCCGCGGTTTTCTTCTTCTGGAAAAAGGATCTCGACCGATCCGCTGCCGAGGGGGACGCGGCGCTCAAACTCAATCCAAACTTTGCTCACGCCCACAGCACGCGCAGCCTGGCCGGCATCTATGGCGGGCAGCCTCTTACCGCCGTTCCCTATATCGAGCAGGCCATTCGCCTCGATCCGGCGTTCAAGCAGCATTATCTCCACTTTCTCGGCTCGGCCCATCTGCTGGCGGGCGACTACGCCGCAGCGGCGGACCTGTTCCGCGAGCGTGTCCAGCTCAGTCCGAAGACCGATCTCTCTCGCGCCTTTCTCGCCGTCGCGCTCGGGCATCTGGGCGAGGTCGACGAGGCAAGGCGGGTCTGGCGGGAGCTCATGGAGATCAACCCGGGATATTCCTTTGCCGAGCACGTCGGCCGACTTCCTTTCCGCAACCAAGCCGATGCCGCTCGCCTGGCCGCGGGCCTCGACAAGGCGGGGCTCCTAGCGGAGAAGTAAGCGGGGCTTCGGGCTCGGACTTAATTGAAGGGAAGTCTTTCGTGACGGATGCTGTCCATATCGCGTGGCCGGTCAAAACCCGCGAAATGCACAATCACCACATGAATTCGACGGTCTGGAATTCCTTCAAATTCCGGCCCGACGACATCGTCGTCGCGACCTGGGGCAAATCCGGCACGACCTGGACCCAGCAAATCGTCGGCCAGCTCGTTTTCAATGGGGCGGAAGGGATCGACGTCGCGAAGCTCTCGCCCTGGCTCGATATTCGCATCCTGCCGCCCGAGGCGATCGCGGGCCTCGAACACCAGTCCCACAGACGTTTCGTCAAAACCCACCTTCCGGTCGACGCGCTCGTTTTCTCGCCGCAGGCGAAATATCTCTACATCGGCCGCGACGGCCGCGACGCGATCTGGAGCATGTATCACCACCACGCGAGCGCCAACCAACTCTGGTACGATATGCTCAACAACACCCCGGGCCTCGTCGGCGACCCGATCGAAAGGCCTCTGGCGTCGCGACGCGACTATTTCCGGCAATGGCTCGAAAGGGACGGCTACCCCTTCTGGCCCTTCTGGGAAAACATCCGCTCATGGTGGGCGATCCGCAACCTGCCGAACGTCAAGCTCATGCACTTCAACACGATGAAGGGCGACCTGGCCGGCTCGATTCGCCAGATCGCCGCGTTCCTCGACACCCCGATCGACGAAACGAAGTTCCCGGCCATCGTCGACCACTGCACGTTCGACTACATGAAGGCGCACGCCGAACTCGCGGCGCCGGCCGGCGGCATCGTTTTCGAGGGCGGCGCCCAATCGTTTTTCGACAAGGGCGCCAACGGCCGCTGGCGCGATACGCTCACGCCAGAGGACATCAAGGCCTACGAAGCCAAAGCGCTGGCCGAGCTCGGGCCGGAATGCGCGCGCTGGCTCGCGGAGGGGGCTTGAGCCCGTTCTTTTGCGCCTGGATCAAGGAGGGAAGGAGCCCGGCGGAACGGCGCCCGTCCGATTGGCACGGCGCCGAGCGTCCAGCTGCGCCCACAAGACTCCCCTCTTGAAGGCGAGCGCCGCGACGGCGCCGCGCTGCTCGTCTCAATTGAGGCGTTGGGTCGATCCGGCGTCAAAGAGATGAATCGCGCCCGGCAGCGGCCGAACCCTGATGGTTTCGCCCGGCCTGGCGTCGACGCGTTCACGGAACACGCCCGAGAACGGCTGGCTGCCGAGCTTGCCCTGCACTTGCGTTTCCGATCCGGTGGGCTCGACGAGTTCCACGGCGAACGGCAGCCCCGCGCCGTCCAAGGCAAGATGCTCGGGCCGGATGCCGTAGACCGCCGAGCTTCCGACATGCGCTTTCGCATTGGCGTCGACCGGCAGCACCAAGCCGTCCGTCGTCTCGAAGCCGTCGTGGCGAAGGGTTCCGCGGAGGAAATTCATCGCCGGCGAACCGATGAAGCCGGCGACAAAAATATTGGCCGGGCGGTCGTAGAGCTCGAGCGGCGCGCCGATCTGTTCAATCCTGCCGTGGTTCATCACCACGATCTGGTCAGCCATCGTCATGGCCTCGATCTGGTCGTGGGTGACATAGACCGTGGTCGTCGCCAGGCGCTGGTGCAGCGACTTGATCTCGCCGCGCATCTGCACCCTCAACTTAGCGTCGAGATTGGAGAGCGGCTCGTCAAAGAGAAAGACCGACGGATCGCGAACGATCGCTCGTCCCATCGCCACCCGCTGACGCTGACCGCCCGACAATTCCTTGGGATAGCGCGCCAGCAGGTCCTGCAGGCCGAGGATGTCGGCGGCGCGCCCGACCTTGGACTTCATCTCCTGCGGCGGCGCGCCTTTGAGCCTCAGCGAAAACGCCATGTTCTGCTCGACCGTCATGTGCGGATAGAGAGCGTAGGATTGAAACACCATCGCGATGTCGCGCTCTTTGGGCGGGACTCGGTTGACCACCCTCGAACCGATCCTGATCTCTCCGGCGGTGATCTCCTCGAGGCCGGCGATCATGCGCAACAACGTCGACTTGCCGCATCCCGAGGGACCGACAAGGATCACGAATGCGCCGTCCGGGATCTCAATCGACACGCCATGCAGGATCGGCGTTGCGCCGAAATGCTTTCCCACATTCTCGATGCTCAAGGAGGCCATTCAACGTCCCGATTTTTATGGATCGCCTATTCCTTCACCGCGCCCGTGAGACTGGACACATAATATTCGACGAAGAAGGAGTAGAGGATCACCACCGGCAGCGAGCCCACGAGCGCCGCCGCCATCAATGAACCCCAATGATAGACATCGCCCTCGACGAGTTCGGTGATTGCGCCGACCGGCACGGTCTTGTTCTCCGACGAAGAAATGAAGGTGAGCGCGTAAATGAACTCGTTCCACGACAGGGTGAAGGCGAAGATCCCCGCCGAGATCAGTCCGGGCACGGCCAGCGGCAAGGTGATCGACCAAAGGACCTGCAGCCGGGACGCGCCGTCGATCATCGCGCATTCCTCGAGCTCGTAGGGGATGGTGCGGAAATAGCCCATCAGCAGCCAGGTGCAGAACGGCACCAGGAACGTCGGGTAAGTGAGGATGAGGGCCCAGTCGCTGTCATAGAGCCCGAGCCGGAAGATGATGGCGGCGAGCGGGATGAACAGGATGCTCGGCGGAACGAGATAGGCGAGGAAGATGGCCAGGCCGACGTAGCGCGCCCCGGTGAATCGCAGGCGTTCGATCGCATAAGCCGCGCACACGCTGGCGAATAGAGAGATGGCCGTCGAGACCGCCGCGACGACCATCGTGTTGAGCAGCCATTGCGGATAACTCGTCTCGAAAAATAGCTTGTGAATGTGCATGAGCGTCGGGCGAGCGATCCAGAACGGATTGAAGTGGGCGTAGTCGTACAGCTCTTCGTCCGGCTTGAAGGTCGTCGTCGTCATCCAGTAGAACGGGAAGATCAGAACGAAGATGAAAACGGCGAGCGGCAGATAGAGCGTGAAGAGGCGGCGCGGCAGTCGCTCCAGATAGTCCATGCCTGCCGATCCACCCCGTTCCGCCATGCGTCAGCCCCTCGCTCCCGGCTGCCAGCGCCGCCGCTGCAGGCCGAAATAGCTGAAGAGGATCGCGGCGAGCAGGAACGGCGTCATGGCGTCCGCGATCGCCGCGCCCTCGCCGAGATGACCGCCGGTGATCGCCCGCTCGAACGACAGGGTCGCCATCAGATGCGTGGCGTTGATCGGACCGCCCCGGGTGAGCGTGTAGATGAGTTGAAAGTCGGTGAAGGTCAGCAGCACCGAGAACGTCATCACGACGGCGATGATCGGCGACAGCAGCGGCAGGGTGACGAAGCGAAACCGCTGCCATGGACTGGCGCCGTCGAGCGTCGCCGCCTCGTGCAGCGACGGCGAAATCGTCTGCAATCCGGCGAGCAGCGTAATGGCGACAAACGGTATGCCGCGCCAGACGTTGGCGACGATGACGGCGAAGCGGGCATGCCAAGGCTGGCCGAGAAAATCGATGTAGTTGTGGATGAGGCCGAACCTGATCAGCGCCCAGGAGACGATCGAGAACTGCGGGTCGTAAATCCACCAGAAGGCGATCGCCGAGAGCACGGTCGGCACGACGAACGGCAATAGCACCACTGCGCGAAGCAGCGACTTGAACGGCAGCCGCCGGTTGAGCAGAAGCGCCAGATAAAGGCCGAGGCCGAACTTCAGGCCGCTGGCGACGACGGTGTAGAACATGGTGTTGAACACCGCGAGCCAGAACACCGAATCGTGCGCGAGCGAAATGAAATTGCCGAGCCCGATGAAATGGCCCGGTTCGCCGATCGGCGTGTCGGTGAGGCCGAGCCACAATCCGAGAACGAGCGGGTAGGCGAGAAAGACCAGCAGGATGGAGGCTGCCGGGACGAGGAGGACGAGTCCGAGAAAGTTGCGGCCATCGAGAAGGCGCGCAGCAAATTGGCGCCAGGTCGCCGCACGCCGGCCGGCGATCCCGGCATCCGCCGCCATGGCGTTCATCCTTCGATGGGGCGCCGGCCGGGGCGTTTCAGTGTCCGCCTGTCCCATCAGGCCTTGTAGTAGCGCTTGGCGCGTTCAGCCGCGCGCTGAGCCGCGGCTTTCGGCGTCTGCGCGCCGCTGCAAGCCTCGGCGAACATGTCGACGCAGACGAAGTCGCCGACGACCGCAGCCGAGGCGTAGCCGAGTTTGCCCGCATAGCCGATGTCGAGCGTATATTTCAGCACGTCGCGGAATGGCGTGACCTTCGGGTCGGCCGTCCAAATCGGGTTGTCGTTCCACGCCGGCAAAGGCGGCGCGACATAGCCGTTCGAAGCGGTCTCCCAGGGGTCCACCTGCGCCTTTTCCCACATGAAGCGCAGATATTCGCGCACCGCATTCGGATATTTGCTGTAGGCGTAGGAATAGGCGGTGACGATGTTCTGCTCCTCCGTTGGCCGCCCGACGGGACCGATCGGCATATTGGCGTGGTCCATGTCCTTGGCGATGGCGTTGAGGGCGGGTTCGGGCGAGTTCTTGGCGACCGTGTAGATCGAAATCCCGTTCAAGGTCAGGCCGATCTGGTCGGCGAGGAACGCCTTGTTGTTGCTCGCGTCGTTCCAGGAGAGCACGCCGTCGATGTAGGTCTGGTAGAGCTGCTTGGCGTATTCGAGCGCGGCGACCGTCTCCGGCGAATCGATGGCGACGTTGTCGTTTTCGTCGACCATTTTGCCGCCGTGCGCCCACAGGCACCAATAAACCCAGCCGTTGGCGTCGCCGGTCGCGTGGCCAAGGGCGAAACCCGGCGGCTTGCCCACCCGCTTCAATCCCTGGCACAGCTTCAGGTAACCGGCGAGGTCCTTGGGGAACTCGTCGAATCCGGCGGCATGCATCGAGCTGATGCGGTAGTTCATCGTTCCGCCGGTCGCCCCTTGCGGCAGCGCGATCCATTTCTTGCCCAGCATTCCGTAGGTTCTGGCGATCGGATACCAGCCGCCGTATTTGGCGCCGAGGTATTCGGCGACGTCAGTCACGTCGAGAAGCTTGTCGGCGAATTTGAACGGATCGTCGTTGGTGCCGATGATGATGTCGGGTCCGGCCCCGACATTCGCCGCGACCGCCGCCTTGGGGCGGATGTCGTCCCAGTTCTCGGCGTCGACCCGCACCTTGACGCCGGTCTGATCGCTGAATTTCTTGGTGTTGGCGACGAAGCTGTCGAATTCGGCCTGGATGAACTGCTTCCAGCGCAGCACCCGTATCGAAGCGTTCGGCTCGGGGGCCGGCCCGTTCCAGGCCGGCTCGGCCAACGCCCTCCGGCTGACGACGAGACCCGCGCCTGCAGCCGCCGCGCCCGAGATAAGCTTTCGTCTCGAAATCTCGCTCATGCGCTTCCTCCTTGATGCGCCGCGGCGTCGCGCGCCGCAGGCTCTCCCTTGACCCTTTGTCGTCGCCCTTCCGATCGGGGAGGATCGGAGAACGCTTGTCGATCAACTATGGCTTGATGCGCCCGCCTTGGGCAACCCCGAAGCGACGCCCGGCTCTGGGATAAATCTCACCCGCCTTGCCCGACAGGCGCGGGATTACTGGATGGGATCGCGGGCAATGCCGGCGGGCTGTTGAATTGCCGGCCGGGCGTGGGTTCGCCGCCCCTTTGATTTAGTGGTGCGCCCGACAGGATGAAACTTGGCGCTCCTACGTCGTTGTTGTTGCGAGGGATTCTTGACTAGCCAGATTGTGATCGATGCTAACAAGCGGCAGAGAAAATCCGGTGGCGCCCCGCCTCAATCCGCTTTGTCCGCTCGCGTCGGCGGCGCAGCCAGGACAGGATTTGCTGGCGCATATCCAGACACGTGCAATCGTTGCATAAACTCGCCCTGCGTGCAGCCTCTACAGAGTGATAAAGGGCCAGTGTCTCGGTCGATGCTTGGGACGCCCGGAGTCGACGTAATGCACCCGATGCCGTTCGCGGCCCTGGACGCCTCAATTGGGAGACCGCCCCACCCAAACGTCTGCTGTGCGAGGATAGCGGTGAAAAGTCGACGCATCTTCGCGTTCAAGGGAGCGTCTCGGGGCATGGTAAGGAGGCATCTTTAGAGTCCTCTCCTGCCCGATGCAGAGCTCGCTCAAAGAGAGGCGATCAAAGTGTCCGTTGTGACGGAGATGTTTCCACGAACTGTCAAGGGTGACTACCGTCGGCGACAGAGATGTCGTGCCCCGCCCACCCACGATCGGAAGCGCGATGCTGTTCTCACGACGGAGCCCCCTTCGCGAAGGACGATGATCATTGACGCAGCTCTTCCATGGCCTCGGCGACAGTCAGGACGGGTACGATCGGCCGCAACGCGGCGATCGCCATCTCATGGAGCGCCGGCGAGAAGTCCGCGCAGCCGTCAGAGAGCACGAAGGGCGACAGATCGCGGACGTGCGCATCCCGGACGGTCGACGTGATGCCGCCGTTGGTGACGAGGCCGGCGACGTAGAGCTTGTCGATGCCCACCCTGCGCAACAGCCATTCGAGCCGAGTCATGTAGAACGCCGAATAGGCGATCTTCTCTACCGCAAGGTCGGCAGGCGCGAGTTCGTCGACCAACGCATGGCCCCAGAGGCCTGGCTGGAAATCGCCCTTGGAGAGGAAGGGCCGCAGTGTTCTCAAATGCGGCGAAATGAGGGGCTCGCCGCCCTTGCCGGGCACGAGCGTGAAGTGGGTCGATACGATCCATCCGCCCCGAGCCCGAACGAGCTCGGCGAGTGTCCCCAGACGCGCGGGCAGCGCTGCGATTTCCGGCGGCGTTTGACCCGCGCGTCCATAGGCGCCGAGAGGATGAACGAAGTCGTTCTGCAAATCGCACATGAGGAGGGCGATCGTGGCGCCGAAGCTCATCGTCCACCCCTTCCGATGATGAGGTTGCCGAGTTCGTCGACCTGGGCGACGAGGCCCGGGTCGACCAGTGTCGTCGCGTCGCTCTGCTCGATGACGGCCGGCCCTTCGACGACCGCCCCGCACGGCAGGTCGAGCCGCGACCAAAGAGTCGACGTGAGCCAGGAGCCCGCAAACCAGACAGAGCGCGTTCCCCGCCGCGCGGCTTCGAGGACGAGGCCTGGCGCGGGCTTGAGGGCCGCCAGATCGAAATGGGGACGCCGGCCGATCGCGGCGGTGCGCAGCGACACGATCCGCACCGGAATGTCGGGCAAGAGGCGACTGAACTGCCGACGATAGCTCTGCTCGAAGGCCGTGCGGACGATCTCGCCGTTTAACCCGACGCGACCTCCCTTCAAACTCACTGGAAGCGGTGCGGAAATCGTGTGCGTCTGGCCCAGGTAGTGCATGTCGAGTTCATAGATCACCTCGACCCGTTCGACTGCGATACCGGCCGCTTCAACCACAGCCTTGGCGACTTCTCCTGAAGCGACCATCCTCTTTTCAAGCGTATCCGCCTGGAGACCATCGAGCATCATGTTGACGGTCTCGACGTGATCATGCCTGAGGTCGGCGATCACGCAGCCCAACGCGCTGACGATGCCAGGAAAGCGCGGCACGATCGCGCGAGAGAGACCGACTTCGCCGATCAGCGCGCCCGCGTGCAACGCGCCGCCTCCGCCAAACGCCATGATTGCGAAGCTTCCGGGGTCGTGGCCGCGGTCGATCGAGATGAGCCGGATCGCACGGGCCATACGAGCATTGGCGACCCGGACGATCGCGCCGGCGGCTTCTACGGAGCCAAGCCCGAGCGGCGCCCCGATATGCTTCAGGATCGCTTCCTTGGCGGCCTCAATATCGAGACCGGCCTGGTCGCCGCCGATCGGGCGCTCGGCGTTGATGCGTCCAAGCACGACATTGGCGTCCGTCAGCGTCGGGCGCTCGCCGCCTTGGCCGTAGCAGGCGGGGCCCGGCCGCGATCCGGCGCTTTCCGGCCCGACGTGCAATAAGCCGCCGCGGTCGACATGGGCGATCGAACCGCCGCCGGCGCCGATCGTGGTGATCTCGATCATGGGCGTCCGAATGACGAGCCCGAAGTCGATCGTAGTCTGCGCCGCCAGGGTCGAGGCGCCCTCCGCGATCAGCGAGACGTCGAACGACGTGCCGCCGAGATCGGCGGTGATCACATCCTTGTAACCTGCGGCGTGTGCGATCGCTGCCGCGGCGATGACGCCTGCCGCGGGGCCAGAGAGGGCTGTCCGCACCGGAAGCATCAGCGCCGTCGCGGTCGACATCACGCCGCCGTTCGACTGCACGATATGAAACTGTCCCCCGAAACCGTCCCGGGCGAGAGCGCTGTTCAGTTTCTCCAAATAGGACCCGACGACGGGCTGAAGATAGGCGTTGAGCGCGGTCGTCGACGCGCGCTCAAATTCGCGAATCTCGGGCAAAATCTCGGATGAGGCCGAAACGTGCCTGTTCGGCCAGACGCGTCGCGCGGCTGCCGCGGCGGCGCGCTCGTTGGCGGGATTGGCGTAGGCGTTGATGAAGATGATCGCGAGCGCCTCGGCTCCCTTTTCGAGCAAGGCCAGAGCAGCGTCCTTGACCTTGGCGAGATCGACGGGTGTTCGCAAGGCTCCGTCGGCAAGGACGCGTTCGTCGACTTCGAGGCGCATGTCGCGGTCGGCGACGGGCGTGAAATCGCCCCAAAGGCCCCAGGTGTGAGGACGATCACGCCGGCGCATTTCGAGCACGTCGCGGAAGCCGCGCGTCGTGATCACTCCGATGCGCGCGCCCTTGCGCTCGAGAAGCGCGTTGGTGCCGACCGTCGTGCCATGGACGATCGAGCCCATGTCCTCGATCGGGCCGAGGCGCTTCAGCCCCTCGATGAACCCGACCGCCTCGTCGCCGCGATGCGAGGGCGTCTTGGCGATGGCGAAACGTCGCTCGGATTCGTCGAACCAGAAGACGTCGGTGAAGGTTCCCCCGACGTCGACGCCAACGACGGTCGCGGCATTCCTGGCGGGCGCGTTCAAGGCCGGTGTTCCGCGCGCAGACTCGTTGTGGCGGCCAAGTCCACGTCGCCTTTGTCGTCGGCGATCACACGGTACTGTTCGCGCGCAGCTTCGGGCGTAAGATAGCCCAAGCGCAGGTCACGGGCGACCAGCGTCGGGTGTCTTGCCAACGGATCGCCCCAACCGCCGCCGCCGGGCGTCTCCAGCCTGATGCGCTGGCCGCGCTGAATCCTGACGTCCGTTACTTTCGAGGCGAGCGGAGGCGAGTCCTCGCCAGTCGAGGTCTGCCAGAAAAAGCGATTGAGCGCCGCCGGTCCCCCGCCATTGACGCCGAAGGGCGCGTAGCGCCCTCGCTCGCCGAGCAGGAAAACATCCGCGCCTCCCGGCGCCAGCGCCTCGATCTCGTAGATTGCGCCGAGTCCCCCGCGATGCATTCCCGCACCCGCGCTGTCGGGCCTCAGCGCCCATTGGGTGAAGGCGATGGGATAGGCGGCTTCGAGGATCTCGACCGGGGGAATTGTCGCCATCGAGATCGGGTTGTTGCCGTGATTGAGGCCGTCGGTCTCCGGATTGCCGCCGAGCCCGCCGCCAAAGAACGAGAACATCACCCAGCTCTGCCCATTCGCCCGTTTGCCTGCGAGCGAAAGCGCGTTGATGGTGCCGAACGGCGCCGCGATCGCGCGATCCGGCATAGCCTTGGCAAGCGCGCCGAAGATGACGCCGATCACGCGCAGGATCGTTTCGGTGTAGCCGCCGACCGGCTTTGGCGCACGAACCGCGAGCAGCGTCGTGTCGGGTATGATGAATCGGATCGGCGCGAGACAGCCGGCGTTTGCAGGGACGTCGGTGAAAACGTGCTTTAGGGCCACGTAGCAACTCGCGACGGCGGTCGAGCGCGCTATGTTGAGCGGTCCGGCGCATGGGCCGGAGGAGCGGGAAAAGTCGAGGGTCATTTCGTCACCGCCGATCGTCAGATCGAGCGCGATCGTCAGCGGCTCGTCAGTGACGCCGTCGTTGTCGAGATAGTCGTCGAAACTGAAGGCGCCATCCGGCAGCGCGCCGATATTGGCGCGCATTAGCGTCTCCGCGCGCCGGGTGAAGGCGCCGAGGGCCTCGCCGACAACGCCCTCCCCGTAATCGTCAAGGAGCGCCTTCAGACGCCGCTCGCCGAGATCGAGCGCGTTTAGCTGACCCACGAGGTCGCCGTAGTTGCTTTGCGGGGACCTGGAGTTGGCGGCGAGAATCGCAATGATATCGGCGTTGATCTTGCCGCGCGCGATCAGCTTCACCGGCGGAATGCGCACGCCTTCCTGAAAGCTCTCCGTCGCTCGCGCGTTGAAGCCGCCGGGCACGTTGCCGCCTATGTCCAGCCAGTGGCCCGCGGACGCCAGCCAGCAGAAGAGTTTGCCGTCGCGAAACAACGGCCGCACCAGCCGGAAATCATTGAGATGCGTACCGCCGTCATAAGGATCGTTGAAAAGGAATGTGTCGCCAGGCTCGAGACCGCCTTCGCGCGCGACTTTCTCGATAACCGCTTTCACCGCGAAGGCCATGGCGCCGACGAAGATCGGCAGACCCGTCGTGCCCTGTACCAACGTCGCGCCAGTCTCTGCGTGATAGATGCCGTGGCAGGCGTCTCGCGCCTCCGCGATTATGGGATTAAAGGCCGAGCGATAGAGCGTTGCGTCCATTTCGTCCGCGATTTGCTCGAGCCGCCCGTTCAGCACCGCAAGCGTCACGGGATCGAGCGCGCTCATCGGGTCGGGCCCTCGGTCCGGTCGCCGCTGTCGTAAGCCCGTCCCCGCGCGAGCACGTCCGCCGTCCCCAGAATGCGGTTCAGCGCCTCGAAGTCGAACATGCGGTCCCGAAATGCATCGGTTGTGCCGTCGCGTTTGAGCACCCCGTAGAAGTCGCGGGCGGCCCGGGCGAGCGCCCTGACGATCGCGCCCGGGAATATGACGAGGCGAAAACCGAGCGCTTCCAGCTCCGGTCCCGAGAGGATCGGCGTCTTCCCGCCCTCGACCATGTTCGCGAGCAGCGGCGCGCGGGCGCCCAGCGCTTTTGCGACCGCGCTGAGCTGCTCGCGCGTCCGCGGCGCCTCGACGAAGAGAATGTCAGCGCCCGCGTCCGCATAACATTTGGCGCGCTGGATCGCGGACTCGAATCCCTCGACGGCGATGGCGTCAGTGCGGGCAATGATGAGCGTTTGGGTTCGCCGCCGCGCGTCGACCGCCGCATGGATCTTGCCGACCATCTCATGCATCGCCACGATGCCCTTGCCCTCGAGATGGCCGCAGCGCTTGGGAAAAGTCTGGTCCTCGAGCTGGATCGCAGCCGCTCCCGCCCGCTCGAACAACCGCACAGTCCGCTCCACGTTGAGGGCGTTGCCGTAACCGGTGTCGGCGTCGACAATAATCGGCGTCTCGACCCGTTCGCACACGTGGGCGAGCGCGTCGGCGACTTCGGTCGACGACATAAGGCCAATGTCGGGGCGGCCGAGCCTAGTGTAGGCGATTGCCGCGCCGGAGAGATAGAGCGCCTCGAACCCGGCAGAAGCAGCGAGTGAGGCGGTGAGCGCGTCGTACACTCCGGGCGCCACCACGACGCCGGCCTCGGCGATCCGCGATTCGAGCGACCGGGGTGTCGGTGAAGCGTCGATTTCGTCCGTCATGGCCACTTTCCCAAATAGCTGCAACTCCCGAGCCGCCGAAGTCGGCGGACAAGGCGGGCCTACCCAACGTTGAATGCCCTGCGCATGAGGTTACAGCATCGAAGAAGCGGCGCTTACGAACTTGGGCCACGTAGGATTTTTCCGGTGGTGTTTTCGGGCGCGGCGCCGGGCCGGCACCGGGCCGGCTCGCTTGGCCAACGACGCCGGGACAGCTCAAGCTTCTCGAATAGTCTTCTAAATGTCCAGCTTATGATACATCATGTGCCCCTCAGGCCCGAGTTCAGCGGCAAAGTCGCTATTGGAAGATGTCAGAGACTGGCCGCACCCTCATCGACAAGCTTTGGGACGCCCACGCGATTACGACCCGCGAGGACGGGACCAGCCTCATCTGGATAGACCGCCACCTCGTGCATGAGGGGTCATTCCTTGCATTCGATCAGGTCGCGGGACGGGGCGGGCGTGTCGTGCATCCCGAACTCACCTTCGGGGTCGCGGACCATTACGTGCCGACGCGCGAGCGCGGCCTGGGCCTCGGCGACGGCGATTTCGCCCGCATGCTTCGCCAGCTCGAAGACAATACGACGCGTGCGGGGATCGGGTTGATCGGACTCGACGATCCGCGCCAGGGAATCGTGCACGTCGTCGCGCCGGAACAGGGATTGACGCTGCCGGGCCTGACGATCGTTTGCGGCGACAGCCATACGTCGACGCACGGCGCGTTCGGCGCTTACGCCTTCGGGATCGGCGCGTCCGAAGCGGCGCATGTTCTGATGACCCAGACGCTTTGGCAGAAACGGCCGAAGCGCATGCGCATAGCAATCAGTGGGGCGCTCGGGGTCGGCCTGTCGGCCAAGGATCTCGCGCTGAGCCTCATCGCGCGCATCGGGGCCGACGGCGCGCAGGGCCACGCCATCGAATACGCGGGCGCGGGCGGGCGCGCCTTGTCGATGGAAGGACGCATGACACTGTGCAATCTTGCGATCGAGGCGGGAGCGCGCCTCGGGCTGATCGCGCCTGACGAAGCAACCTTCGAGTTTCTGCGCGGCCGCGCCTTTGCGCCCAAGGGCGACGCGTTTGAGCGCGCGGTCGAGGATTGGCGCGCACTTTGCAGCGACGAGGACGCGGAATTCGACGCTGAACTGTCGTTTGACGCGAGTGACGTCGCGCCCACCGTAACCTGGGGCGTCAGCCCCGAGCACGCTGCGACGATTGACGCGTCGACACCCGATCCCGCCAGCTTTGCGGATGAGGGCCGCGCCGAGGCGGTACGCGACGCCCTCGCCTATATGGGTCTCGCGCCCGGGACGCCGCTGACCGCCATTCGCATCGATCGGGTGTTCATCGGCTCCTGCACGAACGCGCGCATCGAAGACTTGCGCGCGGCGGCGGCCGTGCTCGCCGGGCGCAAGTCGGTCGTGCCGGGCCTCGTGTCGCCTGGCTCGCTTGTCGTGAAGCGGCAGGCCGAAGAGGAGGGGCTTTCGCAGATCTTCCAGGATGCGGGTCTCGAGTGGGTCGATTCCGGGTGCTCGATGTGCGTGGCGATGAACGGCGATTCCGTGCCCGCAGGCGAGCGCTGCGCCTCGACGACCAATCGCAATTTCAAGGGACGACAGGGACCGGGTTCGCGCACCCATCTGATGTCGCCCGCGATGGCCGCCGCGGCCGCCGTGACAGGCAGATTGACGGACGCACGCGATCTGCTCGCGGGCCGGGTCTGAGGAGCGGCGCCATGGAGCGTTTCACCGCGTTGGAAACGAAGGCGATCACGTTGCCGCAGGCCAATATCGACACCGATCAGCTCATCCCCGCGCGTTTCCTCAAGCATCCGCGCTCCGAAGGCTACGGCCGCTTTCTGCTCCATGACCTACGCCGGGACGCCAGCGGCTCGCCGCGCGACAATCCGATCGACCATCCGACTCGGGCTGGGGCCGCGCTCCTGATCGCGCGGCGCAATTTTGGCTGCGGCTCGTCGCGCGAAGGGGCGGTTTATGCGCTTGCGGACTTTGGCGTCCGATGCGTCGCAGCTCCGAGCTTCGGCGACATTTTCGCCTCCAATGCAGTGAAGAACGGCCTTCTGCCGGCGCGGGTCTCAGAGACGGACGTTGAGGCGCTTTTGACGTCGCAGGTCGTCGCCGGGGGAGGGCGCGTTCACATTGACCTTTCCGCGCAGACGATTGTCGCCGGAAACCTCGTCGTATCCTTCGCTATCGATCCGGTTTGGAAGACCCAGCTTCTCAATGGCTGGGACGACGTCGATCTCACACGGGCGGAGCAAGCCCGCATCGACCGCTTCCGCGCCGAAGATGCCTCCGCGCGCCCCTGGGCGACGCCGCGGGAGTGACCTAGCAAAGTCGATCAGCAGATCACCCCTCCGCGCCACTCGACTCAAGCTGTTTTCCGGGGCGCGCCCAGCGGCGATCGAAGGCCCAGACCTCTTCGAAGCCGATCAGCGAATTGAACTTCTTGAAGCTGTATAGCGGCAGTTCGGGCGAGACGCTGGTGCCTTCCGCCTTGAGGATTTGCAGCGCCTTTTCCGTCGCCGCGGCCGATGCGAGCCCGGTGATCGAAGGAAAAATCGCCAGCGCGTAGCCGATTTCCGCCAGTTCGGCCCCTGAGCGGATCGGCGTCTTCCCCCCATCCGCCATGTTCGCCATCATCGGCTTTCGTATCCGCGCGCAGGCTTCGCGCATTTCCGTTTCGCTCTCCAGCGCTTCAAGGAACACAATATCGGCCCCTGCCTCGCCATAGGCGAGGCCGCGCCGGACTGCGCCCTCGAAGCCATCCGTTTGCCTCGCGTCGGTGCGAGCGATGACGAGCATGCCGTCGGCTTTGCGTCGCGCGGCGCATGCGACCTTGACCTTTTCCACCATGTCCTCGACGGGCACGACCCGCTTGTTGGGCGTATGTCCGCATTTCTTGGGAAACTCCTGATCCTCGATCTGGATCGCGACCACGCCAGCCGCTTCATAGCCGAGCACGGTGTGATGGACGTTGAGAAGACCGCCGTAGCCCGTATCCGCGTCCGCGATCACCCCAGCGTTCACCGTTCGCGTGAGCGTCGAAACCCGGTCTAGCATTTGCGTATAGGTGGCGATTCCGGCGTCCGGGAGCCCGTAGGCTGACGCGGTCAGCCAGAAGCCGGACGCGTAGACAAAATCGAAGCCGACCTCGTTGCTGAGAACGGCCGCGATCATGTCGTGAATGCCAGGAGCGACTACGAACTGACCGGCGCGCAGGGCAGCGCCGAGATCTGGTTTGCTCATTTGAGTCCTCTTCCTCCTCCAGAAAATCCTTGCGGCGATGGCGATCGATCAGTCCATCGCCTGGCGCTTGCGCACGAGTTGCGAGATCGAAACCGCGATAACCAGCCCGCCGCCGTAGAACAAGTTCTGGACGTAACTGTCGGCACCGAGAAAATTGAGCCCGAGGATGCCGGTCGACAGAAAAAAAACCGCGACGAACGCCCCCCAGGGATTGAAGCGGCCGGGATAGATCGCCGTCGAGCCGAGAAAGGCCGCAGCGAAGGCGGGCAGCAGGAAGGCCTGCCCGGAACTCGGATCGGCGGAGCCTCGCATGCCGACATAGAGGACGCCCGCGAGCGCGGCGATGATCCCTGAAGCGATGAGTGCGCCGGCGCGCACTCGTTCGACCTTGACGCCCGAAAGCCGCGCAACCTCGCGGCCGCGGCCCACAAACAGGAGCCGCCGCCCGGTCGCCGTGAACTCGAACAGATACCAGAGGCCGATGGTCAGGATCAGGGCGTACCAGAAGAGGAGCGCAATGCCGAAAAGCCTCGTCGTGAAGACGACTTTGACCAGAGACGTCAGCGACTGGCCGAACACGACGGCGGAATTGGAAACCCAAAGCACCACGCCGTTGACGAAATAGCCGACGCCGAGCGTGACGATGAGCGAATGGATGCGGAAATAGAGGATGAAGAACGCATTGACCGCGCCGATCAGGGCGCCGATCGCGACCGCGACCGCGACCGCGACGGGGATGGGGACGCCGTTCCTGACGTTGAGGATCGCAACGATCATCGCCGAAAGCGTCAGCGTGCTCGCAACCGACAGGTCGAAATCGCCCGCTGTCAGCGGGAGGATGAGGGCAAGGGTGAGGACGACGATGATGGAATCGAAGCCCAGCATCGAGGCATAGGGCGGCCAGGTGAACATCGTCGGCGTCAAAAGGCCGAACCCGATGATCAGAATTGCCCAGGCGACCAAAAGGCCGAATTTTTCCGCCGCCGTCTTGAACTCGAAGGGCTGGGCTGCCTCGGCCTGACCGACGAACTGGGTCTCGATCGCCTTCAGCTTCGCCTCGAGGGCGACGATCCGCGCTTCATACGCGTGGAGAGCCTCGTGGTCGACTTCGCTCATTGCGCCGCGCCCGCAGATGCGGGTGCGATCAGGCGATGCGGGTCATCGAATGATAGCAGCATTCGGCGATTGTTTCCTCGTTCAGCCGCGCGCCCGTCAGTTCCATCACCGCCAGACCGCGCGCGAACACGATCACCCGATGGCAAATCTGCGCCAGTTGCTCCCAGTCGGTCGAAGCGAGCAGAATTCCTGCTCCCCCGAGGCTCGCCTCGTCGAGGGCCGCGAGCAATTGCTGGCGCGCGCCGACATCGACGCCCTGGGTCGGTTCGTCCAGCAGAATGAGCCGCGGCTTTGTCTGCAGCCATTTGGCCACGAGCGCCTTCTGCTGGTTGCCGCCGGAAAGCGCCATCAGCGGCAGGAGTGGCGCGTTCGGCTTCACGTTGAACGTTGCGCCAAGTTCGAGCGCGGTCCGGGCCATTCGCCGCCGGTCGAGACCAAAACGGCCGCGCATCCGTTCGAGCACGGGCAGCATCTCGTTCTCGGCGACCGAAAGCCCGCCGACGCCGGCCGCGCCGAGACGATCGGCCGGCAGATAGGCGAGCCCGGCTTGAATCGCGCGCGGCGGTTCGATTTCAGCGAGATCGATCGAACCGTCTCCCTCCAGTTCGAGCCGGCCGCCGAGCGCCGGCGCTGCGCCATAGGTCGCGGCGCAAACCCGGTCGAAACCCGAGCCGATGAGGCCCGTCAAGCCGACAATTTCACCCTTGCCGACCTCGATGCCGACCGGGCCGAGGCCCGGCGCCGTGAGGTCGCTGATGCGAGCGACGGTCGAGCGTTTCGCGGCGCCGAGCTTATGAACGTGAAAGAGAGTAACCGAGCGGCCGACGATCCGCTCGACGAAATCCTCATGCGAGGCGGACCGCGTGTTCAGCACGTCCACCAGCAGGCCGTCGCGCAGGATGGTCGCGCGATCGGTGATCTCCATCACTTCGGCAATGTCGTGGCTGACGAAGATGACGCTCGCGCCCTCCGACACGATCCGGCGGACGAGCGCGAACAATTGATCGACGCCGACGCGGGGCAGGAACGGCGTCGGCTCATCCAGCACCAGAAGCCGGTTGCGACCCGCCAAGTCGACCGCCGGCCCGAGGTCCTCGACCGCGCGAACAATGGCGAACAGGGCCTGCTCCGCCGAGGAGAGGCTCGAAACGGGCGCTCGCGGATTGAGCCTCAAGCCGTATCGGGCGAGCGTCGCGGCCACGGAGTCATGCTCGCGCCGCCAGGATATGCGCCAGTCGGGCGCCGTCGCGAAATGCGTCAGGCGCATGTTCTCGGTCAGCGACAGCGATGGTATCAGCGCCAGGTTCTGATGGACGAAAGCGAGCCCGAGCGCCTTGGCTTCGTCGGCGCGCACCGGCAGGGGCAACTCGGCGCCGAACAACCGCATGCTCCCGCCCGGCTCAGGCGCATGAAACCCGGCCAGGATCTTGATCAGCGTCGATTTTCCGGAGCCGTTGGCGCCGAGGAGGCCGTGCACCTCGCCGCGGCGCACCGAGAGACTGACGCCGTTCAGCGCCAGTTCGCCGCCGAAGCGCTTCGACAGGTTCTCGACGACCAATGCGTCCCCGGCCACGCGCCGGCCGCGGGTCGCGCGGCCGGAACGGCTGAGTTCATTGAATGCCCCAGAGCTTCTTGAAGCCCCCAATGTGCGCGTCCCCATAGCCGTTGTCGAAGGTGGCCGGCTTGCCCGCAGTCGCGACATTGGTTTGTCGAAGATAAAGGCGGGTGTGTTGAGTTCTGTCACCGGCTTCAGCCCGCACAGGAGACGCATGTCGGCGTCGATGCCCGCCATGCCCACCCAGCCCAGCGATTTGCCGACGTCCATCTCGACGATATCGCCGTCACGCATCATGTCGAGCACGAAGGGCGTGCCGTTGTAGGAGACGATTTTCGCCTTCGAATTTGCCGCCTGGATGGCCGGCACGGCGAACTGCGACATCGAATCATAGATGGGCAGGACGTAGTTGATCGACGGATCGGCCAGCAGCGCGTCCTGCACGGCGGGCTGGATCTTCGTCGCCCATTCGGCTGCCGGCGTATTGATGTACTTCGTTTTGCAGTCCGGGCAGTTCTGCTTGAAATAGTCGAGGATCGCGGCCTTGAGCGGGGTCGTCGGCGTGATCTCGTCCGGCCCGGCCACCAGCGCGTTCACTTTTCCTCCGGTCTTGGCGATCGTCCAGGCGGCGATCAGCTTGCCGACCGTCACGTAGTCTGTCCGCCGGAGCCGTCGAGAAAAGTCGGCGGCGTCTGGGTGAAGTCATAGTCGTGGGTCGTCACCACTTTGACGCCCTTGCCGCGCGCCTCGCCGATCTGCGGCGCAATATTTCCGGCGGCAGGCCGCCGACGAGATCGATCAGACTGTAGTGCTCCTCGACAGCCTTGTTGATCCCCTGGTCCATTGGTCAGGCGAGAGCTGGGTCTGCCAGCGTGAAAATCGAAGCCGACGATCTTGGCGGCGTTCTGCATGCCGCCCAGGATCGCGACTTCGAACGGATTGTCGTCGGTCAGCGGGATCGCGAAGATCTTCTTGTCCTTCATGCAGGCCTTGGCGTCGAACGCCGGGCCCGGCGCCACGAAGGACGGGAGCTTAGAATATTTCTCGATCAAGGCTTTCGAGTTGGCGACGCCGTCGGCCGCCGCGGGTCCCGCGAGCCCAGCATCAGGGACCCGCGTATGTGACAACCATTGTTCTCATCGGTCTCTCCTGCTTTGAGCGCTGCTATCGGCCGTCGGGCGAGCGCCAGTGCGCGCACGAGCGGAAGTATTCGGCGACCCGGGTTTCGGGCGCGACGTCGGCATATTTCGCGTTCATGTCGTAGAGGTTCGCCTCGTGCGGTCGCGGGTCGCGGTCGCCGACGCCTTCTCGCGCCACGATCGTGGTGACCGGCCCTCATGCTGTCGACCAGGTCGCGCCACGCATCCCGAGGTCGTCAGCCCGGTGATAACGAGGCTGTCGACGCCCGCAGATGTCAGGGTCGCCCGAGGCTCGTGCCGAAGAAGGCGCTCGATATCGCTTGGCGACGACGATTTCGTCGTCACGAGGCGACGGCCCGCCGGCATAGCGCTGGGTCGCGCTGCCCGCCAGAAAACACGACAGCACTGGCGTCTTCCGGAAGAAAACGCCGCCGTCGGCCCCGCCCTTGCGATAGACGACTTCGGTGAGAACGACCGGAAGGCCGTATTCATGCGCGGACTCCCGTAGTTTCAGCGCTGAAGCGAGCGCGGTCCTACAGCCCTCGCCGCCGAACAGCGGCGAGGTCGGCTCGAAGTAGGCCTGGGCGAAATCGACAAGGATCAACGCCGGCGCGCCCCCAAACTTGAGCGGCGTGATAAGAGTACGCGGGCGTAATTCTCGTCCAGTTCCTCGTCGGCGCCTGTCGACATTGTCCCGCCCCGCTATTCGGCCGCAATCTTGTACGTCGTCCTGAAGCGCGGCTCGCTCGGCGGATCGAAGCCCGTCTCCGCCTTGCAGCGAGCGCGCAATTCCGCGATCGACTTGAAGCCGCGATCGAAAACAGCGGTCGAGCCGCGCTTGGCGGCCATGTCCCGCCTTAGCCTCTCGGTCGCCACAGCATCCAGGCGCCCGTCGGGGCTGACGACCACCCCGTAACGCGCTGCGCCTTTCGCGGTGACGAGACGGCGGGCGACGTCGGCCGCGACCTTCTCCGGCTCCCGCTTCAGCGGGTCGCCCCATCCTCCGCCGCCCCAGGTGTTGAAATGCAGTACATCGCCTGGCTCGACATGGATGCGGTCGCACTTCGACGGAATGTTTTCCGCGGGGCCGTTTTTGCGCACCAGCCGCTTGGTCGAGCGCATTCCCGGCTCGCCGCCGTTGACCCCCCACGGATAGGTGAACCATCGATCGTCATGGATCGAGATTTCCCCCGCGCTCAAGCATCTCGTAGGCGATCGTGACACCGTTACCGCCGCGGTCCACGCCGGCGCCGCCCGGAGTCCGCAATCGTGGAATATTCGAGAATGCGTAGCGGAAAATA